>JBFWWP010000018.1:28907-128034 GCA_050246115.1 Planctomycetota bacterium
ACGATTCTCGCCAAGGCCCGGGCACCGTCCGTGAGACGCGGACCCGGGCGACCGAGGAAGGCCTCCGCCACGGCGTAGACCCGCCGTTCGCGCACCGCGGTCGTCGTGCCCCAACCCGGACGCCCGAGCACCTTGTCGAGACGATACTTCTTGGGGTCGACGCCGCACCACGCCACGACGATCGCAACCGGATCCGCGAGTCGGACGCGCTCGTCGCTGACCACGAGACTCTTCGCATCGGGGTCGTCGAAGGGGTTGCGTGCCCCCACCTCGACGAGCAAGTCCGTCACCCAGCTCTGGCCGCCCGGCACGAAGACCGGCTTCGGCCACCACTCGACGAGGATCGGGGGGCGCTCCTCGGCGACACGCACCCCGGTGGCTTCACGGCACCGACCGATCTCGGCCTGCATGCTCGCAACCAGCCTCTCCCCCTCGGCCTCGACACCGAGTCGCCGTGCGATGTCTCGGATGTCGCGATAGGTGTCCGCGAGCGAAACGGGTGCTGGCGCGATGAAGGGCAGACCCGCGCGCTGCAAACGTGCCACGACCGCCTCGTGACCGGGCACGGTGAGCGACGCCAAGACCAAGTCGGGCGCGAGCGCCGCGACGGCGTCGACGTCCACGCCCAGGTCGGGGCCAACGCGCGGCAGCCGCGCGACGACCTCGAGCGGGTAGTCCGAGTGATCGTCCACCCCGACGAGCCACTCGCCCCGGCCGAGTGCACAGACGATCTCGGTGTTCGAACAGGTCAAGGACACGAGTCGCATACGTCTCCACTCCGCCGCCCCCACGTTACCACGTCGAGATGGGAATGCCCGATTCGGCCCGACTTTGTCAACGCCGGTTGGTCAGACGTTGATCGGACTGCGCGGCGCGAGCAGCGCGAGCAGGGTCTGGTAGGACTGTAGAACCGCGCTGCCGCTTGGCGAAGTCAGATGACGGGCGTCGGGGTTGTTCAGGTAGAGGGCGCCGCGCACCGAGCCGTCGGACTTGAGGGGTAGAATCGCCAAACGCGAGACGTTGTTCTGGTAGAGCACCTCATAGCCCTGGATCTGGGAGTGGTCGAGTACGCGCGGCGCCAGGATGGCTCCGCCGCCTTCGAGACAGTCTTCGAGTGCTGGCAAACAGATGAAGCTCGAGGGCTTCTTCAGGGGCTCTCCGCGTTGGTGGAGGGCCGCCAGCACACGCACGTCATTGCCTTGGCAACCGAGCAGGAACCCCTGTTCCGAGCCCGTTGCTTGCACGACACAGTGGAGCACCTTCTCGAGGATCGTCCGAGAAGACCCCGCCTGCCCTACCTCCTGGAGGAGCGAAGCCACCCGCAGGAGTTCCTCCTGGTCTGCGGCCCCGGCCTCGAGCGGCTTCGCGGGTGCGCGCGCTTCGGGCGCTGCGCCGGCTGGCACCGCCGGCGCTTCCGCAGGCATGTCCGGCACCTCGCGGAAACCGATGAAGCCGTCGCCGCCGCGGAAGCCGACGACGTGCTGCGCTAGATAGCTCTCGCGGAACTCCTTCGGTAAGCGATCGGCGATCTCGCGGAAATGCTCTTCGGCCCACGCGAAAGCACGCCGTGCCTCATCGAGTTCCCGCTGCGCTACCAGCAGGTCGCCGCGCTCGACCTCGATCTCGGCCAGGAGTTCCACGTTCGGGGCACTCGACAGCAGCCGGGTCGCGACGTCGAGGCGCTCCAGCAGCTCGACCGCCCCCTCGGCCTTCGCCTCCCGCAACGCCCGCACCTCGCTCAGACGGCAGCGCGCCTCGAGTGCTGGGATGTTGAGCGCCTGCGCGCTGGCGAGCGCCTCACGCACGAGCTTGATCGCTTCGTCCCCAGCTCCCCGGCGCAGCTGCACGCTGGCCACTTCGAGCAAGCACCGCGCAAGCCCCCAGCGATTGCCTTGCTTGGCCAACACACCGAGCGCGCGAAACAGGTTCCCTTCCGCCTTCACCAGTTCGCCCTGACGGGCCTGCAAGCGTCCCTGCAACAGGTAGTTCTGGTTGTTGAGGAACCGCATCTTGTAGTTCTTGGAGAGTTTGAGCGACTCGCGCAGGAAGCGCTCCGCGTACTCATCGTGCCCGAGGTAGAAGTAGGTCTCGGCCAAGTGGTGCAACGCCATCGCCCGCCCGAACGCATCGCCAATGGTCTCGGCGCTCTTGAGCGCCTGTTGGTACAGTTGCAGCGCTTCGGCATACTCGGCATTCGCCAAGTGCGCTTCACCCAGATTGTTGAGCGAGATGATAATGTCGGGGACGTTCTCGAGATTCTCGCGAATGTCGAGCGCGCGCGAGTGGAACTCGATCGCCTGCTCGAGGTTGCCCTTGTAGAAGTTGGCGCTACCGATGGTCGCAAACAGCATGGCGTGCTCGTTCTTCTCGACCACGCCTTCGATCCCCCGGAGCGCCTCGACCGAGATCGTCATCGCCCGCTCATACTTGCCCATGCACACATAGACCCAGCCGATGGCGTTGAAGATCCGTATCCGCTCTTCCTGGTGGCTCTCCGCCGACGCATCGAGCAGTTCGCGGGCGCCCTTGTAACTGCGCAGGGCCTCGTCGTACTCGCCGCGGATCTCATCGATCTTGCCGCGCTTACGGAGGATGCGAGCGCGCTGCTCCAAGGGCAACTGGGCTGGGTCGGTCGCGAGCAGCGCGTCGTAGCTCTTCTGCGCCAACTCGTAGTCTCCCGACATCGTGCCAATGTCACCGACCTTCTCGTTGGTGTCGGCCCAGATCTGCATGTGATCGGGGTTGCCACGGGTCTGCTTGAGGACCAGCCGGTAGTGTTCCACGGCCCGGTCGTGGGCGAAGATGCGGCGCATGATGTCGCCGGCGCGCGCGGTGAGCTCGAGCGACTTGCCGACACGATCGGAGCGCTGGTAGTGGTAGGCGAGGTCCTCGATGATCTCGTCCTCGGCGCCCTGATGCTGGCCCGCAAGCACATCGGCCACGCTGCCGTGGAGCACCCGTCGGCGCTCATCCGTCGTTTGTTCGTAGATGATCTCGCGTAGCTTGGGCTGCCCAATGGCGAACTGCAGCCGCGGGCCATCGAGCTCCTTGATCACCAGTCCACGATTCTCGAGGTCGCGCAGCGCGTCGATGACCTTGGTTCCCTGGAAGTCCGGGAACCGTTCGAGGAGCTTCCCCGACATCGGCTTGTCGTAGACCGCGAGCACTTCGAGAATGCTCTGCTGGTTCGGCTCGAGCATGCGGAAACGACGCAGGAGAATGCCCTCGATCCCGTGTGGGATCTCGATACGGGACAGATCGCCTCGAATCCGCCAGTCCGATCCGTCGCGCGCAATCAACCCTTCTTCTTGCAGCCCCTTGAGCGTCTCGACGATGAACATCGGGTTGCCGGAAGTGCGTTCCTCGAGGCGATCGAGAAACGGCGTCGGGATCTCCTCGATCTGCAGCATGTTGTGGATGAGCTCGGCGATCTGCGTGCGGTGAAAGCGTCGCAGGGTGATCTCGCGAACTCGCTCTTCCTCGCGCAGGGTGGCGACGAGCGTGCGTACATCCGGGTGCGAGTTCTCGTCCGTGCGCATGGAGGCGATCATCATGACCGGCAAGGGACACGGCAGTTCGGCCTCGGTTTGCCGGATGACCTCGAGCAAGTGCGCCAACAGCTCGACCGATGCCTCGTCAGCCCAGTGCAGGTTGTTGATCGTCAACACACACGGTTTGGCGACCAAACTGTCGACCAAGAAGTGCGCGAGGCTGTCGATGAAATACAGCCGCTCCTTGTCGGGTCGGAAGCCAGTCTCTTCCTCGGCCGCGCCGTTGGCGGGACGCAGCCGGGGACACAGGCGACTCACGACGCCGCGATAGCGTTCACAGACCGGACTCTCGAGTCCCAGGGACAGCGCGACCTGGCTAATGATCTCGCGGAACGGTTGATACGCGTCGTGGCTCGTCTCGTAGCAGTTGCCAACGTGCACGGGGATTTCCCGCATGCGCAGAAAGTGCGTGAACTCTTCGAACAAGCGGCTCTTGCCGATGCCGATCTCTCCGCACAGGAGAAACAGCGGGGTCCGCTTGGGCCCTCCGTCGCGCAGCAGCTTGGAGACGAACGTGGTCTCGCTGAGTTTGTTGCCGCTCGCGCGGGCGACGAGCGGGATCGAGAAGATCCCCTCCGCCTCTTCCTTCAAGCGGTTGAGCTCCTTCTGGCGGCCGACCAGTCGTGAGCAGTACAAGTAGGAGGCTTGAGTCTCCGCGGTCTCGATCTGATAGCGACGACCCGAGCCGGCGTTCAGGGACTGGATGATCTCCCGCGCCGAGTGGTAGCGGGCCGCGGGATCGTCCTCGAGCAGTCGCACCAGGATCTCTTGGAGGTAGCTCGGCCGATCGGCCGTCGCCCGTCGGATCCCATCACGCCAGTCTCCGAGGCGCGCGACCTGGCGTCCATCGTCCGCCAGGAACGGTACGTTGCCGGTGATGATCTGGTACAGCGTGACACCCAGTGAGTAGAGATCGGCTCGCTGATCCGGAGTTCGTCCGTTGAGGATCTCGGGCGCGACGTAATTCATCGTGCCTTTGATCGCAAAGTCGAACGACCCCGTGATCCGCTCGGCCAGACCGAAGTCGATGAGCTTGACCTTGGCCGGGCCGCTGGGATTCTCCGACCCCGGGAGTCGGTCGGGATTCCATTGGACCTTGGAGCCATCATCCTCGCCGACACTACGCTCGCGCGTGATCAAGATGTTGTCGGGTTTGATGTCGAAGTGAACGTAACCCTGGGTGTGGATGTACTCGAGCGCGCGGCAAATTTGCGCGATGACGTCGAGCACCTCTTCGGGGTCCATGCCCCGCGTCGCGGTGAAGAAGTCCTGCCCGCGGATGTACTCGCTGACGATGTAGTAGTTCTCGCTGCCCTGGATGCGTCCGAAATCGTACACGCGCGCGAGATTGGGGTGACGGAGGCGGATCAACGCCTCGTACTCGCCCTTCGACCAGAAGTCGGGATCGTCGAGCGACTCGGAGCGTAGCTCCTTCAGTGCCACCAGACGGTGCACCTTGAGCACATCCTCGGTGAGATAGACCGTGCCCATCGCGCCGCGGCCGAGGCGCTTCACGACACGGTAGCGATGGTTGATCGCCTGACCTTCTTCGAACTCGCTCATCGGTGCGGAGGTCTCTCTCCGGTAGAGACGCCTTGGGAATGGCTTGGTTGAGGCCTCGGAGCCCCCGGATGCGTGGCGCCGCATCGAGTCGACTCTCTCCAGCGTACTACGCTGCGGGCGAGACGACACTCGGCGGGGTCCGCCGCTCTACTGGATGACGGACTTGGGAGCGATGCAGCTACCGCTCCGAGCGCGCCGGGCCCATGACCTGCTCCCAATACTCGCGCCGGGCGTCGAGCCAAGGGCCCGCGGGGGTGCCGGTCAAGACCACGCGTCGAATCGGAACATGGGGGGAGTGGATCGACACCCACCGGTACGGTGCGCGCCCGACCACGCCACCCGCGGGGTCGTCGATGGCCCGCACGACCGACGCATCGCCGACGCGTACGACCCAACCCGTGTCCGTGCGCTCGATGTCGACCGTCCGAGATTTCTCGAGTTCGCGCGCGACGGTGGTCCACCGAGCACTCGCGTCGACAGTGAGAGCCTCCATCACCTCGGCTGGGCTGGCGGCCGCGGCCACTGACAACCCGCCGTCTCCGCTGGCAAGGAATCCCAAGACGCTCTCGCCGGCACCGAACAGGACCAGCCACGGGCGGGCCCGGACGATCTCCGGTAGCTCGAAGGCGAGGCGCAAGTCGCCTTCGAACGCGACGATGTTCTCGAGCGCGTCGGCCGGGTCACCGGATCGACAGTGGACGCCGTCGCCCTCCACGCGCCACGCGGCCTCGCGACGACGCCACTCGCGCAACGCACGCGGATCGGCGAAGTCGTAGGCAAACGAGGCGACGCCGCTCCAGGCGACTTCGACGCTGGCAGCGAACGCCCCGCTACGCAAGAAGGCCCCGCGTCGCAGGCGCGCCCGATCGGCGGCGATGGTCCCCGCCGTGGCGTCGACGGCGAGCGTCGACGCGAGCTCGGGCGGCTCGAGCAACTCTGCCCATGCTGCCTCGGCGGCGAGTAGATCCCAACCTTCGCAAGCGGTCACCGCGCGCTGGCGCGTGCGCGCCGCGCGACACTCGGCGACGGCCTGTCTTCGCGGCTCGTCGGCGGTGGTACTCGGCGGGTGAGCGCTGACGAGCACCGAGTGCAGCTCGACGACTTCGGCCGGGTCCAAGCGCGCCAGCAGGCCTTCGCCGAAGAGTGCGCGCCAGACCCCTTCGTGAGGCTTCGCTCGACGCAGCACCGGATGTGCCGCAAACGTCTCGGCGGCCCGATACAGCAACGGGTCGAGCACCGGATCGATCCTCGGCATGGCCGCTTCGGAGGTCCGAAGCCACGCCACGAGGGCAGTTCTCTGGGCGCTCGTGCGCTCGGTCAAGTCGTGGTGGTCCGCTTCGTAGCCGCGCAGCCATGGGTTATCGAGCCCGAGTCGCCGCAGCTCCCGGTACAACCAGTCGCGATCGGGCGCTGCGAGATCGATCGTGCGCATGGCCTGACGAGCGTGCACCAAGTCGCCGGCGGCGAGCGCCGCGCTCAAGGTGAGCTGCACACTCCCGAGGTACTCCCGCCGTTTCTGCTCGACGCTCTCGCGAGCATGCTCGAGCGCACTCGCGAAGCGCCCCACCGCCAGACGCGTTGGGAACTCGTCACAGGCGCGGAGCGCATCGTGGTAGCTGCGCGCGGCGATGGCGGTTGCGATTCGAGCTTCGACCGCCGTCCACGGCGCCAGCGCCTCGGCCTCCAACTCGCGCGCGAGATCCGATTCCCAGCCGGGTCGGCGGGGATGGTCGACGGCCTCGCTGCCGAGCCACGCGTACAACGCCGCGTAGGGCCGGGGCTGAGTCGAGAAGCGGTCGCTCCACGCTTTCCCGAGTGCGTCGTCGGTCGACCCTACGGCGGCGGTCGACGCCGCCTCCGACGGTACGACAGCCGTCGAGGCCGCCTCATCGGTCACCTCGTGCGTTCGGTCGCGGCGGGTCCCCCAGTAGACCCCGGCCACCGTCATGGGGAGCAGGAAAGCCACGACGAATGCCGCCGGGTGAGCCATCCACGAGCGGCGACCCCCGCGCCCTGAGTCGACGCTGGACTCCGCGGCGCCGCGCCGACCGCGTCCGGGGCGACCCATCCCGTCGTCGTCCACCGCCGGTTCGGGCTCCCCCAACGCGAGTCGGACCTCGCGACAGCTACCAAAGCGTTCTGCCGGGTCGGACGCGAGCAAACGATCGATCACCGCGGCGAGCTCGGCGGGCATGTCGGGCACCGCCTCGCGAATGGGACGTGCGGCCTGCTGTTTGTGGGCCCGCGCGAGTTCGGCAACGCTTTGGGCGGAGTACGGCGGACGACCCGTCATGAGGTGATAGATCGTGGCGCCGAGAGAGTAGAGGTCGCAGCGAGTATCGACCGCAGAACCGCGGCGCAAGAGCTCCGGCGCGATATAGGGCGGGCTGCCGAAGACCGTACCGTCCGCGCGCGGCGGACCGGGAGGTCGACAGAGTCCGAGATCGGCGAGCTTGAGCGTGCCATCCTCGGTGAGGATCCAGTTCGACGGTTTGACGTCGCCGTGCACCCAACCCGCCGCTTCGAGCACCGCGAGCGCACGCAGCGCTTGCGTCAGCCAGGACCGAACCTGTTCGACGCTCGCGGGTCCATGCCGCTGGAGGAACTGGAACAAGTTCTCGCCACTCACGAACTCCATGACGAGGAACGGAATGTCGCCATCGATCCCGGCGTCGTAGGCGTGAACGATGTGGGGATGGTTGAAGCGTCCGGCGCTCTTCACTTCGGTCAGGAAGCGCTGCACCGCCTGTGGATCTTTCCCGAGGGACGGCGGCAAGATCTTCAGGGCGACCGGGCGCTCGAAGTTGGGATGAGTCGCCTCGAAGACGATCCCCATGCCCCCTTGCCCGATCCGGCGGCGCAACTCGTACTTGCCGATCCGCCGCGTCGACCGGCCGCGGATCTCGGCTTCCCAGCGGCGAACCTTGGCGGGTGCTACGCGGAAGTCTCGGACCAACACCTCGGCGCACGACACACGGAGGTCAGCGCGTTCCCAGGCATCGAGGATCTCCAGCAAACGACCGAGTTCGGCTCGGTCGATCGCGGCCTCCTCGGACGCCCGCAGTGCGATGAGGATCTCCTCGATGTCCACCGTCCTCCGGTCGGCTGGTCGAGAAACGCAGGAGGGCAATCGGCGGGCTCGGCGGACCTCGGCGTTCGGAGCGTCGACGTTCGAACCCGAGTCGGCAAGGAGACGAGCTGCGCCAGCGTGAGCGCGAGCGACGACGGTCGAGATCGACGACCGCGATCGAGCTCGTTACTCGACGACCAAGGTCTGCTTCTGCAAGTCGTCGCGCATCGCCTTCACTTCGAACAGACGCCCTTTGATCCGCGGAACGAACTCGGCGAGGTCCGCCTGCGCCTCCACCACGCTCAGCAGGGAGTCGAGGCTCGACTGGGCCCAGCCGAGCGTCGAGAGCCCGTAGTCACACCAACGCTGTCGCTCCACGTTCTTGCGGGGGTCGGGGTCGGCTTGGCGGAAGCGAATCAGATAGTCGTTCGCCCGCTCCTCGACCACCTTGTTCACGTACGCGAGCTTCTCTTTGACCTCCTCGCGAGTGATCGGGGGCTGACGCTTGACCTTCTCTTCCTTCATCGCGAGCAACTCCGAGGCACTCTTCGACGGCCCGCCCACCGGGTAGCCGATGAAGTCGAGCGCCACGAAGGTAATCGCCGGAATCGCGAAGAAGAGCACGAGCGCAGCAACCAGGTCGGTCGGCTCGAAACGCGCCGTCGAGTTTCCCTCGGCAGGCGCCACCGATTCGCGGGACTTCCGACTCTTGCTCGGTACGGCTGAACTCCGGGTCATTCGTTCGACCTCATTCCACTCCAGGAGGCCCACGCCCGGTTCGGCGGGGGCGCGAGTCGACGCGTCAGAAGCTACTCGACTTCAGAATGTCGTGCGACATGGTTCTCAGCTGTTTGTGGACCATCTCGTAGCCGGCATAGTCATCCGGAAGCTGACCATCTTCATCGCGTACGGGATCGAGAATCAAGTCGAGGCGACCGATCAGCTTGGTGATCTCCGCGAGAGCTTCTTCGGTCTTCTTCTTGAAGGCCGCCTGATCGTCCGACTCCTTGAGGGCGAGGGCGGCCTGCTTGAGCCGCTCGACGCGCGGGATCTCCTTGCGGATCTTGGTGTACTCGTCATCGGGCTCGGGGGCTGTGGGCCCTTCGACTTTGACTTCGACCGGCTTCGGCTTGTTCAAGTACAGCACGACGAGCACCCCCGCGAGGACGACCGGGGTCACGAACAGGGCGATCGTGACGACCGGGTTCATCTTGACCGTGCGGGGCCGCTTGATCTCCGGTACGCCGTCGGCGCCACGGGTTCCTGGGGTCGGTCGCCCCCCCGAGCTGGCGCGAGCCGGCCGACCCGGCGCGCCGCTCTCGGCGGCGGGGCGACGCGGCGTCTGCGGACCTGACATGGAGTTCCTTTCTGGAGGGGGGACGCGGTCGGAAACCAAGAAGCGTGGCGATCTCGTCGAGACCGAATCGTCCGGCAGCAGTTCCGCAGGTTCAGGCGCCAGCGGGCGCGAAAGGCGGTCGAGGGCACCCGCGTGCCCGCGTGGCCAGGCTCGAAGGCGCACCCCGCGCTGCGCGGCCGAACCTGAGCCGCAGCGGACGGCTCGGCCCGAACCGGCTGGGAACCCGAGGGCGCTTCGGAACGAACTCAGCCGTGCGGGGCGAGGATACCCCCCCGCCCCCACCCGACACTAGTCCTAAATCAAGCGCATTCAGGAACGACTCACAGGTCAAAGCATGCCCGCAAGCACGGCGTGCGCGGGCGGGGAGGTCGAGTCGTCGACTCGAGTTTTGTTGGCACGGGTGTTTTCGCCCGGTGCGCGACGTCAGGCCGGCGCGGTTGGCTCCATCCACAAGGCCCACCCGGTACCGCGGAGCGTCACGGCGCTCGCGCGGGCGGCCGCAGGGTAGAAGAGCACCTCTCCCTTCGCCAGTCGGGTTCCGTCTGCGAGCTCGGCCTGGCCGTCGAGAACGCTCAAGATCGCAAAGCGATCGTCCGGGGGAAGGGTCACCGCGGGAACCGTGGGCGTGAGGCGCAGCTCGGTGAGTCGAAACGGTGCGTCGGCGATGCGCACACGCACCCCCGGGGCCACCTCTGCGGGCACCGGCAGCGGGCACGGCGGAGGGGTCACCGGACGCACCCGGGCGGCCTCGTCGAGGTGCAGGGTTCGCGGTCGGCCGTCGAGTCCGGGTCGATCCCAGTCGTAAATGCGGTAGGTCGTGTCCGACGACTGTTGGATCTCGGCGAGCATCACTCCGGCCCCGATCGCGTGCAGCGTACCGGCCGGTAGGTACGCGATGTCCCCGCGCTGGACGGGAACCCGGGCCAGCCCTTCCGCGCCCCGACCGACGCGCGCCCGTGCCAGGTAGCCCTCGTAGGTGAGACCGGGTTCGAGGCCGTACACGATCGAGGCCCCTGGCGCGGCGTCCAAGATAATCCAGGCCTCGGTCTTGCCCGCGCCCTCCAGGCCGAGTTCGGCAACCAGCGCGTCGTCGGGGTGCACCTGCACCGAAAGCGCCTCACGGGCGTCAATGAACTTGTAGAGGAGCGGCAAGCGGGGCTCTCGGCCAGGTTGATGAAACCGCGCCCCGAGGACCTCGCGCGGTGCTTGGAGCAGCCACTCCCGCAACGTGCGCGGCGCGTCGACCGGACAGGGCTCGGGCCACACGATCTCCGAGTGAAACGAGGCGTCGGCTCCGACGTCCGATACGCACCACGACTCCCCGATCGGAGGCTCGGCCGATAGGCCTGGGTGGACTTCGCGGAGGATACGCTCGCCGCCCCAAACCCGTTGCACGGGAATCGGTCGCAGTCGCAGCGGTTGGAGGAGGCAGTCAACTCCCGGGTGGTGTGGTGGCATCCGATGGGTCCTCGCGGTGGGGTGGGTGCGCACCCGCGCCCGCCCCGGCGGCAAGTTCGGCGCGCATGAGCTCCAGAAACCGTCCGAAACGACTCTCATTGGCAGCGTCGATCGAACACAAGTCCTCGTGCGCGCGCACGATCAAGCCGATCCGGCGCTTCGGGTTCTCCTGCTCGACCTCGAGTCGACACAGCGGAACCTCGGGCGGGTCCACGACCTCGGGGCAGATGTCGAGCAGGCGGTCGATGCCGACTTCGTGGAGCGCCTTGCGCAGGCCATGGCTAGCATTGACCACGACGACGTGCGCGCCGGTCTTGCGATCCCCCAGCGCAATCCCGAGGAGCACCCCGAGAAACGTCGAGTCGAGGCCGTGGCAGGTCGAGAAGTCGACGACGAACTCGCGGTAGCCGGCGGCGAACATGCGTTCCGTGAAGATCTGGAACGCCGTGCAATTGTTCATGTTACCGACGCCGACGACGCGACAGTAGACGACCGACTGGTCGCGCGTGGCCATCACGTAGCCGCGGTCGCTCCAGTCTGGCATGGCCTCGATCCTTCCGGTGCCGACCGTCTCACAGAACCCAGCGGTGTGGGCGCCAAAGACGACGCCGCCCGGGCCAATTCTCGCTACGCCCCCGCCGGAGCGAACGCCCCGCCGCCAGGGGGCGACCATTGTACCGGCCGGGTCGACCCGGTCGGCCGGCTTCTCAGCGGCTCTCCGCCATCATAGCTCGGGCTTCGGCGAGGGAGGTCTCGGTGCGGCCGTCGCCGCGCATCATGGCCGCGATCTCCTCGACCCGACGCTCCTCGTCGAGAGCCTCGAGCAACGTGTGCGTCCGACCGTCGCGCACCTCCTTGATGACGCGGAAGTGGGAGCGTCCGAACGACGCGATCTGGGGGAGATGCGTGACGCACAGCACCTGGTGACTCTCCCCGATCTCCCGAAGCTTACGACCCAGCTGAGCCCCCAGCCGGCCGCCGACGCCCGTGTCGATCTCGTCGAAGACCAGCACCGGCACGTCGTCGGCGTCGGCGAGTGCCTTCTTCAGGGACAACATCACGCGGGACAGCTCGCCCCCCGACGCGGTCGCTCGGAGTGGCTGCGGAGGCTCGCCCGGGTTGGGACCGAAGACGAACTCGATGCGATCGCCGCCGGTTTCGTCGAACCCATGCCAAGCGTGAGCTCGGTCCAGCGCCTCGAGGGTCACGGCGAACGTCGCGTGCGGCATTTGGAGTGCCGCCATTTCGGCCGTGACTGCTGCCGCGAGCCTCCGTGCTGCGGTTCGCCGCTTCCGACCCAGCGCGCGGGAGCGCTGGCCCAAGTCGTCGAGGCGCGCCCTGAGTTCCTCCTCGAGCCGAGGGGCTTCGGTATGGTCGGCGAGCAAACCGGCGAGTTCTTGCTGACAGGCATCACGATACGTCACGAGTTCATCGCCGCGGCGCCGATAGCGTTCCTCGAGTTGCACGAGCTGCTCATGGCGACTGCGGAGCGCTGCCAGCGCGCCCGGGTCGGCGTCCACGCTATCCTCGAAAGCACGCAAGGAGCGCACCGCATCCGTGAGCGCTGCGCGCGCGGAGTCACAGCTGGCGACGGCCTCGGCGAGTCCCGGGTGAAGATCCGCGAACTCCTCGATCTGGCGAATACGCTGACTCAACCGATCGACGAGACTGTCCTCGCCCTCGTAGAGTTCGAGCGAGGCCTCACCGATCACTTGCTGAATGCGATCTCCTTGCTCGAGGAGTTCGAGGTCGCGCTCCAACTGCTCGCGCTCCCCCAGCACCAACGTTGCACTCGCGAGATCCGAGACGATGTGCTCGAGCAGCAAGCGGCGCTCGTCGCGCTCGTGGCTGCCGCGTACGATCTCGTCGATCCGGTCCGCCAGGCCGCGCGCCTCCCGGAAGGCCGCTCGAAACTCCGCGGTCGCCGTCGCGGTTCCGGCGTAGCGATCGAGCAACTCGAGTTGTTGCCGGTTCTCGAGCAGCGTGAGCTGCGAGCGCTGACCGTGGATCTCGAGCAGGTGGTCACCACACTCACGAATGAGGGAGAGCGGTACTTCGCGGCCGTTCAGGAGGTTGCGATGGCGACCGCTGCGCCGCAGCGTACGCTCGATGAGAATCTCGCCGTCGGGAAAGGAGCGCCCGAGCGCGGCCTCCAACCGGTCCAAGATCACCGGCGACTCCACGCGAAAGAAGGCCGAGACGAACGCTTCCTCGCAGCCCGCGCGAATCAACTCGATGCGTGCCCGTTCGCCGCGAATGATCGCCAACGACGACAACAGCATCGTCTTGCCGACGCCGGTCTCTCCGGTAATGACCTGGAGTCCGCCACTGAAGGAAAGCTCTGCGCGCTCAATGAGGCCGACGTTGACGACGATGAGTTCGACGATCACATGGGCCTCTCTACCGTGAGCCTTGGCCACGCAAAGCTTGGCCACTCATCCAGCGTACTCGCGGACGACACGAGCCGGCGCCGGGCGCGTTGAAAAGCGGAGCGCCCCGGGTAGGGGGCACGACGCCTGCCGGATCGACGAGGAGGCTCGAGCCCTCCCGGCACGGTAGTCGAGGGTGGAACGAGGCCCACTGCGGCCTGCGTCGCAACCCGTTCAGGAATCAGCGCACTTTGCTGCCTGCCCCGACGGCCCGCTCGGGCGTCAGGAAAGACACGATGGCGCCATCCTGAGCCGCGAGCAGCATGCCTTGCGACTCTTGGCCGCGGATCACCGCAGGGGCGAGATTCCAGATCACGACCACGTAGCGATCGAGCAGTTCTTCGGGCGTGTAGTAAGGGCGCAGTCCGGCGACGAGTTGACGCTCTTCGCCACCTCCATCGATGCGCAGCAGGTACAACTTGTCGGCGTCGGGGTGCGGCGCAACGCTCAGCACGCGGGCCACGCGCAACTGAAGCTTCGCGAAGTCATCGTAGGAGACCGGGTCCATGCTTCATCTCCGAGGTTCAACCGCCATGGCGAACCCTCGCCGGCGAGCCGTTCTTATACCAGGGGCTCGTCGACCGGGGGAAGCGAACGGGCCGAGGGAATCGCAGACGCCGACAGTAGCTGACGGCAGGTTGCCGGGAGGGGTGGCGCTCGCGTCCGGGCGCGGGTTCTCGTGGGGGGCCACTCGGAGGGGTCCGAAGGGGGACGATTCACCGGGCATACGGTGGGGTCGCAGCCGCGAGTCGAAGCCAAGTCGGTCAACCCGGTGGCCGCGACACCCGCGCTGCGAACCCCAACCAAGGACCGGGACTACCTCAGATCATCGAGCAAGCGATCGATGGCGATCTGCAGCTTGTCGTCGGTGTCGTAGGTCCCGGCCTCGATCTGGCTCCGAATCGAGTCGACCTTCTCTTGTCGGATGTTGCTCGACTGAGCGAGCTTCTGGAGCCAGCGGGCGTGTTCGGAAATGTCGGCCCGGTCCGCGCGAACGGGCCGAGGGGCGGCCTGAGCCTGCTCCGTATAGGCATTGCGCCGCGGCGGGATCGGTTGCGGGCCTTGGACTCCACCGGTTCCTTGGACGTTCATTGCTGTCGCTCCCCTCTCTCGGATAAGGCTCGGTCAAACACGTGACTCCGACGCCGGGAAGTCTGTGTCGCCGCAGAGTCTCCCGACAGGGGTGAGTATCGAACGGGCCGGCGCAAGACTTGACCCCCAGCTTCTCGAAAAAACTCAAGTTACTTCTGGATATGGACTTCCGAGTGACGGGGAAGGGGCAACGGCGACGTCACTGCGGGGTTGAGGGCGGCCCCGGCCTCAGGGGGGAGATGGTCCGGCGGCCCAACGAACGGGAAGTACTGGCGGGGGGCTCGAGGCCGGCGACGGCAGCCCAGCCGCGGGACGGACCGAGCGCAAAAAGCCCCCCCGACTTGGGATCGGGGGGGCCATGTGGCGACGCCCACCACTGCCATTCGCGCGGGACCCGCGTGTTCGCGCGAAGACAATCACGCTTGGTGGACGCCTCCAGTTCTCACTTTGTCATCTCTCACTTTGTCACCGAACGGGCGCAGCCGCCCGAACCCGGTTGAGCCAAGCACCTCAGCGGTACTGAGGCTTCGACGCGGGCAGAGTCACGGTCAGTACTTGCCGCTTCCCGACGCGCACGATCTCGACTTCGAGTGGGTCACCCTTCGCGATCTGCGCTCGGAGAGAGTTCGGGTCAGCAACTGGCGCGCCGTTCACTTGCGTTATCAGGTCGTATTTCTCGAAACCAGCGGCGGCGGCGGGGCTGTTCGGAAGCACCTCGGCGACCACGAGTCCTTCACCTTCGCCGAGCGAAAGCTGCGCGCGCAGTGCCGGGTGCGCGGACTCGACGCGAACACCGAGTTGCGCGCTGGAAGCCGCTTCCTCGCCAAACTCTCGATCGACGATCTTCTCGCCATCGCGCCAGACTTGATAACGGCCCTTCAGCTGACTCCACTCCTCAGGGCCGAGACCTTCGCGCAACCAGTCGCCCATGTCGGCGCGCGGGAAGCCCCGGAACCAGCGATCGAAGCGCTCTGCGCCCCAACCTCCCGGCATCCCCTCCCCGAAACGACGCATGAATTGTTGATCGAACCTCTGGAGTTCGTCGCGCAATCGGCTGAGCTCGCTGGAGAGATCCGAAGGCTCGTTGCGACCCGAACGCTCCCACTCCTGCATACCCGAACCCGGACGCCCGCGAAGCGGGTCGGCATCGAGCCTGTCGTCACGGCGTTCCGGGGGCGACGCCCCTGGATCGATCTCGGCGAGCAAACCACTGACGCGACGTCGGAGTTCCAGATCCTTGGACCGCTGGGCGTCGACGAGATAGGGCACCGCGGCACTCCCCAGCTCCCGCAGTCGTCGGGTCGCCGCCTCGCGGATCCGGTAGCTGGGATCGGACAAGTCGCTGACCCATTCGCGGATTCGTTCGGCGCTCGGATCGGCGGGCTTGGGCTCCGGTTCACCAACGGCTTGGTGCGCCGTGTCTCGTGGATCCGCCGCCCGGACTGCGGCGTCCTGCGCCACCGCCCAACGCGTTACACCCATGAGGGCTCCCCCCGCCAGGACTGCGGAACAAGCTGCAATCGTTAGCACGAACTTCATGGAAGGCCTCCTTTCGACGATTTCGCGCCCCACTCGAAATTCCCCCAACAACAATCGTTCCACTTCTCGCGTCGAGCCGCACACGCACGTTCACCCACCCCCCATCGGGGCTGCGCACAACCCTCGTGCGTGCGGGGTTCGAGACGCCCTAAGTCGTTTCAGAAAAATGAGTACGACTCTCGTCGTCGACGTCGGCGGCCAGCGTTGGAGGCGGCGCCGCCGAGTCGCTCGAGGAGCGACTCGAACTTCGTCGCGAGCACAGCACTGGTTGGAACACTCTGATGCGGCGAGTCGGAACGCTGAACGAAACGATTCGTGGCGAGAACGAGGTCGTCGTCCGCTCCATTTCAGGAAACCACCACGCCTCAGAAAGAGTCGGCCCCCTCAGTTGCGCCGTCACCGGTCGCCCCGGCGCTCTCGCAGAAACGGGCGTGCGAGTGCGCGCTCCCCTCGAAACGAAGAACGGGCCACGAACCGGCAGTCCGGCTCGTGGCCCCGAGGTGTGTGCGCAGGTGCAATGGGAGGAGTCGGAGCGGCCTACTCGACGACGAACTCCACGAAGCTGGTCTCACCGACCTGGACAATGACCTCCTTCGCCGGCGACTCCGCCGGCGAACGAGCGCGCTCCTTACGAGCCTGCTCGGTGTCTTCGCCCTTCATGAAAATCTGAGTGGCGCGGAGGATGTACTGCCCCGACGGGAGTCCGGAGAAGGTGAAGGAGCCCTTACGGTCGGAGACTTGACGGTCGTTGCGACCCTCGCCGGTCATCAGGATCTGACGCCCGGAAAGTTCCTCGCCATTGGAGTTGATGACGCGACCTTCGATCACACCCCCGCGATCCAACTGGAACACGAGGTCGGTCGAGCCGGCACTCAGATTGTGCTCGGTGTAGACCATGAACTCACGATGCTCGATCCGAATCGAAACACCGTCGACATTGAGACCCTCGATCAAGAAGTTGCCCTCGCGGTCGGTGCGCGCGGTGTCCCCACGGCCCGCCGGTCGCCTGGAACTTGGCTGGCCGATCGCTGGCACCTGCGGCAGCATGTTGCGCTCCCCGCCGAGCACCGTCACGACGGCGGCGTAGACCCCCTCGCCCGTGACCGCGTCGACGACCCGTCCGCCGAGCTTCCCGCCCTGGCGCAGGACAATGGTCCCGATGTCGGCCGACTGATCGGAAGCCACGCGGATTCCGTCCACGATCTCGATGCTGTAGCCCGGCGCGCCGACGGTCACCTCATAGTCTCCGGGCTCAATGCCGAAGTACTCGAAACGCCCATCGGTAGGTTGAAACGTCTTCGAAGGTACTTTGGCTTGAGTGCGCCCATCCATGTGCAACTTGGGCGAGACACTGAAGGCCGGCACCACCTTGCCGGTGTCGTCCACCACGGCACCGCGAATCGAACCCATGCGATCGAGCACCAGGTGGAGTCCATCGCGGTTCACCGGCTGGGCGTAGAGGTTCGCCGTGGTGAAGCCCGGCGCCTCGGCCATGATGTCCACCTCATAAGGGCCCAAGGAGTCGCATCGGAAGCTGCCGTTGTTGTCCGTGTGCACTGCAATCCTGCGGAGCCCCGCGGAGTTGTCGGTGACCGTGACTTTCACGTTCGCGATCGGCTCGTTGCGAGTATCCGTCACGAAGCCGGCAACATACGACGACTTCACCAAGGTGATCCGAATCGACTGCGACGTGTGGTCCTCGACCACGTCCACGCCGGACAAGCGCGTGCGGAGGTACTGATCGGCCTCCGCGACCAGGGTGTGAGTCTCAGCCTCCAGGCTGGCCAAGAAGAACGACCCGGTCTCATCGGTACGCGCATGCTTCGGCATGCCGATGATCGGCATGTCGCCTTGGTAGTCGCCTTGAACCCCAACCAGGGCATTCGCGATCGGCGCTCCCATCTCGTCGACGACCGTGCCCGAGATCGACCCACCGCGTTGCATGACGAGGATCTGGCCGGTGAGGCTCTCTCCGGTAGCCAAGTCGAACTTCCCGGAGTCACCGCTCAGGTACTCCGAGTGGCTGCCTTCCAGGAAGTTCTCGACGCCCGGCGCGACTTCTTCGACCACGAAGTTGCCGCTCGCGTCGCTGATGGCGACCATCCCTACGCTCACGACGATCGGCGTCGTCGGCGACTGCTGGCGCTTGACGGACACCTTGCACCCGGCCACCGGCTTGCCCGCGGCGTCGCGCACGACGCCGCTCACCGTGCCGTTGCGCTCGAGCGCGAAGTCATAGCCCTCGGACGTGACCGCCTCCTCGACCGGCACTTGTTCGTTGGCGAGCCGAGCGTAGTGCTTGGCCTCGACCGAGAGCGGCACGGGCTTGTTGCGGGCGGGGACAGCGATCCCTCGGACGAAGTAGCGGCCGCTGCTGTCGCTCACGCTCTCCTTCTCGATCCCGGCGACATCGCGCACCATGATCGTGGCTCCGGCCACCGGCGCGCCGGTCCCGGCATCGGTGATCGTGCCCGCGATCGCCCCGCCGACGGTGAGTCGAAGCTCGACGTCTTCCTCCGACGGTTCGACCTTGTTCTCCTGCACCGACGCAAAATCCGGGTGGCTTGCGACCAAGCGGTAGCTGCCCGGGCCGAGTTCATCGAACTCGAAGCGGCCATCATCGCCCGTCTTCTTGCCTTCGTCCTGGATCTGGTTGGCCTTCGGGCGTGCTCCCTGCTGATTCACTTTGACGGTCGCGCCGGCGAGCAGACGGCCGTCGGGGTCGAACACGACTCCGCGGACGATGAGGCCGGTTTCCAGCGTGAGGTTGAGCTCGGTGTTGACCCCCGGCATGACCACCACTTTGTCGGCCTGGTACTCCTGGTGCCGCGGTGCTCGAGCGATCAACCGGAACTGCTCGCCACCCCCGATCTCGGTGAACTGATACCGCCCCGACCGATCGGACACAGCGCGCGCGAACGGCGGCATGATCGCCGCCAACACCGTGTCCATGATGCTCACGGTGGTGCTCTCGGGCGGCGACGGGTAGGCGAGAATCTCCGCACCCTCGATGGGTCCGCCAGCCTGCGAGATCACGAGTCCGCCGAGCACGCCGCCCGGCTCGAGGAAAAAGTTGGCATCGGTGGTGCCTGCCGGCACGTGCCGCAGCTCGGCGGGCGCCAGCTGCGAGCCGGCCGCGCGCACGCGATAGTCGCGCAGCTCCAAGCCCGTCAACTGGTACCAACCGTCAGCGTTGGCCTCGGCCCACACACCCTTCTCGCTCTGGATCTCTTGGATGTGGATCAGGCTAATGAGCTGCTCCTCGAGCGAAGCGTTCTTCTTGGAGTGCTCCAAGAACCCGCCAACTCTGGCCCCTGGAACCGGCTTCCCGCCGCTATCCTTCACGTAGCCCGAGATCGTCAGTCCGGCCGTCAAAACGAAGTGCACTGGTTCGACCGTGCCGTCTGCGAAGGTGCGCGTCACGCGGCCCTCTTGGTAACCCATCTTGCGAGCAATGAACTCGTACTTCCCTGCGCGCAGACCCGACACTGCGAAGGCGCCATTGTCGCCCGACTGGGTCGTTGCCTCTCGCGTCTTGGGAGAGGCGCCGCCCGCCTGCACGTTCGAGTTGACGGTGATCTCCACACCGGCGAGCGGCTTGCCCGCGTCGTCTTTCACGGTGCCCGTCACCTGCAGCAGCTTCGCCGGCTCTACCGGCGGCACGGGCGGTCCCTTGACCTCGGGCGTCGGATCGGAAGCGGCTACGCCGCTTGGGTCGTCGCTGCGACCGCGGTCCGGCTCGAAATGGGACTGCCCTGAGTTCATGAACACGAAGGCCAGGATGGCCAAGCCTGCCAAGATCACGGCGAGGATCATGGCCTTGACGATGTTCTTCATCGGTCTTCCTCCAATGCACTGCTTCTAGTTCGTGGTGCACTTCCGGTTGGTAAGTGCAGCGCCAACGCGCGCGACTCGTTGCGAACGGGGTCGTCTTTCCTGGGCCCTGGCCTCGAGGGCCCGAACCCCTACAACGAACTTGCGAGACCGGGCACTAGCCCATGAATGATGCGGGCTAGCGGCCCCTCCTCGCGTCCTGGGAGTCTTTCAAGTCATACTTCTTGATGCGGTACTGTAACGTCTTGTACGTGACGCCGAGCAGCTGAGCCGCCGGTTCGATCCGGCCCCCGGTACGATCGAGGGCTTGGCGTATGAGATCCGCCTCGAGATCCTCGAGCACCACTCCTTGCGACGGTAGAGCGAAGGCGCCCGCACCGGCAGCAGCCGCCGCACCTGCCCCCGCAGTCGTCGCCGGCTCCAACGTCGACAGCCGCGTCCCCTCCGCGTGAGCGATGCCATTGCCGTTCGCGTTGACCGCACCGCGCAGATGCGCACCCGCGCGAATGGCCTTCGGGAGCAAGCTCTCGCCTAACCATTCGCTGTCCCCGAGCACGACCATGCGCTCGATGCAGTTCTCGAGTTCGCGCACGTTCCCCGGCCACGAATAGGCCTCGAACGCTTCCAGTACCGCCGGGGTCACGCCGACGACGCGAGTCTGCAACCTCTCGTTGCACTTGCGTAGGAACCGATCGACGAGCGCGGGAATGTCCTCGATGCGCTCCCGCAGGGGCGGGATCTCGAGGGGCACCACGTTCAACCGGAAGTACAGGTCCTCGCGAAACTCGTTCGCCGCGATCAGCGCCTCGAGGTCCTGCGCGGTAGCGGCGACGATGCGCCCGCGAAACGGAATGAGATCTGCGGATCCAACCCGCGAGAACTCGCGCTCCTGGATGACCCGGAGCAGCTTCGCCTGCAGGTCGTACTTCATGCTGCCAATCTCATCGAGGAAGAGAGTTCCGTGCCCGACCTCCTCGAACCGACCCATCTTGACGCTCGTCGCGCCGGTGAAGACGCCCTTCTCGTGACCGAACAGCTCGCTCTCGATCAAGCTCTCCGGGATCGCTGCACAGTTGATGGCCAGGAACGGTTTGTTGGCACGCGGCCCTTGCGCGTGAATGGCTCGCGCCACGAGTTCCTTGCCGGTTCCGCTCTCCCCACGGATCAGACACGTGGTGTCGGTTCGGGCAACCCGCTCGACGACGCGGAATAGCTCCTTCATGGCGGCGGCGCGCCCGATCATCGGGTGAATCGAGTCGCCACTGCTCACCATCTGCCGCAAGCGCCGGTTCTCGTGGACGAGTTCCAGCTTCTCGCTCGCGAGGCTCACGACGTGCAGGAAGCGCTCCTTGTCGAACGGTTTCGGAAGATACTCGAAGGCACCCAGCTTCATGGCGTGCACCGCGCTGCGAACGGTCGAGTAGGCGGTCATGAGCACGACCTCCACCTGCGGATCGATCTCCTTGACCGCCCGCAGGAGTTCGAGCCCCTCGGTGTTGGCCGGCATCTTCAGGTCGGTGAAGACCAACTCGAACGGCGCATCCTTCTCGAAGGCGGCCCGAAACTTGGCCGTGCCCTCCTCCGCCGTCGCCGCGAGGTCGGCCTCGTGGCCCGCCGTCTCGAGGATCTCGCAGAGGATGCGGCGCTGCGCTTCCTCGTCATCGCACACGAGGACCTTCGGTTTCCAGGTACTCATCAGCCCACCTCCGCAGCCGCCGATTGGACGGGAAAGACGAACGAGACCTCGGTGCCTTGGCCCACTTCACTGTGAACCTCGATCCGCCCTCCATAGCGCTCGGCGATGCGCTGGGCGATGGTCGTGCCCAAGCCGGTGCCACCGCTACGAAGCGTGAAATACGGCACGAAGATGCGATCGAGATCCGCCGCGGGAATCCCGATCCCGGAGTCGCGAAAACGCACCGCGACCGCTTCGACGCCGTCCGTTGCGTCGACCGCCGGCGCGTGACGTTCCGTCACGATCTCCAGCCGTCCGCCGCCGTGAGGCTCCATCGCTTGCAGCGCGTTCATGGCGATGTTCAGAAACGCACTCTTCAGCTCTTGTCCGTTCCCTTCCACCAGCGGTAAGTCGGCCGCGAGCTGCAGCTCGAGGCTCACGTGGCGACTCGCAGCCTCCTTCTCGAGAAGGCGCGCCAATCCCTGGGCGATCTCACCGAGGGACACGGCCTCGACATCACCCGACGAGGGCTGAGCCAAAGACAGGAAGTTGGTCACGAGTTGGTTGAGGCGTTCCACTTCGCGCTGCACGTCCGACATGTGCCGAAGATAGCGAGCTCTTTGCGCTTCATCGCTCGGCGCGAACTGGTCGCGCATGTGCCCGATGTTGAGATGGATCGCGTTCAGTGGGTTGCGCACGTCATGGGCGACGCCTGCGGCTAGATCGCCCATGTGCTGCACGCGTTCCCGACGCTCGAGTGCTCGCTGCAGTTCGAGATTCTCGCGCACGCGGCCGACCATGGCGTTGAACTGCTTCCCGAGGACCCCGAACTCGCCCCTCTGGCCGTCGGGGACCCGGGTCTCGAGATCGCCGTCGGCCACCTCCTGAAAGGCGCGGGTGAGGGTGTGCATGGGGCGAACGATGCGCGCACCCAGGAACCAGGCCAATCCCATTCCGAGGAGGAACACGCCGACCATGGCGAGGAAGTCCTTGCGCCGATACTCCTCGAAGATCGCTTCGACTCTCTCGGCGTGCGGGGTGAGGTCGATCGATGCCACCGTCGGTCGGGTCGAGGGGGAAGGCGTGAGATAGAAGACGAACATGGGGTCTGCTACGTTCGCGGTGAGTCCGCCCGGCAGGGTGGGGAACACTAGGGGCTCCGTCACCGCGCACCGTGAGTCTTGCGGACGATCGGCTGCCACGACCCCCACTTCCGGGTCGGGGACCTCGCTCATGGCGGCCGCAGCGCCCTCGGAGGCGATCGGTGCTGCCGCCGCCGTGGCGCCCAAGAGGGCGTGGTTCTCCACCAGGTTGGCCACCTGCATGTGCAGCACGATCCGCTCCTGGGCGCGGCCTTCCGCTCGATTGCCCTGGCGGACCCGGCGCGACGACCACACCTGCTCGCCAGCATCACGCAGGGTCACCCGACTCGCTTGCACCCGCAGGGTAGGCGGAGTCATGACCACCTCCGAGACTTTGCGGGTGGCTTCATTGGCGACGTCTTCGGTGATTCCCAACACGGCGTCGAACAGCCTCTCCTTGCTGCGCTCGTTGAAGTAGCTCTGGGTCGACAAGGCCCCCAGCAGCAACACGATCAGCACGGCCACGAATTTCGTCTGCAAGTTCCAGAAGCGCGTCATGGCAGAGCTCTCCGTCAGAGAAGTCGAACAGGGGCAAACGACATACCTGGCCCCCACCTGCTGCTCCAGTTTCACGCAATCATCGGACCGGAACGTAGAACCCTATAAAAACACACCTTACGACTTCCGGTCGAACCTCGGCCGAGGCGCTTGCGACTCCGCTGGGAGGGTCCGTTACCCGTTTTGGGGCAGAACTGTCTCCGATTCCAACAGACAGCCTGTGCGGATCTCGGACAGCCGGCGCGGTCGGCGCCGGCGCCCTCCGAAGGCCTGAGGGGCGTGGGCGCCGGAGAACCGCTCGGGCGACTGTTGGCGGGAACGAGCGCCGCGCTTATGCTGCGCCCTCCTCTGGGTACCCGTCCCTTTCTCGGAGAGGAAGCCCAACGTGACGGATCGACGCGCCCCCTTCCTGCGCTCCTTGGCCTTGTGGGTCGCGGCTTCCGCCGTGATGCCGCTCGGCGCCCAGCCGGACCCTTCGCGTCCGGCCCCCAACCCGGCTCCAACGCCCGCGGAACTCGTCGCCGCCGTCGAACGGTCGACCGACATCATCCTCGGGCTCCAAGAGTCCCTGACGGAGAGCACCGAGCACGAAGAGCCGGGTCGCGAGTGGCCTTACGAGGGCGTCTATCGCGTTGGCGGGAAGATCCCGGTCGGCTATCGCGTCGGTGGCACGGCCATCTGCGCCTGGGCGCTGACCGAAGCGCCCACCCGCCGGGAAGCCGTCGACCGCGCCCTCGAACGGGCCAACGAGTTCATCTTCCAAGGTCTGGCGCAGGAACTCATGCGACCCACCTTCTCGGGCACGTACGACGTGCGCGGCTGGGGGCATATCTACGCGCTGACCTACCTGCTCCGAGCCCGTCAACTCGGACGCATGCCGCCACACCAGGAGCCGCGGGCGACGGCAGCGATCCGGTTCTGCATCGAAGCCCTGGAACAGACCGAGCTCACCGGCAGTGGCGGCTGGAACTACTCGCGACCGCGGGGCCCCGAGAGTCCGGCCTCGACTTTCATGACCGCACCCGCGGTGCAAGCGCTGATCCACGCCGCACGTCTCGGAGAGCGCGTGAACCCGGGAGTCGTAGACCGTGCCGTTCGGACGCTGGAGATGGCGCGACTCGACACCGGCGCATTTCAGTACAGCAGCAACCCCACGAGGCAAACGGGTCGGGGATTCGAGAGCATCCCCGGCGCGATCGGCCGCATGCCGGGGTGCGAGGTGTGCCTGTTTCAACTCGGCAAGGGTAGTGTCGAGCGAGTGCGCGGAGCGGTCGACGCCTTCTTCGAGCACTGGCAAGCGCTGGAGGATCGTCGCCAGAAGACAGGCACCCACGAACCGCCCTACTACGTGGCTCCGTACTACTTCTTCTTCGCACACTACTACGCGGCCCAAGCCATCGAGGTGTTGCCCGAAGACGAACGCGCCGATCGGCGAGCCAGGCTCTACGCGCTGCTGTTCAAGGTCCGCGAGGACGACGGCGGCTGGAACGATCGTGTGTTTCCGCGCAGCATGAGTTTCGGTACCGCGATGGCCCTGCTCGCCATGCGACAACCGTCGATCGGGGCTCCCGAAGCCGCGCTCGGCGGGCGCCGCATCGAGAGCTTTTAGGAGTCGACCGGAGGTGCTGCAATGACGAAGCCAGAGCGAGACTTCGGTCCTCCGCAGCCGAGCGCTCACGAATAATGCGGGTTAGTCCCGAAGTAAGCGCTGCCGCGCTTGTTTGGGGCTAGCAGCTCGAATCAACCCACCCAGCACCGAGGAGGAATCTCGCATGTCGCTACGTCGCTTCCGTGGATGGGCTTCCGTTGGCTTGCTGGTTTGTCTGGCAAGCGTAGGACAAGCCAAAGAACCTGCGCCCTCGGACCCCGCTAGCTCACTTCCACCCGACACGCTGATCTACTTGGCGGCGGACGGGAAGTCCTACGCCGAGAGTTTCCCGAAAACCAGCCTCGGACGCCTCATGGCGGACCCACGCATGGAGCGCATCAAGCAAGCCTTCCAGCAGTTCACCGAAATGGCGCAGGCGAACTCGGGCGAACCCGCGCTCGAGTTGCTCACGCGCTTGACCCGGCACGTCGAAAAGAACCCGGTCATGTTCGCCGTCCTGTCGATCGGCCTCGGCCAACCTCCAACGACACCCGGACAACCCGGCGTACCCCCTTTCGTGGACGCCGTCATGCGGTTGGATGGCCGGGAAGCGGGCGCCAACCTCATCGACGAGATCGGTCAACTGCTCGATCGAGCAGAACTCCCGGAAGCGACTCCGACACAGATCGCCGGGCACGAGTTCGCCGGGCGTGTCGTCCCGGGTGCGCCGATCGCGCTCTACTACGGACAAGTCGGCGACTCCGCCTATGTGGCGACGAGCCCGAAGGCCATCGAGAAGGTACTCACCCCGGGAGCGGCCAGCCTCGCTCGAGCGCCGGCCTTCGTCGAGGGACGTGCTCGAACGGGCGGGGCTCGCGGGCTGACGGAACTGTACGTCGATGTCCCGGCACTCCGATCTCTGGCTCTCGACGCCCTCGGCCAGTTCGGACCGCCGGACCTTCCGCCCATCGCTGCGATCTTGGCCGCCGCCGGGCTCGATCGCGTCGGGGCGCTGTTCGCGAGTGCTCGCATCCAAGACGATGGTTTCGCGAGCGCGTTGTGGCTCGCTTGCCCGAGGGTCGGCGAAGGAGTCGCGCTGCTCGATGCGGCGGTGCTCGCGCGCGTTCCGGCCCGAAGCCGCTTCTTCACAGCAGGACGCTGCGACCTGGACGCACTCCGTCAGTGGCTGCTCCAGGTCGTGCGGGTCGCACTACCGCCGCCCGCACACGAGCAGATCGAGCAACAGATCGCCGCTGTCGAACAGGACCTCGGTTTCACCCTCGCGGCGTTTCTCGGGTCCTTGGGCACCGAGTATCTCGTCTTCGAAGACGCGGAAATGCCGGGACTCTTGCCGTCGTTCGTCTTGGAGCTGCGACCGGCCAACCCGGACCAACTGCGCGAGTGCGTGAACCAACTCGGAGCGCTCGCCGGCGGTCTCGCCGCCGACGCAGGTGCCGGCGTCGAGGTCCAGATCCGCGACGTCGAGATTGCCGGTCGCCAGGCCCGCTACCTCTCGTTGACCGGTGCCGCAGTGCCGGTGACTCCGGCTTGGGTGCAAGACGGGGACCGTCTGGTCGTCACGCTCCACCTAGCTCACCTGGAAGACTTGCTGCTGCGACGGCAGCAGGGACAGGCCAAGTCCATCCTCGACAATCCCGACTTCGTTCGGGGGCGCCGTCAGCTCCCCGCGAGCTTTCATGGCCTCAGCTACATGGACTCGGGCCAGGTGCTCAGCTGGCTGTACGCGACTCTGCTCCCGATGCTGCAAGCAGGCCTGCAAGGCTTCCCGATGCCGTTCGACGTCGACGTCTCGGTACTGCCGGCGCCGCGCGTGATCGCCAGCCACCTCTTCGGTGACGTCGAGTCCTGGACGCGTGACGCGGACGGCTACCACTGGGTGTCGCACACGAGCACTTCGGCGCCGACCGGCGCCATGATGGCTGGGGCGGGCGTCGGCTTCCTCGCGGGTCTGACCATCCCCGCGCTCACCACGGCGAAGGGGAAGGCCGAGGAAGCGCAAGCAGCCACGGAGGTCCGCGAGCTCGGGATGCTGCTGCGACTCTGGGCCCAGGACCATCGCGACGACTTCCCGGACGACCTTCGCGACCTTTACAGCTGGGACTCCGAACTCGAGGCGAGCTTCGGAGACCACGACTCCCTGGTGGAGCGCATTGTCTACCTCGGCCAAGGAAAACGCGCGAACGGCAGCGGCGACGTCGTGATCCTCCACTCGCGCACCCCACTGCCAAACGGCAAGGCCGCGGTCGTCTACGCGGACGGCGCGGTCGAGGTGATTTTTTGGCACGAGCTGCAAGCCCGTTTGGAGGAGCAACGGTAGGTTCTCGACTCGTCGGTGTGGCTCTGGGGTCGGCACCCGCATTCCGCTCGACTTCGAGTTCGCGAAGCGAGCACGGACGCGAGCCACCCCGGCGCGTGCTTTTGCCCCGAGTTCGACGCGCGACCGCATCCAGCGCAGCGCTGGCCGACCTCACCGCGTCCCTGGCGGTGAGGTCGGGTCGCGTCGCCGACGAGTCAGTGAGTCGCGTCGCGCCGAAGTCGCTGGCCGCGACCGACCGTCCCCACGAACATACCGTCCCGCGCGGCGACTTGGCCGCGGACGGTGACCACGTGCGGTCGCCCCTCGATCGTCCAGCCTTCGAAGGCGCTGTAGTCGGTGTTGATCGTGTGAGTGCTCGCCGAGATCTGGCCGCGATAGTCCGGGTCGTAGATCACCAAGTCGGCGTCGGCACCGACCTGGATCGTGCCCTTGCGCGGGTAGAGGCCGAAGATCCGCGCGGCCTGTGTGCTCGCGCAGTCGACGAAGGTCTGAAGGTCGAGGCGTCCGTGCTTGACGCCGTGCGTAAACAGGAGATTCACGCGATCCTCGAGGGCCGGGATCCCGTTGGGGATCGTCGTGAAGTCGTTTCGGCCCATCTCCTTCTGGCCCTTGAAGTCGAACGGAGCGTGGTCGGTCGCGAGCGTGCTGATGAAGCGCTGCCGTAGCCCGTTCCAGAGGATCTCTTGGTTGTGTGCGTCCCGAAGCGGCGGTGACATCACGTACTTCGCGCCCTCGAAGTGGTCGCGCTCGGCGTAGGTCTTGTCGAGCAACAGGTACTGAATGAGGGTCTCCACCCAGACGTTCACGCCACGCTGCTTGCCGCGCAATGCCGCTTGCAACGCCTCTTCGCAACTGAGGTGCACGACGTACACGTGCGCCTCCGTGAGTTCGGCGAAGGTCATGAGGTGGGCCGTGCCCTCGGCCTCGACCAGGGGCGGGCGCGACTCGTAGTGGTAGCGTGGCTCGGTATGCCCGCAAGCCAAGAGCTCCTGCTGCCGCTCGCGCACGACATCGGCGTTCTCACAATGCGCCGTGGTGATGACTCCGTGCCGACGGGCGAACCGCAGCGCCTGATAAAGCTCGTCGTCGGGAATCCCGAGCGCCCCTTTGTAGGCCAGGAACACCTTGATCGACGGGATCCCTTCGACCGTCACGATGCGCTCGAGCTGTTTGGCCGCCCGTTCGTCGAAACGGGTCACGGCCATGTGATAGCTATAGTCGCATGCAGACCGCCCCTCGCTCTGTGCGTTCCAGGTCTCGAACGCCGCCAGCGGGTCCTCGTCGCGCCCGGGAATGCAGAAGTCGATGAAGCAGGTGGTACCGCCGATCAGCGCGGCTTGGCTGGCTGTCGTGTAGGTATCCTTGGCGTAGGTGCCCATGAACGGCAAGTAGATATGGGTATGTGGATCGATGAAACCCGGGAACACGTACTTGCCACGAGCGTCGACGACCTCAGTTCCCGGCGGGGGGGCGAGGCTTCGTTCGATCCGCCGAATCGTCTCCCCTTCGCACAGGATGTCCGCGTGGTAGCGTTCGCTCGCCGTAACGATCTCGCCGTTCTGGATCAGGAGTGCCATTGCCTCACCGCCCTCTCAGTCCCGATGCCAAACGTCCGCGATCCCTTGCCAACGTGAGGTGACGACCTTGGTGCGAGTGTAGAAGGAAACCCCTTCGTGGCCCTGAACGTGCAGATCCCCGAAAAAGGACTGATCCCAACCGCTGAACGGGAAGTACGCGAGCGGCGCGGGTACGCCGACGTTGATGCCCACCATGCCGGCCTTCACGCGGTGAGAGAACTCGCGCGCCGAGCGTCCGGAGGTCGTGAAGATGCAGGCGCCGTTGCCGTAGGCCTGGCGGTTCGCGGCTGCGATCGCCCCTTCCAAGTCATCGACCCGCACGACGTTCAGCACTGGGCCGAAAGTCTCCGCACGTCCGATCTTCATCGCGTCCGTGACGTAATCCAGGACCGTGGGCCCAAGGTAGAACCCATGGGGCTGTGCCGTCACCGTGGTCCGTCTCCCGTCCACCGCTGCGCGCGCCCCTTCGGCAATCCCATCGTCGATCAGCCCGGCCACACGACGGCGATGCTCGTCCGAGATGACGGCGCCCATCTGCGCCGTCGAATCGCGATCGGTCGGCCCCACGCGTATGGCCCGGGCGGCCTCCGTGAGCGGCGGCAGGAAGCTCCGCTGCGCGGCTCCGACGACGACCGCGGTCGACGCCGCCATGCAGCGTTGCCCGGCACAACCGAAGGCGCCATCGATCAGCCCCTCGACCGCGCGCGCCACATCGGCATCGGGCAGCACCACCACGAAGTTCTTGGCTCCGCCGGCGGCCTGCACCCGCTTGCCGTGCCGGGTGCCCTGCTCGTAGATCTGCTGGGCAACCGACGAAGAGCCGACGAACGAGATCGCGGCGACCAGTGGGTGGGCGAGAAGCGCATCCACGGTGGCTCGGGCGCCGTGCACGATGTTCATCACGCCGCGCGGAAGCCCCGCTTCGTTGAGGAGTTCGATCAGCCGCATGCCCGTGAGTGGGACCTTCTCACTCGGCTTGAAGACGAACGTGTTGCCACACGCAATGGCGAGCGGGAACATCCACATCGGCACCAGCGCCGGGAAGTTGTACGGACAGATCCCCACGCACACCCCGACGGGCTTGCGCACGGTCACGCAGTCGATGCCGCGCGCGATGTTCTCCAGGCTTTCTCCCTTGAGCAGTTCAGGTACGCCGCAAGCGTACTCGACGACCTCGATGCCGCGTCGCACGTCGCCACGGGCTTCGGTCAACGTCTTGCCGTGCTCGCGCGTGACCAGCGTCGCCAACTCCTCGAAGTGCTCCTCGAGCAACATCTTGTAGCGGAACAGGACGCGCGCCCGCTCGATCGGCGGCGTGTCGCTCCAGGCTCCGAGCGCCTGGTGGGCCGACCGCACCGCCGCGTCCACCACGTCGGGACCACAGTGCGGCGTCTCGGCGATCACCTCGCCGGTCGACGGGTTGTGTACCGGCGACCGCAGAGAGGTCTCAGGAATGCTCCACTCGTGGTCGATCAAGATCGGACAGACCTTCGTCGTCATGTCTACCCTCGTCGTCTACTTAGGAGTCGCCCAAGAATAACTTCACCCTCTTGCTCGTCGCTTCGGGCCATCTTCGACCGATCCAAAAACCTCGAAATCCTCACCGGAACTAAGGCTACGCCTCCGGTTTCGAGCTTTCCGGATCGGCCGAATCTGACCCAAGTCGACGGCAAGATGTCGAAGTTATTCTTGGGCGACTCCTTAGGGATTCGGTGCTCACCCTTGGGACGCTGAACCGTACGATGCCGACCCCGGTCATCAGGCTACCCCGCCAAGTCTGGCGACTGGCCTCAGTGATGCGGCGGTATCGGCGCCATCTCGCCGCGCGCTAGCTTGTCCTGGTACTCGGTCCAGCTCATCGACGCCCGTCCGGTAGAGACCGGCACCATCGTCAGGCACGAGTCCACGGGACACACCAGCGTGCAGAGATTGCAACCTACGCAGTCCTGTTCGCGAATCTGCGGAATCGGCTTCCCGGGAACCCTCCCAGGACCAAGCCCGAATGCGCTCGGATCGACCAAGTCGATGCTCTGGTGCGCGCCGTCTTCGCAGGCGATGTAACAGAGATTGCAGCCAATGCACTGCTCGTAGTCGATGTGGGCGACGCGCCGGTAGTTCAGGTTGAGCGACTCCCAGTTCCCGACCGCGGGAGTTGCCCTACCCAGCAGCTGCTGGAGGCTTGCAAAGCCCTTCTCCTCGAGATAGTCCGACAGACCCTCCGTCAAGTCGGCGACGATCCGAAAACCGTAGTGCATGATCGCCGTACACACTTGGACCGTCGTGGCCCCGAGCGCAACGAACTCAGCGGCATCTCGCCAGGTAGCGATTCCGCCGATGCCGGAGATCGGCAGGCCTACGTCGGGGTCGGCTGCGCAGGCATGGACCATGTTCAGAGCGATGGGCTTCACCGCCGGCCCGCAGTAGCCGCCGTGCGCGCTACGACCATCGACCAGGGGCTCGGGGACGAAGGAGTCGAGATCCACCTGGGTGATGCTGTTGATGGTGTTGATGAGCGAAATCGCATCCGCGCCGGCCCGCCGAGCCGAGCGCGCGGCAACGGTCACATCCGTGATGTTCGGGGTCAGTTTGACGATGACCGGGCGCGTCGCCGACTCCATCACCCAGCCGACGATCGTCTCGAGCACCTTGGGGTTCTGCCCCACCGCCGAGCCCATCCCCCGCTCGCACATGCCGTGGGGGCAACCGAAGTTGAGTTCCACCCCATCGGCGCCGGCGTCTTCCGCCCGGCGTATCAATTCGTGCCAGCTCTCGCGGGTATCGGTCATGAGCGAGGCAATCACGGCTCGGTCCGGCCAGCGGTTCTTGACCTCGCGGATCTCGCGGAAGTTGGTTTCGATGGAGCGATCACTGATCAGCTCGATGTTGTTGAAGCCGACCATGCGCTCGGCCCCCACGTGGAGCGCGGAGTAGCGCGAGGCGGTGTTCACGATTGGCTCGCCGATGGTCTTCCAAACGACACCACCCCAACCAGCCTCGAAGGCACGGTGGGCTTGGAACGCGGTGTTGGAAGGAGGGCCTGAGGCAACCCAGAACGGGTTGGGGCAGCGGATGCCACAGAAGTCGACGCTGAGGTCAGCCACGGCGCCTCCGATCCTCGTACTGCGCCTCCAACTCGCGCACACGCACCGGTGCGTCGAGGCCCGCGCCGGACGCAACCGACGCGACGCCGAGTCGAGTGGTCTGAACCGGACCGCTCTCGCGGTGGCCCGCCAGCTGCTCGTGGATCCCGCGCGCCGCCCGGCGTCCGTCGGCCACGGCATCGACCACCTCGGAGCCGCCGTTCGCCGCGTCCCCGCCGGCGTAGACGCCCGCGACGTTCGTCCGGCCGGTGGCAAAGTCGCGCACGATGACCCCATCGGCGTCGAGCTCTAGCTCCGGAAGCAGACCGAGCAAGAGCGCTCGCTGCCGCTCTTGTCCGAGTGCTTTGATGACCATGTCGACCGGCAGCTCGAACTCGGAACCGGGGACGGGTTCGACGTTGCCCGCGGCCCCGATCTGCGTGCGAACGAGCTGCAACGCGCGAACATGATCGTCCCCGAGTACGGCGATCGGCGCCGCGTTGAAGATGAACTCGGCGCCGTCCGACTTGGCCAGCTCGTACTCGAAGGGATAGGCGGTCATGGCGTCGGCGGCGCGACGGTAGACGATGACGGCCGTCTCCGCGCCCACCCGCAGCGCTTGCGTCACGGCATCGATTGCGGTGTTCCCACAGCCGATCACGGCGACCCGACGCCCCACCGGGACCGAACCCAGAGGCTCGGTGCGAAGCCGCCGGATGAACGCCAGCGCCTCGACGACCTCGGGAAGGTCCTCGCCCGGGATGCCCAGGGCATGGGTACGACCCAGACCGACGCCGAAGAACACCGCGTCGTACTCGCGCCGCAGATCGCTCACGGACACAGCGCGCCCGACCTCGACCCCAGTGCGGATCTCGACCCCGAGCGCTTCGATCTGCCGCACTTCCAACAGGCTCACCTCAGGGGGCATCTTGTAATAGGCGACGCCATAGGTGTTGAGCCCGCCCGCGTGTTCGCTTCGTTCGTAGATGACCGCATGGTGCCCGAGCCGCGCCAATTCGGCGGCACAAGCCAGACTCGCTGGCCCGCCTCCCACCAGCGCCACCCGCTTCCCCGAGGGCGCCGCCTGCGATTCGACCAGCGGCATCCCGTGCGCGTTCGCATAGTCGGTGGCATAGCGCTGCAGTCGCCCGATTTCGATCGGCTGCTGGTCGCGATCGAGGAGCACGCAGGCGCCCTCGCACAACTCGGCCGTCGGACAAACCCGCGCGCAGCTCGCGCCGAGGACGTTGGCGGCGTAGATCGTCCGCGCCGCCCCTCGCAGCCGGCCGCTCGCGATCTTCTTGATGAAGCCCGGCACATCGATCCCCGTGGGACACGCATGGATGCAGGGCGCGTCGAAACAGTAGAGGCACCGCGCGGCCTCGAGGCGTGCTTCCTGAGCCGAGAGGGGCGGCCCCTCGGCGAGATTCGCGGCGACGGCCTCCGCGCCGGCTCGCGGCCGAAACTCGGGCCGGCCGCTCATGAGACCGCCTCCCGGAGCGTCACGTCGAGCACCTCGACGATGAAGTCCACGTCCGCCCGCGTCAGACACAGCGGAGGCTTGACCCGAATCACGTTGCCGCGAAGACCGCCCTTGCCGAGCAACAAACCGCGCTGGCGACAGCCCTGAAGGACTCGCGCGCAGGCCGCGCTCGCCGGCTCCTTCGTGCCCCGGTCCTGCACCAAGTCCACCCCGACCATGAACCCCATTCCTCGCACATCGCCGATGAGCGGTTGGCGCTCCTGCAGACCGCGCAAGCGATCGATGAGGTAGCCACCGACCTCGCGAGCGTTCTGCTGCAAGGCCTCGCGCTCGATGACCTCGAGCACCGCCTTACCCATCGCGCACGACACCGGATTGCCTCCATAGGTATTGAAGTGGACCCGCTCGGCCAGCTTCTCGGCGATCTCCCGGCGCGTGACGACCGCCGCGAGCGGCGCACCGTTCCCGATGCTCTTGGCCATGGTCACGATGTCTGGAATCACGCCGTGGTGCTCGAACCCCCAGAAGTGCGCCCCGGTGCGACCAAACCCGGCCTGGACCTCGTCACTCACGCACACCCCACCCGCTGCACGCACCGTTTCGTACACCGTCGCGAGATACCCCGGCGGGTACATCGTCACACCGCCGACCCCTTGTATGGACTCGGCGAAGAAACCGGCGACTCGACCGGGAGTCGCGTGAGCGATCAGGTCTTGCACGTCGGCGGCGTACTTGCTGCCGGCCTCCGGGTCCGCCGCACCCCACGGCCCCCGGTAGGGATCGGGGTTGCGCACGTGGTGGATGCCGAATCCTTGCGGCACGTTGAACTTCCAAGTGCTGTGAGCGGTGAGCCCCAGCGCCGTCGCGACCCCGCCGTGGTAGGCGTTGCGGAGCGCGACGATGTCGTAGTTGCCGGTGTAGAGGCGCGCCAGGAGCACCGCCAGGTCGTTCGCTTCGGACCCCGAGTTGACGAAGTAGCACACGTCCAGGCCGGGCGGCATCTTCGATGCGAGCATGGCTCCGTACTCGACGATGGTCGGGTGCAGGTAGATCGTCGTCGCGTGCTGCAATCGTTCCAACTGCTCGCGGGCGGCGCCGGTCACGTGCGGGTGACAATGGCCGACACCGATCGTCGCAATGCCCCCGAATCCGTCCAAATACCTGCGACCGGTCTCGTCGAAGACGTACTGCATGAAGCCTTCGACGATCATGAGCGGGTCATCGCCGTACAGGGTGAACAAGGACGGGGTCAGGTGCTGGCGTCGGCCCGCGAGCACTGCCGAACGCGTCGGCCCAACGTAAGGTCGAGGCTTGTGATCGAAAGGAGGAAGCAACGGTTCGCTCATGATTCCGACCCCGACTTTCTAACTGGGTCACCCGACGTTCAATTCGATCGTGTTCGGCCGCTCGGGTCCGTGGCGCCCGATCGGTCAATCACCTGTCGAGCCGAGCCTCCCACGGTAGGACCAGGAGAGCACCGCGTACAGCACAAACGCCAGCCCGAAGCCGGTGAACCACGCGTACTGGAAGAGGGACGACCACCCGGCCCCGAAGCTACCGAGACCAACGGTGTTCAGAAAACCTGGGACGTTCGGCAGGACGGCGACCACGAGCGCAACCAGCGCAGGGAGGCGAAAGCCCGCCGTGTACCAGTAGGCTCCGTGGGGGCGGTAGAGGTCCTCCAGTCGCAGTCGCATGCGCCGAATCACGAAGTAGTCGCAGATCAGGATCCCACCGATCGGCCCCAACAGGGCCGAGTAGCCGGTGAGCCAGGTGAAGATGTAGCTCTTCGGATCCGCGACCAGCTTCCAGGGCATCATGATCATCCCGAGCAATCCCGTGATCACACAGCCCGTGCGCACCGAGATCCAGCGCGGCGCCAGATTCGAGAACGAAGTGGCGGGCGCAACGACGTTCGCCGCCAAGTTGGTGGTCAGAGTGGCCAACGTCAGAGCGAACATCGCGATCAAGATCACGCCGCCGTGGTCGAATCTCGCGAGCAAGTCGACCGGATTCCAAATCGCTTCACCGAAGATCACGACTGTGGCACTCGTCACCGCTACGCCGACGAACGCGTAGAAGGGCATCGTGGTATTCAACCCGAGCAGCTGTCCAACGACCTGGACCCGCTGGCTGTGAGCGTAGCGGCTGAAATCCGGAATGTTCAACGACAGCGTCGCCCAGAAGCCAACCATCGCCGTGAGCCCGGGGAAAAACGCCTGCCTGAATCGTCCTGCGCTGGATTGCTCGGCGGAGAGCATCGGTCCGAAGCCGTCGGCCTTGACGTACGCCCATGCCAACAAGGCAAGCCCCATGGCGATGAGGATCGGCGCGCTCCACTTCTCGACGTACTTGATGCTGCTCATCCCCTTCCACAGGAAGAGGCCGACGTTCACGACCCAGAAGGCCACGAAACACACGACCTGCGCGACGTTCACTGAAACGTGTGCGCCGCTGAGCCAACCGATGGTCGCGGTACTCGCCAGTGCGGGCCAAGCAAGCAACGCGAGCTGGTAGATCGCCTGCCCCCCGATCCACGCCTGGATTCCGAACCACCCGCAAGCCACCGCCGCCCTGAGCAGGCCGGCAACATTGGCCCCACGCATCCCAAAGGCGGCGCGCGCAAACACCGGAAAGGTGATCCCGTACTTGGTTCCCGCATGGGCGTTCAGGATCATCGGGACGACGACGATGAGATTGCCGAGAAACACCGTCAGCACCGCCTGCCACCAGTTCATGCCCTGGTCGATGAGGCCGCTCGCGAGCATGTAGGTGGGTATGCAGACCGACATTCCGACCCACAGCGCCGCGAGGTCACCCACACCCCACACGCGGTGCGCGACCGGAACCGGCGCCAGGTCAGGGTTGAAGTAGGAACTGCTGGACGCTCGGTCGTGATGCTCTGCGCTGAACTCGATCGGGTGGCTGTTCGCGTCGATGGGGAGCCGTGCTTGCTGCGACACTACAGTTCCACCAGATCGCCGTAGGTCTCGGGTCGACGATCGCGGTAGAACTGCCACACGTTGCGCACCTCGGTGATGACATCGAGATCGAGGTCGGCCACGACCAGTTCGTCGCGGTCGCGGCTGCCCTGCGCGACGAACTGCCCCCGCGGGTCACAGAAATAGGACTGGCCGTAGAACTCGCCGATGTCCCACGGCTGCTCCCGCCCGACTCGATTGATCGCCCCGACGAAGTAGGCGTTCGCGACCGCATGGGCCGGCTGTTCCAGCTTCCACAGGTACTCGCTCAACCCGGCGACCGTGGCCGACGGATTGAAGACGATCTCCGCGCCGTTCAATCCCAAGGCGCGCGCCCCCTCGGGAAAGTGCCGGTCGTAGCAGATGTAGACCCCGATCTTGCCGACCGCGGTGTCGAACACGGGGTATCCGAGATTGCCCGGCCGAAAGTAGAACTTCTCCCAGAAGCCCGGCGCGCAGTGCGGAATGTGGCTCTTGCGGTACAGCCCCAAGAAGCTGCCGTCGGCGTCGAGCACCACGGCGCTGTTGTAGTACACCCCGGGCAGGTCCTCTTCGTAGATTGGGGCGACGATCACCATTCCCAAACGACGCGCGGTCTCCGCCAACAGCTGTACCGTCGGACCCTCGGGGATGCGCTCGGTGAGTCCGTACCAACGCACCTCTTGCTCGGCGCAGAAATAGGGGCCGTAGAACAGTTCCTGCAGACAAACGACCTGCACTCCTCGGCGCCCGGCCTCTTCGAGCCAGCCGATGGTCTTGTCGATCATGCCACGCTTGATGTCGGCCAGTGCTGCACCGCCGGGATGGGTACAACTGGTTTGGATCAGCCCAGCGCGCACCGAACGGGTCATGAGCCCTTCTTCCTGTTGCTACCGGCCGATGGAGTTCGCCATCGGCCCGGGCATGGGAGCCATCGCACTCGCATGCCGAAGCCTGGCAGGTTCCCGATCTCTTGCCGGCGGAGTCTGGCCGCGAGGCCCGAACGCGATCCGACCGACCGAAGTCGAGCGGCGGCCCGATCCAGGCCGCCGCTCGCGTGGGGCCTGCGCCCCCATTTGCCTGGCCTTACTTCTTGGCCTTCTTCGCGGCCTTCTCGGCCCGCTTCTCCTTCAGGGTCTTGGCCGGCTTCTTCTTGTCCTCTTTGCCCTTCTCGATTCCCTTGGCCATGTCGGCTCCTCTCTCGGGTTCGTGTTTCGTGTTCTCGTGGTCGAGGCGTTCATTCGATCTCGCGACCGGTTCCCCCAAGGAAGTCTCGAGGGCTCCTGAGCAGACCGCTCCCGATCCCCGTCGCGGACGCGCCGCGATCAAGGCTCGGTCCGACGATGCGACCCCACACGCGCGGCGACCCCACACGCGCGGCGACCCCACACGCGCGACGACCTGGCGCGCATCGTACTCGACGAACGCAGGGTTTCCAGACGCCAGTGCGCGGGTGACGACGAGTAGCCACGACAGAGCCTCCGGCACAGCGCCGGCAAAGGCGAAGGGCTCGCGAGGCCGCTCGCGCCCTAGCCGCTCGGCAGGAGCGCCTTCCGCAGGAGGTGCAAGAACAACCCGACGTCGGTGACAATGCCATGCGTCTGGGACGAGCCACGATCGGCGAGCTTGGTGACGACCGCTGGATGGATGTCGACGCAGACGAGGGGAACCTCGCCCGCGAGCATGTTGCCAACCCCGATTCCGTGCAGCATCGTCGACAGGACGATCACCAGCCCTGCGTCTCGCAACTCGTGAGCGTAGGCTTCCTGCGCCCGGATCAGGTCCATTTCGGTGTCGGGCAGCGGGCCGTCGTCCCGAATCGACCCCGCGAGCACGAAAGGCACGTCGTTCTTGACCAAGGCGTAACAGATACCCCGGGTGAGGACTCCGGACGCGACCGCGGCCGCCAGCCCACCCGCCGCACGAATGGCATTGATGGCCCGCATGTGGTGGCGGTGACCCAGGTGGATCGACGTGCCATCGCGGGTCGAGATCCCCAGCGAAGTATCGAAGAAGGCGCTTTCGACGTCGTGGACGGCGAGCGCGTTGCCGCTGAGTAGCGCGTCGACGTAGCCCGCATCGATGAGGGCTGCCAGATCGGGCGCCGCCCCCGTGTGGATCACCACCGGCCCGGGCACCCAGACGATCCGTTTGCCCGCGGCGCGCGTGTCACGCACCCACTGGGCCACGCGCTCGACGGCGAGTCGCACTTGCCTCTCCGAAGACACTTCCCCGCCCATGAACGAGAAGTCGGAACGATCGCGCGGCACGAACTCCGGAATGACGCGGACCCCTTCGAGCCCAACGACGACCTGTTGCCCGGCGCGAACATCACGCAGTTTCACGCACGCTGCGGTCGTGCCGTCCCAGACGATGCACGCGTCCATCCGCTGTTCTCGGACCCGCTGCCAATCGCCGCCGAGGCGTACCTCGGTGCGGTGGTTGGTCGTCGAGTAGAAGTCTTCCGGCGCGACGCCGTCGGCGGGCGCGGCCTCGAGCGCGGCCTCGCGCTGCCCGCCCGGAACGAAACCGAAGTCGCTCAACTGCTCGAGCAGAGCCAGCAGCCGACTCTCCGAGTCGGCCTCGACCAGCATGTCGATGGAAGACGGCTCGTCGTTGGTCCGTCCCAGGCGGAAGTCGAGGATCTTGAAACGTCCGCCCTCTCGAATCACTCGATCCATCGCCCCAGACAAGAGATCGGAGTCGATCAAATGCCCCTCGGCATGGATCTTCCTTTCGAATCGCGCCATGATCCGGTCACCTCATCTGCAGCCGCAGTGTTCGCGCAGAAACCCGGGAATCGAGCTCCCGAACGATAGCCGGATGCCCCCCGGATGGGCTACGGAATCGAGGCGGGCCCGGCGGACTCGAGTTCCCGTGACCGACGTCGAGAGTCACACCGCGCGAACGCTTGGCCCGAGACTCGGCAAACTGTGGCGACGCCACCGCGAGATGCGCAACAATCCGCAGAGAGACGAACGCCGCGGCGACCGGGTATCATTCCCGTGCGGCCACCCGCTTCAGGGAATCCTCCATGCGAGGGAGAAGGACACGCTTTGCGCGACGATGAGACGCCCGGTTCGGGTTCGCAAGCCAAGCCAGACCCCGAGGGCGCTCCGGATGCCGACAAGACGGCGCGTCTTGTCGGCACGCATGCGCCACGCCGGGGTGCCGGAGCCGCGCGCCGGGATTCGGGGTCCACCGTGGACGCGACCTCGCCGGCATCGGACCCGCTCCCGCCGGCCGGCTCCGGGCCCACGAGCGCCGAGACGCAGGGCCTGAGAAACGCGCGCGTCGTCCGCTTGGGGAAGTTCCAGATCGAGGAGAAAGTCGGCGAAGGCGGCATGGGGATCGTGTACCGCGCCTACGACCCGGACCTCCATCGCGATGTGGCCATCAAGAAGATCCACCCGCGCTTCGCCGGCGATGAGGAGTATGCACGCCGCTTTCTGACCGAGGCCCGTTCCGTGGCGGCGACCGTACACCCCAACATTGCCCAGATCTTCTCGATTCACGCGGACGAACCGGGCTGTCCTCCGTACTTCGTCATGGAGTACGTGGAAGGGGAGTCGCTCGACAAGCTCGTACGTCGAGAAGGTCCGCTGCGCCTGGCGGTCGCCGTCGACATTGCGCTCCAGGCTGCGCGCGGGCTCCGGGCAGCGCATCAGAAGGGGATCATCCACCGCGATGTGAAGCCGTCCAACATTCTGCTCACTCAACGCGGGGTTGCCAAACTGGTCGACTTCGGCCTCGCTCGACGCACCGAGGAGGTCACCAGTCTCACGCAGGTAGGGATCGTCCTGGGCACTCCCCACTACGTTTCGCCGGAGCAAGGGCGCGGCCGCGACGTCGATCTACGATCGGACATCTACTCGTTGGGCTGCACGCTGTTCTACTTCGTCACCGGACGTGAACCGTTCCAGCACGAGACCAAGGTCGAGATCATCGTCGCCCACGCCAATGAGCCGCCACCGCTCGCCAGCACCTCCCGTCCCGAGATCCCGGCCGCGCTCGATCAGCTCTTGCTCCGCTGCCTGCAGAAGGATCCGAGCCGGCGCTACCAGGACTACGACTCGCTGATCGCCGACTTGGAGTCCCTGGTTCGAGAACCCGCCACGCCGCCGTACCGGCGCCCGACCCTAGTGGCGAGCGCGGCCGTGGGACTCGTGCTCGTGAGCGTCGCGGTCTACCTCGCGTTGAACGCCGCTCCCCGTGCCGACGCGCGCCCTGCGGTGGAGCGCTACTTCGGAACCACGTACAGCGACCACGGATCCTCCGAGCTTCTCGACTTCCACTTCGACGACACTGGCTTACAGCGCTTCTTCCGCTTCCCGCCGAGTTCGGAACGACGGGCCGACACCCAGCACCCAATCGTTCAAGGAGGACGGCTGGAGTGGCAGAACTTCGCCAGCCCGGTACCGCTGCCGATCTATCTGGAACACTTCGGCGAAGTCGTGCTTCGCGACCTTCGCTTCCAAGGCAGCCCGGACTTCGAACTCGTCCTCGGGTACGACACGACACTCCCCCAACAGCGGCTGCGGATCGCGTTCGCCGTCGGCGAACGCAACGACCTGCGCGTGGTCGAGTGCTACTTCAACGGCGAGCGGGTCGAGCCCGAACTCGATGCCTCCCGCGTGGACTTCACTGTGGAGAACGGCGTCCCGTACAATCTGACCCTTCGGCGGCGGCCAACCCAAGGTGACCGCGTACCCTTCGAGTTCGTGCTCGAGCAGGCCGGCAACGGGCGGACATCCGTGCGGGTGGCGCTCGGATTCTCGATCCCGGAGTCCAAGCTTCCGCGCGGAGGAGTGGCCCTCCGCTGCGACGGCATCCGACAACCCATTTGGAGCGTCTCCGTATCGCAGATCATGATCCGCGGCCAACTGAATCACGACCGCATCGCGCGCGAGCGCGTGCGCGGCGCGATCTAATTGCAGCGAGGCGGATGCGGACAGGCTGTCCGACATCCGACTCGCGCCACGGGACCTGCGCGTTCCACCCGGGCCCCACGCCGACCACCCCCTTCGCGCGGCCGAGCCACTCACGATCCCCCGCGCGCGCCGTTGGATGGAGGCTCGCGAGGCACACCTTGACGCTCTGTCAGCGATTCTGCACCCTTGGCTCCCGGCTCACGCGCAACGAGTACGACCCGTTCCTCGGCGGGATGCGCACGGCCGGTGGGGAAGGAAGCCATGAACGCACGCTTGTGGATTCGTGAGCCTTCGGGGCGCATTCACGAATTCAGCCTCGTCTCCGTACCGCTGGGCGGGACCGGCGTCGTCATCGGGCGCGATGCCGAGGCCGACATCACTCTGGCGGACCCCGCCGTGTCGCGGCGCCATGCCCGCTTGCAGCTGACCCACGAAGGTTGGCGGCTCGTGGACCTGGGGTCGAGCAACCAGACCTTCGTCAACGGCGACCCGATTCAATCCTGGCTGCTGCAACCCGGCGACTTGGTCGGCATCGGCGACTGTGAGATCCACCTCGTCGAGGAAGTCGCCCGGGTACAGGACAACTCGTCCCAAACGCAGGTGCTCCGACGCCTCGGGGGTAGCCCGGCGCCGGAAGACTCGCGCGCCGCGACGGTCCTGGCCCTGCTCCACCAGTTGTCCCGCGACTTGCCGGGCCTCCAAGAGGAGAACACGCTGCTCGAGCACGGAGTCCGTGTCCTGGTCGAACAGCTCGAGGCCGGCCGTGGAGCCGCCCTCCTCTTCGAGGGGGAGACTCTGCTTTGCCGCGCGGCGCACTCGCGACTCGGACAGGCCATGCGGGGGTTCGTGCTCAGCCAGACCATCTTCCAGGAGGTGCTGCAGACGCGTGAGGCGGTGCTTTCGCGCGACACGAGTTCCGACGCACGCTTTCACGCGCGCGAGAGCATCCTCGGCGAGGAGATCCGATCCGTGATCGCAGCGCCGATTCGCGGGGGCGATCGCATCCTCGGCATCCTCTACCTCGATCGCGTGGAACTCGATGCGCCGTTCCAAAGCGAGGATCTGTACGGCGCGGCGGTCGCGGCCGAGGTCCTGGGAAGCGCGCTGTCGGCGCTCGGCACTCGCAACGTGCTCGTCGGTGAGCGCGAGAATCTCGTGCGGACCATCGTCGAGTCCCTGCCCATCATTGGCACCTCTCCCGGTATTCAGCGCGTGCGCGACTTCATCCGCCGCGCCGCGCCGGCGGACAGCACGGTGCTCATCTTGGGCGAGACCGGCACGGGCAAAGAACTCGTCGCCCAAGCGATCCACTACCAGAGCACCCGGCGCGGCCACCCGTTCATCGCGATCAACTGCGCCGCCATCCCCGAGTCCTTGGTCGAGAGCGAGCTGTTCGGTCATGAGAAGGGCGCATTCACCGGTGCCCACGAGCGCCGGATCGGTAAGTTCGAAGCCGCGCACCAAGGCACCGTCTTCCTCGACGAGGTCGGCGAGTTGCCGCTCTCCTGCCAGGGAAAGCTCCTGCGGCTGCTCGAAGAGAAGTGTTTCGAACGCGTCGGCAGCACCCAAAGTCAGCACATTGATGTGCGGGTCCTCGCGGCCACGAATCGCGATTTGACCGAGGAGATGGAACGGAAGAACTTTCGCGAGGACTTGTTCTACCGGCTCAACGTCTTGCAGGTGACGCTACCCTCGCTCGCTGCGCGCCACGAGGATCTGCCGCTCTTGATCGATCACTTCCTGGACCACTACGCGCAAAAAACGAGAAGCCCGCGCAAGCGCTTGTCGGCGGAGGCCAAGGCCCACCTGCTGCAGTACTCCTGGCCGGGCAACGTGCGCCAGCTCCGCAACGTGATCGAAAGCTGCGTCGTCATGGCGCGCACCGATGGCATCGAACTCGAGGATCTGCCGAGCACACTCGGACCGCGGCGCAGCACGACCGCAACCCCTGACGCCACGTGGGTACCGCGCTCGCTCCAGGAAGTCGAACGGGAACACATCTTGCGGGTCCTTCAGTCGGTCGAGTGGAACAAGTCGCGAGCCGCGGAGATCCTCGGCATCGAGCGTTCGACGCTGTACGCACGGATCAAGTCCCACCAACTCGAGCCGGGAAAGGGCGCATGAGCGCGACCAGTCTGGCCGTTTGGCTGCTGCTCCTCGGCCCCCCCGAAGTGCCGGTGGGCACAGTGATTCCGGCGGGGCCGCACCCGGCGGCCACCTTGCTTGGCGCCTGCGCCTCGATCGACGGCTTGCCGATCACCCTCGAGAGCCCGGAGTTGGCCCACCGCTCGGTGCTCCTCTTCACGCCTCTGGCCGTGCACGAGGGCTCGCTGCTCCCTCTCGAAGTGCTCCTCCGGAGCGCGGGCCTCCACAGGGTGCGCTGGGTCGAACGAAGCGGCCGCACCATCTCCTTCGTGAGCACCGACCCGGAAGCTCGCCCACCGTCCGAACTCGGCTACGCAGTTCGCCGCTGGCGCGTCCGTCACGTGGACGTCGATCAGGTCGCGGTCCTCCTGAATGCCCTGGTCGAGACGCGCGAGGCCGAACGAGCGCGGGAACTACGCACGTCCTTTGTCGTCCACACCGGCACCAGCACGCTGATCGCGCGCTATCAAACCGAGGAAGATCTCGAGCCTTACGCCGCCCTGCTCGAACAGCTCGATCGGCCGCCGGCCCCGGATCGGGCCAGTCTCCGTCACTGGCGCCCGCGCCACCGGCTCGCGGCGCTGGTTGCGGTGGAGCTCGAGTCCGAATGGGACCGCCGTGGCGGCGGCTCGCTCCGCGTGGTGGTCCACCAGCCGTCGAACACCCTGCTGATCACCGCGGCCCCCGGCGAGTGGCCGGATCTGGAGCGCCTGCTCCAAGACCTCGACCACGAGTAGCGGCTCCGGGACGGTCGAATTCTGCGGGTCGATTCGGTGCGGTCGGGCCCAGAAACGCAGCGCCGCAACTGGACCCGGGGGCGCCGAACCAATAGAAGGGCGCCAGCTGCGCCTGACACGCCCCCCCGAGTGTAGCGGTTGCATACAGCGTCCCTGTCCCGAACGGATACAGCCGGGGCGGACGAAGCCTGCGGAAAGCCAGAGACTGCGACCCGGGTTTGGCGTTGGTTTTGCCCCTGCGCAAGGCTCGCCCGTCGGCGGCGCGATGGCCGCGGGGTTACGGGCCGCGGGGTTACGGGCCGCGGGATACGGGTGGGCGCCAGAGCCGGGGGCCTGCGCGGGATTGCGTCGCGCGAAGCACGCTCGGACTGAAGACACGAGAGACCGGAAAGCCAAGTAGGAGTTCAGACTTCCACGCGAACAACGGCCTTTGGGACAGGTACCAACGATCATGATGAATGAATCGGTCAGCGAGACGGCAAACGTCGACACTGCGGGGTGCGCGGCCCCGGACCTCTGGACCCGCGAGCGATCGGGGTGGGCGAGTTCGGGGTCGGCCAGTTCGCGGTCGGCCAGTGCAGGGTCGGCCAGTTCGGGGTCGGCCAGTGCTGCCGCGGCCACCGGTCGCGCGCCCGGTCGTCGGACTGCGTCGGGTACGACGACGCCGGGTCGAGCCTCGCGGAGCGGCCTCGCGGTGCTGTTCGCGGTGTTCACCGGGCTGGCTGCGACCACCCTCGCGTCCGGACAGGATGTGGATGACACGGCGCCCACCGGATCGCTCGACGAAGTAGGCGGGAGGATGACCAAGGGCACCGTGCCGGTGCTCGACTTCCTGCGGTTCATCCAACGCGTCACCGGCTTGCTCGTCCTGTACCCGTCCTCGAGTCCGGACGTGGTCTGGACGGAGGCTCGCATCGAGGTCCTGGACAATGTGCCCCGCGTGACCTACGCGGTCGTTCGTTCGATTCTCGAGGTGAACGGCTACGACATCCGCCACCAGATCCTCGAGGACGGCCAAGAAGTGATCTTCGTGTCGAACGCTCGCGACCGCAACGCCGCCCAAGGGGGAGCCGCAGCACCCACGGAGGTCATCGATCCCAAGACCGAGTTGCCGCAGGGCCGCTCGGACGAGTTGGCGACGATGGTGCTCCTGCTCACGCACGCGGACACGCAGGTCGTGGTCGCCGCGCTCCGCGACTTGATCGGCACCGGCGGCGGTCCGCGGGGAGCCACGGGCGACGTGACCATCGTCCAGGTCACGAGCAGCAACTCCCTGATCGTCAAGGCGAAGTACGAAATCCTGCGGCACATCAAAGACCTGGTGCGATTCATCGATGTCCCCGTGACCGGGCCTAAGCCGATCCTCGAGATCGTGTCGGTCTACGAAGCGGACGCCGAGGAACTGGTGAACACCATCAGTGAAGTCATGAACATTCAAGCTGGGGTCATCGGCAACCGTCGCACCGCTCGACCCGGCACTCCGGCGCAGCAGCCGGGCGGTGCCGTACCGCCCCGAACGCCGACGGGGCAGGGCGAGTACACCCGACTCATCGCGGACCTACGCACGCAGAAGATCCTCATCGACACGACCGAGGAAGAACAGCTGAGCCTCATCAGTTGGCTCATCAACGAACTCGACCAAAAGATCGACAACCCGCGCCCGAACACCCACCTCTACAAGGTGCGCTACCTGCGGGCGTCGGACCTCGCGGAGGACCTCCGCCAGTTGGTCGAAGGAGTCGCGGGCCGGGGTGGGACCCTGGGCCGGGGCACCCGCACCACCGGCCGGACTGCGCCAGCCGCTCAGCCGCAAGGCCAGCAGCAAGCGCTCGCGACCCGCATCGTGCCGCACAACGACACCAACTCGCTGATGATCCAAGCCGACTACGAGGAGTACCTCGAGATCGTCCGCGTGCTCGAAGGGATCGACCGCAAGCGCAACCAGGTTTTTCTCGAGACCGCCCTGGTGCAGGTCAACGAGGGCTCCTCGCTCAACTACACGATCGAGTACCTCGCCGGGGACCTCGACGACGAATCGACCCGGGTGGCGGCGTTGACGGCCTTCCTGACGGGACCAGTGATCACCGACAGCCCCTTGTCGATCGGCCGCGACTTGACGAACGCGGCGGGAGCGACCGGACTCTTGACTGCGGTCAGCCGCGACGGCCAGCTGCCGATCCTGTTGCGCGCGATCAAGACCGATAGCGACGCCCGCATTCTGGCAACGCCCTTCATCCTGGCCGACGACAACGAAACCAGCTCCATCACCAGCAATACGACGATCTTCTTCGAGACCACGACCAGCACCAACACCGGAACGTCGACCAGTCAAGGAGAGACCGAGGCCGGAATCCAGTTGTCGTTGACCCCGACGATCTCCGAGAACGTCGTGCTCATGGAGCTGAGCTTGTCGGTGTCGTCTTTCGGAGGCGACTCGAGCGGCTCTGGGTCGGTGCCGGACCGAAGCGAAAGCACCATCGACAGTCTGGTCACGGTCGAGGACGGCCAGCTGTTCATCATCGGCGGGCTGGTACGCGAGAGCGATTCGATCGCGATCTCGAAGGTGCCGATCCTCGGGGACCTGCCCCTGATCGGCCGGCTGTTCCAAAGCCGGAACTCGACCAAGACCCGCAACAATCTCTACATCTTCTTGACGGCGCACATCCTGCGCAGTGCGAACTTCGAGGAGCTCGAAGACCTCTCGAAGCAGGCGCTCGAGAGCGTGAAGTCGTTTGGCGATGACTTCCACACCGAGTTCCAATCGCCCAAGCGCAATCGCCTCGGCTCGAGCCAAGACAAGAAGGACGGGCAGAAGTAGGCCATGAAACTCTCTATCTTCAACGACCTCATTGACGAGGGTCACGTCAGCGAAGACCAGCTGCAAGAGTGCCGGCTGGAGGAACAGGCGAGCGGCCAGCCGTTGGATCGCATCCTGCGGAGCAAGGGCTACGTCACGGAGAACGTCCTCCTCGAACTGCTGGCCCGCCGGCTGCGGGTGCCCTACATGGCCGACCTCTCGGACATCAACGTCCCCTCGATCTTCACGCAGAAGGTGCCGGCGCAGTTCGCGCGCAACTTCAACCTAGTCGCGGTCGAGGACTGCGGGGACTCGCTCCGGGTCGCGACCAGCGATCCGCTCGACATCCACCCCATGGATGACCTGGCCGGGATCGTCGGCATGATGATCGAGCCGGTGGTTTCTCCGCGTGCCGAGATCACGGCGGCGGTCAACCGCGCTTACCAGAAGTCGTCGGCTGACGTCGACGAACTGCTCGAGGGCCTCGATGAAGACGAGATCCTTGGCTTGGCGGCGGAGATCCAGGAGTCCGAGGACGTCCTCGACATCGCCAACAAGGCGCCGATCATCAAGCTCATGAACACCATCTTGTTCGAAGCGCTGAAGATCCGCGCCTCGGACATTCACCTGCAGCCGTTCGAGGATCGGCTCCAAGTGCGCTACCGCATCGACGGAATCCTCTACGACTCCAAGGTGATTCCCAAGCGCGTGCAGGATGCGCTGATCTCGCGAGTCAAGGTCATGGGTCGCATGGACATCGCGGAGCGCAGGCTGCCGCAAGACGGACGGACCTCGATCAAAGTCGGCGACGGTGAGGTCGACGTCCGTATCTCATCGGTGCCCACGTCCGGTGGCGAACGCATCGTGTTTCGACTGCTCGACAAAAGTGCCCGCCTGTACAAGCTCGATGAGATCGGCCTGACGCACCACAACCTCGAGAAGATGCGACAGCTGATCTCCTACTCGCACGGAATCGTACTCGTCACCGGCCCGACCGGGAGCGGTAAGTCGACGACGCTGTACGCCTCGCTCGCCGAGATCAACTCGGCGGAGAAGAACGTCATCACGATCGAGGATCCCATCGAGTACAACATCGATGGAATCAGCCAGATCCAGGTGTCGAACAAGAAGGGCCTGACCTTCGCGGCCGGGATGCGTTCGCTGCTCCGCCAAGATCCCGACATCATGATGGTCGGGGAGATTCGCGACGCGGAGACCGCCGGGATCGCGGTACAGGCCGCCAACACCGGCCACTTGGTGTTCTCGACGCTGCACACCAACGACTCTGCCAACGCCGTCACACGCATGGTGGACCTCGGGGTCGAACCGTACCTGGTCTCGAGTTCGTTGATCGCGGTGATCGCGCAGCGCCTCGTGCGGGTCATTTGCCTGCGCTGCAAGGAACCCTACGAGCCGACCGATGCGGAGCTCAAGGCGCTCGGGGTGAGTCGCGCGGACCTCAACGGTGGCGTGCTCCACCGGGGTCGCGGCTGCGACACCTGCCTCGGCCGCGGTCTCTTCGACCGCACCGCGATCTACGAGATCTTGATGGTCAACGAGACCATTCGGGACCAGATCATTCAACGCACGAGTGCGTCGGTCGTCAAACAGCACGCCGTGGAGTCCGGGCACCTCCGGACGCTGCGAATGGACGGCGCTTCGAAAGTGCTGCAAGGACACACGACGATCGAAGAGGTGTTCCGGGTCACCCAGATGGACTTGTTCTGAGCCGTTCTTGCGGCCGGTTCGCATTGTCGCAGTCGAGCGCGCACGCAGCCGACTGGCGACCCCTTGAGAGAGTGCCATGCCGATCTTCGAGTACCGAGCGTTCGACCTGAAGGGCGCAACCAAGCGCGGGACCATCGACGCCGACACGGCGCGAGATGCGCGGGAGCGTCTGCGTCGAATGGATCTCCGGGTCACGGAGATCGACCAGCTCGAGAGTGCGACCCGGCGCGACAAGGCTCCGTCCCAGTGGAAGCTCGCCCGCAAGGTCGGCCTGCGGGAACTCGCCATCATTACGCGACAGCTCGCGACCCTGCTGCGCTCGGGTGTCCACCTGTCCGAGGGGTTCAAGGTCCTCATCGAGCAGGTGGAGCAGCGCCGCACCGAAGTGATCCTGCGCGACGTGCGCGAGAAGATCGTCTCCGGCATGGCAATGGCCGAGGCGCTGTCGTTTCACCCGTCCCACTTCTCCGACCTCTACATCAACATGGTGCGGGCCGGCGAAGCCAGCGGCAACCTCGACGAGGTCCTGAACCGCCTGGCCGACTACCTGCAAGCCCAGGCGAGCCTGAAGGGCAAGGTCGTCACCGCATTGACATACCCGGCCGTCATGGTGGTCATTGGCATCGCGGTCGTGATCTTCTTGATGTCCTACGTGGTCCCCAAGATCACCGAGACGCTGTTGGACCGCGACCAGGTGCTCCCCAAGCCGACGCAGGTCTTGATCGCCATCAGTGAGTTCTTCCAGAACTACTGGTGGGCGGCCTTGCTCGCGGTCCTCGCGGCGATGGTGTCGATCCGTATCTTCGCGTCGACCGAGAAGGGCCGTTTGACGGTCGACACCCTGATGCTGAAGCTCCCGGTCGTCGGTGGAGTGTTCAAGAAGCAGGCGATCTCGCGCTTCACCGTGACCCTGTCGACCCTGCTCAAGAGCGGCCTCCCGGCTCTCGAGTCGCTGAACATCGTTGCCGCGGTGGTGAACAACGCGCTCTTGACCCAGGTCATTGGCCAAGTCGCGGAGCGAATCATCGAAGGGGCGGACATCTCTACTCCCCTGCGGAGATCCAAGATTTTCCCCCCCATGGTGGCTTACATGGTCGCAGTCGGCGAGCAGAGCGGTCAACTGGAGGAGATCCTCGACCGAATCTCCGAGGCCTACGAGGAGGAGGTCGACCTCGCGATTCAGCGCATGACGGCGCTCGCGGAACCCATTATCATCGTGTGCCTGGCAGTGGTCGTCGGCTTCATCATTCTGGCCGTGCTGCTGCCCCTGCTGCAGATCAGCCAGCTACGCGGCTAGTCGCGACTCACTGCAAGTGCCCGTCAATCGAAAGGAAGCGCACCGTGACAGACCAAACACCCGATCGTGACCAAGGATTCACTCTGGTGGAGCTCATCGTCGTGATCACGATCATGGGGATTCTCGCGGCGGTGGTCGTGGCGAACGTAGTGGGCGTCGACGAGGAGGCCAAGCGCACGCGGGCCATCTCGGACATCAAGACCCTCGAGGACGCGTGTTCGCGTTTCAAGCTCCACCACGATCGGTATCCCGAGGCGCTCGACGAGCTCATGAGTCCACCAGAGCGGTCGGATGGAATGACCTCGCACCCGTACTTGAAGAAGACGCCCCGGGATCCGTGGACCAAAGAACCCTATGTCTACGAGGTCGACGATCGCGGACCGCTGCTGATCTCGTACGGCGCGGACAAGACCGAGGGTGGAGAGGCCGAGAATGCCGACATCACCAACCGCGAAGAAGATCGCTAGCGGCGACGCGACCGGCCAGCACGGCTTTACGCTCATCGAACTGGTCGTGGTGATCATCATCCTCGGCATTCTGCTGGCGCAAGCCGTGTTGAGCATGGACGGGATCACCCCGGAGTACCAGCTGCGCAGTGCAGCCCGTACGTTGGGCGGCACGATCAACTGGACGAGGTCCCTCGCAAACTCCCGCGGATCGACCTTCGTCCTTCACTACGACCTCGATCGGGGTCAGTACTGGATCATTCTGCCGCCCGCGAAGGATGAGGACCCGGACCAGCCTGTCGACGAACGCGAGAAGCTGGACGTCAAGAGCTTTCCGACTTCGGTCATCGTGGAGAAGATCGAGCTGCTCGACGGCACCGAGGTGAAAAGTGGCGCCCTGGACGTGACCTTCGACCCGCTCGGACACGAAGGCAGCCACATCGTCCACATGAGCAATAACGACGGTGGATTCATCAGCTTGAAGTACAGCAGCATGCTCGGGATCGTGGACTTCGCGAAAGAACCGGTCGAGTTCGAGGAGTTCTAGGTCCCCGGGCCAGCGCGTACCGCGCTCGATTGGGGACTGGATTTGTCTCCAAGGGGGCTTTCGCAGGCCCCGTGACGTTACCGGATAAGGCACTTGCATGCACTCGCCAACGCCCACCGACGCCCGTCAGCCAGTCCCGAACGGCTCGTCGGCCACAGGCTCCGCCGCTCGCGGGCATGGGTTCACCTTGATCGAGTTGGTGATTGCGCTCGCCATCCTGAGCGCGTCGATCCTGACGATCCTGTACTTGCAGATCGATGCGGTGGAGGACGCCGGCGACTCCGTGCGCGATCGCCACCTCCAGCTGCTCGCGCAGCAGAAGCTAGACGACGTCATGTTCGGCATCGAAGAGGGTTACGAGGGAACCTTCGAGCGCGACCCCGGGATCCAGTGGAGCGTCGTGGTGAATTCGATGGGCACGAACCCGAGCGCGGACCAGATCCCCCTCGTCGAGTGCACCATTACCGTGACCAAGCAGCCCGATCCGAACAAGGATCCCGTCGAGTATCGCCTGACGTGTTGGTTCTTTCCGGATGCGGGCAACCCGATTCTCGACTTGATCGAAACACCCGAAACGACGGAGGGGAGCTTCTAGTGTTCCTCGCACTCGGACCGCGCTGCTCCGTTACGCAACCTATCTTCGAGGCCGATCTACGGCCGGAGCAGGGGACGCCGCCGACCTTGGCGGCGCCGAGTGGGCAACCCGTCGGGCGCCCCGAGAACGATCGCCGTCTGGGGTTCACGTTGATCGAGATCATGATCGTGAGCCTTCTGTTCGCAATCGTGCTCTCGGTGTCCTATCAGATCCTCATCACGACCCTCGAGTCGGAACTCCTGGTCCGCCGTGAAACCCAACAGGGCAAGGTCGGTGAGTCGATCATCATGATGCTCCGGCGCGACCTCCAAGGGGTCGTCTACGATGGCATGGGGCGATTCGTCTTCCTGGGCGAGAGTCGCGGCGAGGCCGAGAACGCCGAGGATCGACTCCACTTCGTGACCACCGCGTCAGTGCCTGCTCCCGTCGAGAACGCCGAGGCCTGGGAGCTAGAGGCGCTCACGCGCGGCCTCAGTGCCGTCGGCTACGAGCTCGGGCCGCGGAAGGGCGACGAAGGACACACGCTGTTCCGGCGCGTCAAGTGGGACCTCCAAGAGGGCGAGAGCCCGCTCGAGGGTGGGCATCATTTCCCGATCTACCCGCACGTCCTCGCCTTGTCCTTTCGCTTCCTCGATCGCGACGGGGTCTGGCTGGACGAGTGGAAGTCGGAAGACCGGATTCCGGAGGAGGAACCCGAAGAAGACGTCGACACCACCCCGACGACGCCCGAGGCCACGGTGCCGACCGGCGGAGAAGAGGGCGAGGAGGAGGATCTCCTGGAACCGCTACCCGTCCCGCTCGCGGTCGAGGTGCAGTTGTACCTGCTCCTCCGGGACGAAAGCGGGATCCGGGTCGACGACAAGAAGAAACCCATCGTCGAGCGCTACTCGACCGTGGTTCCGTTGATCGCCACTTCTGAGATGGACCTCCCTGAGGAACTGCTCGAGGACTCGGCGGCGAGCGGGGCCGGCGGCGGATCGAGAACGGGTGATCCGACTGGGGCAGGCGGTGCCGGTGGGGCCGGTGGCGCCGGTGGCGCCGGCGGATCGCCCGCAATCCCGCGATCGTCGGGCGCGACCGGAGCTTCCGGTTCGGCGGGCACCAGCGGGCGAGGCGGGTGAGCCGCGGCCCTGGCCGTTCGTCGAGGAGGAGCCAGGTCGCTGTAAACCTGCTCCGGCCGAGTGTGTCACCAGCGCACGCCCCCTCGCGGGGCGGCGCCCGCCATCGTTCCCTGCAACCGCATCCAAGCTACAGTTCCAGAAACGCTTAGGTAAAATCCGAGGGGTCTCGGACCCGGCGCGAATTTGGCCTCCGCTTTGCGCTTGGGCCCGGCCGGCAGGTTTCGGGGCGCACCGTCTGTTTGACACCCCGGGGCTGGCTCGTACAATGCAACCTCCGCTCGATTCGTCGGTTGGCACACTTCGACGGGTCCGTCGACAACCGAGTGGAGCCCGAAAGGCCCCCCGCTCCAGAGTTCGGGGGCCGAATGCGACAGGAACCCCTCCCAGAGAGAGAAGCAGGCAGGAAAGGAACGGGAACTCGATGAGTTACACGCCACGGAGAGGGACGGCTGCACTCGCCTTCGCCTCGCTGACCTTGTTGGGGCTCGCGGCGGGCTGCGGATCACGCGGGTCAGGGGAAGCGATTATTCCAGGGCTCGTGCAAGCAGCACCGTCGCTTCCTGCGGACGGCGCGATCTATCGGACGTCTCGGTTGGGGCAGCCGCGCTATTCTCACACCGCGACCACGCTCGAGGACGGCAAAGTGTTGGTGGTCACCGGAACGGACGAGCGCCACTTTACGTCGATTGCGACCGCCGAGATCTTCGACCAAACCGCTTTCGTAGACCCGCCCGTCCAGTCCATTACCGGGGACTTCTTCGACCTCGACATCAACAACGATCCGATCACGTTGCAGGAGGGCGGCCGCATCTTCCATACGGCAACTCTCCTTCCCGACGGAAACGTGCTGGTCGTCGGTGGAACCCCCGACATTCTCACGGGCCAGGCTGTCGAGCGTGCCGAGATCTTCGACCAGCAAAGCCGCGTGTTCGCACCCGATTTCCTCGAGATTGCCGACCCGATGATCAACCCGCGATTCCGTCACACGGCCACCACCCTGCCGAACGGCAAGGTCATGATCGCCGGTGGACAGCTCGCGGTCGACGTGACGATCATCGATCCGAACTGGCCGCCAGGCCACCCGCTGTTCATGGTGAACATCAAGACGTTCCCGTCGACCGAGGAAATCGAACTGTTCGATCCCGCTGCTCTGCGTTTCGAGCCGTTGCAGAACGGCACGGGTGACGACATTGCTCTCAGCATCGCCCGAGGGCGTGCGAGCCACGGGGCGGTGTCCATCGCAGGCGTCGACGGCCTCACGAACACCGGCGACGACATTACGATTTTCATCGGTGGCTACCGTACCTTCTCGCCCACCCTCGCCCCCCAGACCAAGCTCGTTCGCCGCGACGACATCGGCCCGCTCGGCGATGTCGAGTACCTAGACCGGCTCGCGGGCGAGGTTCGCTCGGCCAACGGCATTCAGGCGCTCCAACGCTCGGAGACGCCTCAGGTCTTCAACCTTGGCCGCTACAACCGCTTCACGCCCGACGGCGTGGAGGGCGTGAACAATATCTTCATGGTTTGTAACGGCATGGACGGCTTCTTCCAGGCGACCACCACGCACCAATCCGAGGTGGTTACGGTGACCTTCACCGGTCTCGGCCCGAGCAATGGCATTGACTTCTTCATGAACGCCCATCCCGGTGCCCTGCAGGGGATCGAGGCAGCCGTGGAGGCCAACTTCATGTGTGCCGGTCCGGTAGGGGTTGGCCGCGCGGCTGCGCCCGCGATCCAGGTTCCTTACATCCGAAGCGCGACGTACACCAATGTAGGCGGCGACCCCGCCGGCTCGACCGCGTTCTTCAGCTCGTGGATCGTCACCGGTGGCGGCGTGACGTTGTTCCCGCGCGATCCGCAGGTCTACGTCCACACGACCTCGTGCGTCGGCAACGACGTGCGGGGACTCGAGCTGTTCGACCCGTTCTACGACGTCCTCAACCCGAATGATCCGAATGACACAGAGGTCGCGCGCGACATCGACTCGCACCCGGCTGCCAATCCTCCGTCCGGGGTCGTGGGTACGTGGTTGAAACAAGACCTGAACGTCGGCCTCGAGGACTTCGCGGGATTTGCTGACTTCAGCCCGGTCGTGGCGCTCCCCAGCGACAGCGTGTACCACACGATGAGCCTGCTGCCCGGAGAGGACGGTATCATCGATACCCAAGACGATCGCGTCCTGATCGTCGGCGGCGGCGTCGATTTCGAACTCTTCGGCGGTGAGCCGGTGTCGAACAGCGGGTTGATCTACCTCCCGCCTGGAGCCAACGGGCCGTAATGTGACTTTGCCACCGCTGCCGGTGAGCCAAGGGTAACGGGATTGCGCCGGAAGAGGTGGGAACTGGGCGGGGGGCGGCGCCCCTCGCCCAGTTCGCTTTCGGGGACCTCCCGGCCGCGCCTCATCTCGACGCGCCCCGACAGCACGCCCAGACAGCACGCCCCGACAGCACACAGCGCGAGTTGGACCCGCGACCTCACCGTTGAAACAGAAACCCATGAACACAGCTCTTCGGAACCACTCTCTCCCGAATCGCACTTTCCCGGCAACCAGCGCTGGAGTCTTCTCCCAGTCGGGCCGGATCCTCATGCCGTTTCTCATGGTACTCTTGACCCTGGCTTTCTTGGGCACCGTGATCTACCAGGCGACCCGCGACGAAACCTCGGGCCCGGGCGATGCGCTCTCTTCCGGGGCGCCGCATGCAGCGGGCGGCAGCGTCGATTCGGACCCACGGGCGGGCCTGGCTGGCGAACCTGCCCAGCCGTCAGATCCATCGCCCCTTCCGACTTCCACGGAGCGCCAGGCGCTGCCCTCCGACCTGGATGTCGTACGGGCCACGATCCAAGGTTTCTTCGATCGCATGCCCGCGGACATCTCCAAGCTCGAGAATCCGCTCTCCATCGTGCAAGCGCGAGACGAACTCCGTAACTATCTCGATAGCCTCTCCCCAGAGGCCGCGTCGCTGCTCATCGAGATGTTGGGGACCGAACCGGACTTCGTGAACCGCCGATTCTTGCTCTACGCGCTCGCGAAGATGGGGACCGACGTCGCAGTCGACGGACTCGCCGCGCACTACTGGCGCATGGAAGAACTCGAGAACGAGAGCGAGATTTTTCACTCCGTGACCGCGCTCGGTCAGGTCGGAACCCCTCACTCCTACGATGTCATCCTCGACTTCGTCGAACGCTCGGCACCGCATCAACACCGGGCCCGGTTCGTGCGTGCGCTCGGCGATCACCCCGACGTGAGACGAGCGGTACCCACCCTGATCCGCTTGCTGCGCGAGGACACGACTACCAAGGTGCGAGTGAACGCGGCCCAGGCGCTGACCAAGTCCAAGGATCTGAACGCGGCGGGAGACATCGAGCGAGCCCTCGAGACCGAACGGCACCCGTTCGTGCGGCAGGCGATGATCGGAGCGCTCGGTGGCATCCGCGATGTGAACTCCTTGCCGAGCCTCGAGCGAATCCTGCAGACCGACCAAGATCACGTGGATCGAATGTCCGCGGTCAGTGCTGTGAGCAAGATCGGCGGGGACTCGGCTCGCCGCATCCTCGAGAAGACCGCGAAGGAAGATACGCACGATCGTGTCCGTTTCGACGCGGAGCGTGCGCTGCGCCGCATGAACGAAGAAGGTTGACGATTCGCGGCTTCATGGAGCCGTCGGCCGTGATCGGCGGCAGTGCGGTGAGTCGGAACGTCCTTCGCTCCCGGGCCGCGAGCCCGAGTAATAGAGTAATAGTTGACGGGGCACGCCTCATGTGCAGCGCAGAAGCAGGCTCCCCCCCAACCCGCTCGGCTGGCGGTCCCCGACTCCGCGACGCCATCGTCGCGGCTTGCCTCGCGCTGACTTCCCTGGGAAACGTCGCCTGTCAGCCGCGAGACCCGACCCCGACGCTGGTCGCCGCGCGCTTCGCGGACGAGAACCACGACGGCGTCCCGCAGGTCGGCGAATCGATCGTTCTCACCTTCTCCGCCCCGGTGGGTTTGGCCGGTGATGGGAGTACGATCGGCGTCCACTTGGCTCCAGCAGAGCGCGCACAGCTCGGGTCGTACCGCGTCGAACCGGGAGAGTCGGAGACCCAACTGCGGGTCATCTTGGGGCTCGGGACCGCGGAGTTCACGGCCGTGGGGGTGCATGGCGCGGACGACGGTGCGACAGGACTGCTCCTCGACTTCGACCGCATCGCGATCGTGGACGAGAGCGGCGCGCGGCTGCGAGGCCAATCCCCGGTCGTCGACTTGGCACTGAGCGTTCCCACTCCGGGGCTGCTGCTCCGCGCGGACTGGGTCGATCGCGACCGCAATCACGCGGTCACCGAGGGCGACGACCTCGAGCTGACCTTCGATCGCCCCGTGCGCATCGCGGATTCGGTCAAACTCGCGGGAGCCGTGGCGCCGCCGAGCCTGCTCCGTCTGCCGATCCGATCGGATCGCTTGGACGATGGCACCCGCCCAACGCGACTCCGCGCTGCGGACGAAGAGGCCGCGGTCTGGCTGACCCTGGGATCGCATCCCCGCCTGACCATCCTCGGCGACTTCGACCATCGCCTCATCAACCAACCCGACGCTCCCAGCGGACTGGCGGTACAAGGCACCCGCATTCGCGCCAACTTTGCCATCGAGGATCGCTTCGGCGTCGGCGTTGCGAGTCACGAGTTCGTCGACCTCGGTACCGCGGAGCCGTGCGAACCCTTCATCCGCTCCGGGACGATTGGACCGCGCCCCCGCCAGATCGAGCTGCACACGGTGACCGGTCTACCCGACGGACAACTCATCCTGATCGGCGGACTCGTCGAGGACGAGCGCGGACTCAACCCGTCGGACGAACTCTGGGTCCACGACGGAGACGGATCTTGGCTGGGTCCGGTGTCCCTCAAGCAAGCCCGATACGGACACACCGCGAACTACTTCTACGGTGCCGACGGCGTGGCGCAGACCGCAGACGACTTCATCCTCGTGGCCGGGGGCTTCGACGGTCACAAGGCGCTGCGCGACCTCGAAGTCGTGCTTCCCTACGCACCGGGAGGGGTTCTGGTCTTGCCCGTCTATGACGGTGACTACGTACAGCACCTCACGCCGCGGTTCTTCCACACCGCGCACGGCTACCTCGATCGCCTGGTGCTCGTCGGCGGCCAGATCAGTCAAGAGCTCAACGCCCGGGTCGAGGAAGTCGTCATCCGCGTGAGCTGGTCGACGGAGCAGGAGGAGCCTCAGGTCTCCGCCAAGGCCCAGAAGCTCGGCACCTTGCAGTACGCCCGCGAGTTCCATGACTCCTGCCTTCTCGTCTCGCAAGGCGAGTACTTCGTCTTCTTGTACGGAGGCTGGGGCACGAGCAATCTCCGGGGTCTGGATCAGGTCGAGCTACCCCCGCAACTGGTGAACCCAACGGACAGCATCCTGGGACAGCCAGAGTTGTTCTCGCTCCACGAGCAGACGTCGACGATCCTCGCCAGACGTGCCTCGAGTGGCGATCCGCCGACGCCACGCAGAGGACACCGGCTGGTGAACTTGACCCCGCAGGCAGAGGCTCCGGAGTTCCTGCTGGTCGGCGGGACACAAGTGTCGCCGCGCGGAGGGGCAGCTGCAGCGCGCGAATGCCGCGGGGCCCATCGATTGAGGGTGTTCCTCGATGAGGCTCCGCCCACGGTGGAGTGGCAGGCAGCCGGGTCTCTCGCAGCCGAGCGGCATTCGATCACGGCGGTACTCCTTCCCGACGGCAACGTCCTCGTCGCCGGCGGCGCCGAGGACGGCGCACCATCGAATCGGGCCGAACTGTTCGACGCGGCTCACAGCGACTTCGCGCCCATCTGCGCAAGCCTGCTGGCCCCTCGGGAGGGTGCGCAGGTCGCTCCGACGCTCGACGAAGGGTGGCTGCTGATTGGCGGGCGCGGCGCCAGAGATCCGGTCGTCGAGCGGTTCGATCTCTCGCAGTGATCGTCTGCGGCTGAGCGGAACGCGCAGCCCTGGCGGGCAAGTCGAGCACGCTTTCCGCGTGTCGCGTGTCGCGCGCGGATCGGGCGGTGTTCGCGCCGACCACGAGGCACCGTCCGGGGTGCGTGGCGGAAAGCGCAACGGGGTGTCGGCGACACCGACGGTCGTCACGGGGCCTTGGCAGCCTCCGGGGGATCTTTCGCGACCAGCGCGAGCAACTGCACCGAAACGTCCCAGGAGTCGGCGCCCGCCGAATCGTCTGCACCCCGCGCCGTCTTCCGAGCCATCTCGAGGCGGGTCACGTCGATGTGGGGCTTCGACTGTTTCAGGCGGCCCAGGAAGCTCAAGTAGGAGCCCAAAGTCCCGCCGGTCTGGAACTCACACTTGTACTCCTGCTTTTCCACACCCGGGATGGTCGGTCCGCCTGCGCCGCGCTCGGTGAATCGCTCGATCGCCGGCACGTTATTCCTCGGCATTGCATCGAGCACCTCGGTGACGTCCGCTCGCATGTTGCCGCCGCGCTGGCTCTGCTGGCGGCGCATGAAGTCGTGCTTGGTCTGCACGCTCGCCGGCTCCTTGAGCAGCTTCACTAGGTCGCTGGTGCGTTGATTCTCGAGATCTCTTCGCTCACGCTCGCCACTCTTCGCGAACTGCAGGTACCCCCCCCAGCAGCCGAAGAACACGGCGCAGAAGAAGCCGGTCAGCATGAGAATCTCCAGGAAGTCGTTGGCTTTGCCACCGCTGTCTTTGGCCATTACTTTCCTCGCGTGCCTCGTTCTTCGATGACCTTCTTCTTCAGCTCCAGCTCGACACTCACCTCAACCTCATCTTTGGAGGTCTTCGAGTTCACGGTCACGTCGAACAGTGCTGACTTGCCCTTGAGCGCGGACTCGAACGCCACGACATCGTCCTGGGACTTCAAGAACACTGTGATCTTGGATTTCCCCTTGTCCACTTCGGTGTTGAAGTCGATGCGCTCCCACCGCGGATAGACCGGCGGCTTCGCGAGGCTAACGCAGTTCGCGATGTCGTTGAACATCTCCAACGGATCGAGATAGTTCTTGAACTGAGTTCGCGTTCCGACCTTGGCTTCGGCCCCCGGGCCGCGCAAGGTCTTGAGCGCGCGCTTGGCCTCTTCCAATACCCCCTTGTTCAGCGGCTTCTTGTCGAAGAAGGTCTCGAAGAGACGGGCCTGCCGTTCCTGGAGCGCTCCGACTTCGCGCCCGAGGCGCTTCTCTTCGTAGAAGTTCTGGAACGCCCACAGAAACGTGAACGCCGCCAACAGCACCGACAGCAAGGCCAGCGACGGCATCAGCTTGGCGAAGCGTCGTTCGAACTTGAACTCGTCCTGGCGAAGGTCGAACGACGTGAAGCCTTTGCCCAGCGCACGTAGCCCCAAGCCGCAGGCAATCGCGCCGGTTCGATTCAGTGACTGCCGATCCCCCTGCCATTCGACCGGGAACGAGTCGCCAATGTCGAACGGCACGACGTCGACCTCAAAGCGCTCCGCGAGGCGATCGACTGCGTTGAGTTCATGGACGCGCGAACCCGTGACCACGATCAGGTCGATCGGGCTGGCCAGCACGTACGCCGCAAACGTACGCTCGATCTCGGTGAACAGGCGCTCGAGCGGATCCGATTCGTCCCGTGCCACGACGAGCGCCGCCGACGCCTCGCCGCGGGTTGGCACCGGGTCGCCCCCGGTCCCGCGCGGCTTGTCAGTGAAAGCGTCCCCCACGTCCGCTCGCCCGGTGAGCCGCGCATACTCCTCGTCCGACACCACGGCGATGGGTAGATCCTCCGAGTCCACGCCGTCGCCCCCGAGTTGGTCCAGATCGATGAGCGATCGCTCGATCTCGCGGAACCGCTCTTCGAGATGGCTCGGACCGTCGTCGCGCGATCCACCGAGGGCGGCGTGCCCGGCCGTGACCTCGGGAGTCGCGGCCAACAGGCGATCGGCGCGGGCGATTCCGGCGGCCCGTCCCCACACCGATCGGATCTTCGCGACCTTGTCCTTTTCGATGAAGACCATGCGCGAACAGTCCGGCTCGATCTCGAGCAGGAGTACGTTCTGCTGACCACTGAACAGCGGAGTGTTTGCAAAGGCCGTGGCGAGCCCGGTCGCGTCCAGCTCGATCGCGATCGGATCGATGCCGACTCCCTTGAGTTCCTCGAGGTGCCTACGGATCAGCGATTTCTCGGCCGCGCAGATGACCAACCGACTGCTCGAGTCGGTTTCACCACACTTCAGATACTCGACGACGACGTCGTCGATCGACTTCGAGTGCAAGTGCCCTTCGGCTTCGTACCGAATGGTCTTCGCAATGACCTCGGCCTTCACGTAGGGAACCGTGATCTCGCGCAGCATGACGCTGCGGGCATCGATGCCCGTAACGACCTCGAGCCCCTGGTTCTCTTTGCGCGAAAGGATGTCGGTGAGGACACCGGTCAAGACCTCGCGCCGTTCGTCCTCCGAACCGGCTGCGATCTCTGCCTCCAAGAAATCGACGAGGGCATACTTCTTGGGACTCCCCTCGAAGATGGCCATGCGCAGACGGGTACGATCGACTTCGAGTCCTGCGACGCGTGTCAACGGTCATCCCTTTCCCGCGGGCTGCGGACAAGGGCGCAGGGCCGACTAGTTCTTGTCTTCATCGGACCCTGACTCCTTCAATTCTCGCTTCATTTCCGCACGCTTCTCGGGATCGGTTTCAGCCTCGAGCTTTTGCAGCAGTTCCTTGAGCTGTCGAGCGTCGTTGTCGGCAGCAACTCGGTCGCGGGCAACCTTCGACGGCACGGCGCGTTCCGGCTGCTGGGCCTGCTCGACCTTGCCGGCTCGATCCTCCGAGAGACCGCCCTTACCCGGTGGCGGGCTCGCCGCGGACTTCTCGTTCTCGGCGGCCGTCGAAATGCTGCCCTCGCGCCCGCGGTCCATCGCCGCGCGATTCTCCGCCGCCGCCTCAGCGTCGAGCTCCTTACCCACGAGAGTGAGCGATACGAGCTTGCCGTTCGAGTCGTGTGTTTCCTCGATCTGCACCTCGGGGAGCTCGATCACTTGGTCGAGCGTGTAGATCACTCCTTCGTTGCGATACTTGACGGTCGGGGGCTCGACCGTGATCTCGGTGATCGTGCTCGGGCTGGTGCTCTCGTCGAGCACGTCTCCGACCTGCACGAACTCGCCTTTGACGGCGGTCTGGGGGGGCCTCCCAGCACGCATCCGAGTGTTGCGAGAAGGCTGCTGGATAGGGCGGCCACGCCGATTCGCAGTCGGCTGTCGGACATTGGCGGCCGGCAAACCCGTCTCTTGGGACTGCGCCTCCACCAAACTCGCGTAGACATCGCCGGTCGTCGGGTTCGTCATGACCGACGAGATCGCCCACTTGGACAGGGGGCCGCCGAACTTCTCCTGCTCTTCCGGCGCCTTCACGGGCGCGGGCGGCGGCTGCGTGAGAACGACCGGTGGCTTCCGCCCGAGTGCGGCGGTGAGTTGGGAGACGTCGACTCGCTCCCCTCCCTGCTGCGGAGGCGGCACGGCAACCGATGCGATCTCGGGCAGCGGGGTCCGCAGTTCATCGGCCCCACCTTGAAAGAAACCGTACGACTTCGACATGACCAACCCGAGAACACCCAGGTTGACGAAGACCAGAAGCCATCGAAGGGCCACGATGCTGATTCTCGGCATGACTCGTCTCTCCGTACGCTCGTTCTAGCGCCTGCAAGATGGAGCTACCCGTCGCAGCGGGCGGACCCACTGCAAGAGCCACCCGCTGCAAGAGCCACCCACTGCAAGAGCTTCTGTCACGGCTTCAGGTTCTCCCGCCAGTACAGGACCCGAACCCACTTGCGATCGTCGGCCTCCTCGCGCTTGACGACCAGTTCTCCCTCGATCGGCCGCCTCCGCCCCAGCCCCCCTTGGGTGCCTTGGATATAGGCGGTGAAGAAGGTGCTCTTGAAGACCGCGCAATTCTCGAGATCGTGCTTCAAGCGGTTGAACACGCTCGTCTCTTCGCCGGCGAGTTCTTCCGTGTCGGACACCCACTCCTCCTCGTTCACTTGCTCTAGATCCGCAAACTGAGTGAAGTAGTTGAGTTCCGGCTCGGCCTCCTCAGTGGCTTCATCGGCTGTGGTCGAGTCGTCGGGCGTCGTCCCCAAAGGCGGACTGGACGGGTCGTCTTCCTCTTCCACGGGCAGCGAGTTCAGATAGTCGTTGATCTGGAGCGCAACGTCGAGAGCCTCGTCGAACTCTTCGAATGAGACGACCATGAGCGCCATCAGCACTTCCGGCCGGCACGTGTTGAGATTCAGTGCGGGCCACTTCCGTCCCGTACCGGGTTTCTCGTCCTGAACCTGGGCGTGGGCCGTGAACAGCTCGCCCAACCCGAGCGGCCGCTCGATCTCCTCCACCCCGGTGTCGACCTGTCGGTAGCCGGAGACCTCGGAAAGTGCGTCCAGGCCACCGAGTTCGAGGCCGTCGAATCCGGACCCACCGAGCCCGAAGCCGCCGTCGCGGTCGAACCCCGCGTCATCGCCGGACGGGATTCCGTCCTCGTCCTCGTCTTCGGCGGGATCTCGCGGCCCGTCGAAGAGCTCCGCACCGACGACTACACGCAAACACTCGACTCGCAAGATCCTGCGCGCGGCGTCGTCCGCCCAGTAGTCCTGAAGGAACCTGACGATGTCACTGGCAACGGTTTCCGGGTTCGGGACCTCATCGTAGTAGAACCCAAGGTCTTGGTTGTGGGCAATCGTCGCCTCGACCAACCGCGCCAGCATGGCGCGAGTCAGGTCGATCCGCGCTTCGGACGGGTCGCCGTAGTCCCCCTGGAGTTCTTCCTGCTCGTCCTCGGGCGCGTCGCCTTCGCCGTCGGCGGCCGGCGGCTCGGGCTCCTCGTCGATGCTCGTCGTACCCTCGGTGGACCGGTTGTCTTCCTCATCCACGGCGACGTACCAGAAAATCTGATTCAGGTCCAACCGACCCTCGCCGTCTTGGATGCGCACCATGAAGTCGACCTCGTTGAGGTTCTGCTGGTAGGGATGGGCCCAATCGCGCTCGTGACGCGTGTCGACTGGCGTCGAATCCGCGTCGGCCGCTGCGCCCCCCGGAGCTTGTCCGCTCGGGATCGTCCCTTGGAGACCGTCGAGCCCGGCCAGCGGGTCGGCGCCTCCCGCGCCGGTCGAACCGGACGCACCCTCGAGATCGTGCATCCAGTCGGCATGAACGCGCACGATCACGTCCCGCGCGATGGACTGCATCGCGTACGACTGTTCGAGAAAGCCCTTGCGGTTCTCCGCGATCTCCTTCTCGACGGCGGCCGTGAACACGAGCTGGGAGATCACGATCGAGAGCACCACCACCAACACCATGACCACGAACAGTGCGATGCCACGTTCGTCGCGGGGGGGTGGGATGCGATCGCACCGGGGGTTCTTAGGGGTTCGCGGGAGCGGCAGCTCGAAGGTGGATTTCTTCATGGCGCCTTCAAAAGGGCAAAGGGCGGGCCAATCGCTCGGGAACCAGGGCGCGCTACCGCCCGCGAAAACTCGCTACAAACGACCTTGATTCAATGACTTACGACGCGGTCAACGAGATCGACTCGCGCGTCGACACCGCGGCCGCGAGCCCCCAGTGTAGCGGACACGAACAGCTGTAGCGACCCGCGACGGGCGGTTGGCGACGCACCCGCGGCACGCCTCGCCCGCGGAATGGCTGAATTCCTCAAAAGCGCCAAGCCAAACCGGAGGTCACGGTGATGTCCGGGGCTGTGCTCGGGCTCAAGTCCTCGCCGACGGCGAACTCGGCGGACAAACGTTCGGACAAACGAGCCCGCGCGCCAAACCACGCGAGCAAATGGCCCCGGCGAGCGTTCTCCTGATCGAGGCGGCGCAACACCGATTGCTCCCACTGAAGCTGCGCGACCAGGCTCCACCCGCCCGCGAACCCGAGTTCGGCCCCGACCCCTGCCGAGTAGAGCCCAGGGTAACTCAACCCCGCGAGTTCGGCCCGCCTGGCTCGGTGCAGCCAAGTGTGGTCCGCCCACGCGAACGCCGCCCAGGGGCCGCACTCGAAGCCGGCGACGCACCCCAAACTCGAGTCGACGCCTCCGTTCCCCAAGCCCGCGGATTCTTGCCCGGTCGGCAACTCGAGGCCACCCCGAATCCCGACCGACAAAGCCCTGGCGCGCGTCGACTCGAAGAGGAACCAAGTCACGATCAGTGGGATGTCGCCGAGCCGCACCCCTCCGCTGTCGAGGCGGTACGCGGTCGCGAAGCCCCCGCCGGCCTGGGCACGGCTCGCGTCCACGCGGAACCGGTTCCGGGGGTGATCGCTGCGCTGACTGTTGGGGCTGCCGAGCAACCGGTGGTAGGACTCGATCCACGAGTCGAGAGCCCCGCCACCGGCGTGGAGCACCGGGACACGGAATTCCAGGTCGACGCCGGGAAGCAAGCCGACCCGGGCCCCGAACGTAGCCGTGAGGAGTTCGGCGTCGTAGAAGACCCGATCGCGCCCGTCGTCCGACAACACCCAGAGGTTGGACCACGAGAGACTCGCCGCAGCCACCCCGGCGAGCGGCCGCTCGGCCCTCACGGGACGCCCCCCCGGCAGGAGCGCGGTCAGCTGTGCCGGGTGTTGGTTGCGCACGGTCAGCGGCGCGGAACTCGGCAACGGAGCCAGTGCACAGCCGACGCCGGCGAGCACGAAGACACCACCGAACGCCACGAGTGCGCCGACGGCTGCGCGGCCACGCGTGACGCGGCGAGCCGAGGCGCGACCCGTCGAGGCGCGACGCGCCCCTATCGGTAGAACTCCTCGCACACCCGGAGTTGGGCTTCGAACGAGTCCTTGCGCTCGAACCGCTCGACGGTCAGTAGAGTGCCGCAGCAAGTCACAATGGACCGATGGGTTCGACTGACCCAGATGCGACGCTCGAGGCCGTCGGCCCACTCCGTCCGCTCCTCGAAGCCATCGGGAAGCAGTTCGGCCAGCGCGTGCGGCCCATCTAGAAAGTCACCGCAATGGTACGGCGGTTCGCCCACTTCACGGTGGATGCCAGGACACAAGGATCGAACGAACTCATCGAGACTCGGACGCTGGTGCGCCTTTGCGGTCGCCATTCAGTTCTCCTCGGATACCCGACGATTGCGAGAGCACCGCTCGCGGCCGTGAAGGAGGGTTCGGCCGCATGCTCCGTTCCTGTCGGCTCCGCTCACCAAGGATTGTATCCACATCACCACCGCGCGACGTCCCCGCGAAACCCGCGCGCGGACGCCCTCGAATCGGCAATGGGGAGGAAGGACTCACTCGGTCGTGATCGGGAAAAACACCCCAACGACCGAGTCCACCGGTAACCCAAACAGATTCAGACAACCCAGTCGGATCCAGACAAAACTCCAGATCCCTGCAGACCCAAGAACACCGGGAGCCAGCCGGCGGCGCAAGTGTACCGGGAAGCGACGGGTTCGAAACTCCTCTTTTTGGCGGATTCGCGGTGAAGATCCCTCGTCGACCAGGGTTCGAGAGCCGTGCTCGAGAAATGCAGTTGCGAACTGGGCCGCGTGCGATGCCAGCGCCCTTCGCGAGCGGCAACGCGACAGGGCTGAAGAAGAGAAAAGGGCGGCGCCCTCCCTCGAGTGATGGGAGGCCGCCGCCCACTCGGATCGCCGAAAGGACTACGACCTAGTTGGAGGTGTAGTCGGTCCAGAGCTGAGCCGTCCAAGCGCTAGCCGCGGTCGCGTTCGGATCGACCGCGCCGTAGTACGGAGCGGACGTGAAGAACGGATCGATGGCCGCCGGGTCCGGCGCCGGGAACACGATCGCCGGGTTGAGCGCGGTCAACGCAGCGTTGGTCTTGGTCCGGAAGTCGTAGCCGATCGCCGTCGCATCGAACTCGGCGCTCACGACCGGGCTGCGGGCCGAATCGACGCCGCCACCAATGCAGACGTTGTTCGACATGAGGCCGAACCAGAAGCTCGTCGCACCACCGGGCGCGGTGCAGACGATGTCCTCGACGATCACGTCGCGGGCCTCGAGGCCCCAGTCGTTGATCAGGTTCGCGGACGCGGCCGGCGCAGCACCGAGGGCCGTAGCGCCCATGCCATCGCAGGTCTCCTGCTGGGTGACCTGCAGGCCACGCTCCCAGTTGCTGACGATCCAGTTGAACACGTTGCCGTTCACGCCACGACGCTGGAGCATGCCGACGTCAGACGAAGCCGAAGAGAAGGTGCCGTCGGCCGCGTGCGCGCGACCGATGAGGCTGATGTTCGCGATCAGCGGGTTGGTCTTCGGGACGTTCGTGAAGTTCGACTCGGTGTTGTCCGCCTCGATGCCGTTGTCGCTCGTGCTGCTCGCCTTGTGGCTCACGACGAACTGGAGCTTACCGCAGTAGCCGAACGAGTAGTCGACATCGTCGTCGTCGATGAACGAGGCAATCAGGAACTTGCCATTGACATCGCCACCGAACCACTCGAAGCCGTCGTCGAGGTTGCGCTTGACTTGCACGTGGTCGAAGGTCGTGGCCGAGCCGACCGCGGCCAACGTGATCGAGTTGATCTCGTTGTTCGGGCTCAGCTCGAAGCCGCCGAACTCGACGCGGGTGAAACGAATCGAACCCGAGTTGTCGTTCGCGAACAGGTTGCCCGGACCGCCGCCGAAGAACTCGCCGGTCAAGCCCTCGACCTCGCCCTCGCCGCCGTTGTCGACGATGTTGTTCTTCGCACGACCGAGGAACACGACGCCGCCCCAGTTACCAGGGGCCCGGCGGCCGGCGCGCAGTTCGCTGGTGAAGACCACCGGCGCGTTGACCTGGCCCATGAAGTTGGCCATCGCGTTCGGGGTGTTCGTGGTCATCGTGATGTCGCCGCGACGGAAGGTCAGAACCGACGGCGTCACCGAGGTGCTGTTGCCGACGATGGTCGTGCCCGGCTCGATCGTGAGCGTGACGCCCGGCTCGACGAAGGTGAGGCCGTCGATCAGCCACGTGCGGTCGTTGGTGAGGACGGTGTTGGCCGTCACCAGGCCGGTGCCGCCACCCACGATGTGGCTCGCCGGAGCGACCGGACCCGGGATGGTCTTGCAGCCGAGGGCGTCGAGCGTGGGGTCAGCGCCGTAGTAGGTGAACGGAGCGGGAGGAGCGGCAGCACCCGAGAACAGGAAGGCCAGCAGCGAGACGGCGTCGGCGATGTTCAGGTTGCCATCGTCGTTCACGTCCGCGGCGTCCTGGCACTCGAGGACGGGACCGCCACCGGCGGGCGGGAACAGAAAGGACAGCAGGTTGATCGCGTCACCAATGTTGATCTGGAAATCTTGGTTGGTGTCGCCCCGCTGGAAGTGCGAGTTGCGGCTGATGTCCGTGCCGAGCGCCGGAGCGGTGAAACCCACCACCAGCGCGAGAGCGAGAAGCTTACGCATGAATGTCGTCCTTTCGAGACGTGGTTGCGAAGTCGAATCCCAAGGAATGGCCCCCGCCCCTTCGGACGGGAACACTTTCCGTATTTCAGTCAGCCCGGGTCGTAGATGCCTGCGCCCTCCTTTCCGGCCAAACCCCTCGGTTCGATTTGCAGGTGACCAACCCGTGCGGGGGCGAAGCTGGGGGACGCCGCTTGGTCGAAGCGAAAGTGGCTCGGAACGTGAACCCAGCTCACCAGGCCCGAAGCACGCCCTGGGAGTGGAAAGTGTCCAAAGATTGGTGAAGTGAGTTTGAAGACTCTGTGAGAGATCGCGGCACGCGCCCTTGCCCACCGGCTGCGTGTGGCCCGGGAAGGCATCCCCACCGGCATACCGCGGACGAGAAGCCCTACGAAACGCTTACCGATTCTTCACATTCGGGCGCAAGGATCTTGCCCGAGTCATTGGGCGGCGCCCGGCGAAGCAACCCCTGCGTCTGCAAATGCCCTCTGCGTCGAGCCGAACGGGCTGCCGCTTACCAGGACGCTGGTCGCGCCGCGGTTTGCGGCGCGTAGGGGCTCCCGATCATTCACAGCTTCGCTTCATTCGGGCCGACGGGGTGAAGCAGACACCTATGACGGGCGCAGCCCGCCGCGAGAGGAATGGGTTCCTCTCCCGAGTGTTTGGTCGGTGGGCGACCCCAGCGGCCGCGTGTTGCCGCTCGGCGAACAGCCCCGGCAGTGAATCCGCAAGAAGGCGTGATGAAAGATCCCTGGCCGACCGGTCAGGTCCGGGCTCGAGTCGCCCTGGACCGCGCTGCCGTCGTACTCTCATCCCTTCTGGCGATCGTGCTGCTGAGCGCGCTCGCACTGGAACCGGTCGCTGCGCAGTCCCCGCCGGCGACCGGGCGCCTCGTTGGACGGGTCCTGACGAGCACGAGTGATCCGCTCCCGGGAGTCGAAGTCGGCGTCGCCGCGCTCGAACTTCGTGCGGTCACCGACGCCGACGGCTCGTTTGCGCTCGATCTTCCTAGCGGCGAACATCGAGTGACCATCGCACTCGCCGGCTACGCCACCGAGTTCAAGTCCACCACGGTTACCGCGGGCGCCGACGCCACTCTCGAGGTTCGACTGCTCCCGGCCACCGTGCAGACCTTGGTGAAGATCGGCAAGCTCGCGGCCGACTCGGAGCGTGGTGGCATCGTGCAACGCGCACGCGCGGCCACGACGAAGGACATCATCGGTCGACAAGAGATGGCGGCGCAGAACGTGTCGAACGCGGCCGCCGGCGCCGCGAAGACTCCGGGAGTCAGCGTCGTGGACGGCAAGTTCGTGGTCGTTCGAGGCCTCGGCGGTCGCTACAGCCTGACGCTCGTGGACAACCGCCAAGTCCCCTCTCCCGAGCCAGAGCGTCGGGTGGTGCCGCTCGACCTGTTCCCGGCAAACCTCATTGAACGCCTGGAGATCACCAAGGGGTACAGTCCAGACCTACCCGGCGAATTCGCCGGCGGCTGTGTTCAGGTCAACACGACCGGCGTACCTGCGGTCGGCTTCTTCAAGATCAGCTTCTCGACCGACTACCAGGACGGCACGACGTTCCGCGGTTTCCGCACGTACGACGGCGGAAGCACCGACGACTGGTCGTTCGACGATGGCACGCGCGAACTTCCCGGCTTGGTCCCGTCCTCGAAGGTGGGTGTCGGCCAGATGGGCCTTACCGCCGATACGATCCGTTCGATCGGTCTCGACTTCGACAACATTTGGGAAAGCGAACGCGTCACCGCCCGCCCAGACCACAAGCTCTCGATCAGCTACGGAGACCGCTTCGGTGCGGGCGACCTCGGCACCCTGGGTGTAGTCTCGGCGGTCAACTGGTCCAACAAGTTCCAGCGGGTCGACGACGAAGAAGTCCTGCGCGTCATCAACAGCGGCATGTCGACCCAGAATGCCTTCAACCTCGACACTTCGACGTTCCAGGCGGAGCTCAGCGGCCTCCTCAACCTGACGCTCGAGCTCAATCCAGCCCAGAGTATCGGCATCCGCAACTTCTACTCTCGCTCTTCATCGGACCGCGTGCGCCAACAGACCGGATTTGACACCGGTCTCAACACCGACGTGCGAGTCGAGCAGTTTCAGTACGTCGAACGCTCGATCCTGACATCGCAGCTATTCGGCGAACACCTGCTGATCGGCGACCTCTTCTTGCGGTGGCACGCAGCTTATGCACTGACCGAGCGGGACGTCCCGGACCGCCGCCAGATCCAGTACACCGAAGAACTCAATGGTGATTTCACCTTCCGCGACGTCTTCGAGAGCGGCAGTCGTGATTTCCTCTATCAGGAGGAGACCGTAACCGATCTGGCTCTCGACCTGTCGATTCCGTTCAACCCACTCGGCATCGACGACCCCGACCAAGACCCCGACGAACTCAACCCCTCCCAGCGCATTCAACTGGGAATCTCGCTGGTCGATCGCGATCGCGAGTTCGAGGCCCGCCGTTTCCGGTTCGTACCCTCGAACACGCCAACCGATGTGAATGGCGACCCGATCGACCTGACGCTGCCCCCGGAGCAGCTCTTCGCGCCGGACAACATCAATCCGGACGGTTTCGAGCTGACCGAGTTCACCCGGCCTCAGGACGCCTACGAGGGCACCCAGGAGCTGAACTCCATCTACGGTCTGGTGTCCTTCCGGGTGCACCCACGAGTGCGGCTGCACGGCGGGGTTCGCGCCGAGGATTCGGATCAGAAGGTCAGTACCGTGGACCCGTTCTCGAACACTGCCACGGCGGCCGAAGCGCGGATCGACGAAGTCGATCTCATGCCCGTGATCAACGTGGCCTTCGAGGTGTACGAACAAATGCAGGTGCGCGTGGGAGCAAGCCGCACCGTCTCGCGACCCGAGTTCCGTGAGCTGTCACCCTTTCAGTTCCGCGACCAAGCCGGAGGTTTTGCCGCCCGCGGGAATCCCGATCTCGATCGCGCCCTCATCACGAGCTACGACCTGCGCTGGGAGTGGTTCCCGGTGGCCGGCGACCTCTACTCCGTGAGCGCCTTCTACAAGGAGTTCAAGGAGCCGATCGAGAAGGTCATCATTCCGACCGCATCGGATGCGATCACTACCTGGGACAACGCCGAAGAGGCGGAGGTTCTCGGATTCGAGTTCGAACTCCGCAAGGGTTTGGGGTTCATCTCACCGAAGTACCTCGCGAACTTCGCGCTCAAGACCAACTACGCGTTGATCGACTCCGAAGTCACCGTGAGCGACAACCCGCTGTTCGTCCAAACGAACGACAAGCGCCCCCTCGAGGGCCAACCCGAGTACACCTGGAACGCCGGTCTCTTCTACGAGTCCGACGCCCTCGGGCTGTCGTGGGCCGTGCTCCTGAGCACCTTTGGGCCCAGCGTCAGCGGCGTGGGGTCGCAAGGCGTCGACGACGAGATCGAGCAACCTCGCTACAGCCTGGACTTCACGCTCTCCCAGAACGTAGGAAACGGCTCGATTGGGCTCACCGTGGAGAACATCCTGGACGACGACTTTCGCTTCGAACAGAACGGATACAACACCCGCAAGTACCGCAAGGGCATCTCCGTCGGGCTTTCGTACTCGATCAGCTTTTGACGTGCACCCAGAGGCGACGGACCACGCGCGACCGACGACAAAGCGCGCGCAGTGGATTGGATGACGAGCGCAGATCTAGACAGGGAACGACCATGAGCATCTCTTACCGCATTGCAAATCGCTGGTGCTTCGCTTGCTGTTGGCTCGCGCTGACCTCGTGCCAGAATCCGACGGAGCCGAGCGCGCCGAGCGAGCCTCGATCGGGAACGGCGGCGACGGCTCCCAGTGAGACACCGACGGAGCTCACCGCTGCGGGCGGACCCGCCCCGACCGAGCCCGCATTGGCCTCGGTAGCTGCGGGGGCCGAACCTGCAGCCACCGTGCCGACCGGCAGCCCCGCAGCCCACTACGAAGTTGATTTCACGGATTGGTTCGCCTCGCCCGAAGACCTGGCGCGCGCGGTGGTCGAAGGGCTCAACACGTACGACTCGAAGAAGCTCGCGGCGATTCGGATGCCGGAGGAGATCTTCAAGAACGTCTGGTATCCACACTCGCCGCGGTACGCCCCTGACCGTCCAGATGCGCTCCAGTTCATCTGGGAGATGGCGCAAATGAGCTCGGCCAAGGGAATGCGGCGCCTGATGATCGACTACGGCCGGAAGGACTTGGTGTTTCGCAAAGTCGAACCCCTCGGCGTGCGCGACTTTGGCCGCTACTTGGTCTGGGACAAGATCACCATCACTGTGTTCGATCCGGCGGCCGAGAAGGAGTTCGAGATCGACAAGATGGGCTCACTCATGGAGCTCGACGGGCACTTCCGCCTGTTCGGCTACGAAGATTAGGAAGCGAGGGAGCATGACTTTCCGGCGAGAACACGAACGAAGCCTCCGCTGCCGGCTGGCCGCGTGGCTAGCGGGCGCGACCGTCTCCCTCCTTGCTTGGAGTGCGGCTGCCCAGAGTCCTCCGGTTGACGGCCTCTCTCCCGACGAAGGACTTCGCACCAGCGAGATCTTCGACGAGCTACGCCAAGTCGAGCACGATCGCCGAACCCGGCTCACCAGCGATCTCGAGCAGCGCCGCAGCGACGACCAACGCCTCGAGGAACTCGCCTCCGAGCGCAAAGCACTGGAACGGGCTGTCGCCGCCCTCGAAAAGGAACTCTCCAAACGCAAGGAAGCCCAGGTGACCCGCGAGCGTGAACACGCCCGACTCGCGGCGGAGCGCGACCAGCTCGCCGGGGAGGCGGAGCAGCTGCGCCGTCGCATGCGAGAGTACGCTCAGCGCGTGCGCGCGCAGGTGAGTGCGAGCATTCCCTGGCAACAGGTCGAGCGCATGGATCTGGTTCAGTCGATCCTGGCGCGACTGGAGACCAAGGGTTCGAGCGACGGCTCGGTTTCCCCAGCGCAGGACCTCGAGGCGGTCGCGAGCCTGCAAACCAGCGAGGAGTCCCTGGCGCGACTCGTCGAGGCCGGCAGCCTGACCCTGAGCATCGGCTCCGAGCAAACGTCGGTGCGGGCCTTCCGCTGGGGTCTGCTCGCGGTGCTGTTCGCCAACGAGGGCGGGAGTACGGCTGGCTTCTGTCGCGCCGGCGAAGCGCTCCTCGACGGCGTCAAGAGTCTGACTCCGTACCCAGACGCCGCGAGCGGCTATGAGCGCGCCTTGGACATCTTGGCCCGGCGGCGGACCCCAGCGCTGGTCGACTTGCGCATTCCGTCGCTGCCGAAGCGGAAGGGAACGAACCAGTGACCCGCCAACACGACTTCCATGCGGCTCGAACCCGCGCGCCCTTCCGATCGCGATGGCACTGGGTCGTCCTCGGCATTCTGTGCGCGAGCGGCTCGATCTTCGGGGCGAACGAGGGAGCCGAGCAACCCGACCCGGCTCTGGCCGTACGCAGCGCTCTCGAACAAGCAAAGGCTGACTACGAGACTCTGTGCACGCGGCTCGCGGCCGAGAGCGAGGCCCGACGCCAAGCCATCGGCTCCGCGATCGCGGCCAACGAACAGCTGCGCGCGCGCGAGAGTCAGTTGCGTGCCGAGCTCGAGAAGGCACTCGATGAGAGCGATTCCCTGCAGCAGCGAACCGCGGAGCTCGATCTGGCGCTGACGCAACCCCGAGGTCAGACCGCGGCGCTGCGGCAAGAGATCGCGCGCCAGGCAACGCTCCTGCTCGAGCGATTCCAAGGATCGCTCCTGGGGGCACAGCACCCGAACCTCCTGACGCAAGCCCGGGAGCTCAAGGACAGCACCAGCGTCGAGACCCCCGGGCCGGTCGACGTACTGCTCGATCAACTGCTCGACGTGTTCGACATCATCCTCGACGGTTCACAAGATGTCAGTACGTTCACCGCTCCAATCCAGCTAGCGGGTGGGCATGGCAAGATCGCCGAAGTGCAAGTGCTTCGGCTCGGACTCCTCGGTGGCTACTACGAGGACCCCGTCTCCGGGGAGGCCGGTTTCCTCCTGCCGAACGAAGGCAACACGCAACTCGTCGGTCACAACACCGGCGTCACTACGGCACAGCGAGCTGCGATCGCGAGCCTCGTGCGCAACCCCGAGCAGGGCGGTCTGATTCCCATCGACGTGACCGGCGGGGCGGGACTCGCGGCCCTCCAACTCCAGGACACCGTGGCCGAGTGGTTCGAGAAGGGGGGCGAGTTCATGTGGGCGCTGCTCGCCATCGCGATCGTGGCAGTGCTCCTCGTCTTCGAGCGTTCGATCATCCTCCTGGTACGCACGCTCGGCTTGCGCACGCAGATCGACAAAGTGGTGCGGCTCGTCGAAGCGGGTCAGGTCGTCGAAGCCGAAGCGTATTGCGACCGCATTGGCGGCGCTGCCGGCGGCGTCATGAAGTCAGCGCTGGCTCACCGCGATCGCGACCGGTCCGTCATCGAGGACGCGGTGCAGGAGGCACTCCTGCATCACGCGCCCAAGTTTCAAGCTCGCCTGAGCTTCATCGCCCTGTGCGCGGCGGTGTCGCCGCTCTTGGGCCTCCTGGGTACGGTGAGCGGGATGATCGGCACCTTCCAGGCGGTCACGGTGTTCGGCACGAGCGATCCACGCTACATGGCCGGCGGAATCTCGGTGGCGCTCATCACGACCCAAGCCGGCCTCTACCTGGCCATCCCCTGTTTGCTGTTTCGAGGCGCGCTCGGAGCGGTGGCCGAGAGTGCGCTGGGACGGCTCGAAGCCGGCGCGATGTCGGTCGTGCTCGCCCTCTTGTGCGCCCGCGAGCCCGTGCCCCACAGACCACCTGCGGCCTCGCCGCCCAGCAACGACGCAACGATGAAGACTCGCAGTTCACGCACGGTCGCCGTCACTGAGCTCAACGCCCCGTCTGCACCGGCGGGAAAGCCTATGCCCAAGGCGAAGGGGCACGAGCGTTTCCCGAGCGCTGACGACTCGGAGATCCCGCTCGCGGAGCTCGAGTCCGTCGACACGAGCGAGGAGGAGAGGAGGCGCTAGTGGACCTGTTCGCAAAACTGGTCTCGGTTCTCCAGCAGGGCACGTTGCCCGTCATGGTTCCGCTGGTCGTCATTTGTCTCGGGATCGGCATCTTGATCGTCGACCGAGTGCTGTACCTCTATGACCCGCGGTTGCTGTGGACCTGGGTGTTCCCGCCGGCCCGCCGACGCTTGCGCGCTCATCGGGCGCAAATCGGGCGTGCCCTCGAGGCGTTCGTGAACGAACCGACGCGCCACAACCAACGTCGCCTCCTTGACGACTGCCGTCGGTATCAGACCCCGTACTCACGCTTCTTGGAGCGCGCGATGCTCGAAGACCTGCTGGGCGCTCAGCCAGAGACGCTCGATTTGTTCCTCGAGCGTGCCCTGCTCCACGAGGAGCAGGGGATCGAACGCGGTTTCCAACTCCTGTCGACCTTCGCCCGCGCAGCCCCGCTGCTGGGTCTGCTCGGCACAGTCAGTGGGATGATCCAGACGTTCAGCGCGATGATGGTGTCGTCCACGGGCGACCCCAAGGCGCTTTCGGCCGGCATTTCGGTCGCGTTGATCGCCACCAATGTCGGTTTGATGGTAGGCCTCCCCGGCGTGATCGGCATGGGCTTCCTGTCGCGCCGAGGGCAAACCCAGCAGGAAGAGATTCGCCTGGCGTCGATGCGACTCCGTGGCCTCGCACCGCTTGGCTAACGAACGACAGCGCGAGCTGCCCGTCACGAGTTTTTGAGAAAGAGAGTTGTTCATGTTTCGTCGCTCACGCAAGTCCGCCATGGAAGAAGCGGCCGTAGACATGGCGCCGTTGATCGACATGACGTTTCTGCTCCTGATCTTCTTCTTGGTCAACACCAACTTCATCAAGGAGACCGGCATCGAGGTCAAGCGCCCCCAGGCGAGCACAGGTGAGGACCAGAAGGGCGACCTGATCCTGGTGGGGATCAGCAGCGCCGGCACCGTCCACATGAACGGGAAGCGGGTCGATGTCAGCAATGTCCAAACCATCGTGTCCCGCATGCGCAACGACGCGCCGACAGCGACCGTGGTGTTGGTGGCCGACGAAGGTGCCAAGGCTGGGTTGATCGTCAGTGTGATCGACGCTTGCAAGCGCGCCGGCGCGCAGGAAGTCAGCTTGGCCACCAAGACGGAAGGTGCGTGAACATGTTGAGCCCCGTGCCGAGCACCCGCGCCTCGACGGCGGAGCAACCGCAGCTCCCGCAGCGGCGCTGGGTCTCCGCATGGGTTGGCGGGAGCGCGGTGACGCTCGCCCTGCTGCTGTTGCTTGCGTGGCTGCAGCCCGAGACCAAGAAGGATCAACCGGTCGCCAAGCCCACGTTCAAGTTCAAGCTCACGCAGGAGCCCGAAGCACGCAAAGAGCCGCCGCCGCCACCGCCCCGACCCACGAAAGCGGAGCCCAAGCGACCGGAGCCGCAGCAACAGGCGAAGGCGCAGCGCGCGAGTCGCCCGGCGCCGACGAAAGCGCCGCGTTCGGCGGCTCGGAGGACCTCGTCCTTGAGTTCGGTGGCCGGCGTCCAGGGTGGGTTCAAGCTCTCCTCCTTCGGCGCCGGTGGCGGTGGACCGATCCTCGCGCGGGTCGACGATTCGTACACCGAGTTCGCCCAGAAGGCCGAGGAACTCGTGCGCTACTGGGAGGGCCGTAGTGAAGGCCGCGCTCGTCCGCCCCGTTCGGGAGCCATTCGTTCCCGTGGGCCCGGCACCAGGGATCCGGTTCCCGGGCCGTTGCTCGCGCCCAACTACCCACGCGACGCCGAGAAGAAGCAGATCGAGGGTTACGTCAAGGTGCGCATGCAGATCGATCGCAGCGGCAATGTCCGCGAGTACGAGATCATCGAGGCCGAGCCGCCCGGTGTTTTCGAAGCCGAGATGAAGAAGGTGATTCCGAAGTGGAAGTACCGGCCGGCCACCGACGCGGAAGGCCGACCGGTCGAGGCATGGGTCGATCTCAAGTACGAGTTCAGATTCCCGCGGTAGCAACGAGACTCGAGTCTAGCGCATTCAGAGATTCCCGCGGTGGGACTCCTGGGATCCCCGCAGTGGGCCCAGGTATCGGAAGGTACGAACATGACTGCGAACTCTCACGAGGCGAGACCGACCGCGCGAGGTGCATTTCAGCCGTTCCGCGCGTGCCTGCGAACGGGAAGCATCTGCGCGGTCGCAGGCCTGCTGTTGGCGCCCCTCGGCTGCAAGTCGATGACGGAGCGGCAGCGAATCGAGCAAGAGCGGGTCGCCGCTGAAACCGAGGCAGCCGAGGCCGAACGTCGCACCGCCGAGGCCCGTGTGGCGGAGCTCGATGCGGAGGAGGCGGAACTCCGTCGCCAGGCACAGGAGATCACCGATCGCGAGGATCGTCGTACGAAGCTCGCGACCGCCATCGAGCGACTGGAGGCGAACGCACCCGCCGATGCGCTCGCGATTCTCGAAGAGCTTCTTGCGGAGTACCCGGAGCCTGCGCCGGACGCCGAGGGCACCCCGACGCCTGCAACGTTCGGCGACGAACCAGAGCCGGCCGCGGGAGTCGTCCCGGAGCCCGTGAAGAAGCTCGAGCCCCAGGAGCGGGCGGGGATACTCATCGTCTATGGAGAAGCGCTCGCGGGGGAGGACCGCCACGGCGAGGCCATCGAAGCATTCCGCAAGGCGCGCAGCCTCGACCCGAAGTCGAAGATCGCCCGCATGAACCTCGGCAGTCTCTTGTTCGGGCAGGAACAGTTTGCTGAGGCCCTCGAGGAGTGGCGGCATGTCCTCGACGACGGCTACCCCGGATCGGAGCTGCTCTTCCAGATCGGCATGGCCCGTTGGGAGGTGGCCAAGGAGAACGACGACGCGATGCTCCGCGAGGCCGCAAAGGGTGCCATCCGGAGCGCCCTCGTGGGACTGGCGGACAGCCCGCAGGTACAGCACTGGGCGGCACTCGCCGAGTTCGAGACCGAGCGCTATGCCGAGGCACTGCTCCTGTTCGAGGGGCTACTGGCCAAGCAGCCGTCGCACTTCGAGTACCGCGTCGCCGCGGCCCAATGCTGCGAGGCCCTCGGCAAAGTCGACGAGGCGATCAACCACTATGAACTCGCGGCCCGACTGCAAGCCCCGACGCCGGCGCAGTGCGCGGAGCTCGCGCGTCTCTACGAGCAACGCAACCTACCCCAGATGGCGGCGGAATGGCTGCTACGGGCGTACGGGGACGAGCCGGCAACGTCTACCGCGGATGCGGCGAGCCGGCTCTTTCTCGGCACTCTGCTCGCCCGGAGCAGCCGCTTCGAGCAAGCCGAGGGTTGGCTACGCTCGGTCCAACCGACGGACAAGGCACAGTACGCAGAGGCCCTGACTTGGCTGTCCGACGGCCTCTTGGCCAAGAGTCGAGCGACCGACGCGCTGGCGTCGCTGAATCTGCTGAGGGCCGTTCGACCGGAGGACGCCCATGCCCACCTGTCTGCGGGCGACATTCTCCGTCAGCTCGAGCGGTGGGACGAATCGGTCGCAGCTTACAACGACGCGCGACGAAGTTCCGAGCTCGAGCCGGAAGCCCTGGCTGGAATCGCCGAGGTGTACTACCAGACGAACCGTCTGGAGGAAGCCGTGAGCAAGTATCGGGAGGCGCTGGAGAAGGCACCCGACAATCGTCGGTTCCGAGTCTACCTGGAACAGATCCAAACAGAGCTCGATGATCAGAAGAACGGCGCGGCCCGTGACACGACGGCCGCCGGAAACCTCGAAGGGAGCCGCCGGTGACCCGCGAAAGACGATTCGGCGAATTGTTGCTGCTGGTGGTGGCGTGCGCGGGGCTCGCGGTGTTGGCGGGCTGCGATGGAACCGACCTCAAGGACGGTCCGTCGGTCATGGATATCCAGCCCAAGGTGCCCGTACCCCCTGGCGGGCCGTGCGAGTTTCCGCCGACGACCACGGAACTCGACGTGTTGATCAACGAGGTCATGCTCATCAACCAGTCCGAGCTGGCGGACGCGAACGGGAACTTCGTGCCCTGGATCGAGCTGTTCAACCCATCGGCTACATCGTTCAACCTTGGGGGCACCGAGTTGTCGCTCGCGGACAGCCTGGTGGCTCCGCGCGAGGACCAACAGGTCTGGCAGTTCCCCTGCGAGGACATCGCCGTCCTGGAGCCCGGGCAGTTTCTGATCGTGTTCCTCGACGGAGGCACTTCCACCCCGAGCGAGCTGCATGCGAGCATTGTCCCCGACCCGACACTCCTGTCCGTCTTCATTCTCAACGGCGGCAGCGACGTAGCCCAGGTGCAGGCGAGTTCGGTGTTCCCCGACGAGTCGGTGGGCCGACCGAACACCGACCCTTCGGTCTTCGTGCGTCTCGAGTCGCCGTCCCCTGGCAACGGCAACGGCGGCCCCTTCATCCCGGTCGTGGTCACCTTCGTTCGCGGGGACGCCGATGAGAACGGCCTCGTGCAGGCGGCGGACCTGACGCTGCTGGCGGCGATCGTCTTCGATCCGCTGCAATGGGGTCCGTGTGTGGATCGATTGGACGTGGACGACGACGGACAAGTCACCGTTCTCGACGTCAGCTTCCTGTCGGTTCAGCTGTCGCTCGTAATGCCGCAATTCCCGGCACCGTTCCCGAACCCCGGTACGGATCCGTCCGACGACGATCTCGATTGCGTCGCGCCCTGAACCAGGGCGATCGAGCCGGGCCTTTTCTGCGCTCGAGGTTGACGTGCCAGCCCAGAAGCGCTTAACTTCGTGAGTCCAGGAACAAACCGCTGTGAACGTGCCGGAAACGCCGTTTCGGGCCCGCCTGCGGTCCCCGCGAAGCGACTCGCTCGCGGACGAGTCGTCTGTTCGCGACGTCGAGTCCGAACCACAGAAGGAGGCGTCCATGCTGAAGACCGTAGCCACCCGTGTTAGGGACGCCTCCCCGAGTCTGCTCGCCTAGGCCCAGATCAAGCGCGTGCCGCGTGTGGTTCGCCGCGCGGCGCTGAATCAAAGCGCCGCGGAACCGAACACAGTTCGATCAGGGCACAGCGACCCGGCCCCATGACCGTCTGAACAGCCGATCCCGAACAGGGGCGGCCTTCGCGGCGTGCGGCCCCTTGGGTTCCGGGAGCGATTCTCCGGGACGCGTCCCCCACCACGCCAAAACCCCAGCGTCAAGATCGACCGGCGCGGCTTCGTGAACCCAAGGGCTTCACCTCCGACGCGCGGATCTGCGCAGTTCACATCTCGCCGCCCAGTGACGACTTCAGCGAGCACCCGGGAACCGACCTCGATCGTCCCGATGCTCCGTCCCTACGGGCTCGCGCGAGGTGCGCTTGCTGGCTCCAGCAAGCCAGAACTGGAGCGTCCGCACATGACGTCAAGCTCCAGGGACGGCCACGCTCCGGCAGCAAGCAAGCGAAATCGACCCTCGCGGAGATCCAATCCATTGAACCGAGAGCAACGAGCAAGACTGCAGGAACGACTCAATCAACTGAACTCGGGTGAGAGGCGCAAACTCTACGACCGTGCCCGCCAGCTGCGGAAGGCCATGGAAGCGCGTGAAGGGAACCGGCGCCCAACGCGGCGTCGCGGCGCCGCGAGCGACTCCGACGAATGCGCGGGGCTACAGCGGATGGGACGGCCATCCAGCCAATCGCTCGATGATTGGGCGTTGCGGCTACTCGACCAGGAACCTGAACCCAGAGAGGAGGGCCCGGGCTCGCCGAACGACGGCGAAGCCCCGCGCGAGGAACGCTACGTCGGGCAAGTGATCTCGGTTGGTGCCGCCGGCTGTCGCGTGCGAACTGCCGAGAATGACATCAGCTGCCGGATCGGCGCCGCTCCCTTGCCGGGCTGGTTGGTCGCCGGTGACCGCGTCGTTCTGCGCGACGCCGACTCTCCCTCGCCAGTCGTCGACCAAGTCCTCCCGCGGAGCAGCGTCCTGTCGCGTCCGGACCCGCACAACGGTCGCAAGGAGAAGGTGATCGCGGCGAACATGGACGCCGTGGTGATCGTCCAGGCGTTTCGTGACCCACCGTTTCGCAGCGGGCTGGTCGATCGCTTCCTCGTGGCGATTCAGCGCGGCGGCGCCAGACCCATCGTGTGCGTCAACAAGCAGGATCTGGCGTCAGACACGGATGTCGCCGAACTCGAGCGGCTGCTGCGTCCGTACGAGGCCATCGGCATCGCGGTCGTACGGTGCTCGGCGACCACCGGCAACGGTCTGGACCGATTGCGGGCCGCCCTCTCCGGGCAGCTCTGCGCCTTCGTCGGTCACAGCGGCGTCGGCAAGTCGTCACTCGTTGGCGCGCTCCATCCCGAGGCGGCACCGCGCGCGCGGCCGGTGAATCCCAACATCGGGCGCGGACGGCACACGACCACCTCCACCACTCTGTACACGCTGCCGGACGGGACTCGCTTGCTGGACACTCCCGGCGTGCGCGAGTTCGCGTTGTGGCAGGTAGGGCACGAGGAGCTGGGCCACTACTTCACTGAACTCGAGGCCCACGCAGCCCGCTGCCGGTTCCGCGACTGTAGCCACTCTCACGAACCCAACTGCGCGGTCCGGGCGGAGGTAGAAGCGGGCAACATCCCGCAGGCGCGCTTCGAGTCGTACCAGCGGTTGCGACGAAGTCTCGATTGACCGCGGGAGCCCGATACGTTCAGCCCGGATCAGCCGTCGAGGTTGATCCGGGCGGTCGCCGTCGGCCGGCAGCCATACTCAGCGCGTCGCGTCGAGTTCGCTCACGAAGTTCTCGAGGGTCGACACGAGTTCCGCCCGGGGCAGATTCGCAAGCTCCTTGGCGACGGAGTGGCTGACCAAGCCTCGCGTCGGGTCGCTCAGCACCGCTCGCAGTTCGCCGAGGAACCTCGGCGGCGCGATCAGAATCAGCTGGTCGAAGCGACTCTGCACACGAGCCGTCTCGAGCCGCTCGGAGACTTCGTGCGCGAACTTCGCGCTATCATGGCGAGTTGCCGACTGCTGGGGTTCGACCGAATGGCGTCCTGCACCGTGACGATCGTGACTCCGTCCGGGCGCATCGGCGTCCAGGTCGTGGTTGCGCAAGCGCCCGTCGGGATGCTCCAAAGTCGCCACGAGTTCCAGTTTCTGCGCCCCGGGCACCGACGCAAAGATCAAGGCGCCCGCGCGGTCGGCCACGACGATCCACTTCTTCAGCATGGGGAGGGTCCTCTCGATGCTACCGCGAGTCGCTCGGGCGTTACGAACGCCGCCGAGGACATACCGCTGACCAGCGCTGAAACTCTCGCGAGTTTCGTGCCGTCCGTGAGCACTTCGCCGCCATGGCATGGGGAGTTGCGCCGGCCCCGTCGAGCGCCTGCACGAGCGAGTCGTCGTCCGGACTTCGACTCCTAACCCGTCTTGCGACCGGACAGGTCCAGTTTGCGGTAGAGCGACGAGAGGCTGACCCCGAGCTTCGTGGCAGCGACCCGCTTGTCCCCGCCGCAGGACTCGATCACGCGGCAAATGTGATCGTGCTCGAAGCGCTGAGTGGCCCGCGCCAGATCGAAGCAGCGCTCGGGATCCACCGGTGCCGAGTTCTTCACCATGTCGGGAAGATCCCTTAGCTCGATACGGTTGCTGTCGGACAAGATCATGGCCCGCTCGATCGTGTTCTCGAGTTCGCGAATGTTGCCGCGCCACTCATACCCCATGAGCACCGCCAAAGCGTCGTTCGCCACGCCGGTACACTCGCGGTGGAGTTCGCGCGAGTACTTGCGCACGAAGTGACTGACGAGAGCAGGAATGTCCTCTCGCCGCTCACTCAAAGGCGGCACCTGCACCTCGACCACGGCCATGCGGTAGAACAGATCCTCGCGAAAGCGCCCGGCCTTGATCTCGTCGGGAAGATTCTTGTTGGTCGCGGCGATGATCCTGGCACTGATTGGAATGCGCCTCACCGATCCCACGGGCTGGATCTCGCGACTCTCGATGGCGCGCAACAGCTTTGCCTGGATCGACATCGGCAGCTCCCCCAGTTCATCGAGGAAGATCGTGCCATCGTCGGCCGCCTTGAGGAGTCCCTCTTTGTTGTGCGTGGCACCGGTAAAGGACCCCTTCATGTGCCCAAAGAGCTCACCCTCCAGCAAGGTCTCCGGGATCGCCGCACAGTTGATGGGAACGAAAGGAGCCTGCGCTCGATCGCTCGACTCGTGGATCGCCCGGGCGATGAGTTCCTTGCCGGTACCGCTCGGGCCGGTGATCAAGACATTGCTGCGAGTCGGCGCAACCTTCTTGATCAGGTTGGCGATACTCTTCATGGCAGCACTCTCACCGATCATGTGACCCGCGCTCACGGGGTCGCTATCGCTGAGCGCCCGCCGCAGGGTTCGCACCTCCAGCGCCAGGCGTCGGTGGTCGACCAGTCGTGCTACCTTGGACAGAATGTCGTCGAAGAGGAGCGGCTTCAGTACGTAGTCGGTCGCCCCATGACGAATGGCCTCGATCGCGGTCTGCAGGTCGCCGTAGGCGGTGATCATGATCACCATCGTCTCGGGACTCTGTTCCGCCAACTGCTTCAGCAGCCCGATGCCGTCCAAGCCCGGCATGCGGATATCGGAGATGCAGACATCGTACGACTGGTGGAGGGCCGCCTGCACGGCCGCCAGTCCGTCGCCCGCCCCGGTGGCCTCGTAGCCAGCCTCGCGAATCGCCTCGCAGAGTTCCTCGCGAATCGTCTCCTCATCGTCGACGACCAGTACGCGCGCGACCATCGTTCCTCACTTCTCGGATACTGCCGTCTACGAGCGAACCCCAGCGTCGGCCTCCCGTGTCAAATCTAAGAAGAGGCGTCGACTGAGTTCCCAGAACCTGGAATGCAGCGTAAGCCCCGAGCCGACCCGTCGCCACCGATCGGGGCCCCACGGACCGGGCCCCGAGCCCGCGTCGGGACTCCCCGCGGGAGCCCGCGCGAGAACGTCGAGTCCGGTTTCGCCGATCCGCGCGGGGCGCTCGGCAAATCGCGTTCCGCGCCCCCGGCCGCGGGGGTGAGGAGCCCTCGCAAGCCTCGCCGATGGAGCGAGGTGCGTCCCGAAGCCGGCCCGGCAACGCGTTGCTCCGAGACTCAAACGCAGGCGTCGATGACGCGTGCCACGATCTCCTCCGGAGCGAGCCCCTCGGTGACCACGGCCCGACGCTCGGCCACGATCTCATCGGGCGCTTCGAAGCTCCGAGCGAGAGTATCGTGCACCGCGAGGTCCGCGTCCGACGCCTCGTCGACCGCGCTGGCCCGCGCGCGCATCCGCGCCTCGATCGTCGCTCGTGCTGCCGTCGTTTCGACGACCACCAGTCGATAACCCAGGTCGTGGGCGAGAGCCGAGGCGGCGTCGCGGTCGCCCCGGCGACCAAAGCTTGCATCGAGTACCACCGCTGCGCGACCTTGTGCTGCTGCCACCCGAGCGAGTTCGAACATGCGCTGATAGACCTGCTCCTTCGCGGTTCGCGAGTAGGAGACCGCCGCGCCATCCGCCGCCGCCTCTCGCGAGGCACCCTGCTTGCGAATGACGTCGCTCCGCAGAACCACGGCCTCGAACGCGCGACCGACCGCGTGCGCGGCGAACGACTTCCCGCTCGCCGGCAGTCCGCACATGAGGATGAGGACTGGCGGCAACCAGTACGTCGCGGCCAAGTGTACGTAGCGCATGGCCTCGCGTCGCGCTTGCTCGCGGTCTGCAGGGTCCGTGCAGCCCTGCGCACGCAAGGCGCCGACCTTCGCGCGCACCATGGCCCGGTAGGACTTGTAGAACCGGTTGAGCTCCCCCACCCCGGGGTCCTCCGCGGCATGCGAGTAGCGGTAGACGAGATAATCCGAGAACGCGCGAAAGCAACGGAGGTCGAGGTCCATGGCGAGGAACGCGAGGTCGCAGGCAACGTCTCCACAGCGAAGTCGAGGCGAGAACTCAATGCAATCGTAGGCCACGACTCCGCCCGGGGCGAGGCAAATGTTTCCGGCGTGCAAGTCGCCGTGGCCATCGCGAATCCGACCGTCGCGAACCCGTGCGTCGAACTTCGCCGCGTGCTCGTTCAAGAACGTCTCGGTTCGCTCCCGGAGGAAGGCGTGCGCTCTCGGAGTGAAAACGCACGGGAGGTCTTGGGGCGGGCCATCCACCGAAGCCACGAACGCTCGAGTCTCATCGAAGTTCTCGAGGGCATTGCGCGCAATGGCCGCCCGAGTTCCGAACCCATCCACGCCCGGTCCGGTGTCCGCCAGCGCATGGAAGCGAACGAGCAGGTCGGCAATCCCGTCGAGCAGACGGTTGTCGATCTCGCCGCGAGCCAGGAGTTCGTCGAGCATCCGCTGCGCCGGAAGGCGACGCATCTCGACCGCGTACTCGACGGCCTCCCCCGCACCTCCGACCTCGACCACGGGTCGAGCTCCACCGCGACCGTCGGATCCCCTGACGATCGGCACGACCCCGAGGTAGACCCGCGGAGCCAAGCGCTGGTTGAGTCGCACTTCTTCCTCGCAGAAGTGTTTGCGTTGCTCCAACCGAGAGAAGTCGAGGAAGCCAAATGCGACCGGCTTCTTGACCTTGTAGACCCGGTCACCCGCGAAGAACAAGTCCGAGATATGGGTCTCGAGGTGCGTGACCTCGGCGGGGCGGATTCGATATGCGTCAGGCCGACGGAGTGCCTGCAGGAGTTCATCGCGGGTCATTGAGCCTCGCTTCGTCTCGGGACGACGTGACGCAGCGGGCGGGTCAACGGGGTGCGCCACTTCGATCCTCCGTAAGCGTTTTGGCCGTGCCGCCGCGGCGTCTCACTCCCGCGATCGGCTGACCGTCCATTCCCATTCGTGCGAGCCCATGGACGAGCCGCCGCGGCGCGAGCTGGGCACTCGCGCAAAGAGTGGCAGGCCATGGCCGCCCCCGATCCTGCTCGACGGGCAACCCTAAGGAGTCGCCCGAGAATGACTTCACCCTCTTGCTCGTCGCTTCGGGCCGACTTCGGATCAACCGTCGACCACGGCTCGTAGGGTGAGAACCGGGCACGGCGCCCGGCGAATGATCTTCTCCACGACGCTGCCCAAGACGAAATGCGACACGCCGCGACGCCCGTGGGTCGTAGCGACGATCATGTCGTGCGGGGTATCGCTCGCGATCTCCAGCACGGTCGCCACGACTGGACCTTGCTTCACGATCGGATTCAGGATGACATCCGCAGCGCTACGCGCGCCGAGCGCTTCCTCGAGTCTCTCGCTGACGCGAGCCATCGAAGTCTCCAGATAGCCCGTCTCGACGCTGTCTTCCAGGTAGCGCTGCATGACCGGGGTATAGTGGCTGAATTCCGGAATCACGAAGAGCACATCGATCTCCGCGCCGAAGGAGCGTGCAAACTGCATGGCCATCTCGAGGGCGCTGAACGACCCATCGGAGAGATCGGTCGTGAACAGGATTCGGCGGATCTGCGGCGCAGTTCGCGCTCCGGAGCGCAGCACGAGCACCGGACACGGCGCCTGTCGAATGACCTGCTCGGCGACGCTCCCCAGAAGCGCGTGCGAGAGTCCGGTGTGGCCGTGCGAGCCGATGACGATCAGCCGGGCGGCGCCGTCCTTGGCCTCGGCCACGATCTCGTCGGAAGCACGGCCTCCTCGCACCTTCCGCGTGACCTCCATGTCCGACGGCACCGCCTCCGCAACCCTGCGTCCCAAGGTGGCATCCGCCTCCTCCCAGAGGTCCGAGCGGATCGACTCGTCGTTGGCGCTCACCCCATAAAGCGTCGCAAACGAGGTCCACAACTGCTCGAGCGCGTGCACGGCAGTCAACGGCGCGCCGAATCGCGACGCCACGAACGCGCCATAGCGAAGAACCTCCGTTGCGCTATCGGACAGATCCGTGGCCACCAAGACTCGGTCGTTCTTCATGGGCTTGCCTCCTCCCGGCACCGACAGGGCAATCCCTGTGCCGTAACCGCGAACGACCGGCATGAAGTTCTCGCAGCACGTCGATTGGAGGGCCGACCATCCGCCGCGGAGTCCGGAAAGCGGGTGGACACGAAGCCGTCGATGCGGCTCGGGGTTGAATCATTCGCGAAAGGTCGTCATGTTGAACGGTGTGACCCGGCCCGATGATTGCTACGTCCGATTCCGAGATTGCCGTCCCGGTCGACCGGAAGGTTCCGACAGCGAGTCGATCCCGAGGCACCCCTTGCAGGAGAGGACCAGCCATTGCAAGCACCCCAAGACTTCATCGTCGTTCACCATGCCGCGAGCGTCGGTGAGGCCGAACTCGTCGTAGCGGTACTGCTCAACGCTGGGCTCAGCGCGTTCGTGGAGAGTTCGGGCAGCCCTTACCCTGGCCTCGACGAGACTCCTTTCGACGCCAAGTCGGGGGTTGCGGGTTGCGAAGTGCTCGTCCCACGCGCCGAAGAGAATCGCGCTCGACAAGCGTTGATCGATGCACGGGAAAGCCCTCTCGCCGAGGATGAAGGCGAGTTGCCCGCACCGTGACCGCCGCCCGCCACACCGAGGTGGGCGCGTCGAGTCTCGCTGGCCGATGCAGCGCCGGCCCTCAAGTACCGGGACGCGGGTGCTCGCGAATCCCAGCTTCGGCGCGACCCCGGGTTGCGTCGGAGACCGCGTCGATGAGTCGGCGCGCCGCACTCGCCCGCACGGTAACGTCGAAGGTGGGTTGCTGCGAGAAGTCGCGCCGCACCGCGCGAACCGCCTCCCCGGCTCGTGCGATCGCCGCCTCGACCGCGCCGACGTCCGCGTAGTCGCAACGAATCGCGATTGCGGCTTCGCGCCAAATGGTGCGCGCCGGGGCAGCAGCCAACGCGAGCCGAGCCGCTTCGCCGTAGGCACGCACCAGGCCGCCCTTGCCCAGCTTGGTCCCTCCGAAGTAGCGGGTCACCACGATGAGGACGTCGGTGAGCATCGCTCGCTGGATCGCGCCGAGAATGGGTTGCCCCGCGGTCCCACCGGGTTCGCCGGCATCGTCGGAACGCTCGCGTAGCGACTCGGCGTCGCCGATCCGCAGGGCCCAGCAGTGGTGGGTGGCATCGGGGTAGCGGGTGCGCGTGCGTTCGAGTGCCGTTGCCGCCTCGGCTTCACGGCTTGCGCACCACGCCTGGCCCACGAACAGCGAGCCCTTCTCGCGCAGTTCGACCTCGGGCCCGTCGGCCACCGATTGCAGTCGATCCTCGTCTGTCACGACGTCACGGGATCTCGAAGACGCGATTCTCGTAGGCGCGCTCTGCGGGTACGGAGACGCTCACCATCAGGCGCCGACCGACTCCATCCGCGCCCTGCGGGTAGGTGATGGGGAAGGTCAGCTCCGCGTCGGGAGGCAAGGTCTGCCGAAGTCGCGTGACCTCGGAACCGTTGGGCCGAACGCTGAGATACACATGCGCCGTGAGCGTGCGACCGCTGATGTTACGAATCGCGACATCCGCGTCGGTCGCACCAATGCCGAGAGTGCGGATCTCGACGAGACTGGCGGCGAGCGGGATCTCCTGATCGATCGGCAGGACCACGTCGAAGCCGCTCTCGTCTTGGAGCAACAGCTTACCGACGAGCCGGGGAACGCTCCCGGTCCCTTGATACGACGGGACGTGGACGCCGAGCGGCCACTCGGCGGTGCTGCCAGCGGCGATCCGAGTCGGGGAGAGCTTCTGTTGGACCTGCCACCCTCGAGGAAGTTCGACCTCGAGCGTGGCCCGCAGCGGTACGCCGTAGTGATTGGTCACCGAGAGGACGAGCTGCTGCTCGCTCGCATTGCGCAACAACCCGGCTGATCGAATCGCGAACGACTGCAGCGTGCGTACGCGCGGCAAGTCGAGTCCTTGGACGACGAGTGGGCTTGGACCGATGGGAAGACGCACGCGACCTCCCGCGTCGATCGTCAACGGCACTTCGTCGCCGAGTTCGTTCCAGGCGCGCCCCGCGGTTCCCGCGAGGAGTAGCCACTCCCCGACGCGACCGTCGGTGAAGACGACGAGGTACTCGCTGCCGTCACGACGGAAGGTCAGCGCGTGCAAGTCCGACTCGCCGTCCTCGTAGCCGACGAACTCGGCCGCCGAGAGGAATGCCGTCACGAACTCCCAGGCAAGCAAGGAACGACGCGGAAGCAACTCGCCCGAGGGCTGACGGTCGAACAGAGTTGCCGCTGGGTCGACGAGGAAAACACTCCGCGGACCGAATGACGCTAGGATGTACGCGGCCGCCGCGAGCGCCCCCGGCGCCGCGGGCTCCGCGGCGAGCGGCAGAGTACGATCGAGCCGCGCGGCCCACGGGGAAGCAGCACGGGACAAGGCTGCGCGCCATTCGTGCCAACTCCGGCTCGGGGGTCGAAGGGTCACGAGCGCCGGTTCGTCGGTCGCCGGTACGACGACATCGGGCGCGAGCTGACTTCCCAGCTGAATGAAGGGGGCCGCGGTTCGCACCTCGGGCAAGAAAGCCTGCGCTTCGTCCGCATCACCGGCCCAGTACCACTGTCGGTATCGCACGAGCCAAGCGCCCAGCGTGGCGACGAGACTCGGGCTCCACGCCTGGCCCGCGAACGCGACACTCACCAGCACCTCGGGCCGACGATCGAGCCAGGCAGCGAGCGTCGACGACTCACCGAGGTCGCTTGGCGTCAACTGCAACAGCAGGCGCTGCGGCGCAATGATGTCGAGCCAAAACGGCGCCGAAGCCGTCACGGTCGACTCGGCCCCCCACTCCACCGGTCCGAGGCCGCGCGCGAACGGGGCCGGCCCCGCGAGCATGAAAGTGCGCTGCTCTTCCAACTGCTCACCGCGCGGAGAGTGCACCCGGACTCGCAGAGAGTAGACACCGCGACCGAGTTGCCAGCGCCGCCAGTGCAGTCGCGGCGTGTATTCGATGGCACGCCCCTCGAGGACGAGCACCGGCTGCTCGCCCGCGGCCAACGAGCGACCGGCGGCGTCCTCGATCCGATACTCGATGCGATAGGACTCGCGCGACATCGGTAGACCATGGGACCTCACGACGAGAGGCATCTCGTCGATCGGCGACACTCGGGCCACCGACTCCTTCCACTCGAGGGCGAGTCGCGGCAGGGTCTCCAGTTCGAGGGAGTCCAACCCGACCTCACCGGGCCTGACCCCACCGCGGTAGCCGTGCAACCAGAGCTCGAGATCGCCACGCTCGGCTCCGGCCGGCAGCTCGAGTTCTCCGCTCAGAGGACGCCACTCGACTTGCGCACCGCGCCCCTCGAACAGCGGCAGTACGTCGCCATTCGCCAGACGAACGAGCAGCTCCCAACGTCCCTCACCGAGGTCGTCCCAACGCGCCAGAACCCGCCAACGGAGGCGGCTCGAAGGCGCCAGCACCAACGCGGGTTGCGCCGGATCCCGACGCGTGGTCAAGAGCAGATCGGCGCCGCGCAACCGCAGCCGCAAGTAACGGTCCCCGGTGGGACTGCCACCGAGAGCCAGTACCGGCGCCATGAACTCCGGTAAGCGAGCCCCATTCTCGCGCACGATGGGTTGCAGCCAGGCGGGCAGCGCGGTGGCGCTGTAGCGAACCAACCAATGGTCGACGTAGCGATCCTCTTCCTCGATCTCCGGACGATTGAGTTCGCCCAGATCGAACCCGGCGGAGTAGACCAAGTTCGCCGCAAAGTCGGTCGGGGTTGCTGCTGGATCCGATGCGGACGAGGTTTGAGCGTGCGCCACGAGCGGATCCACGAGCGTAAGGACGACGGCAACCACCGCGGTCCCAGCGAGCCTCGCTACCCGGGGGTAAGCGCGTCGATGCGCGGCGGCCGTTTGCGGCGTTCGCGCTTGGCGACCTTGCGAACGCCGACTCGCTCGGTGCGCTCCAGGGGCCATCGCGACTTCACTCCGTCCGATCGAGGTAGCGCGACTTCGGCTGAGGCCTCGGCCCGCGATACGCCTGATGCAGACGTCGGCCGCCGTCGACTTGACGCAGTTTCTCGGCCGTCTCGCGTTGGTTGGCCTGCACGTTGGCTTGCCCCCGAGCCTCGAGGTCGATGAGCTGGCGGAGAACGGCTTGGATCTGATCGAGTTCCGTCTCGACCTCCGCACGAAGCGCCTCATCGATCTGTTCCCGCGTCTCGCGCCAATGCGGCTTGAGATCGGCGATGTCGCGCTCGATGGCGGCGATTCGATCGAGCTTGTCCTCCTTCGCGTGCGCCAAGTCGAGAATCTGCTCCGAAGCCCCGGAGTCCAGGATCTCCTCCTGCTTCCGCGACAACTCCGCGAGCGCTAGGTAGATCTCCCGTTCACGTCGGAGCCCTTCGCGCAGGCGCTCCGCCTTCTCGGTGTCGGTTCGACTCATCGTCTCTCTCCCGCCCTCTTTCGGACCGCCGTGATTCCTGGCCGACGACAACTCCGCGAGCCAAGCCGGTCGGACATCACGGACGCTGCAAGGCGGCACGCTCGGCGAGCATACGCTGCCACCAGGCGCGATCCCGGCGCGGGGGCAGTTCCCCGAGCTGAGGATCCCCGAGTCGCGCCAGCTTCGCCTGCGCAAGTTGAAACTCGGCTCGAGCCGCCGCGATCTCGCCGCGTTCGGCCGCGAGTTCGCCGAGGCGAAAGTGCCCCCAAACCGTCAGCGGAGCTTCCGGGTAGCGTTTCAGAGCGCGCTCGTAAAACGCTCTCGCCTGCGCCCGGCGTCCGTCGCTGTACTCATTATCGGCCATTCCGAAGGCGCCCTTCTCGGCGAAATCCGACCAGCGGGCCCGAGCCTCGGGGCTCACGGGCACCCCCGGACTCTCGAGCACGTGACGCGCGGCCTCGGCGAGACGCTCGAAGTGGCCGCGCGCCAAGGCCGGCTGCTGACGGAGCGCTCGCCCCTCCGCGGCGCGAAACAGCGCCTCCGGCAGGCGATCGCTGCCCCCTTGAGCGGAGAGTCGCGCGGCAAGATCCTCCCACGCTCGCAGAGAAGCGTCGCGCACGGGGTCCGCCTCGGGATCGGCAGGGTCGAGCCCGAGATGTCGCCGATGGAGTAACGTTGCCTGTTGGTATACCGCTTCGTGCCAGATCGAGCTGGTCGGCAGCATCCCGGAGTAGACGGCCTCGAAGTCGCCCGCGGCCGCGCGGAGGTCGGACTCACTCCCTCGCGCAACACGCGAGAGCCCGCGCTCGAGGAGCATGTCGAAGCGCAGGGGGCCGGCGTCGGGCTCGTCGACGACAGCGTCGAGGATCTCGATCGCTTCGTCGGGGTTGCCGCGCTGGCGCTGGATGCGGGCAAGCAGCAGCGGACGCTGCCAGTAGCGGGCTTCACCGTCGCCGCTGTCGCGATCGAGCGGCGAGTACTCGCGGAGCGAGTCCCACGCGAGTTCGAGAGCGCGTCCCTCGAGGTAGCACCGGGCCGCATCGAACAAGAACCGCTGACTCCCGTAGTCGCCCTTGGCTGCTTTCACATACGCTTCGCCGGCGCTCCGCCAGCGCGGGAGGCGTTCTTCGTCCGAAGGCGGCGTAGCGGCCGCTCGCGACTCGAGAACCTCAGCGAGCAACGGATAGAAACGAGCAGGGCTCCAGACGAGCCCTTCGCACTCCCGCAAGCACGTGAGGGCGGCGTCCAACTGTCCCTCGCCGTGGAGCAGCTGCGCAAGCGAGATGACCAGCGCCTGCAGGCTGAGTCGCCGTTCGATGCTGTCGAGCGGTGGGGCCGGCACGTCGAGTCGCGCGAGCAGCTCCGAGAGCCGCGTACTACCGCCTTCAGCGAGAAAGTCCGCTCCCCGTTCTTCGAGATCGAGCTTCCACTCGTCCGCGCGGGCCCAGACTGTCTCGGGGCTATCCTCCGGGCTCGATCGCAAGACCCGCTCGAGGGCGCCCCGCGCCTGCCGCCGAAGGGTCGCGATGCGACCGAGTTCTTTCTCTCGCTCCTCGGTCAAGTAGAGGAGCGAGGCGACTTCACCACGGCTCAAGTCGGGTGGCGGGCCAGCATCGAGGATCCCCAAGAGCAGTTCGCGGGTGCCGGCCACCTCGTTGTCGCGATAGCCGAGAATGGCCTTGAGGTAGTTGAGGCGAGAGAGATCTTCGGCGGTCGCGAGCGAGCGCTCGAGTCGCTCGGTGGTTCGTCGCATTCGTCCCCACTCGCGCAGCTTCCACCAAAGCGTGCCACATTCGAAGAGCGTGGCACCCACGTCGGCTTCGGGGATCGTGCCGGTTCGCCCGATCTCTTGCCAGTGCGCGAGTTCTGCCGCTCGCAAGCCGGCGACCTGGCTCGGGTCGGCGAGCCAGCGAGCGACGCTCGATCGCCCGGCCTCCGACTGGCCATCGAGAATCTGGCCGGCGCCGGTCAACAACGTCTCGTAGGTCGAGCTCTCCGCAGTAGAAACGCCGGCGCGTTCACGCAGGCGCTGCACGACGAACGCGACTTCCTCGCGATCCCCGAGTCGCGCCGCGCCGGCACCGATCAAGAACACATGGCGTGCCGGATCGCCTTCCGGCGCGGCGAACTCCGACCGCAGAGTGGCCTCCCGCCGCGCGGCTTCCGCCGCGAGTGCCTGGGCAAAGTCCAAGTGGGTCACGCTGAACCCCGGGTCGGATGGATTCAGCACCAGCCCGGCCTCCAGCAGCGCGGCGCCGCGATCGAAACCCGGCCCGGGCGAGTGAAACGTAGCGATCCCCTGCAGCCATGCGCGCGCGCTCTCCGCATGCTCGGCGGGCTCCGCGAGGTCCGCGGCGACATTCTCCAGGAGACGCTGAAACTCCGACGAGGCCGCGGGCGTCCCCGACGCACCCTGGATGCGCGCCATACGCCGAGCGAGGTCGCGACGTTCGGCTCCGTCCGACTGCGGCGCGGTGCGCATGAGCTGGTAGATCGCGAGCGCGCGGTCCCAGCGTTCGAAGAGCAACGCGTGCTCGAGCGCTTGGAGCCGCGCGTCCGGGTAGTAGTCCTCGAGGTATCGATCACCGAAGATGGGATCTGCTGCGTCGGCCAACAGCGGCAAACCGCCGACCTCGAGGCACCGGCGACGGAGTTGCACGAGGTGCCGTGGAAGATCGGGGCTCGGCAGCCGCCGCTCGATCACGCCGCGGATCAACTGTCCGTAAGCGAGCACGCCGTCGCGCGTGTCGAGGGTCGTCCGACGAGCCTCGAGCGCCTCGAGGAACCGCCGATAGGCGACGGCGGGGTACTCGACGCTGAGCGGACCACCCACCAGGGCCCGCACCTCGTTCATGGTCCCCGTGCGAATCACACGCAAAGCTCGGTCGATGCGCTCCGCTTCCTCGGACGTAGGTTCAGCGACCTCGGTTGCGCTTGGCACCTCACTGGGGCTTGGGGGCATGACGAGCAGCACGCCGAGCGGGGCCAGCAAGAGCGCCAGGCCACCCGCCGCGTACCGTACCCAGGGAGGAAGACTCGCGAGTGACGGAGCCACGACTACCCCGATCCCAATCTATCCCGAGAGCGCACGTCGGCGAGCCAACGGCGTCACGATCGTCGTTTCCGCGGGGTCGGATCCGGCTCCTCCAGTGCCACGCGAACGTCCTTGAGGCTCATCGTTTCTTTGAGCTCTTGAATGCGTTCCAGTCGTTCGAAGACGGCCTCCGAGTACAAGCGGTGGCCGGAGCGAGTGCGGGCGTCCTCCGTGATCAGTCCCAGCATCGTGTAGTTGTGAATCGTCTGCCGGGACAGGCCGGTGAAGTCCATGACCTCGCCGATCTTGTAGAGCTTGACTCGCGCCTGCTTACGAGCGTGTTCGTCAGGGTCCGTGGTCGGTGGGCGATGCGTCATGCGCCTGCTCGTGTTCATGCGACTCCTCGCGGGGCTCCAGGGCAGACGGCGTCCACCGGCGCTGGCCAGAGGACGGGGCGTCGCCACCACCCCAGACCTCCCCGGACTGATCACCGGGAGGGTCGGTTGCATCCGGCGCGGCATGACCGGATGCCAAAGTTTATAGTTTACACTTTGTAAAATACAATCTGAACTGCGCCCCTCCCCGGTTGCCCGTCCGAGTCGGGCAACCCCCTTCCGACCAACCTCTTACGCTGATCTCCGGAGATTCTCGGTCCGACCGACGGCGAAATCCTCAATCTCCTTCCAGGTGCGCGGTGGCGTCGATGTCGTTGGGACGCACAACGGCGACAAGCGCCGACACGCCGGCACTCTTTCCTCCCCCTTCGTTCGTCCAACCGCGGCAGTTCAGGGCACGCCCAGCCCTTTGGACTGCCGCGGTCTCTCCGCGCCCCCCCGGCCCGTCCGGTCAGAGGGGGCTGTCGCCGAGAATCTCGCGCGACGCTCCGGGGTGCCCCCTTCCGCGAATCTGCGGGGACGCTTACGATCCTCGGCTCGGGCGCGGTCGAAACGCGGCCGACCGGGCACGATGCCCGCGGTTTCAACTTCGGGTTCGAGTTCCAGACCCCGTATCGCACGGGAGTTTGTCGGCAAGCGACCTCGGATCCCCCATGAGGCTCGAGCGTGCTGCTCGCCCGACTCGGCCCACACGCGACAAGGAGTCCCGATGAGTTGTACTCGTTCCATCGCCCTGGCGCTGACGCTGACTTGGATCACCTCGGTTGCGGCCGCGGAGCCGGACGTACCCGCCCTACCGGACGGGGTGTACACCGCTATCGATACCAACCTCGGCAAGATGGTTTTGCGGCTGTACCACGACAAGGTCCCGTTCACGGTCGCGAACTTCGTCGGGCTGGCGGAAGGGACCACTCCCTGGACCGACCCGAAGACCGGCGAGAAGGTCACCCGCCCATTCTACGACGGACTGACGTTTCACCGGGTCATCGACGGGTTCATGATCCAGGGGGGCTGCCCCCTCGGCAACGGCATGGGCGACCCTGGCTACAAATTCGATGACGAGTTCGAGCCCTCGCTCAATCACGACCGCGCGGGGATCCTGTCAATGGCCAACTCCGGTGCGAACACCAACGGCAGCCAGTTCTTCATCACACTCGCCCCCACCACGCACCTGAACAAACGGCATTCCGTCTTTGGCGAGGTGGTGCAAGGGCTCGAGGTCTTGCAGGCGATTGGCAAAGTACGCACCGAAACCGCCGACCGTCCGGTGGAACCGGTCGTAATGAACTCGGTCCGAGTGCTGCGCGTGGGCGCGAGCGCACAGGGCTTCGCGACTGCGGAGCACCTCGCAACGCTCCAAGCGGAACGCGAAGCGAAACTCGCTGTCGAGCGCGAGAAGAATCGCAAGGACGTTCCCGACGCCACCGGCGAAGTCGACGGCACCCGACTGCCTGAATCCATCAGCACGCCCTACGCGACCGTGAAGGTCCGCTACGTCTTGATCCAGCACCGTGGATGTCAAGGCGGTCACAACGGGCTCTACTACGATGCCAACGGGGCCATGGAGGTGGGACGGCGCATCGCCGCACTGGCGCGTCTTCGGGACGCGAACTTCACGGATCTCGTCGCCAAGTACTCGGACGACAAGCGCCGCAGTGAAGCAACGCTGAGCGGATCGCGTATGCAGCCCTTCTTGAAGCCCCTCATGAACATGCAGGCGGGGAACGTGAGCGATCCCATTGCCGCCCCGATGGGCGTCTTCGTCTTCGAGATCCTCGAGACCACCGAAGGATCAGCCAACTCACCGGCGCCGGCCGGCGGCGGCGACCAAGTCTCCTGTCGCCATATCCTCCTGCAATTCGCCGGCTGTCAGCGGACCAAGTCCGACCGTACGGAAGCCGAAGCCCGTGCCAAGATCGAGGAGGCGCTGGCGGCGCTCGAGGCGGGCGGCGACTTCGCCGAACTCGCCAAACAGTACTCCGACTGCCCATCCGCGGCCTCCGGCGGTGACTTGGGGACCTTTGGACGCGGCGCGATGGTGGCTGACTTCGAGAAGACGGCGTTTGCGCTCCAACCGGGTAAGTACTCGGAGATCATCCGCACCCCGTTCGGGTTCCACATCGTGTACCGGTACTGATCGGAACACGGTGAAGAAAGAAAACCACCGCTCGCGACGCAAGCGCCTCGCGGGCGGTGGTTCCTGGCCGTCAAAGGCCCGTGGTCAGCGTTCGCACGCGCAGGTTCCCAGCTCCCCGCCGGTGACGGTCAGCCTGCTTCTTCGGGGATCAGGCTCTTGAGACCGTTGATGCGGACCAGGTAGACGATCATGAGAACCGGGGTCGCGAAGAAGGCGAACATGCTGAGGAACGGCACGAACATGCAGGTCATGCTGATCGCTGCCGCGAGACCCAGGTTCTTGCCACAATCGCCGAACCGAGTCGCCAGGTCTTGGTCGTTGGCGGGATCGTCGATGTAGTTCTTGAACGACTCCGGGATCTTGAACGGAGCGAGGATCCACAAGATCACGATGTTGAGCACCGGAACCAGCACGAGCCAGGCGATCCACGACTCCACCGCGCGGTAGCGTTGCGGCAACCGGTTGAGCGGCGCGTACAAGAAGTACGCCAACACCGCGGCGATCGCGAGCCCGAACACCACGACTAGGGCCCACAGGAGAAAGATCAGCCCCAACCCTACCAGCGCCACATCGCTGCCACTTTCACTCATGCGACTCGCTCCTCGATTCGATCACCGAACGTGCCTCGCACCCGCAAACGCCGCGCCTCGCGGCCACTTCGGACCTGCTCCCCAAGACCCTGGAGTGATGCCTAAGGAGTCGCCCAAGAATAACTTCGACATCTTGCCGTCGATTTGGGTCCGATTCGGCCGATCCGGAAGGCTCGAAACCGGAGGCGTAGCCAAAGTTCCGGTGAGGATTTCGAGGTTTTCGGAGCGGTCGAAGAATGGCCCGAAGCGACGAGCAAGAGGGTGAAGTTATTCATGGGCGACTCCTAAGCGTCCAAACAGTCGAGGAAGTCGAAGGTCGGATCTGGCCCCATCGACGGGTACGGGGCGGGCGGTGCCGGGCCGAACACGAACAGGTAGTAGATGAGGTACACCGCGTCCGTGATGTCCGCGTGCCCGTCATCGTTCGCGTCCCCGGCGTCGAGACACCCGGGTGGCGGACCACCCGCGAACGCGAAGTTCAGAACGAACAAGATATCGCCAATGTCGAGATGCGTATCGCGGTTTGCGTCGCCGCGCATGAACTCGGGCGGAAGGGGCGGCGGCGGTGGCGGGTCGATGATCGAGACGATCGCGCCATGCAGCAGGGTTGGAGCGATCGACGTCGTCACCTCGACCACGAGAATGTTGCTGATCGGTGGCGAGCCGAGTCCGTCGACAAGGTCGAAGGGGACCGGCTGCGGAGTCGTCCCCGAAGGCACGTTGCCGACGATGCGCCCGACGGCCAACGGGAAGTTCACGGGCGGGAGCGCGTCGCCATCGAACGGTGGCGCGGTCAGCTCGAAAAGCATGCCCACCACCAGCGTGCCGGCGGCCGCCACCAGGTTCACCTGCAGAAAGTCCGGGCCGATCTCGCCGACGAGAGTACCCTGGACCACGAAAGCCAGGTTGTCGATCGGCGGCGATGGCGGGAAGCCGATCGAGAGCGAGTAGCCGGTGACGTAGGACGCCCAAGTCCCCTGCACGGGCAACGAAAACGCCTCGCCCGAAGTCACCTCGAGGTCGTTCATGAATAGCGTGTAGTCCTGGCCGTTGGCTACGGCTGAGGCCGCAAGCAGCGCCGCGGCGGCGCAGTACGAAAAGCGCATCGCTTCTCCCTCTCCGGCGTGTAGGCAATGAGAACACGGACCCGGCCGGATTGTAGAGCCGCGCGGGACGTAATGAACCCAAAAAACGCGCCGAACGGCGGACTTTCCGGCGCCAAAGAGACCGCGAGTCCTGCGGCGCGCACCCCCGAAACACGGTGGCCTCGAGTCAGGGGCCTACTCGATCGTCGGGTGCGGGTTCGGGGGCAGGAGCACGAGCCGGAACCAATACTCGGAGAAGTCGCGGATCATCGTCTGGAACTGGTTGAAGTCTACCGGCTTCGTGAGATAGCTGCTGCAGCGCAGCCGGTACATCTTGAGGATGTCCTGTTCACTCTCCGAGGTCGTCAGCACCACGACCGGTAAGGCGCACAAGTTCTCGTCCGCCGCGACTTCGCGCATCACTTCGAACCCGTTCATCACGGGCATGTTGAGGTCCAGAAGGATCAAGTCCGGCGTGGGCGCTCCTTCGTAGGATCCCTCCCGACGCAAGAAGGCCATGCACTCCTTCCCGTCCGGCACGTGGTGCAGCACGAGCGAAACCTGGGATCGAACCAGGCCGGCTCGCGTCAAGAACACGTCGTCCAGGTTGTCTTCGACCAGTAGGACCTGCGCGGCTCGAGCCACCGAAGCTCCGGTCACTTGCGCACCCCCTTCCCTTTACGAAGTCAGCGTGACGACGAAGCGACTGTCGTCGTTGGCATGGACTCGGCCCAGATCCGCCGAGC
>JBFWWP010000019.1:0-22259 GCA_050246115.1 Planctomycetota bacterium
CCATGACGCCCGGAACCCCCGGCTCACCGGCGTCCTGGACCCCGTTGTTGTTGGTGTCGCAGTAGACGGTGTCGCCGATCTCGCCGTTCTTGAAGCGGACGCAGAAGTCGGCGTCGAGGAACGACTGGTTGGGTTGGAGTCGGACGCCGACGCGGGTTCGGCAGACGCCGACTTCCTTGTCGCTCGGAATCGTCCCGACATCGAGGGTAACCGTGCATGCGCCCGGGGGCACGTCGGTGAAGAGGTAGTTGCCGTTCATGTCGGTCGTGGCAGAAGCGGTGTAGCTGCCGCCAGCCCCGACGCAGGACAGGTTGACGGTAACCCCGGGTACTCCTGGTTCACCGGCGTCCTGGACACCGTTGTCGTTGGTGTCACAGAAAACCGTATCGCCGATCTCACCCGTCTCCGGCGGGAGAATCGTCAGGCCCGCGGTGATCCACGTGAACGACGCCGGCAGGTTGCCGGTCGCGCAACAGTCTTGTGACAGCATCTGGATCGTCAGGGTGCCTGCGCCCGCCGGGACGTTGACGGTGAGGGTCACGTGGTCCCACTCGTCGCCGTCCGTGCTCGCCAGCGGCGAGTCGAAGTCCGTGGTGACGCCGCCCACGACGACGCGAGCGATGTTCGGGCGCATGGGGTCGGATCCCGACTTCGGTCCTTCGACGCTGCCCGCAATGAGGGTCAACTCGGCCGTGCGGTCTACCGCGGCGGGGGCGAAGTTGAACGACTGGGTCACCGTCGTGTTCAGCGGCGGCGCGAAGTTGATGAACGCCAGGTCCTGACCGTCGCGAACGTCAATGACCGAGTTGCGTCCACCCTCGTTGATGACGGCGAGAATCGAGGCGCCGTTGTTGGCGCGATTGAAGTCTTTGCCCTGTACCGTCACGTTGTTGACCCCTGGACCAATGAGGTTCAGGCTCGTGATGTCCGCACGGTAGGTGTAGGAAATGTTGCTGCCGAAGAACTGCGTGGGGCCGCCGATCAAAGTGCCGGAGACGTTGATCGATCCGTTCAGGATGACGGCGTCGCCGGGGAGGAACGGATTGGAGTCGAAACCGTTCCAGTAGAGGAACACCTGTTCGACGGTGGCCCCGGCAGGCACGGAGAAGGTGATGGTCCCGGGCTGGTTCACGAGGCCCACTCCGTCACCGACGAGGCGAGTGCCGGGTGCAGTCGGTGTCGGGCCGAGAGTCTCGGTGCCATTACCGTAGGCGATCCAAGGAGTCGCCAAGCAGGCCACTCCAGCGATGAACCACCATTTCAATCGCGTTCGACGCGCGCGACAACCCCCAATGATCATCCATTCCTCCTGTTTCGGGCGGACACAACGGAACTTGCGAAAGTGAATCGAAGCGCCCACCGTCTCGAAACGACGAGATCCCGAAGGGCGGTCGGGTCAGACGTCCAAGTTGTTTCGATTGACTTGCGGCAAGTATCAGACTGCAACGGCGCGGATTCTAGTCCGAGGCTCCCTGAACGCAACGAGATCGCACTAAAATTGGATAAACGCCGGGTCAGGTTCGAGTGTTCGCGTTCGGTCGCTTGAACATGCCGGCGACAGCAGCGCCGGGGCGACGAACACCTTCACGGCCATGCCGGGTGCGGTCGTCGAGCGGAGGAAGTCAGGTCCGGTGGAGCGTACGCACCACGAGTTCGACCGAGACGAGTTCGACCGAGACGAGTTCGACCGAGACTATGCGGGGCTTCGTGGATTCGATTGCGGGCCCGGATGAGCGCGAGTCTCGGTCGCGCGAAGCACCAGGTATGCCGGCACTTGACGCTTCTTCCCCTTCACCTGCAACGTCCCCAGTTCACGGGACTCGAACGCGTCCTTGGTCAAGCGAAAGGTTTCCGGCCCGACGACCACTTGGTCGGGTAGCGCAATCTGGGACTCGAGCCGGCTGGCGATGTTCACCGTGTCACCGATCACCGTGTAGTCCTTGCGTCGCGGATGCCCGATGTCTCCGGCCACCATCGATCCCGAGTTGATCCCGATGCGAACCGAGATCGTGCGTGCGTGCGTGCGGTTGTATTCCGTCATGGCGTCCTGCATGTCCAGGGCGGCGCGCACCGCACGATGCGCATGATCCCGTAGCGGCAGTGGGGCACCGAAGATCGCGATCAGCCCGTCCCCGGTGAACTTGTCGAGCGTACCCTCGTGACGGAACACGCAATCGGTCAGAGCCGCAAACAAGCCGTTGAGCACGAGGATCACCTCGGACGCGTCGAGTTCCTCGGCGATCGCCGTGAAGCTGACGATATCGAGAAACAACACGGTGGCCTGCACTTCCTCCGAGAGCATCTGACCGCCGCGTTCGCTGCGCACGATTCGATCGACGACCGACGGAGCGCTGTAGCGCTCGAGTTGGAGCCGGATGCGCTCCTCTTCACGGATCCGGTCGCGCAGTCGCACCTGCTCGACCCCGGCTGCGAACAGCAGGGCGAGCGTAGTGAGCACCTCCAGGTGCTGTCGCTCGAAGCGTCGGTGAATCCGTTGGCTGTCCAGATAGATGAGCCCGACGACGCGGCCTTCGTGGTAGAGCGGGGCGCAGATCGCGGATTGGATCTGGTTGAAGATGATGCTCTCTTGGCTGGCAAGCTGCGCGTCGCTGGCTGAGTCGAGCACGATCACTGCGTTCTTGTTCTCGATGACCTGGCGCACCACCGTGCTCGAGATGACCACGGGTTCCGTCAGCCGACCCGACCGCGTGCGCATGACTTCCAACTTGTTCTTGCCGGTGGCTTCGTCCAACAAGAACAGACAGCCGCGGTCCGCGGGGAGGCTGCCGAAGACGACCTCGAGCAAAGCCTCGAGCATCGCCTCCATGTCCTGCGCCGAGATCAAGATCTCGGCCACTCGACTGAACAACGGAACCGTCCATTGGGAGGCTCGATCCTCGGACCCGCTCGGGCTCTCTGGGCCGACGGCCGATGAGTTGGAAGCGGTGTCGAGCAGTTGCTGCTGAAAGTCCTGCACGTTGAGCGTATGGTCGACCACGGAGGAACTCGCACCGTGGTCGCTGATGTGGAGGCCGGAACTACGGTCGTCGATGCGCACCAGCAGCTCGATGCGTCCCAGCGTGACTCGGTCCTGGTCTCGAATGACCGACGTCTGCACCTTGCGCCAATTGACGTATGTCCCGTTACGGCTCTTCTGATCGCTGACGCGCCACTCCCCGCCCTTGCGTTCGAGCGTGGCATGCACGCGCGAAACCGAGTCGTCCGGGATGGTCAAATCGCACTCTTCGCTGCGCCCAATGACGACCCGGTCACCGAGCAAGTCGTGCACCAAGTGAACACCGTTGAGTTCGTAGGTGAGTTGGCAGGTCTCGGGCACGGCTCGTCTTTCAGTCCCGGGATCGGATCCGTCGCGGCGGTGCCCATTCAGCCCACCGGAGTCCCACGCGGGCGCGGCTACGCATCAAAGGTCAAGGACTCGATGTCGGGGTACGACATGCCGAACCCCTGCAGGGTTTGGACGATCGTATGCGATACCACGAGATCCCGGTACCACTTTCGGTTCGCCGGGATCACATGCCACGGCGCGTGCTCGGTGCTGGTGAGTGACAACATGGTCTCGAAGGCCTCTTGATAGGCACTCCAGTGGCCGCGCTCGCGTACGTCCTTGACACTGAACTTCCAACGCTTCTGCGGGTCGTCGAGCCGGGACTGCAAGCGCATCTTCTGCTCGTCCTGGGAGATGTGGAGGAAGAACTTCAGGATGGTTACGCCTTCGTCGGTGAGCATGCGCTCGAAGTGGTTGATGTGGTCGTACCGGAGCCGCCACTGGGCCTCGGGAACGAGGTTGTGTACACGTACGACGAGTACCTCCTCGTAGTGACTCCGGTTGAAGATCATGATCTGGCCCCTTACCGGGCACGCCATGTGGTAACGCCAGAGGTAGTCGTGCGCGAGTTCGAGCGACGACGGCTGCTTGAAGCTCGTGACGGCGACGCCCTGCGGATTGACCCCATCGAAGACTTGACGAATGACCCCGTCCTTGCCGCCGGTGTCGGGTGCCTGGAGCACGATGAGCAAGCGGTGCTTGGCTTCGGCGTAGAGTAGCTCTTGCAGCCGCTCGAGCTCCGTATTGATTCGGGCGATCTCCTCGGGCCGTTCCTTCTTCTCGCCTTCGAAGAGCGCCTTGTCGTCCGGATCGTAGTTGGACAGACGGACCGTCGTCCCGGGCGCAACTCGATACCGCGTAACATCCATGGTTGCCCTCTCTCTGGGGACGGTCTTGGGCCCGGACCCGCCGAGGGCGGGCCGCGCGCAGTCTCCGTTGTCTAGTCCGGAATTTTCGTGAGCCGTCGGCTGAGAAAGGGTTCCCACCCGGGACCGCCCGCGGGGTGCGTCTTGCCAATGACCCTGCTGGCGGCGCATCATACCGCCCCGGGACCGGCCTTGGCTGCAGCATTTCGCGCACGCCCGCAGGTTCGGACTCGGGCCACCGCCAACCCACTGGACTCCAGCCATTTGGAGGGAGAACGACCATCGCGAACCGACCGATTCTCTGGGAGCCGAGTGAGGGCCGGCGTCGTGGGTCCCAAATGCACGATTTCATGACCCGGATGGCGAGTCGTCACGGGTTCGCCCCCGACGTGGAGGCCCTTCGGTGCTGGTCCGTTGACGAGACGGACCGATTCTGGACGGCCGTCCTCGAGTTCGCGGAGGTGCAGCCTTCGCGCGAGGCGGATGCGGTCCGGATCGGTGACGGAATGCTGGGCACGCGCTGGTTCCCTGGCATGGAACTCAACTATGCCCGCCACCTCCTCCGCTTCGTCGATGACCGTCCTGCGATCGTGTTCGAGCCAGAGGTCGCCGCTCGTCAGGTCCTGTCGCGGCGTGAACTGCGGGACGCCGTCGCTCGTTGCGCGCGCAGCCTCGCTGCCGACGGAGTAGGGCTCGGGGATCGGGTGGCTGGCTTGCTCCCCAATCAGCCGGAAGCGATCATTGCCATGCTGGCCGCGACCAGTTTGGGCGCGGTGTGGTCGTCGTGTTCGCCCGACTTCGGCGTGGCTGGGGTCGTCGATCGATTTGGCCAGATCGCGCCGAAGGTGTTGATCACGACCGACGGCTACAGCTACGGCGGTAAGCCCTTCGACGTCACCGCGCGGGTCTCGGAGCTGCTTTCGCAGCTGCCGTCCGTGAGGCGTGCCGTGATCGTGCCGCGCGCCGAGGCGCCGACGGCGACCGGGCCGCGGGCCGGAGTTCCCGTCGGACTTCGCGACGCTTGTGGGTGGTCCGACTATCTGCGCGCCGCGGAGCCCGCGCCGCCGCTTCACTTTCGCGAGGTCGCCTTCGATCATCCGCTCTTCATCTTGTACTCCTCGGGCACCACCGGTGTCCCCAAGTGCATCGTCCACGGGCACGGCGGCACGCTCCTTCAACACATGAAGGAGCTGCAGCTCCACTGTGATCTGCGCCGCGACGAGCGCATCTGCTACTTCACGACTTGCGGCTGGATGATGTGGAACTGGCTGGTGAGCGCCTTGGGGGTCGGCGCGACCGTCGTGCTCTACGACGGCAACCCGGCGCATCCCAGCTTGCACCGACTGTGGTCGCTCGTCGAGCGTGAGCAACTGCAGTTCTTGGGCACGAGTCCGAAGTTCCTCGCGGCGTGCGCGAAGGCTGGCCTCGAGCCCGGGCGCGACCACGACCTGAGTTCCCTGCGGTGTCTCCTGTCCACGGGGTCGCCTTTGAGCGAGGAACAGTTCCGGTGGGTCTACACCCACGTGCGGAGCGACTTGCACTTGGCTTCGATCTCGGGTGGCACGGACATTGTCTCTTGCTTCATGCTGGGGAACCCGCTGCTGCCGGTGCGCGCGGGCGAGATCCAGTGTCGCGGGCTCGGCATGGACGTGCAGGCGTGGAATGACGCCGCCCAACCGGTCGTCGGGGTGAAGGGAGAACTCGTTTGTACCCGACCGTTCCCGTCGCAGCCGGTGGGCTTTTGGAACGATCCGAGTGGCGCACGCTACCGGGAGGCGTACTTCGACTTCTACCCCGGAGTGTGGCGCCACGGCGACTTCATCGAGATCACGGAGACGGGCGGCGTCGTCGTCCACGGTCGCTCGGATGCGACCCTGAACCCGGGTGGTGTGCGCATTGGCACGGCTGAGGTCTACCGAGTGGTGGAGGGGCTACCCGAGGTGCTCGACAGTATCGTCGTCGGACGCGAACGGGACGGAGATGTGCAGGTCGTTCTGTTCGTGGTGCTGCGCGAGGGGCTGGCGCTCGACGCCGCGCTCGAAGCGAAAGTCCGCAGTGAGATCGCGCAACGGACGACGCGCCGTCACGTTCCGGATCTCATCCGACAGGTGACCGCGATTCCGGTTACCCGGAGTGGGAAGAAGGTGGAGCTGGCGGTGCAGCGCATGCTGAACGGCGAAGAGGTGTTGCAGCGGGAGGCGCTGGCGAACCCGGAATCGCTTGCCCAGTTCCGGTTGACCTGACGCGAGCCACACCGGGGGTCAGCTACCGCGGCCCGCGTCTTCAGCGACGAACTTCCGGATGGAGCGCGCCATGGCTTGGCCGTCCGCGTCGGCGAGGGTGCCGGCCTGCCACTCGATCCCCAGACCCTGCGGTCCGTGCCTCGGTATGATGTGAAAGTGCACGTGCAGGACTGCTTGGTGCGCCGCGGCACCGTTGTTCTGCAGCACGTTGTACGCGGTGGCACCGGTCGCCGCGAGAACTGCACGCGCGATGCGGGGCAGGGCTCGGCCGAGCGCCGCGGCGGATTCGTCGCTGAGTTCGTGCAGGAACGGACGGCCTTCCCTCGGCACGACCAAGGTATGTCCGGGGCTCAGAGGGTTGATATCCAGGAACGCAAAGACGTGATCGTCTTCGTACACCCGATGGCACGGGACCTCACCGCGGATGATTCGGTCGAAGATCGTAACGGTTGCCAATGGCTCTGCCTCCGTCCTAGCCCATTGCCCAAGTCTTAGGAGTCGCCTCCGGTTCCGAGCTTTCCGGATCGGCCGAATCTGACCCAAATCGACGCAAGATGTCGAAGTTATTCTTGGGCGACTCCTTGGCTGCGTTGGCGGCTTCGTCGAGCGCCACCTCGGTTGGATCATCGAGGTTCGGACGCGCCGCGGCAAGATCGCCTGCGCCGGAGGAGCGGGGCTCGTGAGTGTGGCCGTGCGGTGCAGGGAGGTCGGCGGGAGCGGGTGAACCCGAATCGAGAGGCAAAGGCCAGCGATCCTTGGTAACCTGCTGGCCATGGAGAGCGGACGGGGCGATACCCAGGGCAGTGACATCCAGGGCGGTGCGACCCAGGGCAGTGACGAGCAGCGTCTGCTCTCTCGCCTCAGGCGCGGCGAAGAGGCGGCGTTCGAAGAACTCGTTCGAGCCCAAACGCCCCGTCTGCTCACCGTCGCGAGGCGGCTTCTCGCCAACGAGGAGGACGCGCGTGATGCGGTTCAGGACGGCTTTCTGCAGGCGTTTCGGGCGCTGCCGAACTTCCACGGCGAGGCGCTGCTTTCGACCTGGCTGTACCGTATCGTGGTGAACGCGGCACTGACCCGCATTCGGCGTTCGCGTCGCCGTCCGGCACGTTCGATCGAGGCCCTCCTGCCGCGTTTCGAGGGCGATGGTCATCGGGTCTTGTCGGACGATTCTGGCCGACCCGATGGGGCGGCGGATCTCGAAGAGGCGGAGCGCCGAGCGCTGGTTCGGCGCGAGATCGATGAGTTGCCGGCGAGCTACCGCACCATCTTGGTGTTGCGAGACATCGAGGAAGTCGACACCGAGGAGGCGGCGCGAGTGTTGGGAATCACGGAGAACTTGGTGAAGGTCCGGCTTCACCGCGCGCGCCAGGCCTTGCGCGAGCGACTGTCCACGTGGTTCGCGGGAGGTGACGCATGAACTGCCGGGAGTTGATCGACTTCCTCGCGGACTACCTGTCGGATGAACTCCCCGCGGAGCAGCGCACCCGCTTCCAAGAGCATATGGATCGCTGCCGTCCCTGCGCCGAGTACTTGGCCACGTATCGGCACACGATCCTGCTCTGCCGGCAAGCGTTCTGCGACGCCACCGACCCCGACCGCCCACCCGCTCCGCCCGAGACCCTGATCCAAGCGATCCTCGACGCTCGCCACGCCAAGCCGTGTGATCCCGAGTAGTCCTCATCCTTTCGGGTGCAGTACCCAACCGTCATGGCCGCACGACCGGCGTTGCCGGCGAATCGCGGGGATACCCGAGTGGGAGCACCACAGCCGTTGTTTCGCCGGCAGGACCTACGCCCGGCACTCAGCACGTTTCGCGAGATCACGCGTGGGTGCCGCGGTACCTCGTACCCAGGGAGGCCTCGGTCAGCGGGCGTTTCGGGGGCACTTGCCGCGGTCTCGTTCTTCGCCAACCGGGCAACCCATCTGGAGGGCGCGCTCCCGCGATCGGTTGGCCGCAGCCGCCGCAGTGACCGGGTTCCACGTGGCGTGCGTCTCTACCCAGCCCTGAACGTGCCGATCGATCACTGCACTGAGAGCCGCAATGTGGTCGGGTCGGTCGTTGAGGGCGGGAATGTAGCGGAAACGACCGCCGCCGGCGTCGAGGAAGATCTTGCGGTTCTCGACGTTGATCTCCTCCAAGGTCTCGAGGCAGTCGGCCGAGAACCCAGGACAGACGACGTCGACGCTGTCCAGGCGTTCGCGCCCCCACGCTGCCAGCGTCTCATCGGTGTAGGGTTGGAGCCACGGTTCGCGCCCGAAGCGCGATTGAAACGTCACGAGATAGCGGTCCGGCGACAGACCGAGTTCCTCGGCCACCCGCCGGGCCGTCTTGTGGCACTGGCAGTGGTAAGGGTCACCGCTGCGGAAGTACCGCTCCGGGATTCCGTGGAAGGAGAGCAGGAGCCGGCTCGGTTCGCCGCCCTTCTCCCAGGTTTCGCGGATGCTGTTGGCCAGCGCGCGAATGTAGAGTGGTTCATCGAGGTATTGGTTGACGGTGCGCACCTCAGGAATCCAGCGTCTGCGGGCGAGTGCTGCTCCGAGGGCATCGACCGTGGAGGCGGTGGTCGCCGCGCTGTACTGCGGGTAGAGCGGGAGGAGCAAGACCCGCCGACAGCCCGCCAGCATGAGCTCGTCGAGGGCGGCGCCCACGGAGGGATTGCCGTACCGCATTCCCAGCGCCACTCGCGTCGGGGTTCCGTAGCGCTCGACCAGTGTCTGCCGAAGGGCGTCGGCTTGCTTGCGTGCGGTCACGAGGAGGGGAGAACCCGCAGGGGTCCAAACGGCGCGATAGGCTGCGGCGCTCCTCGGTGGGCGTCGCGTGAGCACGAACAGGTTCAGAATGGGCTGCCACTTCCAGGCGGGTAGCTCGATCACGCGCGGGTCCGAGAGAAACTCGCGCAAGTAGCGACGCAGGGCTGGCGTGGTCGGGGCGTCGGGGGTTCCCAAGTTGGTCAAGAGGATGCCGACTGCAGGAATCTCACCGTGTTGAAAGTCGCTCTCACCCACGTAGGACATCATGCTCGAACGCTCCTTGGAGTTGCGCGGGCGCCCATGTACCAGTTCGTGAGGAGAGGCTCACTTCGACTCGAGGCCGCCCCCGGCCTCGAAGCGCGGACTCTGCCCGAGAAAGAGCCGCGGGTTGTCGAAGGTAACGCGTTCGATCACGCTCGCCGGATGTCCGCGCCGCGCCATTTCGAGTCGAGCCTTCGGCACCGCCAGTGGATCGCTATGCCCCCAGTCACCGGCACTGTTCATCCAGAGTCGCTCGGTGCCGAACATCTCGAAGATATCCGCCGCTCGCTGCGGAGTGCACTTGGTGTCGGGGTAGAGCGTCAGTCCGGCCCAGAAGCCGCGATCGAGCACTTCCGCCACGGTGTGCTCTTCCACGTGGTCGATCAGCACCCGTCCTGGATCGATCCCCGAGAAGTTGCTCAACGCGTCCAGGATCAGCCGCGTACCCTTGAGTTTGTCCTCCAGGTGGGGCGTGTGCACGAGGATCAGCTGTTGATGCGCCGCCGCCAACGCGACATGTTCCTCGAAGATCCGGAGTTCGTTGCGCGTGTTCTTGTTGAGCCCGATCTCGCCGATGCCGAGAACCGTCGGTCGCGTCAGGAAGTCGGGGATCAGACGAATCACCTCGCGCGCAAATCCGGGGTCGTCCGCTTCCTTCGGGTTGATGCACAGCCAGCAGTGGTGCCGAATGCCGTACTGGGCCGCGCGCCGGGGCTCGAACTCGGTGAGCTGCCGAAAGTAGTCGAAGAAGCCCTGCGCCGACGAGCGGTCGAAACCCGCCCAGAAAGCGGGCTCCGTGATCGCGACACAGCCGGCGAGTGCCATCCGTTGGTAGTCGTCCGTCGTTCGCGACACCATGTGAATGTGGGGGTCGATGTACCTCACGTCGCTCCCCCGGGTGCCGGTGCGCGGTAAGCTCCGGACGCGCCCTTCGCGCCGAGCGCCGAGTCTGGAATCGCCGTGGTCGGATCGCTGAGGCGCTCGAGGATCCGACGCGCGCGTTCGGAGCGTCCGTCGACGAGGATCTCGAGCGCGCTCCGAAAGGCGGCCTCGCGGAAATCGGTCCCGTCGTGGCTGCGCGCGCGGTCCAGGCGGTCCAAGAACGCGGCTACGTCCAACAGCTTGGCCCGGTTCTCGAGGAAGTAGAGGTCGAGGACCTGCGCCGTCGCCGGCGGGCTCGGAGCGCCGGGGGGCTGCGGCCGCGGCAGTGGGGCGATGCTCGGGTGACTCAACGCGGGTTCTCCTTCTTCTGGTTGTCGTCGCTCCAGGGGTGCGCGAAGGGTTGCGGTGCGACGCCGCTCACCAAGGAGCACTCTCCCGCTTCGAGATCGCGGCCGACCGCGGCGATGTGACGACGGAGAGCTTCGAGCGAACGCAGGCCTCGAACGAGACGGATCGCGCGGGCTTTGTCGGACAGAACCTGCGCTTGGAGCGCCGCAATGTGGACTTGGCTCGCATCCCCGTCGGCGGCGTGGTGGCACACGGCGAGGATCGAGACCAGGTGCTCGATGCGCTTGCCGAAGCGTTGCAGGGGCAACTGGGCTCGGGTGAGTTCGAGTTGATAGAAGCCGTTGACGATCAGGAACACCCAACGTTGGCGTCGTAGCGCTCGTTCGGCGAACTTCGCATAACGGCGCAAGACCCGAGGCAAGTCGGAGTAGCGCGAGTTCCAAGTGGCCGGTAGGAGGGCTGCCGGGAGTCGCACGATCTCGTCGACGACACCCTTGGCCGCCCACCCCACGAGTCGCCAGAAGCTACCGCGCCGCAGAATCCGACCGGTCGCTCGAAGCACTCGCGCTGGCTCCCTCAGTGCCGTCAGCGGCGTGATCCGCAGGATCCGCTCGGGTGCCGGGAGCGGCTTGCCAGCCGCGTCTTGATTGATGGAGTCGAGTACACCGAGCAGCCCCGCCAGATACTCCTCGACGAACGGCCCGGTGATGTCCTTGACCATCCCCATCAGGATCAGGTCGTCTTCGCCCTCGACGACACCGAACACGTGGATGTTGGATCGGGCTTCGCTCACGCGCGAGTGTTGGTCGAAGCTCCGTCCCCCGAGTACGCGCTCACAGGCGATGAGGGACTCCAGGCTCGTGGAGGCCGCGGCCGACTTCGTCAAGTCTCGCAGTCCGGCCAAGTCGACGCCCGCAGCGTCCTGGGCGAGCGAGAGATGGCTCAAGGCTCGCGACTGGAGCGCGCCACCGAGCATGCGCCCGAGGTTGAGGCGCGGCAGCTCGTGCTTGATCACCGGCCCGCCAACGCCATCCCGACGGAGTGCGTAGTGAGCGGCGTCGGCGGCGAACATGCGTTGATACCCGGCGGCCATGGCCGCCAGCATGCAACGCCCCATGCGCAGGCAATAGAAGAGTACTTCGACTCCGTCGGCCTGGATCTGGTGATCTCGCGGGATCGGGAAGTTTCGAAACGTCAACCGCGAGTTGTGGTTCGACGCGAAGGCCTCGACTCCAGAGGGCTCGCAGCGAAACTCGTAATCCACGCCAGCGGTTACGTCTGCGTCCGGGAGTTGCACGATGAAGAGACCGACCTTCGGCGACGCTTTGCCGACCCGCGCGACGATTCCGACGAGTGCGCCGTGCGTCGCATTCGTAATGTAGAGCTTTCGGCGGTCACCTTCCGCGAACAAGCGCCAGCAAGAACCCGACTCGTCCCACTCCACGTAGGCTTGAATCTTCTTCGCGTTCACACCCACTCGGACTTCGGTGAGGCCGAAGCCCATCAGTCGACCTTCCGCGATCAAGGGCAGGAACAATCGCTTCTGCCCCGGGGTGCCGTACGCTTGCAGGGACCCGGCGCCGATCGTGAGCTCGCCCGAGATCTCGACCGCTAGGGCGCCGAGTCCGTTGGCAGCGAGTTCCTCTTCGAAGATGGCGAGTTCGGGGTAGGTGCCCTGCATGCCGCCGAAGTCCGCCGGGACGGTAAACCCGTAGGCGCGCTCGCGCGCGAGTCGCTCGCGGAGCGCTGATGACAGTTTTCGGTCCGCGGTGAACGCTTCTCCGCGCTGCAGGCAATCGAGTGCGGTCGCCATCAGCCCCTGGCTGCGCGCGGCCGCGCCCGCGGTCGCTGCGCCGGCCCGAAACTCGGCGGGTGACGGCGCTGGGCCGTAAATCAGCCGCTCGACGAGGCTGCGTCCGTGGCTCCCCAGCTTCGCCTTCGCGGCCAGCGCGGCATCGTCCAGGGCCCCCACGTCCTGTGCCGAACGAACATCCCCCGCGGCCGCCAGGGCCTGCGCGGCGGTCGAGGTCCCGGGCCCCGCCTCACGCTGCTGCGGGTGGGGCGGCCCTGCGGGCACGCGAGGATCGGCGGCTTCGGGGCTCATGACGGTCTCTTCTCCTGGCAAGACGGCGCGACCGGCGGCTCGGCTGCCTGCCCGCCGCGATCCATTTGCGTCCTTCCCGGAGGAAGGACCCATCGACGCGAGGCGAGATGTTGTCATAGCCCGGGTTTTGGCGCAACGTCGGCGGAGCCAACGAACGCTTGGGGTCAGCAGGCCGCGACGGCGGCTGCCTCGGGCGTCAGCGCGTCGAGGTCTTGGTGAGAGAGCCCGAGCGCCGCGAGCAGTTCCAGGTCGGGTTCGGCACCGGAGAGGACTTGGTTGGCCAGTTCCACGATCTGCAGGAGTGGTTCACTCGCGAACTCGGTTCGGTGGTGATCGCTCACGACCTTGCGGAGCTGCGGCGGGAATCCCCAGCACTGTAGGAGATTCGCCCCGACCTCGCAATGATCGGTGACGAAGTAGGTGCGCTCCGCCTCGAGCAGGGTCATGCCGTCGTCGCGGGTCGCACGCTCGACCTCTCGGTATAGGGGCTCGTCGAGCGCCATGAGCACGTAGCGTCCAATGTCCTGGAGCAGGCCGGCGGCTCGGGCCATGTCGGGGTCGGGGTGCTGGCAGAGTTGGGCGATCTGGCCACACACGCTCCCGGCGCGCGCCGAACCTTGCCAAACGTCGTCCATGGCGAAGCACGGTCCGCTGAAGAACTGGCCCCGCAAAGCCTCCGCCAGCAGAATCGAGTGCAGCGACGGGAGGCCGAGGCGTTCGAGCAACTCGGAGAAGACGAGCGGTCGATAGTCTCCCCAGTGTTGCTGGACCGAGCCGACGCGCAGGACGCGAGCGGCGAGCACCGGATCGGACGCGATGAGATCCGCGAGCGCCGAGCGATCAGGAACGTCCGCTCGACACACGCTCCAGATCCTCGGCACCAACGCGTGATGCACGGGAAGCCGCGGGTACGCCTGCGTCGCGATGCTGCTGACCTCGAGCGAGGCCGCGCGATCGGCCAACACCAGGTGCCCGCTCCGAACGAGGGTCCCGATCGCCCGTGCGAGGGACAACGCGGGGTGGCGCGATTCTTCGAGGAGGGTGCGAAGGGACTTGGTGCCGTCGAACTCCTCGAGCAATTCCGCAGGATGCGGCAAGGCTGGATCCCAGCCGGGGGGTGGCGAACTCGAAACCCAAACCAGGTCCCGGTCGTACATCGGTACCGCGAGCAAGTCCTCGAACTGCTGCTTCGCTTCATCGAACTCGTCGAGGGCCCGCGACAGATCGAAAACGAAAGCTTGAGCGGAGAGCCGCAGCTCCGGAAGGGTTGGTGGCTCCTCGATCTCGCGGAACGCAAAGGCCCACTGACTCCAGCGCACCACCTCGCGGAGCGCCCGCCAGATCTGGGCCCGAACCACCGAGTTCAGTCCGCCTGCGTCGAGGAGACCGGCGGCGACCAGTTCCTTGCCGAGGAACGAAGTGCGGCCAGCGGATTGGATGGCTCGCTCCACCTGGCCCGGATCGAGGCCGAGTTCTCGGACCAGAATAGACCCGAGGAGTTGCTCCGGATCGTTGCAGAGCGCGTACACCAGCTTGCCTTGCTTGAAGTAGAAGCTGCGGTCGCGACTGGGGGACGCAATGACCAAGATCCCACTCAACTGACGCAGTTCAATGAAGCCGAACAGGTCGGGGATGGTGAAGACGCTCTGATCACCTTGGAGCATCGGCAACTCGTTCACGGGGTTGACGGTTTTGGGCGCTCGTTCGCCAGTCTCTCGGGCCAAGCGCCCTTTGGCTCTCGACCCAGTCGCGAGTCAGTGGTGAAGTTATTCTTGGGCGACTCCTGAGGCCATCCAAGCATAGGATGCCGGTCGCAGCCGGGCGACCTCGGTCGCGTGGGGGGGCCGATAATCGACGGCGTGCGTTGGCGGGGCCCGGTCGCGGATGCGTCGCCGCTTCCCTCGGCGAATCGACCCGAGGGAAGCGGCCTTGGTTGGGGGCCCGAGCCGCTACGGGCTCTGTGGGGTCTGCGCCTTCTCGATCTTGGCCCAGGAGTCTCGGAGGGCCACGGTGCGATTGAACACCGGCTTGTTCGGCTGGCTATCCGGATCGGCGCAGAAGTAGCCGAGGCGCTCGAACTGCACGGTCGTTCCGGGCGCAATGTTGCCCATGGACGGCTCGACCCAACAGGGGGTTACGGTTTGGAGCGAGTTCGGGTTCAGGTTGTCGAGAAAGGTCCCGCCCTCCGGCACGTCGGCAGGGTCACGCTGCGTGAAGAGCACGTCGTAGAGCCGGGCTTCGGCGGGCACCGCGTGCTGCGCTGAAACCCAGTGGATCGTGCCGGGCACCTTGCGGCCGTCGGGAGTCGCTCCTCCCCGACTTTCGGGGTCATAGGTGCAATGGACCTCGACCACTTTCCCGGCGGCGTCTTTGATCACTTTCGTGCACGTGATGTAGTACGCATAGCGCAGCCGTACCTCGCGCCCCGGTGCCAGGCGATGGTACTTGCGAGGAGGATCTTCCCGAAAGTCGTCTTGCTCGATGTAGATCACTCGCGAGAAGGGGACCAGGCGCTGCCCCGCGGACGGGTCTTCCGGGTTGTTGATCGCCGGCAACTCCTCGGTGCGATCTTCGGGGTAGTTGTCGATGACGACGCGCAACGGCTGGAGCACAGCCAGGACGCGCGCGCTCGTCCGATTGAGCTCATCGCGGACGAAGTTCTCGAGCAGGCCGAGGTCGACCATGCTGTTGAACTTCGCGACGCCGATGCGGGCGCAGAAGTTCCGGATCGCAGCCGGAGGGTAGCCGCGTCGGCGCAGCCCCCGGAGGGTTGGCATGCGCGGGTCGTGCCAACCGCTCACGTGTCCATCGAGCGCCAAAGTGCGGAGCACACGCTTGCTGAGGAGGGTGTTGCTGATCGCGAGCCGAGCGAACTCGATCTGCTGCGGCCGAGCGGGTACGTCCAGATGGTCCAGGAACCAGTCGTAGAGTGGACGGTGATTCTCGAACTCGAGGGTGCACAAGGAGTGCGTGATACCCTCGATGGCGTCGGAGAGACCGTGGGCGTAGTCGTACATCGGGTAGATGCACCAGGCGTCTCCCGTGCGGTGGTGGTGGGCGTGCAGGATCCGGTACATCACGGGATCGCGCAGGTTCATGTTGGGCGACGCCATGTCGATCTTCGCGCGGAGGGTGCGGGCACCGTCGGGAAACTCGCCACCTCGCATGCGCTCGAAGAGATCCAGGTTCTCGGCGACGGACCGGTTGCGGTACGGGCTGTCACGGCCCGGCGTGGTCAAGGTCCCACGGTAACTGCGAGTTTCTTCCGCGCTCAGGTCGCAGACGTAGGCCTTGCCCGCGCGAACCAGATCGATCGCCCACTGATACAGCCGATCGAAGTAGTCGGAAGCAAAACGTGGAGCCTCGTGCCACTGGAAGCCGAGCCAGCGGACATCCTCCTGAATCGAATCGACGTACTCGGTATCCTCTTTGGTCGGGTTGGTATCGTCGAATCGCAGGTTGCAGCGACCGCCGAACTGCTGGGCGACTCCGAAGTTCACGCAGATCGACTTGGCATGGCCGATGTGCAGATAGCCGTTGGGCTCCGGCGGGAAGCGCGTGTGGACTCGCCCGCCGTGCTTACCCGCGGCGATATCCTGACGCACGATTTGATCGACGAAACTCGGTGGCGCGCCGTCCACTTCGAAACGGTCATCGGGTCGGTCACTCATGGAACTTCAACTCTTGCTCTCGATTGCCCTCGAACCCACCGCGCCCTCGTACCCCAAGTACGTCGCGGCCAGCGAGGCGGGATTGTAGTTTCCTCGCTCCAGGAATGCTCAGGGGTTCGAGCCAGTTTTTTGCGGCGTCCCGAGTTTCGCGCGCCGGCGGTAGCCCGGCACGCAGCTCGGCCGAGTCCCCGAAGGGGAAGAATGCCTCCGTGGGACGAGCCAGGCCCGAATCCGGGCTCCGGGGGCGGCGCGGGGGGAGTGAGCGGCCCTCTCGATCTGGAGGAGCGCGTGGCCAACCTTGGGCCCGTCCCCGTACTCGTCTTCGTTTTCGTCTCCGTCTCCGTCCTCGTACTCGTACTCGTACTCGTACTCGTACTCGTACTCGTTCCCGTTACACGGCCTCGCGCTCCCGAAGTTCATCTGCTGGTTCGTATCGTGGCGATGCTGACTCGGGTGATCGGGTAGTCTTCAGTACGAGTACGAGTACGGATACGGATACGGGTACGGGTACCGCAAGGACACGGAGAGGCCGAACAGCCGTGAGGCCGAACAAGCCGTTGCACCTGACGGCCGCAAGCGGCCGCAGGTGAACGCCGAGACGTTAGGCAGGGAGGGCACGAGTGGGGAATGGTATGACGAATCTACAACTCACAAGGCGAGGACTCGGCTGGATCATTGTGGCGTCGACTCTGGTTGCTGCCGTTGCGTGCTGGCTGTGGTTTGCCGCGGGCTCGAACCGCCCGCGGGTCGGGGAAGGGGAGGTCGACCGCAGGACGGACACGGCAGACGGTCGGCCACCGAGGGCCGACTCGAACCCATCGAGACCCGTTTCCTCCCAGGTGTATCGCTCCGACGATCAAGGCAGGTCGTGGTACTCCGCAGGGCGCGGGTTGCCCGGCACGGGACACATCCACGCCCTCGCCGTCCAAGGGACGACTGCTTATGCCGGTTCCGACGACGGGCTGTATGCGTCGGCTGACGGGGGGGCCAGTTGGTTGGCGTGTCGCGTCCAACCGGCATCCCCGGTCCAGTGCCTCGCGTTCGCGGGACGCCGGGTCCTCGCGGGGACGAAGCGGTCGGGAGTCTTGGTCTCGGACGACGTGGGGCAGGCCTGGCGTCAGATGTCGGACGGCTTGCCCGACTCAAAGGTGCGATCCCTGGCGGTTCGGGGCTCTGTCGTGTACGCCGGGACTGACTCCCGAGGCGTTTACGTGCTGTCCGCGGATTCGGCGACGTGGGTCGCTTTCGGCCGTGACTTGCCGGATGGAGCTCAGGTCTTCGAACTGGCAACGACGGATCAGTCGGTCTACGCCGCGCTGTACAGCAAGGGTCTGTACCGAATCGCGCCTGACGGCGGGAGCTGGCAACAAGTTGGAGACGTGAAGCCACTCCGGTTCCACATCCATGGCGAGGTCTTCCTCGCCGGGCACAACCCGGGTGGGGTGTACCGATCGGTCGACGCGGGGCGGACGTGGGAGTTGGGTGGCGGCACGTTCGATCACTCCCCCACCTGGGTTCTCGGCCACGCGGGTCCGAACCTACTTGTCGGAACTTCACCAGGAGCGGTCGCCATGAGTCGCGATTCAGGGGCAAGTTGGCAGCCGAGTGCCGCCGGGCTTCCGGCCGGTGCCTCGGTCGTCGCGCTGGCGAGTGACCGCAGCTACGCTCTCGCGGCCGTAGTGATCCAACACGATCGGTAGGCAGGATGCCGCGCTGGTCAGGAGACAGGCCGAACCAGACGCTGCATCTGACCGGGCTCCCACGGCGGGGCCGGGCAGGTGAGCTGGGTCGTTTAGTTGAGTTAGGTGCACCGATGCAATCGCGCGAACAGGCACTTGGTGACGCCTTCATCGTTCCAGCGAAACGGGAAGATGCCTCATGCAGTCACTAGCTACGACTCGCCTCGCAGTGCTTCTTGTGTTCGCTGCGGCGGGCGGGTGTCGCGGAGAGTTGGCGAGCGACCACCAACGTGTTCCGCTCGAACGCGCCTTGGTCGGACAGTTACTGCTGCCACCTGGAGCCGGCAGCCGCGGAGTCGAGGTGTTGGTGAGAACCGCGCGAAGTGGTAGCGAGCCTCGTACCACATGGGTGCTGTTCGATGAGCAAGGGCTCTTCTCCCACACCTTCCGAGAGCCGCTGACTCGCGTTACGGTGACGGCGGGCGGTGAGGTCTATGGGGTCGACGCCGGAGATCTACCCGAGGTCAATCAGGCTGGGCAGGTCGATATGGGTGTGATCGACCTGCGAGATCGATTGCTGAGGCATCGCCTGATGGTGCGGGCGGCCGGCGGAGAGCCGCCGGGCGAAGTCAGGGTCGCCATGTTCTCCGGGCCGCCGCCGGTTGGTCCTTTCGGCGAGCCGGTGTCCCTAGGGTCGGGACAGTTTCCAACGATCACCTTAGGTAGCGAGATGGAGTGGTTGGTACCGCAAACGGCGCAAGGGCTGTACTTTCTGGCCGAGCGGCCTGTCGGATCGGGCCGCGGAGTCGAATGGCGCAGCGGGCAGCAGAGCCTCTTCGGGCCGTTCACGTCGGCGGAGTTGCCAACCGAACTGCTGGTGAAATGAGCAGACGCCACACGCGCAGGCCAGCGAACACGCTGGCGCGGAAGGGCGCCGCCTTGCGGGGCCGCTGACACCTGGCCGCTGAGCCGAGTTGTTGGCGCGTCGACGATTCCTACGGCATCGTGTTCGTGCCGGATCCGTACGAGGCCAAGGACCGGCGGAGCCGCCTCCACTTCACCCACAAACGCTCGGCTTCGGGCGCTGCTTTGTTTGGAGGGGCTTTCGCAAAGCCCCCCTCGCGACCGCGGCGAGGCCGCAGTCGTTTCACCCGAGAACGCTCGCCTTCGGCTCGTAGCGCAAAGCGACGAGCAAGAGGGTGAAGTTATTCTTCGGCGACTCCATCGAGTTGGGTCCAGGGGTTTGGGCCTAGCACGGGCCGAAGGCGGTGCAGCCGAGCTGATCGTCGACGTCGCCGCCACAGTTCGGGTAGGGCTCGGGTGGTGCAGCGCCGCCGTTGAACTGCCAGAACAGCACGTAGACGATGTCCGAGATGTCGATCGCGCCGTCTCGGTTCATGTCCGCCGACGCGAGGCACGACGGACTGGCGCCGCCCGTGAACAGGAAGCTCAACACGAAGATGGCGTCCGCGATGTTGGACGTGCCGTCCGCGTTGGGATCGCCGCGAACGAACAGGCTGTCGCTCACGAAGCAGACGTCGGCGGGCAGCAAGCCCGGCAGGATGCTCACACCCGACTGGCTGATGGTGTTGTTGAGTGGTGGATTCCCGATGTTGTTCTCGAGGGTCAGCGTCGAGCATGTACCGAGGAGCAGGGGATCGTCGACGGCGCCGAACTGGTACTTGAGGATCGAGCGTGCGGTTCCCGGGGGGAATGTTTGCTGGTTGAAGGGAGGCGTCGTGTCAAAGATGCACGTGCCGGTGCCGAAACCGGCGACGTTGTTGATCGACGAGCTGAAGAACTCGATGCCGCCGCTGGCGCCATTGGGGCCGACCAAGAGCACGGTGGCCGTGCCCGCCACGGAAATGCTGTTGAGGGTCAGCACGCTGTTGTCGAACGTGAGGACGCAGGTGTAGCCGGCGATCGCGTTCTGATTGGTGAGCAGCACCTCGGTCTGGAAGCTGCCGCCCGGTTGCGCGAGCGCGGGCGTCACCTGCATGAGGTTGGGCGGAAAGTAGAGGAACGCGCCGCTCGAGGTGCCGGTGCCGTTGGCGGTCGTGACCGTGACGTCGGCGGCGCCGAAGGGGCGAGCCGGGGTCACCGCGGTCAGTTGGGTCGTCGACAGGACGTTCACCGACGTCGCGAGGGTGCCGCCAAAGCGTACCGTCGCGCCCGTTGCGAAGCCGGTCCCCGTGATGGTGACTGCGGTGCCGCCCGCCGGTGGCCCTCCCGCGGGGCTCACGCCGGTGACGGTTGGGGGCACGGCGTAGTCGAAGCCGTTGGCGAGCGTGCTCGCCCCGTTGGCGTTCTCTACCGCCACGTCGACGGGGCCCGAAGGACCCGGTGGGGTGATGACTTCGAGGGTGTTGGCATCCACGAAGGTCACGCCGGGCGACGCAGCGCCGGCGAAACGCACCACTGTCGAGGTCGTGAGATTCGCGCCGGAGACCGTCACCACGTCACCGCCGAGCGGGCTTCCCCCCGACGGGTTCACCGCCGTGATCACGGGCGGCGAGGCGTACTGGAATGCCGCAGGAAGGTTGCTACTCCCGTTCGCGGTGGTCGCCACGACGTCGACGGTACCCGGTACGTGAGGTGGCGTCGTTACCGTGATGCTCTGCGGGGAAGTGAAGGTCAACGACGAGGCGCTGACTCCGTCGAAGGTCACTGTCGTCGTGGGTGTGAAGTTCGTGCCGACGAGGGTCACTGAATCTCCGCCCAGCGGCGACCCGCTGACCGGAGCAACCGAGGTCAGGGTCGGCGGATCCACGGCGAGGTAGAGGAATCCGTTCGGCAGGGTGCTGGTTCCGTTGGCGTTGCTGACGGCGACATCGACCTGGCCGGAAGCGTGCGCCGGGCTCAGCACTTGGATGGTGCTGGCGTTCACGAAGGTCGAGGAGAGGAGTTGCCCGTCGAGCAGCACCGTTGCTCCCGCCGTGAAGTTGGTTCCGGACAGCGTCAACAGCTCGCCGCCAGCGGAATCGCCGGCGGGGGGGGAAACGCTCAGCAGAACCGGAGGCGACTCGTAAGTGAAGCCGGACGGCAGGATGCTCGAGCCAATGGCGGTGGTGATCGTCACGCTCACGACCCCGGGCGCGTGAGCGGGAGAGAGCACCGTTGCCGAGCTGGGCGAGGCGACCAGGACGCCAGTGGCCGGCTGCCCACCGATCAAGACGCTCATGTTGGGTACGAAGCCGGTCCCCGCCAGGGTCAGAGTCTGTCCACCGAGTGGCGTCCCGGACGGCGGGGATACGGACAGGAGTACCGGTGGTGGAGCAAAGGTGAAGCTCCCCGCGAGCGACGAACTGCCGTTGGTGTCGAGCACCGTCACGTCGAAGGCTCCTGGTGCGTGCGGTGGAGTGACGGCGGTGAGGCTCGTGGCGGAGATCAGTGTCACCGAGGTTGCCGACACACCGCCGAACGTCACCAATGTCGTCGGGCCGAAGCCAGACCCGAAGATGGACACCGCGGTTCCGCCGGCCGTGTTGCCGATCGTCGGGGACAGCCCAACGATGGTGGGTGGCGAGCCATAGGCGTACCCGTTGATGAGAGTCGACGAGCCGTTCACGCTCGAGACCGTGACGTTCACCGTGCTGCCCGAGGTCCCCACGGGCGTAACCGCCTGCAGGCTCGAAGCGGACGTAAAGGTGACCGACGGCGACGGATTCACCCCGAAGGTCACTACGGCGTCGGGCGTGAAACCGCTTCCGGCCAAAGTCACGGTTGCTCCGCCGAGCGGCGACCCACTCGCCGGACTGACCGAGCTCAGAATCGGCGGCGCGGCGAACGTGAACGCAGCAGACAACGTCGCGGTACCTCCCGCATTCGCGACGGCGACATCGACAGCGCCGGGCGCATGGGCCGGCGTGGTGGCGTCGAGGGTGGTCGCATTCACGAAGGTGACGGACGCCGCGGGAGTGCCGCCGAAGGTGACGCTGGTTGCGGCAGTGAACGCGGTGCCGGTGAGGGTGACGACGGTACCGCCGAGCGGTGAGCCGCTGGTCGGCGCGATCGACACCAGGGTCGGCGGCGCATCGAAAGTGAAGGCGGCGGTCAACGTGTCGGAGCCGTTGGCGTTGGCGACGGCGACATCGACGGCGCCGGGCGC
>JBFWWP010000019.1:22269-97259 GCA_050246115.1 Planctomycetota bacterium
CGCCGAGCGGTGAGCCGCTGGTCGGCGCGATCGACACCAGGGTCGGCGGCGCATCGAAAGTGAAGGCGGCGGTCAACGTGTCGGAGCCGTTGGCGTTGGCGACGGCGACATCGACGGCGCCGGGCGCGTGAGCCGGCGTGGTGGCGTCGAGGGTGGTCGCACTCACGAAGGTGACGGACGCCGCAGGAGTGCCGCCGAAGGTGACGCTGGTTGCGGCAGTGAACGCGGTGCCGGTGAGGGTGACGACGGTACCGCCGAGCGGTGAGCCGCTGGTCGGCGCGATCGACACCAGGGTCGGCGGCGCATCGAAAGTGAAGGCGGCGGTCAACGTGTCGGAGCCGTTGGCGTTGGCGACGGCGACATCGACGGCGCCGGGCGCATGGGCCGGCGTGGTGGCGTCGAGGGTGGTCGCATTCACGAAGGTGACGGACGCCGCAGGAGTGCCGCCGAAGGTGACGCTGGTTGCGGCAGTGAACGCGGTGCCGGTGAGGGTGACGACGGTGCCGCCGAGCGGTGAGCCGCTGGTCGGCGCGATCGACACCAGGGTCGGCGGCGCATCGAAAGTGAAGGCCGCGGTCAACGTGTCGGAGCCATTGGCGTTCGCGACGGCGACATCGACGGCGCCGGGCGCATGGGCCGGCGTGGTGGCGTCGAGGGTGGTCGCATTCACGAAGGTGACGGAGGCCGCGGGAGTGCCGCCGAAGGTGACGCTCGTGTCCACGGTGAGGTCTGCCCCGGTGATCGTGACGACGTCACCCCCGAGAGGACTACCGTTGGGTGGAGAAACCGAACTCACGGTCGGGGCCTGGGCGAACAGCGGGCTGGCCGTGAGGAGCAGCAAGCCGAAGCTCACGACTCGGGCCAAGACGGAACTCGTCGGTTGTCGCATGGGAAGTCATCCTTGTTCGCAGTCCCGTCCGGGGTGGTAAGCCCTGGCGGGTCGCCAGACGCTTCTTTCACCTCGACGAGCGGTGTGCCAATGCGGACGCCTCGAATCGCGAGGCGCAACGGGTACTCGGTCCCTACTCGTTTCGCTCCTGAGTGCCGGCCAGCCCAAGGGGGCCCGAGAGAGGCCAAGCCGAAGCCCTGTCGCGGAACTCGGATACGCTTCCGGTCCGGGAACGAACTCGCTTGGGCCCTACGGGTCTGGACGGCGCTGTGGTGCGATCGGCTGTGCTTTTTTGACCCGGGCCGAGTGTACCACCGGCGCGCACCCTTGGGGATCCTGTACCCCAGAAAGTGGTTGCGGGCGCACTAAAGCCCGAGAGCGAAGCCCGAAAGGTCTACCCGCAGGCCCTGCCAAATCGACGGCAAGATGTCGAAGTCATTCTTGGGCGACTCCTAAGGACAATGGGCAAAGGCGACGCAATCGAGCGCGTCCAAGGTCGGATCGACTCCGCAGCTGAGCGGTCCCGGAAGGGGCTGGGTGGGCATGCCGAAGAGGGCCAGCAGAAGGGTCACTGCATCCGGGATGTTCAAGCCGCCGTCATCGTTTGCATCGCACGCGTCAACGCAGCCGAGCGCCGGTGGGGCACCCTGCGGAAACAGAAAGTTGAGGAGGAACACGGCATCCGTCAGGTTGGTACTGCCATCGTCGTTGCAGTCCCCTCGCACCAGCTGCGGGCCAGCCGGCATGCCGGTGATGAAGACGTCGTCGAATGTCGTCACGCCCGGCCCGAACAGGTTGTCGTCGGAGTCGGTACCCAAGCGAAGCCGGAGATCGCCACTGGCCGTAAAGGTCTGCATCACCGTGCCGTTGGTCCCCGAGAGGCCCGTGAGGGTCAGTGGCCCAAGCACGACCGACACTCCAGTCGTCGCGTCCACGAGGTCCCAGACCGCGAAGTCGAAGTTCGGGTCGGGGTCGATCGAGGTGTAAGACCAAGTGAAGGACACGGTCTCCGTGCCGCCGGGAAAGCTGATCAACTGCTCGATGAATGTGTTCGAGGAATTCGTCGATTGATTGTCGCCGCCGGTGACCACGGCCGCCATCGTCGCGTAGCTCACGGAGCCTGAAGCACTATTGTCGAAGAGCGTCCAGGGGGCGCCCGATGGATCCGAGAAGTCACCGTTGACGACGAGGTTCTGCCCGACCGACAGTGCGGGGGTCGAGGTCGCACAAAACGAAAGCAGGCTGAGGAAGAGTGCGGCCTTCTCGAGGATTCGAGTTGACCAGTTCGGCATTGCGTTCTGCATCGACGGCGACTTCCCATTCTGGGGGAGGGGGTACCCCACTTCGAACTCCAAGGGTTGATCCACACCGGCGACCGGCAACCTCTCGGGCCAGGGTTTACTCTTGGTAGTGGAAGTCAGGGCCTGTTCACGAGCGCTTACGAACACCCGCCGAATGTACCGGCGTAACGAGAGTCTCGCCACCGCGCCGCCAGGACTGTTGTTGAAAGTCAACGTCGTGCGGTTCCAGCGTGGGGCGTCATTCTTGTCGCAGATCTGGGCGCCTGCAGGGTTGAAGCCAAGGTCGTCCGCCCGTAACCTCTGGGTGGGTTGAATCCTCGAACCAGGAGATGTCAGTTGAGACCAGAGTACCTCCGCGCTCCGACGCATCGTCGGCGAGCAGCGAGCATCACACTGCTCTTTCTCTGCTTCGTCGCCTTGGGAGCGACGGAACGAGTTCGAGCATCGGGGCTCGAGATGGTTGTCGCGCACGGTCTCACGTTGACGGGCCTGCAAGCGGGGCATGTCGACATCACCGTGGACTCGACTGCGCAACTCGACGGCTTTACCTTCGCTGTCGACGTCGACTCCACGCGCTTGATCGTCGAGGACTTCGCCGCTGCCGGATCGAGCGTGTTGGCTGACTTCCAATCAAGCTTCCTGGAACCGTCGGGTGGAGCAGTACTCCAGGTCATCCTGGATCAGACGGCACCCATCGGCGATCTGTTCGTGCCCGCGGGTGTGGACCTCCTCGTGGCGCGCCTGCGTGTGCGCGCGGCAGTGGCCGCGGTGACCAGCGTTACTTCGCCCGTTCAGTTCGTGGACGGGGCGCTCGGGAACCCGCCGGTCGTCAACTCGCTGGTGCAGAACGGCGTGATCGTTGGAGTCGCGCAAGGGCTCGTGCTCACGGGCGCCACCGTGACCCTGCTGCCGCCGCCGCCCGATTTCCTCACGATCGAGAATGCCGCGATCATCAGCGGCGAGACGGGCGCAGTTCGTGTGCTCCTGAGCAACAACAGCGGGCCGGTCCAAGGTTTCTCGCTGGCCGTTTGTCATGACGTCCAAGGCTTGCAACTCGATGCGATCCTGCCGGGCGTCGCGACGCTCGGGGCGGGAACGGAGTTCCTCGCGTTCGATCTGAGCCCGAATGGCGGCGCAGGTGGCACGCTCGGGGCGGTGCTGGATCTTCACCCACCCTTCGACGGGCATACGATTCCGGTCGGAGTCGATCAACACATCGCCAGCTACGTCTACACGGTGACTCGCGACCTCGTCGTGGGACAGGATCAACCGGAGGTGTTTAGCCTGGAGTTCGTGGACGGACTGCTCGGACAGCCCGTCACCTCCAACCGAATCCAGGTGCAAGGCATTCTCATCCAGCCCGTGACCACGAACGCCTCGGTGACCGCGCTTCCGCATGACCCACCGATGGATCATGGCGTGAAGCTGTACTGCGGTCCGCGCGACCTTGAGCTGGATGTCATGGGGAATCCTCTCGGCGGGCCGATTCTCGGGCTCCGTGGCGAACCCGTCGAGATCTGCATTCTGTACACGAGCGCAACGTACAACCTGCAGGGTGTCCAGTTCGCGCTCTGTCTCGATTGCGAATTGATCGTTTGCGGGCTCACGGTGGAGGGGACGATCGCGGGCGCCGTGGGCGCGGAGTTCGTTGCCTGGAACTTCGAGAACTTGCAAGACGATGGGGATGGCTGCGAACTCGTCGCCGGTATCCTCCTGGACGCACTGCCTCCGTTCGATCGCCAGACCCTGCCTCCCACATCGATGCCCCTCGCCCTCGCCTGCCTGGAAGTGAAGATTTCCGACGTTCCGGTCTGCCGTTCCGAACCCGGGGACTTCGTGAGCGGCGTGAACTTCTACTGTGGTCCTGCCGGCTTGCAGTTGGACGCGAATGGGAATCCGGTCCCGCCGGTGGTCGACGCCGTCCCCGGGCAGAATCTCGAAGTGTGCTTCTTCTACACCAGCGAGTTCTTCGCCCTCGGTGGATTCCAGCTCGCCATTTGCTATGACTGTGATCTGACGCTCTCGAACTTCTCGGTGGCGGGATCCGTGGTCGGTGCCGCTGGCGCCGAGTTCGTAAACTACAACATCGACAATGATCCGAACGATGGCGACGGCTGCGAGATGGTCGTCGGCATCCTCATGGACGTGCTGCCGCCGTTCAACCAACAAACCGTCCCCATTACCCAGGTGCCCTTGGAGATCGGGTGCGTGCAGGCCCTCGTCTCCCCCGATGCTGCCTGCGAGGATCTGCTGAACATCGACTTCTGCAACTTCGTCGATGGTGCGGGTAACGTGCCGATCGAGAACATTGCCATCGTCGGCGTCGAAGGAATTCAGGACGTTGGCAAGTTCTGTTGCGCGGTGCACGTGCGCACCAACCCGAGCGGCGACCCCTGCGACAAGCTCCGTGTCGAGTTCTGCGATGGCATCAACGGCGCGGGTGTCGTCGTGATCGAGAACCTGGTGGTCGTGGACACCGAGAGTGTTCAGAACCTACCGACCTGCCCGTGCGAGGTTTGCCTGTTGCGGGTTCCGCGCTTCATGAGGGGCGACTGCAACCAGGACGAAAAGGTCGATATCACGGATGCCAATACGGTACTGGCGGCGGCCTATCAAGGCTTCGTCGTCGACTGCGGGGACGCTTGTGACGCCAACGACGATGGGTTCGTCAATCTGGCGGATACGGTCTTTCTTCTGACCTACCTGTTCGGGTTCGGGGCGAACCTGCCCGCGCCGACCTTCCCGGATTGCGGACCCGATCCGACCCTCGACGAGGTCGGTTGCCTAGACCCGCAACACTGCGTCTACTAAACGATGTCTACTGAACGAACCGTCAGCGAACCTGGTTGACCAACTCGACCGTGAGAGTTCGTTCGGTCGTGTCCGACACTGCAGGGACCAGGCGGATTTCGTGCCGTCCGCGGCGGGTCTCCGGGTGCGAGCGAACGAGCCAGGTATGGACGGTTCCGTCCACCTTTGCTGGGTCCGACTTTGGGGCCGCTTGCTGAGTCCAGCTCGAGGGTAGCACCAGGCGTGGTAGCGGTGACTCCGGGGAGACGCCCTGGAGTTCCACCACGAAGACGTCGCCGGGAACGGCGACCGGGTTCGTGACCATGGCCCGAAGATTCGCCCCGAGTTCCACGGAGACCGAAGGCACGCGCTGGGCATTGGGGCAGCCTTTCGCGCGCAGTCGGGCGAGGATCTTGGCCTCGTCGGTCTGCTCGGGGTTGAAGTACACGATGTTCCACTCGCCGAACGGATCCGAACGCACGGACTTCACGACGTCGAGTACCCCGGGTTGCCCTACCAGGGCAGCCTGGCCAACGTCGTATCACCAAATGCTGTAGGTGAGGATCCGTACCGGAAGCGAGATCTCCTTCCCTGTGGCGGAAGCCAGGCCTCCGACCGAGTTGGTTGCGGTCACGGGTGGTGGAGAGCGCATGTTGCAGCCCGGACCGCTACTCAGGAGGGCGATCCCGAGAACGAGCATCGTGGTGATCGCGTGTCGCTCCATGCCGTTCGAACTCCTTTGCGGCAGTGCGCCTCTACATGCGTGCCAGCGTTTGGATGCCCAAGAGTCCTAGGCCGCACTGCAGGGTCTTGCCGGTCGCGTCCACCAGCGCGGCTCGGGCCATTCTCAATGCCGGCGGCTCGGCCGTGAGTACTTTGCACTCGGTGTACATGCGGCTGAAATCGCGCGCCAGCTCGTACAAGTAGATGCAGATGCCATGCGCAGAGTGATCGTTGACGGCCTGCAGCGCGATCTCCGGGAACCCCTGCAGTCGGCGAATGAGGTTGCCCTCGGTTTCATGGGTCGCGAGGGACCAATCGGCGAGCCCAGGGTCGTAGCCCGCCAACTCGCGCAGGATCGACTGAGTGCGCGTGTACGCATACAGCAGGTACGGTCCGGTGTTGCCGGTGGGCTGGGTCCACTCGGCGAGGTCGAACACAATGTTCTTGCGCGGATCGTGGTTCAGCATCCCGTACTTGATGGTGGCGATCGCAATCCGTCGCGCGGCCTGCGCGATTTCCTCGGCGGGCCACTCGGGCGCGTACTTGTCCAGGAACTCGCGCCGAATGTGGGCGATGAGTTGGTCCTGGAGCTGCGAGAACAGGATCACATTGCCCTTGCGGGAGCTCATCTTGCCCTCGGGCACCATGACCATTCCGTAGGCGAGGTGGAAGCAGTCGCGTGCCTTCTCGTAGCCCATGAGTTCGAGCGTACGGAACACTTGCTGGAAGTGAAGGCTCTGCCCGACATCCACCACGTAGATGCTGAGGTCGATCGCAAAGCGATCGAACTTGAGGCGAGCGAGGGCCAGATCCTTCGTCGAGTAGAGGCCGGTCCCGTCGGACTTGAGCACCAGGAAGAACGGCAGATTGAAGGCGCTGAGGTCGGCTCCCACGGCCCCCTCAGAGCGCACCAGAATGCCCTTCTCCAGATACTCGTAGACGATCTGCTTGCCCGCGTCGCCGACCTCGGACTCGTAGAAGAAGTGATCGAACCGCGCCTCGAGCCAGCGATAGATCTCCGCGAACTCGGCGAGCGACCACTCGCGAGTCTCCCGCCACAGGGCATGCACCTCGTTGCCACCGGCTTCGAGTTCTTTGAGGGTCGCGCTCACGCCGGCTTGGCGTTCGCGGATCTCGGCCACGACCGACCGGTCGGGGGCGAGCACGCCGGGAACTCGGAAGATCTCCGCGATCTCGGTGCCGAGCGCCGTGGCGGGTGGCAATAGCGCGATCTGGCGCGGGTCCTCCGACAGCGACACCTCGTTCTCGCTGCAGATCATGCCCACGCTCTCGACGCCATCCTTGTCGGCGACTTCGACGCGCCTGCCGCCGACTTGCGCGCCGGGTTTGGCGTAGGCGACGAGTTCGCCGGCGCGATAGCCGGTTCCGCCGCAAACGACCTGCACCGGCTTTCCGCTTCCCGCGTCGACCGTGGCTACTTGCAAGTCCGCGCGGCGCGGGTGCGGCCGAATGTCGAGCACCCGGGCCGCGATCACGTCGGGGTACGGCGAGCGCGTCAACGTGGTGAAGTCGAGGAGTTCATCCGCCTGCGCGTACAGTTTGCCGAGGAACTCGCCGCGATGGGTCGCAGGGACTTCTCCACGAAAGTACGTGCGGTAGTACCACAAGCACTTCGCAATGTGGGTGCCGACGTCGCCGATGTAGTTCGCCGCGATCACCGTGTGTCCGGCCCACTCGAAGAGGCGAACCAGAGAGTCGCCGAGGGCCACGTTGCGCGTGTGCCCGACGTGGAACGCTTTGTGGGTGTTCGGCTGCGAGTACTCGATCATGACCCGCCGGCCGGTGGTCGGGCGCGGGGCCAGGTACGCGCCCGAGATGATCGCGGGGATCAGGGTGCGAGCGAGGGCGGCGCGATCGACGCGGAAGTTCACGTACGGGCCGACGGCCTCGGCCGATGCGATCCCGCCGGCGGCGAGCGCCGAGGTCGACAACGCGGCGGCGAGCTCCGAAGCGATCTGAGCCGGCGCCTTGCGCAGCCCCTTCGCCAGGCTGAAGCACGGAAAGGCGTGGTCACCCATGCGGTGATCCTTGGGCACTTCGATCAACGGGCGCAAGTCGCTGGCAGAACGATCCTGGCCGAAAGGCGGGCCCGCGAGCGCAGCGGACAGCGCCTGCGCGACGCTCGTGACGTGATCCATGGAAGCGGGCCCCCGATCTCCTGTGCCGACGCATGGGGCCGCTGGCCTAAGAACCAACCGTGATGACCGGCGCCCGTCCGGCAGGTATAGCGCTCGACCGGCGAGGGGGCAATTCGAGTTCCAGCGCGAAGCGGAGGGTCACGGCCGCCGAGGTAGAGCCATGCACGCGATGACGAGTGGCGTGGGGGCCCAGACACCTTCGGCCCGGGCCAAGAACGCTGCACCTGGGCCGTCGGGCGTCCGGATGGGATGAGTCGCAGGGCGGACGCCCTCGCGCGCCAGCCGCCTTACCCGTGTCAGGGCCCGCTCGCGAGCGGCTACGGGTCGTCGCGCGGGGGACTTTGGATGTCTCCGACACGTGCGGCCATGAATGTCGTGATCGGACGACGGACGAACTTCGGCTTTCGCGGGCTCCGTGTTGCCAGGCCGCGCTAGCGAATCTCGTAGTACGGCTTCGTCGGCTTCGACACCCGTGGAAAGTGCGTCGGGATGTTAGTCTCTGGCATGAGCACCAACGACTATACCCAGATCCTCGACGGCATCGCCCAGTCCTCACGGCTGGTTGCCGAGCGCCGGGGAGAGCACGCAGCAGCGCTCTGGTCGGTAAACAACTTCTTGACGGGGCTGGCGAAAGGACTCGTGGTCTACCGCGACTCCAAGCCCCTTACCGAGAAGGAAGGGGGACTCCTGCTGATCTCGCCGACGCCGGCGCCCGCGGGAGCCCACCCGGCCGCGGGAGCCCACCCGGAAGGCCCGGTGGGCTGGGGCGTGTTCATCGAGGTCGATGGCCAGGTCCTGGTCGCCCATGAGGCGCCGCCGACCCTCGTGGTCGCCGCCGTGCGCCGCCTCCCCGACTTTCTCGCGGCGTATGGCAAGCAACTCCAGGCCGCAGCCGGGAGCGAGCACACGGTCTCGCAAGCGAAGCGGTTCGTGGCCGCAACCTGCGAACACGCGAGCTAGTTGCTAGTGCCGTGTCAGGACCATGACGCCATTGGCCGGGCAGCCTCGGCCCAGCTCCGTTCGTTCTGGCTCCTTTCCGATCGTGTACGAGTCCGTGTTCCACCGAGCTCGGCGTTCACCTGCGGCCGCTAACACCAGCGCGGTATCGGAGGATCGAATCGAGTACGAGTACGAGTACCGCGATGCTGAGTACGAGTACGAGCCCAGCGCGGAATCCTGACGAACATAGCTATGCAACGGAACGGAACTGGCGTTCCGATTTTTCCTGAATTCAGGATCACTCGCGCCATTGCCGCTCGCTGATCGCTGCGGCCTCCCAGCGTCCCCGTCCCCGTCCCCGTCCCCCGTACTCGTACTCGTACTCGTACTCGTACTCGTACTCGTACTCGTGCTCGTCCCCGTACTCGTCCCCGTACTCGTACTCGTGCGCTCCCGAACTTGATCCGAAGAACCGCTCGATCCTCCGACTGGAGCCAGCGTGATTCACCTCGCTCGTTCAGACCGAGAAGCTGCGGGCGACTGCGTCGGCGATGGCAAGGCCGCGGGGCGTCAGCGCGAACACCTCGGCGCTGGGGTAAGCGAAACCGCCGGACACCCACCGCTCGATGACCTCGAGGTGGGGGGACTGCCGGAGATCCGTTCCGTACCGATCGGCGAACGACGCCAGCTCGATCCCCGTCGTGGTGCGCAGGCGCAGAGCCAGCGCTTCGAGCACCAGGTCTTGGGGTGAGAGTGCCTCCGACCCCGCGACTGGGGCGCGTCCCTCGTCGACGGCGTGCTGGTACTCGTCGAGGGCGCGGAGGTTCCACCATCGCCGTTCGCCGTCGAACGAGTGAGCGGACGGACCAAGGCCCAGGTAGGGGGTATGGTCCCAGTACTTCTGGTTGTGGCGGGAACGATGTGCCGGGCTGCGGCTGAAGTTCGAGACCTCGTACGGCTCGAGTCCATGCCGAGGCAGCAGCCGGTGGGTCGCCAGGAAGTGATCGGCCTGCGCCTCTTCCGGGAGTTCCTCGAGTCGTCGTGCGTCGCGCAGCCGCGCAAAGGGCGTCCCCTCGTGCACCGTGAGCTGGTAGCACGAAACATGGTCCGGCGACAGCTGGGCGGCGGTCTCGATGTTCGACTCCCAGTTGGCGATGGACTGACCGGGAAGGCCGTAGATCAGGTCGATCGAGATCACGCGGAACCGTCCACGGAGGAGTTCGACGCTCGCACGGGCGCGCTCCGCATCATGACGTCGACCCAGCAGTCGGAGCTCGGCATTGTCGAACGACTGGATTCCCAGGCTCACGGTGTCGATGCCGAGCTGTTGCCAGGCCGCCGCCGACGCTTCCGCGACATCCTCCGGGTTGGCTTCGAAGGAAACGGTCGGCTGCGCCGAGAACTCCAGCGCGCGGTCGAGCGCATCGAGGATGCGTTGGAGCTGTTCGGGGGAAAGCGCGGAGGGCGTACCTCCGCCGAAGTAGATGGTGTCGAACCTCCAGGCCGGTACCGGGAGCTGCTCGATCTCGCGCAGCAACGCTCGTACGAATCGTTCGCGGCGCTCGGCTCGACCGGTCACTACCGCGAAGTCGCAGTAGGGACAAATCGCCGAGCAGAACGGGATGTGGACGTACAGCCCAGCCCGAGCAGCAGCGTCCATCGCCGAGGCTACGAATCGCCGTCGGACTTGAGGACTGCGAGAAAGGCCTCCTGCGGGATCTCGACCGACCCGATCAGCTTCATCTTCTTCTTGCCGGCCTTCTGCTTCTCGAGCAGCTTCCGTTTCCGAGAAATGTCGCCCCCGTAGCACTTCGCGGTGACGTCCTTGCGGAATGCGCGAACGTCGGTGCGGCTGATCACGGTACCCCCGATCGCCCCCTGGATCGGAATCTTGAACTGGTGCGACGGGATCGTAGCCGCCAGCTTCTTGCAATAGTGAAGAGCCCGCTGCCGCGCTTTGTCCCGGTGCGCGAGGTGCGACAGCGCGTCCACCTTGTCACCGTTCACCAGAATGTCGACCTTCACGATGTCGGTCGCGCGGTAATCCGTCACGTCGTAGTCGAAGGAGCCGTAGCCACGGGTGATGTTCTTGAGCTTGTCGTAGAAGTCGACCAGCACTTCTCCGAGCGGCATCTCTGCCGTGACGTCGAGGCGGCTCTGCGTCAGGTAGTTGAACTGGATCTGCTCTGCGCGGTACTCACGGCACAACTCCATCACGGCGCCGAGGAAGGACTCGGGAATCAGAATCGACGCCTTGATGTAGGGCTCGGAGACCGTCTCGATGGTGCTCGGATCGGGCCAGCGCACGGGATTGTCGACGTCGATGTCGGACCCATCGCGGAGCTTGATCTTGTAGAGCACCGATGGTGCGGACAGGATCAGCGCCATGTCGTGTTCTCGACGCAGCCGCTCTTGCACCACGTCGAGGTGGAGCAACCCGAGGAAGCCGCAGCGAAACCCGAAGCCCAGGGCCGCCGACGTGTCTTTCTGGTAGGTCAACGAGGCATCGTTGAGCGCGAGCTTCTCCATGGCTTTGGTGAGGTCTTCGTAGTCCTCGCTGGACATCGGGTAGATCGACGAGAAGACGACGGGCTTCGCCTCCTTGTAACCCGGGAGCGAAGGCGCGGGGCGCGCGACTTCGGTCAACGTGTCCCCGATGTGGATGTCGCGGATGTTCTTCACGCCCGCGATCACGTAGCCCACGGCCCCAGCCGCGAGCTGGTCCCGCTGTTCCTTCTTGAGCTTGAGTAGGCCGAGTTCTTCGACCTGGTACTCCTTCTCGGCGTTTACGAAGCGCACTTTGAGTCCGGAGCGGATCGTTCCCTGCTTGACGCGGACCAGGAGGACGACGCCACGGTAGCTATCGTACTGCGCGTCGAAGATCAGCGCTTGGAGCGGCGCCTGCGGGTCGCCCTCGGGGGCGGGGAGGCGCTTCACGACTGCCTCGAGTACGGCGTCGATCCCGATACCCTTCTTCGCCGAACAGGGAACGGCCTCGAAGGGGTCGAGTCCCAGGTCCGAGTCGATCTCCTCGCGCGCGCGCTCGATGTCGGCGGCCGGTAGGTCGATCTTGTTGATCACCGGCACGAGTTCGAGGTTGTACTCGAGTGCGAGGTAGAGGTTGGCGACCGTCTGTGCTTCGACTCCTTGCGAGGCGTCCACGACGATCAACGCGCCCTCACAGGACATCAACGAGCGCCGCACCTCGTGGGAGAAGTCCACGTGGCCGGGGGTGTCGATCAAGTTGAGCGTGTAGACCTGCCCATCCTGCGCCGTGTAGGACAGGGTGACGGAGTTGCTCTTGATCGTGATGCCCCGCTCGCGCTCGATATCGAGGGAGTCCAGGATCTGATCCCGGAACTCGCGCGCGCTCACGCCACCGCAGGCCTGGATCAGCCGGTCTGCGAGGGTCGACTTGCCGTGGTCGATGTGCGCTATGATGCAGAAGTTGCGGATGTTCTCCACGTGCCGTTCGCCGCCTTACCGGTGCGCGACCGCAGGGTCGTACGCACCGCATTGAGGATCACCAGAGTACGGCCGCCACCCCATTGCGCCACCGGCCGCCTCGGGGCCTTTGTCTCACGACGCGCCCCCCCTCCGGGCGTTGGCGCGGGCAAGGGCGCAGGCAGGGGCGCGGGGCGTCCAGAAGCTCGTCACCGCGGGTCGGCCGTGCCGATCCCGAGCGGCGAAGCATAGCCGCCGCTCTACCGCTTGAGAAACGCATTTCGCCGCCACTCCGGAAGGGCCGTGGTGTTCCCCGGTCAAACCCAGTTCAAGCCGATTCTCGGGCTCGTGGCTGCGGTTTCGCCGCAGCCACGAGGGAGCTTTCGCAAAGCCCCCCTGAAGAGAATCTAGGTCGGAAGCGACCGCGGCATGGTTTGACTCGGGTCTAGAGGCAACCCGGGGTCGGGAACGGGAACGGTGGCGGCGGGCCCATCTGGAACAAGTAGCCCAGGGTGTAGATGGCGTCCACGAGATTGGTGGCGCCGTCGTCGTTCGAGTCGCCCGCTTGTGGCGGTGCGGGTGCTGGGCCGCCGTTGAACAAGTGCGTCAGGAGCTGGATCACGTCGACGAGGTTCACCGCCAGGTCCCCGTTCAGGTCGCCGCGCACGAAGTCGGGAGTCATGCACACCGAAGGGGCCACCGTCGGCACGGTGAGGACGCTCGCGAGTCCGGGGCGGAAGATCCCCACGCTGCCGACCGCCGTGGCCGGAGCCAGGTCGCAGTCGAATCGGAAGTTGTAGAGCGAGCCCCACCGCAGCGCATTGGCATTGGGGTCCACCGTGAAGAACTCGGTCTCCCAGAGCACTCCCGACGGCGTGACGGAGGCCGACCAGTCGACTCCAGACAACGTCTCGCCGCTGTGGTAGTCCACGTCGTGGAAGCCGATGTTGGTGATGGTCGCGCTCGCCGGCGTGGGCACGAGGAACGAGCGGGCGCCGCGGTGGGAGTTGTAGTTGTACAGTGCGTATTCGTAGTGCCAGGAGCCCGGACCGAGTTGGCTCGCCTTGAAGCCGAGGATCATGAAACCATCCCCGGGGACGTTCACGAACGAGAGTTCCACGTCGGGATCCTGATCTTGCCAGGCCATGATGGCGAATGCCTCCTGCGACATCGGGCCGGTGAACTGCAAGGTGTACCCGCCATTGTCGAAGGCCCCGACCGTCACGCGTCGGTAGGATGCGTTGTTGTCGGCAGTGCCCCACGGCTGCTCGTCGGTCGTGATGTAGATCGCCTCCCCGAAGTAGAGTGCGGTCGGGTGGGCCGCGGGATCGAGGTCCGAGTTGTGGACCTGCAAGCGTTTGTAGATCGCGTTACCCGTCATGCCGGCCGCTCCGTAGGGAAACGGGTAGAGGCCGGTGAAGGGGTTCACCTCCGAACGCGGCCCCAAGCTTCCTTGGGCGGCATTGGTCGTCGACCCATAGGTATCGGCGCAGTTGACGCCCATGGTCTCGCAGCCCGTCGGCTGACAAGTGCCGCAGCCGGGCTCGTTGGTGGCGCAGAAAGCGTGCTTGAGCCATGCGAGGCCGATGTGCTCGAAGCGACCCGCCTCGAGGCGATAAAGATTCTGCGCGATGACCGGGTGCGTGTTCGACGCAGCGTCCCAGGCCGCCTCCATGCCGCCGATGTTGCACGCGGTCGTGGCCATGGAATAGGCGGTGATGTCGCCGACGGTGCCGTTCTTCAAGAACGCGTTCAGGGACGAAACTACGACGTCGGGCCCCGGGCTGGTCTGGGCGTGCGCCACCGCGGACACCACGGTGGCGGCTGCGAGCGCCAGGGTTCGGAACACGCGCGGGCAGCAGGAGTGCGGCCGCGGGGCCAAGCGCTGCCGCGGCGAGTCGGCGAGGGGAGCAAACCGGCGTTTCATGGCTCATGCCTTTCGAATCAGGTGAGACCTCGGGGGTCCCCCGGCGTTCGGTCCAGGAAGAACGGGCAGCGCCCGACTCCGGCGGGGCGGGGTGGGCGCCTCTGGACCGTTGGATGTTCTCGGAAAGTCACTCGAAGAGACTATCGACCCGGGCCGATTCTAGCCGATGCCCGGCCCCGCGCCTATTCGACTGCCGACGGTGAGCGGCTGCCGGCCCGGCGGGGCCGCTGAGGTGGGTGGAGGCCCTGCGCCCACGATCGGTCGCTCGCGTCCACGGGTTGGGCGCCCCTCGGGCCGGCCGTCGGTGCCCCGCAGACCCCGAGCCTCAGGAAATCGACTCGTCGTTGGCGCGACCCTGCTCGACGTTCGCCAAGAGGTCGCCAGCCGCGGCGGCAACCTGCTCGCGATACTGGGGCAGCCGGCGTACGATCTCCGCCGGCGGGGGCGGGAGCCCGATGCGCTTGGCCACCTGACCGACCCTCACCCACAGCGCGTGGTCGTCGCCGTAGTCGAGCAAGAAGCGGGCCCGCTGGAATGCCCGCATCCGTCCCGCCAAATCGCCGGGCCGGACCAGGTAAGGCCGGACTGCCCGCTCCACCCAATCTGGATCGACCGCCGCGAGTGCCCGATAGTATCGATCCGGCAGGTCGGGTTCGGACCGGGTGAGGGCTGCGTCGAGGAGCAACTCTGTCAGCAGATGCCCCAGGAAGTTCGCGCGGAACCTTGGCCCTGCGTCTCGGCAATGGTGCCGGAGGTCGGCCGTGATCGCGCCGCTGACCCGTTCGAAGGCGGCGCTTGCGTGGAAGGCGTGATCGTCTGCGAGGTGGCGGCGAACCCCGGCGATGAGCTCGGTCGTGGCCGGGCCGGCGTCGGGCGCTGCTTGTAATGGATGCCCGTGAGCGAGCCGCAGCTTGGGATCGCCGAACGCGAGCCAGTCGGGGACCGCGGTTCCGGCCACGAAGTGGGGCGAGCCGAGGTACGGGCGAGCGTGCGCGAGGAAGTTCAAAACCGGATCTCCGTTGCCCAACCAAGAAACGAGCATCGAGGCCGCTGCCCCGAAACGAGCCCGTCCAGGTTTCGACGCCGAACCGTCGATAGTAATGGTTCGGGGTCGCGGTGGGCACCCGCGCACGGCGACTTTCGTTGGCCCGGCTGGACCCATTCGGATCGGGGAGGTCCCGCGCGGCCAATCCTGCGCGGCGTCAGGTGTCGATGCTGAGCCGGGGTTGTGCTAGGGCCCGTACACGGACTCAGCGAAGCGGGACACGGGCACTCGTACACGATCGGCAGGGAGCCAGAAGTGCAGCTGGACCACGAGGCCGGGTACGAGTACGAGTACGAGTACGAGTACGAGTACGGGGACGGGGACGGGGACGGGGACGGGGACGGGGACGGGGACGGGGACGGGGACGGGGACGGGGAGAGTCCGAACCGTCGATCGTAGTGGTTCGGGGTCGCGGTGGGCACCCGCGCACGGCGACTTTCGTTGGCCCGGCTGGACCCATTCGGATCGGGGAACTCCCGCGCGGCCAATCCTACGCGGCGTCAGGTGTTGTTGCTGAGCCGGGGTTGTGCTAGGGCCCGTACACGGACTCAGCGAAGCGGGACACGGACTCGTACACGATCGGAAGGGAGCCGGGAGTGCAGCTGGACCACGAGTACGAGTACGAGTACGAGTACGGGGACGGGGACGGGGACGGGGACGGGGACGGGGACGGGTACGGAACGGACATCGGTTGAGCTCGTCCCTGGCTCGTCGTTGGCTCGCGCACTTCCCGAAGGTCGTTCGGGAACGGGGTCGTCACTATGCGGATGCGAACCGAGTCGCCCTCGTGGAGTGCGACGCGCGCGGTATCCGCGCCGAGGTTCAGTGTTCGCAGGTGTACCACGTTCGGCTCGACCCGCGCGGGGACACACTGGCGGCCACGTGCGACTGCGCCCACTTCGGTCGCGCGGGCGTGTGCAAGCACTTGTGGGCGGTGATTCTCCGTGCGGAGCGGGAGTCCATCGACGCCCCTCGGCCGGACTCGGCCCAGCCCCGTCCGCTCGCTCCGATGGACGGGGGGGTCGACGGCGGCGACGACGGCGTGCTGGTCACCGGCGCGCGCGCGCCCTCGCCGCCCGTCAGTGATTCGACGCCCCCCCTGATCTACGTGCTGCGGCCGGCGGACGGCGCGGTCGAACTCTACCGCGCGCGTACTCCGCACTCGCCCCCAGAGCCGCTTCGCATGCAACGGTCCGACGTGAAAGGGCTCCCCGACCCGCTCGATCGTCGCCTGTTGTCGCTGCTCTTCGGTATCGAGGTCGACGATGCACCCGAGGGTTTCCGGATGTCGGAGGCGCCCTACCGAGTGGAGTGCTCGTCGTTTCAAGTCAACGACGGGAACTGTCGTATCTGGATCGAGCTGCTGAGTGCCACGGGCCGATTGATTCGGGCTGGGGCTGGTCCATCGCAGTCGCCGGTCCGCTGGTGCCCCGGACCTCCTTGGACGTTCGGCCTAGCGTTCGAGGTCGGCGCCGATCCGGAGGTGTTGCGGGTCGAGGGGAATGTGAGACGGCTCGGCGAACGGCATGCCGTCGCCGCCGTGGACGCGATCCTCGCGGGCGGAGTCGTGATCGTCGGTGGCGAGGCCACGCCGTTGGAACTCCATGGGCTGGAGAACTGGCTCGACCGAGTTCGGAGCGGGCCTTGGCGTGGACCGCGAGCCGACCTCGTCTTGGCGCTCAAGGACCTCGTGGAGCGGGCGGATCGCCCTTGGATCGAGTTGCCCTCGTCGTGGCGCGTCGACGACGAAGCGCGCAGGCCGCAGCCGGTGTTGGTCCTACGCTTGGCGGACGGCGGGCGGGCCCGGCGGGAGATGATTCCCGCACGCCTCCAGTTCGACTATGGCGCCCGGCGGGTGGGGGAACGCGAGTCCACACTGCGCGTGTGCGACATCGAGCGCGAGATCGTCTTTACGCGTGATCTCGCGCACGAGGAGGAGGCGCGCCGAGAGCTGCTTGCTCTCGGTGGGCAGCTCGCGGACGTCGCCACGGGACACTTCGACTACCGCGTTCCGGCTGCGCGCTTCGGAGCGCTTGCGAGCCAACTCCTCGCGGCCGGCTGGGCCGTCGAGTCCAAGGAGCAACGCTTTCGCGGCAACGGTCGATTGTCGATCGAGGTGACCTCCGGGCAAGACTGGTTCGAATTGCACGGGAAGCTCGAGATCGGCGATGAAGTCGTGTCGCTCCCCAAGGTGCTCCACGCGCTTCGGCGCGGCGAGCGCGTCGTCGAACTCGGTGACGGGAGTCTCGGGTTGCTCCCCGAGGCGTGGGTGCGGCGCGTCGCGATGCTCACCCAGGTCGGGGCTGCCGATGGCGATCCCGTACGGTTCCGGGAGTCGCAGGGTTGGATCGTGAACGCCCTGCTCGCGGACCGCGAGAACGTCACGTACGACGACGCGTTCCGCGCGCTGCGCGAGAAGGTCGCGAGCTTCGATGGCATCAAGCCAGGGCACGAACCCGCCGGGTTTCGCGGGGAGTTGCGGCCTTATCAACGCCAAGCCCTCGGGTGGTTTCGGTTCCTTCGCGAGTATGGGCTCGGCGGCTGCCTCGCGGACGACATGGGATTGGGCAAGACCGTTCAGGTGCTGGCCATGCTCGAAGAACTCCGGGACGAGCCCGGGCGCCGCGGCGGCTCCTTGGTCGTCGCGCCACGATCGGTGGTCTACAACTGGATTCGCGAGGCCGAGCGCTTCAGTCCCCGCCTGCGCGTCCTCGAGTACACCGGGGGAGAGCGCAGCGAGCTGCTCCAAACTCTCGGCGACCACGACCTCGTCGTGACCTCCTACGGTGTGCTACGGCGGGATGCGATCGAGCTGGGCGAGCACGAGTTCGACTACGTGATCCTCGATGAAGCCCAGTCCGTGAAGAACCCGAGCAGCAAGACTTCCAAGTGCGCGCGGCTCTTGCGCGCGCGGCATCGCTTGGCGTTGACCGGCACACCGATCGAGAACCACATCTTTGATCTGTGGTCGTTGTTCGAGTTCCTGAATCCCGGAATGCTGGGTAGTTCGACGGCCTTCCACAGGCTGCTCGATCCCGCCGGTGATGAAGTCAGCGACGAACGCCGGACTCTCGCTCAAGCCCTCCGGCCGTTCTTGCTCCGGCGGACCAAGGCCCAAGTGGCCACAGAGCTCCCGGAACGAACCGAGCAAACGCTGTTTTGCGCCATGGGCAGCGAGCAGCAGGCGGTGTACGACGAACTGCTCGGGTACTACCGGTCGAGCTTGCTCGCGCGCGTCGACCGCGAAGGGCTGGCGAGCTCCAAAATGCACGTGCTCGAGGCCCTCTTGCGATTGCGCCAGGCTGCGTGTGATCCGCGCTTGATCGATCCACTCTTCGCCCACGAGGCAAGCGCGAAGCTCGACCTATTGGTGCCGCATCTGCAGGAGATCGTCGAAGAGGGCCACAAGGCGTTGGTGTTCTCGCAGTTCACGAGCTTCCTCGCGCTCGTTCGCCAGCGACTGGACCGCGAGTCGGTCGCGTACGAGTACCTCGACGGCCGCACGCGCCAGCGCGAGGTCCACGTCGATCGCTTTCAGAACGACCCGGATTGTCGGGTGTTCTTGATCAGCCTCAAGGCCGGCGGGCTGGGGCTCAACCTGACGGCCGCCGAGTACGTCTTCATCTTGGATCCCTGGTGGAACCCCGCGGTCGAGGCCCAGGCCATAGATCGGGCGCACCGAATCGGGCAGGAGCGACACGTGTTCGCGTATCGCATGATCTGTCGCAACACCGTCGAGGAGAAGATCCTGGCCCTGCAGCAGCAGAAGAAGGACTTGGCGGAGGCGTTGATCGGCGTCGAGAATCGGCTCCTCGAGAACCTTACCCGTGAGGACCTCGAACTGCTCCTCTCCTGACCTGGTCCTCATGCTGGGCTGCCCGCGTCGCTCCGCGCTCGGACGCTACCGGGTGAAGTTGTTCTTGGGCGACTCCTTACCCCTGCGGCAGCCGCTGCTTCACGATGGCACTGACCGCGCCCACGTCCGCCCGGCCCTGGACCTGAGGCTTCAAGAGCGCCATGACCTTGCCCATCTCCCGAGCGCTCGTGGCGCCGGAGGCCGCGATCGCGGCGGCGATGAGCGCATCGATTTCCGCCGCGGTCAACGCCTGTGGGAGGTAGGCCGTGAGGATCTCGACCTCCATTGCCTCCTTGTCCACGAGGTCTTGGCGCCCGGCGGTGGCGTACTGCTCGATTGACTCCTTGCGTTGCTTGAGCATTTTGTCGAGGACGGCAAGCACGCCCGGCTCGTCGAGATCGATGCGTTGATCGACCTCGATCTGTTTGATGGCGGCAGTCAGCATGCGGAGGACGCCGAGGCGATCCTTGTCCTTCGCGCGCATGGCGTCCTTGACGTCGTTCGAGATCCGGGCCTTGAGGGTCTCGTTGCTCACCGGTGTGCCTTTCGTCGGGTTGGAAGCTCTGCGGGACTTCTACGCCAAACCCGCCTGCTGGAGCAACGCCTTGGGGCTGGGATCACGTCCCCGAAACGAGCGGAACACCGTGAGCGGATGCGTCCCTCCGCCGAGTTCGAGGAAGGTCTCACGGAAACGGCGGCCGGTTCGGGCGAGGGCCTCGTCGTCGTCCAACCCGGCCTCCTGGAACGCGGCGAAGACGTCGGCACTGAGGGCCTGTGCCCACTGGTAGCTGTAGTAGCCCGCGGCGTACCCGCCCGCGAAGATGTGCTGGAAGCTGCACAAGAAGCGATCCTCGGCAATGGGCGGAATCACGGTAGTCATCTGCGCGACCCGCCGCTGTTCGTCGAACGGCGTGTCGGCGCCGAACGGGTCGAAACGGGAGTGCAGCGCCAAGTCGGTGAAAGCGAAGTGGAGCTGGCGGAGCAACAAGGTGCCGACTAGGTAGTGCCGTGCATCTCGCACGCGCTCGATCATCGAGTCGGGCAGTGGGTCGCCCGATTCGACATGTCCGCTGATCTGACGCAACGTCGCAGGGTGATAGCACCAGTTCTCCATGAACAGGCTCGGGATCTCCACTGCATCCCACTCGACGTTGTTCGTGCCGGCGGCCAATGAGTCGTCGACTCGCGTGAGCATGTGATGCAGCGCGTGCCCGAACTCGTGAAACAGGGTCTTGACCTCATCGAAGCTCATGAGCGAGGGCTGCCCATTCAACGGTGGTGCTTGGTTGCAGATCACCAAAGCGACCGGCAATCGGACGTCGCGACCGGGCGGCGCGTGCAGCCGGCTGCGGTCGACGCAGCCGGACATCCACGCACCCCCGCGCTTCTCCTGGGGGCGACTGAATGGGTCGAAGTAGAACCCGGCGATCTCGTTGCCGCTCTCGTCCAAGATCTCGTAGTAGCGCACGTCGTCGTGCCAGATTCCGGAAGCTCCATCGGCCGCTCGCACGCGAATGCCGAAGAGTCGCTCGCACAGATCGAACAGGCCTTGGAGCACTCGGTCGAGTGGGAAGTAGGGTCGGAGGTCCTCGTCCCGAAGGTCATGAAGCTGCTCGCGCAGCCGTTCGGCCCAGTAGGGGACATCCCACTGCGCGAGGTGCTCCGAAGCCGGGAAACCTTGCTCGTGCGCAAACGCCTCGACTCGCGCGAGGTCGACCTGGGCGGCGGGCAGCGCCGCGCGGCGCAGTTCCTCGAGGAGTGCCTCGGCATCGGCCAGGCGTCCCGCCATCTTGCTCGAGAGGCTCAAGCTGGCGTAGTCGGCGAAACCGAGCAGCTGCGCGGCCTGCTGCCGGAGGGCGAGGGTCCGGGTAATCAAGGGCGTGTTGTCCGAGGTACCCGAACCGGCGCGCGTGACCATGGCCCGGTAGATTTGTTCGCGCAGATCGCTGCGTGTGCAGTGTTCGAGGAACGGGCGATAGCTGGGCGCGTCCAGCGTGAACCGCCAGGGACCTCGCCGGGCGTCGGCTTCCGGGTACCCATGTTGGCGCGCGGACTGGGCCGCTAGTTCGAGGGAACTCGCAGGTAGGTCCGCGACCGCGCTCGGATCCGAGATCAGGAGCGAGTACGCTTTCGTGGCGTCCAAGAGCTGGTTGCTGAAACGGGTCCGGGTTTGGGCGAGCTCGAGCCAGATCGCGTTCAACTGCTCCCGGTCTCCCGCGCTGAGCTCGGCGCCGCTCTCGCGCGCGCGTCGAATCAGACTCTCGACGATGCGGCGTCGCGGCGGCTCCAGGAGATCCCAGGAGTCCGACTGCACGAGTTCTTGCAAGCGTGCGTAGAGTGGCTGACTTTGACGGAGCTGGAGTTCGAACCGCACGAGCTCGGGTTGAACGAGCTCGAAGGCGGCTCGCAGTTCGGCGCTGTTCTTGACCGCGAGCAGGTGCTCGATCATGCCACGGGCAAAGTACAGGTCGTTGCGAATCCGGTCGAAGGGCTCGACCAATCCGTCCCACGTCGAGGTCGCGCTCTGCTCGAGTTCGCTGAGCTTCTCGGCGAGGCGGGCCAGCAGCTCGCGGATGCCGGGCTCGACGTGGTCGGCCGTTACGTCGGCGTAGCGGGGGAGTCGACGGGTGTCGAGCAGCGGGTTGGGGGAACTCGAAGCTTGCATGGTCGCAGCCAATGGCGCTCCTTTGGTTGGTCAACGGGGCGAGTTGCCGGGATTATGTCACGGCACGCCCAGCGCTGCCAGACGTTGCCGGGCCCCGCCAAAGACCCATGGAACGTCCACGGCCACCCAAGAGAAAGAGAAACGGTCCGCCCGAAGTCTTGCGACTCCCTGGCGGACCGTGCGGGTTTGTGGTGCTCGAGTGTCGTTGCTGGACAAGGTGCCTTGGGACAACCGCCGGGGACAACCGCCCGAGGACAGCCGCCCGAGGACAACCGCCCGGGATACCGCCCGAGGATAACCGCCCGGGGACTCGGCCCCGGCTACCCGTGCGAGCCTGCCCGGTCTGGGTTACCCGAGTCACCCGCAGGGCAGCGACCCGGTTCCGGCCATTGCCTTTACCCGAACGGTTCGTACCGGTCGACGCGCCTGCGGACTCAAGGACATGGTGCGTATCCGGCGCAGTCCAAGGGGTCCGCAGTCGGATCGGCCCCGCAGCTCGGTGACGGTGCCGTGGGCTGCGGGCCCTGACCGAACAGCGCTCCGAGCGCGTAGAGTGCGTCCGCAATGTTGAACGAGCCGTCGTCGTTGACGTCGCAACTGTCGACGCAGCCGGGAGCGGCCTTGCCGTTGAAGAGGACGCCGAGCCCCGCGACGACGTCGCTCAGGTCCCGGTTGCCGTCCCCGTTGCAGTCGCCGCGAACGAAGTCGGAGTTCTCGCACTCATCCGGTGTCCCGTTGGTGTTCGCGTCGAGGCTCGTGCCCGCGGCGATGTCGCACTCATCCGGTATCTGGTTCGCGTTGCAGTCGAGGCTCGTGCCGGCGAGCAGGTCCTGAGAGTCCAGCACGCCGTTGGCATTGCAGTCGGCAACGCAAGTGGCGCCGACGATCTCGACGTCATCGATGGCGGCTTCCACGATCGAGCCGTTGTCGATGTCGCCCACGATGAAACGCAGCTGGACGTTGGCAGTGAGCGAGACCAGCGAGCCGACCGAGAACGACGAGCGCACCCAACCGCCCATGGTCCCCGGACCCGAAGGGCCGACTTCTTCGACGACGATCCAATCGACGCCGTTGTCGGTGACCTCCACCCGAAGGGTGTCCGTGAACGGAGCGGAACCAAGGTTGTTCGAGAACCAGCGCCAGTAGCCGAGCTCCACCTGATCGTAAGAGGTGAGGTCGAACAACGGCGACGTGAGAGTGGTCGTACCGCCGTCGACGTCGTTCACGCCGTTGCCGGCGCCGACGTTCGATTGGCCGGTGAACCAGCAGTTGAAGCCCGCGGGCGTGTGGTCCTCGCCGGGCTGCGCTCCCGTCGGGTTGGGGTCGCCGAGCTCCCACAGTCCGGACGTCGCGTTGTCGCTCGGCGAGCCGACGGTCCAACCTTGATTCGTCTCGCACTCGTCGAGTTCCAGGTCCTGTGAGGACGCGGATGTCAGGATGTACGCCGCAGCCGCACCGGCAGCGGGCTCGGAGAAGGTCTCGTTCGTGGTCGACTGCGCTTGGAAGTACACGGCCACCTGCGACCCGCAGGGGGTGGCCGGCAGCGTTCCGGTGAACGAGCCGGCTCCCTGGGAAACCAGTGGGATGGGAGCGAACCCGGTACCACTGTCCCAGAACAACGTCGCGCTCCCACTGAGCAGCATGCCGCCGTTCTGTTCGGTGATCTGCACCGTCAGCGTGTCCCCGAGCGGATCGATGATGTCCGGGAGGCCCAGCGGCAGGCTCAGCGCCAACGGCGGAAGGATCTCGGCGCTACAGCTCACGGCTCCGGATGGAATGCCGCCGGCGATCCCGAGGACCGAGTAGAAATGCAGCCCTGTGCCCGGTGCCAGATCCATGGTGCTCGTGGCACTCCCGCTCAAAGTCGCGATCAGCGTGCCCTCACGGCGCACCTCAATGCTGTCGTAGACTTCGCTATTGACCCACGAGAGTCCGATGTTCTGCCCGAGGGTCGTGCAGGCCAGGTTCGTGACCGCAAGAGTGAAGTCTCCGGAAGGAACGACTGCCGGGACGAGCACGTTTGACGGCGTGCCCGGCAAGAAGAAGGCGACGGTCGCACTGGCCGCGGCCGGCATGGCGTTCGCGTCGAAGCGGAAGTTGTAAAGGGTCGCCCAGCGCAGCGCGTTCGCATTGGCGTTGGCCGCGAATGTCTCGGTCGACCAGGTGATCGATCCCGGCGCAACCGTGGCGGTCCAATCGGCGCCGCTGTAGGGCTCGCCGCTGTGGTACTCGACGTCGTGGAAGCCTACGTTGGTCACGGTCACGCCGCCCGGAATGGGCAGTGAGAACGACTGCGCGCCGCGCGTGGAGTTCATGTTGTAGAGGGCGTACTCGTAGTGGAAGGTGCCGTTGCCGTTGTCGGTCACGTTGTAGCCGAGGATCATGAGGCCGTTGTCCGGGGTGTGGATCTCCTGCAGCGTCACGCTCGGATCCGTGTCCTGCCAGGCCCGGATTCCCTGCTTCTGGCGCTGGGTGGCGCCCACGTAGCTCAACGGGAAGTTGGTGGCGCTGGCACCGACCGCGACGCGGCGGTACGACGCGTTGTTGTCCTGGTTGTTGGCCGTCGCGTCGTCCGGGGTCACGTAGTGCCCCTCCACGAAGTAGAGCGCTCCGACGTTCAGCGCGGGATCCATGTCTTGGGCCCGGGCTCGCAGGCGGCGCCACGTGAGATCCGTGTTCGGCGGATCCAGGATCTGCGGATAGATGAACGCGCCGTTTGCCGGATCGGTCACTTCGGACTTGGCGCCGAGAGAGCCTTGGGATCCGTTCAAGCTCGAGGAGTATGGGTCGGAGCAGCCGATGCCGAGTCGTGCGCCCGTTCCCGAACTCACGCAGCCGCAGCTGCACGCATTCTGCTGGAGCGCCGTGAAACCATGCTTCAGCCAGCTCTGGGCAATCTGTTCGAAGCGACCATTCGCCAGCCGGTACAGATTCTGACCGATCACCGGGTGCTGGTTGTTGCCGGCGATCCACTGCAACTCGGCCGTACCGATGTTGCAGGAGGTAGTGCCGACCGAGTAGGCATAGTATCCCCCGGCGTTCCCGTAGTTTTGGATCGAACCTTCGAGTTCACCGACGATCACGTCGGCACCCGTGCCGCCGACTCCATTGCCGGGGTTGCACTGGGCAAGCACCTCGGTCGTGCCGATGAAGAGCGGCAGCGCGAAAGCCAAGATCATGCAGGCGCGGAGCGACATAGGTCAGTTTCCTTTTCTTCCGTGAGTGCGCTTGTGCGTCGTCGTGGTCGAGGCCGGGGCCGACACGGCTCCCCCCGATCCGGTCGCCGCGCACGCACTGAACGAGCAGGAGGGGAGTTCATCCGGTGTCGGATCCGGACCGCAGTTCTCGGCTCCCGGCGGTGGTGGACTCACGCTCCCTTGGGCTTGGAACAGGTAACCGAGCAGGAAGATCACGTCGGCGATTCCGACCTGTCCGTCGTCATTCGAGTCGGCGGCGTCGAAGCAGGCGGGTGCAGCCGAACCCGGTACGAACAAGTAGCTCAGGATCAGGATCGGATCGTTGATGATGATGGTCTGGTCTTGGTTGAAGTCTCCTCGGACGAAATCGTCCCCGCCCGGGGGCGGGGAGAAGGCTCCGGCCAGCGCGTTCGAGTATACCTGCGCCAGCAGCGTTTGGTCGCCGGCGTAGCCCCCGAACTCGTAGGACAGTGCCAGCACTGGAGCTACGGTACTATCGTAGTAGAGGCCCACGGCGTACGGGGCGGCGACCGGGTCACCTTGCCAAAGTACGGCGACGTTGGGCCCGCCCAGGTCGGGCGGGGAGCCGGCCGCGAGCAGGTGATCGTTGTAGTCGGGACCGAACTGATCCTGGCTGTAGAACGCGTCCCAAACCCCACCGCTGAGGTCGAGGCCTAGGCCCGTGTTTTGCCCCACGACGAACTCGAGGGAATCATCGCCGTCGTCGATCGGGCCGTCCTGCACCCCGTCGTAGTCGATGAACGCAGTGGGCGGATCGAAACCCCACACGTCGGGGCCCTCGAGGTAGATCGGCAGGCGGTCCGTTTCCTGGGTGCCGTTGCCGTCGCGGTCGCCCGTGTGCAGACGCACGAGGAGATCGCCTTCGTCGACGGTCAAGCGATGGTTGTCCGGGAACGTACCGAGCACGAGCCACAAGGCCTCGATGTCGCTGGCCGGCGGTGCGACGCTCACCTCGTTGAGTTCCCCGACCACGAGCACGACGCGTCCGTTGTTCGTCAAGGCGGCGGCGAGCGCCGCGGCGCTGTCGATCTCCGACGGGCTCTCGCCCCGGAAGACGATGTCGGTAATGCCGAAGGAGAGCTGACAGGGCAACGACAACGATTGGCAGGCGAGGCCGATCTGGCCCACGAGCAACCGGTACGTGCGCGTCCCAGCGGGCGCGCCGGCATCCAAGTAGGTGGTCGCCGAGCCGGGAAGCGTGGCGATCGTGACGCCATCGCGGACGACCTGGATTTCATCGTAGGCTGCCGAGTTGCTCCAGGAGAGGGTCACGTCGACGCCAGTCACCGAGCACGCGAGGCCGCCCGGGGGGAGCAATGAGCACGCCACGGGTACGCGCAGGCACCACCTTTGGAGCAATCCGTCGTCGAGTGCGAAGTTGTCCGTCACCGACAGCGTCCACGGTCCAGCCGCGGGCTCTTGCGCGAAATCCATCAGGGAACCGGCGCCATTGACTCCGGAGGGCTGCATGGTGCAGCCACAATCGTAGGGTGCGGTGCCATTCAGCACCCCGTTGTCCGCGAACAAGAGGTTCAGGTCGTTTGCAGAGCCGCCGCCTTGATCGTGCAAGCGCACGACCGTGCCGAGCGGAGAGCTGAGGTCGACGTCGAGATCCCCCACGAAGGTATGACTCAGGCTCAGGGCGACCTCGAGGTCCATGATCAGATCGGAGCTGCCGACCGTGATCGTGTCCTGCGTCGGAGTGCTCAGATCGGTGATCACCGATGTCGGCGACGAGCACTCTTCGAGGTCGACGGTCGGCAGGAGCAGGAACGGAGCGCACGTACGTGCGGAGAAACCGAACGCGCTCAGGAAACCCTCGACGCACAAGCGTCCCGAGCTCGGGACGGCCTGCGGCGGGGTCGAGAACGACGTCGCGTTGCCCGCAATCGAGGCGATCTGAACATCGTTCAAGTAGATCTGAATCGAATCGTAGGCGCGGGGAAGCGTCCAATCGAGGTCGATCACCCCCGAGGCGCCGACGGTGGTCCAGCCGAGGTTCTGTACCGGGGGCACCGTCACCGAGATCGAGCAGCACTGCTGGGGACCGCTCACGGCGCCGGTGCGCGGAACCACGCAGATCTGCAGCAGGTCGGGACCGGTCAACGGAATGGTCGTGTAGGTGTTGCTCGAGCCGGCCAGGAACGGCCCGACGAGAACGGCCTCGAGGACGCCGTCGACGAACACGTCCACCGCATCATGATCGGTCGGGTGCGTCCAACTCACATCCACCGAACCGGCGGTGGCACTCAGCCCGCAAGCGAGGTCGCTCACCGCGAACACTGGCATGTTGTCGTAGGTCCGGAGGCACCACTCGTTCAGCGAGCCGAAGTCCCCTGCGAATCGGTCGACGACGCTCAGACGCCAGTCGCCGAGGGTCAACTCACCAGAGAAGTCGACCATGGAACCGGGACCCGTCGGCTGCATGTTGCACTCGCAGTTGTACGGCAGGTCTCCGTTCGGAGTTCCGAACTCCCAATAGGTCACCTTGAGATCCTGTTGGTTGAGCCCGGAACCGTCGTGCACCCGTACGGTGGTGTTCGCGGGCGACGTCACGTCCACGAGGAGGTCGCCCACGAACGTGTGGGTGATGTCTACCTGCACTTGGATGTCGCCGATCGGCCGCGGCTCGGCTACGTGGATCACGTTGATGACGGGGAAGATCTCTGACACCAAGGTCCCGGGAGTGGCGCACCGCTCGAGGTCCACTTGGTCTTCCACGTAAGCGATGCACCCTCGAGGTGGCGAACTGCCCCCTGCGGTGACCCCGACCACCGCGATCTCTACCGTCGATGGAATCGACAACGGAGGAGTCTGATAGCCGATCAAGTTCCCCGGGAGCACGGCCGCGAGGCTGCCGTCCATCCAGATCTGGATCTCGGAGTAGACCTGGAACAGGCTCCACGCGACCTGCGCAAAACCGGAACCCGGCGGCGAGAAGCACAGCAGGTTCGCGACCGGCGGGGGCGGGGGCGGAGGAACCGTGTCGAAGATCCGCACGCACCACTCGTTGAGGCGCCCGTCGTCGAGGCTCGGGAACGTATCCACGATGTCGAGCGTCCAGGAGCCGGTGCTGGGAGTGGCCGTGAAGTCGGAGAGCGTCCCGGGTCCAGAAGGCTGCACGGAACAGCCACAGTCGTAACCTTCCGCGCCGTTCGGTACTCCCGAGTCGCGGAAGATCACATCGAGGTCTCGAGCCGAACCTCCAGCTCCCGCGTGCAAGCCGACGGTCGTGCCCTCGTGCGTGATCGAGACCTCGAGGTCGCCCACGAAGGCGTGGGTGATGTCGACGGCCACGTGCACATCCGCGATGGCGATCGTTTCTGCGACGGTGACGGTGCTCGCGATCTGCGACGGGCCACCCTCTTCACCCCCAAAGGCCGTCCCGGGTGACGCGCAGGTTTCGACGGTTGGTGTCTGCGCGACCGCAATCGACACCCAGAGAAGGACGAGGCCGCCAGTCAGGAAAGGCAAGAAACGCTGCATGGACAGACTCCTTCAGCTCTCTCGTTGACCCGGATGCGTCTCCAGGATGTCGTCCTGGAAGTGACGGGGCGCGCCTCCGTGAAGCCAAGCTCCCTGGCGAAGGCGAACCTCCGCGAGCCCGTCGCATCACACAACCAAGCGTCGCATGGCGAACGCCACTCGACGTGCACCGAGGTCTGGAAACGCCCAACCCGGGAATCTCCCTAAAGCGAGGGGAGCGTCCACGGAGCGCTGGCGGCGAGCAACTCCTGAGATCGTGATGGACGAGAGACCAGACCCTTGGGCCTAAAGGTATCGTTTCGGCCTCGATTGTCCAGGGAACCCCGGTTTCGAGGAACGAGAAATCGAAGGTGTTGGGCAAGTCCCGTGGGCCAGAGTTCTGGGCTCGGAGTCGGTCCGACACCTGATCTTTATCCGAACGGCGACCTTCCGTACCATGCCTGCGCGAGACGGGTGTAATGACGAGTCCAGGAGCGAATTGACTAGAATCAACTTTCGATGAGCAATGTCGGGCGGAACGACCCCTGTTGGTGCGGCAGCGGGAAGAAGCAGAAGAAGTGCCATCCCGACGAGTCGCAGCCGGCCCGGGGCAAGCTCTTCACCCGACCGAATCGCAACGCCGGGCCGATCCTCGGCCCCGCGGAGCGGGAGGCGATGCGTGCGGCGGGTCGATTCAACGCCGAGCTCCTCGATTTCCTTCGGCCCCACGTGCGTGCGGGGGTGACCACGTACGAACTCGACCGATTGGCGCACGACTACACCGTGCAGCACGGGCATCGGCCCGCGTGCTTGGGGTACAAGGGCTATCCCAAGACGATTTGCACCAGTGTCAACGAGGTCGTCTGCCACGGCATTCCCGATCACCGGGTGCTCGCCGCGGGTGACATCGTGAACGTCGACGTAACGACGATCGTTGCCGGTTGGCACGGCGATCAGTCCGAGACCTTCATTATCGGCGTCGCCGCTCCCGAGGCTCGACGGGTGGTCCAGTGTGCCTTCGACGCGCTCTATCTCGCGATCGATGCCTTGACCCCCGGCTGCAGCGTCAACGAGATCGGGCGCGCGGTGGAGCGACGAGCCGGAGAAGACGCATTCGCGGTCGTGTACGAGTACCAGGGGCACGGAATCGGGCGGCACTTCCATCAGCCACCGAACATCGTGCACTGCGTGGACCCGTCCCAGGAATCCGTGCGATTGGTTCCTGGGGTGTGTTTCACGGTCGAGCCGATGATCAACGTCGGGCGGGCCAAGACGGTTCTGGATCGTGACGACAAATGGACGGTCCGCACGATCGATGGGATGCTCTCCGCTCAGTTCGAACACACGGTTCTCATGACGGAGGAAGGCCCCGAGATCCTCACCTGGACCGCCCACGGTCCCCGTCCGGGCCATCAGTTCTGAACGACTGCTTCGACTTGGCCGTCCCCGTTCAAGTCCGCGATTTGGAGTCGCGAGGCTTCGAAGTCGCGGTCGTGGGCGAGCCCGTCGTCCCCGGAGAGAAGCCAGCGAAACCGGTATGTCGCTGGGGCACGCGCTGACGATCCGTCGCTCGCCGCGACGCGGCAGGTGACCAGCAGGTCAGGCCGCTGGTCGCGGTCGACATCTGCGGTCGCGAACGGCTGCCACTGGGGCTCACGCTGTGCCAACTCGGGCGACAACTCGTTCACGGTGGGTAGGACCGGGGTCGCCACGTCGAGTCGTTGGTCGCCGTCCAAGTCGGCCACCCCCGATCGCAATCGTAGCGGGCGACCCGCCGGCGCGGCTTGCAGGGGCATGATGTCCTTCGAGAACAGCATAGCCTGGTAGGTACCGTCGGCGAGCAGGTGGAGGATCGCTCCCTGCCCGTCGGTGGTCTCGCCGAAAAGGAACGGGAGCGTCGGTTGCACGACCGCGAGGATCGGTCCCACCGTTCGGGTCAGGCGACCCCGAGCGTCGAACTCGTACACCATGAGGCCGTCCTCGTCGTTGCGCCCGAGTGACCAAGCCACGACTTCGGCTCGGCCGTTGCCGTCGAGATCGACGGCCGCGAACTTCGAGCGCGCGGGCGGAACACACCCGCGCAGTGCGACGGTGCTGGGTCGTAGCCGGCCGGCCGTGTCGAACGGATGGATGTGGACGTCCGCCGGCCCGCTCGGTCCGCCGCCGTAGAGACTGTGGATGCCGGCACGATCCGTGGCGTGGAGTTCGAGCTTGCCGGGGTCATAGGCCCCAAACATCACGGACGCGGTGACCGCCGTATGGTCGAGTCCCAGCGCGTGCCCCAGTTCGTGCACGAGCGTCGCGACCAGAGAGTCGCCGCTCGAGTCTGCCGGCGGCCACGACGCATCTCGATTGAGGTGGATGAACACACTGTCTTGGATCGGACCGGTGTGGGCTCGGTTTCCGTCCCAAGTGATGAAGGGGGGGCAGTCGTCGTGCCGCGCCGACCGCCAGCCGATGCGGATCTGCGGCCGCCCGTCGGGAGCCGCCGGACGGAACTTGACGACCCCGGTCGTCTCCCACACCCGCAGCGCTCGCGCCACTGCGTCCTCGAAACGCGCGCGGCTGACGGCGCCGCGCGTGGAGTCAGGCAAGTTCGCGAGTTCGACGGCGTAGGCGAGGTCGAGGGCCTCGTTCCACCGACCACGGACCGCGAATCGCGGCAGCGGATCCGCGGCGGAAGCGGACCTCGGCGCCAGTGCCCACGAAGTCAGTGCCCACGAAGTCAGTACGCACGAAATCAGGCCCCACGAAATCAGGCTCGACCGAAGCGCCCAGGCGACGATCGGAGCGTTGCCGGCGTTCGGTCGATCCAGTCTCACAGACGCCCGCGCCAGGAATCGCGAGTGGCGACTCCTGGCGCGGGGACGAGAGGCGACGCGGGCGCTTTCGCCCGATCTCAACGAGCGAGGAATCAGAGGTCCTCGAGGAAACGAATCAGTGCGGCTTGGTCGTTCGCGCTCAAGCCGACGAAGGCGGCGCGCACGTTCGCGGCCTCGCCATCGTGGCGCAGCACTGCGGCCAGCAGGGTTTCCGAAGCACCGTCATGGAAGTACGGAGCGGACAGGCGAATGCCCCACAACGGCGGCGTACGGTACATGCCAACGTCGGCACCCGGCTCCGCCATGCCACGAAACGACGTCGGGTGCACGTCGTGAAGCAACAGGTCCGAGTAGAGGGGGACCGGTCCGTCGGGACTGTCGAGACTCGGGATGTGGCATTGAGCGCACCCCACGGTCGCGAACAGCTGCTCGCCGAGGGCCACTTCCGGCGATGTCGACCCGGCACGTGGAGGAGCGGCGAGGTGCGTCAGGAAGAAGCGTACGTCCTCGAACTCGGGCGTGGTGATCTCAGGGTCGGATACGGGATCGGCGTCGCTGAACACCCCGAAGCCATTGCCGTTGTCGACCGTCGTGATTCCGAGTTCTTCCCCGAGCGCGTCGTGGAGGAAGTCGTCGAGCGACGGTACCTGGGCCTTCCAGCCGAAGCGGCTGAGGGTCGGTAGTCCGCCGGCGCTGACGAAACGAGCAACGCCGCGAATCAGGTCACCATTGCTGTCCGTCGGATCCTCGTTCGCGAGGATGTTCGCCGCGGGAATCCGGTCCACCAGTCCCAGTCCGAGTAGGGAAGGCGAGTTGCGGGTCTCGAACACGTCCGCGGTCGTCGCCGCTTCCTCTCGGCCCAGCACCAGCGGGTTACGGAGGCGACTCGCGATCTGTCCACCGGGAAGGTCTTGGAACGGTCCAATGCCGCCGTTGTCGAACCCGAAGCGCGTGACGTTCAGGTCCAAACCCCCGGCGCCGCCGATGATCGGGTCTTGATGGCACGCGCGACAACTGTCGCCATTCATGTCGGGGCGACCAAGACCAGCGCTAGGACGCCAGTCCCGATCGAACACGCGGCGGCCGCGGGTCCACTGGTCGAGTTCGGCCGGCGTGAGGTCGCGGTCGGGTCCGCCGAGTGCCCCCACGGGCGGCACCGGCGTGGAATCGGTGATGGTCTCGGCGTCGGCTCGGAGCGAAGCCCCGGCCACCACGCAAGCGAACGCAATGCCGCTGAGGAAGAGGGTCGTGCGCTTCATTAGAGTGACTCCAGGAATTGAATGATGTCATCGCGCTCTTGCTGGGTCAGGCCGACGTAGACGTTCTTGATCGCCTCGGCTTCTCCCCCGTGCGCGACGATGGCTTCGTGCAAAGTACCCGCGGTGCCGTTGTGAAGGAATGGACCGGAGAGCGAGACTCCCCAGAGCGGTTGGGTGCGGAACTCGTTCTGCGTCGTGAACGGTTCGGGGAGGTTCGGCTGCGGGAACCCCTGGGAGATCCCGTCCGCGAGGCCCGGCCCCATGTCGTGGAGCAACAGATCGGTGTAGGCATTCAGTGGGCCCACGGAACTGGCAATCGTGGGTACATGGCATTTCGTGCAGCCGATGGTGTCGAAGAGGACTTCGCCGTTCAGGGCTGCCGAGGTGAAGGGCTTCGGGGTCGGCGGGCGCAGGAAGCGCGAGAACGCGATGACATCCGCCATCTCCTGCACGCTCATCTCAGGATCCGGGACCGCATCGTTGTCGACCGTGGGGTCGTCCAAGCTCGAGCTCACTTGGAGGTTGCTCGTGGAACTCAGGTTCACGGCGCCGGCACTGCCCAAGACCGGATTGGTGGTGATTCCCATCTGGTTCATGGCGGCACCGCGAAGGAACGCCTCCAAGAAGTTGGCCTGGAGCTTGTAGCCGAAGCGCCCAATGTTGCCGAACCCGTCGGTGTTGTAGCGTCCGCTAATGCCGTCGGGGGTCATGGAGTCGTCGGGATCGGCCCGCGAAATGATCTCGGAGTTCGATACGAACTCGAACAGGCCGACACCGAAGAGCGGCGGCGCATTGCGCTGAGCCGGCGTGATGGGTAGTCCCGCGAAGTCGGCCGGAACGGCGACGCGCGGTTGCCCGGGTGGCGAGAAGCTCGGCAGCACGAGACTCGGGAGCAGCGGGTTCTGAATCGGGAACTGCGCACCCGGGAAGCCGATCCCCACCAAGAAGAAGTTGCGATAGTTGGGGGCGGAGCCGCCGACGACCGGGGTCTCGTGACACGCGACGCAAGATGTCGTGTTGAAGAACGGTCCGGTTCCCTCGGCACGCGTGAAGCGTTTGACGAACAGCTCCTTGCCGCGAGCGAAGGACTCCAACTCGGCCTCCGACAAGCCCGCGATGGGGCCGCCCAACGAACAAGCGTCGCTGCGCGCGCAGTCGAGCGCGTCCGTGGTGGCGTCCATGCCACAATCCGGGAACGGACCCGGAAGGCCAGGGCCGCCGCCGAACAAGTAGATGACCGTGAAGATCGCGTCGGCAATGTTCACGAGTCCGTCGTCGTTCGCGTCCATCGCATCTCGGCACGGCGCCCCGCCAGTTCCGAACAGATGCTCGAGTCCATACAGGGCGTCGGCGAGGTTGACCAGTGCGTCGCCGTTGCCGTCGCCACGGATGAACTCGGAACCCTGCGCGCCCAATGGGGCGGCGAGAGCGAGGAGCAGTAGGGCTGCTCCGCCCATTCGACACGGGTGCACGTGTACCTCCTTGCACGGGTCGGGCGTCGGGCTTGGCCGCGCACCGGGAAAGAGCCGGCAATCCAGTTCAAGTTCCAGCGGGATTTCCCAAGAAGCCCACCCCCCCAAGGCCGAAGAACCTGCCGCGGCCCTGGGTGTGGGGGCTCAGTGGGGGCAATGCTACCACGGCCCCCGGACGCCGAGAACGCCCAAAGCTGCGGGCTCGGGAGGGGGTGTAGGGTTCCACCCTCGACCCTCGTCGGGGTTCGCGCTACCCCCGCAAAGCGCTTCTCGGGTGGGGCTTGGGTCGTACCGTCAGCGCGACGCGGTGCGGGCGACGGGGACTCTGCCCCAGCTCTTAATCTCTATGAGGGCGCGCGCATCGCGTCTGCGGCGCCACGTCTCGAGCGCGGGCTGCACCCCCAACACGCTCGCAACACGCTCGCCGCCGCGGCTCGAACCTGGGTGCTCCGGGTCAGGGACAACCGCCCGTCAAGCAACCAAGACTGTCGATGCCCGGGTCGCTCCCGCAGTTCGGATAGGGGCTCGGCACCGGGGCGCCGAGGAACAAACCCAGGAGGGTTGCGACGGCGTCTGCGATATCGATCCGGCCGTCGTCGTTCCCGTCGCACGCGTCGGGACAGAGCGACTCGGGAGCCCCGGCCTGAAAGAGCAGCTCCAAAGTCCGGATCACGTCCGCAAGATCCAACTGGCCGTTGCCATCGCAGTCGGTCCGAACGAAGTCTGCCGGCGGCAGCGCCAGCACCTCGATGTCGATTCTCACCGGCGGCCCTTTGCCGGTAGCGAGCCATTGGTTGTACAGGACCTCGCCCGCATTGTTGGTAATGTTCTGATCCCGCAGGAACGTGATGTACTCCTTCGAGGCGGTTTGGTAGTAGACCGCGACTTCGACGTCCGTTGCGGCAACGGGGATCGGGAAGAGCGAGTCATCCCAGTACTGACCATCGGCGTAGCTGTAGGCGACCGGACTCGCTTGGACGGCTTGGAAGCCCGAGTTCGTGAACCCACGCGGGGGAATTCGATTGTCTTTGTAGATCTTGTTGTTGAGCGCGAAGTGAAAGCTCTCACCCGCCGGGAGCCCGGTGGTCGCGGCCATGGCCGCGTCGAGCCCGAGCTTGGTCTCGTATACCTTGGTGCTGGCGGCGTCGAGATCGGCCTCGGCCCAGTCGTACGCGCCGTGCTCCCGAACGAGCGTGCCGCTCGCGTCGTAGAACCGAACGTTGACCCAGATTCGCCGGCCTTCGGGATAACCCGACGGGAGCTTGTGCCCGGTTTGGTTGATCACGCGCACTTGGAGGTCGGTTCCGACGCGCGTCAGTTCCACGTCGGAGGCCCTCTCGAGCATGCTGATGTTGTTGCTCTTGGCGGCGTCGACCATCGCCTGGGAGAGGAAGGACGGCACATCGTAGAGCTCGAGCGTCACGTCGAGATTCAGGATGGAGTCGAGGATCCAGGTATGAGAACCGCTGAACTCGTGGCGCGGCATGTCGGTCCGGACCGGTCCACTCAACCCACAGCCCCGCGCAGTGACGTCCGGCATGTGACAGTCCTGGCAGGTACTGACCGCGGAAAGATTGCCACCGAAACGTCCTCCCATGTCGATCGGCGCGACGGCGAAGGCGCTCATGGACCACTCGCTGTAGGTGCGTTCGATCGGGAACTCCTGAGTCTTGTCGTGCGTCGGGTGCGGCGCGTTCAGGTCGTTCACCACGTAGTCGTCCCCCGAGCGCGTGAACACCGGGTTGCTGACGTCGTGGCAAGTGGCGCACAGCAGCGCCTCGCGGTGGAAGGGTGACATCCGCCACTCATGGAACGCGAAGTTGGCGGGCAAAGTGAAGGGGCCGCGCCGGCGATCGAGTGGATCCATCACGTACTGACCACTGTGGATGCTGGTGGGCGCGTTCGGCAATGCGGCCAGGATACCGGCGTCCTCCACGGGGTTGCCGGCCCCCGGGATGGGATCGACCATTCGATGGCACACGTGGCACGTGATGCCGTCGAGGTCACCCTGGAAACCGTCGAGGGCCGAGCCATCGGTGGGTTCGCTGCGCCCCCCGAGCCAGCCGACCGGCGAGTGGCACCGTAGGCAGAGATCGCCGACGAAGGCTGCGTCCTGTTCGGCGATCGCGAGGCATGCATAGAACAGCGGGTCACGTCCCGCCTGCGCCATGATCGACGGTCGCCACGTGTCGACGATCGCGTGATCCGGATCGTAGTTGGCATGACAGAACCCGCAGCCGGTGGCCGCGAAGAGCGGATCGGTAATGGTCAACGGCTGCGTACCGGGCTGAAAGAAGTCGGTCAACGTCGTGGGCACGAGCGGCGGTATCGTGGTCTGCGCGTGGGAGCGCCGCTCGGCAGCGAAGAGCAGGCAAGCAATCGCGAGCATCCAAGTGACGACGACGGTTCTCATGGGAGTCTCCGAAGCGGGTTGCGTTGTCGAGTGCCGGGAGCGCCCTCGGCAGCGGTCGGTCCCGAGGCCCGCTCCTGCGCGACCGAACCAACACTGGCTAACCATGCACCCAACCCACTTGGGTCCTGGATTCTCAGGGTTGAGATCGATTCGCAGAAGAGAGAAGCGCCCGACAGAGTCCATTCGGGGGGCAGATCCGCGGCCACGCTTCGATGCTGACGGCGGCTCCGACCTACTTGCCCCGTATGATAGCGTAGCCCAGTCGAATGCGACACGGCGCTTCCGAACTTCCCTGGCCTCACCTCAACGAGCCGTTGCTCGCGAGCGGGCTCCGTTGATCCACGAAAGCATCGAGCCAACTGCGACGACGGTCAGCGTCCCCACCGTGTTGAGGTACAAGAACGAGATCCCGTCGGTCCGCGCCGCAAACGCCACCACGATCATGCCCGTCATGAGTCCCCAGAAGGCTCCAAACGCCTCGACCTTGGGCAGCAGCGACAGTACGAACACCCCGAGCAGTGAGCCGTACACGTAAGAGCCAATGCGATTGACTTCTTCGATGACGGAACCCAAGCGCGAGACCGACAACGCGAAGGTCGTGGCGAGGCCGCCGATGAGCAGCGTCACCAAAGCCGACACGGTCACCAGGCGATGGCCGGAAAGGGGACCGGTGAAGCGCCCCGCGATGTCGACCAAAGTCACGGTCGTCATGGAGTTGAGCTCGGAGTCGACGCTGCTCAGCGCCGCAGCGAAGATCGCTGCCAGCAGCAGTCCGACCAAGCCCATGGGCAGGTAGTGGAGAACGAAGTGGGGGAACACGTAGTTCTCCTCCCCAGCGAGAGGCGCGATTTCCGCGCGGATCGTCGCCCGCGCAGTGAGCCGTTGCTGTAGGTCACGCGCCCGCTCGGGTGTGTCGGCCGGGTCTGCCTGCAGAAGCGCCCGCCCGGCCTCCGCGACCGCCACAGAGGCTGAGTCGAGCCGGTTCAGCGCGTCGACCGCGGGCGGCCCCGAGAGCGGCGACGCGACGTCACTCGACGGGAAGAAGGTCGGGGGCATTGGAGCGAAGACATAGAACACGAACAGGAGGACGCCACACAGCAGCACCAGCGCTTGAAAGGGCAGCTTGCAGACGGCGTTGAGCAAGAGCGCTCCCTGCTTGTCTCGCAGCGATCGTCCCGCCAGGTACCGCTGAACCTGACTCTGATCGGTTCCGAAGTAGGACAAGAACAAGAAGAGCCCACCGATCAAGCTACTCCACATGGTGTACTTCTCGCTGGGGTCCCAACGCCAATCGGCAATCGTCATGTGTCCGGTGACCGAAGCCAGGCGCAACGCCGAACCGAGGTCGATGTCCGCTGGCAGCCGTGACAGCAGCGCTCCCAGTGCGATCAGCAGCCCCACGATCATGATGGCAAACTGCTTGGTGTCCGTGGAGATCACCGCGCGCAGGCCCCCGAGACTCGTGTACAAGACGGCGATGCTGCCGGTGCCGACGATGATGGCCCAACTGGGTATCGTGAGGACCTTCCCGAGGATGATGGATGGGGTGTAGATCACGACGCCGAGCGACAGGCAGCGTGGTACCAAGAACAGCGTCGCGGCCAACAGTCGAGTACGGTGGTCGAAGCGCTGTCCCAGGTATTCGTAGGCGGTGGTAACCCTGAGCCGGTGGTAGAGCGGGACGATGCTGAAGATCAGAATCAGCATGGCGATCGGCAACGCGAGATAGAACTGCAGGAAGCGCATGCCTTGCTGCCAGCCGAGACCGGTGGTGCCGATCAACGTGATTGCCGATGCCTGGGTCGCTAGGATCGAGATGCCCATGGCCCACCAGGGCACGGACCGTCCCGCAAGGAAGTAGCCGTCGGGGTCGTCGTCGCGGCGGCGCTTGCGCACACCGTCCCAGATCACATACGCGAGAAACCCGACGAACAACGCCCAGTCGATGGCCGTCATGACGGAGAAACCTCGTTGAAGCGCACGTCGCCGTTCGGGCCGCGCATGGCTGCGGATCCTGTCGTTGGCGCGGCCGCCGTCGACGACCCAGGAAAGGGCCTCCGCGTCTCTCGACCTGCGGGCAGAGGTCTCGTGGGGGCGATCACCGAACCCGGGAACCGTACCCAGCGCGGTTGCGTCCACCGGAGAGGTCCGGCAGGATCGTCCTTCGGGCGATCTTGGTCAAGTACGATCCAGGTATGGCGAACCCGGAACCTCACGTGCGGGTACGTCGTCCTATCCGTCCCGAGGCGCAGTGCATGGGGCGATGCTGGATCGGACGCGGTTCGGCGTCGTCACGTCGAGCCACCTTGTCGAACGCCAGGCCGGACTGCGCGCACGGACCGCGTCCACGGAGAGGACCGTCGTTTGAAGTTGCATCCGCAGCGGCTCACGCCCCGGAGGGCTAGCCGCAAGATGAAGATCAAGCTCAGCGACCTGGCGTTGCTCACGATCTTTCTCGTGGGCGCTGGCCCGGTGGGTCACCTCGTTGCGGCCGACCCGGCTCCCGCTCCCGTCGCCCTGGTCGACGGGATGCCACCAAGCTCTGCGGTCGGCGCCGGAGCGTCACTCCCACTTCTGCTTCGAGGGTTGGATTGCCCCTATCGAGTTCTCTACGTCACGGCGCACCCCGACGACGAGGACTCGGCGGTGATTGCGTGGCTGGTCCACGGTCTGGGAGTCGAAGTGCGTCTCCTGACGTTGACCCGCGGCGAGGGTGGACAGAACGAGATCGGACCGGAGCTGTTCGACGCGTTGGGGGTCCTGCGTTCGCGCGAACTCGAGGCCGCGAGAAGGATCGACGGTGCCAGCCAACGTTTTGCGCGTGCCTTCGAGTTCGGTTACTCCTTCTCGGTCGAGGAGACCTTCGAGAAGTGGCATCGAGAATCGATCCTTCGAGACGTCGTAAGAGAACTTCGCGAGTTCCAACCCGACGTGCTGTTGACCATGCCTACCGAAGGCGCGGGTGGGGGCCAGCACCACCAGGCGTCGGCCCGCATCGCAGGTGAGGCCTTCACCGTGGCTGCGACCGAGCGTTGGCCGGAACTCGGGCCGCCGCACCGCACCCGGCGTTGGTTCGAGCAGGTCTGGGGCACCGACGAGCTGGACCGGACGTGTGCGATCGACAACAGCGTGCGGGATCCGTTGCTCGGCGCGAGCTATGCCGAGTTGGCACTGCGGGCTCAGGCCGCGCACAAGTGTCAGGGGATGGCGCGCCTCAGCGAGGCGTTCCCGCAGAGCGCATCGCGGTGGAGGTGGGTGCGAGCCGCCGATGAGGAGCCGAGCTCGGTCGAGTCGTTCTTCGCCGACTTGTCCCCTGGATCGACGATCCGGGAGTTGCAGCGAATCGCGGAGCTGCGGTCGCGGGTGGCCGCCGCGCGCGCGGCCCTCGTCGTGGATCGACCCGACTCCACGCGCGAGCCACTGCTCCGGGTGTGGGACTATCTCGCGGACCCGACGACGCGCGAGGTGTTGCGGCCTGTGGTTCGAGAGACGCTCGTCGCGCGCACCGGCGCCGCGTTGCAGTTGGCCTTGGGAGTGGCAACCGCGGCGCGGGCTGCGACTCCGATCGTGGCCGCCGGCGCTGGTGTCGATGTCCGGCTGTCGGTCGTCAACGGTGGCGAGCGGGCCCTGGTCGTGCGCGGCTCGGTCCGCGGCCCGGCAGGGGTTCGCACTCGGTTGACCGAGTTCGAACTTCCGGCGGGTCAGACGCGGCACGTCCGTAGCGCACTCACGCTGCCGCCCGTGAACGAACTCGCGAGCAGCTTGCCCGTAGCCCTGCCGCGCCGCGCGGACTTGGCGGCTGAAGGTTCGTACCGCAATCCCGCGTGGTGTGCCTTCTGGTTCCAACCCGAGGTCGACGTCGACGGTCGAACCATCGCGTTGCCGCCACGCCGAGTGGAGGCGGAGCGGTTCGCGACCGCGGACTCGAGCGTAGTTCTGACCGACCTGTTCGTGGTACCGGATCCGAGCATTCGACCGGTGCGGTCACCCATCGTGCTCTTGCCGGGTCGCCCTGCGCGGGTCGAACTGTGGGTCTCATCGGTCACGGGTGGTGCAGTCGAAGTCGGTGTCGACGCCCCACGGGGCTGGTCGGTTCCGCCTCCGATCGAGATCACGACGCGCCGCGGTGGACACGAGCGCAGGGTGACGTTCGTGCTGGAGCCCGTGACCGCGAGCACGCCGAGCTCGGGGAAGGTCGCCGCGTGGGCCCGTCACCAAGGCGTCGACCCGGTGAGTCGGACCGGCTATCGCTGGATCGAGTATCCGCACGTTCGTGCCGGGGCTCTTCTCGAAGTCGCGGAGTCGGAACTCATCCTGCTCGACGACTGCTCCGTCCCCAGCGAGCAACGCGTTGCCTACGTCACGGGCGTGGGCGATGAAGTGCCCGCGGCGCTCGACACTCTCGGGATCACCTGGCACGCGCTCGACGAAGGCGAACTCTCGGTCGGTGCTCTGGACCGGTTCGACGTGATCCTCGTCGGGGTTCGTGCCTACAAGGTACGGGAGGACCTACGCGCAGCCACCGCGCAGTTGCAGGCTTGGATGGAGCGCGGCGGCCGGCTCGTCGTTCAGTTTCAGAAGTTCGAATTCAACGACGGGGTCGCGAGTAGCCCGTTTGCGCCCTTTCCCGGGGCTGCCGTGAGCTCGCGTCGAGTCACGGTCGAAGAGTCGCCGGTGACCGCCCGCATCCCCGGCCATCCGCTCCTGAGCACTCCGAATTCGCTCGGCGCATCCGACTGGGATGGTTGGGTTCAAGAGCGGGGCCTGTACTTCTTGGAGGTCTCGGACGAGCGCTACGAGGACCTGCTGACCCTGGAGGATCCATGGCCCTACAACGCGGGGCCGCGGGGCGGCGCGCTGGTTCACGCTCGCGTCGGCCGCGGCGGCTGGGTCTACGTGGGCCTCGGTCTCTTTCGACAGCTCCCCGCGGGCGTGCCGGGGGCGTATCGTCTGCTGGCGAATCTGCTGGCCCCGCTTCCCGAGTGACCCAGCGCTACCAGGCCACGAGCGCTCGCACTTCGCGCATGATCTTGGCTGCGTCGGGAAGGACCGCAGCCTCGAGTTCTTTGTGAAACGGCACCGGGATGTCCGGGAAACCCAGGCGCCGGATGGGCCCATCCAGGCAGTCGATGGCCTGGTCGGCGATGCGGGCGGCGACTTCCGCGCCAAAGCCGCCGGTGACCTGCGCCTCGTGGACGATGGCGACCTTGTTCGTCTTGCGGACCGACTCGATGACGGTCGCGTCGTCGAGCGGGGCGAGCACCCGCAGGTCGATGACTTCGACCGAGATGCCATCCTCCGCGAGACGTTCCGCGGCTTCCTGGCAACGGTGCACCATCCAACCATAGCTCACGAGGGTTACGTCGCTACCCTCGCGGATCACTCGCGCACCCGCATGCACCGCCGACGCCAGGGGCGGTGCGGCGGGCACTACGTCCTGCTGTCGGCGGTACAGGTACTTGTGCTCGAGGTAGATGACGGGGTTGGGATCGCGAATCGCCTCGCGCAGCAAGGTGTAGGCGTCGATCGCAAAGGCTGGGGCCACGACCTTCAGGCCGGCCGTGTGGGTGAACCACGCTTCCATGCACTGGGAGTGAAACGCCCCGGCACCGACTCCACCCCCTGCCGGTAGGCGGATCACCAGCGGCACGGCATGTTGGGTGCGGTAGTACATCTTGGCGGCGACGTTGACCACTTGGTTGTAACCGCAGCTGATGAAGTCGGCGAACTGCATTTCCACGACGGGGCGCTGTCCGAGGAGCGCCGCACCGACCGCAATGCCGATGGTTCCCGACTCCGCGATCGGCGTGTTCATGATGCGGCTGTCCCCGAACTCATCGAGGAAGCCGCGGGTGATCTTGAAGGCGCCGCCGTAGGCCGCAATGTCCTGTCCCATGAGGAGCACGCTCGGGTCGGAGCGCAGTTCGTCACGAAGGGCGCGTGAGATTGCGTCGATGTAGAGAGTCGTCTCGGTCGTGGCGGTGGGGGTCTCAGTCGGCATAGACGGAACGACGCTCCTCTTGGGGGTTGGGCTCGGGTGCGGCCTGGGCTCGGTCGACCACCTCGACCATCAGTTGTGCGCAGTACTGACCGACCTCGTCGAGCTGCTCGCGCGTGGCCATTCTCCGCGAGACCAAGTGCTCTTCCAGTACTCGGAGTGGGTCGCGAGCTTCGTAGCGGGCTCGTTCGGCCTCGGGCACTTGCAATAGCGAGTCGTCGCCCTCGCTGTGTCCGCGGAGTCGACCGACCATGGCCTCGATCAAGGTTGGTCCCGCTCCCCGTCGGGCGCGATCGACGGCCTCACGCACGACCGCGTGAACCGCCACGGCGTCGTTGCCGTCAACCTGGACGCCGGGCATACCGTAGGCCGGGCCGCGCATGGCGAGTGTCGGTGACGCGTACTGCTCACGCACCGGGGTGGAGAAGGCATACTGATTGTTCTCGATGATCAGGATGAAGGGGAGCTTCCAGACGGCAGCGATGTTCAAGGTCTCGTGGAAGTCGCCGGTCGAGGTCCCGCCTTCACCGATGAAGTTCACCGCGACTCGATCGGTCCCGCGCTGACGCAAGGCCAGCGCCATCCCGGCCGCAACCGGGATCATGGCACCCAAGTGACTGATCATCCCCATGTGCACGAAGCCCTGGTCTTCGCGGATGTAGCCGTAGTGGTAGGACCGTTCGTGTCCCGCGCTGAAGCCGTCGCGTTTGCCGAGCATCTGGCAGGCGAGGCGATGCAGCAGGTCGCGTGCGTTCCCGCGCGGCGCCGACCGCGGTGCGGCGACCAAGCTGGATGGCGCGATCTGCCGGGTGTCGACGTAATAGCGCAGGATGGCACCGCTGTCGCGGTGCAGGCTCACGAGCGCGTCTCCCGCCTCGAGGACCGTGGCCGTCGGTACCGTGACGCCTTCGTTGCCGACGGAGCTGTACCACTTGCTGAGGCGACCGATGCGAAACAGCTTCTCGAAACGCTGGTCCCATTCGCGGGCGAGCCGCATGAAGAAGTGCATCTCGAGGAGTTCGCCCGGAGCGAGTTCCTTGCTGGAACTGGGCTGCGCGATCATCGAAGGAGGATTCACGGGGCCGCTTTTCGGTTGGGTTGAGGGGTCGCGAGAGCACAATGGGGGCGGAATGCTAGCGGTTCGATCGCGCCTCGGCCAGGGGTGGAGGCGTCGATCATTGGGGAGCGGCGTGGCACGTCAGGAAGAGTGCCGGTCGGCGCGTTGACTTTGCGCATGACACCCGGGGTTGTTGGCGCCTCTCGGCAGCGATCCAGGGGTAAGCGGTGGGGGCGGCGGCCGCGGCCGGGTCGCCGACTCGCTTTGCCGGATGTGTGCTCGGCGGTGCCAGTCCGATTCGACCCGAACCGGTAGGGGTGGGCGGCTACCCGCGGGTGTGATACCCTCGCCGCCTTGGGTCAAACTGAGGCCACCGAATCCCGTGCGCTCGAGTCTCCAGTGAATCCACCCTGGTCTAGTTGGACCCCAGGCGTCGGGTGTGGTGTGGGTTTCGGATCTCGGTGGAGTGGTCGACGAGGCCGCGCGGTCGTTGTTCCTGAGGTTGGATTTGGGAGAGAAAGAGCAGGTGGAAGGTGATTGGATCTCGAGCCGGTGGATCGCGCGTCGTGGGTTTGCTTCCTCTGTGGAGCGTGGGCGCTCTCGTCTTGGGTTGCAGCTGGGCGTCCGCCCAATCGTTCACGCTGACCGCGGGAACTGCAGCGGGTTTGCCGGGTGATTCGGTGTCGGTCTCGGTGCAACTCGATGGCACTGCCCCAATTCGGGGGTTCTCTCTCGGAGTGACTCATCCGGCCGCCCTGACTCTGACCTCGATCACGCAAGGGAGTGCCGTCCTGGCGACCAACTCGGGCGCTGGAGCCGACTTCATCTTCGTGGAAACGAACCCGGTGTCGGGCGGACCCGGGGGGGTGTTCGGCGTCGTCGTTTCGCTGAGTGCACCCATCGAGGACATACCAGCGGGCGTTGGCCAGCAGGTTGCAGTTCTCACCTACGACATCTCAGGGTCCGCGGTTCCCGGGACGAACGCGCCCCTCAACTTCACGAACTCGCTCGTGCCGGCCGCCGGTTCGCCGCCGGTCGCCACCGTGGTCAGCGTGGCCGGCGTCACGCACGTCCCGACGCAGGTCGCCGGGTCGGTACTCGTGGAGACGCCCCCGGTCGAGAACCTCCTTTGTTCGCTCACCGACCCGTGTGACTGTAGTTTCAGCGTCAGTTGGTCGAACCCGACCTCGTACGATCAGATCCAGGTGACGCTCGGCGGCAGCGTCGTTGCGACGTTGGCGGGAAGTGCCACGAGTGCGACGGTCATGCTAGGGGCGCCCGGCATGGACCAGATCTGCGTCATCGCAACCCGTGGTGGGCAAGCCTCAGTGCCCGAGTGCTGCATCGTGGACTGCCCGGTGGTGACACCGGTCGACCCACCCAGCGGCTTGACCTGTAGTGTCGACTCGGTCACTTGCAACGCCACGCTCGGCTGGACCAACGCCGGGTCGTACTCGAGCATCGCGGTGACCCTGGACGGCAACCTCGTGTCGACGTTGGCCGGCACGGCGACCGGGACCACCGTCGCTCTGCCGCTCCCGAGCGTGGTCTACACGCTGTGCGTGGTCGCGACCGACGATTGCGGGATCGTACTGGCTCCCGTCTGTTGCACGGTCGAGTGCGAGGTCACCGTGGGCGTACAGTTCATTCGCGGCGACTGCAACGACGACGGCAACTACAACATCGCCGATCCGGTATCGCTGTTGGGCTTCTTGTTCCCCGCGGGTCCGGCGCCGGTGTTGCCGTGCAGCGACGCCTGCGATTGCAACGACGACGGCATGCTGAACATCGCGGACGCCATCTGCCTGCTGAGCGGTTTGTTCGGGGCCGTGACCGTGCCTCCAGCACCCCCGCACCCGGGCTGTGGCGAGGACCCGACGACCGGCGACGCGCTCGACTGCCTGAGCTACACGCATTGTCCGTAGTCCGTTGACCCGGATCGTCCGGGAGTTCGACGCGCGCGAGGGCGGGCCGAAAGTGCGGCCTGCCCTCGCGCGTTTCTCGTTCGGTCTGACGCGCCGCCAGGGGCCAGCGTCAGGTCGTGGACCCCCGCGGTGTGAGCAGACGCTGCAGCGCGACCGGTGCGTCGACGTGAACCCAGTGCCCCGCGTTCTCGATGGTCGTGCACGAAGCCCACGGGAGACGAGCGAGCGCCGTCATCCGTTCCTGTGCGGCAGCGTTCACGACTCGCGATGCCCCGCCGATGACGAAGCCGACAGCAGTCGCCGGCCCCAAACCCTCCACGAGCGGCCAGAGGTCCTGGCGGGAGAAGTCGGCGAGAAGCTCGCGAATGGCTGCGAGCTCGAGCCGAAACTCGAAGTGCGCGCCAACTCGCTCCAGGTTCATGCCGAGCCAAGCAATGATCGCTTCTTCGAGGCGTTGCGATGCGAGGTGCGCCGCGAACTCCGCGCGCGACCCAATGGTTTTGGGCAGCGACTCCAGTGCGCCCAGCACCTTCTCTACGACGTCGCTCGAAGGTGCCCCGCGCCCGGGGCCAGGCGTGCGAACTCCCGGGTCGGCGTCGATCACCCAGAGCTGGCTGAGAGGGTGTGCGCGTCGCCGTCGTTCGTCGGCGTAGAGGATGGCTACCTTGGAGCCGAAGGAATGCCCGCAGGCGATGTCGATGGTCGCGCCGAGAGCGACCTCCACCTCCTGGAGATCCGCGGCGGCCGACCGGAGGTCGTGCGGCCCAACCATGCCCTGGGACTTGCCGTGCATGCGGAGGTCGACCGTGATTGCACCCCATGAGGGATGCTCCTGCACCCAGCGGCGAGCAAAGGTAGCCCAGTTGCTACCTTGCCCGAGAATGCCGTGAAGGAACAGGATCCAACGCTGCGGAGCACCGCTCCCTGCGTGGGTCACGGAGTGGATCAAGGTTCAACTCCTTCCTTGGGGGCTTGCGTCGTCGGCGATCGAGCTTTGTTCCGCGAGCGCGACGATCCGATCGGGCCCGTCGTGACCGAGCGGCGACGCTACCGGACGGGCAACCCGAATGACACCGCTCTCGACTCCTCACCGAGCCCCATCGGCCGCGGGCCGCGCGCTCGCGGGGCACGCCCACCCCTGGGAGGGGGCGCCGTGTGCGTGACCACGCGGTCCACGAATCGGCCCGTATCGGCTGACGGCCGCCACCCGTGTCGAGGGCCGCTACTCGCCGGCGGACCTGGCCCTGGCGCTCGTCCCGAGGATGGCTTAGGTTTCCACGACGGCAGGGCGGCGCTCCCCCGAGCCCGGAGATTGCCGACGATACGTCGTCGACTCGGGAAACCGCGCTGTCGGTGAAAGGACTTCGTCGTGGCAGTTCGTGGCGATGGCAAGACGATTCATGTGGTGGGGGTGCCTCTGGACCATGGGGCCGGCCGTCGAGGTGTCGGGATGGGTCCTTCGGCGCTGCGGATTGCGCGTTTGCACGAAGCGTTGGCGCGCGTTGGCTGTCGCATCGTCGACCACGGTGACCTCGAAGTGCCGATTCCGGAGACCCTCACGTCAGACGACCCCACTGCCAAGTACCTGCCCTTGGTCTCGACCGTTTGTCGGCAGCTCGCTGCCGAGGTACGCGAGATCCTCGACGGCGGTGGGTTCCCGCTGGTGATCGGCGGGGACCATTCGATCGCCATCGGGACGATCTCGGGTATCACGTCGCACCTGCGGGCGCGCGCGACCGATCAGACGGCGCGGCTCGGCGTCCTTTGGTTCGATGCTCACGGCGATCTGAACACCCCTCAGAGTTCACCCAGCGGCAACATCCACGGCATGTCGGTTGCGTGTCTCTTGGGTAAGGGGCCACGCCTGCTCACCGACGTCGAGTATCCCGGTCCGAAGATCCAGCCGCATCGAGTCGTGCAGATCGGGCTGCGGGATTTGGACGAGTCCGAGAAGGACCTGTTGCACGCGAGCGGCATCCACGCCTACACGATGGCCGACATCGACAAGCTCGGTATGGCGGGTGTCATGCAGGAAGCGCTCGGCTACGTGACCGAGGGCACCGACATGGTTCACATCGACTTCGACATCGACGTGCTCGACCCTCAGGTAGCTCCGGGAACGGGCACGCGGAAGATCGGCGGGATCTCGTACCGCGAGGCGCATCTCGCTCTGGAGATGGTCGCCGAGAGAACGAAGATCGGTTCACTCGAGTTGGTCGAGGTCAACCCCATTCTCGATGAACAGAACAAGACGGCGGAACTCGCCGTTGGGTTGATCGCGTCGGCCATGGGTGCAACGATCTTGTAGGTCGGATCGACTACGACCGCATCGGAGTCGCTCACGGTCACGGTGCGGCGGGTCAGCGGCGACGCAGTCCTCGCAGCCGCTCGTTCGCGGCGAGGAGAGTCTCCGTCTTCTTGCAGAAGGCGAAGCGCAGGAGGCGCCGCCCCTCGTCGACGTCGGCCCGGTAGAACACGCTCGGGGGGACCGGGGTGACTCCGACCGAACGCGTGAGGTGCTCCGCGAAGCTGCGATCGTCCCCGCTCCAGAGTCCGGTGAACGCCGCGAGGACGAAGTAGGTACCGCTAGGAACGGCCACCTGGAAGCCCGCTTCGCGCAGTCCGGAGACCATGAGGTCGCGTCGGGCCACATACTCGCGCCGGAACTGCTCGAGGTAGTCCCCGCGGCAGCGGCGGAGTCCGGCAGCGACGGCGCGCTGCAGTGGGCTCGCGGCACAGAAGGTCAGGAACTGATGCGCGGCTTGGAGCGAGTCGACCAACGGGGGCGGGCCGAGGGCCCAGCCCACTTTCCACCCGGTCAACGAGAAGGTCTTGCTGTTGCTCGAGAGGCACAGCGTGCGCTCACGCATTCCCGGGAGCGTGGCGAACGGGATGTGCTCGGCGCCGTCGAAGGTGAGGAACTCGTAGACTTCGTCGGAGATCACCACGACGTTGTGGCGTTCCGCGAGGCGCGCGACCATCTCGAGCTCGCTCCGCGAGAACACTTTGCCCGTGGGGTTGTGCGGAGAGTTCAGCACGAGCACGCGCGTGCGGTTGGTGAAGCACGCAGCCAAGGTCGCCTCGTCCAACGCGAAGTCGGGGAATCTCAAGGTGCAAAAGCGGGCGGACGCGCCCGCCAGCGCAACGCACCCCAAGTAGCTGTCGTAGAACGGCTCGAAGAGGATCACTTCGTCGCCTGGGCTGAGAAGGCCGAGGAGCGCTGCGGCGATGCCCTCGGTGGCGCCACAGGTAATGGCGATCTCGCGCTCGGGGTCGTACTCGAGGTCGTATCGGTCCATGACCATGGCGCTGATCTCGCGCGTGAGATCGAGGTCCCCGCGCGAGCGGGAGTACTGATTGATGCCCGAGCGCAAGGCTTGCACGGCGGCGTCGATGATCTCGCTGGGTCCGTCGAAGTCCGGGAATCCCTGAGCGAGATTGATGGCGGAGTGCGCGTTCGCCAGTGCCGACATCTCCGCGAAGATCGTGGTCCCGAACGAGCGGAGGTTCTGGTTGCATGGCAGTGGAGACCTCGAGGTCGTCATCGGCGAGCCCGACGTCTGGGCGCGGGAGGGCGGGTCATGACCGTCCACCGCGTCGTGTCGCGAAGGCGACGAGGACACACGGTCCCCCATGGATCATCGTCAAGCCCAGCTCGGTACCGCGGCGGATGGCGGCGGCACTCTCGGCGCCCGGCTGCAACCAAACGAACTCGACGCCCGCTTGGGCCGCTTGCTCGACCACCCGCTCTGTGGCCGACGGGGGCGTGATCACGGAGACCGCGGCAATTCGCTCCGGCACATCGAGGAGGGTCGCGAAGGCTCGAAGCCCGTGCACTTCGTGCTCTCGGGGGTTGATGGGGACCACCGACAACCCGCGCGCGATGTAGGCCGCGAGCACCTTGCTCCCGAACTTCTCTGGGGCATTGCTCGCACCGACGACAGCAAAAGTCTCGGCCTCGAGAAAGCGCGCGACCGCTGCGTCCATCGTCTCTGCCGCGGATGCGCCTTCCTCCGGGTCGGCGCGACCCGTTCCGGGGACCGGTTCCCGGGTCACTTCAGCTCACCGAGTTTGCGCACGGAATGGATGTCCTCGCGCGGCACCATGAGTCGGTCGAACTTCTTCCAGATCCCGAAGGCCGAGGCCTGACGGAGATACTCGTTCTTGGACTTGCCGTCGGCCTCGTCATGCATGTCGGCATCGAGCAGGATGATTCCATCGGGAGTTTCGGTGTCGCACCGGCCCACGAAGACGCGCGTGTCTAACGTGTCCACGACCACCGTCAGTCCGTGCAGCGGGCTCTTGTCGTGATGAAACGTCCCCATGTCAACCGCGCGACCCGGCACCCGCACAGTGCGAGTCGAACGCAGCGATCAGGTCGAGCGCGATCGACTTGGGGTCGCGTCCTTCGATGTGGTGCCGCGGTACGAAGTGGACGACTTGACCGTCCTTGAAGAGCGCGAAGCAAGGACTGCTCGGTGGCAAGTGTCCGAAGAACTGCCGCGCACGCGCAGTCGCTTCGAGATCCTGGCCGGCGAACACGGTGCCGACGCGGTCGGGTCGATTCGTGTGTTGCAGCGCCAGTTGCACGGCCGGTCGCGCTCCGCCGGCAGCACAGCCGCACACCGAGTTCACGACCAGCAGGGCGGTGCCCGGTCCCGCTTGCATGAACCCTTCGACGCTCTCCGCGGTCATCAGCTCGGCGACACCTGCGCGCGCCAGTTCGTCGCGCATGGGTTGCACCAGTCTTGGGTCGTATGGCATTCGTCCTCCTCTTTCCGGGGGCTTGCGCTGACGGTCCTCGGCATGTTGGGTCTCGGCACCGCGAGGCTGTGATCGCTGAGGCACGGTGATCGCTCGCGCCCCGCGGTCGACCGAGGCCTGCTGTCAACCACGGGCGAGCCTCGGCAACCGAGCCAACGATCTCGCCCGAACCCAGTGCCCCGCACGCGCGGGCACCAGCCCAAGAACCGTCGCGATGCTAACAGGTCGCAGGAGTCGGGGGAATCGCTCCTGCCCGGCGCGGACTCGGTTCGAGGAACCTCAGGACGTTCGCATCACCCATGGTTGTGCGAGCAGCCAGGCTGGGGCGGGGAGTCCCTACGGTCGTCTCCGGGGAAGGTGAAGATCTCGCCCACGAAGGCGCGCGGTCCCTGACGCAATATGGATGACAGAAACACCGCCCCGAGGAGCGCGAGCCAGCTCCAGCGCCACCAGGATCCGTGAAGGTGCTCCTCGTGCGGGGCGACCCCACCGCCGACGAGCACGAGCTGAACCACGAAGCCAGCGGTGATCGCGAGCGCGGCCATCCCCAAGGCGAAGCGCCATGCGAACGCTGCACCGTGGAGCTGCTTGAGGATCCCGAAGGTCGTCACGTTCGTGGCCGGACCCGTCAGCAGGAAGGCGAGGCCGGCACCGGGGGAGACGCCGTTCGCGATGAGGATGGCGACCAACGGCGTGGCCCCCGAAGCGCACACGTAGACCGGCATTCCCAGCAAAGCGAAGATCGGGACTTCGAGCCAGTGGGGAATGGCCCCGAACCAGTCGCCCTCGAGAATCGGTTGCGCCCCAGCCGCGACGATCAACCCGAGGAGTACCCAAGGGCCGGTGTGGTCGACCATCTCCCCGAGGCCGATCTGGAGTCCGTGCCGAAGCCGTTCGGTCAGCGTCTGCGGCGCGGCGGGCTCGACCTCGTGCTCGGTCGGTTCGGCGGGTGGCGTGGGATTGCGCTGCGACCAACGTCCGAGGTACCAGCCGATGGCCAGGGCGACGATGGCGGCAGCGGCGACGCGCGCGATCGTGAACGAGCCCCCCAGGAGCGGCAGCGAAATGAGGACTGCGTCGATTCCAAGTTCGGGAGCGGCTACCAGCAGGGCCGTGGCCGCTGCCACCGGCGCCCCGCGCAGGACCAGGCTGCGGTAAATCGGTACGACTCCACAGGAGCAGATGGGGATCGGCAGTCCGAACGCGACACCGCGCACCGCTTGCGCTAGGTGCGAGCCTCGCCCCAGCCACGCAACGGAGGCCTTCGGCAGGAACGCATGCATGAGGCCAGCGGCGAGGTAACCCAAGAGGAGTGCCGGCGCGCTCGCGAGGGCCAGTTCGAAGAAGACATGCGCGAACTCGTCGGTGTGGTGGTGCGGTGAGCCACCGACGGTCAAGTGTTCGTGGGGAGTTCGAACCAACGCGACCACGCATGCGAGGGCCACGGTCGCGCCAATGCCGGCGGCGAACCGGCCGCGCGGTGACTCCGGGGACGCTTCGTCGTGCCGCGCCAGCGGGTACGCGGAGTGAACGAGCACGTGCAGCAAGGCGCCGCCGACGAGCGCCTGGAACAGACCGATCCAAACGCCATCGAGGCCGGTGAGGACCGAGCCCCCGAAATAGAAGCCGCCGACGGTGAACAAGCCCATGCTGAAGAGGACCCCGGCAGCGATCCGCACCGAGTGTTGCGGGCGAAGCAGCCACCAGATCGTCAGGCCATCGGGCAAGCGGTGGAGCACCACGGCGAGGGGCAGCACGGCGTCACTCTCTGCGCCGCTCGGCGCGAGTGCCATGCCGTCGACGAAACCGTGCAGCATGAGGCCGACGAGTGCGAGCACGAGCGCTACCGCGTGGGCCTGTCGACCGAGCCCGCCCCGCGCTCGCTCGACGAGAGTCGGACCTGCGAAGCCGAGCAGCGCGGCGAGCACCATCCAAGGGCCGGCGAGCTGCAAGGCCTCGGGGAGCACCTCGAACAGGACCGTCCCGCCGATGATGACGTAGGTGAAGCCGTCGAGTCCCGCGAACACGGAACGGGCAGGACGCGCGAGCCGGTGACATACCGGTGCGGCGGCGAGTAGCAGCAGACTGACGATGAGCCAGAACAAGTCGCGTCCCCTCTTTGGCGATTCCTTACTCGAGCGTTGCCGAGGTCGGTTCTCGTCAGCGCGCCGCGGAACTTAGCGGGAACCGCGTTCGTCCGAAAGGCCAGCGCCCGGTCGAGCGGGATTTCGCGGTGGTCCGCCAGGGTTTGGAGCACGGTCGAGGCCGGCGCCTGTTATGGTGGGCCGCAGCGTGGCCATGCCAACGAGGAGCACCGAGGAACGAACTCCTCGGACAGGAGGTTTTCGTGGGGATTCTGCCCAGTCGAGAAGAGATCGCGCGCTTGCCCGCGGACGGTGGACCCGAGTTCAATCGCCTCGTTCACGAGACCAGCCCGTACTTGCTCCAGCACGCGCGGAACCCGGTCGATTGGCACCCGTGGGGAGCGGAGGCCTTCGCTCGGGCCCGGGCCGAGGACAAACCGGTGTTTCTATCGGTGGGGTACTCGACGTGCCACTGGTGCCACGTCATGGAGCGCGAGTCGTTCGAGCAACGCGACGTCGCCCGCGTGCTCAACCGTGTCTGCATACCCATCAAGGTCGACCGCGAGGAGCGCCCCGATCTCGATGAGATCTACATGATGGCGACCCAGGCGCTCACGGGGCACGGCGGGTGGCCGAACTCGGTTTGGCTCACCCCGGATGGACGGCCGTGGTATGCCGGCACCTACTTCCCGCCCGAGGACCGGGGCGGGCGGGTCGGCTTCGTGACCCTGTTGCAACGCCTCGACGAAGTCTGGCGGCAGCAGCGAGAACGTGTCGAGGAGTCGGCCCAGCAGCTGACGGAACGGCTGCGAGATCTCGGCACCGGACGACTGGCTCGCCCCGGCGGGCGTCTCGACCGCAGCGTCGTAGGGCGAGCCGTGGAGGAACTCGAGGCGCAGTTCGACCCGGTGCACGGAGGCTTCGGGGGGGCGCCGAAGTTCCCTCCGCACGGGAGTCTGCGCCTGCTGCTCGCGGAGATCGCGGCCGGCCGCGACCCGGAGGGACGGTTGCGCGATATCCTGACCGCCACGCTTCGGGCGCTGGCGCGCGGCGGTATTCACGATCAACTCGCAGGGGGCTTTCACCGCTACTCGACCGATACGGAGTGGCTGGTGCCGCACTTCGAGAAGATGCTCTACGACAACGCCCAGCTCGGCTTCATCTACACCGAGGCCTATCGACTCCTGGGCGACGACGAGTTCAAGGAAACTGCGGAGTCGCTCTTCGATTGGGTGTTGACGGACATGACTTCCCCAGACGGTGGCTTCTACTCGGCTCTCGACGCGGACAGCGAGGGCGAAGAGGGGCGGTGTTACGTCTGGACGCGAGCCGAGGTCGAGGACGGCTTGCGCGGGAAGCGTGACGAGGGCGAACGAGAGACGCGAGCGGTGGCCGTGCCGGAGGTCGACGAGGCGCTGCTGGTCTGCATGCACTACGGGGTCACGGAGGCCGGGAACTATCGAGATGAGGCCACTCACGCGCGCACTGGGCGCAACATTCTTCATCGAGCGCGGTCGCTCGACGATGTGTCCGCCGATGTGGGCCTCAGCGTCGCTGAGGTCGCTGCGCGACTCGACCGCGCGCGGGCCCGACTCCTCGGAGTGCGTCGCACCCGCAGCCAGCCCCATCTCGATGACAAGATCCTCACCGCGTGGAACGGGCTCATGATCGGCGCACTCGCGCACGCAGCCCGTGTCTTTGCGCAACCACGTTATGAGGCCGCAGCGCGCCGAGCGGCCGACTTCGTGTTGGCGAACCTCCGCCCCGAAGGAAAGTTGCGGGCGACCTACCGTTTGGGGGAGGCACGGCTTCCGGCCTACCTCGACGATCATGCGTTTCTCGCCGATGGACTGTTGGATCTTCACGAGCTGACCCACGATGAACGCTATTCGACGGCGGCGCGTGGCCTGGCCGAGGACCTGACCGAACGCTTCGAGAACGCGAGCGAGGGGGGCTTCTACTTCACGGCCACCGATCACGAGCCGCTCTTGGTTCGTTCCCAAGACCCGTACGACAAAGCGATTCCATCCGGGAACGGAGTGGCCGCCCGCGTGTTCCTGCGTCTCTCGGCGCGAGCCGGGGACCCGGAGTATCGCCGTGTAGCGGAGCGTACGCTCACGCGCTTCTTGCCGCAGATGCGCGCAGCACCCCGCGGCACCGAGGCCCTGATCCTCGCGCTGACGGGTTTTCTCGAAGGGGCCGAACGAGCCGCAGCGCCGGCCGACAGGCTGCCGGCCCTGGGTTCGGCCGACGCCGAGGCGCAGGCCGGGGATCTCGTGGCCCGCTTGTATCTGGGAAGCCTCCGTGGGGCACCCGGTGCGCAAATCCCACTTTGCGTCGTCCTGGAACTACCGGCTGGCGTGGCGGCGAGCGGTACGCGAGAGTCGGGAGCCGCGTTTCCAACCGAGTTGACCTTGGACGGTCCCGAGGGCTTCGCGCTCGTCGCGCGCGAGGTTGCCGATCTTCACGACGCGGGGGCGCCCACCCACCGACTGCGGCTACGCGGCCAGCTCACCGTCGCGAGCGGGATCCAAGAGGGTGCGCAAGTGATCCGGTTGCAGCTCGCGACCCAGTTGTGCCGCGACGATCGGTGCGAGCTACCGCAGAGCCTCCCCCTGGCGGTGCCCTTCTGGGTCACCGCAGACGCAGCCGCTATGGGGCCTTGGCGTCACCCCGACTTGTTTGCGCAGGGGTGACTTGGCTGCGCATGCCCCCTTGCCGCGGCCTCCAGTGAGGTCGGCGAGCCGCAGACGCTCGGCGGCACGCTCTGCGCCACGGCCACGGTGCGCGCCGCCGCCGCTCACGGAGTGCCATGCTTGACGATCACGGTGTACTGGAAGGTGTCGTGTGTTCCTCGCGGTGACGTGGGATAGAAGCGGATCGTCTGGTGATCGACGGTCTCCACGTTGAAGTCCAGGCCGCTGACCGAGGCCGACGCGGGGAAGGTTCGTTCGATCTCCACACGGGCCGCGAACGGGAGTGAGTTGCGAATCGAGGTCTCGTACTCGAACACCTCGTCGTAGGCCCGGAGGGTCTTGCGCTCGAAGACGATGTTCTGGCGCCGGTACGATCTCGTGGCGCGCTCGATGGTGACCTCTTGTTGGGCGCCGGTGTTGATCTCGCACTTCTCATTGATGGCTACGTACGGAAGGTGAACCTGTGCCAGGAAGCTCAGGTCCTGTAGGTCTGAGCGGCGAAAGACGTGCAAGGAGCCGCTGGGGAGCGGGGCTAGGCCGAGGTTGGAGTGCCCTTCCCGACCCGGCAGCTTGCGGTTGTCGAAACGTGCGAAGCGATAGACGTCGGCCCCCCAAGAGTCGTGGAGGCGGAAGGTCACTTCCACCGGCACGTCGTCCACATCGAGCGCGTTCAGGGACCGTGACCAACCATGGGGCACGCTCTGGGCGCCGTCAATGCGAAACACGAAGTACTCGCTCAAGCCTTCCTTGACGATGCCGTTACTCTCGTCCGCGGCGGCCAAGGCCTCCGTCGCTCGCTTCTCAGCATCTCGCAACCCGCCATACGCTTGGCTGCGCTCTTGGGGCGCGAGTTGGCTCCACCCCCCGCGCGTCCGGGCGAGCACAGCGATCTGCTCGACCAAGTTCACCGTGCCGACGATCAGTCGAACCTCTGCGTTCGGGTAGTCTTCGCCGCTTTGGTTCGTGACCAGCACGTCGCCGCGTAGCCGCAGGCGGGTGTCGTCTTGGCTCAGGTGCGCGAGGTACGAAGCGCTCCAGGTGATGTTGCTCGTGAAGTAGGTGATCTCTACTTCGGCGTCCCCGTCGAACGTACTCTCGACGTTCCACTGGAGCGCTTCACTCGGTGCAGGTGGGAACACGGTATCGATGAGGGTCAGATCGCGTGCATGGGACCGAAAGTGAAGCTCGATGCTCGACGCGTCGATGAGCGTCTGCGCCCAAGTGAACTGCAGCACGTTCGATCCGCGTTGGAACGTGAGCAGGCGCCGGTCGCGCACGAGGGTGAGATCGGCGGAGTTGTAGATCGTGAGTTCGGCCGCCCGGCGTTCGGGGACCGTGACCAAGTCGACGGCGGCGAGGGCACTCGAAGTGCCGCAAGCGATCCAGGATCCCAGCAAGAACAGGACGATTGAGGGCTTCACGACGCGCTTCCTCTCTCCAAAAGGGGGGGGTGGTGGGAACGAAGCCGATGGCACGGGAGCGGCTCCTGGCGGAGGCCAAGCGCTCAGAACCCACGGTTCTTCAGGGTCCAATCCGCGTACAGGTTCCACTTGACCTTGCGGGGTCCGGTGGGTGGCAGCGCCACGCGGAAGCGGAGTAACTCGTTGTGCGGTCGCTCCGTGAGCACGGGTTCGATGGGCAGCTGCACTTCGCGTCGTTCCTCGCGCTCGCCGTGCTCTTCCATGAGGAGTACTCGCCCCAGGGTCCACTCACCGCTCATGGGTTGCTCGATCGTCAGCTCGACGGGCTCATCCTTGAAGTTCTCGAGCGTCCAACGGCTCCGTTGGTGCTGGTGGTACCACCGGTCCGCGAGCACGTTCTCGCGCTCGTCCCGCACGAGGCTCTGTTGGCAGCGGATGTCTTGGGCGATCCCGAGGTAGAGGGCGGCCTTGGCGCCGACGGGCACCGGCGCGAGCCAGTCCTCGCCGAGGAAGGTCTCGGAGTGGGTGTCGTCCCGGATGTAGACGCGTGACTTCCCGGGTACGAGCGTCGCGCGTCCCAGGCCGGCGTCGGCGGAGTTGTCGAAGGTGTAGAAGTAGCGCACCGTCCCTCCCTGGCGGGGATCGAAGACGAAGGTCTTGGTCAACGGAAGGTCTTGGCCCTCGAATGCCAGCATCCGCCGAGCCTGGCCCTGGAGGATCTCGCGGTTCGCATAGACGAAGTGCGGACCCAGCTGCAAGTCCGCGCGGGGAAAGCTCTCGCCCGTCGCGTTGGAGAGGTTCGCACGACACTGAAGGGTCAGGCGTGTTTCGTCCCGCGAGGCGAGGGCGACGTAGTCGATGCGCCGACTGAAGCCGTCGATCAAGTAGCTGATGCGGAACTGTACCGGACCCGAAGTACGCGCGAAAACGTCCCAGTAGAGGGCGTTCTCACCCGGCGGATAGCTCGTGCTCGTGACACGGACCTCCGAGCCGACCGTGACCACGCGAATCTGAATCGACTCTCGGTGGATATGGGTTCCGGCCCAAGAGAAGTCGACCTGGTTCATGCCCGCGACGAGGTTGATGGTACGCGCTTCTTCGACGAGGGCCTGTCGCCCGTCGGCGAGATCGATGCGAACTTGGTCGCGGGGCGGGAGCGTGGTCAGCTTGGTGCGCGCATCGAGGGTGGATTGGGAAACTGCGAACCAGACCATGGTGCACGCTAGGGCCAGAGGACGAAGGGGCATGGAAGTGGCCTCCGATGGGGTGGCGCAGCGATTGGGGACTTTCGTTCGCTGCTTGGAGCAGGACCGTTGCGAGTCGTCCCGTTCGAGACCGCTTCGAAGCGAACAAGTTCCCGCGCCTTGGGTCGAGCCGGAAGGGCGCGAAGGTCAGGGCGGCTGGTGCGGGCGATCTTCGACCCGGGGGGCGTGAGTCGCGGCTGGATCGACCGAGGAGTAGGCTCGACTCAGAAGGTCTCGCGTCGCGGCGGCGGAGGCAGGGGCGATGCGGGGCGTCGCCGAATCAGCGGGAGCGCGGCGTGCACGGCCCGCTCCTTGCCGCTCGTGGAGTGCCACCAATCTTGGGCAATGGTCGTGTACAAGGAGCGGTAGTCCACATGGTGCTCGAGGTCACGATCGCGCAGCTGGGTCAACGAAGGTTGACGGCCATACAGGCCACCGATCACGCGTCCTCCGAGGAGCAGGTGCGGAGCTGCCGTCCCATGATCCGTGCCGCCGCTTCCGTTTTCCGCCGGTCGGCGGCCGAACTCGGAATACGTGAGGACCAGTGACTCCGACCATTGGCCGCCGGCGATCAGTGCTTGCCGGAACGCGGCCAGTGCTCCGCCCAGCTCGCCCAGAAGTCGGTCGTGCACGGCCCGCTGGCCGCTATGGGTGTCGAAGCTCCCGATCGAAACCTTGATCGCCGCCAGCGGAACCTGGCTCAGGATGAGCTCGGCTGCGGTCTGCAGCTGGCGGCCCAGGTTGGTCGCAGGGAACTGCTCGCGCAGCGAGGGAGAGCGTGCATGTTTCTCCTCGATGATGCGAGCCGCTTCGCGCAAGTGGTCGCGAACCGAGAGGAGGTGCTCGAGCGCCGCGTTGCCCTCATGAGCGGAGAGATCCTTCACGCGACGAGCTTGACGCGTGAACTGGCGGGGATCGCGGAATGCGACGTTGCGCATGTGGGGGCCGGCCAGTGGGCCGGCGTCCCCGCTGAGGATCACGCCGTCCGCCGCTCGGGGCGGTGTCTGTGAGGCACCGGGCAACGTGCGCGCGATCCAGCCTTCCGCCCGAACCTCATCGCTGTCGGACCCAGTCTCCCAGATCTCGATCGAGCGAAAGTGCGAGCGATTGGGCTCCGGATACCCGACGCCGCGCACGACCGCGAGCTCTTGCGCTTCCCAAGCGCCGGTGAGAGGAGCCAGGACGGGATTGAAACCGAGGTGATCGTCGAGGGCGATGACCGCTTCGCGAGGGACGGCCAAGCGGGGCCGGAGCTTGTAGTACTCGGGGTCGCGAAACGGCACGAGCGTATTGAGGCCATCGTTACCGCCTTTGAGTTCGACCAGCACGAGAACGCGTCCCGCGGTCTCTGCCGATTCGTTGGCGAGTAGCGCCGAACTCGGCCAGATCGTCAGTCGGGGCATGAACAGGGTCAGTCCGGAAGCACCCGCGAGTTGCAGGAATCGGCGACGGTCCATGGGAGCTCTCTCTCGGTGTTCGCAAGAATCTTCGCAGGCGCCTCCACCTCCAGGCGGCGGCGCTCCTCGAGACGGTCTCACTTCAGTTGGTACACCGGATCCACCAAGATCTGTCGGATGATGGCGACGCCGTCCGTCGCCGTGAGCGGGTCGACCAACGGGATCGGGCACAAGCGAGCGATCGCGGCGGCGGCGCGCATCTCCGGTTTCGGGTCGATGGCGTCGAACCACGCCCGCAGGAGTTCCACCGACGAACCACTCATGCCGGCATCGGGCTCCAGGGTGCGACGAGGTTGGGTTTCATTGCCGATCTGAGCGAGCGTCTGTTCGCGGATCAAGAGGGTCGTGGACGAGATCCAGCTCGGACCGCCAGGCCAGCCCTTCACGTTCGGCGGGTTGAAGAGGTCCTGCTGCAGGCTGCGGCCGAGACGCACCAAGGCCGGTCCTTCTCCGAGGGGCAACTGGAAGGTGCGCGCCACACCCACGAGGAGTTCGACGGGCGACTTGATCATCGCCCCTCGCTCGCGCGGATCCCAGAAGGCGTCGCTCTCCAGGAGCGCGCGGATCACCGGTTCGAGTTCGTAGCCACTCGCGCGGAACGTCTGGGCGATTCGTTCGACGTCGTCGGCCACGGGCTCCGTCGACAAGAACTCACGCCAAAGTTTGGCGACGATGAAACGCGCGAGTCGCGGTTGCTCGAGCAAGATGTCGATGATCTGTTCGCCACCGAGGTTTCCTTGTCGACCCAGAAAGCTCTTCGGACCCACGTCGTGGCGGGCGCGAACGAGCTGAAAGTCGCCGGTGCGAGGGTCGACCTTCCACCCGGTGAACGCCCGCGCGGCTTCCTTGATGTCGCGCTCGCGGTAATGGCCCTCGCCGAGGGTGAAGAGCTCGAGCAGCTCGCGAGCGAAGTTCTCATTGGGCTGCTCGCGGTTGCTCACGACGGTGTCGAGGTAGATGAGCATCGCCGGGTCCTTGGCGACCGCATGCAAGAGGGTTCGGAAGTTGCCGCAGGAGTGAGCGCGAAAGAGTTCGTTCTGCCGGTACATGAGGAGCGGCAGTTTCACCTTCTGCAGTGACGACGTGAAGTGGTTGTGCCAGAACAGCGTCATCCGCTCGACCAGCGGACGATCGGTCTGGATCATGCGTTGATACCACCAAATCTTGAGTTCTTCCCCGCGTTCGCGGCTCTGTTCGAGTGCGCGTCGGCGTTCCTCGGGCGTCATGTCGCTTCGACGCCGCCGTGGCTCGACGACCGTCGTCCACTCGGGAGGCGGCGGTTGCGGACGATCGGCGGCCGTGAACAGTGCCTTCACCGCAGCCCTACGGTCGAGAACTGCGAAACGTGCGAATTCGTCCGGCGTGCCGCCGAGCCCGGCGCGCGCGAGCAGGTGCCTGGCCCCCTCGATCCCGATTGGCTCGGGGGAGGCGGCTGTCGCGCGTGGGGCGCCGGCGATCCCGCCGAGGCAGATCAGAGTGAAGATTGCGCTGACCATGGGAGCCTATCTGGTTCGGGCCTCGCGACTCTTCTGGAACGCCGGAGGTCCGCGGGGGTTGCGCAGGAGTTTCGAAGTCCGACCTGCGCCGGCTGCGCTGGGAAGGCACGAGCGCAGGGCAGCGTGCCTTCCGAGCGGTGTCCCCGGAATTGGGGGTGGCGCCCCAGCCGCTATCTCCGTGAGCGCCGGGCACCGTCGCCATCGGGCGATCCTCCGTGGACGCGTTGCTCGCGGCTTGGTTCGAAGGGGAGCGGCCGGGGGACGGTCGTCGTGAACGAGCCGGGCCCGGGCTGATACCCGAGCCGAGCGCGGCATGCGCTGGCTTCGGGGCTGGACTCAAGTGGGACGACTGCGGAGGAACTGCTCGAGTTCGCGGCGAAGGAGGGTCTCGACTCCGGAGCTGCGCAAGATGGTCCGAAAGAGTTCTCGACGCTTTCGGGCTTCGAGCGTGATGAACCGAAGGCCGAGGACGTTGTCATGTTCGTGGACCACCACGGCCCTCAGTTCCAGACGGCGCCGCGTTCCCATCGGGTAGCTCACCATGCAAGGAGAGCTGGCTGGGATCTCGTCGTCGCTCGCATCGACGACGAGGCGGGCACCGCCTAGGCTCAGATCAAGGCTACGCGCCTCGAATACCTTGGCACTCGTCCAGATCCGCGCGTCGCAAGGAAACGGGACCCGGGGATCGACTCGTCTTTCAGGAGTCGTTGGCTCGGCGGTCGTTCCCATAGATTTCGGGTCTCGGCTTTCGCGTCGCGGGTTGGGTGAGCGTCGTCGCTCGATCGAGCCCAGGGCTCGGCGGGGAGGTTCGCGTTCGCGGACCGCGCGTTGCTCACAATGGGGGTATCGACTGCGCTGGGCGGAGAACTTGACCGGCCAGCGGTGCCACCTCGATCGCGTTATCGTGGGCGCGACGAGGACGTGCGAAAGCTGTCGATGGCCGATGCCGCGCCGCTTCGGCGTGGTCCGGCTCCAGCACGATCGTGCCTGGTCTCTCGAAACCGCGTTCGTGCGCGCAACCGCCTCCGCGAAAGGGAACGCCGGGAGCGAACGAGCGGACTTCGCCTCGGGGATCACGCCGGTCGAGAGCCCAGAATGGCGGTCGCTATCCACACGTCAGTGTGGGTCGGCCCGGGTGTTCCGAGGGGGTGCGACGCGAGGTCGCGGAGGGATTGGATCCGAGCTCGGGAGCGGGCGGGACCAGCGGGCACGAAGGTCCGAACCCGTCCCAGCCGGGCTTGTCGCCGAACTCGCTGCCTGGCAGCGCTCAAGGGCCGGCCGCTGCGCCGCAACTGCCCCAGGAGAGGCCGGTTGCGGTAGGCGGACAGCGAGGAGCCCCTTTTCGGCTACTTCTTGCTCTTGGAACGACGGTGCTCCGCCTTTCGGCGGTTCCTGCGGTGGGTGTGACACACTGCGCGGGCTCCGTGGTTCGCCTTGCTGATTCGTCGGGCGTTTCTGTTCATGCCGGGAATGTAGTCGAACGCGCGGCGTCGTCAACTGGATCGCGAGCCGACTACGGCGGTTTGCCGATTTTCGAGATTCACCGGATAATTCTCCACGCGGCCGCAATGGCCCAAGGAGGAGGCAAGCCCATGGCATCTGGTTTCGAGTCCCTGCCGGTCCATGATGAGGCGGCGGCACTGGACATTGTGGAAGGCGAGCGCGAACTGCTGGAGGAGGTGATCGCCCTCTTCCGGGAGAGCACGGCCGGGCGCATCGACGAACTCCGCCGGGCGGTCGACCAATCCGACCTGCGTGGCGTTGCGAATGCCGCCCACTCGATCAAAGGGGCTGCTGCCAACATCTGTGCAGAGCGAGTGCGAGCGCTGGCGACCGAGGTCGAGAAAGTGGCGTTGGCCGGTGAGAAGAACGCGCTCCCCACGCTGGCTGCGAGTCTTTGCGCCGAGTTCGATCGGTTCAATCAAGAAGTGACCTTCGCAGCCTAGAACTCAGAACTAAGAACTGAGTCAAGCGCGTACAGCGCTCGACTTGGAACTGACTTCCTCTTCGAGCGACTCTCGGAAGCCTCCGTGTCCACGCCTCGGGGGTACACTTGCCACCCGACCTTCGGCGGCCGCCGCTCTGTTTGCAGCCCGAGCCCTTGGGCTTGGGACGCAGCGTGACGTCGCTCCTTCTCGACGCCCGCGCGCCAACGGGGGTACCGCACGGCGCATGCCGAATCCCCTTGCTCAATTCGGACGGGTTCGCAAAGATTCCTCGACCAGGAATCGGGCGCGTCCGTTTCGCGATGGTCGTGTTCCGAGAACTCTGGCCCGGAGGTGTCCATCGTCGCCGGTTCACGCCGGCGCTCGAGATCGTGGGTGGGTCGACGGAACCGTGAGCCAGCAGGGAGCCCCGGTGTGAATGAGCCTGAGCCTGCCGGCGATTCGAAGCCCGGGCGCCCTAGGGTGAACGCCCTGACGCATCGTTTCCCCCCGGAGAACTTGAACGTACTCAGCCACTTCTATCGGGGTGAGTTGTCGCGTTCGAACGTCTGGCGCCAGAAAATGGACATGACGACGAACTGGGCCGTCATCACCACGACGGCTCTGGTCTCGGTTGCCTACGGCAATCCTCAGGTGACCCACCTGGTGCTCCTCTTCGGCTCGGCGCTGGTGTTCTTGTTGCTCAACATCGAAGGGCGCCGTTACCGTTTCTTCGACTTGTGGCGCACCCGCGTGCGGATGCTCGAGGTGCATTTCATGGTGCCGGCGGTCTACCATGAGAAGCCGCTCGTGGAGGGGAATTGGCGAGAGGTTCTGTGCAACGATCTCCTCGCTCCTTCCTACAAGATCTCGTACTGGGAGGCGGTCGGGCGCCGCCTCCACCGCAACTACATCTACATCTTCTTGATCTTGCTGATGACGTGGTTGATCAAAGTCGTCTTGCACCGTCCGGTGATCGACGGCGTTCCCGTGAGCATCTACGAGGGGTTCGCGGTCCCCGGACTGCTGCCGCCATGGTTCGTGATTGCGCTGGCGGCGGCGTTTCATGTCGGTGTTCTGACGATCTTGTTTGCGACCGCGCGGGTGCGCGAAGCCACCGGCGAGGTGCGGCGCAAGGACCCGAATCGTCGACTTTGGCCGGTTTGATCTTCTTGGGGGCGGCCCGATACTCGTCACGGGTGACATGACGGAGAGGCAAGGCGTTGGGAGACAGAGATTGGCTCGAGATCGGGAATCTGATCGCTTCCACGATCATCTTCGGCGGTTTGATCTTCGGTGTGCTTCAGCGGCGGAATCGGAGAATCCATATCCCGACCATGATCAGCTGTTTCGTCGCCGACGTCCTGCTGGTGTTGGTGATCGAACTCAACCGCGAGGCCGTGCACCAGGCCACCACTACCCGGGATCCGTTTCTACAGTTCCACGTGGCGGTTTCGGTGTCGGCGGTCGTTCTTTACGTCGGGGCGTTGATCACAGGGCTCCAGCGGCGGCACGGGCGCATGGTTCGCGCGCATCGCATCAACGCGGTTCTCTTCCTCTTCTGCCGCGGCACCAATTGGGTGACCGCTTTCTTCGTCTGACTCTCGCGTCGAGCGCGGGACCCCCTCGAGTCGGTGCGCTACCGTTCGCCGAAGCGCGCCGCGAGCCGTTGTGCTTCGGCGTCTGCGCCGCGGGCACGCAAGAGCTCCAGCAGCGGGGCCAGTGCCGCCTCGATCGGCGGCGTTCGCGCGAGTAGCGCTTGATAGGCGCGTTCCGCCTCCGCCGGCCGGCCGGCCCTGCGGCAAGAGTCCGCGAAGGCGAGGCCTAGGCTCGGATCCGACGGCGCGAGATCCAGGGCTCGCCGGAGCCAGGGCAGAGCCTCCATAGGGGACCCGAGGCGTCGGTAGACTTCGGCGATCGCCGTCGGGACGGCAGGGTCGGTAGGGTGTTCGGCGATACGGTCGCGTAGGCTGCTGATTTCCTTCTTGCCGGCAATGATGTTGCCGTGAAGGACGCGGGCCCGCTGGCTCTTGTCGGGCTCGCCCAACCGGGCGTACACCAGAGCGAGGTTGTAAGCCGCACCGTGGTGAAGTGGGCGTAGCGCGAGTACGTTCTCGAACGCGACCGCCGCTTTCGCCAGTTGGCCGATTCGTTGCCGGAGTAACCCGATCTCGTACAACGGGCGGTGAGCTCCCGGATCGAGTGCCAGCGCGGCCTCGAACGACCGCTCGGCCGCCACGTCGTCGCCGCGCGCCTGCTCTACGAGCCCGAGGCCGAAGTGCCCCTTCGTCCGAAGGTCGCGATCGTCTTCCGTGACCATTGCCGCGAAGACCTGCGACGCTTGGTCGAGATGCCCCGACAGCTGGTACGCGCGGCCGAGGTTGAAAACCTTGCCACGGAAGTGCGGCGCCCGCGCCAGCCCGAGTTCGAACGCTCGAATCGCCGCTTCGAACTCATCCAGTGCGAAGTGGGCCTCGCCCGCCAACAGGTGAACCTGCGGGTCGTCGGGGTACTCGGACGCGAGCGGGATCAAGATCGAGTCCAACGCCCGGCGAGGCTCGTGAGAGCCGATGAGGCGCCGGGCTTCGATGAGCGCCCGTTCCCGGTCGGGTGCGCGCGCGGTGGGAGGGGGCTGGCCCAGGCTCAGAGGGAGCACGATCGCGAACGAGAGAACGCCCGCGACGCTCGCCCACCTGCGGTCGAACCCAGCGATGGCCGCGCTCGCGAGACCCGCGCGCGGCCACTGGCTGAAGATCAGTGGGTGGCGGTACGGGACAGGCATGCCGGGCCTCCATGGATGTTGCACACGCTTGCTTCGGGCCTCGTGGTTCGCGCAGCAAGTTCGTTGCAGAAGTTCGTCGGCCGGGCAGGTCGGACCGCCCGCAATGGCGTCAGACCACGGTTGGTCTGAACGGTGTCAGCCATGGAAGCAGGGACACGCGTGCCCGCTGCGCCGAACTTCTGCAACGAACTTGCGACACAGGGCACTAGCCCGCATTGTTCGTGAGCGCTCGGCTGCGGACCGAAGTCTCGCTCTGGCTTCGTCATTGCAGCGAATTCGATCCTCCGGTCGACTTCGCTGCTCTTCCTTGCCAGAACAAGACCTAGGAGTCGCCCAAGAATAACTTCACCTTCTTGCTCGTCGCTTCGGGCCATCTTCGACCGATCCAAAAACCTCGAAATCCTCACCGGAACTAAGGCTACGCCTCCGGTTCCGAGCTTTCCGGATCGGCCGAATCTGACCCAAATCGACGGCACGATGTCGAAGTTATTCTTGGGCGACTCCTTAGGCCTCCTCGCATCAAGCTTCACGAATAGTGCGGGCTAGGGGCAGCCGCTACTGACTCCGCAACCCAGCGCGTCCAACGTGGGGTCGGTTCCGCACGTCGAACTCGGCGGCGGTAGCGGGGAACCGCCGGCGAACAAGCGATCGAGTAGGCGTACCGGGTCGCTCAGATCGATGACTCCATCGTCGTTCGCATCACAGGCATCTTCGCACATGAGGACGATGGGGGTCGCCTGGGGAAACAGGTAGCCCAGTTCGAAGACCGCATCGGACAAGTCGAACGAGCTGTCGTCGTTGCAGTCGCCGCGTACCCACTCGGTGCTGGAAGCCGGGCCTTGTACACTGACGGTGAGGGTGGAGGGCGTACCCGGACGGAAGAGTTCGAGGGACGCGTTCGTCACACCCGGCGGAACGTTCGACTCGAACCAGAAGTTGTACATCGTCCCCCAGCGCAGCGCGTTGGTGTTCGGGTTGGCGGCGAACGTCTGCGGGCTGGCCCACGTGATCGACATCGGGTTCACCACGTTCGTCCAGTCGGTGTTGTCGTACGGCTCGCCAGAGTGGTAGCTGACGTCGTGGAACCCAATCCCGGTGGCGACGGCGCCGACCGGAAGCGGGATCGTGAACGCGCTCGCACTGCGGTCGGAGTTGAGGTTGAACACGGCGTACTCGTAGCGCCACTGGTCATTCCCGAGGTCAACGACTTTCGAGGCCACGAAGAATCGCCCCTCGCTCGGGACATCGGCGATCTGGATGTCGACCGCCGGATCGACAGTGTCGGGCCCCAGGCCGTGGGTCTGCCACGCATAGATCGCCGGAATGGTCTGATTCATGGAACCGACCGGCGTCATCTGGAAGGTGCCCTGGGTCACCGTCACGCGCTTGTACGAGGCATTGTTGAGAGCGTTGGCAAATCCGGCGTCGTCGGGGGCGACGTAGACGCCCTCGACGAAATACTGAGCGCTCGTCTGTACCAGATCCGCTTGCTCCACTTGCAGGCGCTCGGCGATCTGTGAGCCGGCGGCGCCCGATTGTCCCGGGTACGCGCCGGTGAAGGCATTCACGTCCGATCGCGGGCCCAGGATGCCCTGGCCGCCATTGAAGGTCGCGCCGTACACATCGAGACAGCCGGCACCGAGGACACTGCCACCGGCACCGTTGCAGGGCAGTCCGCAGCCACTGCCGGCGGCGGCTCCGGTGCCGTTCTTCACCCACGACATGCCGATCTGCTCGAGACGACCATCATGAAGGCGATAGGCGTTCATCGCGAGCAGCGGGGTGGTGCTGCCCCATTGCAGATCCATGTCGCCGATGTTGCACGTATTGCTGCCGAGCGAGTAGGCGTGAATGGTCCCGACAGGGCCATAGTGGGTGATGCTGGTGCACTCGGAGTAGATGACATCGGGGCCACTCAGGGAGCCGGGATCGATCTCGGTGAGGGCGATACTGAAAGCGCCGGTAGCCCCGTTGAAGCCCCCGATTCGAATGCGGTAGTCGTTGCCCGCCACGGCCAGGAACTGAACGATCGACTGGAGGCCGCAGCTGTCATCGTTGCACGCGATCTGGTTGACGACGGTCCCCGGGCAACCGTTGTGGACCGACAGCACGGTGTCGTAGCCGCTGCCGCAGAGTTGGATGGTGACCAACATGTCGGCGACCGCGAAGTAGCTGTACCAGACCGAAGCCGAGTTCGTGCCGTTGCCGCACGTCACCGAGCCGTCCTGGGTCGCACCGACGGTCGTGCCGGACGCGGATCCGACCCCAAGGGGAGTGGCGTTCGCACAATCATCGTTGGCCAGGATCGGGGTCCCGCCAACGGCTCCGACCCAAACCGTCCCGAGAACCAGGCACAGGAGCAGACGCATCGGGTACCTCCATTCGCTCTTGTCGAGGTTTCGCGCCCATGCATGGGCGAGCACTGTTGCGCCAACGACCCGCAGCGGTCGCAGGCGACGGAAAGTCGCGAGTATAGGAGCCCGACTGAGGGTCCGCCCGAGAATTCTCCTCGGGCTCGTCGCGGCGCACCGGCTGTCGGCTTTCCCCGGTCGGCGAGCCCGACTCTTGGATCTCGGGCGGCCTACTTGCCTCCGGCGTGGTGCTCGCGAATGTGCTCTAGGTCTTCCTTCGAGAAATAGGCGGCACAGAAGGCATCGAGCAGCTCGCGCGACTTGGCAACATGGGTCACCTCAACGCTCTGCTTGCACTTCATGGCCGAAACCAGGAGGCCATGTAGGGCGGCGAGCTGGCGATGGTACTTCGCCTCGGCGTCGGCGTCGGAGCTGTCGGTTGGCTTGACTCGTTGGGTCATGAAGTACTGCGCCACCACGTGCTGGATCTCCGTCGCGTGCTGCTCCTTGTTGTGGACCCACCGAGCCGCCTGGTTCAAGCTCTGGGCGTCGGTCTTACCCGCCAACGCCAAGATCTGCTGCATGGACTTCTCGACGGTCTGGAGGTGTTCGTAAAGGAGGTCGATCCGGGTTCGGTCCCCATAGACGCCGCAGGGAATCTCGCAGTGAGACAAAGCCAGCGGTTGCCAGACGAGGCCCGCGACGGCGACGGTAGTCAGCAGCAGCAGGAAGCGACGCATGGGAGTCCTCTCGTTCGGTGGACTGCGGAGCACCGCGACGTCCCGACCCGAAACGATTCGGCCGGGAGTTGCGGGTGCCGTGCGATCCTTTGGGGATATCCAAAACCCGCAACGATGAGAAGGGTTGTCGTTCGGAGTTCGCCCCCAAACCCGCCGAGTCACGGACAGGCCGAGGCCTCGCAGGGCAGAGCGTCGGGGGTGCCGTCGAAGTTGCAGGACGCGCCGGGAGCCGGCAACGGCGGTGCGGACGCCCCGAAGAGCGTTGCCAGTAGGCGAACGGCGTCGGCGATGTCGACCGCGCCATCGTCGTTCGTGTCCAAACGGTCGACGCAGCCCGGCTCCGGGAGCGGCGGTGGCGCGGAGAACAGCACACCGAGGAGCGAGACGACGTCGGCGATGTCGAGCGCTTGATCGCGGTTCACGTCGCCACGACGGAACTGCGCGACGCAATCGAGGACTTCGGAGCGAGCGAGCGCCTGCATCGCCTCGACCTCGGTCTGCACCAACGAGAAGAGGTACTCGATCACGAACAACCCGGAGAGGTGGAGGTCGAGATCCACCCACGGGGTGAAGCCAAAGGCGCCGGGGCTCGAGATTCTCAGCGTCTCGCCGTCGTCCCCGACGAGGTCCAACCACGCACCGAAGCCGTACCGGCGGTCGTCACCCGCCGGCGAATCGACGATCGGCACTCCGTTGGTCTGGTCCGAGGTGAGGACCGAAAGCGCGTTCGCACTGAGGAACGGCACTCCTTGATGTAGCCCTCCGTCACGGAGCATCCGCAACACGACTGCATAGTCGGTCAGCGTCGAGCGAACGCCACCGGCGACGCGCGGGTTCTGCGTGAAGCCGAAGGCGTAGTAGTCGGTGTCGGTGAGCCCGAGTGGGACCGCCACCCGGGTCGCAAAGAGCACGGCCCAAGGCTGCCCGGTCACGACTTCGGCGACTCGACCTACGACGTGCATGGACAGACCGCCGTAGGCAAACTGGGTCCCGGGAGGGGCGTCCAACTCGATGCAGCATGCGATCTGGCTCGCCGCTTCCGCCAGCGTGATGGAGCTGTCCGACAGCACTGGATGCGTCGAGCCGCCCGGCAATCCCGAGGTATGGGAGAACATCTGGCGAACGGTCATGGTGCCTTTGAGGCCGGTGAATTCGGGCAGATAGTTGGACAGGGGGAGATCGAGATCGAGCAGGCCATCGTCGACCAGGGTGAGCAGGGCCACGGCCGAGATCAATTTGCTCGCGGAGGCGATGGGGATCACCGTACTGGGACCATAGGGCCCGACGTAACTCTCCACCGCAACGGACGAGTCGCCGGTTTCCAACCAGACGCCTGCGGCGTCGACCAACGCCGCGTCGTCGACGATCGCCTCAGCGATCGCGAGTACCGGTGAGAAGTCGCAGGTCTGAGCCCAACTGGTTTCGAGATCGGCGACGTAGGTCGATGCCACCAAGCCAGCCCAGGAAGCGAGTGCGAGCACGGTCGGACGGAGGTTCATGCGGCGATTCCTCTCGGTGAAACCAAAGCGTTGGCTGCCTCGGCGGCCCGAACACGACTCCCGGTGGCGCTCGCGAGCCGCGGCTCGCGAACCCGGAGGCCCCCGGCCGACCCGTAGGGGCGCCGGACCGGTGGTGAACGGAGGCCTCCGTGCGGAGAACACCGATGCTCGCCCAGGGTTTCGGGTCGCTCGAGTGGCACACCCGCGCGCCGACCCAGCGGCCCGCAGAGTTTGCGGCGGGACGTTCCCTCGGACCGACTGGCCCTCGCCCCGCTGGGTCGCTACCATGCTGCTCCAACCGGGAGGGAGCACCCCTTGTCATTGCGACGAAGAGAATCGGCGTGGGCCCTGGTCTTGGTCCTGCCCGCGATGGTGGCGCTGTCTGGATGTAGCATGTGTCCGCATGCGCCACCTCCGGTCGATTGGTCGGCGCTACTCCCGAACGCGGAGGTCGTCCCGCTCGATCGTGGCGGTTTCGCGCTCCATGTGCCAGCAACGAGAACCGACCCACGAGGTCGTGTGTTCGTGCTGGTGCATGGGTTTCCGGGTTCCCCACTGGACTTCGTCGGACTCGCGAAGGCCATGGCGTCGGGCAGCGACGAGTTCTGGGTGTTGTCCGCCCCCGGGCATGGTGGGGCACCCGCTCCTGGTTCTGCATGGGGTCTGGAACACGAGCCCCACGAAACGCGCCACGCGAGCGTCGCGCGGCCAGTGGTCCCCGACACACGTTGGCGATTCAAACTCCCGCAGTACACGGACTGGTTGCGCTCTTTCCTACGGCGCCCCGAACTCGCGTCCCGAAGAGTCGTGATCGTCGCGCACTCGGTCGGCGCCGAGATCGTGGCCAATGTCCTGGCCCCGCCGACCGGAGCAGACGATCCCGAGCTCCCGCGGGTGAACGAGTTGGTGCTTCTGAACCCGTGGTTGCCGTCGCTGTGCGCGGCTCGAGTTCCGTGGAGCAGCCGTGACATGCTCTCGTTCCTGCTGCCCGCCAGCGTGGTCGCAAACTACGGCCCGGCTGCGGGGGATGGCGCTTTCGGGCAGATGTTCTTCGACGATGCCTCGGAAGTCGCAGCGAGCTATCGGCAGCAGCAGGACCGGCTCACCATCTGCCGCGATTGCCGTCGGTACTTCCCAGAGTTCGTGGCGCTCGTCCAAGCCACGAATGCAGAGCAGTACCGCGTCGCAGGAGTACACGGCTACACGGCGTCGCGACGTGCAGCCGTGAAGCAGTGGCTCGGCGACCCCAACGACCCCGCTTCACCGACGACGGAACGTCCTCGTTGCTTGTTGATCCAATCACGACACGATCGACTGTTCGGACCGGAGTACTCCGCCGAAGTCGGAGAGAGCGTGGTGGGGGGGTGGCAACTGCAAGATCGCGATGCCATCGTGTTGTCGCGAAGCAGCCACATGGTGCAGGTCGAGCGCGCGGACGACATCGCCGAGATCATCTCGCGCTGGCTCGATGGGAATCGGTGAAGCCGGGGCGCAACCACCGAGTCACGACTTAGGAGTCGCCCAAGAATAACTTCACCCTCTTGCTCGTCGCTTCGGGCCATCTTCGACCGCTCCGAAAACCTCGAAATCCTCACCGGAACCAAGGCTACGCCTCCGGTTCCGAGCTTTCCGGATCGGCCGATTCTGACCCAAATCGACGGCAAGATGTCGAAGTTATTCTTGGGCGACTCCTTAGCTCCCTGGGGGTTTGGGCTGGGGGGCTGGGCTGGTACCGGAGCCTCAGCGCTGAGCCACGCTCGCCTCGGTCGCTTTCACCGCGATCCAGACCTCGCCTCCCTGTTGCAGGTCGAGTTCCGTCACGGTTGCCGTTGTGACCTCGGCGACGATCGGGAGCGGCCCACCCAGCTGCACGCGAACGCGCTCGAGGGTCGGCTCGAGTGCGGTGATCGGTGCTCGCCACACATTCCGCGGCGAACCCACGGGCCGCTCCCGAAAGAGCGACACCGCACGCGGGTGCACCGTCACGACGACGTCCCCCTCGAGACGTGAAGCGACCGTGAACTGCACCTCAGCGAGGCGAACCACGCTATCCCGACAAACCCCCGTGAAGCAGTTCAGGCCGACGAGATCGGCGACGTAGCGCGTTCTCGGCAGCCGGAGGAGCTCTTGGATGGTCCCGGACTGAACGACGCTCCCTTGCTCGAGCACCACGATGCGATCGGCCAGGGCGAGCGCATCGGTGAGGTCATGCACGACCGCGACGCGGGGTCCAGCGAAGGATGCGAGGTGCTCGCGCAGTTCGCGGCGCAGGGTCAATCGGGCTGAGGCGTCGACTGCAGCGAGGGGTTCATCGAGGAGTAGCAGTTGCGGCGACGCTGCGAGGGCACGGGCCAACGCTACCCTTTGGGCCTGACCGCCGGACAGCTCCGCGGGCAGGGACGAGTGTTGGCGGGGCGCGATGCCAACGCGATCCAGCCACGACCTGGCAGTCGCGAGTGAGGATCGACGCGGGTGGCCACGACTGCGCAGACCGTAGGCAACGTTCTCGATCACGCTCGAGTGCGGGAACAGGAGATGGTCCTGGAACACGAAGCCCACGTGTCTGTCGGCGGGCGGGACGAAAGGCCCGGAGGGGCCGGCGTCGAGGACGCGGTCGCACAGCTGGATCTGTCCGGAATCGATGCGCAGGAGCCCGGCGATCGCGAGCAGGCACGAGGTCTTGCCCGCGCCGTTCGGACCGAGTAGCGCGACCGTCTCGCCCGCGGCGGCGGCGAAGCGCGCGTCGATGGCGAGGTCACCCCGGTCGAGTCGAAGATCGACGCGGAGGCTCATCGAGCCGGAAACCACTGTTTGCGGAGACCGAACAGGATGCACCCGGACACGGTGACCAGGAGCAGGCTCAGCACGATGGCGGCGGCCGGATCGGTCTCGAGCGCGACATAGACGGCCAGCGGCATCGTGCGGGTCTCGCCAGCGAGGTTGCCGGCAAAGGTGATCGTCGCTCCGAACTCGCCGAGGGCACGTGCCCACGCGACCAACAGTCCGGCTTTGAGGCTCGGCGCGATCATCGGCAGCGTCACCGTCTGGAACACGCGCCAGGGGCTGGCACCGAGCGTGGCGGCGGCCTGGGCGAACCGCCGGTCGAGGGCGCGCAAACCACTCTCGACGGTGAGGACGAAGAACGGCATCGAGACATAGGTTTCGGCGAGGATCACTCCTTCGCGAGTGAAGGGCAACGCGACCCCGAGCCAGCGCTCGACGGGGGCGCCGACGATGCCGCTACGACCATAGGCCAGGAGGATCGCGACCCCTCCGACGACTGGCGGGAGCACCATCGGCAGGGTGATCAGGACTCGGACGGCCGAGTGGAAGCGGGAGTTGCCGCATGCGAGCCAAGTGGCCAGCGGCAAGCCCAGCACGAAGGACAGCAGCGTCGCCGCCAGCGAGCATTGGAGGGACAACCCGAGTGCGTCATGAATCTCGGGACGAGTGACGTAGTCCAGAAACCGCGACCACGGAGCCCGCCAGCACAACCCGACCAGCGGAAGCAGGAAGAAGGCTCCAGCCACGAAGGCGGCGATCGCCAGCGGCGCCGGAAGCTCGCGACTCGTTCCCGCACGCGTCATGGAGGGGAGAACCCGTGGCGCTGGAGGACGCCCTGTCCGGCTGGCGACAGGACGAAGTCGACGAACGCCTCACCCCCGGCTCGGTTGGCGCCGGCGTCGAGCGGCACGATCGGATAGCTCGCCAGGACGTTCTGTTCGTCGGGGATCGCGACGGCGGCGACGCGATCGCTGGCGCGGGTCGCGTCGGTGACGTAGACGACTCCCGCGTCCACTTCGGCGAGTTGGACCTTGCTCACCACCGCATTCACGCTCGGCTCGTCGGACAGAGACTTGACGCGCACGCCAGCCCTCTCGAACGCTTGCCTTGCGTAGCGCCCAGCAGGTACCTCAGGTCCACACAGCAAGACGCGCACGTCGTCGCGAGCGAGGTCGCCGAGACCGCGGATGCCTCTGGGGTTCTCTTTCGCAGTGACGATCGTCAACCGATTGCGCGCGAACACCACGGGCGCTGCGACCGTGGTGCCGGTCTCGACGATCCGCAGCATGTTCGTCTCGTCCGCGCATGCGACGACGTCGACCGGGGCTCCTTCGCGGACCTGCACGACGAGCTGTGGGGTGCCGGCGAAGTGCAGCTCGATCTTCGAGCCGGGGTGGCTCGACTCGAACCCCGCGGCGAGGTCCTGAAACGACGCCGTGAGCGAGGCCGCTGCGAACACCCGCGTCGTCTTCGGGTCGGCCTCCGAGCCCCGACAGGCGGGAAGACCGAGCAGGAGCAAGGCTCCGAAGAGGAACTGCGGGATGGGCATCGTCGCGGGCTTCACTTCAATGACGGAGATCGCTCGTCGGCGCGCTCGACGACGACCTGGGTCGCCTTGATGACCGCGTGCACCAGCACGCCGGGCTCGAGCCCGAGTTCGTCGACCGACTCGCGGGTGAGCAAGGACACGACACGAAACGGTCCGCAACGCATCTCCACCTGCGCGGCAACTCTGTCGGTAACGACGCGGGTCACGATCCCAAGGAGGTGATTGCGCGCCGAAGAGCCACCCTCGGACGCTCCGTCGGTTTCGAGTTCCTCGACCAGTCGAGCCAGGTCCGCGCCATCGACCCGTCGGTGTTGGCCCGCGGAACGGGTGGTTTTCAGGCGACCGGCGTCGGCATGACGCCGAACGGTGTCGACGCTGACGCCGAGCAAACGTGCCGCTTGACCGAGACGATAGGAGGCCATGCCGGGATTATGGTGAAGTATGTCTAGCGCACGCAAGATTTTGACGGCCCAAAATCCGGAACCCGGGCACGGCGGACGACGGTGACGGAGCCAAGGCGCATCGACCGGCGGGGGATGGGAGGTGTGGAGACGCGATGGACTCGCGGACGGCCCCTGGCGCCAGGCGATGCGGACAGGCTTGCGCCGGTCCCCCGCGCAGGTCTCTTGTTGACCATCGCCACGCACACTCACGACCCATGCTTCACCCACGCCCCGGCGCGCCCTGGGAACGCGGACAGGTGGCGGTGATCCAACGAAGAAGGGAGCCAGGCGGGTCGGCCGGACTCCCTCTAAACTGCTGGTGGTGAGCGTGCTCGCCGGATTTGAGCCGGCGTGCCCGCCGGATTTGAACCTACGCGAGGGATCCGTC
>JBFWWP010000019.1:97269-117613 GCA_050246115.1 Planctomycetota bacterium
CGGTGATCCAACGAAGAAGGGAGCCAGGCGGGTCGGCCGGACTCCCTCTAAACTGCTGGTGGTGAGCGTGCTCGCCGGATTTGAGCCGGCGTGCCCGCCGGATTTGAACCTACGCGAGGGATCCGTCAGGATCCCGACCCAAAGACATCACAGGTTCAAAACCTGTATCGCCCCGAGCCAACCCGGCGGTGATCCAACGAAGAAGGGAGCCAGGCGGGTCGGCCGGACTCCCTCTAAACTGCTGGTGGTGAGCGTGCTCGCCGGATTTGAGCCGGCGTGCCCGCCGGATTTGAACCTACGCGAGGGATCCGTCCGGATCCCGACCCAAAGACATCACAGGTTCAAATCCTGTATCGCCCCGAGCCAACCCCGCGGTGATCCAACGAAGAAGGGAGCCAGGCGGGTCGGCCGGACTCCCTCTAAAGTGCTGGTGGGCGATACAGGATTTGAACCTGTGACTTCTACCGTGTGAAGGTAGCACTCTAGCCACTGAGTTAATCGCCCGTTTGGTCTCGCGGTGCGCGGTCTCGTCGAATTGGTGCCGAAGAGAGGACTCGAACCTCCACCTGGTTGCCCAGACTAGGACCTGAACCTAGCGCGTCTGCCAATTCCGCCACTTCGGCTTCGAAGCGGGGGACTATAGGAGAGGAGCGCCGAGGATGTCAAGGATCGAGAATCGACGAGCGACCGGGGCCGTTCCTGTGGTAGAAGCCCCGGGCTAGGCTGTGTCTTTCACCCTCGGGGCGGTCGCCGCACCCGCTGATCCATTGGGGAACCCGATGAAGGTTGTCGCCCGCAACAAACAGGCGTTCAGGGACTATGAGATCCTCGAGAAGTACGAGGCTGGGATCGTGCTGCAGGGGACCGAGGTGAAATCGATTCGGCAGGGGAAGGTCCAGTTGGCCGAGGCGTACGTGCGAGTCGAGGAGGGAGAGGCCTTTCTCGTGAAGTCGCACATCGCCGAGTACACCCACGGTTCCTGGACCAACCATCGGCCGGATCGGCGGCGGAAGCTGCTGTTGCACCGGCGTGAGATCGAACGCGTTCGCGGCAAGACCGAGGAACGCGGGTTGACGCTCGTGCCGCTCGCGCTCTATCTGAACGACAAGGGCCTCGTGAAGCTCGAGATCGGCCTTGGCCGCGGGAAGAAGCTCCACGACAAGAGGCAAGACATCAAGAAGCGCGCAGCCGACCTGGACATTCGACGCGCCCTGCGCCGCGGTCGAGATTGAGCGGCCACCTTGCTTCGCACCGCTCGGAGGCGCTAGGATCTCGGAAGCGGTTCATGCGAGTTCATGGAGCCAGGTCCGGGGGCGAAACGGTTTCGACCGGACAGATGAAGGAGCGCGTCGCAGGCAGAGGTGGTCGGGAGGCCTCTTTAAACACCTGACAAATTTTCAGCTGCGAACAACAGCTACGCTCTCGCTGCCTAAATGGTAGCCCCTTACCCGCGGAGCCACGCCTAGAGCGCTGCGGGTCGAGGTAGTCAAACTGGGCTGGTCCGAGGACCCTTCCGCAGGGAGCCGACGACGAGATCAAGTGCGGAACGTCCAACGCGGATCCTGTTCGTCGGAGACCGTTGGCCGGAAACAAAGGACGAACTAAGCCTGTAGAAGCCGTTCTGGAGCTGTTTCGGGACCCGGGTTCGACTCCCGGCGCCTCCACCACTTTTTTCTCTCGGAGCGAACTTGCTCGAGTCGGAAACGGCCTGTCGGGGTAACTCGGCGGGCCGTAGCCGCTTCCGGTCCACCTGGACGGCGCAGCGCTCGAGCTTTGCGGGCGCGCTTGCGCCCTGTGGCAGCCCAGGGAAGCGTCGCATGCTTCGTCCTCTGTCGGCGGCCCCCTGGGGCTGAGTGACTGGCAGTAGCGTGACCGTGCGATCGCGGGCGAGCCCGCTTCGGGAACCCAGCGGTAAGCACTCGGATGGAGCACCCCGTTGCGCAGGTCGTTGGTCGAACGTTCCGGCGGAGTGGTCGTGTGGAAGCCCGTCGGTTGCACCTCTCGGGACGCCTTGGAAGAAGCGGAGCGGCGGCTGGGGTTCGGTCCTCTTGGACATACCGGAACCCTGGATCCTCTCGCCTGTGGGGTGCTGGTGCTGCTCGGGGGCGAGGGTCGCAAGCTCCAAGCGTTGCTGACCGCGCACGTCAAGGAGTACGAAGCACGCATTGCGCTCGGGCTTTGCTCTGCTTCGGACGACGGCGAGGGCCCTCTCTGGTGCGTGACGCCAAGGCCGGCGCTCCCGCAGCGAGCCGAAGTGGGGCGTTGCGTGGCCACGTTCGAGGGCGATCTCGAGCAGGTTCCGCCCGCGTTGTCCGCCGTGCGTGTCGACGGAGAGCGGGCGCATCGCCGGGTGCGGCGTGGTGAGGCGGTAGCGGTCCCACCCCGCCGCGTTCGCATCGAGCGCCTGGAGGTGGTGGATTGGCGCCCACCGATTCTCGAGCTCCGCGTCACCTGTGGGCCCGGGACCTTCGTGCGTTCGCTGGCTCGAGATCTGGGAGCGCGACTCGGAACGGGGGGGTGCCTGGTCGGCCTGCGTCGGACCCGAGTCGGTGCGTTCGTCGAGGCCGATGCGGTGCCGGTCGCGCTACTCTCGCCGTCCCACTGGTTGCCCGTGGAACGACTCGCCCAAGGGCTACCGGCCGTCCAGATCGAGGCTGGAACGGCCCAGCGCTTGGCGCATGGGCAACGGGTGCCCGTCGAGGATGCAGCAGCGCTGCCCAACGGTGTCGCCATCGCGTGGTGCCTCGGGCGCGCGGTCGGTGTCGTGGAGGTCGAAGGGGGCTTGATCCGGCCGCGTCGCGCCTTGCACCCGTAGTGACTCGCGGTGGCCTGCCGCATTGGACAGAGGGTCCGCCAACCGGCTACCCCGCGCCGAAGATCTCGGCGGCCCGGACGTAAGCGGCGAGCGTTCTTGTGGCGGTTTGGCGCCACGAGAAGCGAGCCGCGTAGTGAGTCGCTCGCGCCACCGTGAGCGCGCGTTCCTTCGCATCCAGGAACTCGACGAGTCTCGAGCGGGAGCGGTCGAATTCCGCGTCGAGCCAGAAAGCGCCTTCCCCGAGGACTTCGCGCAGCGGGGCTGTGTCGACCGAGACTACGGGGCACCCCCGAGTCGTGGCCTCGAGTAAGGGCAGACCGAAGCCTTCGGCATCGGATAGGTTCACCAAGGCCGTGGCGCGCGCGTAGAGGTCTACGAGCTCGTGATCGGCCACGTGCCCCAGGAAGCGGATGCGGCTACGAACGTCCGCGGGGAGTTGAGCCGCGAATCGGTGAGTTTCCGGTTCGGGGGTGGATCCGACCCAAGCGATCCGGGGTCTCCACGCCGTCGCGCGCGCCCAGACCTCGAGCAACGGCCCGAGGCGGTGGCTGCCCTTCCGCGTGCTCGGGCCGCCTACCACGAGCAGGAGGTCATGCTCCCGCGGGGTCGGTGCGCTCCCGGGAAGATCCAGTGGATCCGCGAGCGGAATCACGGCCACGCGATCGAGCGGAAATGCGAGTTCGGCACTGATCTCGCGGCGCACCGCCTCGGTGTGGGTGACGATCAGCGTAGCCTGCGACGCAGCCCGACGGTAGTCGGCGCGTTTCTTCGCGACGAACCCCGGGCTGGCATGATCGCTGTGGTGCCAGGTATGGAGATCGTGGATCGTGACGACGAGCGGACCGCGGACGCGTCGTGGTGCGCGTAGGTCTGGCGCGTGAAACACATTCACAGCGCACGGAACGATGGGAACGAGCCAGCGAACGCGACGACCCTCGAAGAGCTCCCAAGGGCGTCCGCGGCGAAGCCGTGACGGTCGGCAGTACAGGCGGATCTCTGGCCGGTCGGCAAGCTCACCGAGCGCCGCGACCAAGTGACGAATGTAGCGCGCGACACCGGTTGCCCGCGGGTCCACCGCGCTGGAAACGTCGATGCCGACTCGAGCCACGGGTTCCATGCGGAGATCAAACCAGGAGGACGACCGCTGGGAAACCCAAAAAGGGACGGGTCGGGGGCTCGTGTTGCTCGCCCCCGACCCGTCCCATCCGAACTCCGCGCCAGGTACATCCGGCGCCGCGCAACCGGTCGACCTACGGCAGAATGTTGAGGAACTGGTTCTGCGGTAGCGCCGGGTTGAGGTTGTCCCAGCCCGGGATGATCAGGTCGATCTCCATCGGGGAGATGCCGAAGTGCCGCTGCAGGATCTCGGCGTACACCGCGCGGAAGTCGGTGCGCATTCCGAGGTAGCGCCCGTTCACCGACAGGATTCCGGACCAGTTTGCGGCACTGCCGTTGTAGACCCCGCCGTTCACGTTGCCGCCTGCCACGAACATGACGCCCGCCTCCGCGTGGTCCGTCCCGAAGCTTGCGTTCTCTTTGCTGGTACGCCCGAACTCCGAAGCCACGACGACGAGCGTGTCGCTCCAGATGTCGTTCGCTGGATCGCTGCAGTCGAGCGCGATCGAGCGCAGACCGTGGGCCAACGTATGCAAGAGCCGCGGCTGTCCGGTGCTACCCGTGGTGCCTTGGTTCGAGTGGGTGTCCCAACCCCCGAGGTCGATGCCGATCAGTCGGCAATCGGTCTGCTTCAACAGGCGAACGCCGTCACGCACTTGCTCGAAGAAGGTGCGCGACGTGCCGTTGTTGAAGTCGGGATCGTCACCGGGATCGCCCGTCAGAATCGGATACGTGGCGCCGTTGGCTGGCGTGTACGGCGGGAGCGCTTGGACGACGTCCAGGCTTGCCGCCATCGAAACGCCGTTGTCGCGGACGAGCTGGTCGTACTCGCTCGTGTCGGCGCTGCGGCTGTAGATCCCCTGCAAACCGCTGCCGTTGGAGCCCATGCCCGGCACCGCGCCGACGAGCTTGTCGGCCGCCGCACCGGTCCCGAGCACGTAATCTCTCAGGAACTGAAACTGCGGCACGACGAATGGACCCTTGAACATGATCTGCAACTGCGAAGAGATGCTGGCCCCCGGGATCGGGTGGTTGGCCAGCGTGGGGTCCCCGCTCACTAGGCGGTTGAGCCAGCCTTCGTCGGTTTGCTCGTCGCCGGGAATGGCGTTCTGCCAGTACTGTTCACTCGAGAAGTGCGACCGTGATTGCTGCGGATAGGCCACCTGGTGGATGATCGCCAGGTCACCCGCGTCGTACACCTCGACCGCCTTGGCGAGTTTCGGATGCGCTTCCACGAAGGTGTTTCCCGCGAGGTCGAGCGTCGTGGCCGGGTTGAGATACAGCGTGGGCCGGTTGGTCAAGTTGTACTGCGGGTCGCCGTGCGGGATGATGGTCCCGACGCTGTCGTTGCCACCGCGCTGGAAGATGAAGATGAGCTTCTTTGGATTCGGTCCCGTGATGGCGGCGTGCAGCGCTTGGCGCATGAAACTGACGTCGAAGATCGACGACAGCGAACTCGCAGCGAGGCCCGCACCACCCAGACGGAGGAAGTCACGTCGATTGAGATTCATAGGGGCCTCCCTTACTGCTTGATCGATTGCGGGAACGACGCCACGAACTGCAGGAACTGTCGCAGGCGGCTGGTGTAATCACCCGCTCCCGGGTCGAGCGGCGTCGGTACCCCGTTCACATCGGTGCTCAAGTAGTCGACCGCGAGTTGTCGATCGACCGCGTTCGTATTGCTCTGGTAGAAGTGACTCAGCGTGTAGTCGACGATCGCGTCGACGTCATCGAGAGCGACTCCGGCGTTCGTCAGGAAGGTCGGAATGTTGTAGCCCGGGCTCAAGGTGACGAACAGGCGTCCATTGTGCAGTACGCGTTCGAGGACCTTCGAGGTCCCGAGTTGATCGGGGCCGGCGCTCGGGAAGCCGTCCGGGGTGCTGAACTGAAAGGGCAGATTGACGGTGCGCGAGAGCATCGTCCGAATGTTGTTGATCAAGGTCTGGCGGTTCCCCAGGCTCATCCCCGTGAGTCCGAGAATACGGGCGCTGCCCAGAGCGTACTCGTAGGGCGTCTTGACCAGGTTCCAACGGTCGCTGCTCGTATCGGACAGGAAGTTGTCGGAAGTGAGGATCACTTCGAGCACGGCAGCAATGTCACCCTCGGGCCCCCACGCTCCGATGCACTCGGCGACCAGGGCCGCAGGAGGAGTGGTGTCGCGAAGGAACTTTTGGATGAGCTTGCGCGAAACGTACTCGGCCGTGGGGGACATACCGGCAAGTTGCGCGATGACTTCGAGGCCGTCGTTCAAACCCTCGACGCTCCCAGGCGTCCGCGCCGGGATCACCAGCTGATAGATGGGGTTGCCGCTGAAAATCACCTTCTGCGCGTAGTCGTGGGTGGCGGTGTTGAAGTGGAACGCCCACACGCCGGTCGGGTCGTTGTTCGGTAGGCACGGTGCGCTCGCGATATCGAAGAGCGTCGCCATCGGGTCGAGGACGATGGCCGGGTCCTTCTTGCAGATGGTCCAGCCGGTGAAGCAGCGGGCGAGTTCCTCGATGTCGTTCTGGTTGTAGATGTTGTCCACACCGAGGGTGTGGAGCTCGAAGATCTCGCGCGCGTAGTTCTCGTTCGGGTTGGCGGCGACGTTGAGGATGCTGTCCAGGTAGATCAGCATCGGTACGCCGGTCGCGCTGGCCAGAAGGAGGTCATGGAACGACTCGAGCGCTCCCGCTCGCAGGCGCTCGTTCTCCTCACCCTCGAGGCGAACGGCCAGCTCCAACGAGGTGGTGGCGTTGTACTCGGGAAGGCCCTGGAAGTGGGAACGGATCGTGAAGATGTAGGTATTGAAATGGTTCTCCCAGAAGTCCGTCATCTGCTCGCGAAGCTGCTCGCGGCTGAGCAGCGCCCGCGCGGAGATCGCGCGTTGGACATTGGCCACCGTGGGGGTCGCGTTCCAGTCGTAGACGTTCAGGAGGTCGTACAGCTCCTGGTTGACGTTGCCGGGCTCGTCATCGTCGTAGACTCCGTCGAGCTGGTCGAGTACGTACTGATCGGCGCCCATCTGCATGACGCTGGCGAAGAGCTCCGGAGTGTGGCCGAAGGCGGCGCGGCGCAGCACGTGCGCGACGACATCGGGACTCTGGGTGTCGACACAAGACGGGTAGGTTCTGCAATTCAACGACATCGTGATGTCCGCGGCTGCGGTGCTGTCGAGACCGCAATCCGGAAACGGCGCCGGCATCGGCAAGCCGCCGGAGAACAGGTAGGCCAGTAGGTAGATGGGGTCGCTGATGTTCACCTGTTCGTCGTCGTTGGCATCGGCCGCGTCACGACACGGCAAGCCTGGGGCCGTCGGGGACGGCGTTATGACGGGGAACAGGAACGTGAGGATCGACGTCGCGTCGGCAATGTTGACGGTCATGTCGATGTTCGCGTCCCCGCGGATGAACGGTCGGTCGAAGGCGATGGGGACGGCGATCAAGGGGCCTCTCACTGGGACGGCAACCTCCTGTGCGGCCAACCCCGTGAGGCCGAGGAACGACGTCAAGCTCCCACAAAGAAGCCAGCGGGTCATGAGCGGCCAGCGTGCTCTACGCATGGCCACCTCCCTTCCGAGTGTCGCGGGAAGGAACCTCGAGCCACATCGGCCACGGCCTCGCCGCGCGGATGGGTTCCGTCGAGACGAGTCGGTCCAGGGGTCTTGGTTGCTTCCGGTGTTTGCCCAGGCGCCGTGCGCCACCCACGAAAGGGGGCGCACGCCGCTCGCCGCCCACCGAGGACGGCTCACGGCGGGATGCTAGCGCTTCGCCGCCCTCGCCGGCAAGACCGGTCCGAAGGAAGGCGTTGATCTTCATGAATTCGGACGTCGAGGTGCGCCGGGGGGAATCCCCCGGCTCGTGGCGATCCGCGCTCCGACCCCCGATGGCGCCCAGTGCCCGCTCGAGCGGGCCGCGGCGCCACCGGGCTCACTTGCGCTCGAGTTTGAAGTCGTCGAGGTAGAGTGTCTTGGGCTTCGACGGCGGGATCATCAGCAGGCTCACTCCCCGAATCTGGTCCCGGGTGGGGTTCGAGTGGGTCTGCAACTCCTCCCAGAGGTCGATTCGCAAGTCGAGCCAGCCCTCCTGGTTCACGGTGATGTGATAGAAGAACCCGGGGGTCTGGAGCACCCGCGTCGGGTCCTGAAGGTTCAGACCCCGACCCTGTTCGTTGATGTCGAAGAACAAGGTGAACTTCCCGAAGTCTTTGGTTCCCGAGTAGATCGACAGGTGTAAGTAGCGGTAATCGTCGATCTTTGCACCGTCGAAGGTGGCCAGCGGCAGTTGAGAAATCAAACCGAGATCGTAGGTCGCTGCCCAGCGCAAGCTGCGGTTACCGGCTTTCACGTAACGCGTCTCGGTGTTGACGGTGGCACTCTCCGGGCGCGCGCCGGTGGCCCGCTCTGGCTCCGGCGCCTCCTCTTCGAAGGTGGCGAGGAAGTAGAAGAGCTCGCTCTCGATGTAGCGCGACACTTCGTCGATCTTGGGCTGCAGCGGGGAGGGCGCCGGGTACTTCTCGGCGAGCTTGCGGATCTCCCCCCAGGCCGCGCGCCAAGCGGACTTCGCCGTGAGCTTTTGGATCTTGTCTAGGTCCTTCCCCCCCTTACAGGCCTTCAGCCATTCATCGAGCTGCTTCTTCTCCGCGGCGGCAGCCTGGGCCTTGCAGTCCTTGAAGCTCGTCTCGGCGCTCTTCCAATCGTTCTTCTCAAAGAAATCACGCCCGACGTTGAAGAGCCTCTGAGCCTCTGGGTCCGAGAAAGTCGGATTGGAGTCCTTCACGTCCTCCTCGCAGCGAGCAGGCATCGAGAGAAGCATCGCCGTCACTACCGTCAGGCCGAGGCACCAAGCGCTGGCCCAGATACCGAGCCGTCGATTCATGGATTGGACTCCTTGGACTTTCTCCGGTTCTCGAGATCGACCGTTCTGCAGCTTAGGAGTCGCCCAAGAATAACTTCACCCTCTGGCTCGTCGATTTGGGCCATCTTCGACCGATCCGAAAGCCTCGAAATCCTCACCGGAACTAAGGCTACGCCTCCGGTTCGGAGCTTTCCGGATCGGCCGAATCGGACCCAAATCGACGGCAGGATGTCGAAGTTATTCTTCAGCGACTCCTTAGCTCACCCGTTACCCAGAATCTCACGACCGATTGAGGTGTGGCTCGAAGCGAAAGTTGCCCGTCTTCCCATAGATGAGCTCGAGGCTGCGCTGCCGCGTGTGATTGCCGAGGAAGCGACTCTCGCCACCGCCGTCGACGGCGTAGGTCGCGCCACTCTCCAGGTAGTAGCCGAGCATGGTGAAGCCATTGTCGTACACGCGGTAGATCGCTCCTTGAGCCTTGCCGGTGACGTCGAAGGACTCCCCGAGGAACCCGAGCGCGTCGTCGGTTTCGGGGCCTCCCGGCTGCAGGAGGAACACCCGCTCGTACTTCTGTGCCGCGAGGGATGGTTTGACGTCCGGAGTGGTGGCAGTGGAGGTCCCGGAGCTACTGCAGCCCCCGGGAGCGACGACGGCCAAGGCCAGGAGTCCAACGGTGCCCAAGAAACGACGGCGCGCGCTCAACATCTCTCGTGTCTCCCTTTCCGAGTTTCTCTCTTCCGCCCGGAGGTGCACCGGGGCGCAGGTTCTCCGGGTGCCGGCCTCGGGGGACCGGCTGCGCAGGCCGGCGCAGTGTAGCACAGGCGCTCGTTGTCCAGGACCTCCTTTCAGCGCCGAACCGCAGTGCGTCGGGACTTCTCACCCGAAAAAACTTCAGGAGCGCGAGCGCCCGGGCCGATAGCTGACGTGGGATCGTAAAGGTGACGCACATCTCGGGCAGGGTCGTCGCGACCCACCACGAGCCACATGGGTGCACGGAAGCATCCGAGATCGAGTGAAGTGAAAGGGCGGCGATGGAGTTCAAGGAGTATCTTGCGGTCATCCGCAGGCGGTGGCTCCTCTTCTTCCCCATCTTTGTGTTCATCGTTGGAGCACACCTGGTGTGGGTCTCGTACGGTCAGCAAGATCGCTATGCCGCGACCTCCAAAGTCATTCTGGGAGCCGACCGGACCAACCCGAGTTCGTCCAAGAGCTGGCTCCCCATGCACGAGCTCTCCCGGGAGACCAAGGAAGCTACGATCACCGACTACCCGGTGTTGCGCACTGCGGCGGAGCTCGCGCTCGGTGAACGGACCTTCCAGAGCCGAGCTTTCCAGGACCCGAGTTTCGTGACGCGGATCCAGGACGGTCAGCCCGCCATGCGGGCGCGATACCAGCCCGGCGAGGAAGGCGTTGACGCGCTCGTGCGGGAGCTGGAGGAGCAGATCGAGACCAAGAGCGTGGACCGAGAGATCGTCGAGATCACCGCGGAGTGCGGCTCGGCCGAGGAAGCGGCCTTTCTGTCGTGGTCCATGGCCGAGGGCGCCAAGCAGTATCACGAGGAGAAGGCGCGTGAGAGTGTCGACGAGTTCTCCGTCGACCTGCAGCGCCAACTCAAGGAAGCCGAAGCCGAACTCCAGCGGAGCTACGAACAGCTCAGCCGGTTGCGCGAGGAGATGAACGTCTCCAACTTCGACGACCAAGAGGAGTTGATCCGAAAGCGGCTGTTCACGCTCGATGATCAAGACAGCACGCTGCTCGCGCAGATCAAGAAGAACGACCGGTTGATCCAGTACCGTCTCCAGGAGCAGTCCTTCAAGGGGCGGCTCGACCATGTGGACTCGGCGCGACTGGTCAGCTCTCAGCGAGTCGAGCAGATCACCGAGCGACTGTTCGAGAAGAAGCTCGAGATCGAGGCACTGATCGCGACCCTGTCTCCGAAACACCCCGAGGTCCAGCGCGCCCGCGGCGACATTGCGGCGCTCGAGAAGCAGCTGGCCAGCGCGCAAGACTCGGTCCTGAACGAGAAGTACAAGCTCTTCTCGCAGGACACCAACGAGCTCATCAAGCAGAACGCGCTGTTTGCGTTGGAGCGGGACGTGGTCGCGGAACGTAAGATGCACCTCACACAGGAGCTGGCGGATCTCAACGTCAAGCGCCAGCAGATGGGGCCGGTCGAACTGGCCTATGACGGTGCACGCACGCGGATCCTCGATCTCCGGGAACTCGAGAAGGAAGTCAACCTGTTCGCCCAGAGCAAGCTTGGCACCGTGGTCGTCTACGACCCAGCCAAGGAGGCGAAGGCGGTTACCGTCGCGGGGGGCGGCTATGGTCCACTGACTCTGACCATGCTCATGGCTTTCATCTTTGCCCTCGGGGTGGTGTACGTCGTCGAGTACGTGGACACCCGAGTCAAGAGCGAGCAGGACATTCGCCGACACCTGAACCTGCCGCTGCTGGGGATCATTCCCAAGGAGAGCAATCGATCGAGCCTGCTGACGGACGCTCCGCTCCAGAGCGAGATCTCGGAGAAGTTCAACACCGCGGCCACGCTGATCCAGACGGTCGCGTCGGAACTCAGCCTGAAGTCGATCATGGTGTGCAGCGCGATCGCACGCGAGGGTAAGACCACGGTGTCGATCAATCTGGCGATTGCGCTGGCCCGCAAGGGGTCGCGGGTGGTCCTGGTCGACGGCGACCTGCGGATTTCACAGATCCACAACATCCTGAACTTGCCGAACCATGTCGGACTCGTCAATGCCCTCGATACCCGCCTCGATCCGAAGCAGGTGATCGCCGGCGCGCTGACGGAAGAGGATCTCTCCGGCCGCCGAACCAGCGCGACGAGCTTCGTGCAGGCGACGCGGGTGGAGAACCTGTACGCGCTGACCAGCGGCCCGTCCTGCAACGACCCCGTCACCCTAATGGAGTCGGGACGTCTGGGTCGGGTCGTGTCTGACCTCAAGCGTGACTTCGACTACGTGATCTTCGACACGCCACCGATCAACAAGGTGGGCGACGCTCTCAGCGTGTCCCAGGTCGTCGACGGCAGCGTGTTCGTGGTCGGGTCCGGACAGGCCGAGCAGCATGACGTCATGTGGGCCAAGCACCTGCTCACCAACGTCCAGTCGAACATCCTCGGGGTGTTCCTGAACAAGTACTCCAAGCCCAAGGGCAGTGAGTACTACTACTATTACTACTACAACAACGAGAAGCGGAAGCGGACGCGCGATCGCGTCTAGCTGTAGCTCCTGGGCCCAAGGCCAGCGCGAGCCGCGCTGCCCTTGGGCCTAGAATCCCTTCAAGGGGGCTTTCGAAAGCCCCCTTGCGGACGTTCCTTCTTCCTTCCCGCCCAACGCACCAACGCGACGCATACCCAAGAACCCACGCCCTTCCGCAGGCCCCGGCGCGCCCTGGGAGCGCGGACAGCCTGTCCGCATCTTGGCCTCGCGCCACGGGACCTTCGCAAATGACCCGGGCTCCACGCCTACCACCGCCGTGGCAGCCCTGCATAGCGAGCCCAGCCCGGCATCGAGGATGCCTGTTCTCCTCTTCTTCTTCGTTCGCCCAACGTACCAACGCGACGCATACTCGAGAGCACACGCCCTTCCGCAGGCCCTGGCGCTCGCCCTGGGAGCGCGGACAGCCTGTCCGCATCTTGGCCTCGCGCCACGGGACCTTCGCAAACGACCCGGGCTCCACGCCTCCCACCGCCGTGGCGCGGCGAAGTCGCATCCACTTCAGCCACCAAACGCCCGAACGCTCGCCGTCGGCGCTGTCGTGTTGGTTTGTTCGAGGCGGGGCCAAGGGGGCTTTCGCGAAGCCCCCCGCGTCCGCGGCCCCAAGGGGCGTTGGCAACCCGAGGGCCTGAGGGTATGCTCGCAGAGCGAACCGCGCGCTCACGCATCGCGCAGCCTGCGAGAGGGTTCACGAGGGCGATTAGCTCAGTTGGCTAGAGCACCTGCCTTACAAGCAGGGGGTCACTGGTTCGAGCCCAGTATCGCCCACCATTCTTTGGTTCCCGCCCCAGCGCAACCTTCGGGCGTATTCACAGCGTAGCTCCAACCGGGCGTCCTTACGTCGGTCGGTGAAGGCAGGCGCGAAGGGGGGCAAGCCCGACCCGGGGGCCCGGCGCAACGAGGCCCGCGGGGGCCGCCGGACCGACGCCCGTCGGTTCGCACCGAGCCGGAGTGTTTTCTGGCCGGCCGACGCCTTGACACTCCGCTGGGTGTGGGTATAGTCCCGGCCGTTCATTGCCACGGCGTTCCCGCCTGACGGGGATGTAGCTCAATTGGTTAGAGCACCGGACTGTCGATCCGGAGGTTGCGGGTTCGAGCCCCGTCGTCCTCGCCAAGCGGGAATGTCTGGCGAGCGCCCGCCGAGTTCCGCTCGGCATGAGTTCCGAGTCAGCGCGTGCCGCGCAGGCCTTGGAACTCGACTCCTGTCAGGGAGCCTGGCAAACTCCTCTCGCGCCCGCGGCCAAGCCGCGCTCACTTCCCCCCACAGCGTTCTTCGGCCCCGTCTTGTCGCAGGCGGCTTTCGCACGCCCGTCGTGCTGCGGCCGACGCGCACTTCACGCGAAGACGCTTGCCGCGCGACTTGGAGTCGCTCGCAAACTCGCTTTCCGTGGAATCGGGTTCTGAAACCGCTCCGCGTTCTGAATCAACCGCCGGCAGGCCTCGAGTCGGGGCCGTTCTTGGGTGCGGGCGGCTGAGGCTTGCTCGCGTCATCCGGCGGAGTCGCCGGGGCGCCGGGTCGGCTGTCCGGCTTCGGGGGCTCGAACACCTGGGTGACGCCGGCTCGCAGTTCCTCGAGCGCAGGGCCGGTCACCTGAAAGGCGACCTGGCCGAGCTTGAACTCGAGGCTCGTCTTCGCGGCAGCGATCGCGGGTCTCACATCGACGGCTGGGTCGAAGAAGCGTGAACCGTACAGGAGGATCGTCGCCGACTCCCGGACGACTCGTTGCTCGCGACCGTCGGCCAACGTCAGTGACTCCTCGCGGACGGCGATCCAACCGGGCACGACGTGATGGGTGTCGTCGAAGAACACCCGAAACTCGACGGTGGGCGGGATCTCCAGTCGGGAGGTTGCCCACTCGAGAGGGACATCCGGCGCATGAACCAACTCCGCCACGAGCTTCACGCTGCCGGGCGGAACCGGGGAGCCTTCGGGTGGGGCGTGATTGCGGGTCACCCAGGCACGCAAGTGAACGCGGCGGCCGGCGTAGGTGCGAATCGTCGCCGAGTCGTCGCCAAACGAAATCGACCGGGAACGCTCCTGCGTCCACTTGTCGAAGTCGTCGCTCACTGCACCGACGCGAGTGACTGCGAGAGACTGCTCCTGGCCCGTTCGGCCACCGGTACGGCCCTCGTTGGACTGTCCGAACGACGAGCCTAGACGGAGGCCGCCGAGAGGGAGAGCGAGCGCGACGGCCGCCGACAGGAGGTGCCGACGGGCGCGGGCAGCCGTTCGAGCGCGAGCGCGTCTCGAGGTTTCATCCATGAAGGCGGGACCGCCCCTCACTCGGGAGTCCTGGGTTTCCCGTCGCGCGCCACCGATCCAGTTCGCGCAGCGCGCCAAAGCCCTCGTTCACCATCCGACTTCTTGCCGACACTCCTTGTCGGCCCGGCGTGAGTTCGACCGAGTCGCCACTCCGCCGAAGCTGTCGGAATAACCGACGGCGATCCGGTTGGACCCACCGACGGGTGTCTAGCGTTACCGCAGTCCGAGACTTACGCAAGCTCAAAGTCCGTGAGCCGCTTGCAGGTCGGGGGTTTCGAGATCGTCCCACTCGGTTATGCTAGGCTCGCATCCCCGGATCGCGACGGCCCGATGAGCGTAGGCAAGGGTAAGGGTTCGGTCCGAAGTCACCTCCGACGCGGCGGACCGTGCGACCGGGTGGGCGAGCACTCGGCGGACCTCGGAAACGGACAAGGAGAGATCGATGGTCAACCATCGAATCGTGCTGCTGGCGTTGGCTTGTACGGCTTCGTTCGTGAGTCGCGGGTCAGCGCAGGTGGACCCTGCGACCTTCGTCAACTGGGAGACTTCCCAGGTCACGCCGGCCGCGGTAACTCCTGATGCGACGCGCCTGCTCGTCGTCAACACCGCGGATGGCCGGCTCGAGGTCTTCGGGATCGACACCGCTACCGCCGTCCACCTCGCTTCGATTCCGGTCGGACTGGAACCCGTATCCGTGCGGTGCCGGACCAACGACGAGGCGTGGGTAGTCAATCACCTGTCGGACAGCGTCAGCATCGTGAGTCTGACTACCGGGCACGTGGTCGGCACGCTGTCGACGGACGATGAGCCGGCGGACGTCGTGTTTGCTGGGACGCCCTCCCGCGCGTTCGTTTCGTGTTCACAAGCCAACACGGTGCTCGTGTACGATCCCGCGAATCCGGTGGCTGCGCCGCAACGCGTGGCGATCCCGGGCGAAGATCCGCGGGCACTCGCGGTGAGCCTGGATGGAACCCAAGTCTACGTGGCGATCTTCGAGTCCGGGAATGGGACGACGATACTCGGGGGTGGATCGACCATGGCTGGCGGGTTTCCGCCGAACGTCGTGAACCATGCCTCGGGACCCTACGGTGGCACCAACCCACCACCCAACGACGGTGCGGCGTTCTTTCCGCCCGTCAATCCCGCGAACTCTCCGCCGACGCTTCCCGTCGGCTTGATCGTGCGCCGCAATGGTGTCGGCCAATGGCTCGATGACAACGGTGTGGATTGGGCGAGCTTCGTGTCGGGTCCCAGCGCGGCCCTATCCGGACGTACCCCGGGTTGGCAGTTGCTCGACCATGACGTAGTCGCGATCGACGTTGCCACTCTGGGATCGAGCTTCGTGGACGGCCTCATGAATCTCTGCATGAGTGTGGCCGTTCACCCGACGACGGGGCTGATCACGGTCGTCGGTACGGAAGCGACGAACGAAGTCCGTTTCGAGCCGAACCTCAAAGGGACTTTCGTGCGTGCCGAAGTTGCCTTCGCAACGATCGGTGGGGCGGCGACCGTGGTGGACCTCAACCCGCACCTCGACTATAGCGTTGCGACGTTGCCGCAATCGGTACGCGACCTCGCGCTCGGCGATCCACGGTCCATTCTCTGGCTCGCCAACGGTGCCAAGGCCTACGTGACGGGCAAGGGCTCGAACAACGTGATCGCGATCGACGGTACCGGCGCGCGGCTGGGAGCCCCGATCGAGGTCGGGGCTGGTCCCACCGGACTCGCGCTCGATGAGGCCAGACAGCGCCTCTACGTGGTCAATCAGTTCGACGCTTCCGTGTCCGTGATCGACACGAGCAGTGATGTCGAAGTGGCGCGGGTCGCTTTCTACGACCCGACACCCACGGCGATTCGCGAGGGGCGTCCCTTCCTCTACGACACGCACCGCACTTCGGGCCTCGGGCAAGTGGCGTGCGGGTCCTGTCACATCGACGGGCGCATGGATCAGATCGCGTGGGACCTCGGGGATCCGTCGGGCACGGAAAAGCCGTTCGATCAGAACTGCATCGACTTCAATTGCGAAGAATGGCACCCGATGAAGGGACCGATGGTGACCCAGACCCTGCAGGACATCATCGGGAAGGAACCCCACCATTGGCGAGGCGATCGGAGCGGCATCGAGGAGTTCAATGGAGCCTTCGAAGGACTCCTGGGTGACGATGTCCAACTGACGCCGACCGAGATGCAGCAGTTCGAGGACTTCCTGGCCACGATCGTCTTTCCGCCGAACCCCTATCGCAACTTCGACAACACGCTACCGACGAGCCTGCCGCTCCCGGGACACTTTACGACCGGTCGCTTCGCGGCGGCGGGCCAGCCACTACCGAACGGGAACGCGGTGACTGGGCTGCAACGGTACCGTACGGCCGCATTGGATGCTCCGTTTCGTTGCGTCACCTGTCACACGCTGCCGACTGGCGCCGGTGCGGACCTCGCACTCCAGGGGCTCAGTCTCGTTCCCGTGCCGATCGGTCCCAATGGCGAGCATCACCTGTTCGTGAACAGCCTGGATGGGTCGACCAACGTATCCATGAAGGTCCCTCAGCTGCGCAATCTGCACGAGAAGGTTGGCATGGACTTGACTCAAGCGACGAGCACCCGCGGCTTTGGTTATCTGCACGACGGCTCGGTCGACTCGATCGCGCGCTTCGTGTCCGAGCCCGTGTTCAGTCTGACGTCGGTTCAGGACGTCGCCAACATGGTTGCGTTCATGCTGTCGTTCTCGGGTTCGAGCCTACCGACCGGTTCGCTGACGAACATCTTCGAGCCCCGGGGACCGGCGAGCCTCGACACTCCAGCGGCGGTGGGTGCGCAACTGACCGTGACCGGCGCGAACCAGTTCGACGCGGCGGTGGTGGCGCGCTTACAGGCAATGGAGAGCCTGGCCGCCGCAAACGGAGTTGGCTGGGTCGCGAAGGGAGTCCAAGGGGGACTGCTGCGCGGGTACTACTACGCCGGTGGAGGCATGTTCCAGAGCGATCGCGCGACGGAGACGGTGCTGGTGGAGGACCTGCGCCTCGGGGCCGGGGTTGGTTCGGAGGTGACCTTCACGGTGGTGCCGAAGGGCACGGAAGTGCGGATCGGCGTCGACCGCGACGGCGACGGCTTCTTCGATCGCGATGAGGTCGACGTGTGCGCCGATCCTGCCGATTCGTCGAGTTTCCCGCCGGGTCCGGGCTGCACGGTGGTTGCGTTCGTGCGAGGGGACTGCAACGCCGATGGGGGGAACGACATCGCCGATGCCGTGTCGCTCCTCGGCGTGCTCTTCGGGGGTGGCCAGACACCGTCTTGCCTCAGTGCTTGCGACGTGAACGACGACGGCAACCTGGATGTCTCCGATCCCATTTTCCAGCTCGCGGGCTTGTTCGGGCTCGGCGCATCTCCCGCGGCGCCGTTCCCGGGCTGCGGGTCCGATCCGACCGCCGATGCCCTGGCTTGTGGAACCTTCGCGCCATGCCCATGAGCATGGCCGCGGGCGCGACTCTCGCTCGGGGAGGGTCGGAGAGCCGCTTTCGACTCGCGCGCTGGAGCGGCTGTGCTGGGGCGGAGCTGGCGAAGCTCGGTCAGATTGCTTCCGTGCAGGGAACGGAGCGCCCCGCGAACGGGCTCCCTCGTCGGCGCGGCGCATCGGAGTGCGTTCTCCGAACGCGTCCGCGGGTGCGATCCACCCCGGGAGGCGCTGTGGGCGCGCTGGCACCGGTGCGCCGGGGCGACTCGACCGAGATCACCGAGGTCATCGGGAGGCGAGTTCTTTGAGGCAAACGAGCGAGCGCGAGGTCATCGTCGTTGGGGCGGGTTTGGCAGGCTTGGCGGCCGGTCACGCCTTGGCAGCCGGTGGGATCCGGGGAGTGCTGGTGCTCGAGAGCGAGCCCGCGCTCGCCGTCCACACCTCCGGACGCAGCGCCGGAATGGTCCGGCGGCTGGTCGAGGATCCGTGGATGGCGCGTCTCGCCATCGAAGGTGCGGACGACCTGGCGCATTTCGGAGCGGGCTTCGCGCGCACGGGTTCGTTCTTGTTGGGAGCCCGCGCAAGGGTGCCGGTCGCCGTTCAGCGTGCGGTGCCGCATCGCTTCCTGACGTTCGCTCGCGCCGCTGCTCGGGTGCCGCTCCTGGCAGGGCATGGGGGCGGGACCAGCAGCGTGCTCGAGACCCCGGACGACGGAGTGGTCGACGTGCCGGTGTTGCTTCGTGCCTTCACGGACCGGATCGCCGACGCGGGGGGTGAGGTACAACTTGCCCGGCTCGTCGAGGACGTTCGCATCGAGGGGGACCGCGTCGTCGGCGTCGTCGTGGCGGGGGAGACCCTGCGCGCCCGGCACGTGGTGCTTGCCGTTGGCGCCTGGGCCGCGGAGTGGGGGCAGCGGATCCGTGCGCCGCTGGCCCTGCAGGCGCGGCGGCGCCACGTGGTTTGCACCGGGCCACCGGCGGGAGTTCCGATCGCGGGCTGGCCGTGGGTCTGGGATCTGGAGGGCGACTTCTACTTCCGCCCGCTGGGTGATGCCGAACTGTTGTGGAGTCCGTGCGACGATCGAGACGCGACCGGTGAGCCGGCAAGGAGCGATGCGGAGGCTCCTGCGTGGCTGGCCGCCAAGCTACAGCGTTCTCTGCCCGCCGCGGCCGCGCTTCCCGTGACGCGTACGTGGGCGGGCCACCGCACGTTCGCAGCGGACGGCCGGGTCATGACCGGACCGGACCCACGGATCCACGGGCTGCATTGGGCCGTCGGCCTCGGTGGGCACGGAGTCGCGATCTGCATGGCTCTGGGCCGACGCGTCGCTTGGGGCGTGGCCAGCGGGGCGGGACGAATCGAGGCTCCTTATCGGGTCAGGATCTCGAGCGCAGCGACCGCTTGACTGGCCCCTGCCGCACGAAGGGTGGACGCTGGACCATGGAAGACAGCACCCGCGAAGACAGCGCCCGCGAAAGCAGCGCCATGGATGACGCCTCGTCGCCAAGGCAGTTCGACCGCCTTGCGGATGAGAGTTCGCTGGATGCAGACCGATTGGCGCTCATTACCAAGGTGCGGGCGCTGCTCGAGCAATTGCTCGAGACCCGGGCGATCCTTGGTGAGCGATCGGTCTCCGTCGAGGCCCTGCAGAACTACTCGCTCGGAAGCATCATTGTGTTGCCAGACGTCGACCCTCGTCGTTTGCGTTTGGAGGTCGCCGGGCTGACCGTCGCACACGGCGAGACCGTTCGCGTGGGGGGGCGTCTGGGGCTGCGCATCACCGAGGTTCTGCCCCCGCGAGAGGTGTTGGAGCGTTGGTCTCGTCGAATCCCGACCGAGCCGCGCCCCGAGCCTCAGTCCGAGGCTTGATGCGTCCCCGGTCGTACGCTCTCGGGTGTGCACGTCACTTCCGTTCCGTTGCAGTCGAGTACGAGTACGAGTACCGTTGCACTAAGTACGAGTACGACTATCCTGAGCGAACGGCAGCGGTCAGCGGGCGAGAGTGGCGCGGGTGATCTTGAATTCAGGAAAGAGTCGGACCGTCATTTCCGTTCCGTTGCAGCGCTTTGTTCGTCAGAATTCCGCGCCGGCCTCGTACTCGTACTCAGCATCGCGGTACTCGTACTCGTACTCGATTCGATCCTCCGATACCGCGCTGGTTCGTAGGATCAGTAGAGTCAACATCTCATGGTCGAAGATGGGTTCAGCCATCAGCGATCCTTTCGAGTACGAGTACGAGTACCGTTGCACTGAGTACGAGTACGACTATCCTGAGCGAACGGCAGCGGTCAGCGGGCGAGAGTGGCGCGGGTGATCTTGACTTCAGGAAAAAGTCGGAACGTCATTTCCGTTCCGTTGCAGCGCTTTGTTCGTCAGAACTCCGCGCCGGGCTCGTACTCGTACTCAGCATCGCGGTACTCGTACTCGTACTCGATTCGATCCTCCGATACCGCGCTGGTTCGTTGGATCAGTAGAGTCAACATCTCATGGTCGAAGATGGGTTCAGCCATCAGCGATCCTGTCGAGTACGAGTACGAGTACCGTTGCACTAAGTACGAGTACGACTATCCTGAGCGAACGGCAGCGGTCAGCGGGCGAAAGTGGCGCGGGTGATCTTGAATTCAGGAA
>JBFWWP010000020.1:0-113741 GCA_050246115.1 Planctomycetota bacterium
GCCTCGAACCGCTGGGCTCGCCTCGAGGCCATCCAGAATCTCGAGGAGTTCCTCGTTCGGCACTTCGACGCGCTTCAGCGCTTCCTTGCCGGCGACCGCAAAGTCGTGTTCCCGAGCGGCACCTACAAGATGCACGTCTTCTTCGGTGCGCGCTGCGAGGACCCCGCGCCCTCCTGACGGACCGCGGAACGGGATTGTCAGTGCTAAAGTGCTCGCGACGCGCGCTGCTCACGATCCATCCTCACTCAGCACGCGCCCTCTAACCCATCCTTCTTGGTTGGCGTCGGCACGAAACGTACCCTCGTGCCCGAGCTCTGACAGCCCCCGCAGGTCCATCCGTTTCTGCCGACTCGGAGTAGTCGGATCGCACCGCTAGCGCTGGCGCTGGCGAACCAAGACCGCCTGACGGAATCCTGATCCGACCGAGGCCCTCCTTCAACTGATGATCACCGCCGAGCCCAACCCCATCGACCGCGCCAGCGCGATCTCAGCGGATTACTCTCGGGCAGGGGAGAGGAGGGGAGAGGAGGGAGGAGGGAGGAGGAGGGGAGGGGGAGGGGGAGGAGGATTGTCGTGCCCTTCACCTCCAAAGCGGCGCGAGCAGGCTGCGCAGCTCCTCGAACAGGGCAGAGTCACGTCGTCGCCCGAGTTCGGTCGCAACTAGATTGTGGCCCTTGCGCCCCTTGAGCTTCATATGCTTGCCAATGAACTTATCGAGTATCTGGCGGCCAGGGAATTCGCGTTCCCAGATTTGCTTGTTCCAGCAGCGGTCTACCTCTTCCTTGCGTGTCGCAACGAGCCTGTCGATGGCGTCGGCGGTGTACGAGACTTGAAGCTCTTTACTGGCGGCGGCCGCACTCTCCTTAAGCGAGGTCAACGGGTCGGGACCGCGGGCACACACGAAACGCAAGCGCCTGTTTAGTTGAAAACTCGCCCACGCTGCCAGGTCGGCTTCTCGCAGGCTATTGGCGATGATCGAGAGCTCGTCACTGACTTGCTCTGGCGTAAGCTTCTTCTCACCGAGAGAACCAATAACTCCTGAGATCGCTGTGGCGTCCAGCAGGTAGTTCTCGAGGTGATACCTGGGAAGGATCATGAGATTCGAGTACTTTCCTTTCAGATCTTCGATCTGCTCGTTGGTGAGATAGTCGCGATCACGGAGTGCGAAGGCAGCGCTGTACTTCGTCCCCTGATCAAGCAAACGCAGCACTTTGTCGTTTGTTGCGAGGACGTCCGAACAGGAACCGCACGGAACAAAAGTGACATCTGCAGGAAGGTCCTGGAACATTCGTTGAAGCAGCCCTTGATCGCTTCCGCAACTCGCCCCTTCTAGAAACACCACCTTCCGAGAGATCAGCTGTATTCCTCGACTGACGCCAAGTGAGCGAAAAATGTCGATCCTGCTTTCCTCACCTGCAAGAGACTCCACTTGATTCCTGTTCGAGTATGGGAGCACCACTCTTATCGCCTCAAGTGGTACCGCGTCTATGAGTTCGAGCGAGTGCGTCGCCATGATAATCTGATTGCTCCTGAGGTGTTGCTCTAGTTCGTGCGGCAGACGTCGCTCGATAGCGGCGTTCAAGTGCGTTTCAGGGGTGTCGTACAAGAGAATACTCGACTTAAGTTCCATGAGAGTAAGGACGGCGAGTGCCGTGAATGCTTCCTGCTCACCGGCGCTCAGGCCCTCCAAGCCGTGCTGGCCGTCGGGAGTCTCAACAACAAAGTGAATCCCGTCGCGTTGAGTTGCATGAGGTCCGGAGAGCCGCTTGGGGTAGAAGAGACGGTCGAATAGATCGCGCAATGGCTTGGTGCTGTCACGCGCCTCGTGCGTCTGAGAAAAAGTGATGTAGTCCTGAAGGACTAGGTTAGCGAAGTCCCTGAAAACCTCCCGAAATGTCGAGCGACCATGGGCAACATTGACGCCTTCTCGGGACCGAGGGGTGAACTCGACGCTCATGCTGCGAACGTCTTCCGATCTCATTCTACGGTGGGCACCGAAGTGTTCAAACACACCCAGTCCTTCGGAGAGTCCGTAGTTCTTGAACAGTGCCTTCAGTGCATCATCTGCGTTGACTGCTGGTTGGACACCATTCTGAATCCGCATCTCGCCACGGAGGTTGCTGCTCGCCACCTTTACGCTGCGCTCGCTGAGCCACTGACGCTCCGGGGCACTAAGCTCAAAGTCTACCTGTATTAGGGCAGTGTCGCTGGCTGCATTTACGAGACCCTGCCCCCGTGATTGGGAGTTGCTGTAAGATCCAATCCAGTCCTTGAGCATCCCGATCGCCTCTAACACGCTGGTCTTGCCAACGCCATTGGGGCCAACGAGAACCAGGAGGTTGGGAACCGTGTCCAATCTGAAGGTGCGGAGGCCTTTGAATCCTTCGATTAGGATCCTGGATATTCTCATGGGGGTCGAGTGCGTCCTTCTGTTGGCGACCACTGCAAACTGAGATCCAGACCGAGGATCTCCGCTCGTCGTGCTCATGCCTCAGCACACGTCCTGTTCTCTCGCCCGGCTGTCTCTTAGGACGCTCTGCGTCGTCCTTCTGCCTTCTGCGTCCTTTCTGCGATCTATCGCCGATGTTATCAACCGCGCCACGCTAGTGAAAGTCTCGGCCCGGGTGGTCGACCAGACGGAGAGCAAGCGACTCACCTGGCGCGTCGTCAGAGAATACCGCTAGTCAACAGCCCGATCCCCGCGCCATCCCCTCGGTGCGTTGATTCCGTCGACCGCGAGAACTCTATCTATCTGTGGATTCGGAGAGCAGAGAGCATCAATGCGTGGACGGAGAGCCTATCGTGTTGACCGATGCGGAGCGGAGACCCTGCCCCACGACTCGTCCGATCACCCGAAAGCTCACGTGTCGCGCGGGCTTGTGTGGCAACAAAAAGGACCCGCGGCGGCGTGCGTCGCGGGTCCTTTGGAATAGTGGCTCCCCGGGTTGGACTTGAACCAACAACCAAGTGATTAACAGTCACCTACTCTGCCAATTGAGCTACCGGGGATTGGATTGCTCTAGTGGAACGCGGGAAGATAGCGAGTTGGCCTTCCGCTGGCAACAGTCATGCTCAGGTTGTTGGAGCGGGGGTGGCTTCGCTGAGTGTCCACGACGTGGCCTTTTTCTTGTCTTGACTTTCAGTAACTTCTTGACAGAATCGGCCGCACTGAACCTACCACCTGCCTGAACGAGAGATTCTTGTGCTCCGAGACGGTCGCGGGGAGGGCAAAGATGATCCGCAGATCCGTGCGGCTTGAGGCCGGGGTACGCCCGGATGACCAGGCGGTGGAGGTTTCGCCCGGCGGCGATCCGGTGCTTGGGGTCCCGGTGCTTGGGGTCGCTGAGGACGATCTCGCTGAGTTGCTCCATGCCGATCGAGAGTGGAGAGGGGTCCTCGGCGGGATCCTCGGCTCTTGGGTGGATTCGGGAGTCATCTGCTGGGGCGGCTTCTACCTCGGTGCCGACGACGGGTGGGTGCTGGTCGCGGAGCGGGGGCAGCGCGACGTCGAGAGTGCGTTCGGCCCGCTCGACGGCTCCTTCGACTCGGTGCCAGCGGGACCCTGGGCAACGGTGATTGGCGACTTCGCGTGCTTCGCATTGGGCCGTTGTGACGACGAGGTGGCACGGCTCCTGGTGCAGTTGGTGACGCCTTCAGCGCGGCTACGGATTTCTGGGTACGCACACGTTTCGTTGGCGCTGTTTCTCGACCGAGCGCGTGCGCTCGGCTCCGAGTCGGTCATGGTCGCGTTCACCCGCAAACTCAGAGCAGAACAGCCTCCCCAGCTCGAGTGCGCGCGCGAGCGCTTCCCGGAGATCGTGGGCCAGTCTGCGCCACTTCGCCACATGCTGGGACTCGTGGAACGCGCCGCTCCGACTGCGGTCACGGTGCTGATCCAAGGCGAGAGCGGCACGGGCAAGGAGCTGATCGCGCGTTCGATCCACGCGCTGAGCAAGCGCTCGGCCGGGCCCTTCGTCAGCGAGAACTGCGCTGCCTTCTCGCCCACCCTGCTCGAGGCCGAGATCTTCGGCAGCGAGAAGGGTTCCTATACGGGAGCGCACCAGACCCGCCTCGGACTGCTCGAGCGAGCTCAAGGCGGCACCCTGTTTCTCGACGAGATCGGCGAGATGGACCTGCGACTTCAGTCGAAGTTGCTCCGGGTACTGCAAGAACGGGAAGTTCGCCGGGTGGGCGGGAACCAAGTCATCCCCGTTGACTTCCGCCTGATCACCGCGACACACCGCGACCTCACGGAGGAGGTTCGCGCCGGCCGATTCCGCGAGGATCTCCTGTTCCGTATCCTCGTGATCCGGATCGAGGTACCGCCCTTGCGCGCCCGTCGCGAGGACATCCCCATGCTGATCGAGCACTTCCTCGCCGAGTTCGCCGCCGAACACGGAGTACCCGTTCCGAAGGTGGATCGGGACGCGCTGCAACACCTCGTGAAGTACGCCTGGCCGGGAAACATCCGAGAACTCCGCAACGAAATGGAGCGCGCGCTCGCACTGACTCCAGATCGCTTGACGATGAACTCGCTCTCGGAGCGCCTTCAGGAGCCCTTCTTCCCGCGGTCCGTGGCACGTCGTGTACGCAAGGAGATCGGCACAGATCTGCGAGATCTCGAGCGAGCGGTCCTTGGGGGCGTCATTCGTGAGGTGCTGGAGGAGACCGGGGGCAACAAGACCCGAGCTGCGGAGATCCTGGGGTTGCCGAAGACGTCACTCTACCGAAGGCTGGAGTGGTACGGAATCGAGTGCAGCGTCGACAGCTCCCCGGCTGGAGCAGCGAACCCATCGCAGCGCCTGCTTGGGGATGGATGAGCCGGCGAAGGGACTGCTTCTTCCGTGTCTCCTGCAGGTCACTCGGGGTCAACGATCGAAGCGCGGATAACGCACGGCTCAGCCACGGCAGAGGCGGAACCTCAGCCTTGGCCTTCGTCGTGAACGACGCGGGTTCCGCACATGAGGTCATGAAACGCCAAGCGGCGACTCGAGAAGGGGATGACGAGGAAGCCGAGACCGAACGGCAACAGGCTCGCGACGTAGTTGACCGTGCGCACGAAGCCATCGAACACATTTACCGGGTCCCCGTTCTGGCGCACGACGCGCAGGCCAACAATGGCCTTGCCCAGCGTCCGCCCCCACAACCCGGTCGTAAGACTGAAGTAGAGCATGCCGAGCAGCACCAACGCGATCAGAGGATTGCTGCCCCCGAGCGAAACCCAGGACAAAACCCACCGCACCGGCAACAACACCTCGGGCAACAGCAACGCAAAGGCCGCGCCGAGAATCGCGAGGTCCAACGTCATGGCAAGGCCCCGCGCCCAAAAACCAGCGGCTCGCCTCGTTGCCAAACCGCCTTGCACTGGAATCGGGTGAGCGCGCGGAGGTCGGGACGCGACGCCATCCCGAGTCGCCTGCGCTCCGTCTTCGCTCCGGCGCGACTCGATCTCGTCAGCGTAGTAGAGAGTCTCGGTCCCGGCATGAACCTGGGTGAGCCAACCCCGCTCCACATAGGCCATCAAGTCGGCCGGGCCAATACCCAACCGGTGACACGCGACCCGAGCCGGCACGAGCTGCTTCTCGCCGCCCCGCGGGAGCGGCGGCGCGGTGAGCGGAACGACCACAGGCTTCTTCGAAGCAGGACGCGACTCGGGGGCCGCCGCGACGCTGCTCGCGAGCGCGGAACGAACTGCCGCAACGTCGGCAAACCGCCGCTCCCGCCGAGTGTACAACCCACGGAAGACCTCATCGCACCACGCCGGAAGGTCGTCCCGCAGATCCGACGGCACTTCGACACCCGCAGGCCGGCTGCCGGTGAGCATCTCGAACAACACGATCCCGAGCGAATAGAGGTCCGCTCGCGCGTCAGCCCGACCGGTGCCATCGCGAACTTCAGGTGCGATGTAAGCGAGGGTGCCGCTGATCGTGGCCGCCTCGGAGCGTAGCGATGCCGACAGCAGCAACGAGTCCCCGTTCGTCGTCTGCCCCAGCCCGAAGTCGGTCAGCTTCACCCCGCCATCCTCACCGATCAGGATGTTCGACGGCTTGATGTCCTGGTGGATCACTCCTCGTTCGTGGGCGTAGGCGAGGACGTCGAGCACCTTGCGGAAGATCGTCAGGGCCTCCGCCGCCGCGAAGCGCCCTTTCTCGCCGAGGACTTGGCTCAGGTCCCGCCCGCGAACGTACTCGGTGATGAAGTAGGGAGGATTGCCGGTTGTGTCCATTCCAAGACTCTTGGCAATCCCTGGGTGGTCGAGGCTCGCTTGGATCACGCCCTCGTTGGACAGCTGACGAACCGCCTCGGTCGTGGTCGGAATCTTGACCGCAACCTCGCGCTCGTTCCAGATGTGGTGACGGGCTCGCCAAACCTCGCCGAAGGCGCCCCGACCCAGCGGCTCTTCGAGCACGTACTCGCTGATTCGGTCACCGCGTTTGACTGCTATCACCCCGCACCTCGATTCATCGGCGCAGATCCTCGATCCAGGAGCAGTAGGCGAACGAGTACCCGCCGGAGGCGGCAGCGGCGAGGAGCGTCAATCCCCCCCCGAACCAACCGACGCCGAATCCGGTCAATACCCACCCCGCCACGCAGCCGGGTAGGGCGACGGCCAGGACCAACGCGGCGTTGCGGGCGTTGGACTCCTCCCGCAGCACGCGTCGAATCCAGCGAGTGAGAAGCAACGACGGTATCACGAGAACGGCCAACCACAACCCCAGCCGTAGGGCGGCCGAAGAATCCGTGATGGCCGCGCGCGCGTAGTCTCGGTTCGACCAACTCCGCGTCACCTCCTCCGTCACCTTCCCGCCGGCCAGCGGCTCGCCGGAAGCTACCCACTGCTGCTCCCACTCGACATCGAGTCGGACGCGCTCGTCATCGTTGACGAGATCGACTACCCGACAAGCAAGCACGAGTTCCGGCTTCTCTCCGGTCCACTCCGCGACGATCTTGGACTTCCACGACCCGAGGGTGGACCCGACGACGGCGGAAAAGTCGTCGGCAACGGATTCGTCCCGCTTGGGCAGCAAGACCGTCAATCCCGTTCTCTGTTCCGTCGCCCGTCCAACTCGGGCGCGAAGAGCCTCGGTTGCGTCGCGCGCGATCGGCGGGATCAGCAAGCGCTCGGTCCCGGGGGGCGCGACGACCTGCGAGGTCAACTGCTCCGTCACACGCTGGTACACGAGATCCTGGAGACGGCCGAGGGCGGGCAGTGGATCGCGCCGCGAGAACAGCAGCACGCTACCGCCGGCGGCGGCGACCGCGACGAGAACCCCACCGACGACCCACTTCCCGAGGGATCCAACAAAGATCATGTCAGCACCTCGCGAGTCGTAACCGCGAACGACTGAATCTGATCCGGAAGACGAATCCGTCGGAACGGAGCTTGCGTCTCGCCCCATCGCCAGAGCAACAACTCCTGCCCGAAGCGATCGACGCCAAGCACCCCCTGGCGCCCGGCTGCCACCCAACGAATCGGGTACCGAGACCGATACTCCTCGAGTAAGCCGCCGTCCGCATCCAGGACTTGAACCGCTTCGTGGCGCGCCCCCACGACCCAACCCAAGCGTGTGGAGGTCTCGAGCGGCTGGACGCGAAAGATCGGTCCGCTCCCCCGAAACGCGAGTTCCTGCCAAGCGGCCCCGGGCCGGGCTCGGTACAGCCGGCCCTCGCCCGTCCCGGCCACCAGAACCTCGCGCGACGAGGCGAGCGAGGTCACGCTGTCGGGCAGTACTCCACAAGCGGTCGCGGCTTCCAGACCGTCGTCGGGGTCGAAGTGATAGATCACTTCGCCATGCGCGAAGTACGCTCGACGATCCGGCCCCCAATGGATCCCGCGCGTCGAACGCCCGGCGGTGATCTGCGCCTGAAAAACCGGTGTCGACACCGCGGCGGATCGCGGTTCCCACATGTGCAACCCGAGTTCGGAATGCGAGGCCAGCAATCGGTCCCGCGCGAGGAGCACCGAGTTCGCGCCGCCGCGCCCCTGTGGCTGTGGACGATAGCGATGGACCGACCAGAACGACCCCGTTGGACGGTACACCGCAACGCCCGCCTGAGCACCGACCAGCACCGCCGGCACTCCCGCGATTCCCTGCCGCTCGAAGGTAACGGATCGCAGGTAACCGATGTCCTCCGGTGGCAACACCGGTGTCGGACTGGCGACTCCGAACGCCCCCGCGGCGCTCAAGCGATACAGCGACAACCCCGCCGCCAACCAAATCTCTTCGAGCTCCGGCAGTTCCGAGCCCGGGAAGGCCCCTCCGCGCGCGAGCGCGGGGGGAGCGAGCTTGGTTTGCACTTCGGTCGCGAGTTGCGCGAACCGGTCCTCGAGGCGCTGCCATGTGCGCGTGCCCGCGCGGGCCGAGATCTGTTCCGGCGTCATCTCCTTCTCGACCAACAACTCGAGCAACTGGCTCGCGTGCGGTGAGTCGCCCAGCTGTCCCACGATCGCGAGCAGGCCGTGACGATCGAGCACCTCCTTGAGTTGCTTGGCGCGCTCGATCTCGTACTCGAGTTGCGCACTGTCGATCTCCGCCTGCGTCGAGATCCGTTCGCGCTCGAGCATCCGCCGGAGCTGGGCGCGCGCCCGAGCCTCTTCTTGGTGGGCGTCGAGTCTTCGCGCCGTGATCTCTTGCTCCCGCTCGATCTCGCGCAACAAGCCCTCGCGTCGCAGGTGGGAAGCGAGGCGCTTGACTTCGGCATGCGCCAGTGCTTGGCCCGTCTCCTCCCGCTTCCACAGTTCGAGGAAGTCGAGGCGCCGCTGGATTCGCTCCGTTTCGCGCCGTATCTCGGACTCCCGCTGGCGGACCTCCTCGAGGGCTTCCGATTCGACGGCGAAGCCGGACACCCCGCGGAGGCTCATGCCAACCTCGAACAGCGGCTCGGCGAGCAGCGTTTCGACGAAGCCGTCGGCGCGAAACTGCTCGAGCACGCCGCCGTCCCCATCCCAGGACGCCTTGGCAAGCAGGAGGTCGAGCCGCTTCGCGACCACGGGGCGCAGGATCTCGGCGAGGTCGTCGGCCCCAAAGCGATCGGACTGCACGAGAACCCGATCTCGGAGCAACAGAACCGCGGTCCGCGACCCCGGCGGAGCCACTCGGACCGTCAACACGAAGGAGCCGGAAAAGCCACCGCGATCGGAGGCCTTGGGCACGGTGATCACCACCGACAGATCGGTGTCCCGGACCAAGATCGCATCGTCGGGAAGCGGCGCCCCGGCACCGAGCAGGGGCAGATCGTTACGGACGTCGACCGCCCGGACGCCGACCGGCACTTGCCCAATGCCCCCGAAGGCGCCGCGCCCGCGCAAACGCACGGCGAGTCCGGGGCCTTCCCGCAGCCAGCTCAGCAGTTCGGTCGACACCGAGCCTACCTTCCGTCCCGATACGCCTCGAAACGACGCAGGTCCTTGTCCGAGACGGATCGAGGCACTTCTTGGACCAGCGAGAGTAGTGTCAACTCGTCGATCACTTGGTCCGTCCCGGTCTCGATCGCCTGCCGAAACACTCGGTCCGCTGCCTTGCGGCAGAGATTTCGGATGTCTGCCCCGGTGTAGCCGCGAAGCAACTCGGCCAAGCGCGCGAGGTCCACGTCCGGTGCCAGGGGGCGATCCTCGAGGTTCATCTCCAGCAATTTCAGTACCGCCGGCGGGTCCGGTGGGCCGATGTAGATCCGCTCGTCGAATCGACCCGGTCTGAGTATGGCAGGATCGAGGCTCCACGGCTCATTCGTGGCTCCGAGAAAGAGCAGGCCTTCACGCCGCCCGGCGAACCCCTCGAGTTCCGCGAGGATCTGCGGGACCAACCGCGCCATGACGCTCGATTGGTTCTCCGAACGCCGGGGCGCGAGGGCCTCGATCTCGTCGATGAAAATGACTGCTTTCTCTCGTGCGCGTGCGGAGGCAAACATGGCGGCGACGTTCTTCTCCGCCTCCCCTACCCACTTCGACAAGATCTCCGATGGCTTGACGGAGTAGAACGGGCAGTCGGTTTCTCCCGCCACGGCTCGCGCCAAGAATGTCTTGCCGGTGCCGGGTGGACCATAAAACAAGATTCCGCCCCCCCCCAACACCCCATACTTCTTGGCTTGCTCGGGATGTTGGTAGGGGTAGATGATCTTGAGTCGAATCTCTTCCTTGACCTCGTCGAGCCCCGCAATGTGCTCGAAGCGAACGGACGACTCCTCGGGAACGATGAAGCGATCACCGTCGTCGGTGCCCTCTTCGTCCTCGCGCACGCCGGATGTCGACGCCCCGCCGGTGGGCGCCGCTGCGTGGCCGCGGCGGGCGCCCCCCGAGTTCCCCGGCGCCCGTCCTGACGCCGCGACGGGACTCGCCGGAATGCTCTGAGCCATGTCGAGCAGTTCTTGGGCGCGGCGCGTGCGCTCTTCCTTCAGCCGTCCCTGGCTCGACTCCGACAGCTTGAACAGGTGCTCAGCCGCCTTCAGTAGGCAGAAGCGAGCGCGATCGAGCTTGCCGGCGCGATGCGCGTCGATGCCTTCCTGGCGATAGCGCTCGTAGTGAGTGAGATGGAACTCGAGGCTCAACGTTCCTCTTTGCCGAGTTCCCGGCGCACATCGGCGAGCCCCCGCTCGATGCTCTGATCCAGTTCGCTCCCGGACTCGGCCGCAACCGCCTCGTCCTCGACCAAGCGGTCGATCTCCTCGTCCGAGACGATCTCTTCGCCAGTGCCTTCGTAGCCCATGGCCGAACTCGACATGTCGAGGAACAGGTCCATTTGTTCTTCGAGCGACTGCGCCTTGGACATGGCCTTCTCGAACTCCTTCGTCGTCGAGGTCAGATCAGTGGCCCCGAACATCTCGCCGATCGACATCGACACCGCCCGCATTGCCTGCGCGAACTGCGCGTGCGCTTCGGTCTGGTTCTTGATCTGGAGCGCGGTTTCGATGTTGAGGAGCTGGCGTTCCATCATGCGGCGCTGCGCGGCGGTGCGCTTGATCGTCTGCTTCAGAAACTTCAGCTGGTCTTGCGAGCCCATCTGCAAGGCCCGTCGGGCCTTCTTGACGTAGTCGGTCTCGTTCCGTTCGAGGTCGCGGAGATTCCGCTTGATGAGGTTGATCCCCTTGCGTATCTCCATTTCGCGCTCGATCCGGCGCTCATCCTTGGACTTGAACAATCCCACGGAGAGTACTCCGATCCACCCCGCTGCCCCGGGTAACGAGAGCCTTGCTGACGCCCCGGAGGATTCCACTGATCGACCGTGGTCGACACTTCGAGAACCGCACCTCACTCGGCTTCGGCGTCGAGATCGAACTCCTGGAGCAACTCCACCTCGAGTTCCCTGGCCTTGTCGAGTTCCCCGGCCTGTTCGTCTCGTGCGATCCGATCGAGCTGCGCGAGAAACAACGCCTTCTCGGGATCATCGCCTTCCTCCTCGGCCTCGCCCGCGAAGTCATCGAGAATCGAGTTGACCTCCTGCAGGTAGGCCACCTCATCTGCCCGATCGATCGACAAACGTTCAGCCAGCCCCGAACGCTGAATGCGATCCAGGAGGCTCCGGGCGCTCGACTTGTCTTGCCGTCTCTCCAACCGCTCGAGAGCCACCATGGTTCGTCGCAGCGCGAGTCCCTCGAGGTTGTACACGCGAGCTTCACGCCGGAGATCGCCGCCCAGCTTGCGATGCTCCTTGAGTTCGTCCCACAGGTAGTCGATCTCACCCTTGTTGCCCGCGCGCTGCCCGTCCTTCATTCGGTCGACGATCTTCTTCCTCTGACGCTCCCAGCGCCGAACCTCGCGGCGAACGCGGCGTCGGTCTTTCTCGACTTGCTGGTAGGCAGCCCGCAGTTCCTCGAGGTCTACCTTCTGAGATCCGCCGAAGAGTCGCTCGAAGATACCCATTACCCGTTCTCACCTTGCGCGGGCGCCTGTTGGGCGGTGGGACGATCTCGCGTCGCCTCCCTTTCGACCCCGTCTGTCGCTTTGGCCCCCGGAGGCGGCTCGGCCTTGGCAGACTCTACCGCCCCATCGCGGCGGGCCGGTTGCGCGGCCTTCCGTACCGGCTCTGCGGAGGTCGGTGGCACTCCCATGACTTCCGCCTCGAGCGCGGCCAAATCTTTGGAGTCGTCGAGGATTCGGTCCAAGTCGCCCACGGACAGATTCTCGGAATCCATCACGCCTTGGTAGCGCGTGAGCTCATCTTCGTAGTCGGCGAGAATCTCGTCGATCTTGTCCTCGTCGACACCTCGCAACTCCATGGCATCGAGTGCCTGCACCCGACCCACGAGGTCGATTTGCAGGTTGATGTTGCGATTGTAGATTCGCTGACGCTCCTCCAAGTTGTCCATCTGCTTGCGCAGGCGCTGGATCCGCCGCAAAACGTTGTTCTTGCTCCGCTCGGGGAGTTCCCCCGAGCGCACGCGCCCCATCTCCCGAGACTCCACCTCCTCGAGCGCAGCGATCTCCTCGTTGATCTTCTCGACTTCGACTTCGTTCTGCGTGATGAGGCTGTCGAGGCCTTCCAGCAGGTCCCGAACGTCGGTCGAGTTGTTGATCAAATCCTTCGCGTCGCGGGGGATCTCTTTGCGTTGGAACAGTTGCTTCAGACGGTCCAGGAGCATCGGTGGGGCCTTCAGTAGCGGTCACGCTTGAGAATCTCACGACCCCCAACTTGCGCGACCTTGAGAGTCGAATCTTCCCGTTGGATCTGCTGCAGCGCCAGGTCGAGCACCGAACGCGTTACCCCGAGTAGCGACGAAACCCGCCCCACGTCGAGGTGACCGCCCGGAACCTTCAGCTCGGGTTGCTGGGTGACCCAGTAGAACGTGCGCGCCACCTTCTCGTCCAGGTCCTCCGGGTCGAACAAGGAGAGTATGCTGGCCAATTCCTTCGGGAGCGAGTGTTCCACCCGCCAGCCCGCTCCACCGCGCTGCTCGACCAGGACCACGGCGTAGTTCTCGCCGCGCGGCACCTGATCCCAAAGCGCCTCGTCCCAACCCACGGTCGAAAGGACTCCGAGCACGTGATAGGCACCGGGCGCCCGCACCTGCTCATTGACGAACTCCTGCACAGGCTCACGCCCCTGCGGCGCGAGCACCCCACCGAGGCGCGCCAGTTCACCCAACGGGCTGCGGGCCGTTGCCGCGACAACGACCTTGGGCTTCGCTCGTCGGAGCCACCCCCCCGTGGGTAGTTCGTAGCGTAGCGACCGATTGTGGGGTAGCGCGTCGAGCAGTGCAGGATCGAACAAGCCGTTGTGGCGCAGGACCTCGACGAGTCGCGGGTACGGATCGTCGGCGATCCCGGGAACCCCTTTGGTCGGATAGGTCTTGCGGTCGACGGGCGAGTAAACCTGCGTGAGCCGCTCGAAGTTGCGCTGGAAGCGCTCGAGAAACACCCGCTCCCGCGTCCTGGCCGCGGCAGGGGTGGTTGCGTCGGCCGGCGCCTGCAGTGGGGTCACTCGCAAACCGGACGAACCCCGGGACGACGTCTCTTGGGACATGGGAAGATCTCCTTGCGCGCGCTCGCGGGGGCCAAGCCAACCCTTGGGCAGACCGAGACCGCGACAGTCAACTCGTGGGGTTCACCCACTCTGCCGCACTTCCGGAGCTTTAGCATGATCCATGCCGCTCGCGAGAAGCCGGGGCAATGCGACTGCAATCGTCGGTCAAGAATACACTTGGAGACGCCAGGAGCCAAGCTGGACAGCGGCCTTTGTCGCCCACAGAACGAAATGTTCACCAGGGAGCCTGGAACGGGGGCCAGGCCCACAGGGTCCCTCGGAGTTGCCCTCAGGTCACTTCGGGGCTCGCGACTTCCCCGCAGCGCCGCCGCCCGCTCGCCCCGGAGGGGCGGCGACTCGGAGGAACGGCGCCTCGGACACGGCTCTTCGAGTTCGGTTTTCAGGCTCTCATCGACCGGCCACTACTTGCGTTCAGTTACTTGCGTTCAGTTACTTGCGCTCAGTTACTTGCGCTCAGTGATCCGCGCGATGTAGGGCAAGTTCCGGTAGTACCCCTGGTAGTCGAGGCCGTAACCCACCACGAAGTCACCGGGAATGGTGAAACCAACGTACTCGACGTTCGAGATCTTCACGTTGTTCGCGGGCTTGTGAAGGAGCGAACACACTCGGAGACTCGCGGGGCTGCGGGTCAGCAGGTTCTTCTTCAAGTAATCCAGGGTGAGCCCGGTGTCGACGATGTCCTCGACCAGGACGACGTGACGGTTGGCGATGGACCCCGCCAAGTCGAGCTCCATTTTGACCTCGCCAGACGTCACGAACTGGTTTCCGTAGCTCGAGACACGCAGGAAGTCGATGGACAGCGGGAAGTCCAGGCAACGAACGAGGTCGGTCATGAACATGAACGCGCCCTTGAGGACGCAAATGAACACCGGGTCTTTGCCGTCGTACTCCTTGGAGATCTCTTGACCCAAGGCTTCGACGCGGTGCCGAAGTTCTTGCTCGGAGATCAACACGTCGACGGTATGACCCGGCAGGATGGAAAGAGCTCTCGCCCGCGGCATGAGATGAACCCGATCTGCTAGACGTAGGAATTGTTGAGAATCTCCCCGAAGCCACCACCGCCCGGGACAATGTACTGGTGCTCGTTGAGCCCGACCTCTTGTTCCCAGTGGGTCCCCGGTACGGACTCGAGCACTGCTGGCGGACTGAGGCCACGATCCAAGCGAATCGCGTAGATGACAACCTCTGGGTGGGCGCTGCGCATCGCTCGCAAGTACTCCGGTGTCACGATGAGGTGCACCGCGATGATCCGCCGTGGCACGCCCTCCACGGAGTCCTTGTAATGCCGAATCGCGCGGATGAGCGACGAACCGGTAGCCCCCATTGGATCCGGGAACAACAGGTAGCAGCCCTCGACGCTCCCCCCCACCTTGGTCCCGTGGATGCCGGCGCCGGTGACCCTTCCCTTGGCGTCCGTCACGCGATCCATGATCACGTGGTCCTGACGCACTCCAGCAGGATCGAGCAGGTGATTGAGCAAATCAAAACAGATGTGAGAAGGAAAAGTGCCGGCGCGCGCGATGTTCACGGTGACCACTCGGGTCTGCGGGTCCGTGATCTGGCCACAATAGCGGCCCTCCGGGCTGGACTGGATCATGCGGGTGTCTTGCATGACGCGCACCCGCGGCAGTTCGGAACTGAACACGCGCTCGAGCAGGCCGCGATAGCAAACTTCGACCAGATCGTTCACCTTCGGCTGCACGGTCGCTGGAGCACAGAGACGCGCTAGGTAGGTCAGCAGGACCGGCTCCGCCAGAATGAAGACCCCATCGCCGTATCGGTGCTCCAAGCCCCATGGCCGATACGGGATCTCATCGTAGACACGCTCGCCCATCCTGCGCTCTCCCCCAGTGTCCCGGCCCGACAGGGTGGACCGCCGTCCGCAGCAAGGAGTCAGTCCCCGAGGGCGATTCTAACCCGGCGCCGACAGGCTTGAACAGGGCATGCCCCAACAAGGACGCGGGCCGATCCCGGCTTCAGCGCCGAGATCGGCCCGCGCCCGGGCCCCCATGCATGACGATCCGCGGCGAGCCCAAGGGCGTCGCAACGAACCGAAACTCAGTTCGCACCCAAGCGGAGCTCGGCGATCGACTCGCACGCGGGTCGTGCCAGCCAGAACTGCACGGCCAGGTCCGGCCCGGTACCCTCGCCCGCGAGATCACCGCCCCGCTCCCGTCGGTCAGCCTCGGCCCAGAGCGCCAGTCCGAGCACGTTCTCGCGATCGAACAGAGTGGCCTCACCAGCGTATTGCTTCGCTGCGGCAACTTCCTCGGGCGACTGCGCGCCGAACAAGCCCAGCACCGCACCGGTGATCCAGCCATCGCTCTTCGCGGGCGACAGCCGACGATAGTCGGCTACCTTGGCTAACACCTCGAGAAAGCGATCGCGATCGCCAAAGTGAAGCGCCGGGTCCGTCGAGTAGGTCAAGACACGCGGAGACAGCTCGTAGGCTTCCGCGAACACCGCGGTTGCCAGTTCCACTTCGCCTCGCGCGGCGAGAGCCAGCCCGAGGTAGAAGTGGATCAAGCCGCTCTCGGGGAGCTCCAACGACGCGTTGTAGAAGCTATCCGCCGCACCTTCGTAGTCGCCCGCGCCGAGCAAGACGAATCCCTCGCAGAAGGACAACTCTGCCGGCCGCAGATCCTGGATTCGCTCGTTCGCCTCAGGCGACTCTCGCTCGATGCGCTGTTCGATGACGTACGTATGATCTCGTGGGTAGCACTGGTAGCAGTCCCGCGAGCGATAGTGGTGGTAGCCGTGCAGCGCGCAAGAATAGCGGTGGCAATGGTGGTAGTGGTGCCCGGTGTGCAAGCCGCAGACCGAGTAGAGCCGGAGGTGAAAGCGCCCAAACCGGAAGCCGAAGCGTCCGTAGAAGTCACACCCGTAGTGCGAAACGTACGGGTGAAAGTAGTGGGCGTAGTAACCGACGAATGGAAAGCTCACGTAGAAGTGGGGATGCCGGTAGTGGTGGTGCACCAAGCCATGATGGTGTGACGATCCGCCGATCAAGCCGGCCTGGCCAACGATCTCCGTGACCACGCTCACGGGCGGCGGCGCAGTCCCGCCGGGCACGGGCACCGGAGTAGGAACCGGGCCAAGTACCCCGTTGGGGGTAGCGCGCAGCAGGTCCGAAGTGGCTGGCCGCTCGCGCCCCAGAACCGGAACGGCGGTCGGATTCGGAACCCCGCCGACGGTGCCACCGCGGCTACCGACAACCGGGCTGACGGCAGTGCCGACCGGCTTCCGGATGCCGCGTCCGGCTCCGCCGGAGTCGAGGCCCCCTGGACCCGAGGCTACCCGCCGAGATCCCAGCGGGCTTCGCGGCGAGAACTCGATGCTGCCACGCTGCCCGCTCGAATCGGCAATCTCTTCGCCGCCCGGTAGGATCAACCGGCCCCTCGGCGACGCGACTGCGGACGGGGCACCCCGGGACGGCGTCGGTCCGAGATCGGCGGCAGGGTCGGTCGCCGTCGGTACGCGCGGCCCGACGACACCGAACGGCGCTCTCAACGGAGGCAAATCGCTGGGCACCTCGCTCCGAGCGCCCGGTTGGCGTAGACCAAAGCGCTGGCGCATCTCGCGCACCAGATCGCTCTCCACCCGAAGTTGGGTCGACCGCCCGCCCACAGAACCGAGGTCTCGATAACCGAGGTCTCGATAACCGAGGTCTCGAGATCCGAGGTCTCGAGATCCGAGATCACGGCCTTCCGGGATGGACCTGCCGAAGCCGGACTCCGAGCCCGAGCGCGGACGAAAACGCGGATCGAGGTCGACTCGACGGGTCGTGTCGATGCGCCCGGTCGGCGCGTCGCCAGGCGTCACCCCGAAGCCTCCGCGGACAGGCGTTCTTCGATCGGAAAAGGACGATCCAACGTCCGCACCGCGGGGATCGCGAAGCTGACGTCCACGGTCGAACTCGGCCGGTGCCCGGCGCGTCGGCGCGGGACGCACGAAACCCGGCTGCGGGTCACGCGCGCGCTCACGACCAAGGCCGGGTGTGGCCACTCGCGGAGCAACGGGTGACGCCGCTCGCGGCGTCTGACGCGGCGCGACCGCCGGCGACCTGACCTGGCGCGGGGCTGGGTTCGCACGAGGTGTGGCCGCTGGGCGTGACGGTGCCGGCGCAACGCGACGTGTCGGCGCCGGTGCCGTTCGACCCCTGGGCGCGACTCGACTTGGCGGCGGCGCCGCTCGACTTGGCGCGACCGCGCCGCCGTTGCGGCCGGTAGCCCCGCGACTCTGTGCCATCGCGACAGAATCGTTGCCTACCCACAGCAGCAAGACGGCCGCGACGGCGACTGCCGGGGTCGAACTCCGCCACGACAGAATGCGAACCACAGAGCCAAACGCCTTCATGACCGACCACCTTTCCACGACGATCTGATCGCTCGTCCTCGACGAGGGAGGAGGGTCCCCGGTTCCCAGTGAAGCGCGGCCACGCAGGGTTTGTCGAGAACTCCGTTCGCGAAAACCCGGGCAAGAAGCAAACTCAGCTCGCGCTTCCCCTTTACCTCGTCGAATCGTAACAGTCCGATCCAGCCGAATCCTCCGCATTTTCGGGCCGCCGCAAATCGGGCAGCGCCCGTGCCGTGGCCAGCCGGCGTCACTCGTCGAACCGTGGCCGACGGTAAGGACTACGGCGACTCGAGTCCGCGAATTCGATGCCGGTTCGAGGGCCGGGGGGGCGCCGAGCCCTGAGGGACTCAGGTTTGCGTTCCGTGGGCCGCACGCGCGCCGCGTCGCCGCCCCACAGCGACCAGAGCCGCCGCGGCCACGAGCGCTCCGGCGAAGTCCGCCGCAAGGTCGGCTGCATCGGGCGAGCGGCCGGGGACGTAACTCTGATGCACCTCGTCGACTACCGCGTAGGCGAGGGTGAATGCCAGGCTCAGCGGGACCCAGCGGACCGCAGGGGTACGCGGCACGAAGGCCCAACGGAAGCACCCCAAGAGGATTGCATAGAGCAGCGCATGAACGACCTTGTCCGCATGCGGAAACAGCGGGGGCAGCGCGGCCAGGCGATCGGCAGGCTGGTCCGACAGGGCGAAGATGACGAGCATCCAACCGATCGGTAGGACGAGGCGATACCCGCTGATCAACGGTGCAGCTGACCGTCGAGGAAGCGCGCCTCGCCACCCACCCAAACGTGCCGGGCGCGGCCAAGCACGGTCCACCCTGCATACGGGCTGAGGTGGGATCGCGAGCAGAACTGACTGGGGTCGATGGTCCACGGGGTTGTCACGTCGAAGCACGAAACGTCGGCCACGGCACCGACTGCGAGCGTGCCGCCAGTGGTGCCCAGGATCCTGGCCGGGGCTGTCGACAGGGCCGCCACCAGCCGCTGCGCCGACAACGCTCCCGTTTCGACGAGCTTGGTGTAGAGCACCGCGAAAGTCGTCTCCAAGCCTCCGCAGTCGGCCGCGGCAAAAACGAACTCGAGGTTCTTCTCGCCCATGCCCCGGGGCGCATGCTGCGAGGAGATGGCGTCGACCGTTCCTTCGCGCAGCCCTGCCACGAGTGCATCTCGGTCGGGCTCGGCTCGTAGCGGCGGCCGAAACTTGTAGATCGCCGGGTACCCTTCGATCGACGCTTCGGTGAACAGCAGGTGGTGAGGAGTGACGCTGCAGCTGACCTGCACACCCCGTTCGCGTGCGGCCACCAGCTGACGAAGCGATTCCGCCGTGGAAAGGTGAAGCAGATGCAGCGGTCCCTGCTCTTGGCGCGCGAGGTAGAGATTGCGCCCTACCATGATCTCCTCGGTCCCGGGGGCAATCGCCGGCAGTGCCATCATGTCGGCGATCAACCCAGGACTGGCAACCCCTTGTCCGCGCAGGCCTGCGTCTTCGCAGCGCGTCAGGACTGGCTTCCCTACCATGCGGGCGTAGCGGAGCGCGCGGAGAAACACTACGGAACGGTCCACACAGGCCGCTTCGTCGGAGAACGCCACGGCACCGGCTCGAGCCATTCCCGCCATTTCACTCAAGCGCTCCCCTTGGCGCCCTTGCGTCAGGGCACCGACCGGATACACCCGTGCCGCCCTCGCCGCTTCACCCTTCAAACGGATGTAGGCCACGGTGGCTTCACTGTCGACCGGGGGGTCGGTGTCCGGCATCGCCGCGATCGTCGTGAAACCGCCGGCGAGCGCCGCCTGCGCGCCACTGCGGATCGTCTCGATGTCCTCGAATCCTGGCTCGCGAAGGTGGACACAGAGGTCCACGAGTCCGGGGGTCACGAGCAACCCGCGAGCGTCGATCACCGTCTCATCCGGGAGCACGCTGAGTCGGCCAAGCGCGGTCACGTGGCCAGCCTCGATGCGCAGATCCAGGGTCTCGTCGCGACCGTTGGCCGGATCGACGACCCTTCCCCCCTGAAGCAGCCAACGGCTCATTGGCCCCCTCCGACCGTCAGATAGAGCGCCGCCATACGAACCGCCAAGCCATTGGTGACCTGCGGAAGCACCACCGAACGCGAGCCATCCGCCACTTCCGGTGTGATCTCGATCCCGCGGTTCATGGGGCCCGGATGCAGTACGATCGCCCCGTCACGGGTTCGATCCAAGCGCTCCTGGTTCATGCAGAAGAGCCGTGCGTACTCCTCGAGCGACGGGAACAGGCCCTGCCCTTGCCGCTCCTTCTGGATCCGAAGCAGGATCACGACGTCGAGTTCGGGGAGTACGTCGTCGAGGGAGTGGTGGATCTCGGCGCCGAGCTGTCGAAACGACGAAGGAACCAAAGTCGGTGGCCCGACGAGAACGACTTGCGCTCCGAAGTGGCGAAAGGCCCAGAGGTCCGAGCGCGCTACCCGACTGTGAGCCACGTCGCCGACGATTCCAATTCGCAACCCCTCGACCGCACCGCGGAGATCCAGCACCGTAAAGAGGTCGAGCAACCCTTGCGTCGGGTGAGCGTGCGCGCCGTCACCGGCATTGATGACCGAAACACCGACTTGCTCCGCAAGGTAGTGCGCAGCGCCGGGCGCAGGATGCCGGATGACGATGGTGTCGACCCCCATCGCAATGATGTTGCGAGCGGTGTCGAGAAGCGTCTCCCCCTTGGTCATGCTCGACGTGTCACCCGCGAAGTCGACGACGTCGGCCGACAACCGCTGTGCCGCCAGGGTGAAGGAAATGCGCGTTCGCGTACTGGCCTCGTAGAAGAGATTCACGACCACGCGTCCGCGCAGGGCTGGCACCTTCTTCACGCTGCGGGTGCTGACCTCGCGAAAGCTGCGCGCTGTGTCGAGGAGGTACTCGATCTCGGCCCGAGTCAGCCGCTGAATGTCGAGCAAATCTTTGCGCCACCACGGCCGCGGCTCGACGCTCGGGTCAGGCATGCGCGGGTCCTCCGAGCACGACGACTTCGTCCTGACCGTCGATCTCCTGGAGCCGAAGCTGCACCCGATCCTCAGGGTCGCGGGCGATCAAGACCCCCACGTGGTCTGGGCAGATCGGCAACTCCCGTTGCTCACGATCAATGAAGACCGCGAGCGCGACTTGTCGGGGTCGCCCGAAGTCCGAGATCTGCTGCAGCGCTGCGCGAATCGTGCGACCGGTCTGAAACACGTCGTCGATGAGCAGGATCCTCGCGCCCTCCACATCGAACGGAATCTGGCTGGGCCGCACCGTCGGTTGCGTACGGCCGGGACTGAAATCATCGCGGTACAAGGTGATATCGAGCACACCGAAGGGGAGCTCAGGTCCTCCCCGGGCGCGAACACGGGACCGCAATCGCTCGGCGAGTAGGTCGCCACGGCGCTGAATGCCAACCAGCGCCCAGCCGGGTTCGGTCACCCTGTGCTCCAGGTCCGCGAGGAAGGCATCGAGGAGCCTGGCCGTCGTCTCGGTGTCGCAGATCTGGGTCACGGACATACGGCTCCCTCGTCAGTGGACCGATCCCCGAAGTCTCAACAGGCGACGCACGACGCCCGGTCCATGACTCACGTTCCCGACCTCGACTCATCATCGTCGTGAGTGTTCAGGCGGGCGAGCGTCGGTCGAGCGTCCTGCCGGGCACGCGTCTGGACTAGGGCGCCTCGCAGCAGGGCTTCATGCCGGGGAAGAAACGGAACCGCTACTCCACGCGGCGCGAGCGGGCCCCCGAAGAGTGCGCTCACGATCGCCGACGCCAAGCCTTCGACGCCTTCGCCAGTGAGTCCCGACACCCGAAGGGCCGACCCGTCGGTGGGCCCCGGCGACTCCTGACGCGCGCGGATTTGATCGGCTTTCGAGATGATGTGCAACGCCAAACCTCCAGCCGTCGAACCCCGGAGCGCGGACAAGTCGGCAGGAGATCGATCGTCGGGACGCCACGCCTCAGCGGGTCCCATCCAGATCACGAGGTCGGCATGCCGGATGGCCTCGCGCATGCGATTCACCCCCTCTCGCTCCACCGCATCCGTCGGCGATCGCAGGCCCGCGCCGTCGACGACGCGAATCGGATAGTCTCCGAGGGTGATGACTTCCTGGATCAGATCCCTCGTGGTGCCGGGCTCGGAGTGGACCACGACGCGAGCTTCGCCGACCAAGCGGTTGAACAGGGTGCTCTTGCCCGCGTTCGGCGGCCCCGCGAGGACCACGGTCGCTGGCTCGAGCAGCGCGCGTCCGAGACGGGCGTGCGCGAGCAGCTGCTCGAGCTCGTCCGGGTCGACCTCTGCGGCGTGGCGCGCCCGCTCGGCCCAGGCGGCAAACCCAATGTCGGCTTGCTCGAGCAGGAAGGCCACGGCGCCGGCAGTGCGCGCGTGAGCGATGGTCTCGTAGGCCTCATGCGCGATGCGCCCGCGCGTCGCGTGGTCCAGCAAGCGCGACACCGGGGCCAACTGTCGAACACCGCCCAGGTCTTCGAGCACCTCGAGCAGACGCTCGATCAATATCGGGTTGCCATGAGGTGTGAGCCAGAGGGTCGCGGGTGCGGAAGCGACGCGAATCAGCAAGCCGTCGTCCAGCGTGCGTCCGCGACCGTCGACGAACCGGCCGTAGACCACCGGCTCGTCGCGGGCAACCCGACGCCGAGGGCGGAACATCTGAGCGACCGCGTGCTCGGCGCCGGGGCCGATCGCCTCGATCACGCCGATGGCGCCGCGGCCCGGCGGAGACAAGCGTGCAATCCGAAAGGGTGCCAACGGAGGAGTGTCGACCATGCGTATAGAGTAACCGACGCGCTGCCGAAACACCCTACCCGCGCCCGGTTGTCACCGGTGCTGGGCAGCTGGGCCGCCAGCGGATCCGTCCGGGGTTCCGACCCCGAAGGCTCAGTACTCGAAGTTGAAGTCGGCGACCATGGCCCCTTTGTAGACCCCCTTGAGCTCCAGCTTGAGCTCCTCGGGGTAGTCGGAGGCCGCCATCGCGTCTTCGAGGCTGATCTGATCGGTCTGATACAGACGCCGCAGGGTCTGGTTGAAGCTATGACTCCCGAAGTACTCGCCATCCTTGATCGCACCATACAGTTCGGTGGTGCGGCCTTGGAGCAGCATGTCGCGTATGGTCGGACTCGCGATCATGGTCTCGACCGCAGGCACTCGACCGCGGCCGTGCTTCTTCGGCACGAGGCGCTGGGAGATGACCCCCGCCAGCGACAAGGATAGCTGGAGTCGAATCAGCTCGTGCTGGTAGGGCGGGAAGTAGTTGATGATGCGCTCGACCGTTTGCGTGGAGTTCACGGTATGCAGCGTGGAAAGCACGAGGTGACCGGTCTCGGCCGCCGACAGCGCCGCCTCCATCGTCTCCCGATCGCGCATCTCGCCGATCAGGATCACGTCCGGACTCTGCCGCAGGGCGTGCTTCAGAGCCGACAGGAAGCCATCCGTGTCGATCCCGATCTCTCGCTGATCGATGATGGACTTCTTGTCTTTGAAGATGAACTCGATGGGATCCTCGACCGTGATGACGTGGCGGTTCTGGGTCTCGTTGATGTAGTTGATCATGGCAGCGAGAGTGGTCGACTTGCCGGAGCCGGTGTTGCCCGTCACCAGCACCAAACCGCGAGACAGGTCGCACAGCTTGACCAGCACCTCCTGGGGCAGGGCCAGGTTGTCGAAGCTGGGGACGTGCGAGGCAATGTGTCGGAAGACGAATCCCATGTAGCCACGCTGCCGGAAGATGCTCACCCGGAAGCGTCCGATTCCCGGCAGTTCGTAGGCCGTGTCTACGTCCATGCCCTTGCTCAGGGGCTCGCGCCGGGCGTCTTCGATGATCTCATAGATCTCTTGGGTGTCCTGGATCGTGAGTTCTTCCGTGTCGAGGAAGCAAATCCGACCATCGATGCGGAGCGAGGGCGGGCCGCCTACCTTGATGAAGAGGTCGGAGGCCTTCTCGATCACCATCTTCCGGAGCATCTCGTGCAGTTCCATGAAGCTCTCCCGGGAGCCAGCGGAGTAGGTTGGGGGAGGATCCCCAGGGGGGCACAGCCTCCCCTCTCAGTATAGCCCGCGTCTCACCAAGCGACGAACGAGGGCGCCGCCGGCTACCCCTGTTGACTCCTTATCGGCCCAATCGAGGCGGTATCGGACAGGGCTCAGGGGCCTGCTTGGGGGCAGTTGGGGGCAGGGAGCTGAAGGGACTCGGGTGGAATCAAGACGCCTGAGACGCGGCAGAATCGTCAGCCATGACCGACGCGCGGAGTCGCCAAGCGGCCTCGAGGATCGCGCGGACCCCGCTGCCCGTCGCCCCGGACATCGGCATCACCGGCTCCCCGATCGTGGTCGCAAAGCCGGCCAGCAGTCGCTGCCCCTCCCCTTCGGGCAACAGATCCAGCTTGTTCAGGACGTTGATGATGGGACGCTTGGCGAGTTCACCGGAGTATTCGAGCAGCTCCGTTCGGATGACCCGGAAGTCGTGGACCAACTGCTCCAAGGTTCGATCGTAGCTGTCGATCAGGTGGAGCAGTGTGCGGGTCCGCTCGAGGTGTCGCAGGAACGAGATGCCCAAGCCAGCGCCACGACTGGCGCCCTCGATCAGGCCGGGAATGTCGGCAATGACCAACCTGCGGTCCGGGCCGACTTCCGCGATGCCGAGCTGCGGTGCTAGCGTCGTGAACGGATAGTCTGCGATCTTGGGATGGGCGGCCGAGACCTGTGCCAGGAACGTCGACTTGCCGGCATTGGGTAAACCCAACAGTCCGACATCGGCCATGAGCCGCAATTCGAGTGCGAGTTCGCGCTGCTCGCCGTCGGCGCCGGTCTCGGCCAGGCGCGGCGTCTGATAGGTTGCGTGAGCGAAGGCCTTGTTGCCGCGTCCCGGCCGTCCTCCCTCCGCGACGAGGATCCGCTGGCCGACTTCGGTGAGATCGCCCAGCAACTCGCCGGTCTTGCGATCCCGGACGATGGTCCCGACCGGCACCTGGAGGAACAGATCCTCCCCCTGCCGCCCCGTGCAGTTGCGGGTCATGCCGGATTGTCCACGCTGGGCCTCGTAGAGGTGCTGACGCCCCAGATCGAGCAACGTACTCATGTGCACGTTGGCCTCGAGGTAGACATGGCCACCGCGCCCGCCGTCCCCGCCATCGGGGCCGCCTCGAGCCACGAACTTCTCTCGTCGGAACGACACGCAGCCCGAGCCCCCGGCGCCGCTTCGTACCACGATGTTGGCTTCGTCCACGAAGTGAGCGCCCACGTTGTCGGCCAGCCCCTCGGAGAGAATCTAGGCCCAAGGCAAGCGCTTTACGCGCTTGATCTGGGACTAGACCGCGTCTTCCATCGGAACGACGCTGACCCGACGCCGAGTCCCGAACTTCACGCGCCCAGGGCACAGAGCAAAGAGGGTGTAGTCCCTACCCATGCCCACGTTGGCCGCGGGACTGAAGACGGTACCGAGTTGGCGAACCAGGATGTTCCCCGTCTTGACTACCTGGCCGTCGAACATCTTCACCCCGCGAAACTGCGGGTTCGAGTCGCGACCGTTACGCGAGGCACCTTGCCCCTTCTTGTGAGCCATTGGCTTCTCCTCGAATTCGAATTCCTGCCCACGCGAACTTGCGTGGCGACCCGCGCCAACCTTGCGCGGCCATTAGCAACTCCAGGGCAACCGCGCAAACGCCGGTAAAGGCGCCGCGCCCGGCTGCGTGCGCGACTCGTCGAACCGCACCAACGCTTGGTTGGCGCTCGGCGGCTCGAGAGCGCTCAGCCCTGAATACTCTCGATCCGTACCTTAGTGAAGCGCTGGCGATGTCCCGAGCGGGTGCGCGATCCCTTGCGCCGCCGAAAGCGGTGGAAGATCAGCTTTGGCCCCTTGGTCTCGGCGAGCACCTCGGCAACCACACGCGCCCCGGAAATCAGCGGACGGCCCACGCGAAAATCGGCGCCGTCCTCGATGGACATGACTTGATCGAACTCGATGCGGTCCCCCGCCGCGTTCTCGCGACGATCTAGAAACAGGGTCTGGCCCTCGGCGACGCGGTACTGTCGGCCGCGATCGTTGATCACTGCGATCATGAAAACTCTCCTCCAACTCGGACCGCGGAGCCTTGCTCCGGACCCATTGTCCCGGCCCGCCCGGCAGAAGACTCGTCCGCCGCGGAACCTTGGCTTATCTTTTCTCTCGTCCCGCTGCGAGTGTCACGCGCTCAGCGAAACTGAACCGAATACTCTTCGTTGCCGAAGCGCGCGTCGGGCTTGATCACGATCTTCTTACCGGCCTTGGTCTCCAGCTCGAGCAGGTCCGCCCGCTTCTGGTTGACCAGGATCTCGAGCACGTCGTTGCCGACCGTCACCACGGCCTCTTGGTTCACGCGGTCGTGCAGCCCCCGACGCAGCTGACGAAAGATCCCGGTGGCAACGCTGCGCGCACTGCGAATCGTCCCCCGACCATGACAGGTCGGACACACTTCGCGCGCGACCCGGTCCTTCGAGGGACGTAGCCGTTGGCGCGTCATCTCGATGATCCCGAAACGCGACATGCGGCTGAGCCAAGTCTTCGACCGATCCCGCCGGACCTGATCGCGGAGCACCTGCTCGATCTGTCGCCGGTTCTTGGCCTCGACCATGTCGATGAAGTCGCAGATGACGACCCCACCCAGATCGCGCAGCCGGAGCTGGCGTGCGATCTCGCGCGCTGCCTCCGAGTTGATCAACACCGCGGTCTTCTCGAGGTCGTCTTCCTTGCGGTATCGACCGGAGTTGACGTCGATGGCGACCAGTGCCTCGGTCTCATCGATCACCAGGCTGCCGCCGCTCGGCAACGGAACCTTGCGATCGTAGATATTGTCGATCTCCTTTTCAACGTTGAAGCGATAGAAAAGAGGAGTCTCGGAACTGTAGCAGTGGACGCGATTTGCAAACTTGGGCATGACACTGTGCAGGAACTCGCGGACTTGCTGGGCGACCGGTTCGGAGTCCACCAGGATCTCCTCGACCTCCGGGTCGAACAGATCCCGAACCGTCCGGATCACTAGGTCGCTCTCCTGATAGAGGAGACAAGGCGCCGCGTCGGTCTTGGCGCGCTTCACGATCCCGAGCCAGACCTGCTTGAGGTACCGAAGGTCGCGCTCCAGGTCCTTTTTGGGCTGGTCGGCGCCGGCGGTGCGAACGATCACCCCGATGTAGTCGACAGCGGGTAGCGACTCCGCCATTTTCCGGAGCCGGTCGCGCTGGTCCGCGTCCTCGATCTTCTTGGAAACGCCGGTGCGACCCATGCCCGCCAGAAACACCAAGTAGCGTCCCGGAAGGCTGACGTAACAGGTCGCCGTCGGTCCCTTGTGCCCAATGGAGTCCTTCGAAACCTGGACCAGGACCGTCTGGCCCTTCCTCAAGATACTCTGAATGAGCACCTTACGATCGGCGTCGAAACGATCCTGAAAACGCTCGAAGGGGATCCCATCGGCGCCCGCGTAGGCCGGGATCACATCGGACACATGGACGAATGCGCTCTTGGACTCGCCGATGTCGACGAAGGCCGCCTGGATTCCCGGCTCGACGTTCACGACGCGGCCCAGGTAGACGTTCCCGAGAAGGCTGCGCTCGCGCGTTTCCTCGAGGTAGTACTCGAGCAGTGTGCCCTCGTCGACGATCGCCACACGGCACTCGTCCTGCTCCAGCACGTTGACCAACAGCCGCTTCATACACTTCCCTGGGGTTGCCCGTGGGGATCCGCTCTCTCAGAACGAGCGCGCGAGTGTAGCGACCTGAGCGAGAGTGTCTACGGCAAGTGCGCGCCAGGTGCGGTGTTGAGGGGGGGCGCCGTGTTCCGCGGCCTGTGGCTGGCTTCGGCGTCGCCACGGCTTGCGGCCGTCCGGGACCTTCCAACCGACCGGTCACACCCCGTGTAAAATGTTGTGGAGAAGCGCGTTACAGCTACGTCCAAGGCCCGGCAGCAGCCGCACCCGGGGAATCGCCGGCTGGCGATCGACCGCAGGGCCCAACTCGGCCAATGAAAAGAGCCGCGGGCTCACTCGGCCGCCCGCGGCTCCTCGTTCCTCGAATCGGAAGGTGCTTCTTGGCCGCTACTTGTCCATGTCCTTGTCGGAGCTCTCACCGTACTTGCGGAGGAAGTAGTCGTACTTCATGGCTTCCTCGATCGCCGCCTCGTACTGCTCGTCCGACACTTCGGTCGTCGCGATCTTACGCGGGGTGATGAGGATCAGCAGGTGGTCGATCGTGGTTGCCTTCCGCTTCCAGCGAAACAGGTTGCCAACGACCGGAACCGACGACAGCACCGGAACCCGGGTCTCGATCTCGAACTTGCGCTCGGTATGCAGACCGCCGATCACGGCCGTGTGACCGCTCTCGACCCGCAAGTACGTCACGATCGTCTGCGACGCCTCCCGCGGGAGATCGATGAACGTCTCGTTGGCGGTGCCTGGGTCGGCGAAACTGAAGCGATCGAACCCGTCGAGCGGCGAAGTCGTTCCCGTCAGGCTGCTGACTTTCGGAATCACGTTCATGTGGATCGTGTCCGTGCCGGGAACGACATGCGGGCTGATGTAGAGCGTGAACCCAACGTTGATCGGCGAGCGATCGTTCTCGTCGATCGATACGCTGATGTTCCCGTTCTGGTCCTGCTTCACCTGCTGCACCGCGAACGGAACCGACTCACCGACGAAGATCGTCGACGGGTGGTTGTCCAGGGTGGTCAGCTTGGGCTCTTGGATGATCTTCGAGTTGTCGTCATCGCGAACCATGCTGAGCAGGATCTGGGTCTGTCTGAAGTCCAGAACTCCGAGCGCCTCGAAGTTGCCGTGGCGGAACGAGTTGATCCGGCCCAAGTCGAACGGGAACGTCCCGCCGTTGACCTCGATCGGACTGGAGAACAGCGATACGCTCCCGGTGCTGATACCGTCCTGCTCGAAGTTGCTCGCGGGTTCCGCGGCAAACGCTCGGATCCGCAGGCCCTCGCGCGCCGGAGTGTCCGGCAGATCGAACTTCAAGCCCTGCTCCAGGACGTCGTCGCTACTCGTCGAAATGAAGCGCACCTGAACCTGGACGAGAGGTTGCTCGACGTCCACGTTCTCGATCAGGCGCTCCATCTCGATCAGCCGCGGCTCGACGTCCTTGACGATCAAGGTGTTCGTCGCGACGTCGAAGTCCATCTCGCCGTCCTCGGACAGCGCTTTCTTCAGCGCCCGGAGCAGAGTGAACTCCTCCTCGAGCGCGACTTTCCCAGAGCCTTGTCGGTCGATGGTCTGTTTCTCGACGTCGGCGATGATCGCCTCGTAGCGTTCCGGTGGCCGCACGTGCCGCAGCCGGAAAACCCGCGTCAGCAGGTTCTTCTTCAGCGTCTCCGCCCGCACGACTCGAATGATGTCGGTTACCCCTTCCGACTCCTCGACGGTGACGTAGCCAGCAGTCTTGACGATCGTGTCGAGCGCGTCGCGCCACGGCACATCGCGCAACGACAGCGACACCTTGCCGGTGATGTCCTCGGCAATGACGATGTTGGCGCCGCTCTGCTTGGCGAGTAGGTCCAGCACGACCTTCAGATCCGCATCCTGAAACTCGATGCTGATGGCTGGCGGTTGGCTGAAGCGAATCAGACGCGGGCTTTCGAACAGAATCTTGCAGTTCGCTTGACGCGCGATGACGCTCAACGCCTGACGCCACTCGATCGAATCGAGCGAGATCGTCACCTTCTCGTTCACCTCGGGGTCGGCGACGATGTTGATGTCAACCTGGCGACCGATCCCTTGCAGGACCTCACGCAGGTCCTTGTCGCGCACGTCGATCGTGATGTACTCCAGAGTGTCCGCGCGTCGTGGACGACCTCCAGATACCAACGGGTCCTCTTGGGCAACCGCGGGATTCGCGCCACCCAAGTAGACGAACCCCGCAGCGAGGAACGCCAGGGCCAGACCCAACCTGCCCGAGGAACACACGTGGGCAAACATCCATACCTCCAAACACAACACGCTTCCGTTGAGGATGCGCCTACCGACTCTCGAGGAATCCAAAGTCGAAGCGCTGATCCTGCTATCGGGAAGATGCTCGCCGGACTGTAGGAGTTTGGCTCATGAGCCACCGCGCCGCGGCTGGGGGCGCGGCATGCGCTTGATTCGGGGCTCGTGGCGCCCGGAACGACAACGAGCTCGGCACGAGAGCCGCGGCTCCCGACCAAGCTCGTTCCGGTAAACTGCACCCGCTCCGCGGGGTCCTGCGCCCCACCTCCCGGTGCTGGCGCCGCCCGCTAGGCTCGCAAATCAGTAGCGGCGGAAGACGAGAGGGATCTCCTCGCCTTTGTAGTTGAACATGATCTGGTTGCGCTCGATTCCGACCACGTACATGCTGTCGTACTTCTGTCCGACCCTCAGCACGCGATCGTTGAGGATCGCGATCGGCGACCCCTCGTGGTAGACAATGCCCTGAATCGCGAGCCCCTTCCCCGAGAACTCCTGGCGAATTTCGGCGCGCGTACGCCACTCTTGCCCGACCCGGAGCACGATATCCGCCACTTCGCGCGCCTCCGGATCCACGGCCAGCATGGAGTCCGCGATCTTCTTGATGTCCTTGTAGAGGATGTCGATCTGCGCGTAGTCCTCGTTGCGAAACACGCGGCGCATCTCGTCAACGATCCCCTGAGCCTCGCCATAGTAGTACTTCAGGCGAATCTCCTTGATGCGCGACTCGATCTGCTCCTTCTGATCGACGATCTTGCGGAACTCGCCCGCAAACGCGGGAATCGTGATCTTCTCTTCGTGCGCGATGTACTCGTTCAACTCCTTGAACGCTTCCATCGCCCGTTCCTCGTCCTCCCGGCTCAGGAAGATCTCGATGCGGATCAGACAGCGGTTGGCCGCGGTGAGCACCTCCTGCTGCTTCTCCTTCGACCACCGGTTCGCGCCGAGATCCTCTCCGCTTTCGGAGTCCTCTCCGGTCGGCCTTCGGAACCGCGTCGTCATCGGGTCGCGCTTGTCGTCCAGGTCGAGCTGGTACTTTTCGAGCTGCAGCCCGAGCTTCACGAACTCGGTGTCACTGCGGAAGGTCTCCAACCGCTTCGACTCCCGCGCCGCACGCATCAGGTTCAAGCCGTTCTCCGCGGCCTTTCTGAGATGCTCCAGCGCCTTATCCCGCCGCCCTTCAGCAATGTGCGTCTCGGCGATGAGGAGGTGAGCCACGGCCAGGTTTCCACCGAGATCGATGAAGTCTTGGAACTTGCGGCGCGCCTCGTCGAAGTTGCTGCTCTCGGCGAACAGCACCCCCAGCGAGATGTGGTAGTCACTCTCGTAGGGGTCCAACGTCACCAGTTCCTTGAGATTGTTCACGGCCAATCGCCCGCGGGATTGGTTCAAGTTCCTGAGCGCCTGGCGCTCCAGGTCCTTGATGCGTCGATCCGCCTCCTGCGGCGTCCCGAGGAAGATGTCGCCCGGGTCCTCGGCCGGCGCCGACGGCTCCTGAGCGGTCGCAACAGAAGAGCCCAACCCCAAGACCCACACGAGGGCGACGAGTCGTCCAACCCTCGTCCAGGCGGCTCTGTTCGGGCAGCGTCCAAGCATGGTGTGATTCACTTCCTAGGCGTTCCGCTCTCGGGGGTCGCACTGACAACGGGGCGAGCGTAGGTGTACGTCGAGATCACGAGCTCGATGGTCTTGCGTGAGTTCTCGGCCAGGCGAATCTCTTCGCCACCTTCTCCCCGCCCGGTCTTGCCCGTCGGCGCGATCTTCATCTCGACGATCTCGAGGAACCGGGTGTGGTTCTCGACACGATTCACGAAGCGCACGAAGTCCAGGTAGGTGCCTTCGAGCTGGAAACGATACTTGTGTTGCTCGAAGTTGACCCGTGCAGCCTCGGGAGCCCCCTTTTTCTTCGCGACGAACTTCTTCTCTACGGGTGCCCCGTTGACGATCACGAGGCTCGTGTCCTGGATGAACTGCTCGATGTCTTCCAGGAAGGCATCCAGGCTTACCTCGGCCTCCGTCGGCAAGATCTCGGCATAGTCCTCGATGATCTGCGCGAGTTCCTCCGACTCCTTGCGGAGCTTCGGGATCATCGCGATCTTGGCTTGCGCTTCTGCCTCCTCTTGGTCGAGCTTGATGCGGGTCTCTTTGAGCTCGGTTCGCTTCCGCAAGCAGGAGTACGCAAAGAGTCCTTCGCCCAGGATCGCCACAGCGAACACGACGATCACGACCACGAACTGCTGTTTCTCGGTCAATCGCATGCGAACACCCTTACTTCTTGCTCTTCTTCTTCTTGACCGGCTTCGGCTCTTCCTTCGCCACGGGTTTCTCGTACCGAGCCTTCAGCTGAAGCTCGAGGACGAACCGCAGGAAGTCCCCTTGGTATGGAGCCTCGAGGTTGACTCGAGACCATGACGGGTCGGCAATCGCGACGAAGTCGCTGAAGAAGTTGTCCGGCAGAGCGGAGATGTCTACGAGGTTCTTGTAGAAGGCTCGCTCACCGGTCAGCGCCTTGCGGTACTCGGTCAGTGCCGTCAACTCGGCGCCTTCGGCAAAGCACGTGAGGGTGAGCCGGCCGCCAGTCTGCAGCTTGTTAGCCTCCCACTTGTAGTCCGCACGGTCGAGTGTCTCCATCGCCATCTCGGTGATCAGAATCCCCTCGGGGGTCCGCTCGATCAGTTGGTCGAGCTTCGGCGCGAGCAGTACGCGGCGCTCTTTGATCTCCAGGATGGCGGTTTCCCGTTCCTTGTAGAACCGGATGTCTTCGTTGATGCGATCGACCTCCTGGGCGTTCTCCTTCGCGATGTTGACATCGACTTGGCGCCGGTTCTTGTCGTCCTCGAGGGAACGTACGCTGAACCACAGCCAGAGCACAGCCACACCGAGCAACATGGTGGCAACGATGCCACCGATGAGCGTCAGGAACAGCGCCTTTGGCGTTCCTGCTGCGCGTTGCAGTTCGGGGGGGAGCAGGTTGATTCTGATCACGGCTCGAACGACCTTTCGGAAAGCTGCTGGAGGGTCGAACCCACCATGAGAAAACTACTGGCTATCAAGCAACCGAGCGCCGAGGCCGACGGCGATCGGCAACTGGCTTGCATGCGCACGCAACTCCTCGACGTCGATCTTCTCTCCGCGTAGCTCGAGGTGCTCGGTGGGATCCCAGACGGTTGCCTTCAGGTCGAACACCCGCTCGAACGCCATCTGCAGCCCCGGGGTCTGCACCGCCCCGCCCGACAAGAAGACCTCCGCGACCTCACGGTCGAACTGGTTCTCGAAGTAGTCGAACGACAGGTGGATCTCGTTGGCCAGGTCATCGAGGACTGGCAGCATCGCGTCCTCGAGCTCGCTCTCCCGGCCCTGAGGGTTGCGCTTCAGTTCCTCGGCTTCGTTTCGCTCCACGTGGAGTTGCCGGCTGATCGCCTCCGACAGGTCATCTCCAGCGAGGTAGATCTCCCGGGAGAAGTAGGACGTGCTCCCCTTGAGAATGCTCACGGTGGTCTTGGTGGCACCGACGTCGATCAGCGCGACGACGCGATCGTCATCTTCGACGCGCGGACTGTTCCGGCTCCGTAGTTCGTAGGCGTTGGTCAAGGCGAAGGTATCGATGTCGATGGCAACCGGTTGCAGGCCCATTTCCTGGATCAAGTTGACATGCTCTTGCAGCAGCGACTTCTTGGCCGCCACCAGGAGCACCTTCATTTCGCGCTCCGTGTCTCCATCGCCGTCGAGATCTTCCAGCTTCTGGCCGTCGATCGCGACTTCGTCGACGTCGAACGGGATGTACTTGTCGGCCTCGTAGCGCAGCGCCCCCTTGAGCTCGCTCTCGTCCATGTGCGGCAAGTTGACGTACCGCACGATCACCGAGCGCCCCGATACTGCGGTACAGACGCGGCGAGTCTTGATCGACGCGCGCTCCAGAACTTCCAGAACGGCGGTCGCGGTCTGCTCTGGTGACTGAATCCGAGCGTGACCGAATCCCGTGATCTTCAGGCTGTCCCCAACCTGCGTCAGCTCGACGGCCTTGACCTCGCTGCTGCCGATGTCGAGGCCGACGACGGACTTCCTTCTGTTGAACATGGGCCGGGGCTTTCTAGGTGGGACGCACCCGTCGCACACCAGAGACCGAAGATTTCGACTGACTTACGGTGCTGGGCCTTTGGCTCCGAGTCACTCACGAAGCACGGCGCCCCAGGCGCACAGCGACCTTGCCCACGCCTCGTGATCGATCCGGGCTAGGAAGAATACCCGGCGCTGTCAAAAAGCGTCAAATCGGGGCCGCGGGCAACGAGGAGAGGGGCGACCCCGCCGGCTGCGCGCGGGTCGACTGCCGTAGCGACGGGTTGTGTCAGGTTACCGGAAGGTTGCGACAGGGCGGTGTCGGAAGCGGGTCCCGAAGCGAGCTCGGAAAACGTTCGCTCCGGCCTACCGCGACTCGATGCTCGGTAGCTTCTCGGCCATCCAAGCGCGGAGTTCGCGGTCGATCGAGATGCGGTCGGGGTGTGCGAGGCATCGCAATGCGAGTTCACGGCTCTCGAACACCCGGATCGCGCGGATGACTTGCTTTACCTCGGGAATGGTCGTCGGGCTGACGCTCAGGTTGCGAAAGCCCAGTCCCACGAGCAAGGGAATGTAGAACGGCTCGGAAGCCATCTCGCCGCACACGGAGACCGGGATCCCGGCACGCTCTCCGGCGGCGCGCACCGCCGCCAGGAGCCGCAGCACCGCCGGGTGCGCGGAGTCATAGAGAGCTGCCACGTGCTCGTTGCCCCGGTCGACGGCCAAGGTGTACTGCGTCAAGTCATTCGTGCCGACGGAGAAGAAGTCGGCCTTGGCCGCCAAGGCATCGGCGATCAGCGCTGCCGACGGCAGCTCGACCATGATACCGATCCGAATGTCCTCGTCGAAGGTGACGCCTTCCTCTCGTAGCTCCAACTTGGCTTGGTCGATCATGGTGCGGGCGCGCTCGAGTTCGTCGACCGAGCCCACCATCGGTAGCATGATGCGCACCGTGCCCAAGGCGGAGGCGCGCAAAATGGCCCGCAGTTGCGCGTGAAACAGCTCCGGGTGGGAGAAGCAGTAGCGCAACGAACGACAGCCGAGAAACGGATTCTCCTCGGCCGCCATGTCGAGGTCGTCGGTTCCCTTGTCCGCTCCCAGGTCAAGGGTGCGGAAGACTACCGGCCGATCACCGACGTCCTTGAGAACCGCGCGGTAGTGCTGAAAGTGCCCCTCTTCGCCGGTACGCGGATTGGCCAGGTGGATGAACTCGGTGCGGTACAGCCCGATTCCAGCGGCCCCCAAGCTGCACGCGGTGTGAACCTCCTTGGGCAGTTCGACGTTGGCGTGAATCTCGATGCCGTAGCCATCCATGGTCTCGGATGGCAACGCGCCCTCCTTCCGGAGGCGGCGTGCAACCTTGGCCCGATCCGCAACTTTCGACTGATAGGTCGCGAGCGTCCGGGAGTCGGGGTTCATCAGGACGACGCCGCGAAATCCATCGATGATCAACAGGTCGCCGCCCACTGCGGAAGTCGAGATGTTCTCGAGACCGACGACGGCTGGAATGCCTAGCGCCTTCGCAATGATCGCCGTGTGGGAAGTCTTCCCTCCCACGTCGGTCGCAAAGCCCTTGACCCGGCTCGGGTCGAGCTTCGCGGTCTGCGCGGGGGTGAGATTCCGCGCCACGATGACGACCTCACGCTCGAGGTTCTCCAGGGTTTCGATGCGGGAGCCGAGGAGCGTGCTGAGAATCAGCCGCTCGATGTCGTAGAGGTCATGGATCCGCTCGGAGATGATCTGCGAGTCCATGCTGGCGAACTTCTTGATGTACTTGTTGATGACTCGAGAGACGGCGTGCTCCGCGGTGAACTGATTCTCACGGATGCCCGCGAGAATGCCGTTACGCATCACTGGATCGCTGAGCAGCGTCCGGTGGATCTCTAGGATCTGGGTGTTGATCTGGAGCTTCGGGCCCAGTCGGTCGATCTCGACTTCGAGACGCCGCTCTGCCTGCTTGACGCCCTCCTCGAAACGCAGCACTTCTTCTTCGACGTGTTCCTTCTCGACGAAGCGCTGTGGGATGCGAATTTCCTCGGTGTCGAGGATGAAGGCTTCGCCGATGACGATACCGGGAGATACTGCGATCCCCTTCTTCATCTCCACGGACGGCATCCTCTCGCACCGCGAGGACACGTCGAACCGATGCACGCCCTTCAGGTGACTCGGGCTAGTCCGAACCCGTGGGCAGTGCTTGGGTCCAAGTGCTCGCAACTCGGGAATCCGGCGTACACACCGCCGACTCGGCCTTCGACCGGGGGTGTGCCCCGTCAAACTCCATGGAAGTCCGCGCGCACCAGTGCTTCGAGTGCGTGCAGCGCCTTTTCGGCGTCCTTACCGACGACCCGGACGACGATCTCGTGCCCCTTCTCCGCCCCCAAGGTCATGATGCCGAGCACGCTCTTGCCGTTGACCTCATTGTCCGCCGAATCCCCGCGAGACAAGAAGACGTCGGAGGCGAACCTTTGGGCGATCTCGACGAACTTCGTGGACGCTCGAGCATGGAGGCCATGCTGGTTGGTGACGAGCAGCCTCTTCACGATCTCCACATCGACACCGATTCCTTGCCCGCTGCTCACACCCTACAAAGGAACGTATCATGGATCAGGCTCGCCAGTTTGACCGAACTATGCCGAATCGGTCCCGCTCCCGGATCGAGCAGATCCCCCGTCACGACTTCTACTTCACGCATCGCGAGGTCTGCAACCCCGCCACGAACCGGAATCGCACCGTCACGCGAGTAGCGTTCGAGCCGCTCGGCATCGATCTCCCCAGCGTGCAGCACCACGGCCGAGACGAACTGGCAGCGGGCGTGACGCTCGAGCGCGTCGACGTGCTCGAGGAGCGACATGCCGCTGGTCTCTCCCGGCTGCGTCATGATGTTGGCGATGTAGACCTTCGGACACGGATTCGCCAGCACCCGTTCACGAACCCCGGGAACCAACAGGTTCGGGATCACGCTCGTGAAGAGGCTGCCGGGCCCGAACAACATGATGTCGGCCTCGACGAGGGCCTGGGCGACATCGTCGGCAACCGGGCCGACCCGGGGCCGGATCTCGACGCGATCGATCGGCAAGCCCGCGGCACCGATCTGCACCTCCCCCGTCGACTTGTCCCCACCCGGGTGGTGCGCGATCAGCGTGACCTTGGTGCCGGTCGCCGGCAGCACTTTCCCCCGCACCTTGAGCAGTCGGTTCAGTTCGCGGATCGCGAGGTCGAAGCTGCCGGTCACACGAGTGAGCACGGTGATGAACAGATTGCCGAAGCTGTGCCCGCGCAGATCGGATTCCTCGAAGCGGTAGTCGAGAGCCTGAGCCAGCAGCGGCTCGGCCTCGGCGAGCGCCAACAGGCAGCTGCGGATGTCGCCGGGCGGCACCATGTCGAAGTCCTTGCGGAGCCGACCCGAGGACCCTCCATTGTCCGTCACGGTCACGATTGCCGTCAGCTGCCCGGGGTACTGCTTGAGCCCCGACAACAGGCACGACATCCCGGTGCCTCCGCCGAAGGCAACCACCCGTGGGCCTTCCGGTCGGGGCAAGGCAGTCCCCTTGGCACCTGACTCAGGCCGGCTCGGCATCGACTTCTTCGAAGATCTGCTGCAGGTTGGTGAGCGACTCTTCGCGGATGAGGTGCTGCATCGTGTTACGGTCGCGCCCCAGCAGCACGACCCTCTTCATGAGTTGAATGTGCTCGGCCTCCGCCCCCGGCGGCGTCAGGATGAGGAAGAAGACGTGGGAGCGTTCACCGTCGATCGCCCCGTAGTCGATGCCGCTACGCGAGCGGCCGAAGACGGCGCAAATGCGCGACACGTAGTGGCACGCCTTCATGTGCGGAACCGCCAGCCCGCGACCGATGCCGGTACTGGCTTCGCGCTCGCGGGCAACGATCGCCCGCGCTATCGAGTCTTGGGCACTCGCGTCGAGTCCCACGTCCGCGGCGAGCGTCTGCACCAACTCGGCGATCACGCGATCCCGCGTCGTGGCCTTGAGGTCGTTGATTCGCAGCGAGCTGCCGATCAGCCCGCAAAGAGAGACGGTGCGTGGCGTCACTGGGGGAATTCCGTTCGATCGACGACATCCTGGTAAGAGTCGAGGTCGTCACCGGACCGATCCATGCGGCCAGTCGGTTCGGGCGTACTGCCGCGGTGCCCGCGCAGTCGTTCCTTGTGGCGGGTCACCGCATTCTCAGCCTTGTCGACGACCAAGTCTACTGCGGCTCGGAGTTGATCGTGGTCGACGTGGCAAACGATGGTTTCGCCCCTGACGATGGACAGAATCGCTTCCGCGCGCATCCGCTGCCCCTCCGGCCCGAGGACGACCTCGAGCTTCTGGATCCCGTCGAAGTAGCGGACCAGCTTCTCCACCTTGCGCTCGACATACTCCCGGTCGACGCTGGAGAGTTCGAACCCGCGAGCGGTGACGACTGTGTTCATACGCGCCTCTTTCGAGCTGAGATCCACGCCTGTTGCGCCCCCCGAACGAGAGCGCCGTTTGTCCGGCCCGCAGCCCTCGGGTGCCGGGGTTACCCCCGGCGAGCCTCGGCACCGTTTCCGTCGTTGTCTGACAGCATCTTCGGTCACACCGACGGTTCCAGTGTCCGAATCCCGGAGGATTTGTCTGCGCCGCAGGGTCAGAATCGGCAGCCTCGAAACCAGAGCGGCCACCTGTCCGTAGCGGCCGGCCACCCGCGCGTCGTAGCCCCTTCCGTGGGTCATAGCACAACGCCCCGGTCTGGCCAAGGAGAGTTGCCCTGGGGCAAGTCGCAACGGCTGGCTCGAGAGCGGGTTACTGCTTGGATCGAGTAGCGGTCAGGCGCACGGCGGGCGATCCGCGAGCGCGCAGCACGAGGTGTCCGGGTAGGCGACTTCCATCAGATGCAGCCCCTGCGGCGGCGCCGTCGGCCCTCCGAGAGTCCGATCCTGGGTCGCCAGCATCTCGTCGACCACGCCCGGGTCCAGTCGTCCGCGGCCGACATCGACCAGAGTGCCCACGAGGTTGCGAACCATCTTGTACAGGAACCCGGTACCGATGACTTGGAAGAAGGGGCCCTCTTCGCCGGGGAGCCACTTCGCGACTCGGATCTCGCGCACCGTGTCATCCGGCTCGTCCTTGGACCGATTCCGAAAGCCGGCGAAGTCGAAACGACCGACGACACGCAGCGCCGCTCGATTCATGAGCTCGAGGTCCAGGGCCCCACGATGCCACCAAGCCCACCGACGTCCGAAGACCGGCGGGCGCGGGCCCGAAGCAAGTCGGTAGAGGTACCGTTTCTCGGTCGCCAGGAAGCGCGGATGAAACGCCTCGGTCACTTCCTGGCAAGACACCAGCCCCATGTCGGCGGGAACACGGGCGGCAATGGCCCGAGTCAGTGCCTCCGCGGTGAGTTCGGTCTCGAGCGCGATCCGCGCACACTGGCCGCGCGCATGAACGCCGGCGTCCGTTCGCGAAGCCCCCAGCGTCTCGATCGAACCGCGGCTGAGCGGAGCCAGCGCGGTGCGCAGGCAGCCCTCGACGGTGCGCGTACCATCCTGGTCCTGCCAACCATGGAAGTCGGTACCGTCGTACTCGAGCACCAGGCGAAAGTAGCGCAAGGCGATCGCTCCTTCAGTGTCGCTGGAGTCTGCGCGCGGCTGACCCGGCGTGAGCCGAGGGACGCCCGGCTCACGAACTCGGGGACGAAGTCGTTCGTTGGCGAAAGACCTCGGCGATCTGCACCGCGTTGAGGGCCGCCCCCTTCAACAACTGGTCGCCCACGATCCAGAACTGGAGCACCGTCGGGGACGGCTGTCGCAAGCGTCCGATCCGTACCTGGGTCTCGCCGGCGAGCGGACGCGGGGTCGGCGGCTGCATCGGATCGTCCACGAGTTCGAGGCCGGGCGCGGCGACCAGACGCGAGCGCGCCGCCGTCAGCTCGATCGGTGAGTCGAAGAGCAGCGTCACGGCCTCCGAATGACAACGCTCGACCGGCACCCGAACGCAGGTCGCAAACACGTCGAGGTCCGGATCACCCAGGATCTTACGGGATTCGAGAATGATCTTGCGCTCCTCGGTGGTGTTGCCGTGCTCCTCGATGCCCCCGATCAATGGAAACAGGTTCGCTTCGATGGGAAACGGGAACGGGTTGCCGGCCTCGAATGCGCCGCCACTACGTTCCCTTCGGAGCGCCTCCAACCCGGCACGTCCAGCCCCCGATACCGCTTGATAGGTCGACACGACGGTCCGAAAGCGTCCGAGAGCGCGGAGAGGGTGGAGTGCCAGCACGAGGATGATGGTCGAGCAGTTCGGGTTGGCGACCACACCCGGTCCGCGGGGAACATCGTCGGCATTGATCTCGGGCACGACCAACGGCACCTCTGGCTCGAGCCGAAAGGCGCTCGAGTTGTCGACCGCAAGCGCACCTCGAGCGACGAACTGCGGCGCCCACTCGCGGGCCACTGCCCCGCCCGCCGAGAACAGCACTACGTCGAACTCCTCTAGCGTCGCCATCGACAAGGGCCGCACGGCAAGCTCGCCGTCACGGAAAGGAACTCGGGAGCCTGCCGACCGCGACGAACCGAAGGCCACCGGCAGCTCGTCGCCGAGGGGGCTGCGGCCGAGACACTCGAGCATCACCCTGCCGACCACTCCACTCGCGCCGACGACCGCTACCCGCGTCATTGCTTCTTCGCCTTTCGCCGAGCCAGGAACCAAGTCAGGAAGGGAAGCCCCACCAGCACCACCGTGACGGTCAGCAACAGGAGCGCCTCGTGCATTCCTAGGTTGAACAGCATGTCGCTCCGGTCTCAGTCACCCATGGGTTGGCGTCGCTGGCGAGGTGCAACCGCAAGGCTTCGATTCGCGGGCCGCGCGCACCGGAGCCATCGATGCGCGCCCCGGTCCGCTTCGGTCCGCTTCGGTCCGCTTCAGACTGCCATCTCCCGACAGCTCACGCCGTCACGGAGTCAAGCCGTCACGGAGCATGGAATCACCCGCTGCGCGGAATCACGAAGACCCGGCTGCGAACGAGGCGTCGAGGCGCCGTTCCCGCACTTCGGTGACGATGCGCTCGAAGAACTCCTCGAACGGTATCGCTCCGAGGTCCCCCACCCCTCGCTGCCGAACCGCGACGGTTCCGGCTTCCTCGTCGCGCCCTCCGACGATCAGCATGTAGGGCAAGCGCGCATCGGCAGCCACCTTGATCTTGGCGGCCACACGGTCAGCACTCCGATCGAGCGTGGCCCGCAAGCCAGCTCCACGCAAGCGCGCGAGCAGTCGCTCGCCGTAGCCCGCGAACTGCTCGGTGATGGGGAGCACGCGTACCTGCTCCGGGGCCAACCATACCGGGAACGCGCCTTCGAAGTGTTCAATCAAGATGCCAACGAAACGCTCGAACGAGCCGAACGGAGCGCGGTGGATCATCACCGGTCGGTGCGACCGGTTGTCGGCGCCGGTGTAGCTGAGGTCGAAGCGTTCCGGCAGGTTGTAGTCGACCTGAATGGTCCCCAACTGCCACTCTCGCCCGACCACGTCACGGGCTACGAAGTCGATCTTGGGGCCGTAGAACGCCGCTTCGCCGGCCTCCTCACTGAAAGGTACCCCCAGCCCAGCGACGGCCGTGCGGCAAGCAGCCTCGGCTCGATCCCAGAGTTCGGGCCGCCCGATGTACTTCGATCCGTCGGGGTCACGCAGCCCGACGCGGACGCGGTAGTCGCGCAAGCCCAAGGTGGTGAGCACCAACTTCACGAGTGCCAGGCACCCGACGAGTTCGGGGCCCACCTGCTCTTCGGTGCAAAACAGGTGAGCGTCGTCCTGGGTGAAGCCCCGTACGCGGGTCATGCCATGAACTTCGCCGGACTGCTCCCAGCGGTAAACGGTTCCGAACTCCGCGAGTCGAACCGGCAGGTCGCGATAACTTCGTGGTTCGGAGGCGTAGATCTTCACGTGGTGCGGGCAGTTCATCGGCTTGAGCAAGTAGCCCGTGACCTCGCCGCCCGCGAGGCGATTGGCGAGTTCGGCGCAGCTACAATTCTCGGCGGCCAGCCGTTCCATCTCTTCGTTCTCGACGATCGGCGGATACTGACTCTCACGATAGTAAGGGTAGTGACCGCTGGTGCGGTAGAGGCCGAGCTTGCCGATGTGGGGTGTGTAGACCGAGCGGTAGTCTTGCTTGACCAGCTCGGCTCGAATGAACTCCTCGAGTTCACGACGCACCACGGCGCCGTTTGGAGTCCACAGGATCAACCCCTGCCCCACCGCATCGTCGATGTGAAACAGATTCAGCTTGCGCCCCAGGACTCGATGGTCGCGCTTACGCGCCTCCTCGATCAGGTTGAGGTGCTCGGCGAGCTGCTTGGGGGTGGCAAAGGCGGTGCCGTAGACGCGAGTCAGTGAATCCGAAGCGGCGTCCCCGTGCCAATAGGACGATGCGAGGCTCATTACCTTGAACGCACCAATGCGCCCGGTGCTCGGTACGTGAGGGCCACGGCACAGGTCTTCCCAGTGGCGACCGGGCTCGCCGGTCGCATACCACGACAGCTCCTCCGAGCCCGCGGCACGAGCCCGCTCGGCGTTGTCGATCTTGTACTTGCTGCCTTCGCTCCGGAGCTTCTTCAGCCCTTCGTCGTACGGCAACTCGTAGCGCGTGAATGCGCGATCCTCCGCGATGATCTGCTGCATCTCGCGCTCGATGGCCTCGAAGTCCCGCGAACTCAGCGGGCGTGCCTCGGGCAGAGCGATGTCGTAGTAGAAGCCGTTCTCGACCGGCGGCCCATAAACGAGCTGCGCCTCGGGCACCAGCCGTTGAATCGCCTCCGCCATGACGTGGGCGCAGCTGTGCCGCATGAGGTAGAGCGCGTCTTCGTGCGCGGGCTGCTCCCCGCGGGGAGCGGTTATGATCTGCAGACTCGCATCCTGCGAGATCACGCGCTGAAGGTCGACGAGTTCGCCGTCGACACGCCCGCCCAGGGCCGCCTTGGCAAGGCCCGCACCGATGTCCTGCGCGACTTCGGCGACCCGAATCGGTCCTGGATACTCCCGAACGCTGCCGTCGGGCAAAGTGATACGCGGCATGATCGATTTCCTTCGAGTGTCGACCGAAACCAGCTCGGCGGGGCTGGTCGAAAGGCCGCGATCTTAGTAGGCGGGTCCGCGAGTTCACACCCATTTCGGGACTGGTGGGCGACCACGATCTCCCCCGTCCCCCGCGTGTCGCCGTTCGACGACGACCACGGCTCCGCCGCGGGCGCTCCCTACGGGGCCAACGCTCGTCGCGTACCGGAGCCTCCCGGCGACCGCAACGCGCGTAGCCGCCGGGGTGCCGGGGTCCGCCGCCACAAACTCTCTGGCCGCAGTCGCGTCGCGGTGAGAAGATCGGCGGCGCTGTCGTCCTCTCGGGAATCCGAGCCGTGGAACAGGGTCCACGACTCGTCGGTTGGACCGGTGGAGCCGTCCTTCGAAGCGCGCGAGCCGGGTCGCGATCGTCCCGAAAAAGAACCTCGTCCCGAGTGACCACCGGGGAGCGATCCATGTCCGAGGCTCGTGTCGCGCCCCCGTCCCCGCCCCCCGGAGACTACGATCCACGGCTGTGCATTCTGCACGCCGACATGGACGCCTTCTTCGCCGCGGTCGAAGTGCTCGACGATCCGACCCTGCGCGGCGTACCGTTGATCATTGGTCATCCCGGCGCGCGCGGGGTCGTGTCCACGGCCTCCTACGAGGCGCGTCGCTTCGGGGTCCATTCGGCCATGCCGTCGGTCGAGGCCATGCGGCGTTGCCCGCACGCCGTGTGGCGGGCGCCGCGAGTTTCCCGCTACGCTGAGTTGTCGGCTCAGATCCGCAGTATCTTCCACCGTTACACACCCTTGGTAGAACCCTTGTCGCTCGACGAGGCCTTCCTCGATGTCGCGGGATCGCTCCGGCTCTTCGGGGGTGCGATCGCGATCGCGCAGGGCCTCCAACAAACGATCGCGCACGACACCGGTGGCTTGACGGTGTCGGTCGGGGTGGCGACCAACAAGTTCCTCGCCAAGCTCGCGAGCGACATGCAGAAACCCGCGGGCCTCACGGTCATCGACCCCGACCGAGCGGCCGAGCAAATCGCCCCACTCCCGGTGCGCCGACTGTGGGGAGTGGGCGAGAAGAGCGCGGCGCGGCTCCACGAGATCGGCGTCCGAACCATCGGCGAGGTCGCGCGAGTGGGCGAATCCTACCTGCGACGCTCACTCGGCGAAGCCGCCGGCCGGCATCTCTTCGCGCTCGCCCACGGCCGCGACTCGCGCACTGTCGATACCGAGCACGAAGCCAAGTCGATCTCCACCGAGTCGACGTTCGCTGTGGACCTTCACGACGCCGGGGAGATTCGCAACTTCCTGTTCGAGGCCGCGGACACCGTGGCCGAGGCGCTACGGAAGGCACGCCTCCTCGCGCGCACGGTACAGCTCAAGGTCCGGACCGGCTCGTTTCGTACCCTGACTCGGGCGCACACGCTGCCGCAACCCACCAATCTGCCGCAGATCCTGCACCAAGCCGCGCTCGAACTCCTCGAAAGTCGGGTCGACCTCGCGGGCGAGGGCGTGCGGCTGCTCGGATTGGGCGCCAAGGGCCTCATCGAGGACGAGTGCGCGGTCCAAGCCGATCTCTTCGCGAGCGAAGCGGCCGAGCTCGACCGGAAGACCGCGCAAGTGAGCGATCGCGTGAAGGCCGCACTCGGCCGCGACGCGATCACGCGGGCGCGACTGATGCGTCGCCACGCACCCGGTGAGGGAGCAGCCTCGGAGAACCGCCCGGGCCGCGACGACCCCGGCCGAGTCCGGCGACGGGACCTCGGGCACGAGGCACCGTGAAGCGTGCTTCGCGCAGCGTCGAGTGTTGCTCGTTCGGACTCTTCACCGTCGCCCACCTCCCCGCCAGAGCACGAGACCCGAGGAGCGGCGCGACGGGAGCGTCAGTCAGCGAGGATGCGCAGGATGTGATCGCGGATCGCGACGGCCGTCCGCGGGCTGCCGGGGCTGCCCCGTGCGGAGTCGATGAAGATCGGTCCACGATCCGGATCAGTCGGTAGGCGTCCATGGGATCCGCGCACGATCGTCGGGTCGGTGCCAACGACGTCCATGAGATAGCGGAACCCGAGCCGCTTCTTGACGAGGTTCTTCACCACACGCAGGCCTGGGAACCGCAGGCTCGGGTCGAGGAACAACTCGGTCGGGTCGTAGCCCGGCTTGCGGTGAATGTCGACGGTATTGGCGAAGTCGGGCCGGCGGGCGTCATCCAACCAATAGTGATAGGCGAACCAGCACCCCGGTTCGCTCACGAGCACCAGTTCCCCGGAGCGCTCGTGATCGATACCGACCGGCGCCTGCTCGCGCCGATCGAAGATATCCGCGACTCCGGGGAGCTGTTGGAGAGCGCTGCGCACCCGCACGACGTCGCGGGGATCCCGCACGTAGACATGGGCGACCTGGTGGTCGGCCACGGCGAAGGCCACGGACGCGCCTGCATCCAGCAGCTGACCATGGCTCCGTTCCTGGAGCCGCAGGAACCCGCGTTCTGCCAAGAACCGGTTGACGAAGATCGGCGTCGTCACCGATTCGATGCCGTACTCCGAGAGGACGAGCACCCGCGCTCCGCGTGCGCGCGCCGCATCGATCAAGCGCCCCGCCTCGATGTCGAGCGCGCGCACGGCCTCGCGCGACGCCGGCGCCTCGGGCCCGAAACGCTGGTGGTCGTAATCGAGGTGCGGCAGGTAGGCGAGTACGAGCGTGGGGTCGAAGCGTTCGATGACGCGGAGCGTCGCGTCGGCGATCCAACGCGTCGACCGAATGTCCGCGCCCGGGCCCCAGAAATGAAACAACGGGAACGGTCCGAGTTCGGCTTCGAGTTCCGCATGCAGCGGTGCCGGCTCCGAGTAGAGGCCGGGCCGCTTGAGGCCGTTCGCGTGATACTCGGGTCGGGGCGTGACACTGAAGTCGACCGCCGCATACATGTTGTACCACCAGAACATCTTTGCACAGGTGAACCGGGGGTCGCGCGCGCGCGCGGTCTCGTAGAGTTTCTCGCCCTGGATCAGGGCGTTGGACTGCCGCCAGAGAAAGACCTCGGCAAGGTCGCGGAAGTACCAGCCGTTGGCAACGATCCCGTGCTCGCGCGGCAGGCGACCGGTGAGCCAGGTCGCTTGCACCGTGCAGGTCACTGCCGGAAACACCGTTGCCAGCGCGCCAAGCTCACCCGCATCCGCGAGCGAGCGCAGATTCGGCGCGTCGACGAGATCGCAGGGACGCAGTCCTACGGCGTCGATGACGAGCAGCTTCACTCGGCCGCCTCGGCCGCACAGGTCTCGGCGTACTCGACGCCGCCGTCGCCGAACGGAGTCGTGTCGCCGCTGTGGGCGACGTCAGGAAAGGTCTCCGACACGATGCGCCGGAAGTCGTCGGCGTCGCGCGCGAGGGCGATCCGAGCCCGGAACGCGCGTGCTCCGCGCACTCCAGCCAGGTAGCGGCAAGCGAACTTCCGCATGCGGATCGTGCCAGCGGGGTCACCCTCGAGATCGACCACGGCAGCGTGGTGCGCGAGTAGTTGCTCACGCTGCTCGAGCAAGCTGGGGGCACGGGGTGCTGCCTCGCCACGGAGCGCCGCCGTGATCTCGCGAAACACCCATGGCCGCGTCAAAGCAGCACGCGCGACCATGACGCCCGCCGCGCCAGACAAGCGCAGTGCCCGCATTGCGCTCGGCGCGTCGACGATGTCCCCGTTGGCAATGACGGGCACGTCGACGGCCGCCACGACTTCACCGATCAAGTCGAACCGGCTCGGCGTTCCGTAGCCTTCGCCCGCCGTGCGCCCATGCACCGTGATCGCCACTGCACCGTTGGCTGCGGCCTGGCGGGCAACCGCCGTCGCCGTTCGACAGTTCGCCGACGGACCCAATCGGATCTTCGCGGTCACCGGAATGCCGCCCGCGCCGCGCACCGTCGCGGCGACCATGCGTCCCACGGTCTCGGGATCACGCAGAAGCTTGGCCCCAGCCCCTTGCTTCCCCATGATTCGCTGCTTGGGGCAGCCGAAGTTCAAGTCGATGACGGCGACGCCGTAGTCGCGCAACCGTCGGGCACCCTCCTCGACCATGGCGGGCTCCCGATCCCACAGCTGCACCCCCAGCGGCCCGGGCTCGGTTCTCACCCCGTGCAGTCGCTCGGGCTCGGTTTGCTGTCCTTGCACCCACCCGCCCGCCGAGACCATCTCGGTGTAGATCAACCCGCAACCGCCAAAGTCGCGGACCAACCGCCGAAACACGAGGTCGGTAAAGCCTGCGATGGGCGCCGAAATCACCGGGGTAGCGAGTGCCAGCGACCCGATGTGTAACGGCGGCGACTCGCGCGTGGGGAGCACCCCGGCCTCTGCACCCGGAGGTACATCGCGCTCGACCCGAGATTCGATCACCGCACCCACCGTCTTCCACTGGCTACGCTTCTTCTCGACGCCCTGGACTCCGCCTCGCGACAAAGTCGGAAGCTGGCGACCCGCTCTACGGCTCGGGTACTCACTCGTCCGGTCCCATAGTAGACGCGTATCGCGAGCCGATCAACGCGGAGCGATCGACGCGGGCCGAGCCCCTGCGCCGGCCACCGCCACAGCCACAGCCTCGCCCCCAATCCGGGGGCAGGCTGCGTGAGTCCAGACTGAACCCGCCACGGCGCCCTGCACCCTCTCCGGGGCAGATCCTCTCGCCGGGGCAGATCCTCTCGTGTCACCCATGTGATCGGAAAATCGGTTACCTATGGTTCCGGAATGGACCCATGTTCACCCCACCCCCCCGCCACGCCCCTCGAGGGGCGGGGCGCGAACCTCCTCGAGCTTGGGGGCTACATGCAACTGGGCGATGGAACGACAATCGACTGGCCAGCGACTAGTGCTCCGGAGGAGCATGCCGTGTCCGCGATCGCGAGCCTTGGATGCGAGGGGCGTGCGCCCTGTCCATGAGATTCTTGGATGGTCCGCAGTGTCTGCGCGCGCAGACAGTCCGACGATGCGATGGGCGTAGCGCTCGCGAGATCGTCTTCGGTTCGCACGAAGCGAAACGACACGCGTTGACGGGTCGTCGACGATGGCACGGCGGTGTCGCCCGCGCGCGTGCGAAGTGCGCCACGTCGAGGCTCGTTGAGCGAGCCCGCGCTGCAGGTCGCGAAGCACCCTTCTCCTGTCCGATGGACCGCGGCGGGACGCGATGCACATTATTGCGCAGAACCACCTTTTCGTTGCATTCTGGTGTATTCTGCGTTATGCTCTTGTTCCTGCCCAAGTGCTCGAGAGGAGTATTCCCGAGAGGAGTATTCTTTGTCTTACTCGAAGACCTTCCATCCGCGCCCATTCTCGGCCCACTTCGTGGGAGCTTCCGTGTTCGCTCGCGTTCGTGATCGGGGTGCTGCGACAGGGAACATCCGCGCTACGTTCTCTACGCAAGGGGGTGGCCAGGACTTCGTCGTGGGTGAGAGTTCGGTCGCCTACGGAGCGGGCACCAAGGGGACGAGGAAGGGTCGCGAGGAGATCGCGCCCGTGGACGATCACGGCGTGATCGAAGCAAGCACGGTGCACGAGCGGCTTCGGTCGTTGCTGGCGCTCGGGAACGAGGTGCGGCTCGAGTTTCTCGATGCGCTGCGGAGCTTGCACGATGACCGACTGTGCTTCGAGCTCGGGTACTCGAGCTTCCACCAGTACTGCGATCGGGAGCTGGGGATCGCGAAGAGTACGGCTTATGAGTATCTGAAGGTCGGGAAGGCCTTGGCGGACTTGCCGGGGCTGCGGGGGATGTTCGCGAGTGGCGACCTGTCGTGGGATCAGGTGCGGCACGCGGCGCGGGTGGCTACGCCGGAGACCGAGACGGCCTGGATCGAGCTGGCGTGGGAACTTCCCGTCAGCGAGTTCTTGGCCGAAGTTCGCGATGCTCTTCGCAACGGGCGAGCGGCACCGCGCGAGAAGCGAAACGGACTGCCGAATCTCGTCACCAAGCTGTCGATCGAGGTGACGCTCGAGGAGAAGGAGCGTGTGCGGACAGCGTTCGCGCTCGTGGCAGAGGCGCTTGGAGAGGAGGCGCTCGGGGAGAACGAGCCGCAGGGCGACGGCGACGCGCGCCCGACGCTGCTCCGTTGGGCGGATGCGGTTCTCGCTGGGAGGATCCCGCTCTCAGCAGGACCGGCAGGTGACGCGGGACGGCGAACTCGACCCGCGCAGGCCATCGTCTATCACTCGTGCCGCGAGTGTCGCACCGCCTCGGTCCAGACCGAGGACGGTCTCGTGAGCGTGGAGCCCGATCGCATCGCCAGACTGTCTGCGGTCGCGGACACCGTGGACATCTCGACCGGGGCCGTCCCATCCGGGGGCAACTCAATCGAAGACACATCGACGAGAGTCATCTCAACCGGAGTCAACTCCATCGGCGACGCCTCGTCAGAGAAGGGATCGCCAACCGACAAGGAAGCCGACACCCCACTTCCCGATGGGCTTCTGGATGCGCCCAACTCGGCTGCGCTATCGCGCAAGGTGATCCTGCGCGACGGGGCACGGTGCGCGAACCCGGCTTGCGGGTCGAAACGCCGACTGCACGCGCATCACATCATCTTCCGGGCTCGCGGAGGCCGCACTGTGCTCGCGAACGAGGTCGCGGTGTGTGATCGTTGCCACGCACTGATCCACGCGGATCGGCTCGAGGTGTCGGGCACTATCGACGGTGGCCTCGAGTGGAGACCTCGGCCCTGGAGCGACGCGACGCGGCTTCGATGCGCTCGTGAGCTCGGTGAGCGGTTGCGGTCGCTGGTGGGCGAAGTCCATGGACCGGGCCAAGTGGGCCGCGAGCCGTCCCGGTCTTCCATGCTCCGCGACCCGGTGTCCACGAACGCAGACACGCAGCGCGTCGAAGCTCTCGCGCAGGGTCTGATTCGCCTCGGTTACCGGAAGTCGGAAGCGGTCGCGAGAATCGAGCACGCACTCGCGCGGCTCGCCGAGGGGGGCTCCAGCACGGACGACGGGGAGGTCCTGCGCCTCGCCATCTGCGTGGGGTCTGGCGCATGAGACCGACAGCCCGGCTTCAAGTACATGCTCTACGTGCCGATCAACCCGGTCGCCGCCGGGCTCGTTCGGCGCGCCAACGATTGGCCCGAAAGCAAAGTGCTACCCCACGAGATCGGCAACGCGTCGGGAAGGTCAGCCGACCGGACCTCTTCTTCGACTCGAACGGAGAGTGCCGGAAGCGGCGGAACTCCAGACGCCACTCCCCGCATCCAAGGGATGTCGGCACCAATACCGTGATCCCGCAGTCGCGGTTCGCCTATCCCAAGGGCGGCGAACCCCGACCCTGCATGAAACCCGCGACTCGCAACCTCGAATCGAGCAAGGCGCTGCCACAGGTGGCAGAGAACGGCTGTGGCACGGACGGCGTGAATCCCGCGCCTACCGATCTCGCGGGGCGAAGGGCATGAACTGACGGCGAAGAGCGTCAGCTACAAGCCCTCAAGGGCAGAATGACGTCCGGCACGGAAGGTCCTCGCCGAGTGGAGCGGCGTCGCACTCGGGGAACGGCGGTTGGCCCGGGGGGCTTCCCATGAAGAACAGGTACTGCAGCAGACACACGGCGTCGGTCATGCTGACCGCGCCGTCGACGTCGAAGTCGTTCTGCGCCGCGCAAGGCGAGGTCTCCCCGCTGTACAGGTACTCGAGAATCGCCATGGCGTCGGCCATGTCCACCAGACCGCTCCGGTTCGCGTCGCCGCGCAGGTAGTGTCGCCGCGGGAGGTTCCCGGTGTGATAGAAACCTGCCTTATGGGCATCGTGGCCGATCATCCCCCACTCCACTCGTGGCACACCGGGGCCGGGGTTCTCGACATCCCAAGCGTGCAGATTCCCCTGGTGACCGACGATGACCTCTAAGTCGTTGTCCCCATCGAGGTCCGCAATCGCGAGGGTACGCGGGGGGAATTGGGACCATGACGGAAACACTTTGGGCCAACCGGGGAGTTCGTTCATGGACAGGTCGAGGAGATGGATTTGCTCCAGGTTGCCAGCGACGTTTGTACTCCAGGCGGCGATCTCGGCGAGGCCATCACCGTTGAAGTCAGCGACCGCGACGGCCATATAGAACGCGTACTCGTCTGTGGACGATGTCTGTGCCATGATGCCCACGCCCAGCTTCCACACCGTGATCTCGAACCCAGCCGAAACGACCTCGAGGCTACCGTCCGAGTCCACGTCGGCTATCGCCAACGGTACATTGGGCGACGCATCTGCGAAATAGGAACCGGCAAATGCGGTCCCGTCGCGATTCATGACGAAGACGTGCGCGAAGTTTCCGACGATTTCGGAAGTCAGGTCTCCGTCCAAGTCCGCAATAGCAGGATTCGCAGCGATCTCCGGGCCCCCCAACCCCGGCGGAAACGCCGGCCACCCGGGTCGCGTGGTCCCATCGCCGTTCAACACAAACACCGGACCGGGAACCCAGGTCCCTTGATATCCCGAGAAGCTCACGACGATCTCATTCGTACCATCGAACTCTAAGTCACCGACCGCGACGCCCACGATTCCGTAGATCGGCGAGAGTTCCTCGAACACTCGCGGAAAGCCTGGGTGGTACTGACCATCGCCGCCGTAAACGAACAAGATTCCGTGGAGTTGAGAGCCGTCGCCAACGAGAATCTCCAAGTCGCCGTCGTTGTCGATGTCACCCAGACAAAGCTGACGGACGGCAGACCCGGGCGCGTCTACCTCCACGGGCCAGCCTGGCTTGAGCTGGCCATCACAGGTCACCGCGTAGACCGTCTTGTCCGTCGACCGGCGCCCCTCGAACACCACGTCGAGTTCGCCGTCACCGTCGATGTCGCCCACCAGGGGGGGAAGGTATGCTCCCCCTATCTCCTGCGGCGACGTGGGAAGAACGAACGGCCAGCCGGGCAGGACGTTACCTTGTCCATCGACCGCGACGATGTTGCCACCCCTCGAGACCACGATGTCGGGGAGTCCGTTGCCCGAGAGATCGGCAACCAACAGCTTGTTGAAGGGCCCGGAGGTGGTCGCTAGCGGGAATCCCGTCTGGGGATCCGACGCAAGGAGGCCGTGCACGGAGAGGCTGGCCGCTGAGACCGCGGCCAGCAGAGTCGCTCGAACGCTCATGGGCACCCCGCCCCGGCGGCCACACAGTCGAGCGCGTCCGCGGTTGGATCGAATCCACAAATCGTCGGTCCAGGGGCTGGAGGCGGTGAGCCCGGCGGAGAACCGAACAGAAAACCGAGCAGGTACACCGAGTCCGCGATGTTGATGTCGCCAAGGTCGTTCGTGTCGGCAGCGTCGCGACACAGGAACGTGCATGGCGGAGCCGGTGGGACGGGAGGAAACAACACGCAGAGAATGAACACCACGTCCGCAACGTTGACGGCTGCGTCCAGATTCGCATCGCCTCTCTTGAAGTCACCGTCAAGCCGCTCGTCCGCGCCGCGGTCTACAACGCCCGATTGGACCCGCGGCTCTCGGTCGACGTCCAAGTCGAAAGGCGCAAACACTGCCCAGCCGGGGGCCGGATTCTGGCCGGTGTTCGCAGCGGTCGAGCTTGCCCCGAGGTGTGGGTTGTCGTCAGGAGGCACAGGATAGAAGATGCTCGCGGTTGGGGGGTTCGGATTGTTCGTGGCCACCCCACCGAACAGGTCGAGGCTAAGGGGACACCCTCCGGGAAATTCGTCCTTGGCGTGCGAGTACTGAAGAGGTGTCGTCACTGGACCCGTCCCGGTGCAGCAGGCCAGCCACTCCGTGAACGAAAGTGCAAACGGGCTGAGATTGTTCGACACTACGTTGTTGGTGGCGCGCCACTGCACATAGCCGGACGCCTCAGAGTGAAACGCGCCCACTATGTGACTGCGCGTATGTGTGTGACTGCGCGATTCGATCGCCTTCGGCTCTGTGAGCTTAGCGACCTCAAAGCCGACTTCGCAAGCTCCGTCTCTTGGAATCCGTTTCATGCGCCGGAAGTGGATCCACGACCACCGCTTGGGTCGGAAGGCGACAAAGGCCCCCCGGCCCGAGAGTCATCTCGACGACCTAACCTACAGTAGCGGCCACGGCCCGCACCCTCGCAAGCCGACTCGAGTTGGAGCGACACTCAACAAGCTCACCCCGTTGGACGGGCGCGTTGCACGTCCACATCGCCCATGAGACGCACTGGATGTTTGCACGGACGGACTTCTCCGAGCGGATCCAACTCGGTATCAGCAGCGAGGCGATCGAGCGCCTTCGGCGGGTCGTCGCGAGCCCGGGGACCGAACGCTAAGGCGCCAGCGAGGTTCGAGCCGAGGAATGCCACGGCCCGATCGGGCACTCGCGGAGAGTTTTCCGGATCACCCGCTTGTTCGGACCCAATGTCGACGAGGCCGAGATCCCGGTCCCCGATCAGCCCGGTCTCCAATCAGCCCGGTCTCCCCGATTAGCCCGTCTCTCCGTCAGCTCGCAGCCTGGCAGCACTTCTTGAACTTCTTGCCGCTGCCACACGAGCAGGGGTCGTTGCGACCGGGTGCGCGGCCGGGCTTCGCGGCAACGCGCATACCGTTCGCTGACGCCGAGGGCTGCGCGGCAACCGGGCCGCTATAGTGCCTTTGCCGCGACGCACGATAGATGCGGCGAATCACTTCGTGACGACGCGCTGCCTCCTCGAAGAACTCCGGGACCTGCGCCTCGACCGCAGCGACGACTTGGTTGGCCTCCCGCGAAATCGGATCGTGTTGTGTGTCGAACCAACGGCGTGCCTCATAGTCGGCGCACAGGCTCAACATCACGTCGCCAGTGGCGGTGTCGACGAGTCCGACCCTCACCTCGGTACAAGCGCACCCGATCAAACCGCAATAGTGCTCGATTACGATCAGGGACTTGCTTTCGAAGTCTACCGACGCCGCCATCGCGAACGGAAACACCGAGTAGTAGTCGATCGTCTCGCGCGTCTGTTCCATCTGCTCGAACGGAAAGCGAATGAACGTCTGGTCCGGGTCGACCTCCGCAATTGCGACGCGTTTCGCCCCCAGAAACCGAGACCGCAACGAGTTCCACTGATCGGCACTGAGAGCTCCAGCAAACCACTCCCCAAACTCCGCTCGCCGCGCCGCGTGCTTCTCATCCGCCTCGCGGGCCACGTAAGACATCTCGAAGGGATCCACCTGAATCCCGATCCCCGACGCCGTCCGCAACCGTTCGCTCGCCGCAGATGATGCCGACTGCACGAGTATGCTTATCGTCGTGCACTCACAGATCGCGCTCGCACACGCGCTCAATTCGCACAGATACTCCTCGGGGCCGTCGTCGGTCGAGATCACGAACGGCACCTTCGGGCGTGCACTCGAGTCCAAGAGTCTCCCTCGATTCGGTCAAATTGGAGGCCTCACCCAGAGGACGCTGTCGGTGGGCGCGGCGCCCATGACATCGTCTTCGTTCCTGCGTTGCCGATCCGGACGCCGCCCGTCGTGCAGGTGAGGCGTGGTCTCGATTCGACCCGCGGCGACTGGATCGGTTATAAAGGATCCAACCTTCGCGGCCCATACCGGAAGGCGTCCGACATCCGCTCGTGGCGGTTCGTATCCCGTCGACGGAAGCCTCTGCGTAGAATCCCGGACCGCAGATCCCCGCCTGGCCGCGAAGCTGCCCAGCCGGCTTCCTGGGACGTTCACGGGCGGATCGGCGGCCAGCGCGGACCCGGACTCGGACTTGGACTTCGGAAGGGGTGAGATGGCGGAGCCTATCGATCCGTTGATTCTTGATCTCCTCGAGTGGATCGGACCGTCGCGGCGCGCCTACTCCGAGGTCATGGAGGCATGGCGCACGTCGTGTCCGCGGCTATCGGTGTGGGAGCAAGCCAGTGCGCGTGGGTTTCTCGAGCGACACCACGAGCCGCCCGCGGCGCCCACGGTGTCGGTCACCGAGGTCGGGCGAGCGTTCGTTCGAGACCATCGCCCACCCGGGTTCGATGGCGAGGAAGGGTAGGCAGCTCATGAGAGTTCGAACCTTCGAGGGATGAGGCCAACAGGCCAACCGAAGGAGCAGCAGTATGACGTCGACCTCCGCGATGGTGAACCGCGCGCTTCGGGTGAGCGTCACTCCGGTGCTTCGCGAGGCCGGGTTTACGAAGATCGACGCCCGCAACGGCTGGCGCTGGCTCGACAAAGTCGTTTGGGTGTTCAACGTTCGTAGCGTGAGGGGGCTGCCTTGGCCAGCTGCACGCTCCCAACGGCCGAGCTGACGTCGAGTCTCGCGCAAAGAGCGTCGGCTTCGTCAGCACAACAGCGTGGCTACCGAAGCGGTGTGTCCGCTGATCGTCGCTCTCAGAAGCCTCGGGAGGACTTTAGTCGCTGGGGTCGTCGAGCAGGTCTTGGAAGTCGATACCGCGTTCGCGTTCGAGGCGCTTCTCCATCGCGAAGGCGTAGCGTTCGGTGACGTACCTTCGGTAGAGGTCTTCGTAGCAGCTGACTTCGAGAACGGGGCGAAGGTTGTGAATGCGGTCGAGGAGGAAGCGCTGTTCGGCGGACCCCAGGTAGGACAGGGCGTGGGTGAAGAGGTTGCCAAGAGCGCAGAGAAGGAGCGCCGGGTTGTTGATCAGATGAACTCGAGAGACGAGGTCCTCGAACCCAACGCGAAGGGCGTCGTCGTCCACGAGCAGAATGTAGGTCTCGAGCAGAAGCAGTCGAGAGCGTGCCTCCATGCAGTTTCGCTCTTGCGCTTCGTCGAGTAGCTTGCGGATGAAGATCAGCGCCGAGCGGTGATCGCCTTCGTAGAGGCAGAAGTGAACCTGCGCGATCTTGGCGTCGAGCGCGCCGGGGTAGTGCGGGGGGTCACAGGCTTCGAAGGAGGTCTGCGCCTGTTGGATCAGTCCGAGGCCGGCATCGAAGCGCCCCTCCTGCACGTGCAGCTCACCCTCGTACAGTTGCGCGTAGGCGGACTGGATGGCGAACCGGTCGCGCTCGCGGCTCAGAAACGGCCTCGCCTCGGTGAGTTCCTTCCACGCAAGCTGGGTTTGCTTGAGATCAATCGCACACTTGCAAGCGTTCAGGTGCGATCGCACCAAGAAGTGAGTGTCTGCGATCGCCTCGGCGCGCGCACGCGAGTCGGGATTCGCGTTGACCTTCAGTGCTTCCTGGTACTGCCCGCTCGCCCAGTAGAGGTTCGCGACCTGCAGCGTAAGGCTGAGTTCCAGGGAGAAGCCCGAAGCGGCACTTCGGCACAGACCCTGATGGAGGTAGCGTGCAGCCTGCTCGAAGTGGCCTAGTCGTCGAAACACAAGACCTAGGTTTCTCAACGTGAGACACTGAACGAACTGCCGCAATGTCGGCGACCCGGGAGCATGCTCTGAGGCCTCCATGCATTCTGCAAGCAAAGGAACTGCTTCCGTACCGCGACCCGCAAGCGCCAATGAGTAGCCGATGGCGGAACGGAGGAGAACCACTCCCAAGTCTGGTTCACCGTCGAGCCAACGCTCCAGCGCGCGCAGGTCGTTCAGCCGTGGATCGCCGCTCCAACGGAGGTAGGAAAACAGAAGCAGCGCATAGAGGTCCGGCACTCGGGATCGAAAGTCGCGCAGTGCCGCGCCTACTGCATCGACGGAGTCGTGCCTGAGAACAATGTCGATCTGCGTGAACAATTCAGAGGCAGAGTCATCCCGGTGGGAGCCGTGGCGGTGGAGTGCATCTCGGGCGCACTCCAGACTCGCAGACGCGAAGAAAGCCTGGAACAACCAAGCTCGATCGGGGTCCGCTGGATTGACCATGCTTGCCTCCTTCCCTCCGCGCTACTCGACTGCCACGTTGGAAAGCACACCCGCGGTGCAGTCGGCGCCGATGACGACCTTCGGAGTTCCTTCGCCTCCGAAGAACAGCTCCAGTCGATAATGGGTGACTCGTTGCGTTCCCGATGAGCGCACTACTCGAAGCCCCGTGAGCTTGCGCATAGACATCTCCGCCGCACACGGTTGAGCGATCGCGGCTGGCGGGTGCGACAGAACGGTTGCAATCATCTCGAGCCCCACCGAGTCAGGCACCACGTGCCCCTTCACGTGAACCGCGGCAGAAGCGTTGGCTCGGACATAAGTGGTCGCTGCGAGTCCGGAGCCGCTGGGTTGAAAGTGGACCCACGACCAAGTGAGAGCGCCGACCGACAAACTACCGAAGTAGATCTTGTCGCCCGCGGGAGACTCGAAGAAGAGATTGAACGAAAGCTGGTCTACAACTCCACCAGCGGCCAGTAGCGGGTCAATCTGTGTACGAAGCTCGGGGCTGGACAAGGAGGCACTCAGAGCATCGAGATCGGCAAAATCCCGAGCAAGCACCGCCCCGACGACATCCCCCCCATCGGTCTGTGCCCAGCCCACGTCGCGCAGCACGCCCAGTGCCGCGAGCGTGAGTAACACGGCCACCAGTTTCCGAGAAGTCGACATGATTGCCTCCTCCGGTCTCTGCGGCGGGTACTCGACCATTCACGAAGGGATCCGGCCCTTACGGATCCAGGAACATGAAGCTAGGGCGCGGCGGACCACGCATCAAGCTTCCTGCAAGAAATGAGTACCGCGCCATCCCCCGGCGACCCCATTCGGGGGTCGCTCGTCCGCATCCGGACACCCGGTCCGGTCCCCGCGGACTCCTTGACCACGGCCGGGGATTGTAGTCGCACGCGAGGGTCTCCGGAAGAGGGGCCGGGGCCGCAGAACCGCTGGCGTCGCGGGGATCGGGTTCCGACCGGGACAGCGCGCCATCCAGGCCAGGAGGCTGTCGGGAGGTGACCGCCCTTCTCGGTCTGTACACGAACCGACGATCGCTTCACCCGAGGACGCTCGCCTTCGGCGCTGCTCTCTTCTGGAGGCGCCGAGCGCGAACTCGAGTTGCTTGTCAATGAGCTTGCCTTGGGCCTAGTCGACCAGCATGCCACCGCGCGGGGAGTGGAGGTCGAATGCATCGAGCACATGACGCTCTTCGATGGTGCGGTGAGTTTCGGTGTCGGCAATGGTCCGCGCCAACCGCAGTACCCGCGTGATCGCGCGGGTCGATAGATCGAGTTCGTCCACCGTGGCCGCGAGCAGCTTGCTCGCCGGGACCGCCAGCGGAGCCCAAACCTCGCGGTCAGACCAGGGCAGAAAGCGGCTCGGCGCACGGCGCTCGGCTCGGCGAAACTCGGTCGCGACTTGAACGATCTGTCGCAGGGCTGCTGTACTGAGTGGCTCGCGCCCCGCCTTCGGTCCACTGGCCAAGAGTTCGGCGCCGGTCGCCGATTGGATCTCGAGACGCAGGTCGATGCGATCGAGCAGGGGGCCGGAGATGCGTTCCTGATAACGTCGAACTTTGTCCGGCGAGCAGTGACAAGGCTTGCGCGCACTCCGATGGTTCCCACAGGGACACGGGTTCATGGCCGCCACCAGCAGGAAGGTCGCCGGGAAGGTGAGCGTGGACCGCGCTCGCGCGATGGTGATCGCGCCTTCCTCGACCGGCTCCCGCAATGCCTCGAGGGAGCGGCGCGGAAACTCCGGGAGCTCATCGAGGAACAGGACACCGCGGTGAGCGAGTGTGATCTCGCCCGGCCGTGGAATCGGACCGCCCCCCACGAGTCCCGCCCACGACACCGTGTGATGGGGAGCGCGGAATGGACGACTCCGAACCAGCCCCGCACCGCGCTTCGCCCCCGCCGCCGACTGAATCTGAGTCACCTCGAGCACTTCTGCTGGGGTGAGGGGCGCGAGCAGGTTCGGCAGACGTCGCGCGAGCAGCGTCTTGCCGGCACCCGGCGGCCCGATCAGCAGCACGTTGTGACGCCCGGCGGCCGCGAGGGCGAGCGCGCGCTTTGCCCGCTCCTGACCGACCACCTCTGCGAAGTCGACCTGCGGCCCAGTCTCGACCGGGTCCTCGACGGGTACGTTCGTGACCGCGGGCGCTTGCCCCGCGAGAACCGCCGCCGCGTGGCGTAAGTTTCGAACGCCCAAGCAAGAGATCCGCGGCACCACCTGCGCCTCGGCGAGCACGGCCTCGGGCAACAACACCCGTTCGACCCCTTCCGCTCGCAACGCCATGACCGTGCCGAGGGTCCCGAGGCCAGGGCGGATGCTGCTATCGAGCGACAACTCGCCGAGCACGCCCCAGATGCCGGGATCACGGGCGCGAACCTGACCGCTCGCCATGAGGATCCCGAGCGCAATCGGTAAGTCGAATGCCGGCCCTTCCTTCTCCCACCCGGCCGGTGCGAGGTTGACCGTGATGCGATGTCGGTCGGGAAAGGCGAAGCCGGCGTTGCCGATCGCGGCGCGAATGCGTTCGCGGCTGTCCCGAATGCCTTTTCCCGGCAACCCGCTGATGACGAACGTGTAGATTCCCGGGGTCAAGTCGACCTCGATCTCGACGGCACGGCCGCCGATTCCGAAGACATCGCCAGAGACCATGCGTACGACCAAGGGGGTGTCCCCTCTCCGAGCGCGGAGAAGCGACGTTCGTCAGGCAGGTCCGAGTACCTTACCCGAGCCGGGCGCCCGAGAGCGATCGGAAATGAGCCACGCGCCGTGAACCGAGGCGTCCTGGCAGCTCTGCGGGAGCGGTGTTATGATCCGACGACTGGCGCCTTTGGGCGTCACCCCACGGACCTGTTGGAGGAGCCGACCCCATGCGCCACGACTCCCGTTTCTGGACGACGATCGCAATCGCTGCCTGGCTCTGGCTAGGGGCCCTGCCGAACCTGCACGCCCAAGCCGAAGTCGCCGGAGCCGCCGACCTTGCGGAACGAGTGGCACAGATCGTCGAGCGCTACGGCCGCGGCGATCTCAGCCGCGCCTGGCAAGGCTCGCGAGCCCTCGAAGAACTCGGCCCCGAGGTGGTCCCCTTCGTCGCCGGCCTGCTCGAGCGGGATGCGGTGCCCCTGGTGCTCCTCAGCGCCAAGACGCTCATCGCCCTCGGGGAGGTCGACGGCGTCGACGACGCCCTCCGACGGGTGGCCGCGAACAACGCCGCGACCATCGAACAGCGCGCCGCCGCCCTCGACCTGCTCGAGAACTTCCCCAGCGCGAAGACCGAGAAGCTCCTGCGCGACCTCTTGAACAGCGACGAGGGCTTTGACCCTCACCTCCGTATCACGGCCGCTCGTACCTTGTTCAGCGTGTCGGGGACCGCCCGATCCGACGACGACGGCGCTCCGCGCCAAGCGGGGCAGGATCGGCGCCTGGCGCGCGAGCGCCTGATCCCGCTCCTCGAGGTCGACGACCCGCGGGCGCAGGCTGCGGCCGCGCTGGCCCTCGGTGGGATGGGTTACGTCGAGGCGCGTGTCAAAGAGATCCTGTCGAGCCTCGAACTCGAGCCGACCGCGGAGGGTGCCCAGGCGCGATTGATCCTGCACAACGAGATACTCATGACGAAGCTCGAGCGGCTCCTCGATCAGGGAGTTGGTGCCGGCACCGCCGAACAGAACCGCCACATCGAAAAGCTCGCGCTGCAGCTCGAGGAGCGCGATCAGAGTATCGCCAGCCTGCGGCAACAGCTCAGTCAGCAGACCAGCTATGCCGCCAATCCGGTGATCACGGCGCTGCTGCAGATGATCGAACGGCTCTATGTCGATCCCGACCGCGTCGACAAGAAGCAGCTGATCGTCGAGGCCGCGAAAGGGATGGTGGGCAGCCTCGACCCGTTCTCCTCCTTCATGGACCCTCGTGATACCAAGCAGTTCTACGAGGGGATCTCGGGCGAGTACGCCGGCATCGGCGCACAGGTCGCCAAGGACCCTGATGATGACACGTTGCTCATCCTGCGCCCGATCTACAACGGGCCGGCGTACATGGCCGACATCCTGACCGATGACAAGATCATCGAAGTCGAAGGAGTGACGACGAAGGGACTGACCCTCGAAGAAATCGTGCAGTACCTGAAGGGCGAGCCGAATACGCCGGTACACATGAAGGTCTATCGTCGAGGTTGGCGTGAACCCCGCGAGAAGACGGTATTACGGCGGCTCATCCACATCGACTCGGTCCACGCCACCATGCTCCCAGACCACATTGGCTACCTCAAGCTCACCCAGTTCGGTGACCGAGCCGTCGAAGAATTCGATCTGGCCATGGACAAACTCCTGGCCAGCGGCATGAAAGCGCTGATCCTGGATCTCCGCAACAACCCAGGGGGTTACCTGCAGGCGGCCGTGTCCATCGTGGACAGCCTCGTCGACGAAGACCCGCGGCCCATCGTGACCCAGCGCAGTCATTCGCCCTTGACCGAGCCGAGTTCCAAGCACACGACACCCGGCTGGAGAGGTGACTTTCCGATCGTCGTGCTCGTGAACCGCTCGAGTGCGAGCGCTGCGGAGATCGTCTCCGGTGCGCTCAAGGACTTCGGACGGGCAACGATCGTCGGCGAACGGAGCTTCGGCAAGGGCAGCGTGCAGCGCCTCCTGGAACTGCCGAACGAGGTGAATGAGCTACTCGGGGGCGAGTCCACCCTGCGTCTGACCGTGCAGTACTACTACCTCCCCTCGGGGCGTTCCATCCACACGCGCCGCGATCCGAACGGTCGCGTGCTCGAGGACGGTGGTGTGCAACCCGACATCGTGGTGACCCCACCCGAGGTCGCCCTCTGGCGGCTCGAAGCCGTCGCGAAGCTCCAGGACAAGAACGCGTTCAACGAGTACCTGGACCGCTTCTACGAAGGGAACCAGCCGCTGTTCGCACGCGTGGCCGAGTTGGGAGACGACGGCCTGACTTCCGTCTACCCCGAGTTCGATGACTTCTTCGGTGAGCGCAACGAGTTCCACGCCGAGCCAGGTGACATCCGCGCCCGACTTCGTGAAGTCATCCGCCGCCGGGTCGAGGACGCCAGGGGCGAGCAGTTCGCGTGCGACTTCCCGGAAGACCGCCAGCTTCAGCGTGCGATCCTGGTGGCTCTGGAGAAACTCGGCCAGCCCCCTGCGAACCCGCGCTACGCTCCGTTCGCCAAGGCTTTCGACGAAGTCGAGAAAGTCAAGGACGCGGAGTTCTAGCGGTCCGCTCCACCGGCACAGAGAGTCGATGACGGTTCGACCGCAAACAAGGAATCATGGACCGCCTCGCGCAACTCGAGCATCAGAGCGTCTACATCTTGCGCGAGGCGTTTGCCCGGCTCGAGCGCCTTGCCATGCTCTGGTCGATCGGCAAGGACTCGACCGTGCTCCTCTGGTTGGCCCGCAAGGCCTTCGGTGGGCACGTGCCCTTCCCGCTCGTCCACATCGACACATCGTTCAAGATCCCAGAGATGATCGCGTATCGCGATCGCATGGTCGCCGAGTGGCAGCTCGATCTGCGGGTGGTCCGTAACGAGAGCGCGCTCGCCGCCGGTATGAACCATGAGCGCGGCCGGGTCACCTGCTGCCATGCCCTGAAGACCCAGCCACTCGAAGGACTGCTGCGTGACGGCGGCTACCGCGGTCTCATCGTCGGCGTGCGCAAGGACGAGCAGCAGACTCGAGCCAAGGAACGTACGATCTCACTCCGTGGGGCCGACCTTTCCTGGGCCGCGCATGATCAGGCACCCGAGCTGTGGGGACAGTTCAATACCGACCTCACACCCGGCACGCACGCGCGCGTGCACCCGCTCCTCGATTGGACCGAAATCAACGTCTGGGAGTACATCGAGCGCGAGTCCATTCCGGTGTTGGGCCTATACTTCGCTCGCAACGGACATCGCTACCGCAGCCTGGGTTGTGCGCCTTGCACGGCCCCGGTCGCCTCGCGCGCCGAGACGGTGGAGCAGGTCATTGCCGAGTTGCGAGACTCGCGAGCGTCCGAACGCGACGGTCGGGCGCAGGATTTGGAAACCGAAGACGCGTTCGAGCGGCTGCGCCGCGACGGGTACCTGTGATGGACCTCACGTCGAAGCCAAGTGCTCAAGCCGAGTCGCTCCTGCGCGTCGTCGTCGTCGGCCACGTGGACCACGGCAAGTCGACGCTCATCGGCCGCCTCCTCCGCGACCTCGATCAGCTCTCCGAGAAACGACGACGACAGATCGAGGAATCGTCGCAGCGACGGGGCATGCGGACGGAGTGGGCGTTCGCCCTGGACGCACTCCAAGCGGAGCGCGATCAACTGATCACGATCGACGTCGCCCAGGTGCAACTCCGCACCGAGCGTCGAACCTACTGCCTGTGCGACGCACCGGGCCACAAGGAGTTCCTCAAGAACATGGTCACGGGCGCCGCTGCGGCCGACGCGGCGCTCCTGGTGATCGACGCCGAACTCGGCGTGGAGGAACAGACCCGACGGCACGCTCACTTGCTGCAGCTTCTGGGTGTCCGTCAAGTCGGCGTCATCGCGAACAAGATGGACCGGGTGCATTTCGAGGAGTCGCGGTTCGTCGCGCTCGGCGACGACTGGCAGCGCTACGCTCGCCAACTCGGACTCGCCGCCATAGGGCTCGTCCCCGCGAGCGCTCTCGAAGGCGACAATCTCGTCCGTTCGAGCCCGCGGATGCCCTGGCATCATGGCCCGACAGTGGTGCAACTACTCGACCTGTTCGAAGCCACCGCTCCACCCGAGGACCGTCCCCTGCGCCTCCCACTGCAGGGCATCTACAAGTTCGACTCGCGACGACTGCTGGTCGGACGCATCGAAAGTGGTGTGCTCACGGTCGGCGACCGAGTGCTGTTTTCGCCCTGCAACAAGATCGCGACCGTGGCTTCGCTCGAGCACTTTCCTGAGCGCGCCGCGGACCGCGCGGTGGCCGGCGAGTCGATCGCCTTCACGCTCGAGGAGCCGACCTTCGTCGAACGCGGGGAAGTCGTTTCGCACGTCGAACGCAGCCCTTTCGAGACCAACGTCTTCGATGCGCAGCTGTTCTGGTTCGGAGCCGAGCCCCTCGCGGTTGGAGCGCGCGTGCGGCTGCGAGTGAACACCAAGGAGGTCGAGGCCTGGATCGAGCGCATCCACCATCGAATCGACCCAGAGACGCTCGCGCCGCGGGCGACGACTTCGACGATCGCCCCGCACGATGTGGCGCGAGTCACTTTGCGGACCCGCGGTCCCATTGCGGTCGACAACCACGACGAGAACCCACAAACGGGGCGCGTGGTGCTGGTGGCGAACGGTCGCATTGGCGGCGGCGGACTCGTCGACGTGCGCGCTTACTCGGCGCAGCGCCCGCGGGCAGCCGAAATCAAGAGCGCGGAGATTCGCTGGTCGGAATCGACCGTGACCCGCGAACAGCGTTTCGCGCGCAACCGTCACCGCGGTGCCGTCATTTGGTTGACCGGCCTCTCCGGCAGTGGCAAATCGACTATCGCCCAGGCGCTTCAGGAGCGCCTGTTTCGCAGCGGCTGCCAAACCTATGTCCTCGACGGCGACAACGTTCGACACGGGCTCAACCGCAACCTCGGGTTCTCCCCCGATGACCGCGCCGAGAACATCCGGCGCATCGGCGAAGTCGCCAAGCTGTTCGCGGACGCGGGCACGCTCGTCATCACCGCGTTCATCTCCCCGTATCGCGCCGACCGTGAACTCGCCCGCTCTCTCTTGGGGGCGAATGAGTTCTTCGAGGTGTACGTCCGCTGCCCCATCGAAGTTTGCGAGGAGCGCGACCCGAAGCAGCTCTACCGCAAGGCGCGCGCGGGCGAGATTCGCTCCTTCACCGGGATCGACGCTCCGTACGAGACCCCCGAGACCCCAGACCTCATCGTCGACACCCACGAGCACTCGGTCGATCGCTGCGTGGACGCCGTTCTCGAGCGTCTGAGTGGTGCTCGCGTCTTCGACGTGCGTTGAGACGGGGTCACGGTCGCACGTGACCGCGCGAGTTTCGATCCAGGGACCACCACGCCCGGCCGCCGGCCGCGCCCCGACCCCGGCTCAGGCAGCGCGAACGGACCGCCCCCTCCTCGGGTGCGACTCCGCGAATACCTCCCCCTGACCCGGGGCATGCGGTACCCTCGGGCCATGAGCAACCCGTTCGCCCCGTATGAACTGAGCCCGTTCGAAGACGCGAGGGATCGTGCCGGCGAGATCGACTTGCTGACCCGCTGCTATGCCGAGTACGGGCAGGTCATCGAACTGGACACCCTCGATGAAGACCTCTTCGAGATCGAGCGCCGCTACTGCCCGCCAGCGAGCGCTTTCTGGGTGCTTCGCGACGGCCCACGCCTCGTGGGTTCGGTCGCGGTCAAGGGGATCGACGGCTCCACCGCTGAACTCAAACGAGTCTTCCTCGATGCCGCCCTGCGCGGTCGCGGGCTCGGTAAGGCCTTGTCGCGCTGGGCCATCGACTGGGCCCGCGACGCCGGCTACACCCGCCTCGACATCTGGTCGGACGTGCTCTACGAAACCGCTCACCGACTCTACCTGGGCCTCGGCGCCCACGACACCGGCGAAACGCGCGAGTTGGGCGGTCGCAACCACGTGTTCGAACGCGGCTTCGTCCTCGACCTCGGGGGGCCACCGCCCCCGGGTCGCCAACTCCCCGAAGGAACGCCATGAACGTCGCAAACCCCCTCCCGCTCGTCGTCCTGCTCGGCGTCGTTCTCCTCGGTCCAGGCTGTACCGATCCCACGCCCCCAAAGCTCGCCGTCCCCAAAGAGGTGACGCTGCACGTCGACGGCATGAGCTGCGCGGAGAACTGCGCGCCGCGCGTGAAACTGCTGCTCGAAGCAGTCCCGGGAGTGGCTGCGGTCGCCGTCGACTTCGAGGCCAAGACCGCGGTGTGCACCCTCGACCGCGACATCGGGATCGAGTCGATCATCGGCGCCCTACCCCCGCCCTTCACCGCCCGCGTCGAAAGCCCCCGTTGAGCCGGGAACGCTCGCTCGGGCTGCTCGAAAGTACACTCGATTGGGGACTTGATTGGGGACGGGTCCCGGGTCCCCCTACCGCACCTTCAGCAACAGTGCAATCAGCACCGACGTGAGCACGGCCTGGAGGATCATGAAGCGCACCAACACTTGGGTATTGGACCAGTTCCACTTGCCGCGGCAATGGTCGTGAAGGGGAAAGCGAACGCTGCGGAAGATGCCAATGCGGAAGAAGCGCAAGAGCGCGATCTTGAGCAGACCGGTGCCGCCATTCACGAGCACAACCGCAGCGACGACGAGGATCAGTGCTGGGTTCCCGGAGGCGAGCACGAACACGCCGAGCAGGAGTCCGAGCGGACGCGAACCCGCGTCGCCCATGAGAAACTCGCTGGGGCTCGCGTTGTACCAGAGATACCCCAGGAGCACTCCGGACAGGGTGAACGCCATGATGCCCCAGTCCGCGCCCTCGCGGTACCACGGCACCAAGAGGTAGCGTGCGACGTCTTGGTGTCCTACCACCATGGTGAGGACTCCGCCGAGGCACAAGAAGGCGAGAAGGAGCAGGCTACCGGACAGCCCGTCGACTCCATCGGTGCAGTTGGTCGCGTTGATGGAGATCCACAGGAGCGCGGTCGCCATCGGCAGATACAGCCCGGGTCCGACGGTCACTGCGGCCTTGTACACGGGTAACCACAACTCGACCGACTCGCCGCCCGAGAGCGCCCACGCCGTGGCGAAAGCGATGCCCAAATCTGCGGCGGCCTTCGAGTAGTCGCTCCAAGCGAGCTTGGCACGATCATCGAGATAGCCCGCCCACATCGCGAGCAAAGCGCAGCCCAGGACCGCGGTGTAAGTCCACGAGACCGGTGTAACGAGCAGGGCGGCGATCCCGTAGAGTGGCATGAAGATCACGCCGACACCGGTAGGCTTCCCCTGACTCGCGGCCGCACCCACGGCATAAGGGCGTCCTCGATCCGTGGGCAGCCGACGCACCCAGCGGGGGAGCCACCACCAGACGCAAACTGCCGTCAGCGCCAGACCGGCGATCGCGAGGACCAGCCGCGAAGACAGGAGTCGATACGGTCCGTCTCCGAAGTGGCGAACGAGGAGTCCGCCGAGCCAATAGAGCATCGTAGCACTCGCGATCCGAAGGGCGGTTTGGAGGCGGCGAGGCGGCATGATAGCGGACCGCGCAAGCGAAAGTACCGGGCCGTCCAAGAAGTGAAGCGGCCGGCTCGAGGGAAACTCGGGCCGGCCGCTTGACGAGCGTCGTAGTCGAACTTCGATCACACGCGGGAGCGAGCGCGGCGAGGGCCTTCCCCCTCACGTGCCATGAGGCCTATTGGCCCCGCGTCGTCCCGATCGGGGTGGTTTCGACTCCTATGGACACGCGTTGAACGAAGCACAATCCAAAGCGTCACCGGACGTCGGATCGACGCCACAGCCAGGGTGTGGCGGTGACGGCGGCACGGTCGTCGCGCCAAAGAGAGCACTCAGGACGCAGATCGCGTCGGCGATGTTCAGCGTCCCGTCGTCGTTGCAATCGCAAGCATCCTCGCACGCAAGGGTGATCGGCATGCCCGACGGGAACAGGAAGCTCAGTAGGGAGATCGCGTCGGCGATGTTGAAGCTCGCGTCGGCGTTGCAGTTCCCGCGAACGAACTGTTGCGCTCCGGTGCCAGGCACGAACACCACGTCGACGAGTTCCTCCATGAGCGTTCCGAAGTGCGGCGCCTGGATGTCCTTGAGCGGCGTGGTTCCGTCGCCCTCGAAGACCCAGCCCTTGTCGTCGACGATCGACCGCCACGCGCGACGATGGATCAAGCGCGCACGGAACGTCACGTCTCCACCGACGGCGGGACCCGAGAAAGTGTAGTTCGTGGTATCGGTTGCGCCGGCGGGGATCCGCGTGTTGAAGCGCTCGGCGACGGCATCCGTGAACGGGATCGGGCCGTTGCCGCCGGCGTCCTCGATCAAGCGCCCGTAGATCTTACCCGGCAAGCCCGCCCAGTGGCCGGTCGCAGGATCTCCCACGCCGGCCTCGGGTCGAAGCACTTGCGAGGTCGCGTGGGCGAGGGCCTGACCATTGCCGACTTGGATCGCTTCGACGATCAGGATCACGTTGCGCAGGCTGATCCCCGTGGGGACGTCGTGACCCGCCTTGTCATTCACGATACTGACCTGGACTTGGGCATCGGTTCCGACCACGTTCACCGACATCGTCATCGTCACCGCGTTCTCGAGGAACGTCGGCGTGGTGCCATGGATCTCGTGGGAGCGGATCTGACCGGCGATTCGCGGCACCGGGACGATGATACAGCCGTCGTTGGTTGCCGCCGGCATGTGGCAGTCCGCGCAGGTGGCGTAGGTGGGCGACATCGGGTTGCCGAAAGCGGATGCTTGCCACTCCGAGTAGGTCGTCTGCCCCGGGAAGCTGCCCGCCTCCGTGAAGTCACCGTCCTGGTCCGGGTCGCTGTTGTACTCATGGCATACGGAGCAGGTCTCGAACCGGATGTCGGGATTGTAGGACGGGTACATGGCGAGGGGATCGATGAAGTCCACGTCTCCGAGCGGACCGTACATCACTTGTTGGGTATTGACCCCAGCCTCCACCGGACGGGTGACGATCACAGCGCCCGGGTAGAACCCGGTGGCCTTGGGCTCCAAGACATCCGCGGTCTTGTGACACATCTCGCACGAGACGCTCGCGAGGGAGTCGGTGGTCGGAGTGTTGATGTCCTGGAGTGCGGTAAAGGGAGCGTTCAGCCACTTCTGCGGCTGGTGGCACGACGCACACTCGCCCTCCGGGAAGGTCGCTGCGTGAATCGAGTCTTGCGTGTAGACGAAGCCGCCCATGCCGCCCGGCGTGCCGGTACCGTTGTACAAGTCATAGACCCATTGGTTGATCCCCGTGATGCTCATCGGGGTCGGGTTGGCCGAGTTGATATCGCCGTACTGAGCGAACTGATCGGCGTGGCAGAAGCCGCACTGAAGGTTCGCTCGCCACGTGTAGTTCGGGTCGTTGGCGAAGGTGTTGACGGGAGTCAGGTTGAAGTCCTGCGTGGCCGGTGTGGTCACGGTGTTCGGGACCAAGACCGGAGCTCCGTTGCTGTGGTAGTAACCGCGCTGCGCCGCCACCACCACGAGGTCCACACCCGACACGCTCAAGGTGTAGGCACCGGCGGCGTCTGTCGTGGTGCGCTGATCGGTTCCTTGGAGCGTCACGATGGCGCCCTGGATCGGCAACAAGGTGTTGGCGTCTCGCACGACACCGGACACCTGGCCCCATGAGGGGCTGGCCAGCATGGCGAGGCACGCGAGTGTGCCCAAAACGATCGAAGAATGGCGAACGAGCATGAGGTTCCTTCCTGCCGGGACTCACCCTCCGGAGTCGCCACCCAAGGCGACCCGCGGTCGGAGGAGGTCGATTCCCATCCCGGATCGGGCCGGCGGCAACGGTAGCACCGCGACTCCCGTCGCCGAGCCCGGCAAGACCTTGATTTTGGGAAAAGTTTCGACCCTAGATTTCCCCGCAGTATAGCAGCTAGGCCCCGGTTCCGATCCAGAGCCTTTCCGAAAACGACGGCACGGTCGCCGCTGCCACGTGAACGACCCCCAGCGTGACGGGCCCGGGAATTGCCGGGCGCCTCCGGGTCTTCGTCCCGGTGCATTGGCTATGGAGAACCGTGAAGCCGGCGCCTACAATCGGCGCCCGGGCGGGACCCGCGAAGACCGACCCTCAGCCGCTCAACTGCGCCGGCGGGGCCAATATGAGAGAAGAAACATGTTGCATGACCTACGTCGCCGCACCGCGAGGGTGGGCATTCGATTCGGCTTGGCGCTGGGGATCGTGTCCGCCGCCGCGATCACCGTATTCGCGGGCCCACGGGAACTCGCAACCGGAACCGAGAACGGAGCGGTGCTGGCCCACCCCACCACGGAGCTCGAACTCCACCGGTGGCTGGTCGACCAGATGGCGCGAGTGCCCGCGAACGATGAGATCCCTCGGATCACTCGGGAAGAACTGCCGCGCTTCCACAAACTCGTGGACGATGCGATCGCCGGCGGCGAGTACTTCGTCCAGAACTTCCCGACCAGCCCCGCACGACCCGCAGTCGGGGCCATCTTGGGGCGGCTGTTGATTCTCAATCACACGCGCTATGTCGTGAACCTGGACAATCAATACCAAGAGGACACCGGCGAGCGCATGGCCCCGGAGCTGCTCGAGACCCTGAGCCGCGAGTACCTCGACCGCATCGAGACCCTCGTGCGAGATGCCTTGGCCGAAAGCTGCCGGGTCACTGGGCTCCTCGAGGGAGTGCGGGGCGACACGTGCGTGCTCCAGCAGGCGCCTCTGGAGGCCGCGAAGGCCTTCGCGGCCTCCCTCGCCGTCTATCCCGAGAACCCGAACGCCGACTTCGTCGACGCGACACGAATCGACGCCCTGGTGCGCGGCGAGGCCTTCGAAGTCGGGGCAACCGAAGCTCGAGCCTACCTCGAGCAACGACCGCGCTCACCTTACTTGGCGGACGTGTTCTTCATGCTCCACAAGAGCCTGCGCCACTCCGGTCGCCTCAACGAAGGGCTCGAGGCCTGGAAGAAGTGGGGGCCGATCCTGCGCGCCATCGGCAACGGCGAGCCCGTCGACTTGGGTGGCGGCCCGTGGACCGTCCCGGAGGGGGCGCGCGCGGCTTTCCGGCGCTACGCTGACCGCGAGTCGTTCTACCTCGGCTTCTACGAGTTCGCCTTGGGCAAGCTCGATAGCGCGGTGCAGCACCTCGAAACGTTCTTGGACTTGGTGAACTCCAAAGAAGCCGCGGGCGAGGCCGTGGACCCATCGACGAGGGTCTACTGGCAGTTCCAGGCGATCCCCATGCTGCACATCGTCACGGCTCTGGTCGGGCGACCTGCGCCGACCCTGAACCCCACGCACTGGCTGGTTCCACCGGACGAGAACGTCGGGCCCGGGCGTGTTTCCTTGGTCTTGTTCTGCCCGTCCACACCCAAGAACAATCGACAGATCGACTTCTTTCCGCGTCTCGCCAAGATCGCCGGCGATCACTGGGCGGAGGGTCTGCGCGTGTACTGGATCGCGGACATGCGGCTTTCCAAGGAACGCACGTTGAGTCGCTTCGAGGACGAGGGCCTGGCGCTGATCGAGAAGCTCGATCTGAACTACCCCCTTGGCCTCGATGCGGGCCCCGACATCGCGGTGCACCGCGCCTACGGGTTGGACTCCACCGGGACAGCCCACCTTTACGCGGTGGATCGTCAGGGTCGGGCGACCTGGTACTTGATCGACCCGACCGAGCGCGATGAGGGTCTGATCCGACGGGTCGTCGAGCGGCTATTGAAGGACGGCTAACCGCGGGTCCGGCAGCCAACGCGTGCCGCGCTCGCTCGTCGGTCGACGTTCCACGAAGGGCCACTATGCAGTTCGAACGCCATGTCTTCGTGTGCACGAGCGGCAAGGTCTGCCCGCGCCAAGGGGCGGAGACGGTGCACTCCGAGTTGCGCGGGCTCGTCGCGAGCGCCGGTCTCAAGGACCGAGTTCGCGTCAACAAGTGTGGCTGCCTCGGGCAGTGTGGTTACGGCCCCATCGTCGTCACTTATCCGGAGGGCACTTGGTACGCGGGGGTGCTCCCGAGCGACGTCGAGGAGATCTTTGCGACGCACCTCGTGGGCGGGTTGCCCGTCGATCGACTCCGGTATCGCCCCCCCGGCAGCGGCGTGCAGATCTGCCCGCCCGGTGAAGAGGTCATAGTCCCCGCCCCGAGCGTGACCTGAACCGATAACTCCGTCCTCGGTTGGGCCTTGCGCTCCGCGGGTGGGAGCCTACCGGGGATCCCCGCCGGCCCCGTGTTTCGTCAATTTCGGGGTGTAGGCTTGTGTTCGCCACCCAGGGTGTGGATATTCCTTCCCTTTTCTCGGACCAACACGTCTACCGTCTCTACTGGGAGTCTTCGCGATGAAGTTTGATCAGGAGAGGCTCCGGAACATCGGGATCAGCGCCCACATCGACTCGGGCAAGACGACCCTGACGGAGCGCATTCTGTACTACACCAACCGCATCCACACCATGCACGAAGTGCGTGGCAAGGACGGGGTCGGTGCCGTCATGGATTCAATGGAACTCGAGCGCGAACGGGGCATCACGATCGCGTCCGCGGCGACCTTCACGCAGTGGAAGGATCACCACATCAACATCATCGACACGCCGGGGCACGTCGACTTCACGATCGAAGTCGAACGTTCGCTACGCGTGCTCGACGGTGCCATCATGATCCTCTGCGGAGTAGCCGGCGTTCAGAGCCAGTCGATCACGGTCGATCGCCAAATGCGCCGCTACTCCGTGCCGCGCGTGGCCTTCGTGAACAAGTGCGACCGCGTGGGCGCCAATCCGGCGCGCGTGGCGGAACAGTTGCGCGAGAAGCTCAAGCTCAACTCGGCCCTCATGCAGATTCCGATCGGGCTCGAGGCCGAGTTCGCTGGCATCGTGGACCTGGTCAAGATGAAGGCCCTCTACTTCGATGGCGAGAACGGCGAGAAAGTCCGAGAAGAAGCGATTCCCGAGGACCTTCAATTGGACGCCGAGGAGCGTCGGGAAGTCCTTCTCGACGAACTCTCGAAGTTCGACGACGAGCTGACGGAAAAGCTGCTCGATGGCGAAGACATCCCGGAGTCAATGATCCTGAGGGCAGCTCGCAAGGGCGTGCTGGCCCTCCAGTTCTGCCCGGTGTTCCTGGGCTCCGCATACAAGAACAAGGGCGTTCAGCCGTTGCTCGACGCAGTCCTCGCGCTGCTCCCGAGCCCGACGGACGTGGAGAACTACGCCCTCAATCCGGACGACCTCGAGAACAAGGTACGGGTCACCAACAAGGTGAACGATGCTCTGCTCGCCTATGCGTTCAAACTGGAGGATGGCGCCTACGGTCAGCTGACCTACCTCCGGATCTACCAAGGAACGCTCAACAAGGGCGATCAGATCTGGAACGCGCGCACGAATCGCAAGGTCAAGATCGGTCGCTTGGTCCGCATGCACTCCGACAAGATGGAGGACATCGACGTAGCGCCAGCCGGCGACATCGTCGCGATGTTCGGCATCGATTGCGCGACCGGCGACACCTTCCGCGCCGAGAACTGCAACCTGACGCTGACGTCGATGCACGTCCCCGAGCCGGTCGTCCACCTGGCCATCAAGCCGCTCGACCGCAAGGCGACGAACAACATCTCGAAGGCCCTCCAGCGCTTCACGAAGGAAGACCCCACCTTCCGGGTCCGAGTCGACCAGAAGAGTGGCGAGACGATCATCTCGGGCATGGGCGAACTCCACCTCGAAGTGTACGTCGAGCGCATGAAGCGCGAGTACAAAGCCGAGGTCGAGATCGGCGCTCCGCAGGTCGCCTACCGGGAGCAGCTCACCCAGGTCGTCGAGTTCGACTACACGCACAAGAAGCAGACCGGCGGTTCGGGTCAGTACGGCCGTATCGTCGGCACGTTGGGCCCGTCGGACAGCGGCGAGTACGAGTTCGTCAGCAAGGTCACCGGCGGTAACGTGCCCCGGGAGTACTGGCCGTCCGTCGAGAAGGGCTTCCGCAGCATGGTCGAGAAGGGTGTGCTGATCGGCGCGCCCTTGAACGGCTTGAAGGTCACCCTGATGGACGGGGCCTACCACGCCGTCGACTCGTCCGACATGGCGTTTCAGGTGTGTTCGCAGGGTTGTTTCCGCGAGTACTACCCGAAGGGCAAGCCGCAAGTGCTCGAGCCGGTGATGAACGTCGCCGTCGAAGGGCCGTCGGAGTATCAGGGCGACATGGTCGCCACGATCCTTGGACGCCGCGGGATCTTGGTAGGAACGACCGAGGATCTCGGCTTCGTGCGCATCGAGGCGGAAGTCCCGTTGGCCGCAATGTTTGGCTACGCAACCGACTTGCGATCCGCAACGCAGGGCAAAGCGGAGTTCAGCATGGAGTTCCACCGCTACGCCCCCGCGCCGCGCGAGATCCAGGAGGAACTGGTCAAGAAGTACCAGGAACAGCGCAAGGCCGAGCAGAGCTGAGTCGGGACTCATCCATGAAGCTCTTCGCTGCGAGAGTCCTGAAATCGCGCTCTGGCCATGACTCGGGGCGCGAGTTCGACCAGAGCCGGCGTGGTTCGGGTGTTCGACGTTCGAGTTCGGTCTCGACGGAGCAACCGGGACCGGGGTTGCGCGTGCACGGCCGAGCGGGCGTGGCCGATTCGCTGTCCGCGACCGGCTCGACCACCCGATGTCGGCGCGCACTCGTGGACTTTCGCAGCCGTGTTCGATTCAATGTTGAACAGTGGCAGGGCGGCAGGCTGGTGAGCCTCCCGCGCGCATCCCAGAAAGCAGCGCAACGATGAAATTGAACGACTCCAACCGACCCATGCGGGTCCTCGAGAAGGTGCTCCAGGGAGGCCTGGGCAGCGGGAACCTCGGGGTCGTGATGTCCCGGCGCGGCACCGGCAAGATGGCCGTCCTGACGTCCATTGCGCTCGACAACGCCATGGATGGCCGCGGCACCCTCCACGTCGCCATCGGCGAGTCCGTCGCCGACGTGCGCGCGTACCACGACGAAGTGCTCGCGGAGATCTTGTCCAGCATCGGGGTGACGAACAAGCTCGAGGTCACTTCGGGCATCGAACGTAGCAAGCAGATCTACACCTTCCGCGACGGGAAGTTCACTTTGCGGCGACTTCGAGAGACCCTCGACTTCCTCCGCGGTGGGCCCGAGTTTGCGCCGACCCTCATCGAACTCCAAGGGTGGCCCGACTTCGATACCGTGACCGCGGACGAACTTGGCGAACTCCGGAAAATCGCCCGCGACTACCAGAGCGAGATCTGGTTGGCCGCCCACACGCACCGTGACGGCGACGTGAGTGGCTCGGGAGTTCCGGAGAGCGTCGCGCGCCACTTGGACCAAATCGAAGTTCTGATCGCGCTCGACCCCGTCGGCGAACACGTCAAGATCAACGTCGTCAAGGCCCACGGTCGCCCGGTTCCGGGCAACGTCCACCTCGAGTTGGACCCCAACACGATGCTGATCCGCTGGCGGTAGCGTCCCGGGGTCGTCGCCAACGACTCCGGCCTGGCGGATTGTGAATCTCTCGCGGAGCGCGTGACCTACGGCGAAGGCTTTCGGGGGCTCTCGAAGGCGCTCTCGTCGTGGACGTAACTCACAAGCCTGCGCAGCCCACGTCAGCGCATCTCAAACTCCACTCGCCCGCTGGCACGGTTCACTGCGCGGCCACGCGGTCCACCAGGGCTCGATCGCCCATGACGCCCACGGTCTGTTGGTACAGCGCCAGCCCCCGCTGCCCCCCCAGTTCGGCGCCGCCGCCGGCCCGCCCTGGCCCCCCGTGGAGCATCTGCGGAAGCGCTACCCCAGAACCCGGGGCTTGGTCGGCGCCCTTCTCCGAGCCCAGGTAGACTCGGCCGGTGGTGGCCCCGCCGGCACGGAGGTAGCTCGCGATCCAACCGGCGTCATCCGAGTAGAGCGACGTCACCAGGGTTCCTTGGCTCGCCCCGACGTCTGCGGCCGCCGTGCCCGCGTCGCCATCGTACCCGAGCAGCGTGGCCACCGGGCCGAAGACCTCGAGTTCGTGAACCACGCCGGCACCTGCGGAGGCCTCGCGGCGCAACAGGGTGGGGCCAAAGAAGTAGCCCGTACCGGGAGCCGCGCCGAGTCCATTCACGCGCTCCCCGGTTCCAAGCACGAGCGTGGCCGCGGCGCGCAGACGCTCGACACCGTGCACTGCGGCGTCGAGTTGCTCGCGGGTGGCCAACGGGCCCATGGTCACCGACGGCTCCGCCGGGTTCCCGACGACCACCCGGGAGAGTCGCTCCGTGAGCTCCCGTTGGATCTCGTCGAGGCGTTCGCGAGGGGCGAAAATGCGTCTCACCGCCGTGCACTTCTGCCCGGACTTCTGCGTCAGCTCGCGCTCCACATCGCGGTAGAAGAGCGCCAGCGTCTCCGACCCCTCCTCCACGTCGGGCGCCAGCACGGCAGCGTTCAGGCTGTCGGCCTCCACGTTCACCGCAACGCCTTGGCGAAGGAGGTTGCGGTGCTCGCGAATCCGCAGCGCAGTGTCCGCCGAGCCCGTGAACGCCACCACGTCCTGGCCTTGAAGGTGATCGAAGGCATCGCCCAGCGAGCCGCACACCAACGACAGCGAGCCGCGCGGCAAGATGCCCGCCTCGACCACGATCTCCACGCAGCGCTCGGTGAGCCACGCCGTGCTGGTCGCCGGCTTGGTCAGAACCGGCACACCGGCCAAGAGCGCGCAGGCAGCCTTCTCCGCGAATCCCCAGCAAGGGAAGTTGAACGCGTTGATGTGGATCGCGACGCCTCGCTTGGGGAGTCGCAGGTGTTGCCCCCAAGAACGGGCCGATCGTCCGAGTTGAACGCCGTCGCCGTCGAGTTGCCACACGCCGTCGCCCAGATCCTTACCCAACGACGCATAGTAGTAGAGGGTCCCAGTGGCGCCATCGAGGTCGAACTTGGCGTCCTTTCGGGTGGTGCCGCACGTCGCGAGCGACAGCTCGATGAGTTCGTCGCGGCGTTCGTGCAGCGCCTTCGACATGGCCGCCAGGAGCCCTGCACGTTCCGGGATGGTAAGGCTCCGAAGCGCCTCTCCGCCGGTCGTCCGGGCAAAGGCGAGCGCTGCGCCGAAGTCCAGTCCCGAACTCGACGCCTGGGCAATCGGTTCCTCGGTGCAGGGGTTGATCAAGGGTCGGAAACCGGCCTCGGCCTGCCACCAGCGTCCTTCCACGAAACAACGCAGGGTTCTCACGGAGAGCCTCCAATCAGCGTGACGAAGCGAAACGGCGCGAACCGCGCGTGCGCGGCTTCCGCGACGCCCCCGATTCTGACCCGAAGTCCCGAGAGAAAGCACCCCAAGATGGAACCTGGCCCAAGGCCGTAGAGGAACGGTCGGCGACGGCCCCCCCGGGCTCCCGGCCCCCGAAGGCGGGGAGCCGGTTGGAGGCGTCGCGGATCCTGCGACCTCGCCGCCGCGATTCGCCGACCGGAGACCTTAGAGACCTTAGGAGTCGCCCAAGAATAACTTCACCCTCTTGCTCGTCGCTTCGGGCCATCTTCGACCGATCCGAAAACCTCGTAATCCTCACCGGAACTAAGGCTACGCCTCCGGTTTCGAGCTTTCCGGATCGGCCGAATCTGACCCAAATCGACGGCAAGATGTCGAAGTTATCGTGGGCGACTCCTTAGGGCGCCTGACAGGCTCCCAACGAATCCAACGTGGGGTCGAGGCCGGCGCCGGGGAACGGATACGGCGGCGTGGCACCGTTCGTGAAGAGGTAACTGAGCGCGTAGATCGCGTCTCCGATGTTGACGCTGCTGTCGTCGTTCACGTCCGCCGCGTCGGGGCAGGTGGGCGCTGCACCGCCCGCGAACAGGAAGGTCAAGATCGCAATGGCGTCCGCGATGTCGATCGAGCCGGTGCGGTTCGCGTCTCCGCGCAGGAACTCGACCTGCCCAGGAGCGACGATCGTCACGCGCCCGTGCAGCGGGAACGGTGCGATGCTCGGACCCAACGACGGGGAGAAGATCGTGTTGAGCGGCGGCGAACCGAGACCATCGACGAAGCGGATCTCGGTCGTCGTCCCGACGGCCAAGCCGGGAACGACATCGTACTCCAGTCCGGCCAGCATTTGGTTTGCGCTCGGCGGGAACGTGCGGAAGTCGAACGGGGACGTGGTATCCAGAATGATCCCGGCCACGATGTTCGAATCGGCTCCGCTCCCGCCGTACTCGATGTCGACGAACTCGGGCGCGAGGGACTGGGTGATCGATCCCTGCAACGTGAGTTCGCTCAAGGCCAAAATGTTGGCGTCGTAGCCGATACCGACCTGGAACCCTTGGATCGGCTCGGGGTGCGAGGCGAAGATCGGGTGAATGACCCCCACCTCGCCGGCCACCAGCTGAATGCGCGGCAGTTTGATCGAGTTGGCCGGGATGCTTCCGCTCACATACGAAGCGCGGACTCGGTTACCGGTCCCGCCGGGTCCGGTGACCGTCAAGGTGACCGTGAACGGTCCCGGCTCGACGTACAAGTGCGTGGGTGCCAACTCGGTCGACGTGCTGCCGTCACCAAAGTCCCAGAGGACAGTGTCGAACACGCTGGCGATGCTGGGCGTAAAAGCGACGGAGAGCGGAAGCATTCCGGAAGTCGGCGAACCCACGAAATCGACCGTTGGGGGCGGTACCTCGTTCATGTAGAAGACTGCCCCGAACGCCACGAACGCGACATGGATGTAGTCCAAGGAGTCCATACTGACGCTCGGCTGCGCCGCAACGCTCAGGAACGGGGTCAGGCTCGATACGGTCCAAACAGCGCCGGCATCCAACTCGTGGAGCCGAATCTGCCCCCCTTTTGCGAACACCAACGCGGCGTGCCCGCTCTGCCCGGCGGCAATCTGCGGGTTACCCGCGGGCCCAGCGTCGCGCAACTCGGGCGCGGTGTACACACCGGCTGCCGAGCGGCGAACGTAGCGAATCGCGGAGCCGTCGAGAAAGGCCACGTGCACCGAGCCGGCACTGTCCACGTCGAGGTCGAGCGTGCCCGTCCCCGCCGTCAGGGTGGCGATGGTTTCTTCGGCGCCGACCGTAGTCCCATCGAAGGTACGTCCGAACAGAGTTCCCGACCGCACATAGCCGATGAACGAGACGCCACCCCCGAGAGCCGCCAACGCCGGGCTCGCGCCACTGCCGATCAGGACCGTGGCGCCACCGTTGCGAACTGCGAGGATCTCGGCCGGAGCGGCGCCGACTTGCTGCTCCCACACGATGTCGATCGCGCCCTGCTCATTCACTTGGACCACGGGGTTACGGTCATCGATGCCATCATTCGTCGTGATCGCCTGGGCCGAGCTGAATTGTCCACCGTTGTTGTTGCGGTAGAGCACTTCCAAACCCATGGCACCGGGTTCGACCGACAACTCGTCATACACCACGTGCAGCAGAAACGAAGATCCGACCGCGAGCCGACCACGACCGATGGGCTGAGGGGTCGCCGCGACCGGCAGCTGCTGGCCGAACCCGAAGAGAGTACTGGCGAGGAAAAGGTCGTCGCCGTCGCCGAACAGGATGGCGACGGTGTCGTTGGTACCGACCTGCAGGTCCGGCGCGGAGAAACCACCGCTCGAAGAGGCTTGAATGGGTTGGTTGAAACTCTGAGCCGACAACTCGGTCGCGCCGCACACCAACAACACGACGCACACCCACCGGCAGGAAATTCCCGACATGCGGCGCTCCCTCGCGCGAGTAGTACTCGCGAATAACCGCTGACCCAGAATTCAGAACGCGACGTTAAGAAAGCGAGCCGGAGGCCTACCCGTCCCAGGCGAACGGACGCCGCTCGGCGGCGCACGGAACCGGGGCCTCGATCCAGAACCAAACTGGCTCCGATGAAACCAGGAAAGCCAGAATTTCCAAGCTCAATCGGGCGCTCGTCGACCCTGAGTTGCGATAGATCAAGTCCGGGCGACGTAGAGGCCCGCGTTCCCGTGCTCAACTCGTCGAACGGGCCCTTAGGAGTCGCCCAAGAATGACTTCGACATCTTGCCGTCGATTTGGGTCAGATTTGGCCGATCCGGAAAGCTCGAAACCGGAGGCGTAGCCTTAGTTCCGGTGAGGATTTCGAGGTTTTCGGATCGGTCGAAGATGGCCCGAAGCGACGAGCAAGAGGGTGAAGCTATTCTTGGGCGACTCCTTAGGAGTCGCCCGCCCTCGAGAGCCCTTGGGAAGAACCTAGGTCCTTCAGGTCCCGGTGCGCGCGCGGCCCAGCAACTCGGTGGTATCGGGGACCGAATCGGCGTGGTCTCCGCGCTCGAGGCGGCGGACGAGGATCGCCTCCGCTTCGCGGCTCGCTCCGCCTGCGACGAGCGCGCGCGCGAACTCGAGTTCGATCTCGGCGACGTTCCGGTCAGCGACTCCCCAGGCGCCCCGCGCGAGATCGTAGGCACGGCGCAACGATTCGGCGGCAGCGCCCCAGTCGCCGCGGACGAGGAGGCGTCGACCCAGTGAAGCCCTGGCAGCGACCTCGGACGCCACGTCGGGAAAGCCCTGGTGATCGAATCCGTGGACCCGAGCGCGCTCGAAGTCTGCGTCCGAGAGCGCGTCGAAGACCGGGTCCTCCGACTCCGCGAGTCCCTGCATCTGGGCGAAGCGCAGCTGCTCTTGCGCCGCCCGAAACTGGGCGCGCTCCGCTTCGACGTCGGCATTCCTACGAGCCGACGAGAGCCACGCGACCCCAGTCAAGGATGCAAGCAAACAGAAACCGCACACGAACAGAGCGATGAGAGCGCTCGCTGGCGGTCCAGTCCTGACATCGTCGGCCACTGCCTCACCTCCTTCTCCCCTTGGGTTCCACGGAAACGGTCGTGAACGCCCCCCCGGCTCCGCCAGCGCCCGAGTGCGAAGCTCTTAGGAGTCGCCCAAGAATGACTTCGACATCTTGCCGTCGATTTGGGTCAGATTCGGCCGATCCGGAAAGCTCGGAACCGGAGGCGTAGCCTTAGTTCCGGTGAGGATTTCGAGGTTTTCGGATCGGTCGAAGATGGCCCGAAGCGACGAGCAAGAGGGTGAAGTTATTCTTGGGCGACTCCTTAGATCAAGGCCCCCTGGCGGGCCCTGCCTCGGGCAACAGCGGAAAGTCGAAGTCGAAGAGCATCGTGTCGCGCGACGGCTCCGGGCCATCCGGGCCGTCGATGCCGTAAGTGGCGCGCAATCGCAGCGAGAAACTACCGGTCACCTGTAGAACCGTCGTTCCGTCTTCGCCGACGATGAGTTCGAAGAACGCTGTCGCGCTCAGCGGAACGGGCGTATCCCGCAGGACGAATTGCCCGTCGAGCGTAGCACGGGCTTGCACGCCGAACTGCAGCGGGTCGTTCGTGAACGTTCCCTCGAACCAGGCCCGCGGGAAGCGTTCGGCGTCGAGCAGCGTCGGACCGCGGATATGCTGATCCAGATCGGGGTGCCCCATGGTGACCGACGAGACCGGCACGTCGAAGCGACACCAGCCGGTTCGCAGCTCGGGCGACCGAAACTCGAGCGTGCCCGACGCCCCCTTGGCGGCCCCGGAGTAATGATCGAGCGGCGGCGCAAAACGAAACAGTACCCGCGGGTCATCATTCCTCTCCGCCTCCACCGTTCGCCATACCGCCCCAACCGTGGAGTCTGGATCGGGCGTCGCTGCTCCCGAAACCGGGCGGGCCAGCGCGGGTAGCGGCAAACCGATCTCTTCCCAAGTCTTCAGCGGGACGTCGGCAGGGACGGGGTCGAAGGCGTCGCCGATGTCCGAGTTCGCGATCTGCCGCACCAGTTCCTCTTCGAGCAGCCGCGCGGCACTCGCGAGCACCCGCTCCCGCTCTTCCCAGCGCCCCCGCAGCGGATCGCCGCGATTGCTGAACACCGGCGTGTGGCAGTGGAACTGAGAGAACAGCTCGGTCGTGACGAACAGCTCTCCTTCGGGAGAACGATACGGATGGAAATCCATGTAGAACGCTCGGTCGGAGCGGCCGAGACGCGCGGGCTCGGAGCGACGAAAGCGGCTGAAGGCGCCCTCGATCGCGCGACGTGCAGACTGAGCGAACTCGAAGCGGACATCGTCGCCGCTCCCGGCGACCGAGGTCGCCCCCGTGAGCGGCGTGATCTTGATCGGCACCACGACCTGCATGCGACCGACTCGCCATACGGGTGCGTCGGGTAGTTCGAGAAACTGGTCGCTTTGGGGCACCCGCCGGAAGGTGCGTACGAAGTTCTCGAGGCGGTCGACGTCGAGGTAGCGGCCTTGATAGACCGCTCGACCACGGGCGTTGACGAACGCGATCAGCGGTGTGAGCGCGACCTCGGCCGGAGCGCCCTCGGTGACCGAGATCACGCGCATAGGGATCCCCGCGTAGGCCGCGAAGAGCTCGATCTCCAAGAGGTCGTTCGCCTCGAAGCGCCGCGCCAGATCCGAGCGCTGCGGCTGAACGAACACGACGAGGGTCTCCGGCGGGACGGCCTCGGCCGCACCCGCGCGCCCCGCTCCATCGTCGTCGCGGGTCTCCCGTTGACAACCCCATACCAACAGCAGCAACCCCAGGGCCACCGCTCGGTTCGTCTTCGCGCGCAACGGTTCCTCCTCGCCTCTCCGTGATCGCGCTCGGCTATCGCGCGCCACCGGCAGGGTAGCCCAGGTTCGGCGGCGGCACCACGGGTCGCGCGGGATCGGTCGGTCGGTTACATTGAGTCGGGTCGGGGGCCCGCACGATCCCCGCGAGTCCGCATTGCGGCCCTCGGCGACAGCGGAAACCACCCGCCACGCCCCCAGGTGAAACGGCGTTCGTGCGGCACTCGGTTCCGGGCGACGGAACGGCGCGTCGCCGCTGCTTCGCGGGAAGTCGTCCTCCCTGGCATTCGCGCCGGGCGCTCGTGATCGAAGGATTCAGGCCAAGTTCCAGGAGTCGGCATGCTGCCCCCCCGAAAACCAACCCGTGCCGTGAAGATCGGGTCCGTTACCATCGGCGGCGGCCAGCCGATCGCCGTGCAGAGTATGTGCGCGACCTCCACGAAGGACGTGCCCGCCACCCTCGCCCAGATTCGACACTTGGTCGCGGCTGGCGCAGACATCCTGCGGCTCGCCGTGGACAACCCCCGGGACGCGGAAGCGTTGGCGGAGATCCGACCGCAGACCCAAGCCAACCTCGTCGTCGATCTGCAAGAGAACTACCGGCTGGCCGCCCGGGTGGCCCCGTTCGTCGACAAGATCCGGTACAACCCAGGCCACCTCTATCACCACGAGCGCGAAAAGCCCTGGCAGGACAAGGTGCGCTTCATCGTGGATCAAGCCGTGGCGCACGACTGCGCGTTGCGAGTCGGCGTGAACTGCGGTTCGGTCGACCCCGCGAAGAAGGCCACCCACGACCCGCACGACTCGATCGGCCCGATGCTCGAGAGCGCGCTGGAACACTGTGCGCTCCTCGACGACCTGGGTTTCACCCGCTACTGCGTATCGCTCAAGGACTCGGATCCCGACAAAGTCATCGCCGCCAACATGCGTTTCGCCGCCGCGCGCCCGGAGGTGCCGCTCCATCTCGGGGTCACGGAAGCGGGCCTGCCCCCGGACGGCGTACTGAAGACCCGAATCGCCTTCGAGCAGTTGATCGGTCAAGGAATCGGCGACACGATCCGGGTTTCCTTGACGGTGCCCAATTCCCGCAAGCACGAAGAGATCGAGGCGGGCCGCCAGATTCTCGCCGACATCGCGAGCGGGCGAGTCCGGACCGTAGTCCGCTTCGATCGCGAACGTCTCAACATCATCAGCTGCCCGAGCTGTTCGCGCGTCGAGAATCAGGCCTTCGTCGAGTTGGCCCAGGACGTCAAGGAACTCACGCGCTATGCCGAGCAACACGCCATCACGATCGCGATCATGGGTTGTCGCGTGAACGGACCCGGGGAAACGGACGACGCCGACCTCGGCTTGTGGTGCGCACCGACGTTCGTCAACCTGAAGCGAGGCACCGAAGCCCTCGGAGCATTTCCGTACGACCAAATCCTGCCGCGACTCAAGGACGAGTTGGACCGCATCATCGCGACCAAGGGGGTAGCTCGTTGACTCGGGTATCCCGTGACCTTGAAGCTCCGGACTCCGAATCTCACCCGCGAACTTGCGCGTAGGCCCAATCGATCCAAGGGAAGAGTGCCTGCAGGTCGGCGCGCTCGACGGTGGCTCCACCCCACAACCGCAATCCCGGCGGCGCGTCGCGGTAGGAAGCGATGTCGAACCCGGCCCCTTCCGCCTCGAGCAGTGAGGTGAGTTTCTTGACCACTGCTGCCTGATTCTCGACGCTCTGCGCGCAGAACCATGGATCGGTCAGACGCAAGCAGATCGACGTGCAAGAACGCACCGCGGGGTCGCGCGCCAGAAACTCGATCCAGGGCGTCCGCTCGACCCACTCGGCAACCGCCGCAAGGTTCGCCTCGCTGCGCTCGATCAAGGCCGGGGCGCCGCCGATCTCTTCCGCCCAACTCAAACTGTCGAGTACGTCCTCGACGCACAGCATCGACGGAGTGTTGATGGTGTCGCCCTTGAAGATGGCTTCGTCGAGTTTGCCCTTCTTGACCATGCGGAAGATCTTCGGCATCGGCCAAGTAGGTGTATGGCTCTCGAGACGCTCCACGGCACGTGGTCCGAGCGCGATCATGCCGTGCTGCGCCTCGCCACCCAACACCTTCTGCCAGGAGTAGGTGATCACGTCGAGCTTGCGCCAGGGCATCCGCATGGAGAAGACCGCGGAAGTCGCGTCACAAATGGTCAGCCCTTGCCGACCGTCGGAGATCCAGTCCCCGTGCGGAACCCTCACCCCGGACGTCGTGCCATTCCAGGTGAAGACGAGATCCCGTTGCGGGTCGTACTGGGCGAGATCCGGCAGCTCCCCGTAGTCGGCCTCCAGAACCTGCACCGCGGGGAGTTCGAGTTCCTTCAGGATGTCGGTGACCCACTCTCGGCCGAAGGCTTCCCAGCCCGCCACGGCGACGCCCCGCGGTCCCAGCAGAGACCACATCGCCATCTCGACGGCACCCGTGTCGGAAGCAGCAACGATTCCCAGTTTGTAGTCGTCGGGGAGCCCCAAGAGCGCGTGCGACCGTTCAATGACCTCGGCCAGCTTGCGACGGCCATCCTTGGAACGGTGCGAACGACCGACCAGCGCCTGATCGAGAACCCCAGGGTTCCAACCGCGGCGTTTGGCGCAGGGGCCCGATGAGAAGCACGGATTGTTCGGCTTGATCGTGGGTTTGATGCTCATGGCGCGAGGATATTGCCCGTCGCCGGGGTTGCCCAGCGAATCCAGGTCGACGGCCGCAGCCGTTTTCCGTCTTGCGCGCCACGAGTCCGGCCTGCTAAGGCATGAGCGCCGCCGTCGGGTGACTTGGCGCACTCCGAGGCGCCTACCCAGAGGTCGGGGCGTTGGAGTTCCCTGTTGGACTTCATTTCTCGCCCCAGCGACAGGAGCCGCCCTGGACGAAGTCCCCAACACCCGCGTCCGCCTCCGCAACCGACTACCGGTCCGTCGGGACGGGGACTTCGTATTGTATTGGATGGTCGCGAACCGGCGGCTCGGCTGGAACTTCGCGCTGCAACGCGCGGTCGAGTGGTGCCGTGAACTCGACCGACCGCTGATCATCCTGGAGGCCCTGCGATGCGGATACCCCTGGGCCAGCCCCCGCCTCCACCGCTTCGTTCTCGACGGTATGCAATGCAACCGGAGCGCCTGCGCCGGGTCTTCGGTCCGTTACTATCCGTACGTGGAGCCCGTGCTCGACGCGGGCAAAGGCCTCCTCGAAGCGCTGGCCCAAGATGCTTGCGTCGTCGTAACCGATGACTTCCCGTGCTTCATCGTTCCCGCCATGACCCGCGCCGCCGCCGAACGGGTTCCCGTGCGACTCGAGGACGTCGACTCCAACGGTCTGCTACCCATGCGCTCGACGGAGCAGGTGTTTCCGACGGCGTATGCCCTGCGCAGATTCCTGCAGAAGCACCTCGCGGAGCACCTGGCTGCCCCGCCGGCCGAGAATCCGCTCGGCCCCCTGAAACGACGCGGCATGGCGACGCTCCCGCGTGAGGTCGAGCGCCGCTGGCCGGAGGCGTCGGATGAACTCCTCGCGGGAAGCCCGGCCGCGCTCGCCGCACTGCCTCTCGACCACAGCGTCCCGGTGACCTCGACGCGCGGCGGTGCGGACGCCGCTGCGCGCGCGATGACCGAGTTCCTCGACCACCGGCTCAGCCGCTATGCCGAAGACCGCAATCAACCGGAGCGAGCGGTCACGAGTGAGCTGTCCCCGTACCTCCACTTTGGACATGTGTCGGTGCACCAAGTCGTCGACGAGGTGCTGGCGCGCGAGGAGTGGTCGATCGAAGACCTCCCCGCGACGGGCAACGGCTCACGAGCTGGGTGGTGGCAGGTCGGTGAGAACGCCGAGGGCTTCCTCGACGAACTCGTCACTTGGCGAGAACTGGGGTTCAACCTGTGCGCGCACCGAGACGACTACGCGCGCTACGAGTCGCTCCCGGACTGGGCTCAGAAAACGCTCGACGAACATGCGAGTGACCCTCGCGAACCCAGCTACGACCTGGAGCAGTTCGACCGCGCAGCGACCCACGACGAACTTTGGAACGCGGCCCAGACCCAACTGGTGCGGGAGGGACGAATCCACAACTATCTTCGCATGCTATGGGGCAAGAAGATCCTCGAGTGGAGCCGGACGCCCAGGGACGCCCTGGCGACCATGATCGAGCTCAACAACCGTTACGCCCTCGACGGCCGCAACCCCAACTCCTACAGCGGGATCTTCTGGGTGCTCGGCCGCTATGACCGGCCCTGGGGACCGGAGCGCAAGGTGTTCGGGAAGATCCGTTACATGTCGTCGGAGAACACCGCGCGCAAGGTCAGCCTCCGGGGTTACCTCGAGCGCTACTCGAGCGCGGCGGCGCGTGGCTGCCTCGACTTCGGTTGAAGTTCCGGTCCTCCCGCGCCCGGTCCAGGACCAACCCGCCCCCCGGGCGCTCCTCAGGGAGCTGAATCCGGGGCGCCCGGGACCACGAACCTTCCCGGGAACCCGCCGGCGAGCCGCCACTTGCGCCTCGACAAACGGCCCGCCACACCCGACGCTCCCGGCGGCAGGTGCGATGGGGGAGTTCCCGTGCGACCTGAACCCTGAGCCGAACCCAGGCCGAGCGCACCCCGCGACCGGCGAGAGCGGAAAGCAACCATGCACCCCGATCCCCCCGCTCCGGCGACCCGCCTCCAGAGGTTCTGGCGCCCGCTCGCGAGCTTCTTCGACGGCAGGGCCGACGAAAACGCGACCCTCGACCCGTCGATCGCGGACCGTGTGGACTGGATCCGCATCCTCCCGTTCTTGGGAGTCCACGTGTTGTGCCTCGGGGTCGTTTGGGTGGGTTGGAGTGCGACCGCAGTAGCCGTGGCCGTCGGCCTGTATGCGGTACGGATGTTCGCCATCACGGCGTTCTATCACCGCTACTTCTCGCACCGCAGCTTCAAAACCTCGCGTCACGTGCAGTTCCTCGGCGCGCTCCTCGCCAACATGGCCGGCCAACGTGGCCCGCTCTGGTGGGCGGCACACCACCGACATCACCATCGTCACTCCGACACACCGGCGGATGCCCACTCTCCTCGCGAACGCGGCTTCTGGTGGAGCCATGTGTTCTGGTTCACCTGCCGCCGAAACTTTCGTACGCGCTGGGAACTCGTGCGCGACCTCGCGAAGTTCCGGGAGCTCCGCTTCCTCGACCGTTTCGACTGGATCGCCCCGAGCCTGCTGGCGCTCGGGCTCTACGCGATCGGCGTGGGGCTCGAAGCCTGGGCTCCCACGCTCGGTACCAGCGGACTCCAGTTGCTCGTCTGGGGCTTTGGCGTGTCGACCGTCGCGGTGTTCCACGCCACCTGTACGATCAACTCGCTGGGGCATCTCTTTGGCCGCCAACGCTACGCAACCCAAGACGAGAGCCGCAACAGCGCCCTGCTCGCGTTCCTCACTCTGGGCGAGGGATGGCACAACAATCACCACCACTACCCGGCCGCGACCCGCCAAGGTTTCTACTGGTGGGAGATCGACCTCACGTACTACGTGCTCCGCGGGCTCGCTTCACTCGGCGTCGTTCGCGAGCTGAGGCCCGTCCCGGAGCGGGTGCGAGCGCAGCGACCATGAGAATCGCCGTCGTTGGTTCCGGCATTTCGGGCCTGGTCTGCGCCTACCTCCTCAGCCGGCGGCACGAGGTCCAGGTCTTCGAAGCGCAGGACACCCTTGGTGGCCACACCCATACCGTGGCGGTCGAGCACGCCGGCCAAGAGTACGCCATCGACACTGGCTTCATCGTCTACAACGAAACCAACTACCCCAACTTCACCCGCTTGCTGAATGAGCTCGCCGTACCCACCCAAGCGACCGAGATGAGCTTCAGCGTCCGCAGCGAGCGGCACAACCTCGAGTACAACGGTGCCTCCCTCACGACGCTCTTCGCCCAGCGGCGTAACCTCGTGCGTGTCGGCTTCTGGCGCATGCTTCGCGACATTCTGCGATTCTATCGGTCGGCTCGGTCGCTCTTGTCCACTGCCGATGAGACACTCACCCTCATCGATTACCTGCAGGGTCAGGGTTATTCGCGTGAGTTCATCGACTGGCACATTCTGCCCATGGGCGCAGCCATCTGGTCGACCGATCTCGTCGGGACGGGACAGTTCCCGCTCGTGACCTTCCTCCGCTTCTTCGAGCGCCATGGCTTCCTTCGCGTCAGCGGTCGTCCGCAGTGGCGCACGATCGTTGGCGGATCTTCGACTTACGTGCGCGCACTGATGCCGCGCATCGGCCGAATCCACACCCGGCGACCGGTCGCTCGGATCCGTCGCCAAGCCGAGGGGGTCGACCTCGTCACCGTCGCTGGGGACCACTCGCACTTCGACGCCGTGGTACTCGCGACGCACTCCGATCAGGCCCTCCCCCTGCTCGCCGACGCGACACCGGCCGAGCGCGAGATCCTCGGATCCATGAGTTACCAACAGAACGAAGTCGTCCTCCACACCGACACTCGCCTGCTTCCCCGGAGTCGCCGGGCTTGGGCCAGCTGGAACTATCACCTGACCGAATCCAATCGCGGCCTACCCACGGTCACCTACAACATGAACCTGCTACAGCGTCTGACCGCACCGGTAACCTTCTGCGTGACCCTCAATCGAAGCGACGCGATCGACCCGGAGAAGGTGATTCGAACCCTCCAAGTGCATCACCCCCGCTTCGATCGAACCGCGGTTGCTGCGCGCAAACGTCACGCCGAGATCAATGGGCGCGCGAATACCTACTACTGCGGCGCCTACTGGGGCGACGGTTTCCACGAGGACGGCGTCAACAGCGCCCTCGCGGTGTGCCGGCACTTCGGAGAGGAACTCAGCCCGTGAAATCATGCCTCTATGAAGGCCAGGTTCGCCACCGCCGATTCGGCCCGGTGGCGCACGACTTCACGGCGCGCGTGCTGCTGTTCTACGTGGACCTCGCGGAAGTAGACGCTGGCCTGCTCCCGTGGATCAACACCGAGCGGCGCTGGGCCCCGTTTCGCCTGCTGCGCGCGGATCATGTCGGCGGTCCCGCCGAGGCGCTCGAGGAGTCGATTCGGACGCTCGTCGCGAAACGTACCGGACGCCACCCCACCGGACCGATTCGCTTGCTCACGCACCTACGCTGTTTCGGTCACTGCTTCAATCCCGTGAGCTTCTTCTACGTCTTCAGTGCCGATGATCGGACGGTCGAGACCATCGTCGCCGAGGTCAGCAACACACCTTGGCGCGAACGCCACCTCTACCTCGTGACCCCCACGGCCGACTCGACCGGGAGCCGTCTGCGAGAACGTTTCCCCAAGGAGTTCCACGTCTCGCCGTTCATGGGGATGGACCTCGAGTACGACTGGAGCTTCTCCGCACCCGGCCGGCGCCTGGCAGCACACTTCGTCAACTTGGAGGCTGGGACGCCACTCTTCGATGCGACCTTGTCGCTCACCCGCAAACCCTGTTCACGCCGCACCCTGCTCAGCGCCATGGTGCGCTACCCGTTCTTGTCGCAGCGGGTACTGTTGGCCATCTACTGGCAGGCGTTCCGCCTGTGGTGGAAGAAGGCGCCCTTCTTTCCCCACCCCAAACATCGCCAACCCAACCCTTTACCGGATCCCGATGGGAGAGCCGCATGAGTGCACCGTCGTCGCCACCTACGACTTCACCCATCCACTCCTCGCGCCGGGTGTCGTGGCGCCATCAGCTCGCGCGGCGAGCGCTCTTCGAGCGGCTGGCCCACCTCGAACACGGCGAGCTCACCTTCCACGAGGGCGGCCACACGTGGACTTTCGGGCGCCGTACGCGGGACCTCGACGTGAGCGCCCACGTATTCGTCGAACGTCCGGAGCTCTACTCGCGCCTCGCGCTCGGGGGCACCGTCGGCGCCGCCGAGGCCTTCATGGCCGGGTGGTGGCGCACGCCCCACTTGGTCGAACTGGTGCGAATCCTGGTGCGCAATCGCCGAGTGCTGGTCGGACTCGATGGGGGCCTGGCGCGCGTCACGAGCCCACTTCTCAAGTTCGGACACTGGTTGCGTGCCAACACGCGCCGCGGCAGCCGCCGCAACATCGCGGCGCACTACGACCTGGGCAACGACCTCTACGCCCTGTTCTTGGACGACACCTGGATGTACTCGTGCGGATTCTTCGAAGACGACACGAACGACTTGCGCGCCGCTTCGATCGCCAAGAACGAACGGATCTGCGTCAAGCTGGCCCTGGGCCCCCAGCACCATGTCCTGGACATCGGCGGGGGCTGGGGAGGATTCGCCCTGCACGCAGCGACTCGCTTCGGCTGCAAGGTCACCATGACGACCATCAGCCAGCAACAGCACGAGCTGGCTTGCGAACGCGTACGGCGCGCGGGCCTCGAGCAACGCATCACGGTCCTCAACGCGGACTATCGGGATCTACGCGGCACTTTCGACCGCGTTGTCTCGATCGAGATGATCGAGGCGGTCGGGCATTCGTTCCACGACGCGTACTTTCGTTGCATCGGCGATCGCTTGACGGCGGACGGAATGGCCCTCGTCCAAGCGATCACCGTCAGTGACCAGCACTACGACGAGGTGCGCACCGGAGTGGACTTCATCAAGCGCTACATCTTCCCCGGAAGCTGCCTGCCATCCGTGCGCCGAATGCTGGACTGCGCGGGCCGGGTGTCCGACCTGCGGCTGTTTCACCTCGAAGACCTTACCCCCCACTACGCCCTGACCCTGGCCCATTGGCGACGTCGCTTCGTGGCCGCACACGAAGCCGTGCGCGCCCTGGGCCATGGCGAGGACTTCGCGCGGATGTGGGAGTTCTACCTCGCATACTGCGAAGGAGGCTTCGCCGAGCGCTTTACTGGGCTGGCACAGTTGGTGTTCACCAAGCCCAGCTGCCCGCGTTCCCCGATTGCTCCACCGACGCGAGAGCTGGCCGGCTTGCGCCAGCCCGGTGCGCCCCCCGCGGTAGTCCGGGAACACGCATGAAGATCGTGAACTTCGTCTCGTTCCAGATCGGATGGTTCGCGTGCGTCCTCGGGTCCGCCTACGGCCAGCCCGTGGTCGGTGTCGTGATTGCATTCGCGTTGATCGCGTTGCACTTCGGCCTGGCCGGCGACCGCCGGGCAGAGTCGGTGGTCGTGATCGCCGCGACGGCCCTCGGCTGGGTCGCCGAATCGCTGTACCACCGCTTCGGACTCACGACCTTCGACGCGAACGGTCCGTGGCTGGCGACGTGCCCCCTCTGGATGGTCATGATCTGGGCGCTCTTCGGCACGACGCTAAACTCATCGCTAGAGTGGCTGCAATCGCGACGGTGGCTTGCCGCGGCGTTCGGCGCCGGGAGCGGTCCGCTCGCGTACTTCGGCGGCGAGCGGCTCGGCGCGCTGCGGCTGAGCGACGACCGTGTAGCGGCGACTCTCGCCATCGCGACCACCTACACGATCGCGCTGCCCGTGCTGCTCACCTTGGCGAATCGCGTCCGTCAGCAACCCATGGCCGGACCAGGAGGGCGCCCATGAGTGGTCCCGTCCTCACCGGCATCCTTGGGGTGATTGGCGGCATGATTGCCGTCATGACCGTCCTGTGGGTGGTTCAGTGTCGAACCCGGAACGCGGGCTGGGTGGATGTCGGCTGGGCCGCGGGCCTCGCAGCGGCCGCAACGTTCTACGCGAACTGGTTCGATGGCGACCCCACGCGCCGTGCTCTCATGGGGTTCTTGGGTACCTTGTGGGGCGCGAGGCTCGCGCTCCACCTCGCACGGCGAGTCGCTGCCGAACCCGAGGATGGACGCTATCGCCGCATGCGGGAGTACTGGGCCGGTACCGCGGACCGCAACTTCCTGTGGTTCTTCCTTGCCCAGGCGCTCCTCGTGGCGCTGTTCTCGCTCCCGTTCCTGGTGTGCGCGCGGGCGGACACCGCACTGGCCCCCGGCTGGCAAGTCGCCGCGATCGTGGTCTGGCTCACCGCGGTCGGCGGTGAGTCGATCGCCGACTGGCAACTCGCCCGCTTCCGCGCCAACCCCGCGAATCGCGGTCGCACCTGCAGGCAGGGACTCTGGCGCACGAGCCGCCACCCCAACTACTTCTTCGAGTGGCTGCATTGGTGGAGCTACGTGCTACTCGCGATCGGTGCCCCCGGCGCGTGGCTCACCCTCCTCGGGCCGGTCCTGATGTTCGCATTCCTCTACCGGGTGACCGGCATCCCCTACACCGAGCAGCAAGCGCTGGCGAGTCGCGGGGACGACTATCGCGACTATCAACGCACGACCAGCGCCTTCTTCCCCTGGTTCCCGAAGGGAGACGCGAAGTGAATCTCGGCCTCCGCCTCGCCGAGCGCGGCTACGTACCGGACCGCCTGGTGCGCTATGGCATTCGACACTTGCTCCGGCGCCGACTCCGCGAGGAACGCCTGCGCAACCGTGAAGCGCTGCTTCGCGAGTTCCGCGCGAGCCCGGTGGCGGTCGCGACTCACGCTGCGAACGAACAGCACTATGAACTCCCGGCCGCCTTCTTCGAACTCGTCTTGGGTCCGCACCTGAAGTACTCGAGCGCGTGGTGGGACGATACGACGGCGAATCTGGAGGACGCCGAAGCGGCAATGCTGCGGCTCACGTGCGACCGCGCGATGCTCCGGGACGGCCAACAGATCCTGGAGCTCGGGTGCGGCTGGGGATCCTTGACCCGTTGGATGGCCCGACACTATCCCCGGAGCCAGATCACCGCAGTCTCGAACTCGCACTCGCAACGAGCGTTCATCGAAGCGCGGCTGGCGGCGGAGAATCTCGGCAACGTCCGTGTGATCACGGCCGACGCGAACGTCTTCAGGCCGGACCAGAGATTCGACCGAGTGGTGTCGGTCGAAATGTTCGAGCATCTCCGAAACCCCGAACTGCTGCTACGCCGGATTGCGGACTGGCTGCTCCCCGCAGGTCGCCTCTTCGTTCACGTCTTCTGCCACCGGAACCTCACGTACCTGTTCGGGACTCAGGCCGACGACGATTGGATGGGGCGCCACTTCTTCACCGGCGGGATGATGCCCAGTCGCGACTTGTACCCGGCCCTCGATCATCCGCTCGAGCTCGAGCAACAGTGGGTCGTGGCGGGAACCCACTATGCGCGCACGGCGGAGGCCTGGCTGAGCAATCTGGATCGGCACCGAGCGGATGTCCTCCGGGTTATGCGTGAGATCTACGGCGCGACCGATGCGGCCCAGTGGCTGCAGCGCTGGCGCATGTTCTTCTTGTCTTGCGCCGAGCTCTTTGCCTACGCCAACGGCGACGAGTGGCAGGTGGCGCACTATCGGTTCCGGGTTCCGTCTCCGGACCATCCGAAGGGAGAGGAATCGTGACGCGCTCGACGAAGAACACCGTGCCCTGGACCTTGGCGGTACTCCTGGGTGCCGCAACCTGGCTAGGCCCCGAGCCAGCGCGGGCGGCGGACGAAGAGTTCCCGCCGACGCGCGTGATCGCGGACAAGGTGCTCCTTCGCAACGGTGTCGGCCTGTGCGAGTGGGGCATGTTCGCGATCGATCTCTACCGAGCCGCCCTCTACCTGGAACGTGTTTCGTCGGACGCCGCCGAAGTTCTTGCGTCCGAGCAGGTGAAGCGGATCGAACTGGTCTTCAGCCGTGACTTGAGCCGCAGCCAGATGCAGCGCGCCTATCGAGCTGCGTTCGCCGCCAACGCCGGAGACGGGCTCTCGGCGCTCGCGGACCGCATCGACCGCCTCTGTGAGTGGTTGTCTTCGGTGCGCGCCGGCGACCGCGTGACCTTCACTTGCGTGCCCGGCAGTGGCGTCCAAGTCGAGATCCGCGGGGAGCGGCTGGGAACGCTGACCGGCGATGATTTCGCCCGCGCGACGGTCGCGTTGTACATCGGTGCGCACCCCCCAGACCCGCAACTCAAGCGTGGCCTTCTCGGGGAGCACCCAGGGAGTGGACGCGCGGCCGAGGAGACTCGAGATTGACCCAACGAAGGTTGAAGCTCGCGGCTCGAGCACGCACCGTGTTGATCGCCGGACTTGGAGTCACGAATCTCCTGTTCGGCGTCTACTGCATCGTCCGGCCGACCACGCTCGCCGAGCTCGCCGGCGTCACGAGTCCGACGGCCAGCGTCCTCGGCGAGCTACGAGCGGTGTATGGCGGACTCGTGGGAGCGCTGGGACTCGCGCTGCTGGCGATCCTGTTTCGCAAGCTCGATCGCCCCGAGCAGGTACTCCTCGGAGTTCTCTTCGCGGGGCTGTCGCTCGGCCGCCTCGTGAGCATCGTCGTGGACGGGCCTTCGGGGTTCACACTCTCGGCCTTGGGGTTCGAGGGCGGAGCCGCGGCCGTGCTCTGGTGGAACCCTACCCCTGCGGATGGCGTCCGAGCCGCGGGAACACGACCGACGGGATCCCCATGAACTCACGGTGCTTCCTCGGTGCCCGCGGGCGGCTCCCATCCCACCCGTGGCGCTCGGAATGGGTGCGGTGCCTTGCGCGCTGACTTCGGTCTTCGTACAGTCCCTCCCCCAGGAGTGAACATGGGGTCGAACGAACCCGAAGAACCGACTCTCCTACAGCGGATTGCACGCGGCGACGAGACCGCGGTACAGCGCGTCATCGACCAATTCGGGGGACTGGTTTGGTCCCTGGCGCGGCGCTTCTCGCGCTCGACGACCGATGCCGAAGACGCCGTCCAAGAAGTCTTCATCGAGATTTGGTCCAACGCGGGTCGTTATGACCGAAGCATCGCGTCAGAGGCTACCTTCGTCGCCATGCTCGCACGCCGGAGGCTCATCGATCGCCTGCGCCGCCAGGGCCGCCACCCGACCGAGGAGCCCCTGTCGAGCGCGGCCGAGCTGGCGGGTCCCGGCGAGACGTTCGCGAGTGACCAAGTCGCGCTGACGGAGGAGTCCGCGCGCGCCGCGCAGTTCCTGAGCCAGCTTCGACCGGAGCAGCAGCGCGTTCTGCGACTCTCGATCTACGATGGCTGGTCCCACCAGCGCATCTCGGACTACTTGGGGCTACCGCTGGGCACCGTGAAGACGCACGTTCGCCGCGGCCTCATTCAGTTGCGCGAGAAGCTCGGAATCCCACGGGACGCCGGTGCCACGGCGATCGGCGGAGCCGGACCCCGCGACGGTGGGCCGTCCCCGGCGGGCGCGTCGGAGGGGGTGCGATGAACACCTGGCCGCACCTGCCCGATGACGCTCGGCTGCAAGAACTGCTCGCGGACCGAGCCACCGAGGGCCTCGCCGACGAGCACCATGACCAACTCGACCGGATCCTGGAGTGTTACCCGGGCTTCCCCGACGACTGCCTGGATCTCAGTGCGGCAGCCCTCGACAACGTGTTCTCGGGAGGCGCGCTCTCCGGGGCCGCCCTGGAGCCCATGCCCCCGGAGCTGACGGAGCGGGTTCACGCGCGGGCCCGCGAATGGGTCCGCAACCTGCCCGGCGACGCGATCGCGTCGCGCCCGGGTTCTTTCTCCCCGGGTTCTTTCTCCCCGGGTTCTTTCTCCCCGGGTTCGGGCGCCCCGAAAGCGCGAACGCTCGGCGATCCTACGACCGGCGCCCTGAACGCCCGTCGCTGGGTGGGTGCTCTCGGTTGGCTCGGGGCCGCAGCCTGCCTGGCCTTGATCCTACGGCTCGAGTGGCCGGCCCCGGGCCCGCGCGCGGCCCGGGCAAATCTGCTCGCGAGCGCGGAAGACGCGGTGGTCCTCCCCTGGACCTCCTTGGGCGACCCGCGTTTCGGCGCGATCGAGGGGGACGTCGTGTGGAGTTCGTCGCGCCGAGAGGGCTACATGAGGCTGGTCGGCTTCCCGGCGACGGAATCGACCCCGACGCAGTACCAGCTGTGGATCGTCGACGGGGACCGAGACCCGAGACCGGTGGACGGAGGCGTGTTCGACGTGCCTGCGGCCGACGGCGAAGTCGTGGTCCCGATCCGCGCGGCGTTGGACTGCCCGAGCCCGGAGAAGTTCGCGTTGACGCTCGAGAAACGCGGGGGCGTGGTCGTCTCGGCGGGCCCGCTCCTGACCAGCGCGGACTATTGAAGCACCCGAGGGAACCGCGCGGTACGCCTCGTCCGTCAACCTGCTGAGGCCAGATCCCACCGAATCCAAGGCCAATCGACCCACGAAGGCTTACGGGTGGGTGACCGGGTGCGGGAAGCAGGAGACGCATGCCGACTGAAGTGGACGACGGTCAACGGACCGACCCGAGCCGCGACGCCAGAGCGCCGCGGCGTGCGAGCACGCCGGAGTCACGCACTCGTATCCAAGAGAGCGTCGACACGCTGCGGCGCTCCGTGGGTCACGGGGGGCGCATTTCGCGCTCGACCTTCAACGAGTTCTTTGCCGGGGTCTGTGAAACGCCCGAGGACATCGATCGGGTGTACGACGACCTCTCGGAACTTCACATCGAGGTCGCGGACCATGTAGACGCCAGCCCCGACCTGCCAGCGACAGGCGAACCCGAGAACTCGGTACGCTCGGGGGACCCGCTGGTGAGCTACATGAATCAACTGGCCGCGCTGCCGCTGCTGACCCGCGCCGAGGAACTGCTCCTGGCCAAGACACTGGATGAGGCCCGACGTGAGTACCGGTCCATCGTACTTGCCAGCGGCTACTGCCAACGTGGACTCCTCGATCGTCTGGAGCCGATCGCCACCGGCGAACGGGGCGCAAAGGACGTGCTCGACGAAGCACCCGATGAGACGGGTCCGATCTCCGATCGTGCGCGGGCCAGGGTAGCCACCGCGCTCGCCGAGTGCCGCACCCTGCTGGAGCACAACGATCGCGACTTCGACGAATTGGTGCGCGGCAAACGGAACGCCGTGTTCCGCAAACGCTGCGAAGAACAGATCCGCTGGCGCGCGGAGACCATCGCCGAGACTTTGGCTCCGCTACGGTTCCATCCCGACGTCATCGACGAGCGGCGTCAGAGCTACCTGCATGCCGTTCAAGCCGTCCAGTGGAGCTTGGAGCGCAGCGGGTGTTCCAGCGACCGTCCGCCACGAACCCGCGTCGAGTCGCTCGAGAGATCGGCCCTCGAGTGTTGGCCCACGCTGCTCGAACGCGCACGCCGCCTGCGAGAACTGAGCGATCGCGCGACTGTGGCACGAAACCGCCTCTGCGTCGGCAATGTTCGACTCGTCGTCTACGTCGCCAAAGCCTACTTGCGACGAGGGCTCCCGTTGCTCGACCTCATCCAAGAGGGCAACACTGGACTGATGCGAGCCATTGACCGTTTCGACTACCAGCGCGGCTTCAAGCTCTCGACCTACGCCACATGGTGGATCCGCCAGGCCATCTCACGCGCCCTCGCCGAGCAGGGTCGCGCGGTCCGCATCCCCTATCATGTCTACGAACTCCTCTGCAAGATCTGGAGCGTGACCCGACACTGGATCGAACGCCATGGCTACGAGCCCGATGCGCACGAGATTGCCGCAGCCACCGGTGCCACCGAGAAGGAGGTACGTCTCGCTCTCAAGACCGTCGAGTACCCAGTTTCGCTTGGAACTCCGGTCGGCGACGACGACGAGACCATCGACAAGTTCCTGGCCGACGAACGTACCGAGTCGCCGCTCCAAACGGTGGCCAACAGTCTGCTACGCGATAACGTCCAGCGCGCGCTCGAGACCTTGAACTACCGGGAGCGCGAGATCCTTCGACTGCGTTACGGCCTCGGAGGCGAGACCGCCCGCACGCTCGAAGAGATCGGACAGATGTTCAAGGTCACGCGCGAGCGGGTGCGACAGATCGAGCAGGCCGCGTTCCGCAAGCTGCGCGATCCTACCCGCCCACGACACTTGGGTTTCGCGCACGAGTGAGCGGCCACTCGGCGGCCGCTGGATGAGCGCGTGTCGCACGCGGATCAAGCGGGCACCGCGCCCGCCCGCTCGCCTTCGCGTTGCCCTCGCCGTGGGCTCCGCGTCTCAACGAACCCGACGCAAAGCAACCGACAGCCGGTATCCGGGCGCGCCCCCGGCAGCATCGGCGCCTCCCGTGAAGCCGCCGCATCATCGCTGCGCCCAGCCTCCGCGAACGGCCCCCGTCGGGGCCAGCGCATGCGGTGCGAACCCGTGCCCGCTCATCCTGGGTTGTATCGAGTGTTGGTCCGTGCCATTCTCGAGGGACCGACTCGTGCGAGCCAGAAAGCGGGCATGTCTATGGCGACGATCGCGGACTTTCGCTCCGACACGGTAACCCAACCAACCGAAGCCATGTACGAGGCGCTGCGCACCGCTCCGCTCGGCGACGACGTCTTCGGCGACGACCCCACCGTGCACGCTCTCGAAGAACGTAGCGCCGACCTCCTCGGCAAGCCGGCCGCACTGTTCGTGCCTTCGGGCACGATGGCGAACAGCATCGCGATTGGCCTCCACACGCGCCCCGGCGATGAGCTGATCGAACTCGATGACGGACACACCTACCTGTTCGAAGCCGGCGGATCGGCACGGTTGTGGGGCGTGCACGCGCGCCCGCTCGCGGTACACGAGGGCTGCCTCGATCCTCAGCAGATCGAGGAGGCCGTGCGGCCCAACGATCCCCACTTCCCACGCTCCTCGCTCGTGATCCTGGAGAACACGCACAACCTCGGCGGCGGACGAGTCGTGCCGGTGGAACGCTTGCAGGCCGTGCGCGCCGCGTGCGAGCGCAATGGCCTGCGCTTGCACCTGGACGGCGCGCGACTGTTCAACGCCGTCGTCGCGACTGGCACCCCCGCTCGAGAGTTCGCCGCGGCTGCCGACACGGTGTCGTTCTGCCTCTCCAAGGGACTCTGCTGCCCGGTCGGCTCGATGCTCGTCGGTTCCCTGGAAGCCGTGGCCGAGGGACGCCGTCTCCGCAAGTTGTTGGGCGGCGGGATGCGTCAGGCGGGCGTGCTTGCGGCCTGTGGTCTCGTTGCCCTCGAGAGCGGGATCGAACGTTTGGCCGAGGATCATGCCCGAGCGCGCGCTTTGGCGACCGCTCTGCGTGCGCTTCCCGGCGTCGCCGTGGAGAACGACCCGCCTGACACGAACATCGTGATGGTCTCGTTCACCGACGCCCACTCCCCGGCCGACTACCGTCATGCAACGGGCGCGCTCGCCCGCGCGGGAGTCCTGACCACGAACGTCTTTGGCCGGAAGCTGCGTTTCGTGACCCATCGGGGAATCGACGACCGCCAAGTCGCGGCCGCCGTCGACGCCGTGGCAGTGACCGCCCGAAGCCTCGGCTCCACCCGCGGGTAACACGCGCGTTCGGGGGCGCGGCGCCGCGGCGGCGGCGAAGGCGGGCCACGGGGGGCGCGACTCCGGGCCGCTCCTTGGGCGACCACCGCTCGGGTTACCCGGTTCCAGACCAATCACGGGTTGCGAACCGGCGCCTCAACGCCCTCCCCTGAAGGCACTTGCGGACGAACCTGCCGCCCCGTCCGAGCGGTTCGTTCCGAAGTCCATCCGCTTCGGGGTACTAGGCGGGATACTCGAATCGAGCTGCGCGCTCCGACTCCCGACGAACGGGACATCCCAGTATCCTGGGACGCCACGGCCGCGCCGAACCCGGCGTCGAGGGTCGGCCGGGTCAGTTGGGAGTTCGGCGGACTCGCCGTGGATGCACGACGCGGCCGCGAGTCGGCCGACCCGAGTTGGGACCATGAGAGAACATGACCGGGAGCACATGACCGACGGGACGCCTCAAACATCGAGCCCCGCGCCCCTCGGCGACGAACCGAGCCCCAACGACGTGAGCCTGGCCATCGCGGCCCGCGACGGAGATCGGTCTGCCTTTGCCCAGCTCGTCGAACGCTACCACCGCCTGATCTACAAGATCGCCTACCACAAGTGCAATCACGCGGGCGACGCCGAGGACGTGACGCAGGAGGTCTTCCTGCATGCATTCCGCTCCTTGCCGAAACTACGCGATCCGCAGGCCTTCCTGGGGTGGTTGCTGGCGATTGCGCACCACCGCGGCAACCGCTTCTGCCGCCGGCGACAGGCGAAGGTGATCGCCTTCGAAGAAGCCCGCAAGGAACTGCGGGCGGGCAGCGAACGCCAGGAACGTGCCGCCGGGCTGGCACCGAACGGCGAGGCCGGCGAGGCCGAGCCAAACCATCTCGGTCAGTTGGTCGGATCGCTTCCGGATGAATTCCGACTCGCGCTCACGTGGAAGTACCTCGATGGGTGTTCGTACGATCAAATCGGCGAACGCTTGAGCATGTCCTTCAACCAGGTGGACTATCTGCTCCGGCGGGCCAAGAAGGCTCTACGGCAGGTGGTCTCGCGAGAGTCGCAAAAGCGCGAAGGGAAGTCCTCGTGAGTCCTATGCATGATCGCTGTGCCTGGGTGATCAAGCAACTCCCGCTCTACCTCGACGGGGAACTCAGCGGAGAACTCGCCACCGGGGTCTCGCGTCACCTCGATCGCTGCGCGGAGTGTCGCGCAGCCCTCGCGCTCGAAGCGGAGTCCGTGGCACTCGCAGTGGCCGCACTGGTCGGTGCGGAACCCGACGACGACAGCGGGCCGGCCTGGCGCGAACCCGACGAGCTACCGGACCACCGACTCGGCGGTGCGAAACGGGACCGGAGCCAATCGTTGGTGCCGTTGCACGGGTTTGCGCGCGGGCGCCGCGGGATCTCTCTGGCCTGGGTCGTGTCTTTTGCGGCCGTCGCCGCCGCACTCCTCGTGAGCGCCGCCACGTTCTGGGTCGCCCCACCGCAGGCGGCGCCACGACCGGGCGACAGCGGCCCCGCGAACGTCGCCGTCGCGCGTCCTGAACCGACGTCCACGGAGCCCAGGACTCCCCGTCTCATCGCCCAAGACGCCGACACCGTGCCCCGCAGCACTGCGGACACCGCGGTTCCAAGCCGGAAACAACTGCCCCCGGCCTCGGGGTCCGAGCCCGTGATCGCGGCGCGTGGCACCATCGTGGAGTCCACCACCGCGTTGCCGCTCGAGATGGTGCTCGGGGACATGAACGCGGATGGCGAACTGACCCTGGCCGATCTCCGTCTCTTCCTGCACTCCCTGGATGTGGGATTCGATGCCGTGCCCTGCGCGGCAGCCGGCGACTTCGACGGTGACGACCAGCTCACGCCCGCCGACTCGGTGCTCGCGAGCCGTAGCTTGGGCCTTCATGGTGGAACCCCGGCGCCGCGACTCTTCACCGAGATCGCGGCCAACGGGCCACTCGATTGTCAGGTGGTCGCATGTCCGTGAGCAGGTCTTCTCGAGGCGCGAGGCGACCGCGGCGCCGCGTACTTGCGGTCGGCCTTCTGGCTGCCGCCGCCCTCGCCTTCGGCATGACGTTGGCGGCACGCGAGAGCGCCCCGAGCGAGGGCGACACCCCAGGCCACGCCAAGGGCGGCACCAAGCCAGTCGTGCCTACCGACCCGCGGGTGTCGTTCCTTTGCACCGTCTCCAACGTGGGCTACATCGAGCCCTGTGGTTGACCCAAGAAGAAGGTGAAGCTGGGCAGTTTGTCCAGACGCATGACTTTCGTACGAGCCCTACGTGGCACCGGAGTCGATCCGATCCTGATGGACGGCGGCGACTTTCTGTTCAAGTCCACCGACTACCTCGCGAACTCGTTCCAGCGCAATCAACTGCGCGAGAAAGCGCGGCTGATCGTCGAGTGCTACAACCGCATCGGCTACCGCGTCGCTGCGGTCGGAGAGGCCGACCTGGCTCTGGGACTCAAGACGCTCCTGGAACTCAAGGGAGAGATGAAGTTCCCCCTCGTGTGCGCCAACTTGGTTCGTGGCGAGGCCGACGAGCCCATCTTCGAGCCCAGTACCGTCATCGAGCAGAATGGCCTGCGCGTCGGCGTCGTCGGGGTCTTGACGGACGTTCTCTCTCCGACCTACGTGGAACGTACGGTCAAAGGGGGCAAAGTGCTCGCCCCGCTCGCGGCGGCCCGCAAGGAAGTGGAACGACTGCGATCCGACGTCGACATCTTGTGGGTGCTCGCCCATGTCGACCGCACGGTGGCGCGCGAGATCGCGGCCCTACCCGGCGTCGACATGGTGCTCGAGCCGAATGCCATCGGCAGCAATCACATCATTTGGCTGCTCCCCGGCGAGCACTTCACTGAAAGCGACGGTCGCCTGCTCGTGCGTGCCGACGGCCAGGGATCCCACATGAGCCGAGTCGATGCGTATGTGCGGGGGCGAGGTCTGCCGTGGCGCGAGCTCGCGGCCGAGGTCGAAGGGGCGGTCAACCGTTATCAGGCCAGCGACCACCCGCTCGGACCTCAGTTCGGCGTCGACCCGACCTTACAACGGATGATCGACGCCTTCCGCGACAGCACGCAGTTCGTCAGCGATCCGGGTTCCGACGAGTTCAAGCCGTCGACGAAGTACCTGACGGCCGCGACCTGCGTCGCCTGCCACCCGGAACAGCATGCCTTCTGGAAGAACACCGCGCACGGCCGGGCCTACGACACCCTGGTGAAGACGAACGATCAGTTTCGCCTGGACTGCCTCCCCTGCCACGTCGTAGGGTACGGCGAGACCTTCATCGATCCGAAGGCGTCGGAACCGTACCGCGACGTGCAGTGCGAGAGTTGTCACGGGACCAACCCCGAGCACCCCGCCAACCCAGCTGGCCATCCGTGGCCGCGAGTGGACACGGCGAACTGCTGGGGCTGTCACAATCCGCAAGAGACTCAGGTACTGTTCGAGCCGCTCGAGGCGCTGCCGAAGGTGGCGTGCCCGCCGTTGCGGCGCAACTAGGCGCATGCCGGCACGCGAGCGTCGTAGATCGGCCGCCAGAAAAACGATGGACCGAGGTTGCACCGCGTCACACGCTGCGCCGCACCTCCAACGCAACGATCAGGGAGCCGCAAATGCCGTTTCTGCGCAGTACTCGAGTCGTCCTCTGGGTCGCAACCTGCGTCGTCGTGGCCGGCCTGGCCGTGGTCGCGGCGGATCCGCCCCCGAGTGCTGGGGGCAACCCGGCTGCAGACGACTCCAGCGGCAACCCCTCCGGCGCCAGTAGTTCCGGCCACAAGACCCCGGCACCGCCGCCGCGAACTCCGCACGGAAAGACCTTCGAGGTTGCCTTCACCGTCAACAACTTGGGCTACATCGACGTCTGCGGGTGCAAGCACAAGAAGGTACGCATGGGCTCCGTGGCCCGCCGGCAGTCTTACATCCGACAGGCCACCGCCGCGGGACGCACGCTGCTCCTCGTCGACGGCGGCAACTGCCTGTTTCACAACGACAACGTGAAGGTCCAGGATCACGAGCGCGTGCAGATCCTCGAGCGTTCGAAGGTCCTGGTCGAGTCCATGAATCGCATGGGCTACAAGGCCATGGCGGTTGGCCACTACGACCTTGTCCTGGGGCTGGACACACTGAAGGAGTTCGAGCAGCAGGCGAAGTTCCCGTTCCTGTGCGCCAACTACGTCAACGATGCCGGCGAGCTCATCTTCCCGCCGACGACCGAAGTCGAGGTGGACGGAATCAAGGTCGGCATCCTCGGCCTGACCCTGGCGACGATCCAGCCGCACTACCTCGAGCGTCGCGCCCCCGGCACCCGCGTCACTGACCCGATCGAAGCCGCTCGCCGCTACGTACCGGAACTCCGCCAGCGCAACCAAGTGGTCATCGTGCTGTCGCACAACAAGGTCGAGCTCAATCGCACGCTCGCGGAGCAAGTCGCCGGCATCGACTTCATCGTCGACCCGTACATTCAAATGGGGAACCACAAGCTGTGGCTCGAGGACAACGAGGTCACCGAGCGAATCGGTACGTGCACGATCGTCCGTACCGACTCGCAGGGAGCACGCTTGGGTCTCCTCGATCTCGACGTCGTCCCCACCGGCGCTCCGTTCTCCTTCCGCCCTGCGGAAGAAGTCCCGGCGGGCAAGTCGAGCTTTGCTTTCAGCCGCGTCTCGATCGAGCCCCACTTCCTCGAAGATCCCGAGATCCAGCTGATGGTCGAGGCGTTTCGCAAGGGCACCGCCTTCGTGAACACCGCGACGTTGCCGCCGCTCCCGGACAAGGACAAGTACTTGACCGCAAGCACTTGTCAGGCGTGCCACGTCGATCAGTACAACTTCTGGCAGTCGACCAAGCACGCGCACGCGTTCGCTTCGCTCGAAGCCACGAACGACCAGTGGCGTCAGGACTGCATCGGTTGCCACGTCCTGGGCTACGGCCAGACCTTCGTGGCTCCGGCCGAGGCCGAGCCATACAAGAACGTGCAGTGCGAGTCGTGCCACGGTCTGAATCCCGAACACCCGCAAGATCCGAAGGCGCACCAGTGGCCCCGTATTCAGGAGACCGCCTGCCTCACGTGCCACAACGAACGCCAGACGTTCTCCGAGTTCAAGTTCGGGCCCATGCGACAGAAAGTCGCCTGCCCACCTCTGACCCGCTGACCGGCCACGGTCTGCCGTTGCCATCGAGGGACGGTCGCGCCGCGCGCTCCGAAGGAACGAGCCTCGGCACGCGCGGCGCGTTCGGCCCGTACCTTCACGGCCCATCCCGAGGTTCCGTTTCCGCGGTGGAGGAGCCCCCGAATCTCCTCACCTCGCTGAAGCCACACCCCACCGCAGCCCGATAGCAGGGGAGACGTGCGCACGTCGTGCGCCGCGCTCTTGCCGGGAAGGTGGTCGGGTCGTGACATCTCTGGACGCGGTAGCCCTGAATCGTCGCGGCGAGCGCCGCCTGCCCACCGTTTGCTTCGTGATCCCGCCGTCGGCGTTTCTGCTGGACGAGCGGGTCTTCATGTCGCTCGGGATCCTGAAGGTGGCGGCGGTCTGCGAACGCGAAGGCTACGAGGTCGAGGTGCTCGATCTGTCCGGGGTCGAGAACTACCTCGAGGCCCTCGCGACCCATGTGAAGTCCACTTCGGCGCGCCACTTCGGACTCACCAGCACCACACCGCAGATGCCGGCCGCGGCACAAGCGGTCGAGACCATCCGACTCATGCGCCCCGACGCCCGGGTGATTCTCGGGGGGCCCCACCCAACCCTCGTGAACGCGGCCCGACGGTCCGAAGTGAAGGCGGGGACGGTCGGCCGCGCCACGCGCGCGTTCGAGCACTTGCTCGAGTTGGCGGATGTGGTGGTTGCCGGCGACGGCGAAGACGCCATTCTCCTCGCGCTCGCGGACGACGCTCCCGCACTCATCGACGCCGATGACCCGGCGAGCCAGCTGTTCCTCACCAACGAACGATTCGCGGCCTCGCCGTTCCCGGCGCGTCACTTGGTCGATGTGTCGAGCTATCACTACAAGATCGACGGCTTCGAGGCGACCAGCCTGATCGCACAGCTCGGCTGTCCGTTTGCCTGCGGCTTCTGCGGCGGACGGCAGTCCCCGATGCTCCGGCGCATTCGCATGCGCGGCACCGAGAGCGTGCTGCGAGAACTCGAGCACCTGCACCGATCGTACGGTTTCCGCGGCTTCATGTTCTACGACGATGAGTTGAACGTGAACCCGAACTTGGTCGAACTCATGGACGGGATCACGGACCTGCAGACGCGCCTCGGCACCACTTTCCGGCTTCGTGGCTTCGTGAAGAGCGAGCTCTTCACCGAGGCACAAGCCGCCGCCATGTATCGCGCGGGTTTTCGTTGGCTCCTGGTCGGTTTCGAGTCGGGTTCCCCGCGGATCCTCGAGAACATCAACAAGAAGGCGAGCCGCGCGGACAACAGTCGCTGCGTCGAGATTGCTCGGCGCCACGGGCTCAAGGTGAAGGCGCTCATGTCCGTTGGACATCCGGGAGAGTCGCCGCAGACCATCGCCGAGACCCAAGACTGGCTGCTCGAGGTCAAACCGGATGACTTCGACGTGACCATCATCACCACTTACCCGGGCACTCCGTACTTCGACCGCGCCGTACCCGACCCACAACGCGCCAACGTGTGGATCTACACCCAGCCGAAGACCGGGGACCGGCTGTATGCCGAGGAAGTCGACTACCTGCGGACCGCGGACTACTACAAGGGCGACCCCAACGGGGGCTATCGTTCGTTCGTCTTCACGGACCACTTGACCCCAGAGCAACTCGTCGCCCTCCGGGACGGAGTCGAGCGCGAGGTCCGACGGGTCCTCGACATTCCCTTCAACCCCGGCGCGGAGAAGGTTCACTACGAACACTCCATGGGACAGAGCGGTCCCTTACCGCCGAGCATCCTGCGCCGCACCCGCCCCAGCCCGGCGGCGACAGCGGTGGTGACGGGTTGAACAGGATCCACTCCCGGTGAGCACCGCGTTCGGCGTCGACATCGTGACTCCGGCCTACAACGCCGCCGACACCATTGCCCAGACCATCGAGTCGGTGCTCGCCCAAACCCACCGGAACTGGCGGCTGTGGATCGTCGACGACGGCAGCCGAGATCAGACCGCCGCCGTCGTTCGCCGCTACCTGGACGACGCCCGTATCCGACTCCTCGAGCAAGCCAATCAAGGAGCGGCGCACGCGCGCAATCACGGTCTCGACCACTGTGCGGCCGAGTTCGTGACGTTCCTGGACTCGGACGACTACTGGGAGCCGGAGTTCCTCGAGCGCACGCTCCGGGAGTTCGAGCACGATCCAGCGGTCGGTCTGGTCTGGTGCGAAATGCAGATTCGCGGCGACCACAGCGGCACCTATCGCGGGGGGCGACCCGCAGTGGTCGGCGATGCGCCCGACACGCTCGCCGCCATCTACCGAAGCGTCACGTTCCTCCCCTCGTGTACGGTGTTTCGGTCGGCCCCTTTCCGCGCGGGTCTGCGCTGGCGCCAGGACTGTTCGCCGATGGAGGACATGCCCATCTTCCTGGCCGTGGCCGCGAGTTCCCGCATCGCTCGCGTGCCCGAGGTGCTCGCGAACTACCGAATCCACGGCGGGTCGTCGACGACCGCTCGTGGGGCCTTGGGGCGCAACTACCGCAGCATGGTGTTCGCGTTCCGAGTGCTCTACCGGCAGTACCGTCACGCCATCCCGGCGCAGGAGTATCGTGCCCGAATGTGGTGGATCTACCACCACGCAGCGGACAACCTCCTGTCGGCCGGTCGTCCCAACCCTGGGTTGTTCTTGCGCGCGCTGCGCTATCGCCCGACCGCCGAGCTGACGTGGAAAGTGCTCACGCTTTGGCTGCTGCGGCAGCTCTTCCGACGCAGCTCCGTCGCGACTTCACGCGCGGGGTCGTAACACAACTACGCCCGTGGACTCAACGCGGCGGGCCCCGTCGGGGCTCGCGCCCGAGCCACTGGCTGAGGCGGGACTCGAGCGATCGGAGTCGTTCCGTCGTGTAAGAGCAACCGCTCTTCAAGTTGCCCCACACCGGCTGCGGCCAGCATGGATCCCCCGGCCTGCGACCAACGACATGCACGTGGAGCTGCGCCACGACGTTGCCGAGAGCCGCCAAGTTGGCCTTGGGGTAGCCCATGACCTCGGCGTTGAAGCGGGCCAAACTTCGCGCGAGGGTCAGAATGACCTGCTGACGTTCCTCGTCCAGATCCAAGAACTGCATGCAATCGGTAACCGGCACCAGGATGAACCAGGGCACCCCGGCGTCGCGGTGCAACAACAGTTCGATGTCGTCGAGCGCGCCCAAACGATGGCTATCCGCCAGCAGCTTGGGGTCCACCGCGAACCCCTCCGATCCGGTATCGGGCTCCGACAACGTCATGGTTACTCCGTCGCTTCCGGACTGCGCGAGCGCGTTCCGATCAGCCCCGCCGACGGCGCTCGCGCCGCCGCTCCATCCGCTCGCGTCCCTCCGCGAAGCGGCGCCGCTCATCGGGAGTCTGAGGATCCACGGCAGGGATCTCAGCGGGCCTTCCGTCCGGCGCGAGCGCAACGAACGTGAGGTACGCACTCGAAGTATGACTCAACTCGCCGGTCACGGGGTTCTCACTCAGGACCTTGACCCCGATCTCCATCGAGGTCCGCCCGGCGTAGTTCACACTGGCCTTCAAGAACACGAAATGCCCGAGAGGAATCGGGTGCAGAAACTCGACGTGATCCATTGCGGCCGTCACGACGGGCTTGCGGGCATGACGCATGGCCGCCATCGCGGCCGCGATATCCATGAGATGCAACACCCGCCCACCGAGGATCGCACCGTGCGTGTTGGTGTCGTTCGGGAGCACGATCTCGCGCATCTCCACGATGCTGTCTGCAGGCGCTTTCGAGACTCGCTCGGCCATACTGTTTTCCTTACTCACTCTACCGAACCCCCGACCGAAGTGCCGAATTGCTTCACGATGTCCGCCGCACTGCCCTCGCCTCCAGGTTGACCGTCGGCGCCGCGCGAGATCAAACGAAAGCCGCCCTCACACGGCTCGAACTCGTAGGGCAGTCCCGTCCAAGGGTCGCCCGGCGGGGCCAACAAGTACGGCGGGAGTTCCCCTTCGTCCGTTGCCGGTGCCACGAGCAGTTCCTCGAGAGCCTCCGGCCAGCGCCCCCTCTCGAGTCGAAACAGATCGGCAGCCGTGGCGATCAAGGTGAAGTCACGATCGACCCGCGTGCGTAACGCGCCCGTCACGGCGTCGCGCCCCTCGGACACGGCGCCCGCGCCCGTGTCTCCGTCTGAGTCGCCGTGGCGCGTCGCGTTCTCGCGCGCGGCACAGCCCACGAGCGGCAGCACGAGCAACACGAGTCCAAGGCCCCAAGAATTCCGTCCGCGCCGACGCCGAGTACCCATGAACTCCTCGCTTCTCGCCTGATTTCGCCGCTCGGCTTCGCATCGCGCCAGCACTCAGGCCGGGCCGGTCGCGTCGCCTCCTTGAACTCTGTCGTTCGATCCGCAGCTACGGTGACGCGCGACGGTCGTCCACCGCTGGCTGCGACGCTTCTCCCGCGCCAACTCTCTGCGACTCGACCCGGCGTCGGGCCTGGCTCGCGCCAACTCGCCTGGTCCGCACTACAGAACGCGCGGCGTTCGTCCCAACCACACGCAGTGAACTCCACAGCCCCGGACCCCGCGCGTACTGGCGGACGGTCTGGGCCAAGCAACCGCGGATTCAGGGTCGACGCATTCGGTTCTCGACCTCAACGGCGCGCTGACCGAGCCGCGACGCACCCGACCGATCGCCGGGCCACCACTCGCAAAAGGTCTCCCACTCCGAAGCGGCCGCGTCGCGGTCTCGAAGATCGAGGTGCGCGTCGATTCTCTCGAGTCGAATCCAATACGCCAGCTCGGGCCAGTCAACGACCTCGAGATCGTCGGTGACCCACGGCATCGCGTCGAGTTCCCGAAGCGCTTCGGCCGATCGATCTGCCAAGCGTTCCTGTCGAGCGCGCGCGAGTCGCTCGAAGCCTGCTCTCCAACGCCCGAACGACGTCGGCTCGGCCGGCGCCGCAGAGACCAATGCCAGCGGGTCGGCGTCAATGTACTCGGTGAGAAACGCGGCCTTGGGATCCGCCGGATCCAAGCGCAGCGCGCTCGCGAGAAACGTGCGCGTCGCGACCGCGTCGCCTCGCAACCACGCGATCGCGGCCAGAGCGCGCTCGGCCGCCCCCGGATCGAAGGGATCCCGAATGCCGCGCGCGACCGCCGCCGCTTCGTCGAACTCGCCGCCGATGGCGAGCGTCATGGCCGCGGCGGGAATGGCCGCGGCGTCGACGTAGCCCTGGCGCCGGGCGAGTTGCACGGCGCGCGTGAGTTTCCCGTTCGCGAGTTGAAACGGGATGCGCAAGAAGCTGCCCGGCGTGCGGTCATAGACGTCGAGTAGCCAGTCCGCGAGTTCGTCGTCGCCCGCCTCGGCACGCCCCACGAGACGCAGCAGGCGCCGCCGCAACACGACCTCCTCCCAGCTGGTGCCCCCGCGACCACGGAAGAACAGGAGCCGTTCCCCCGCGCGCACTGCGTCTCCGGCCCGAAGCGCGAGGTCCACCTCCAGAGCGAGCACCCGTGCGCTGGCGCCGGGGGTCTGGGTCAGACGCGCGCGGAGTTCTTCATCCGTCGTGTGCGGGTCCATCGCGGCGAGCACGAGGTCGACCGCACGCGCCGCGCGATGCGGTGCACCCCAACGGGCCCGGGGGTCCGTGCGGGGCGCGGCCAGGACCGCCGCGAGGACCGAACCGGGCCGCGAACGAATCTCGCGCCGAGCTTGAATGCGCGCGGCGGCGACTTGGTCCTGCCCCAAGAGGAGTGCCGCGGCAGCCCCCCATGCCTCCGCCTCCAAGAAGTACTTCCCCTCGCGCTGGGCTTCCTCGAACTCGACCGCTGCCGCCGCGAACTCGCCGGCCTCGAGCGCCCGCACGCCCGTGACGAAGCGCACCAGCGCCCGTTCGGACTCGCACAGGGTAGTGGCAACGCCGCCCGGGGCGCGCGACGGATCCGCGAGCGCCTGCGCCACCCGCAGCGCCAGCCGCACCGAGTCGGCATCGCTCAGTTCGAGCACGCCGTCGACTCCCACCGCCGCGAGCCCCGTCCGTGAAGCCGGGACCTGCAGCCGCGCGCGCCACTGGCCGTCGACGAACCCCCACTCCCCTTCGAGGATCACGTCCGTCGCTGCCGTCGCTGGCGTCGCGTCCGCGCCCGCGCGGTCATCGACCGCTAGCGCGAGCAGCGACGATCCCGGGTCGTCCTCGTGCAGAAACAGATTCACGAGGTCCGCGCCAAACTGGCTCGCGGAACTCACCTCCCCGAGCCCCGGATCCCGCAATGCGCCGACCCGGACCTCGGCTAGGCGCACCTGCGGCTGGCTCCCGAGCCCCCACCGCGCGGCCACGCTGCGGAGATCGTCCCGCAGCCACCAGCTCGCTGCACCGACGCCGAGGAGTCCGACGACCGCCACCCACCACCGGGCGCGCGACCGCGGCCGGGGCGCCCGGGGTTCGGAGTCGGCGCGCAACCGCAGCAGCCGCGCGAGTTCCGCCGCGCCCGGCCCACGATCCTCCGGGCGGCGCCGCAAGAGCGAGGCGATCACCGTCGCAATGGCCACCGGTGTCTCCGGCGCCACGACGCGTGGATCCTGCGGGGCCTCGGCAGACGCGAGCCGCGCGATCACCGTACGTTCGTTGCCGTCCGCGCCCCCGAACGGCAGCTCACCCGTCGCCATCTCGTAGAACAGCACTCCCAGCGCGAACAGATCGCTCGCCTCGCTGCGACTCGCCCCCGTGAACAGTTCGGGGGCCATGTAGGCCGGGGTCCCCCACAGCTCGTGGTCGCGAGCCGCTCCGAGCGGTCGCGATAGACCGAAGTCGATCAGCTTCACGCTCCCGTTCCCCGCGAGGACCACGTTGTCCGCCTTGAGGTCGCCGTGGACGAGCGCATGCTCGTGCGCGTGGGCCACAGCCGCTGCGATGTCGCGTGCCACGCGCGCAAACTCCGCCGGCGCCAAGGGACCGCGCCGCAGTCGCGCGCGCAAGGTCTCCCCCTCGACCCACTCGAACGCAATGAAGGATGCCGCCGAACGCTCGTCGAAGCCCGCTTGGTAGACGTTCGCGATGGCCGGATGCTTCAGGGTCGAGACCGCACGTGCTTCTTCGAGGAGCGAGAGCGCATGCGTCGACTCGGCGAGCACCTTCAACGCGACCGTCCGCTTCAGGGTCTCGTCGACCGCGCGAAACACCCGCGCGTTCGCGCCCTCGTGGACCAACGCCTCGAGGCGATACTGCGCGATCACGTGAGGACGGTTCGGCGGGTCGTCCGGTGGGTCCCCGGACGGGTCGTCGTGTGAGCCAGCGGGTCGGGGTGTCATGCGGGATCGCCTGCGAGCGCGTGCATGACGAGCGCCGCGACATCGACGCCGGTCGCCTTCTCCAACCCCTCCCAGCCGGGCGAAGGGTTGACCTCGAGCACCACCAGATCCCCCGGACGGCGTTCGACTAGGTCCACGCCCGCGAAACGCAGGCCCAGCACGCCCGCCGCCGCGACGGCGAGAGCACGGGCCGCAGGCGTCGTCGCCAGCGGCTCGGCGATCGCACCGCGATGAACGTTGCTGCGAAAGCCGCCTGCCGGGGGGCGGCGACGCACGGCGCCGACCACCGCGCCATCGAGCACGAGCAAACGTTGGTCTCCAGCGACTGCGGCCGTGAGGAACTCCTGCACCAACACTTCTTGCCCCGCGCAGATGAGCCCCTCCAGAACCGATGCTGCCGACGTGCGTCCCAAAGCCAACATCACCCCACGCCCTTGAGCACCGTGGACCGGCTTGATGACGACATCCGAGGCACCACTCGCTTGGTCGAGATCGGCCAGTACGGTGTCGATACGGTCCAGGTCCTTCACCAACACCGAATGCGGGACGGGGAGTCCCTGAGCCGAGAGCCGGAGCAAAGACCGAAACTTGTCGCGGGCTCGCTCGATGCCAACACTGGTGTTGAGAGGCCGCACCCCGAGGGCTTCGAGCACTTGCAACTGCGTCAGTGCGAACTCGGCGTGAAACGACCCGACTCGGGCGATCACTGCCTCGGGAAGGCGCGCGAGCGGTTCGTGGGTCAACCCGTAGATCGGAGCGCCAGCGCCGATGCGCGACCAACCCAGCAGGATGGGGAGCCATTGCATCGCGTGGCCACTGGCGGCTCCTTGCTCGAGGAGTCGGCGAGTGCAGTAGTAGGTCTCGCAGCGAGAAAGGACGGCGACTCTCACGAGCAATCCACGTTTCGGTTCAGCGCGTCGGGATGGAGGTCTCGGCGTTCATTCCAGAAGTCCGGCGCAGACTCGCAGCGGCTCGCGCCGGGATCCGACCCAACCCGCGCTCGTCGCCATGACCCGGGCTTCACCCGGGAACCGAGTCGTACTTGGTGGTCGACGGTCGGCGCGCCGCCGTTTCCAGCTGGTAGATGTTGAACTCCTTGATCTCGACCCCATAGCAATGCAGCGTGACCGAGACCTGATCCGGGCTCGGATTCTCCATCCGATGCACGTCCGCCCACGGTGGGAAAATCGTCAACGCCGACCCCTCGTGCGTCACGGCCGCTCCGGTCATGGTCAGTCGATCTCGGTCGCCATCGCGCTGGACGATGTAGTTCACGAAACGCATCTGGTTGCGGACGACTCCGTACACGCCCCAACTCGGGTGATCATGGATCGGGGTACCCTGACCCGGCTTCCAAACCAGGGCCAGCAGGCAGAATCGATTGTTCGGATCGCAGTGAATGAGGTGGCGCGCGTAGGACGAGGTCCCGGGCACGAAGCGCGACAGGTCGAGTTGGTCCCGGGTCCGTAGCGTCCGTTCGATGATGTCGAGCGCCCCCAGGACGCGCGCTTCGGCGCCGGTCCGTGTCTCCACCATGTGGGTCAGCTCGCCCACGCAATCCGCAAAGGTCGCAATTCCGCCCATCCGCCAACCCCTTCCACCGTACTGCCGATCGCACGCCGACCCTACTGCGCTCGAACATCCGGCGCGCGGCAATGTCCGTCCCAATGCGAGCCGTCTCCAGTATAATCCAAGGCGACCGCGCAGTTGAACCGGTTGCACCGTTCGAAAGCAGGGAATCCATGAAAGTCGCGCGCATCCTGCTGCCCACCGACTTCTCGCCAACCGCCGCCTCGGCCTTCGAGCCCGCGGCTTCGCTCGCCGATCGTTGGGGAGCGACGATCGACCTCCTGCACGTCCTCGAAGACTTCCCCGTACTCCCCGCCATTAGCTTCGAGCACCTTCCGACCTTGCCCTCGGAGGCGGTTCACGAGCAGGCCGAGGCGCAGGCCCAGATGCAGCTCGCGAACCTGCTCACGAGTCAGCTGCCGGTCGCGGTGCGGGGTCAGGCCCGCGTCGAGCGGGGGAGCCCAGCGGCCGAGATCATCCGTTGCGCCACCCAGCACGGCTACGACTTGATCGTCATGTCTACCCACGGGCACACGGGCCTCAAACACGTGGTCCTCGGGAGCGTGACGCAGAAGGTCGTGCAGCAGGCTCCGTGTCCGGTCCTCTCGGTGCGCGCCCCGGCGGACTGACCCAGACCCGTCGCTCCACGAGGTCGACCAACCTCCCGCTTGCGGGCCCGTCGCGGTCGTCACTCCCCTTTCAGCGACCGCGCACGACCGCTATGCTCGTGCGGCTCATCGCGGGACGACCTCGGGAAGGACCAACACCCCCGGGCCCGCGTCACCCAGGGACGAGAGGCGTTTCGTGGAGTTCTTGCAGCGCCTGCCGATTCGCTTCGCGGACGTCGA
>JBFWWP010000020.1:113841-117072 GCA_050246115.1 Planctomycetota bacterium
ATCGCGGTCTCCGTGAGTCGACTCGGAACGACTTCCCTCGACTTCCGGTTCGAGGCCCGGAGCGGGGCGCATGCGGCAGCGTGGGCGGTCGTCACCAAAGTCTGCGTCGACCTCGACACGCTGCGGCCCACCCCCCTGCCCGCCGACCTGCGGGCGGTGGTCGAGCGCTACCGGGTGGCGCCATGAGTCACGTCCGGATCACCGAGGTGTATGCTTCCGTGCAAGGAGAGTCCTCGTACGCGGGGCAACCGTGCGTGTTCGTCCGGCTCACCGGGTGTCCGCTTCGCTGCCGCTGGTGTGACACGTCGTACGCGTTCTCGGGAGGCGAGACCGTGCCCATCACCGAGGTCGTCGAACGAGCCGCGGGCTTCGGACTCGAACTCGTGGAAGTGACCGGCGGCGAACCGTTGGCGCAACGCGGAGCCGCCGAGCTGCTGGCGCAGCTCGCCGACCGCTTCCCGCGCGTGCTCCTCGAAACCTCGGGCGCGCTGCCGATCGACGGCCTGGACCCGCGCATCGTGATCATTCTCGATCTGAAAGCTCCGGGTAGCGGTGAGTCCCACCGCAATCACTGGCCGAACCTCGGCAAGCTCAAGCCCATCGACGAGCTCAAGATCGTCATCGCCGATCGCGCGGACTACGAGTGGAGCCGGCAAGTCCTCGCCGATCGACCGCTCCCGAAGGTCCCGATCCACTTCTCGCCGGTCCACGGAGTGCTCGACCCGAAGGTTCTGGTGGAGTGGATCCTCGCCGACCGCCTGCCGGTGCGACTGCAGCTGCAGCAGCACAAGTACATCTGGGACCCACAGACCAAAGGAGTCTGACGCATGGCGGAGATCCTGGAGCTCACCCACACGTTTCGCTTCGAGGCCGCGCACCTCCTCCCGCGCTTGCCGGACTCACACAAGTGCCGGCGGCTGCACGGTCACTCCTTCATCGTCGACGTCGTGCTGCGCGGCCCGCTCGACCCGGACCTGGGATGGCTGGTGGATTTTGGGGAAGTGCGCCGGCTCGTGGAACCGATCCGCGATCAGCTCGACCATCGCTACCTGAACGAGATCCCCGGCCTCGACAACCCCACTTCGGAGCAGATTGCCATCTGGATTTGGGCGCGGCTGGTTCCGGGAATCCCTCTTCTCGCCGCGGTCACGGTCCGTGAGACCTGCAACAATTCGTGCACCTACCGCGGCCCGTCGACCGACTCGTAAGCTGACCGTGCCAAGCGGCTTCCGTGTTTTCGACAAAGGCGGCCCTGACTTCCGACCGAAGCACACCTAAGATCAGCCCCGTGGTTCGTGGGAAGCGTCCCCCAAGGGAAGCGCAGGCCGGTGGTCGGTCTGCGAGTTCCGGGATGCGGAGAAGGGAGCAGAGCGAGCAGATCGGGCGGGAAGGCCCACAACAGAAAAACCGCAGCACGGTTAGCGCCAGGACTCGTCGTACCCACGACGAGTCGACGAGGAGTGGGTGATCGAAAGACTCGGCGGATGCCCACCGGCTGATCTCGGCCCGACCGAAGCCCAAAACCCGGGAGCGATCCCGGCCCAATCGCTTCGGAGAGATCCTTCCCCCTGCTATGCCCTGACGAGACGACGTGGGTGCCGATCGCGCACGTTCGCGATGCGGGCACTCGTGGCGTCATCGTGACGCGCCGATTCCCATCATCGGCAGCGGGCTCGACGCGACCCTCTCGGCGTCCTCCAGGACGAGACCGAGGTGCGCCGGCAGCGACCTTTCGTGTCGCCGCCGGTGGTTCGCCTACGAGGAAGGACTCACGCACATGTGCGGGATCTTCGGAATGTGTGCCCAACGCAACGTCGCCCCAACGCTGGTCGACGGTCTCGGGCGTCTCGAGTATCGCGGCTACGACTCCTGCGGCGTCGTCGTCCTGAGCGACGACGGGAGCCTGTCGATGCGCAAGGGCGCGGGTGAAGTGGCTCGCGTCGCGGCGGACGAGCGCTTCGCAGAACTGCATGGCAACAGCGGCATTGCCCACACCCGCTGGGCCACCCACGGACGGGTCTCGCGTCAGAACTCTCACCCCCACTTCAGCCCGTCGGGTGAGGTCGCCATCGTCCACAACGGCATCATCGACAACTACGAAGAGCTACGGCGCCATCTGGAGGCCAAGGGACATGACTTCAAGTCTCAGACCGACTCCGAGGTGGTCGCACACCTGATCCAGGTCGAACTGGCGGCAGCACCCAGCGTCGAGGAGGCGATCGTGCGCGCGCTCGCACAGCTCGATGGCACCTATGCCCTCGGGGTGATCTGCACCCGCACCCCGGGCGTGCTGTACGCCGCACGCAGCGAGAGCCCGCTGATCCTCGGCATCGGCGATGACTTCCGTTGCTTCGCGTCCGACCCGCTGGCGTTCAGTCCCCTGTCGTCGGAAGTCGTGTTCCTCGAGGACGGGGAGATGGTGATCGTCGACGCCGAGGGCTACCGAATCCGGCGACTCGACTCCAGCAAGGAGATCCGGCGGCCTTCCGTTCGGATCGAACTCGATGCCGACGCCGTGGATCTCGGTGCCCACCCGGACTACATGTCGAAGGAGATCGCCGAGAACTCGGTGGTCACACGCACCGCGCTCGACATCCCCGGCGAGAAGATCGACGCCATCGTCGACGCGATCCGTGCGACCACGACGACCTACCTCACCGGCATGGGCACGGCCTACTACGTGGCCCTCATGGCGCAGTACATCTTCTCGCGCTACGGCGGCCGCTTCCTGCCCGTCGTCACCGCAGACGAGCTCCCGTACCTCGTGAAGTTCTCGCCCAGCGACCACATCATCGCGGTTTCCCAGTCGGGCGAAACGTACGATACGCTGCGAGCGCTGCGCCTGGCCCACCGCGCCGGAGCCACGACCTCGGCGGTGCTCAACGTGCCCACGTCGTCGATGGCGCGTGAGGTCGATCGTCACATTCACCAGCAGGCCGGCCCCGAGATCTGCGTGTTGTCCACGAAGGCCACGATCTCGCAGCTCGTCATCCTCACGCGCGTCGCGCTGCGACTGGGAGAGCGCGAAGGAACCTTGGCGCCCGAGGTGGTGCAATCGTGCCAAGACGAACTTCGTCGCCTCCCGGCGCTCTTCGATCGGCTCTGGGGACGATCCCACGATCCGGTCAAGGACCTGGCCCGCCGCTTCTCGGTCATCCGCAACTGGTTCTTCCTCGGCCGCGGAATCTACTACGGACTCGCCATGGAGGGGGCGCTCAAGTTCAAGGAGGT
>JBFWWP010000021.1:0-3794 GCA_050246115.1 Planctomycetota bacterium
AGTAACGCTCGGCCGCGACAGCGAGGAGAAACAGGATGAGTTGGTTCACCTCGCGAGAAGGGTGCAGACGAAGCTGGCGCTTCAGGATGCGGCGGGTGACCATGACCGTGCCCGTCGGTGGTATCATCCGTGGGGGCGTTGCCATGCGAGCTCCTCTCGGGGAGGAGCTTCGCAACAGCTCTACCGGTTCGCCGCGAGCGATCGCAAACGCACGCAAGTCGCGAGGCAGTCATGGGGCCGGGCGGTACACGGTGGCTACCGCTAGACTCCAAGGCTTCGCGTGCGTCGGACCGATTCAGGACGACCCACCGTCGGCGGTCGGTGCTTGGCGGTACAAGCGATTGCGCCCACGTCGCGCCGGCGATTACTCTCGGGCGGAGCTTGCGCCCGGACCGCGTCACAGTGATATGAGTGGGGAGATCTTGAGTCTTTCGCCGGAGAGTTTCGCGAAAGTCATGGAGCACCTCCCACGGGTAGCAGAGTAACGAAGGGGATCGCGTGGTGTCCTGTACGTCGTGGAGTACCGCAGGGCCGCGCGAACGGGAGGCGAATCGGGTGAGATCGGGGCATGCGCGGCGGTCCGTAAGGGGGGCGTCCTTACCCCTTCGGGTGTCCCGTGCCCTCGATGAGCGGTGGGCCCGTTTCCAGCCCCGCGGCGATTGGCGGGCTTTCGCAAGGCGATGACTGGAGAACCGTTGGATGGGGGAGGGGGGTGGTCCATGGCGAAGGCGACGAAGCGGCGGACTAACAAGCGGGCTCACCGGGGGCTTTCGTCGAGAGTCCTGGATGCGCGCCCCGACACGCTCGACTTTCGGGATCGGACGTACGTGCCGACGCTCGTCGAAGTTCCCGAGCGCGTGCCGCTCACCCAGTACACCAAACTCAAGCTGCCGATCTTGGATCAGGGTGCCGAGGGCGCCTGTACCGGATTCGGGCTTGCCGCGGTTGCGAACTACTTGCTGTGGACCCGGCGGGTCGTGCCGCGCAGGGTGGGGGTGAGCCCGCGGATGCTCTACGAGATGGCCCGTCGCTACGACGAGTGGCCGGGAACGGACTATGCCGGCTCGAGTGCGAGAGGCGCGATGAAGGGGTGGCACAAGCATGGTGTGTGCAGCAGCAAGCTGTGGACCTACTCGGCGACCAAGAAGGACAGCGTGCTCACCGAGGCTCGTGCCCGCGATGCTGCCCAGCGCCCGTTGGGAGCCTACTTCCGGGTCAACCACCAGGACTTGGTCGCCCTACACGCAGCGATCACGGAGGTCGGGGTGTTGTATGCCTCGGCGGTGACGCATGAGGGCTGGGATGAGGTAGACGCGAAGGGGCAGATCCCTTTCGAGGCGAGTCGACACGAATTGGCTGGGGGGCACGCCTTCGCCATAGTCGCCTATGATCGAGAAGGGCTTTGGATTCAGAACTCCTGGGGTTCGTCATGGGGCAAGCACGGGTTCGCACGGATCCGTTACGACGATTGGCTCGCGAACGGCACCGATGTTTGGGTTGCGCGGCTTGCCGCGCCGATCGAGTTCGAGAGTCCACGAGCAACGGCCACGTCGCGTTCGGCGGCGGCTGGTTCGCGAGAGTCGCTCTCGCAAGCGGACCTGCGTCCGCACTTGATTAGCATCGGCAATGACGGGCAACTGCGAACTTCGGGTCCGTTCGGGACTTCGGCGGAGGAGGCGCGCTCGATCTTCCGTAGTGACATTCCCCGATTGACTCGCGGGTGGAAGCAGAAGCGCATTCTGGTGTACGCGCACGGAGGTCTGGTCTCCGAGAGCTCTGCGGTTCAGCGCCTCGCCGACTACCGGGCTGCGCTCCTCGAAGCGCAGGTCTATCCGCTGAGTTTCGTTTGGAGATCCGACTACTGGACGACGGTGAAGAGCATCCTCGAAGACGCACTGCGACGTCGACGTCCGGAAGGACCGCTCGACGCAGCCAAAGACTATCTACTCGACCGCTTGGATGACGCCCTGGAGCCGATCGCGCGGTCGCTGGGCGGCAAGCGCGTGTGGGACGAGATGAAGGAGAATGCACTCCGTTCTACGACGCACGAAGAGGGCGGCGCTCGGCTGGCTGCGGAGGAGCTTGCCCTACTGGCCCGAGACCCAGCCGTGGAGATCCACGTGGCAGCTCATAGCGCTGGCGCGATCTTTCAAGCTCCCCTCGTGCAGCTGCTCGCGGGTCAAGGGCGGCTGTCGCAGGGGGTCGCCAAGGGCTTGAACGGCTATGGAGTCCCAATCCGCACTTGCACGTTGTGGGCGCCAGCCTGCACGATGGAGTTGTTTCGTGCCTGTTACCTCCCGCTGATCTCGGGGAAGCAGATCGAACGATTCTCTCTGTTCACACTGACCGACAGGGCGGAGCAAGACGATCACTGCGCGCAGATCTACCACAAGTCGCTGCTGTATCTCGTTTCGAACGCGTTCGAGCAGCGCTTTCGGGTGCCGGTGATTCAGCCGCACGGCGAAGCGATCCTGGGTATGGAGAAGTTCATCGCACGAGACGTCGACTTGCTGGCCCTGTTCGAGTCCGGTCGGCACGAATGGGTGTTGGCCCCGAACACTGCCCCCGTGGGAACCCCGGAGGCCTCGCAGGCGCAGCACCACGGCGACTTCGACGATGATGAGCCGACCGTCAAAGCGGCCCTCGCGCGGATTCTCGGCAGTAGTTCCGCAGGAGCGAATGTGGAGTTCGCATTCGAGCCGTCGGCATCGTCTTTGTGCGATCGGCGACGCGAGCTGTGATCGGCAGCGAGCAACCGAGGGCTGGCCGGGTGCTCTGACGACGGCGAGGGGCCACGCGGTTTCGAGCCGCAGTCGAAACTGGCCAGGACCCTGGGGCGCGAGAGGGACCACGGTCTTGCGAGTGGCAAGAGGAAGCGGAGGCTGTGCGAGGGATGAGAACTCGATTCGACGCTGGCTCTGAAGGCGATGGTGGTGCGAGGGGTAGCGCCCGGTGGATCGCATTCGTGCTGGCGCTGTCGCTGGCAACGGGTTGCAACCCGACTGTGGCACCGACCCAAGGTTCTCCGGAGAAGCCGCTGAGCACCTTGCTCGAGAACGGGAAGCTCGCGGAGGCGGCAGCAGACCCGACGGCAGTCGAGGCCTGGTACCAGCGGGCAGTTCGCGCGTATCCCGAGCATGCCGCTGCTTGGGTGCACCTGGGCGAGTGTCAACGCTTTTGGTTGGCCGACTTGGATCTCGCCTCGAGTTCGTTCCAGCGTGCGCTCACGGTCCCGCACCGGGATCCTACCTCGCTTGCGTTTGCTTGGCGGGGACTCGGAGAGATTGCTCGTGCACGAGGGGACATGGCGTTGGCGATCGAGCACTTCGAGCGCAGTCTGTCGGTCGCACCCTTGGTCGACACCTATCGGTCGCTCAGCGCCCTCTACGCCAACGTTCGCCACGACTTCGTGCGCGCGGCTTGGCACGCAGAGCGTGCTCTCGAGTGTGTACCGGACGATCCGGTTGCCTGGATGCAATACGCCGTGCAGCTGACTCGCACGGGTCAAGTCGCGAAGGCGAGCGCGGCGTTCGAGCGATCCGTCGCCATCGCAGGGTGCAACGAACTGGGCGCGGCCCCGCACCCGATCCACTGCTGCGTGCTCTACAACGGCGCGTGCTACCACGCCGTGAACGGAGACCCAGCCCGCGCGCTGGCCATGCTCGAAGCGTTCTTCGCCACACCGAATCACCGGCACATTTCGCGGGAGGAGATCCTCGCCGATCCCGACTTGGAGTCGATCCAGGGCACTCATGCGTTCGTGGAGCTGTTGCATCGGGAGTTCGGTGACGAGG
>JBFWWP010000021.1:3894-106967 GCA_050246115.1 Planctomycetota bacterium
CCCAAATCGACGGCAAGATGTCGAAGTTATCCTTGGGCGACTCCTTCGGCCTGGTTTCCAGGCTGAATCGGGCGGAGGAAGTGTGCAGCCGCCGCCGCTCGTTCGCCCCGAAACCACCGACGACCATCGCTGCGGTGCGCCCACAGAGCGAGTGCCGCGGCCAACGCGAGCAAAGCGAGGTCGACGTCGCGTCTTGTTGGCGGTGCGTCAACGAGGGAGTCGATCGCGCGCAGGGTTGCCAGCGGGACGGGTGGGCCCGGCGGGAGCCAGCCGAGCCCCTTCATGGAGTCGTGGTCAACCGATCCGTTCCCGCTTTCTGCCGCCGCCAGAAGGTTCCACGCGGTTCGGTCGTCCGTCCCCTGCTCGTTGGGGCGTGGAAGGCGAGCACGCAGTTCGGTAGCCGTCGTGTCGACGCGGATCGACGGGGCCCCTGAAGCGTTCGCGGGACGCAGAGCGCGCGGCGTCGCTGCCAAGTCCGTGAGCGCGCGGGGAAAGCAGGCCCAAGTGTTGCCCGTCGCATCGACGCGCCGAGTGCCGGCGCGTGCCGATGCCGGCTGCTGTCGTGTCCCCGCTGCAATCACACGCCCGAGCGCGCGCGCGAGGGTGGACCCGGCGCGTCCCGCAGGCACCGACTTGGCGTCCCAACCGCTCGCGAAGAGGAGCACGTGACCGCGACCGAGGCGGCGCGTGAGCAGAACGGGGCCGCCCTCCGAGTCACTCCAGAGTACGCGACCGCCGCGGGCCAGCTCGGGATCGACCGCGATGCGCCGACGCGGCGCAGGGATCGCGTCGGCGCTGTGGGCGACGAGCGGATCGAGCGAGGTCACTTGCAACGAGCCGTCGACGGGCTCCCACGGACCGCGGCGCTCCCGCATGACCGCCGCCAACGCCGTGGCCGCGGAGTCGGCGTCTGGGGTGCGGCGGTACGTGCCCGCGTTGGACTCGGTCAGAGCTCGAAGACGCGCCTCATCGGGCTCGGCGCCGATCGCCAACACCAACACTTCGACACCGAGCGCCGTGAGGCGCCGACCGTAGTGGGCGAGTTGCTCGGGGGACACGGGAGCGCGACCGTCGGAGACGAGTACCAGACTGCGCTCTCGCGTTGGAGTGTCCTCTGCTCGTCCGGCCGCGAACTCCACGATCACGAACTCCAACGCCGAGGCGAGATCCGTTCCGCCGCCAGCTCGCAGCTGATCGAGGGCCTCGATCAGGTCTTGCGCGGGTCGGCTTCCCGGAGGGGCCAACCACCACGGGCGGTCCTGGAACGCGGCCACGCCCCAGCGCCCTCCCTCCGGAGTGCCGCGCAGGAGGAGCTGTGCAGTGGCAACGAGGCTGCGCTGCGCGGGACGCAGACTCCCCGAGACGTCGAGCAGCACAATGCCGAGGTCGGTCTCGCGCTCGCGTGGCGCGTCGGGAAGCGCAGCGGGCAGGAGTTCTTGCAAGGCGCGCAGCGACGGCGAAGGCTCGATCAGAAGTGCCCCTGCAGTAGCGAACAGCGTGCCCCCGGACGCGACCCAGTCGCTCACCGCGCGGATCGCGTCGACCGGTAGGCGCGCCGGGTCGAGATCCTGCCAAACGAGCGCCGCCTGGTCCGCCGGCTCGGGCAACTGCTCAGCAAGGCCGGTCGCTGCCACGCGCTCCAGGTCGATCTCCGTGATCGCGAACCGACGCTCGTCGAAGTAGGCCGGCGTGAACTCGACGCTGCCCATCACGGCGACCGCGATTCGACCCTCGATCACTGCGGTGGCGCCGGCAATCACCTCGGCACGGGTTGCCAACGTGTAGTGCCAGACGCCGGGAGAATTCGGGTTGTGACGCCAACTCGGTTGTACTTGCGCGGACTCGTCGCGGTCCTCGAGCAACGTGTCGACACCCTTCGGTGAGGTGGCATGGAGTCGAGCGTCCCCTGGCAGGTCGCGCCCGCTGAAGTTCGTTGTGGACTCGTTCGGGCGGAGAGAGTCGACACTCTTGATGGTCAACGTGTCATTCACCGCCGCTCGAGAAGGAATGACCTGAAGCGAGACTCCCGGTACTCGTCCCGCACCCGGGGCCATGTCGATCGGGTCGATCGCGATCTCTCGCCGCCCAAGCAAAGCGCGCAACTCATCGATCTCGAGCGGCGCCGGCAGGAGTCGGGGGACCCGAATCCGCGTTCCCGGCGGTGCCCCGGCCGCAGCCGCGAGAATGCGCGCGGCCGGGCCGCGGTCGGTCCCGTCCTCGGCCGTGGCCGGCGCGAGCTCGCGCGTGGGTCCGCCGGTCCCCAGACGCGGCGGCCAAACGATGACCGACACAGCGGCGCCGCCGATGAGCGTTGCGGCGATCCAGCGGCCCGGGTTACGGAGCACCAAGAACACCCCGATGACGGCCAAGCCCAAGAGCAACACGGTTGGCCAAGCGCTCGGGTCGGGGATCGGTGATGCACCCGTACGCGCGCTTCGGTCACCCGCTTCGGCAGCGTCGTCTTCTCGCAGATCGGCGAGAATCCGTGCAACGAGTACCGGCCACACCGCGGACTCGGGGAGATCGGAGTCCGCGGGATCGAACGCGAACCGTACTCGATTCGCGCTGCGCGTGATGAGCGCACCTGCGGTCGAGTCGAGCACGAGTTCGTGGTCGCGCGGGACCGGAGCAGGGCTGGCTCGGGCAACCGTCCAGCGTTCCGGGGTCAGGCCGGAGAGCCATGGGTGCGGTGGCTCGGCGGGCAGCGGACGAGGCAAGAAGCTCGGCGTGCTGCCATCGCGGCGGGGCAGGAGGAGCGAGGCAACGCCAGCAACCTCGCTGTCGCCTGCGGTCGCGCCGGACTCCTCGTCGGCGCGCGCGATCTCGACCTCCGGAGGCTCACCACTCGCGTCGTCCGCCCATCGAGTCCAGCCCGACGCGGCGAGCGCCGAGAGCGCGTCATGCACTGCCTGGCTCGCGCTGCGGTCGCGTACCACGATCGGCGTCGTCGCAGGCACGCTCAACTCGAAGACGGTCTGATCCAAGCGAACGTTTACTTCGCGGCCGCGCAGCGCCGCAGGCAATACAACCACCCGAAGCGTCGGTTGCGAAGGATCCAAGAGGATTCGCTCGCGGAAGAGCAGGGCTTCCCCCGCGCGGGCCTCCACGACGACTGCGTTACGACCGCTTGGGAGCAGCAGCTCGAGCGTTGGCTCGGAGCTGGGCGTGCCACAGTGCGCTTGCACCCGCGGCAAGTCCGGTGGCAGCCGCCAAGCAGCGCGCCACGCCATCGGCCGCAGCGTAGCGCAAACGAGTAGCAGCAAGAGGAGCAACAGCTTCAGTGATCGTCGTCCTCGGGTGCGGCCCGTGACGCGTTGCCAGAGGAAGGTCGTTCCTACGGCGATACGCGTCTCTGGGCGTCGCGACCACAGCCACCAGAGCGCAAACGCGGGCAGCGCGAGCCACGCGAGCGCCGGCCGCCACAGTTCCAGGCTGGCGTCGGCCTGTTCCCAGATCACCATGGCCACGGGCGCAAGGAGGGTGATACCGCTCAACGGTACACTCGTCCGTGGCGCTGGATTTCCGCGATCATGTCACCGATCGGCTCCTCGGCGCGCAGCGCCACGAAGTCGCCACCGAGTTCGAGCACCGCGCTGCGAACGGCTCCGAGGTAGCGCTCGAGTTGCCGCCGGTAGTCGAGGACCGTCGGTGCGTCGAGCCGCCCGCGCCATGCGTTGCCGGGTTCGCGCGGCTCGAGGCGAACGTCGCCCGCGGGCCGGGGCGAACGCTCGTCGGGTTCCAGCGGTGCGAGCCACAGCACGCGACCCGCGCGCCGCAAGGGAGCGATGGCTCGCGCCGGTTCCACCAGGCCGAGGCCGTCGGAGATGATGATCACCAGGCCGGGGCCCGCCGCGTCGGGGCCGAGTCGTGCAAACTCGCCTTCGAAGTGGCTGGCTCCGGACAGCGGGGTGTCGTGGAGGGCGCGAAGCAGGGCGCGAGCGTCCACACAGCCGGCGCGCCGCCGCTCGTGAAGTGTCAGGCGGCCAGCGCCAAAAGTGAAGAGGCGCGTGGGGTCGTGCCCGTCGGCCGCGAGCACGAGGAAGAAGTACGCAAGCTCCGCTACGGCGCGCGCACGGACGGCGCCGGTCATCGACGAGCTGCGATCGATGAGTACGGTCAGCGGGAGCGCCGAGTCTTCTCTCTCGAGGCGCACCACCCGCTGGCCAAGGCGCGCCAGCACGCGGAGGTCGAGTCGAGCCAAGTCGTCACCGGGCTCGTACGGACGATAGCCCTCGAACTCGCCACTCGTACCGAGCCGCGGTCCGCGATGACGGCCTGGGAGTGGGCTTCGCCCCGTTGCTCGCCAATCGAAGTGACGCGCCAAGCGTTCGACGTGCAGGCGCCGCTCTGGCCCGAGGAGTTCGGGTGCGCTTGCTGGGTTCAAGGTACCGGCCTCCAACACTCGACGACACCCCACGGGCGACCGATGATCAGTGCACCGGTCGCGCTCTGGCTCGGCGGTGTTTGCAGGTAGAAGGGTTGTCTCCAGGGGTCGTGCTCTGGCCACGATAGCACCTGCTCCCACTCGATCATCACGCTCGTGTCGTCCGCGGGCGACGCCACGATCCGGCCGCGATACAGCGACTCGTGCAAGAGCCACAGCGTCGTCTCTTCGACCGCGTCTTCGGCCCAGTGTGCTAGCGGTGGTTTCGTGCAACCCAGCGTGGTGATCCGAAGGCCCGCGCGGTCCCCCTCGAGTGTAAGCGTCGGCAGCGGGTGTTCGACCGTAGCTCCGCGATGAACCTCCCAAAGCGCGAACTCGCCGTGCCGGACTCCGAGCAGATAGTCGCGTTCGCCCACGGTCGCGAGATCGAACGCGTTCTGCACCCCAGGGAGCGCAACCACGGTCAGCGTGCAGTCGTCGGCCGCCGACGTTTCCATGCGAGCCAGCGAGCCGTCGGTGGACGTGCGATTCCCGAGGAGGATTCGGTAGTTCGCGAAGCTCGGCTCGATGGCGCTGTCCGGTGCGGCGACTGCAGGGGGCGGCCCGCAAACATCTCGGATCTCGATGGCGTCGGCGTCGGCACCATCGAGCTCGAGAGTCCACATCCGTCCACGCCAGTCGAAGGCATTGATGCGATCCGTCATCACGAAGAATCCATCCCGCTCGAGGAACACGCGCGGGGTGCGCGCGTCGGCGGTGGGGCCGACACGATGCGGTCCTCGGTCGGGCGCCTCCGTTCGCCGGGGAGGAACCGGCGGAGGCGGAAAGCCGTGAGGCCCGGGCAGTGGCGTCGCAATCGTGCGGATCCACAGCGGGTAACCGGAGTCGCCGTTGTAGTACAGCACGTGGCCGCCGGACGTCACCCGCACTGCAGGGTCATCGCCCGCGCCCGCTACGATCGTCTCGGCCTCGAGTGCTGCGGGCAGCTTGCGTTGGAACGGAGGTTCTGGCCCGGTGGGTTCGACGAACGGACTCGCTTGCTGCGGTAGCGCCGCAGATCGCTGCCAGGCAAGTTCGAACGGACCGTGATGCACCGGCGGGGAAGGCGGCTCGCGCGGAGTCTCTTCGCGCAGCGTCGGCCACAACGGCGGCGGCGTGTCGGCTCCGAGTCGTCGCAGGCAACCGTCCTCCCCACGCTCGTAGCCGAAGAACCGCGGGGTCGTTGGTGTCTTTCGTTCGCGGGTGAGCCAAACCCGCTCACCCGTCGTCGTGCGAACCAAGAGCCGTTCTCCCGAACCGAGTGCGCCTGCCCACTCGACTGCCGCATCGCCGCGCCACGTCCGGATCCCATCCAAGAAGCGGTCGGCTTCCTTCCAACCGGGCACGCGTGCGACCTCGAGTCCGCCGAGGAAGAGCGCCAACGCCGGACTCAGCGCCGAAGTGACGTCGGGCGGCAACGCGGTTGCGGTCAGTCGCGCATCCGACTCCAGTCGCACGCGCTCGAACGGCGCGGTCTCGCCGAGCACGACGAGTCCGCTGCCCACGAGTACCCAGCCAGCACCCGGAAGCCGAATCACGCTGTGAACCGGTGCGATCCCCCCAGCGACCCAACGCTCACCGTTCGGCAGCACCGCCCCTTCCGGGTTCCACGTGAGCCCAGCGAGATCCGCGATCGCCGTACTTGCTGGCTCCCATTCGTCCAGCGTCCAGGTGCCGAGGTGCTCGGCGACGCCGAACGGATACGCGCCCAGCGAGGCCACGCGGCCATCGAGGATCGCGATCGCCGCGTCGATCGGCTCGGGGATCTGAATCTCACTCGGGCCACCACCGACATCTTCGACGCCGCGCAAGCGCGCCACCGCCATCGCGATCGTCGTCCGCGTGCGCACCGACCCACGCGGCTCGGTCACCCACTCGTTCGGGGCAATGGCCAGGGCTCGCTCGAGGTCGTCGTCGCGCCCGAGCACTCGACCCCGGTGATAGAGGAGCTGCGCCTCGATCGCGGACCCCGCCTCGGCCCTCGTGAGCGCTCGCTGGATGGTTCGTTCCATTGCGCTGGCGACATCTCCTGCGCTGCTCGGCGTTGGCGCGGGGACGGTCTCGAGTCGGCGCAGCGCGTCCGCCGCAAGGTCGTCGCCAAGTTCGGCACCGGCGAACCAGTGGGGGACGCGGGCGCGGACCCGTTGCACGAGGGCCGATGACGGATCGTCGCTTCCGGCTAGGGTCCAGCGCGTCCACTCTTTGCGTGCCGGTTCTTCCTCGCCCAAAACCAGCCATGCGAGCACTACCTCGAGTCGCGGCTCTCCGCTCGTCGACAGGACGGCTCGTTCTTGCGGGTTCGCCGCGGCGCTGGCGATGATTCCGCGTGCCGTCGCCGCGCGCATCGATGGGTCTGGGAGCAAAGGGTCGCGGCCGTCGACGCCTTCTCGTCGACCTACCCCGTCGCCCTCTGCGGTTCGTCGAGCGGCCCCGTCGACGACGTCCGGTCCGCCTCCGGTGGTTCGCTCTGGCTCGGAGGGTCGACCCGCTCCGGCACTTCCCAGAGACATCGCGAGTTGAGCGCGAAGGCGTGCGGCCACGTCGTCGTCTCGATCCCCGAGGTGATCCTCCAACACCTTCGCGTCGCCCAGCACGCGAGCCAAACTCAGCGCTTGCGCATCGTCCATCGCAAACCCATGCTCGCGCCAGATCTTCTCGGCCCGCCGGGCGTCGCCACCGGCGAGCGCGCACTCGAACGCGGCGCGCGGTTGGCCGCCGATCTGCCAGAGTTCGGTGGCGAGCGCGGTGAGTCCGGCAGACCCGGCCCAAACTGCGCGAGTCTCCGCGGTGACGAAGTCGGCTTCGTCGCGCAGGTATCGCTCGGCGGCGCTCTCCCCATCGAGTGCGTGCCGCAACCGAAACTCGATCTCGGCGACCTCGTTCGGCGGTGCGTCAGGAACTCCGGAGCCCCAAACTTCTCGTGCTCGCTCGGCCCACCCACCCCGCAAGAGCAGGGAGGTGAAGGTGCGTCGCGACGCGGCCAGTGAGTGGCCGGTGGCGAGTGCGTGTTCGTAGGCATCGAACGCGAGCGCCGGCTGCCCCGCTTCCTCGCGCAGACGGGCGATGAGGTGAAAGTCGATGGCTCGCTCCGCGGCGGTGCGCGGCGGGGTCTCGCGGGCGCTGTCGGCCTCGTCGGGCGGTGCCAGGCGCGCGGTCACTGCCTCGAGCGCGTCGCGCTCGAGGCTCCAGTCGACGACCCGCGCGAGTAGCTCCGAATCGTCGGGGCTACCGCGGAGGAGGCGCACGAGTTGCTCAATGGCGGCGGGTGTCGCCTCGTCGATCGCTGCAGCCACCGCGCTCGGACGCGCTTCGCCCATGGACCCGACGTGCACGAGGGTGGTGAGACTTGCAAGGAGCGCGACGGTCGCGCGGCCGAGCTGCGATCGGCGCAGAACTCGCGCGTTGAGAACCGGCGCCTTTCGACGGACCGTTGAAGAGGAGCGAGCCGCCAATTTCCGCCGCTTGGACGGGCGGCAACTCGTTGCCGGGAGTTCTCGACCCCACGCCGTCATCGGTGACGCCTCTCGGTCAATCTTCTTCTCGTACCTCTCGGGAGAGCTGCGCTACCAACTCGGCCGTATCGAGGCCGCGCCCTTGCCCTTCGAACGACAGCAGCAGCCGGTGACGCAAGCTCGGGATCAAGAAGCGTCGGACGTCGGCATAGGCGACATGGAAGCGGCCCTGGCGCAGTGCCTCCACCTTGGCGCAGAGGAGCAGACTCTGAAGCGCGCGCACGCTGGCGCCGAAGCGCAAGTTGTCTTTCACCACGGGAGGCGCGTCGCTCGCCTGCGGCTGCGTGGCGCGTACCCAGCGCGCAGCGTAGCGCACGATGGAATCGGCGACCAGCACCTGACGCACTTGCGACCGCATCTCCATCAATCGGTCGGGCGTTACGCACGCGGTGACTTCCGGCTCGGCCGCGCGCGTCGTGCGATCGGCGATGAGCATCATCTCGGTGAGGGTCGCGGGTGCCAGCGAGATCTCCAAGAGGAAACGGTCGAGCTGCGCCTCCGGGAGCGGGTAAGTGCCCTCCATCTCGATCGGATTGCGCGTGGCGAAGACGGTGAACAGCGGGTCGAGTCCGTGCCGCTTGCCGCCCAACGTGACCGCGCGTTCCTGCATTGCCTCGAGTAGTGCCGATTGGGTGCGCGGCGTTCCCCGATTCACTTCGTCCGCGAGCAGGAACTGGGTGAACACCGGACCGGGACGAAACTCGATGCGCTCCCGGCCGGCATTGTCGAACACGAGGGTGTCGCACCCGAGGATGTCTGCGGGCAGGAGGTCCGGTGTGAACTGCACGCGGCCGAAGTCGAGACCGCTGGCGCGGGCCACCGCCCGCACGAGCATCGTCTTGCCGGTTCCCGGGACGCCTTCCACCAAGGCGTGTCCACCGGCGAGCAGGACGGTCACGAGTTCGAGCAGGGCTTCTTCCTGACCGACGAGGAGCGCGCGGACCGAGTCACGAATGCGCGCTTCATCGTGCTGGAATTGCTCGACGTGCGCCTTGACCTCGCGAGCAGGAGAATCGATCTCGCGACTCAACGGGCTTCCTTTCCGAGTGACGGTGGACTCGTGCGTGCGTCTTGTTCCGCGCGCCGTCGCTGCCTTAGCTCATGGTAACGATCCATCACCGGCAACCAATGGGTCTCGATGTCCGGGCGAGCCATGAGTCGCATCGACGGCGGCTCGGGAGCGAGTGGGTCGCGGGGAGCGGACGGGTCGCGGGGAAGAGTTGCGCCTTCACCCAAGGCGCGCCCTTGCGGGAGGGGCAGGGGGGTCGGGTCCGGGTCGCCCATGGGCTGCGCGGGCGCGTCGGCGTTGGTTTCGCTTGTGACGATGGGGTCCAAGCCGCCGTCGTTCGGACCCCGCTGCGTGAAGGAGGCCGCCGCGCGCGTGGGTTCACTGCGCAGGAGCTGCGTCAGGGCCGGTACCGACGCGAGCAGAACCTCGGCCGCCACCGGCTCGTTCGCGTCCGCCGCGGGCGCGGCGCGAGCTTCGGCTGTGGTGTCGCCCTCCACGGCGAGGCGTGCGATCCGACCTGCGAGATCGGGCTGTCGGGCTGTGATCTCGGCGGCCAAGGCCGACAGTCGTGCCCGTGCCGCGGTACCGAGGTGCAGGTCGCGTGGTGGCTCGCCGCCGCGAAGCAGCCAGTCGGCAATCGGCCGTGTGTCCTCGAAGCGCTCGAGGATCTCAGCGCTGCGCACCCGCTCGGTGATCTCGGAGCGGATCGCGGCGGGCGTACGATCTCCGTGGCGCGATGATTGGTGAGCGAGGGGTTCGCGGTCGCCACTCGTCGTTGGGCCTTCGGCTCGAGCTGCGTTGGCGCGGTCGTCGGCCGTCGGGAGCGGGCCGTCGAAGGGGCCGGTTGACGGGCCGGCGGACGGGCTTGCCTCGAGCGCCGCTAGGCCCACGAGGACGATGCTGACGAGCACCGACGACGCGAGGGCGAACGGGCGGGCCAGCGGAATCAGCCGGCGTAGGGCGTCCGGGTCGGGCTGCGGCAGGTTGCGAGCCGCCGCCATGAGGGCGTGGGTCCACGGGTTGGCGGTCGCCGTCGCGCACAGTTCGTGCGTCGTGATCACGGACTGGGGGAGCCCGACGGACTGATCCCAAAGCCGTGCCCACGAGGGGTGGGCGCGGAGGTAGCCGGAAGTCGCACCCGCAAAGGCGACGACAGCCGTGAGCAGTGCGAAGCCGAGGAGCAGCGGGCCGAACAAGGCGGAAAGCGTTCCGGTGACGTCGCCCGTCGATCCGAGGCTCGCAACGGACCCGGCGGAATCCAAAACGAGGCGCGCCAGGCCTCCCGCGGCGCCGAGGGGGAGCAAGGTCGCCAGCGTGCAGGACGTCGCCGACCACGCGTCGGCCCAGGCGGCACGAACCAGGATCATCCGCCGACCGGCTGCAAGACAATGAGCGGCGGTTGCGAAGGCCGAGAGGTCCGCGCGTGAGTCTGGCAAGGGCCGTGGCTCCTGATCGGTACAGCCGCCCAGATCCTCCGTAGCGACGGAACGAGTCGCATGGGGCCTTCGAGGCAGCGGGCGGCGGCGGGTGCCGGCGTGCTTCTGATCCTACTGTTTCTCGGGTCGCGTGTCCGCAGCTTTGGCGGCCACTCGGGCGGACCGGGGCGACCGTGAGCGGGGTCCATTGCCACGATGTTGGTGGGGTCCAGCCGGTCGAGCACGTGACGAATCGGCGCCCTTAGCGAGGGCTCGGTCGCGACCCCGTGGAGCGCAACCTTGACAGGGTTCGAAGGGATACCTACAGTCCCGCGCAGAACCGGCGGCGAGAGTCGAACACACCCGGCTGGGGGGAGTCCTGGTATGGGAGAGCACTTGAACCGCTTCGCCCGAAAGCATGAGATCGTTCCGGTCAAAATGTGGAGGGAAAACGGTGTCGAAGGTTGGCTGTTCCGAGATCGTAAGAACGAGCTACACTTCGTCCGCACGTCCGAGCTCATTGCGACGGCGTCACCCGAGAGAGTTGGGCCTTCCGAGGGAGTAAGGGAGGCGGAAGGCGCCAGTTTGAGTGATTGATCTGAATCGTACTGGTAGGTGAGAAAAGATCGTCGCTCTTCCGCCGGTTCTTTTGAAGCAAGGGTTGGCATCGAGTGGAGAGGCACGGGGCGACGGAGCGTCGCCTTGCCGCTCGGCCGATCCGACCCGACTGTGTGAGGGATCGAACCTCCCACACTTGGAGCGCGAACCTGATCGATCGACCCCTCGGGGCGTAGCTCAGCCTGGTTAGAGCGCCAGCTTTGGGAGCTGGATGCCGGAGGTTCGAATCCTCTCGCCCCGATTCTTCACTTCGGATGTCCGTCTTGACGTCGATCCACGAGTTGCCACCGCCCGTGAGGCGGTCCGGTCATGACTCTGCGGGAGTCGGCGTAGGTTACCGAGTCGCAGGTCCTGGGCACCAACGAACACGAGGAACTCTCAGATGCCACACGTCGTCACCTCTCGGTGCATCGGCAACCGGTACACCGACTGCGCAGCGGTTTGTCCGGTGGATTGCTTCTACGAAGTCCAAGAGCCCAACATGCTGGTGATCGACCCCGATACCTGCATCGACTGCGAGCTCTGCCAAGAGGCATGCCCCGTGAACGCGATTTGGCCCGAGGACGAACTGCCGGAGGTCTACGCCGAGTGGGCGGACAAGAACCGCGAGTTGTACGAGTCGGGAGAGAGCATCACTCAGCAAAAGGGGCCGTTGGACGGCGCCAAGGACTTGGCCGAGATTCAAGCGGAAGAGGCCAAGCAAGGGCTGGACATCACGGAGCCATCGGGCGCGTAACACGGTCTTGCGCCGGCATTGCTGAGCGCGTGGGCCGACTTTTCGGGTCGGCCCGCGCTTAGGAGTCGCCCAAGAGTAACTTCACCCTCTTGCTCGTCGCTTCGGGCCATCTTCGACCGATCCGAAAACCTCGAAATCCTCACCGGAACTAAGGCTACGCCTCCGGTTTCGAGCTTTCCGGATCGGCCGAATCTAACCCAAATCGACGGCAAGATGTCGAAGTTATTCTCGGGCGACTCCTTACTCGTAGCGAGCTTCGGGCGTTCGAACCCCTGGCGCCTACGGAGGCGCAATCGTTCAACTGAACCTTGGCCAAGACCCTGCGGTCGTCGCTCGCGAGTCCTGGCCACCATCGAGCTGCGCGTAGCCCGGTGGTCACGGGCGACTGCGACGGTCTGCAGCGACCTTCCTCGGTGGGGCCCCAGCCCGTTGCTTCATCGAGTTCAGTTTCTCGAACCCGCCCCGCCCTTCGGCCGCGACTCGACCGGCGGTGACAGAGAGTCGGCGCCGGCTTCGCGTTCCACGCGAGTGCCCATGCCGCGCACCAAGCGGAGGTCCGCGACGCCGGTTGGCAACGCGAACGTTTCCTCGGCTCCGTTCGGCCAGCGAACGCCGATCGTGCCAGCAATGGTTCGGGTGCCGAGCCCCACGTGGATCCGCGGGTCGCTGCTGGACTGGAACGACGACTGTCGGCGGACCTCGTAGAGACCGCGCCAGTCGCCGACGGAGATCACGAGTCGCGCCCCCAGGGCTTGACGATTCGCCCCCGGCTGCTCGAGCGTGATTGCCACTCGACGAAACTGCGGTGGAGAGTGATTCTCGTAGAGGGACGGCGGCGCGTTCAAGTGCGCCACCAAGATGTCCACGTCCCCATCGTTGTCCAAGTCTCCGAAGGCGGCCGCCCGGCTCACGGTCTTGGCCCGAATCCCGAGTTCACTGCCCCGTTCGTCGAAGCGCACGGCTTCCCCTTCACGACGTCCGACGAACAAGTGATCGCGTTGCGCGTAGCCGGGGGACTTGCTGTCTCCGTCGGCCTCGCGGTAGACATGCCCGTTGGCGACGAAGACATCCACGACGCCATCGCCGTCGAAGTCGCGCAACCCAACGCCCCACGACAACGCCTCACGGCTGACGCTCCCGAAGCCGACGTGCTCGGGGCGATCGAAGAACGCCCCGTGTCCATCATTCAAGAACACGTTGTTCGACTCTTGCTCGAAGTTGGTCACGACGAGGTCGAGGTGACCGTTCCCGTCGAGGTCGGCGGCGTCGACGCCCATGCACGCCTGCTCCTCACCGTTCTCGTTGTAGGCGACTCCGGCCACGAAGGCGATCTCCTCGAAGCGATCCCCGTGGTTCTCGAAGAGGAAGTTGGGACTGGCGTCGTTGGCGACGAAAATGTCGGGGCGATGATCACCGACCAAGTCTGCGATCAGGACGCCGAGCCCGAACTGGGGTGCGGGGGAGCCGAGGCCCCACTTCTCGCCGGCTGGCTCGAACGTGCCGTCGCCGCGGTTGAAGTAGACACCGTCGGGCGTCGCCGGAAACCCGCGGGGGCCGCACGGGATCGCGACGCCGCGGTACAAGCAGGACCAACCGGGCAGGCCGTGGCGCGGTGGGGAGGCGAAGTCGAACTGCAGGTAGCGCGCAATGTAGACATCGAGATCGTCGTCGCCATCGAGATCCGCAAAGGCGGCACTGGTGCTCCAGCCAGTACCGTCGATCCCGGAACGTGCGGTCACGTCCTCGAGGCGGCCTTCGCGATTGCGTAGGAGTCGGATCTGGCCGTAGCCAGTGATCAGCAAGTCATCCCAGCCGTCCCCGTCGATATCGGCCGCGGCCACTCCCGAGGCCCAGCCGAAGGCCGGAACCTCGAGCGCCACGGGCTCGAAGCGTAGCCCCCCGAGGTTGCGGTACAGGTGGCAACCGAACCCGGGCTCACCGGTTCGGTGGCGCTCGACGGTAGATCCCGAGGTGAGGAAGACGTCGAGCAGGCCATCGTGGTCGAGGTCGAACAGCGCCGCACCGATGGCTTTGACGTCCACGATATAGCGTTGCTCTGGCCCTCCGGACCGCTGAGCCTGGGTGAGCCCCGCTCGCTCCGCCACGTCCTCGAAGTGCCACGGGGCGGGCGCTTCCGGTGCGGGGCTCGGAATGGGGGCCGGCTGAGCTGCGAGCGCGGACCCCCACAGGAGCAAGGCGCCAAAGGTCAGCGTACGATCCCACACTGATGCGGCTCGACTGGCAACGCTGGCGAACGAGAGCCGTCCGCTCGTGCGCAAGGTCCGGCGACTCGCGTTGGCATCGGCGGCCAAGTCCGGCGAGCGCCACGCCGATGCCGCAGTGATCGAATCCATGCTGGCCTTTCTGTCGGGAGTCTGGGCCGCGAGTCCACGCCACGCGGATTCGAGCGTGCTCCATGGGGCAGACCCGAAGAGTGTAGGAGTGGCCCCCGGCGAGGGCCAGGGCGCGTCAGTCTCCGGGTCCGACGGCGGTCGCTCGCAAACCGGGTCACTCGCGTTCCAGGCATCGCTCTGGAGCCGACTTGGGGACGCCGGGAAGCCGCGGAACCCGAGTCTCGGGGTCGCGATGATTCGACAAGAAAGTTGAAGCCAAGAGGCACAGTTCCAGCCCGCGGTTTGACTTCCGATGCTTTCGCTGGTGCAATTGGGCCTTCGGGTCGAGAAACACAAGCAAGGGAGGCGTGCGCTGCCGTTTGCTCGCCGAGGCTCTCCGAGTCCCGTGGGCAGACGACGAGTACGGTGGAGGGTTCGTTCCGTCGGGCAAGATCCGAGTTGGGTCGCGAGGTCGAAACGGGGCGCGCGTCGTTCGACGCGGCACCGCCCTCGAGTTGCGACCTGCGGCGAAGCGCCGCGACGGCCGGCTTTCCTCCGAACGTTCGTGCGGTCACAAATGGGGGTTCGGGTTCCGAGCGGAGCCTGGAACCGGGCGGGGGTGCTGGACTGACGGAACGGTCCAGCCGCCAGTGTCGGGTCTCGAGAACGAAGGAGGGGTGCGAGTGTTGCGCACTTGTACTTGGATCCTCTGCGTCATCGGCTTGAGCGTTGGTTTCACGGGGGCGGCTAGCGCCCAGGTTTGGATCGACTGGCAGGAAGTCACTTCCACCAACTTGGTCGCGGCGCCCAACCTCGGCCTCAACGACGTCGAAGAGAAGGACTACATCGTCGGCGATTTCGATCAAGACGGCGATCCGGATGTCATCTGCGTCCGCAAGTTGCCGTTCACCAGTTTCGGTCCGCGTACGAACGTGCTGTTCATGAACGTGAGCGGCGTGCTCACCGACATGACCGCTACGCTCTGTCCCGACTTCTTGACGCCGGACAACGCGCGCGACGTCATGACGGGCGACTTCGACGGCGACGGTTGGATCGATTTCGTGGTTGGCAACGCCGGCAACGACGGAAACCCCGGCCAGCAACCCAGGATCTTCATGAACCTGGGCGTGAACGGCTCGGGCCAGTGGCAGGGTTTTGACGAAGAAGCGAGCCGCCTGCCGGTCCTTTTCGGACCGGGTGGGGTGCAGCCCAACGTATGTGCGGTCGGCGTTGGCGATGTCACCGGCAACGGCGTGGACGATGTCTACATCGTCGACTACAACAACACCATGGAGGACAAGCTCCTCATCAACAACGGCTCCGGCATCTTCACCGACCAGACGACGTCGCGCCTGTCGACGGCCTTCGTCCAGTCGGCTTTCGGAACGGCCGGAATGATCGTGGATGTCAACGCCGACGGCTTCATGGACATCGTGAAGGATCCGCAGGGCGGCATTCGGGTGGCCTACAACGATGGCACCGGCAACTTCTCGGTGACCCAGGAACTGCCGGTCTCGGCCGCCTATCACTTCGACGTGGGTGACTTGAACAACGACGGCAAGAACGACGTCTTCTCGGTGCAGGACGGTCAGGACAAGTATCTGATCAACAACTCCGCGCCGGGCGCCGCGCCCGTTGCTTGGGGCGAGTTCGCGACTTCGGTCAGCCCCTTGACCGCCGGGTTCGGTGGCAACGTGCACATCGTGGACTTGGACAGCGACGGCGACAGCGACGTGGTGGTGGCCGATACCGATACGGACGTGTCGGGCTGCTCGCGTCGGCTCGCGTTTCTGCGCAACAACGGCGCGACGCCGAATCCATCGATTCAGGACCCCTACACCTGTCAGCCCGGTGGGGGCGCGGGATGCCTGCCGCTCCACCAGGCTGGCACGCACGACGTCGCCGTGGCCGACTTCAACCTCGACGGCGCACCTGACATCTTGATCGGGCACTGCACCGGCACGCGCCTGTTCTTCCAAGTCCCCCCGGTTCCGCCGGTGCTGCCGATCTCGGCACTCACCTGCACTCAGATGACCTTGGATGTCGCGTTGTCTTGGAACAACGGTCAGGCGTACGACGCGCTGACCGTGAGACGGGACGGTGTGATCGTCGCGAACCTTTCGGGGGCCGCCTCGTCCTATACCGACCTCGCTCCGAGCGCCGGGAATCACTCCTACTCGATCGTTGGATCGTCCGCGAGCTTGAGCAGCGCACCCATCTCTTGCGTGGTGTTCGTCAGCACGGTGACTCCGGCGACCAACGTCACGTGTGTGCAGTTCGACGCCGATGTCCAACTGCAGTGGCAGAATGGCGGCGGGGTCGGCGGGGGCAGCTACGCCAACGTCGAAGTACGCCGCGGCGGCGATCTCATCGCACTGTTGCCGGGCAACGCCCAACAGTACCTCGATGTCGGGCCGCCACTCGGTCTCGCGCTGTACTCGATCACCGGCGTCATTGGCGGCGACTCGAGCGCGCAGGCGTCGTGCGTGATCAACGTGGCACCCACCAACGCCACGGACCTGGTGCTCGACTTCACCCAAGACGATGCCGGTGCGACTCCGTCCGCGGGCGCGATCGCCGAAGCTCTCGGGGCCAACGCCCGCGTGGTCAACCTCGCGATCGTCAGTTCGGTGACAGAGCTCTTGACGCTCAACATCGACATGGACGACTTCGAGCGGGTCTGGGTGGAGCTGGGCACGTTTCCGAACAACAAGGTCTTGAGTCCGGCCGAGGGCACGCTCCTGGCCAACTACGTCACCAATGGCGTCGGCGGTTCGGATCTCTACCTGAGCGGCGGCGATACGTTCTTCTTCGATCCGCAGACCGCACTGCACGGGCTGCTGGCACTCGACGCAACGGCCGACGGCTTCGGCAGCGTGGCCAACGTGCAGGGTGTTGCCGCTGCCAACTGCGACTTGTCGAGCTTCACGACGAAGGTGTTCAATGGTGAGGACGACTCGGTCGACCGCTTGGTAGCGACCGGCACCGGCGAGAGCATCCTGCGCGCGAACGTCGGCGGCAACCAGTACTTCACCGGTGTGTTCACGGACGTCCCGAACGGCGGCGCGATCATCGCGCAGAGCTGCGAACTCGGGGGGATCGGTGCCCCGCACGATCGCCAAGATCTCGTGCTGGCATACCTCCATTGCTTCCCGTCGGGCTTCCCACCGCCAGTGGCGTCGTTCACGGCCTCGCCGATGTCGGGCGTAGTGCCTCTCACGGTCAACTTCACGAGTACCTCGACCGGGTTCGTCGATAGCGCCACGTGGTTGTTCGGGGACGGTGGGATCGCGGTCGGTAACAGCGTGACCCACACTTACTTCGTCCCTGGCAGTTTCGAGGTCAGTCTGACGGTCGATGGCCCCGGCGGCACCGACATTCTGAGCGTGCCCGACGCCGTTACCGTTTTCCCCATGGGAGTCTTGTTCATTCGCGGTGACGCCAACAGCGATGGCTCGCTGAACATCGGAGACGCGGTGGCCATGCTCGACTACCTGTTCGGGGGTGGCTCGGTGACGTGCGAGAAGGCGTTGGACGCCAACGACGACGGGTCGCTGAACGTCGCGGACGCGATTCGCGTGCTCAGCCACCTCTTCAGCGGGTCCGGCCCGCTGCCGGCGCCGTTCCCGACTTGCAACGGGGATCCGACGTCCGACAGCCTGACCTGTCTCGCGTCGTCCTGCCCGTAACCTGTCTTTGCGGAGACGGCCCCCGACTCGCGCTCCAGCGCGGGACGGGGGCCGTCTCATTCGACTTTAGCTCGTGATCACTTGGCCGAAGGAGTTCGTCGAACATGATCAAGGCGCGCCTGAAACTCTGCTTCGTCGTTGGCGCATGGCTGGCTGGCACGTTTCCCCTGTACGCGCAGCTGCAACCGCCGGCGGCACCGCCCGAGAATCCCACGACTCCCGAGAAGGTGATTCTCGGCAAGTTCCTGTTCTGGGAGGAACAGCTCAGCTCGGACAACTCGGTCGCCTGTGGCACGTGTCACATTCCGAGTCACGGCGGGACGGATCCGCGCACACAGCAGCCCGAGTCCCGGCACCCCGGACCCGACGGGATTTTCCAGACTTCGGATGATGCGGCAGGCTCGATTGGTGTGAACGCGCAGGACTGTAACGGAACCCCGCTCGATGACGGCACCTTCTTCCCCGAGCGGCAGGTGACGGGTCGGCGGGCGCCTACGTTCATTGGGATGTCGGACCTCAACACCGCGATTGCCGGACTGTTCTGGGACGGACGAGCCGAGGACCAGTTCTTCGACCCAGAGACCGGCGTGCTCGTGATCCCCAGTGGGGGCGCGTTCGAGTCGCAGGCCGTCGGACCGATTCTCTCGGATGTGGAGATGGGATGCGTCGGGCGCACTTGGGAGGATGTGCGGCAGAAACTGCAGCAATCCGTACCGATGGCGCTCGCCACCAACCTTCCGCCGGACATGCAAGCCGTTGTCGATCAAGTCCCGAGCCCGAGTTACCCGGATCTGTTCCAAGCGGCTTTCGGCACGCCCGATATCACGGCGCGGCGGATCGGATTCGCGATCGCGGCTTACGAGCGGACGCTGGTTCCCAATCAAACGCCGTTCGATGCGTTCTTGGCGGGCGACTTGTTTGCGCTCACCCCGAACCAGCTCGAAGGCCTGGACGTGTTCAACGATCGCTGTCAGGTCTGCCACGACCGCAATCTTCTGAGCGACCAGGACTTCCACAACATTGGCGTGAGCGATGAGAACCTGGACATCGGCCGCGAGGCGCACACGCTGCTGCCGAGCGATCGAGGCAAGTTCAAGACCCCGCCGCTGCGAAACGTGGCGCTGCGCGCCCCGTACTTCCACGATGGCGGCAAGGCCGACCTGATCGAGGTGCTGAACTTCTACAACGCCGGCGGCGACTTCGCGAACGCGAACATTGCCACCGAGTTGCCGGGGTTCGTGACCACCCCGATGACCAACACCGAGATCCTCAAGGTGATCGACTTCCTCGAGAACGCCCTCACGGACCAGCGGGTAGCCGACGAACTGCACCCGTTCGATCGTCCTCAGTTGCAGACCTTCTTCCGACGGGGCGACAGCAACCGGGATGGTGCGGTCGACGTTGCCGACGCCGTGCACGTGCTCGACTACCTGTTCGTGGGCACCGTGCTGGTGTTGCCTTGCGGGGATGCAACCGACGCCAACGACGATGGGCTCGTCGACATTGCCGACCCGGTCGTGATCGTCTCGCGGCTCTTCGACAATCAGCCGCCCCTGCCGACGCCGAGCGACACTTCGATTGGCCCGGACCCCACGCCGGACGCGCTCGGTTGTCGCCCCTGATCGTCGACTCGCAGGGACGGCCTGCGAGGGTCGTCCCTCCGAGGCAGCGACTGGGCCCGAAGCAAGCGCATGCCCGCGCTGGCTTCGGGCCTCGTTTCTTCCCGAAGGGGCTTTCGCAAGCCCCCTCGTGGCCGCGCACAGCCGCTTCCCCATCACCCACGAATGCTGACCTTCGGCTTCGTGGCGCGACGCGCGAGCTGGAGTTGCTTGCGAATGCGCTTGATTGGAGACTCGGTGGGTCGGTTTCGGGCGTTCAGCGAGCGCGCCCCCTGCGGCGCCCATCGCCTGCTCGCGCTACCCCGGCGCGGGCCGCTGCAGCGTGCGTCGGGGCTTTCCGGGCTGGGACGCTCCGGGCGTCAACGGTCCGGTTGGGGTTCGGGCTGGCGCTCGCGCTCTTCCTCCTCTGCGTTGGATTCGCTGCGGAATCGCCAGACTCGCGGCCTGCGGACCCGGGGCTGCGGTTTCGGCCGGAGGTACTGCCGTATCCCCACCACAAGGGAGGGTCGGGCAGAAGGTACATCGTCGAGACCATGGGGTCTGGGGTCGGTTTGATCGATTTCGACGTCGACGGGGATCTCGACATCTACCTGCTGAATGGCGCGCCGCTACCCGGTTGCACGGAGCCGAGGGCGACGAACTTCCTGCTCCGAAACCTTGGAGACGGAACGTTCAAAGAGGTTGCGGGCGAGGTTGGGCTCGCTGGCAGCGGCTATGCCATGGGCTGCGCGATCGGCGACTACGACAACGACGGCGACCCAGACTTGTACGTGACTTGCTTCGGGGCCAACCAGCTCTATCGCAACGACCGAGGAAGATTCGTCGAAGTGGCGGAGGCCGCAGGAGTCGCCGATTCGCAGTGGGGGGCGAGTGCGGCCTTCGCGGATCTCGACGGCGATGGTTGGTTGGATCTCTACGTCACCAACTACCTCACCTTCACCATCGACACCCACCGCGAGTGCACTCTGGGCAGCGGGATCCCAGCGTACTGTTCCCCAGACGCGTATCCCGGGGCTGCCGACCGGCTGTTTCGAAATCGACGAGACGGGACCTTCGAAGACGTTTCGGAACGCGCCGGCATCGCACTTCCCGGGGGGAAGGGGCTAGGCGTGGTTTGCGTGGACGCAGATCGCGATGGGCGCGTCGACTTGTACGTGGCCGAGGATGGGGTTCCGAATCGCCTGTTTCTCAATCGTGGCGACTTTCGCTTCGAGGACGCGACCTGGACCGCGGGGGTCGGTTTCAGCGAAGACGGGCTGGCCCAAGCCGGCATGGGGGTGGTCGCGGCGGATTTCGACGAAGACGGCTTTCCGGACTTTTTCGTGACGAACTTGTCGGGCGAGACCAACGTGTTCTACCGCGGCGGCCCCGGGGCGTTGTTCGAAGATCAGACCGTGGCGGTGCGATTGGGGCCGCCGAGTCTGCTGGCGACGGGGTTCGGGACGGTGGCTGCGGATTTCGACCACGATGGAGATCAAGATCTGTTCGTCGCCAACGGGCATATCATCGACAACGTGCGCGAGTTCTATGACTGTTACGACTACGCGCAGCCCGACCACTTCTATCGCCATGACGGTGCGGTGTTCACGGAGACCGGTGGCAAGTCGCTGTCGACGCCGTTGCCTCCGGCTCCGAGTCGAGGGGCAGCCTGTGGGGATCTCGACGGCGACGGCGATCTCGACTTGGTCGTGACCGTATGCGACGGCGCGTCCTACATCTACTGGAACTTGCGACTCGCCGCGCGCGCGGGCGAAGCACCGGAGCGCGCCTCCTGGATCGCCTTCGACCTCGAGGGGAAGCGCTCGAACCGAGACGCGATCGGAGCGCGCGTCGAACTCGCGTGTGGCAGTCGCGTGTTCCGTCGCGAGGTCGTGGGGGGCGGATCCTATCTGTCCGCGAGCGATACGGTCGTTCACTTCGGTCGGGGGGCGTGCGCGGCGATCGACAGTGTGAAGGTGCGCTGGCCGAGCGGTCACGTTCAGGAGTTGGCGGTGACGGAACTCGAGTGGGGGCGGGTTCACCGCGTCCGTGAGACGACTCCGGCCGACCCGCAAGAGCGAGGGCAGGACTGAGTCATGCGGTGGTTGGTCTTGGTCCTGGCGGGACTCGGTGCCGTGGCCCCGGCGCCCCCGAGCGTGGCGGAGACGCAGGACCCGTGTGCCCGGGCGCTCCAGTTGCTCGCGGGGGGCATGTCTGAAGCCGCGATCGCGGAGCTGACCGGGATCGACGAGCGCGCTGCCCCGTGTACCCAGCCGCTGCTCCTCATGGCATACCTCGAAACCATGCGGTTCGAGCAGGGACTGGCGTTGATCGACCGAATCTTGGGTGCCGCCCGTGAGCGCGACCTCGATCCGGGGGTGGTCGAACCGATGGTCGAACTCCTGGCCCAGGCCGGGCAGATCCGTCGTGGGCTCGACCTCCTCGAGAAGATGCGCCAGCGCTCCGAGGCACCGAAGGCTTCAATCCTCGTGCTCGAAGCCCGTTTACGGTTCTCCGTCGGCGAGGTCGAAGAGACGATCGCGTGCTGTCGTACGCTGCTCGAGGCCGCGACGAGCACTGGGCCCGGCGAGCTACCGAGTGCCGTCGAGGCTTCCGTACGCTACTTGCTGGGCGCCTCGCTCGCGCGCGCGGGCCGTGCCGATTCGGCGCGCGCCGAACTCGAACGCGCCCTCGCATTGGACCCGGGCCGCGGCCCGGCGCGGCTGGAACTCGCACGCTGGCATCTTCGAGCTCGCGAGTACTCGCAGGCGGCGGCCGCGTTTCGTGAGCACCTGCGGAGGAGTCCTCGCGATGTGGGCGCCCTCCAGGGACTTTCACAGGCGCTCTTGCGTTCCGGTGAAGCGGACGAAGGCCGCCGAGCGCTTGCGCGCTTCGTTGCGGAGAATGAGGCCGCGGAAACGAAGAAGGACCTGCAACGCACGGTAGAGTCGAACCCCGGGAACCTGGTGGCGCTCGCCGACCTCGCCGAGTTTCTCGAGCAGCGTTGGGGTCAACCGCGCGCGGCCCTGCCGCTCATCGACCGCGCGCTCGGCCAGGTGCACGGGTCGACCGAGTCGCCGGCCCTGGCCGCTCGCTTGCGGTTTGCGCGTGCGCGAGTGCTGCGTGCGCTCGGCCGGCCGACCGAAGCGTTCGCAGAGTGCATGCGCGCCGTCGAACTCGCGCCCGACCTGGATGCGGCGCGAGTCGAGGCTGCGGAGATCGCGGCTCTTCGCGGAGACCCGCGTCGCGCACACGACATCCTCGCGCGGCTGCGCGTGGCGCGCACCGACGAGCGCGTGTTGCTCCTCCAAGCCGAGATCGTCGGGCGGTTGGGGCTCGGCTGGGAGTACTTGGAGCCGGTCGTGAAGCAGGCGGTTCAAGCCGGGCGCTCCCTCGAGGCGCTCATGGCCTGGGTGGACGCGGCCAGCGCGTTCGGGGAACAGCAGGTCGCGCGCCGGGAGCTCGACCGGTGGGTGACGGAGCGCCCGGGTGATCCGCGCCCCCTCATTGCGCGCGCGGCCCTCGCCCTGGCGGTCGAGGCCTGGGAGCCGAGCCGCGAGGACCTGACGCAAGCACTCGCGCACGACCCGTTCGATGCGGCCGCGCACGCGCTGCTCGCCACCTGGTCGCGACGCCAGGGACTGAGCGCAGAGGCCGAGGCCGCCGAGCGGCGGAGCCGAGACTTGCGGTATCTCTCCCCGTAACGTCTTTCGGGCGCGGAGCAGGTCTCGTACCGTGGGAACTCGCAGCGCGGGGCGGTCGGTCGCGGCAAGAGACGAGTGCGAGCCTGCGGGTAGAGGGGGAGACGTTGGAGTCGCGCGAGATCTTGGTCGCCAACCTGGGAGCCCTCGCGCGTCACCCCCAAGTGCTCGCGGCCATCCGCGAGGCTCCGCCGTATGACGACGCCGCGATCACGCAAGCGAAGTCGGGCGATCCGGTTCTCAGCTTGGCGGGGGCGGACGGCATCGTTCGACCCCTTCACTCGCGCTATGAACCCCGCGGCGAGGCCGCTCGACTTCTGCCGAAGGTGGACGATCCGTTGGCGACGTTCCTGTTCCTAGGGGCGGGCCTCGGATATGGGCCGCTGGAGTTCGCTTCACGATGGCCGCTGAGCCACGCACTCGTCTGGGTCGAGCCGGACGCGCGGTTGTTCCGTACCCTCCTGGGGCGGGTCGATGTCACGGCGGTGCTCGCCCGGCCGCAGACCTTCCTCGCCGTGGGCGGCGGGCGGGAAACCTTGTTCCGTTTGCTTCACGAACTCTCGCTGCTGCTCTTCGGCGCGGGGGTTCGCCTGATCGTCCACGCACCCAGTCAGCAGCTGGATCCGCAGCGGTACGAAGAGTACCGTGTGTCCATCAACGAGTTCTTCCGCCAAGGAGCAGTACGGATTCGGACTGCGTTCTATCTGTCGCGGCTCTCCCTCGAGAACCAGAGTCGAAATCTTCGCTACTACGTTGCGAGCCCGGGCATCGCGCCGCTCGCGGGGTTGTTGCAGGGCAGGCCCGCCGTCATCGTCGCTGCCGGACCTTCGCTGCGCCGGAACATCGAGCAACTCCGGGACGCCGTCGGGAAGGTGACGATCATTGCAGTCAGCACCGCGCTGCAACGGTTGTTGTCGCACGGCATCCGACCCGACTTGACCGTGCTGATCGACTACCACGATGTGTCGCGGCGCTACTTCGAAGGACTCACGCCCGATCAAGCACCACCCATGGTCGTGGAGACCAAGGCCACTCCGGCCGGAGTCAGCGGTTACTGCGGCCCGCACTTGTTCTGCAACGACCTCTTCTTCAACACCCTGTTCGAAGGCCTGTTCGGGGACAAGGGAACTCTGCCCGCGTCGTCCACGGTCGCACACGCTGCGTTTCACGTCGCCCGCTTCATGGAAGCGGACCCCATCGTCTTCGTCGGGCAAGACCTCGCCTACTCGGGTGGCTTCATGCATGTCCCGGGCACGGCCATTCAGACGCAGGTCTTCCCGCAGACCCACCGCTTCTACTCCATGGAGACGCGGGAGCTCGAGTACTACCTCACGAACCGTCCGACCTTCACGAAGGTGCCGGGCATTCCGAGCGGTGAGGTGCCCACCTGCGACGTGTTCCTGACCTATCTCAAGGAGTTCGAGCTGCTCTTTGCCGATCACCCGGGGACGGTGATCGACGCCACCGAAGGTGGCGCGCGCATGGCCGGTACGAAGGTCGAACCACTTCGGGAGGTCCTGTCGCGTTATCGCGATGCCAACCGTCCCGATGTGGCTCGACTCATCGCGGACGCGGCGGCGCGATTCGATGCCGGCGAGTTGCGGACTCGAGCCCGGGAGCGGCTGACGGCATGCGCCGCAGATCTCGACCTCCTGCGCGGCATTTACCAAGGGATGGAGGCCAAGCTCGCCGAGGTCATCGAGCTGAACGAGCGTGGTCACGCTGCCGACGCCTTGGCGCGAGAGATCCAGCGACTGCACCGGGAGTCACAGCAGTACGATCGGCTCTATCTGGTGCTGAGCCAACTCGCGCAGAGCGATGTGTGGGAACGAACCCGGCAGGACCGGTTGCTCGCCGCGAACGAGGCGGAAGGCGTGGAGCGCCAACTCCAACAATCCCGTCGGGACCACGCGTTCATCAAGGGCCTCGTGCGGGCGTCGGAGTACCTTGCGAACTGCCTCGTCACCGCCGGTCAATGGCTCGACTCCGTGCCGGGCCTGGAGCCCACGGTCGAGCAGGCAACCGGGGGCGGTTCGTGATGGCCGTTGCAACGGCGTCAAACGACTCCGTTGCAAGCGAGGCGTCGCGGTACCCCCGAACTGGGGGTCAGGGGGACGGGCCGCTGGGGGGGCAGCCCCCTCGAAGGGCGGACGCCCCAGTTGTCGCTCGAGTGAATCGATGTCGCTCGAGGTACAAGGTGTCGCTCGAGGTCCAGATGTCGCTCGAGAGATGCGGTGACGACGACTTCGGGAACCGTGGAAAGGTCCCCCTCCGCTTCCGGTCCTCCCAGCCCCGGCCATAGGGGGTCCCGCAAGTGGAGGAGTCGTCCCTTGGGGGGAAAGGGCGCCAGGGTACTGCTCCCCTTGGCCGGGGCGAGAGCCGTACCCCTCGCGAGCAGCGAACACCGTTCACGAACCTCCAGGGAGGTGTGGCAGCGGTCGAGGGCTCGACTGGCGGGCTGTCGGGAAAGTAACTCTTGCGACGGGCTCGGTCAATGACGTGCACGCTGCGAAAAGGGAGCGACGCCGAGCGAGGGTTCCCCCTGGCGCACTTCGTCCCTGGGCATCGACGTCGCGGCGCTGCGCGAGCGTGTGGCAGTGAGCCGTAGCGCCCGTTCGAGAGACCGTGGACCGCGAGTCGTTGCCATTTGCCCTCATGCTTCATTGGCCCCGCTGCGCAACGAGGGCGGCGTTCGCTTTCGTCGGGCAACGCCGCCCCTGTCGCAGCGCTGGCGCTGACTCAGAAGTCGATGTTCACGTCGAAGCGTAGGTTCCACTGGCCGGACTCGCTGTTGGTCCGGAGGGTGGTACCGCGGTGTTCTCGGTGAACGACCGAGGTCCACAGGTGAAGCGTGACGTGTTTCACGGCGCGGTACTGCGCACCGAAGACGTGACCCCGAAAGTTCGTGGCGAGGAGGAAGTCGTCGTGGACGAATGCTGAGAAGACGGACTCCTGCTCGATCACCTGCCACTGGTAGTAGGCTTTCCAGTCTCCCGGCTCCGCCGTCGAGCCGACCGCGCACCCGAGTGCCCAGCCGAGCTTTCGATCCCCGGCCCGCGTGTTGGCGATGAGTTCGCCGGCCCACGTCACTGGTGTCGCGGCGATCGGGGTCGACGCCGAGGCAACGACATTCAGGATTCCAAACCGCGAGGCGTACTCATCGGCGTCGCCGTCCGCGTCGACGTCGATCGTGCCGTTACCCTGATTGTCCGCGAGGATCGCGGTCGAACCGTCGGGATCCACGGAGCTGTAGTGGTAGTAGCCAACCGCTGCAGTGGCGGTCGCTCCGTCGCACGGTTTCGCGGTCAGTGCCAGCTGCGCGACGGAGATGGACGCGTCCGACGCACCGGATTGTTCGAGGAGGACGTACTGCCCAATCGTGCAGTCCAGCCGGTTGAGTAGTCCAGCACCCTTCCAGGTGTAGCCGCCGGCCGCGCCTTCCGGCTGGATGTCCGCGTCCCACACCAACTCGCCGTAGACCGGGTTCGTCTTGAAGGCGTGGCCGAACTTACCGGCGGTGATCCAAGTGCCGGAGAGACATTCTGGAGTGTAGCGAGCGAAGGCCCGATCCAGACTGATCTCGAGGCTGTCGAATCCATCGCCTAGGGTAACGTGGGGCGAGTTGGGATCACCGCTGCTGCCGGTGATCAGCCGCGCACCGAGTTGGAGGTCCGGCAAGAGTTGGTAGTTGCCGCCGATTCGGAACCGGAGTCGTTCGCGATGTCGATCTCGTTCGCCGTCCCGCTTGACGCTTGACTCGTGACGCAGACGGAGATCGCCGAAGAAGTGCAGCAGATCGAGCTGTTTGAGCCAGGGCCACTCGGATTGCTTCGACTCGCGCGCGGCCAAGTACTCCTCGACCGCTTTGGCGACGACCTCTGGGTCCAGGGCCGGCCCCTCCTCGCCGAACGCATGGCCCGGGTGACCGAGCGCAGCCACGACGATTCCTACGATTACGATCGAAGTCAAGAAGGTGCCGGCAAGCGTGCGAGGGGCGCCGAGGGCCACGTGCGACCTCCCGGGAAACGACGCACCCCTGAAGCGGAGGGACCACGGTCGCCCCATTTCGCACTGGCTTGCCGACTCGGTTGCATCGAGTGGGTCGGCGTCGGAGTTGAACTCCCTCCGACGCCGACGCAGAGCAGAGGTTCTTTCGCTCGTTCGAACTCGTTGGGAGTCTCGGCGGATGGCCCGGCGCATCATCGCGCCACCTTGGGCAGATGCGACGGAGCATCCTTTCCGAGGATGTCGAACTGGATCTTCCGGGAGATCTGTGCCGGCAGATCGCCTTCGGGAAGGAGGCGAATGGGGCGGTCGTCCACTTCCGCGTAGCCAATGCTCATGTGGTTGACGGGCTGCGGGTTGGCCGCGTGCGGCAGACGAAACTCGCGTCCTTGATTGAGCCAGAGTCGGTGAGCGGTGAGACCACTGAACCACACGGTCGGTCCCAGGCCCTCGGGCGCATCGGCCTCCACGATATCGGCCGGGGTCCAGCCGTTGCCGGGTGCGAAGTACTCGACCCAGCAGCGATAGCCTGGATCGACGAGCTTGCCGTCGTTCTTCGGGAGGAGCCGGTACCCCATCTGCAGGCGCGCAGGAACGCCCGCGGACCGGGCCAGCGCGATGAAGAGCGAGTGCAGGTCCGTACAACAGCCGCCGCCGTTGGTGAGACAGTCTTCGGCGTCGCCGATCCCGCACTGCGGCTTCGTCTTGTCCTTCGAATAGTGGTCCGCGATCTCGGCGACCTTGGCGAGCAGGAGCTGAGCCCGGCGCGTCGAGTTCGTTTCACTACCACAGACTTCGGCGGCCAGCTGACGGATCTCGCGGGTGACTTCCATGTGCGGCGAGTCCTCGCGCAGTTCCTCGGCAAAGAGCGTACGCTGGGCGGGGTCCAGCGCTCCGGCCTGACCGTTGGCGAGGCGGACGCTGACGCTACGTCGTCGGAGCACGAAGTCCACCACGACGTCGAGAGACGTTGCCTTGGGTGCGACGGCTTGCACATAGAGAAAGCGGTTGCCGTCGCGCGGCTCTTTGACGATGGCCCACTCCCCGGGAGCCGAAGCGACGGCCAGGTCCAAGACCACTTGGTTCGGGTCGTCGTCTGGAATGGACACCCAGCAGGCGACTCGCTTGGCAGCGGCGTCGAAGGGCCCCACAGTAACCGTTTGCCGAACTCGATAGGTGATTTCCTCGCTCGCGGTGACTTCCGCGCAGGGTGCGTTGGGCGCTGCGAGCGCCAAGACCGCTGCGAAGACGGTGGTCCCCAGAACGTGGGGGAGCCGCCGACATCGGCGTCGGGTGGGCTCGGTCAGCTCGCCACGCTCGGGCGGCGTGAGCGAGGCGATGGGTGCAAGGGCTGTCGCCGGGATGGGACGCATGATGGAGTGCCTCTCTTGCCGAAGCTGCGCAGGCTGTGCGCAGACGTGTGAAACGAGTTGTCGTCGTGCGTGGTTGCGGCAACGCACACTCGCCGAGCGGAGTGCGGGCGTTCAGGCCCTTGGCCCGGACGATTCACGAGCCGTCGACGGAGAACGCGGTGGTGACCGTTTGCACGGCGCGTGCCAGCTGTGGTGTCGATGGGGCGCGAGAGCGGGTGGCGCGAGCGGCGGCGAAGGCTCCTGCGGGCGGCGATACGACGGCTCGAGAACACGACTTGGAGCGGCCGACGATCGCTTCCTGGGACCTGTGTCGGGGGTCGCCCTTTCGCGAGCGTACGCCGAGCATTGGGGGCTGTCGTGCGGTGGCCCCGGTTGCTTCGTAGGGAGCGGCGCATACGGGCTCGTACGCGCGCGCATAATCCCTACGACCGGCGCGGAACGGTGATTCGGGAATCTGCGATCGTGATAGGATCGCCTCGCGAAGGGCACGCAGGGTTCCACGGACGACCCCAACGGAGAGGGCGAGTCGCCATGTTTGTCGATGGCCAGCGGGCGATCGCTCGACGGCGCCGAGCTGGCGGCTCGAGCCTCGTCGTAGCGGATCCGCCGACGCAACCCGGAGTTCGATGATCGATGTCGAAGGAGGTCGTCATCGGCGGCACGACGGCGAGTGTCGTTCCGGCCAGCAAGCGTTCATCCCGCGGATACAGGCTGTGGGTGCTCGTGGGCGTACTGGCGGCGATCCAAGTTGGCCACGCGCTCTTCCTCTGGGAGAACTCGCGGGTGCAGCGTCGCGATGAACTCCTCGCCGAGATGACGCGGCTGCACGATGAAGTTGGCGCCAACCTCCGCCTTCTCTACGAAAGCGGTCGGCAGCACGCACGGAACCTGGCGCGTCAACCCATCGTCCGGGAGTTCCTGCGGGAGGTCCAACTCGCGACGACCGAGTCCCGTTCTGAACTCGAGTCCGCGTGCCTGACCTATCTGCTCAGCTTCGAGTCGTTGGACCGAATCACCGTGGCGGATTCTCAGGGTCACGAACTCATGCGTGTCGAGCGGATGGGGGGCGGTGTGGGCGTGCTTCCCCAGGCACGTCTGGCCGCCGTCGGGTGGTTGGCGGCACCGTCAGTGAGAAACGCAATCGACACCCAGGGTGTACTCGGTTCGCCCCTCGAGTACGAGGACGAGCGCGTCGAGGTCCGAGACGCAGATCGAGAGGTGCTCTATTACGGTGCCGCAGTTCCCGGTTCGATGGGCTATGTGGTCGTGACCGTTTATGCGTCGCCGCTGCTATCGGCGGTGCGGGCGCTCGCTCCGCTCGAGGGAAGCTTCTCCGTTCTGCACGACGAGGTCGGACCGCGGGCTCTCGGCAGAGCTGTGGCATCGGCCGATGGAGCGGACCGCGCCCGAGCCCTCGAGCCGCGGCTCGCCGGTGCGGTGGCCGCGGTCATCGACGCAGACTGGGGTCACGCGGCGCACGGTGAAGTTCCCGGAGGGCATGGGTGGAGGGCTCGCATCAGCGAGACCCCGCGGGTCGATCTCGTAACGGTCTTGCCGGAGGCGAGTCTGTCGGCCCGGGTGGCCACGTGGACGCGGGGAGGCCGTGCGGCGCTCGTTTCGTTGCTGGTCACGCTGACCTTGATCGGCGGGGTCTTTGCGCTGACTCTCGGTCTGCGTCGACGGGCTTGGCTCCGGGAGGAGAGCGAGCGGCGGGCGGAGGCTTCTCTCCGCGAGGCTCAGCGCCAGCGTCAGCTCCTCGAGTACTCGGTGGATGTCGTGATCCTCGCCGATCCCGTGTCGCTCGAGTTGCACGCGGAGAACGACCAGGCGGGCCGCTTCTTCGGGCTGTCTCCAAACCTTGGTCGACCGCTTCCACAACGCCTGGGGGACCTGTTCCCGGCGGGTATCCCGGAGGCTGTGAACGGTGTCGTCGAGGCCGCGCGCGCGCACGCGGGCGAAGCGGCTTCGACCGGACCATTCCCCTGTGTTGCCGGCGGTCGGGGGGAGATGACCCTCGATGCGCGAGCCGTCGTCCTAACCCTTCCGGAAGGACCCACGCTGTTGATCGCGCTACGGGATCGTACCCTCGAGCATCGAGCCCTACAGCGGTTGTGGATCGACGAGCGACTCTCCGCCCTAGGCCTCATTGCCGCCGGCTTTGCGCACGAGGTGAACAATCCACTCGCAGGTATCGGGAACTACTTGTCCCTCCTCGAGCGCGACCAACTCGACCCCGCCGTGCGAACGCGCTATCTGGGTTTGGTCGCCGACGGCTTTGGCCAGATTCGAGATCTGGTCCGCGATCTACTGGCTTATGGTCGTTCCGGAGCCAGTCTCCAGTGGGTCGACGTCCGCGCGGTCGTCGAGCGGTCGGTGCGGCTGGTTCAGATGAGTCCTCGCTTCGAGGGGATCGAGGTGCGACGTCAGGGATTCGACGACCCCGTTGGCGTTCGCGGCGACCCGGGGCGACTCGGCCAGGTGTTCTTCAATCTGCTGATCAATGCTGCCGCGGCCATCGACGGTCCCGGCGTGATCCAGCTGAGTTGCGTACGGGATCCGAGCGAACTCGGGCCGACCGGCTGGCAGATTCACGTCGATGATAGCGGCCCAGGTCTCGACGAGCAGACCCTGGGAAGACTGTTCGATCCGTTCTTCACGACGACGCACGGGAGCGGGCTCGGACTGTTCATCGCTCATGGCATCGTCAAGGAAATGGGCGGGGAGCTACGCGCGGAGAGTCGGGCGGAGGGTGGGGCGCGATTCACGCTGTTCTTGCCGCACGCGTCTCCTGAACTCGCACAGGCGCGGGGTGAGGAGGGCCGAGCATGAACTCGCTGGTGCTCATCGTGGATGACGAGCGGTACGTCCGGGACTCGCTGTCCGAGGTGCTGCGGGCCGAGGGCTTCCAGACGCAAACGGCGGGGTCGGCTGAGGAGGCCGTCGAACTGGCGGTCGCGATCGCTCCGTCGGTGGTTCTCACCGACCTTCGGATGCCCGGCGCGAGCGGCCTCGACCTGCTGCACCGGCTGCGCGAAGTAGGATGTTCGGCGCCGGTCATTCTGATCACAGGGGCCGGCTCGATCGAAGAGGCGGTCGCGGCCATGAAGGCGGGAGCCTTCGACTTCCTGTTGAAGCCGGTCGCGCCCGAGCAGCTGGTGGTACAGATCTCACGGGCGCTCGACCACGTGAGGCTGATCGACGAGGTCAGCTACTTGCGTGAAGCTCGGCGAGTTGGAGTCGCCGGGATGCGATTGGTCGGTAGTTCTGCCGGCATTCGTCGCGTGCGCGCCGCGATCGAGAAAGTCGCGCGAACGGAGACCTCGGTCTTGCTCACCGGCGAGAGCGGCACCGGCAAAGAGGTGGCCGCGCACATGATTCATAACGCCAGCTCCCGCTCGCGGCGAAGCCTCGTTACGGTGAACTGCGCCGCAATCCCGTCGCTGCTATTCGAGTCCGAGTGCTTCGGCCACGTGAAGGGCGCGTTCAGCGGCGCCACGGAGAACCGCAAGGGGAAGTTCGAGCAGGCGGAGGGCGGGACCTTGTTTCTCGACGAGGTGGGCACGCTCGCACTGGATGTGCAGGCCAAGTTGTTGCGTTTCCTGGAGAGCGGCGACTTTCAGCGGCTCGGGGACCCTCGAACGCGCCGCGCCGACGTGCGCGTCGTGTCGGCGACCAATGAGGATCTCGCGCGGCGGGTGAAAGACGGCGCGTTTCGGGCCGACCTGTTCTTTCGCTTGAGCGTGTTTCCGATCGTGCTTCCGCCGCTGCGGGAGCACGTGAGCGACATCGCTGAGATTGCAGCGGAGCTGTTCACGCGCGCCATGCGGCAGCGACTTGGGGGGGACGAGTTGACCGCGCTCAGCGAAGAAGCGCTGCGTGTCCTCGGCGCCTATCATTGGCCGGGCAACGTGCGTGAGCTGCGCAACGTACTAGAGCGCGCGGTGATCTCCGGGGGCGGCTGGCCGCCGGATCCGATGCTGCTCGGCGACATTCTGGAGTCGGGGCTGCGGACTACGACCTCGCAGCCCAGGCCGGCACCGGAGCTCGCTTTGCGGGACCATCTCGCCGTCGTCGAGCGCGAATACATCGTCGCCGCCCTCGAACGCTGCTCGGAGAAGAAGGAAGCCGCTGAGCTACTCGGCATCGACCCGCGCAATCTCGCGTACTACCTGCGTAAGCACGGCTTGCAGGGCCACGGAGGAACGGAATGAGGTGGAGTGCCCTCGCCGTCTTGCTGCTCGTGGGGTGTAGTGATGAGAACATCGACAAATCGCAGATGGAGGTCGTACGGCGCGGCGTCGAGCTACGCGCCGCGAGCCTCGCGGCACAGTTCGTCGACGCAACGAACGCGGCCCACGTGAGCTTCGTGCATCGAAATGGGATGACACCTCGCAAGCTGCTGCCGGAGACTCTCGGGTCCGGGGTTGGGCTGTTCGACTACGATGGTGACGGCATCATCGATATCTGGTTCGTGAACGGCAGGTCGTGGACCCGCGAGGGGCCGGCCACACCGTCCGCGCTCTACCGCGGTCTTGGCGGCGGGCGTTTCCGGGATGTTTCGAGTGAAGTCGGTCTTACCTTCGAGCGCTACGGGATGGGCTGCTGCATGGCCGATGTCGATGCGGACGGCGACGAAGATGTCTTCGTCACGGCTGTCGACGGCAACGTCTTCCTCAGGAACGAAGAGGGCCGTCGCTTCGTCGACGCGACCTTGGAGGCCGGGCTCGCCAGTCGGACTTGGACCACGGCCGACCTCGGACCCGTGCCCGAGTGGGGCACTGCGGCCGCGTGGTTCGACGCCGACGGAGACGGGGACCTCGATCTGTTCGTGAGCAACTACTGTCGCTGGACCCCGGAACTCGAGATCTTCACCACCCTCGACGGAGTGGAAAAGGTGTTCTCGACTCCGGATCGGTACGACGGACTGCCGTGTCGACTGTTTCTCAACGATGGTCACGGTCGTTTCGCCGAAGGACCCGGGCGCGAGGAACTCGAGCGACATCTGGGGAAAGCCCTTGGCGTCGCGCTGTGGGATTTCGATGACGATGGGCTTCTCGACGTCGTGGTCGCGAACGACACGCGGCCTAACTTCCTGTTCATGAATCGCGGTGGTGGACATTTCGACGAGGTCGGCTTCCAAGCGGGAATCGCGTACGACACTCACGGGCGCGCTCGCGCCGGCATGGGGGTCGACGTCGCCCATCTGCGGTCTGTCGGCGGACCGGTGGTGAGTATCGGAAACTTCGCGCAGGAACCGCTGTCCTTCTTTGCCTGGAGGCAGGAGTCGCGGGGCAGTCTCCCGGCCTTCCAGGACGTGGCCCGTTCCTGGGGACTCGAGGGCGCGGCGTTCGCTCCGCTCACGTTCGGGTTGTGCTATGCCGACTGCGATCTCGACGGCTGGCAAGATCTGGTGGTCGTGAACGGACACATCGAACCCGACATCGCCCGCTATGTTCGGGGCGAATCCTATGCGCAGCCGATCCTTTACTTCGCTGGTGGCGCGGATGGTTTCGTCGACGTATCGGACCGATCCGGTGCGGCGCTGGCCGAACCGCGCGTGGCGCGAGGGTTGGCGCATGGAGACCTCGATGGCGACGGCGATATCGATCTCGTCGTCACCACCAACGGCGGTCCGGCGCTCGTATTGCGCAACGACCTGGCGTCCTCGGTGGGGGGGCGCCATCTACGCATTCGACTTCGAGGGGAGCGTGGGAACCCGCGGGCGATTGGCGCGCGCGTGACCCTGGACTGGGCGGGCCATCGCCAGGTCCGGACAGTACGCACGGGCTCTTCCTACGTCAGTCAGTCGGAGCTCACGCTGACCTTCGGTCTGGGGACCCGGGAAGGAAGCGGGACGGTCTCGGTGCGGTGGCCACGCGCCGGGAGCACTACTCACGCGTTCACGCACGAGACCCGGGAACTCACCCTCGAAGCGCCGTAGCGCGGCACGCAGCCGACGCGCCCAGCGAGTGAAGCAGCGAGTACACCACCGGGATGAGCACCAGCGTGATCACCGTGGAGCCGGCCAGGCCACCCACTACCGCGCGTGCGAGCGGGGCCTGCGCGTCCGCCCCCTCGCCGATCCCGAGCGCCAGGGGCAAGAGTCCGAGGATCGTCGTGAGGGTGGTCATCAGAATCGGACGAAGACGCCTGCGCCCGGCCTCAGCGACGGCCTCGGATGTCGGCAGGCGGTCTTCGACCCGGAGCCGAGTGGCTTGATCGACCAACAGGATTGCGTTGTTCACCACGATGCCGCCCAACATGATGCAGCCGATGAAGGACTGTACGTTGAACGTCGTACGGGTCAGGAAGAGCACGACCAGGACCCCCGTCGCCGCTACCGGCACGGAGAACATGACGACCAGCGGATCGCGCAGGGACTCGTACTGACACGCCATCACCATGTACACCAGGGCAATGGCCAGGAGCAGGCTGACGAGCAACTCGGCGAAGGCCTCCTGCTGCTCTTCCACGTTACCGGCGATCACCAAATCGTAACCAGCGAGCCGCGGAATGCGCAGCAGCCGCTCGCGCACGTCCGCGGCCACCGAACCGAGGTCGCGTCCCACGACATTGGCGGCGACCGAGGCCATGCGACGCTGGCTCTTGCGCTCGATCAAGATCGGGCCGCGGCCGCCGGTCGTCGTCACCACGTTGCGCAACGCGATGTCATCCCCGCCAGGGGTCCGGATGGTCAGGTCGAGGATCTCGTCGAGCGGCAGTCGTTCGGCGTCCTGGAGCTGTACGAGGATCCGGTAGGAGTCGCCACCGACCCGGTACTCGCCGGCGCGGCTCCCAGCCATGGTGGTTTCGAGGACCCGGATGATGTCGCGCGGTGTCAGGCCCAGATCGGCTGCGCGCTCACGATCGATGTGAATGACCTGCTGAGGAACCCCAGGCTTTTGGCTGGTCTCGATGTCGGTGATCCCTGGCACTTCCGCGATCGCCTGTGCGACGCGGTTGGCGAGCAGGTCGAGCGTCTCGAGGTCGCTGCCGAGGATCTCAAGGGTCAAGCCCTCCTCGGTGCCGAGGACGCGCTCGAGGAGGAACTGCCCTTGCGGGGCGCGCGTGCGCACCGTCATCCCCGGAACCGTGCCGCCGAGCCGGGTTCGGAGGTCACTCGCGATCTCGGTGTTGGATCGTGCTCTTTGGGTCGCGGGGGTGAGGGTTACGCGTACTTCGCCTTGCGACGCGCTCCCCGGATCGCGCCCCGAAGCGCCCACCGAGACCACCGACGCCAACGCTTCCGGGACCGCTTCGTCCACGATTCGCTCGATGATCCGAGTCTGACGGTCCACGAGATCGAGCCGTGTTCCGACGTCCATTTCCCCGGTGATGCGAACCTCTCCTTCGTCGCTCGGCGGCATGAACTCGGTCCCGATCCAAGGCACCAAGAGCAGGGACGATCCAACCAAGCACCCGGCGACGAAGATCGTCCCCAAGCGGTGCCTGAGGACGTAGCGGAGCAAATCCCGATAACTCGTCTCCAGACGGTGAAACCCGTTGTCAGCGGCGTTCGACAAGCGCGCCCTCCAGCCGGTCCGCGGTTCATCCTGGGTGCGCCGAGTCAGCAGCTTGGACGCGAGCATCGGCACCAAGCTCAAGGAGACCAATAGGGAACAGACCAGGGAGAAGACAATGACGTACGCGAGTTCGCGGAAGAGGACGCCCGTGACCCCACGGACGAACACCAAGGGCAAGAAGATCACCAAAGTCGTGAGCGTGCTCGCGACCAGGGCCGGTCCGACCTCGCGCGCTCCCCGCACCGAGGCTTCGACGGGGCTCTCCTCATATTCCTGTCGTCGCCGGAAGATGTTCTCGAGCGCGACGATCGAGCTATCGACCATCATGCCCACGCCGAGGGCGAGCCCGCCGAGCGTCATCAGGTTCAACGTGAATCCACCGAAGTAGATCAAGGCGAACGTGGCGACGATGCTGATGGGGATCGACAGGGAGATCACCACCGTGCTCCGGATGTTGCGCAGAAAGAAGAGCAGCACGGCGATCGCGAGCCCACCGCCGTAGAGGACCGACCGCACCACGTTCTGAATCGAGCGCTCGATGAAGTCACCCTGATTGATCACCGCCACGACCGCGATCTGCGGGAAGTCACGGTTCACGGCTGCGATCTCGTCGAGGATGTTGCGCGCAACTTCCACGGTGTTCGCGTCCGCTTGCTTGCGGATTCCGACCCGCAGGCCGGGCTTGCCGTTGATGCGGACGATGCGGGTGAGTTTCTCGTACGTGTCCTCGACGGCAGCGACGTGCCCCAGCCGAACCGGTGCCCCATCGCGAACGGCCACGACGGTGGCGCGAATCTCGTCGAGGTCGCGGAATTCGGCGGGTGCCCGGAGAGATACTTCGTAATGCCCCCGCTCGATGGAGCCGGTGGGGAGTTCGAGGTTGGCGCTGCGCAACGTGTCGAGCACCAGGTCGACCGGCAGGCCCAGCGCGCGCAGGCGCGCCGGATCGAGCGCGACTCGAACCTCGCGGAAGAAGCCGCCGAAGAGATCGGCCTGGGCCACCCCAGGGACGCGCGCGAAGCGGTAGCGAACCTGCTTGTCGATGAGCTCGGTCAGCTCGACCGGGTCGAGATCGCTCGAGATTCCGATGATCACCACCGGAAAGCTCGCGACATCGAACTTGCTCACCTGCGGGCGCACGACGTCGTCGGGGAGTTCGCTGATCTCGTTGTCGAGGGCCGCTTGAACGTCCTGTGCCGCCACGTCCAGGTCGGTCCCCGCGCCGAAGGTCACCGTGACGCTGCTATTGCCCTCGGAGGAGGTCGAGGTCATTTCCTCGATCCCGGGCACGGTGCCGACGATCTCCTCGACGATCTGCGTGACCAAGCGCTCCATGACTTCGGGGCTCGCGCCTTCGTACTCGGTGCGCACGGTGAGAGTCGGGAGCTCGACTTCCGGCAAGAGGTCCAGGCGGACCCGACTCAGCGAAACGGTCCCCAGCACGACGACCATGAGGGTCACCATCGTGGTGAAGATCGGACGCCCGACGCTGAGCTCGGGTAGTTTCATGGGGTCGTCGCTCGCGCGCGATCGGGGGTGAGGGTGTGCGGTAGGGGGTCGCCGGCAATGAGGATCGACGACCCGTCCTGCAAGAGTTGGTGACCGAGAGTGACGACCCGCATGCCCTCGAGTCCGTCCTCCAGGATTTGGGTGCGACCGAGGCTCTCGATCCCGACGTGCACAGGACGGAACGAAACGGTAGTGCCGCTCGCTTGAACGACGAAGACCCCAGAACGTCCGCCGAAGGTCGTCAACGCCTCGGACGGGATCACCCAAGCGTCGACGGCGCGATCGAGGACGACGGACGCGCGCACGTACATCCCGGGTCGCAGGCGGTGATCGGAGTTGGCAACGGCGAGTTCCACGCGGGCCTGACGCGAAGACTCGCGAAAGACCGGGGCGATCCGCTGCACGCGCGCAGCGAACCCGACCCCCGGGAACGCGTCGGTCGTGATCGTGGCATTCTGCGCCACCGCGAGGAGGGCGTAGTCCCTCTCGGTCACGGAGATGACCCCAGTGAGCGGATCGAGGTCGACCACCGTCAGGAGAGGTGCGTTGGCCGTAACGGTGTCCCCGACATCGACATGGCGCTCCGCGACCGCGCGTTCTCCTTCGTCGCCGTTCCAGACTGCGGTCACCGTCGTGTACCGGAGGCGGATGCGCGCGGCCTCGAGCATGGCCTCGGCGCGAGTGATCTCGGCGGCCGCAACCTCGACGCCAGCTTGCCGCGCCAGGAGCTCGGCCTCGGCGGAGTCGCGTTCCGCTTGCGAGGCGAGCCCGCGCTCTCCCAACTCGCGGATGCGAGTCGTCGCTCGGTCCGCGACGACGAGTGCGCTCGCGGCCTGCACGCGGCCCGCGGTGGCCACCGCGAGATTTGCCTCCGCCTGCGCCACGGCCTGTCGAAACTCCTCGCCGTCGAGTTCCGCCACCACCTGACCGTTGCGAATGGGATCGGCCAGGTCCACGAGCAGCCGATTGACCCGACCACCGACACGCGCGGCGACGACGAACTCCTCGGAGGCGTCCAAGGTCCCGCTGAAGTCGCGCCGGAGTTCGAGGGTGTCGCGCTGCACCATCGCGACCTCGACCGGTATCGGCGCGCTGTCGCCGGCGCGCGGGCCGCCCACGGACCTCTCTTCCTCGAGGCGCTGGACGATCGCCCAAGCCAGGGCTACTCCAGCCACCGCGACCAATGTCAGTGTGAACGCCCGGGCGCCCGATGTCTTCAATCTGCCTCGATTCGGCGTGCTGCGGCGCCGAGGCGCCCTGGTATCGGAGCGAGACTCCCGAGGCATTGCCTTGGCCGGCTCGATCTGGCTCGCCCGCTGCATGGATTCTGTCCGGCCTCACAGGCCCGCGCTAGCCGCAAATCGATGCCCGCGGAGGCACGAACTCTGAGTTTGGCGTTGGCCGACCGCGAGGAGCGTTGCTCGCACGTCGAAGGGAGGCTGCCGCGACAGCACTTGGCCCAGCAACTCCCATTGGGGGCGCCAAACCGCGCTTGATTGGTGGGACCGACTCGCTGCCAGACCCAAATCAAGCGCATTCACGAACCCGCCAATGGGCGCCTTGCGCCACGAGCCGACGGGAGCGCTTTCGGGTGCAGGGTCGCGGCTTCGCCGCGGCCGCGACGGGGCCTTCTGAAAGTCCCCTTCGAGAGAGTCTGAGGCCCGAAGCAAGCGCATGCCGCGCTTGCTTCGGGCCTAGACAAAGGCCGTAGAGGAAGCTAGAAGACCCGGACCCGTGCGCCCGTAGCTCAGTTGGATAGAGCATCGGATTTCTAATCCGACGGTCGTAGGTTCGAGTCCTACCGGGCGCGGTCGTTCACCTCGTCACCCCCTGGGACGCGTGCGCCGAACCGAAGTGAGGGGTGGGGGGCCCCGTCTCGCTAGCTCCGCCGACCGCCAACCGTACCGAGCCGCCCTCGCGACGGGTCCGAGGAGGCCGACGACCCAGGGCCCCACGAGCGTCTTCCCGGTGTAGCTTCGAGCCGCCACCGTCTGCCAACGGCGGGTTGGCCGTCCGAAGTGCCGCGCATCACGACGACCCATGTGCGCCGGGAACCCGCCGAGCGACCGAGTCGAGGCATACACGAAGCATCGTTCGCGCGCGACTCAACCGGGACCGTACGGTTCCTACGGGAACGCCAAGAGCCGTCGCGATGTCATCGTAGCTCTTCTTCTGGCACATGCGAAGCCACAGAACTTGCTGACAATCATCCGGGAGGCTGCCGATCAGCGTCTCGAGTCCCCGATGCACTTCCTGCGCCTCGGCATCCGAAAGGTCCGCTCGGGGGCCGAGGGTTCGTGGATGGAGGAGACAAGCGTGCTTCTCGCGATCCTCTCTGCGCCTCTCGCCTCGGCGAATGTGTAGGCTCGATAGGCGGGCTCGATGGAGCAACGCCGCACGTGGTTCCGGGGGTAGCCCTGCCCCAGTCCAGGCGCGAAACAGAGTGTCTTGCACGGCATCCCAAGCCAAGTCCGGAGACTTGAGGATTCGGCGGGCTACCTCGAACATCGATTGGACGTGGGGCTCGACGAGTTGCTCGAACTTCCCGATGTCCTCGGGATTGTGATCCGCGGCCGAGTTCTGCCGCTGCACCGGGGACAGATCATCGGATTCAGGCGAGGAGTTCATGTCTCCACCTTCAAGTGTCATTCAGTCGACATGCTTCTGGGTCGAAGCGCCAACGATCGATTCCGCTGAGCCAGAGCGAATCGTCAGCGCTTGGTCCTAGATCAACGCGTACCGCGCTGGATCCGGGACCGGACTCTTTCCGAGGGGGCTTTCGCAACGCCCGTCGTGGCTGCGGCCGAGCCGCCACCACTCCACCCCGCAGGTGGATGAGTCGATTTCCAAACGCACGCGTCCGCGCTGCGCGCTTCTCACGCAACGGGGTTCGTCTTGAACTTCCATGCACGCTGGGACCGGCGCGCTGCCCCGAAGGCAACGACGATCCAGAAGCGGGTGAAGCCGAACCCAACGCGAACGAAGCGCGTCTAGAGAATGGAGACGATCGAAGGGGGAGATGTCTTGGGAGCGAGGAGGATGAGGTACGAACTCGTTGCACTGATTCGGGGGGTGAGCGACTTGCAAGTGTTGGGGAGGTTTCGTCCGACCATCGAACATGGGTCGAAGACGGTAAGGTCGAACGGCTTGGCCTGGCCGATCAGTAGACAAGGCTTGGCTGCCGCCTCGCCGGCCCCCGCGCGATAGCCGGAACTCTCGCGATTGGATGACTTCCCCAAGGAGGCATGGCTATGCGAGGGGTCGCGATCGTGATCGCAAAGTACCTCGACGCGTCCGGACTGACAGAGCAGTCGGTGGGGCACCAGGGCCACGTGTCCGACGGCCACGAGTTGCGTGGCGACGAACAAGACTGCGACGAAGAGCGGCCTTGCTCGCCAGTTTCGTAGACGTCGGCCGCGTGCAACTCGTCGAGGGGTAACCCATGTGGTCATGAGAGTGAGAGTAACGGCTCGGCGTCGATCGTCAAGTTCCTCAGCACTCGACCGACTGTGCTCCAGAATTCCTCGAAGATCCCGCGAACTTTCTCGAACCGAGCGGCATCCACCGCCGGCGTTCGAGCAACTGGGTCCGAAGCAACCGGACGCCGCGCTGCTTCGGGACGAGCCCGATCCGTCCACGGTGGTGCTTGCCAGTTACACAGCAATTCTCGACTTCGCGTGAACCAATCTCGCGCGTCCGGCATCTCAAGTTGAGTACGGCGCCGAGGCACGCTGCGCAGCGCGCGGGCGAACCTCGGCGCCGCGAACCGGCTCTCGTTGGAACATTGCTCCCTCTGGGAGAAAGGAAGACTCATGCTACGCTTGTCGTCGCTCTTGGCCGCCTTGATGTTCGCCGCCTCGCCTGCGCTGGCCCAGCACCCGACCGACGTGTGGGTCGGCCAGAACAGTCAAGGGCAGATCGCAACTACGGGTGTGATCGACCTCTCGACTCCTGTCCTGCTCCAGCCCACGACCCTGCTCGGCGGGTGGGCCTTCAATGACCCAGGCTTCGACAGCGTGGTGACCCCGGTCAACGGTGTCATGCCGGCTCCGTCCAACGCGGTCGTACACTTCAACCTCACGTCCGCTGCGCCCGGCCTCGAGGTCATCTCCGATGCGCTCGTGCCGCTGCAGCCGGGAGACTCGGCCGCTCTCGGCCCAGCGGGTTTCCACGTACACTTCACGTGGCACGTTCACGGCCCCGATCACCCGGAGTTTGACGCCCTGCGCGCTCACTGGGACTGTGTTTGTCATTTGACCGACGCGAGCGGAACCATGGCCCCGTCGGCGGCTATCCGCATCGTTTTTCAGACCGTCGAGGCTGATCTCGCCGACGTCGACCAGGACGGGATGCTGTCGCCGGCCGACCACCTTGCCTTCCTCCAGGTCTTGGCGAATCCCGCGGCCGCCTCGGCGGCAGAGCGCGCGTCCGCGGACGTGGACCTGGACGGCTACGTAACGGCCGCCGACGAGTGTCCGCTGCTGGCGAGGCTGGGCCTGGGTGGTTTCGTCCGTGGCGACACCAACTCCGATCTGACCGTCAATCTCGCGGACGCGGTTGCGCTCCTCGGCTTCCTGTTCGGCGGCGCTTCCCCACCATCGCCGATGGCTGCCGGTGACGTGAACGCCGATGGCGACGTCAACGTCGCCGACGCGGTCTACGTGCTCAGCTATCTCTTCCAGGGCGGCACGGCTCCCTCGGCTCCGTTCCCGGATCCGGGTTGCTGATCGTGCCACGATAACCAACAGTCGCTCGTAACGTCCGGCAGGCGGTCCGCCTCGGGGTCCGCCTGCCGGAGCTCGCCGACAAATTCCGACTGCTTCCGTTTCAACTTCAATCCCCCCTAGGAAAGTGCTACCCATGAACCTGCGAGTGTGCGTTCTCGGTACGTTGTTGGCAGTCGCAGGGTCTGCGGCGTCTCCCGTACGAGCGGGCGACGATCACGGCCACGAGGATATCACCGTGGGCTACGTATGCGTGAGCCCCGGAGGGCAACTCGAGATCGAGTTCGACTTCGACGAGATCACCCACCTCGATCCGGTGACGGGAATCCTCGAGGGATTCGCACTGGATGATCCTGGATTCGCAACGCTCGAAGAGGACGAACTCGATGAGGGCTTTTGCGTGCTGGCCCCCGGTTCCAGTATCGTGTTCGAGATCGTGTCCATCGATCCCGCCCTTCGCGCGCACACTCCGGGGTTCACGGAAGTCCTCGATGGTCCCGGCGATCAGTGGGCGATCGGTGCTCCCCCCTTTGACAGCCATTTGACTTGGCACATCGACAGTACGCAACCCGCCTACGTTGCCAACCAACTCGTATGGTCGGTGACCTTTCGCTTGCTGGACGTGGGAACGACGGCCTATCTGCCCTCGGACGAGTTCACGGTAAGGTTCTCGAATGTCGAGTGCGAGGTAGGCGGTTGGCTGTCCGCGGACTGTAACCTCAACGGGCTCGACGATGCGTGCGAGCTCGCCATTGGAGGCTCGGCGGTGGATAGCGACGGCGATGGCCTGTTGGACGACTGCGACTGCGATGTGACCACCCTAATGGCCGGTGATGTCAATGGCGATCAATCGACCGACATCGCGGACATCGTGCATCTACTCGATGGCCTCTTCGCTGGGGGGAGTCCGCCGGCGACGTTCGCGAGCGCTGACGGGAACGGGAGTGGGTTCGTCGACGTGGGCGACGCAGTGTTCCTGATCTCCTTCTTGTTCGAGGGCGGTCCGAGCCCGCTGTCTCCATGCCTGTGACTCACACGAGTCGACACGTTCGGTGCGAGGCGGTGACGCGACACCGGCGAAGGGGGTTGAAGCTCCTGACACCCTTCGTCGCGTGGATCTGGGTCGGTTTCGTCGCGATCGCCACAGCACCGGCGGGCCCGCCGTGCCCAGCAAGCCCGGTCGTGCTCGCCTCCCCGAGTCCGGGGGCGGGTGACTTGTTCGGCGCTAGTTTGGCCGGCGAGGCTGCGTCGTTGATCGTAGGTTCGCGGGGAGCGAGTTCCGGAGGAGCCCCCTTTGCCGGGTCGGTTGGAGTGTTTCGCCTGCAAGCGGGGCAGTGGGTGCTCGCGCAGCAACTGGCGGCCCTGACGCCTTCTGCGAACGAGCAGTTCGGCTTCGCGTTGTCGCTCGATCGAGACCGGCTGGTTGTCGGCGCACCGAACAGCGACCTTGCGGGCCTCGATCAAGGCGCCGCTTTCGTGTTTCGCAGGCTGAGCGCGGACGCGCCTTGGGAACTCGAGGCAACGCTGCTCCCCATGGCCGACTCCGTTGCCGAGGCGTTCGGGCGGTCGGTCGCCTGTGAAGGATCGCGAATCGCAATCGGCGCGCCTCAGCACCCTGGCGGAGGTCGAGTCTATGTGTTCGATCGTAACCCTCTGTCGGGGCAGTACGAAGTCACGATTCCCACTCTCCCGGGAGGAGTGAGCCGAGGTTTCTCGATGGCCCTTTCGGGTGCGAGGTTGGTCGTGGGCGACCCGTCGGCCGAGCGGGTCGAGGTGCTCTTGGCAGGCAGCACCGGCTGGAGCTTGGAGCAAACCCTCACAGACTCGAGCGGCGGAGCGAATCCCGCGGCATTCGGTGCGGCCGTGGCCATCCGAGGTACCGAGGTCTTCGTGGGAGCGCCTCTTCGCGACCTGGCGCCTGGCGACGACCGCGGAGGGGTCCATCGGTTCTGGCTCGACGGCGATCAATGGGAGCCAGGTGAGATCCTGATCTCGACCGATCCTCGAGTCCAACAGCTTGGCCGTTCGCTGGTCACCTCCGAGGGCCTGCTCGTCGCTGGGGCACCCGCCACCTCGAATCACCTGGGTCAGTCGTTCGTTGGGGGAGCGGTCCTGTTTCGCCGTCCCCCGGGTGACGCGCAGTGGCTGGAGTCCGACGTGTTTCAGGACGCAGACGGGGAGTTTCTCGACGAGGCCGGTTCCGCTGTAACGGTGGGACCTTCGTTCGTCGCGCTTGGAGCGCCCCTACATGACGTTCCAGGTGCGTTCTCATCCGGCGTCGTCCAGGTTTTCGCTCGGTCGGAGGTCGACTGCGATGGAAATGGGATCGCTGACTTCTGCGAACTCGTGACCAACCCTGTTGCCGATGTCACCGAGGACGGAGTCCTGGACGTCTGTCAGCAGTTTCGCCGAGGAGATGTGAACGCAAGCGGCATGGTGAGCTTCCCCGACGTGGTGGATCTCCTTCTCTACCTCTTCTCCGAAGCCCGTGTCGTGCTCCAGTGCGAAGATGCCTGCGACGGCAACGACGACGGGCGACTGAACCTCGCGGATGCCGTCGTGTTACTCAACTACCTGTTTCTAATGGCGTCGCCGCCGCCCCCAAGCCCGGGCCCCTGGCAATGCGGCACGGATCCCACCCCTGACGTTCTCGGTTGCATCGCGCCAATGGGCTGCTGACCCCGCGAGGCGACGTCGAGAGGCACACGCCAATCGGCGACACGAGGAGTCGGACCAGACGGCCTCGTCCAATGGCTCGTGGCCCCGGGCCATCCTCGGCAATCCGATTCCCCATCGAAACCCCCAGTGGAACATCGCTGAGATGGCTTTCGGGGGACCTCGCGTCACGATGTTCGCGCACCACAGCCGGTCCGCGGCCCTCGTCGACGCGTGCGAGTCGCCGCATCGACGGGCCTCGTCGTCGCGAGCGGGGCGGGGCTTCGGTACACTGCCAAGGGTCGGGCAGTGGTGGCGGCAGTCGAGTCGGAGTTCAGACATGCGCATTCGGGTCCATCGCGCTGTGCATACGACTCTTGCCGCGGTGGGCTTGGGGCTGTCGATGTCGTTGTTGGTGGCGGTCGTCGACGACGCGTTCTCGAGTGACCCGTCGCGCTCCGTCTTTTGGTGGTTCGGGGGGCTCGGAGGCATCCTTTTGGTCTTCTGGTGCTTGCTCCGGCCGGCGTATGTCGTTCAGCGGCCGGTTTCGGCAAAGCGTGGCTTCCTCAGGTTCCTCGCTGCTCGCAGAGAGACGCGGAGCGCCCCGCCCTTGGACCCTGCGGTCGTCGCCAAGGATCGGAAGGCGGCGAAGGAGAAGTCACGGCGTATTCGCCGGGGGCCGCGGTGGATGAAACCGCCGATGACGGAACGCTACGGACTCAAGCTGCCCCCGAAGGACTGATCGTCCCCGCTCGTTGCCGGGGCTCCCGCATGCCTCGGTTTCACATCGCTCCGGCGTCCAAGAGTTCGGCATCGGCTCGCCCCGCCGTTCCGAATCCGACCGCTCGCCCCCGAGCACACCCCGTTCGCTCCCTTCCTCGTCACGGCACGCATCCTGCCTAGGGGACTCTAACGACCACGCTCTGGGTTGCGTGGTCACTCATCCCGTGATCCAGGTGGGGGGAAGGGTCCCTCGCACCAATGCGACACCAAGGAAAGGTGATTGTCATGATGCGTAGTCTTCGGGCGCGAGTTGGCATGTTGGCGTTGGGGCTTGGCCTGCTCGGGGCGCAGCTCCAGTCCGTTCATGCTGACGGTACGGAGAGTCTCGGTACGCCGAGCATCGCGATTCAGAACGGAACCGGAATCGTCGGCGGCGGCGTCGGGTTGGTCGAAGGCGCAGGGATTGGTTTCGTCGACTTTGACGTCCCGCTCGATGCGACGATCCTGCAGGTCTTGGTCTATTGGAACGGCTTCGACGAGGACCCGGCGCTCGAGGCGATCCGCGCGGTGCGTCTCGACGGCAATCTGGTGTTTGGCGACTTGATCGGCGGATCGACGCTGTTCTTCGGCAAGAACAACAGCTACACCTATCGCGCCGACATCACGGCACTCGGGTTGGTCGTCAACGGACCGAACTCGATCGAAGCTCGCGGGCTCAACTTCGACCACGGTGACAACGGCCTCTCGATCGTCGTGATCGTCGACGACGGGTCGGCGAGTGCGGGCGTGCAGGTGAAGGACGGACAGGACCTCGCGTTCATCAACTTCGCTGCGCCGCTCGACACCACGGTCGCCCAGACCTTCAGCTTCGACGCCGCGGCGATCGATCGTGACACGGAACTGCTGATCCTGGCTGGCAGCGTCGAAGGGCCGTTCTCCGGTTCGGAGCCGAACCGTCCGACGATCATTCGGGTCACCAGCGGCGGTGTCGTCACGGACTATGCCGACGTGTTGGCCGCGAACGAAGGACCCGAGTGGGATCATGTCAGCATTGCGGTGACCATTCCCGCGGGCGCTACCGATCTCACCGTCCAGGCGTTGTCGGCGGACTGTTGCGCGAGCGGCAACACCCCGGCCTCTTTCGCGTGGGTGTTCGCGGGCCTGACGGTGCCGGTTGTCGAGGAGGAAGAGAACCCGCCGGGCAAGGTCTGCGGGAAGGTCTTCAAGGACATTGACAACGACGGGCACAAGGACTGCCGCGAGCCGGCCCTCCCCGGCGTGACGGTGATCCTGGTGTGCGCGGGTCCGGACGGTCAACTGGGCACGAGCGACGACGAGAGCCGTTCGACGGTGACCAACCGCTGCGGTCGCTTCTGCTTCTACGACGTGCCGTCGCTCACCGCCTGCGAAGTGCTGATCGACGCGGCCCCGCTCTGCAAGACGTCTTGCAGCTCGGTGTGTCGCTGCCGGACGACCTGTCTGGTCCCCGGAGCTTGTCCGACCGTGATCTCCCTGACGCTCCAGCCGGGCGAGCAGCGCTGCGACCTGTGCTTCTGTCTCACCCAGCAGCGCACGTCGAGCCACTCCAACCACGGCTGCGGCGGGCACGGGAAGGCGAAGTACGGAAAGCGGCACGGCTGGCGCTGGTAGTCACCCCTTCCTGGATTGGGTTCTGAGGGCCCCGCTCGGAGCAGCGTCTCCGAGCGGGGCCATTTGCGTTGGACCCCGCCCGTGCCCGAGACCGTCCGCCCCTGGGCAACGGCGCTCGTTCCTGAGACTCGCCACCCCATGCGACGTCAGCGCAACACCTTGCGTTTGCGTCATCGGGCTGGCGGCCACGCAGCTTGCCGCTTGCCTTTCGTCCGGCGCCTCACTACATTCTGGGCGTTCTGGGCGAAGTATCGAAGCCTCCCACTTGCCGTGCCTATCGACTGATTTCGCTTGTGTTTCGATCTCGGGGTCCGCGCCTCCCGTGGCGCGGGCGGGGTCGAGTTTCCGGTCGGCCGGTGCTGGTGGAGGGTTCGTCGGGGTGCAAAACGCGAGGGGTGTGGCATGAATCTGGGTGCTCTGGGCAGTGGTCATCTCGGTGCTCTGCGCAGTGGTTCGCGCATCGCTTCGACGCTGCGCGTGGTCTTGTGTTTGGCCTCGGTTCTGTGCTTGTTCGGGGCGTGGGGTGGGCCGGCGCAGGGCGTCACTTGTAAGACGATGCGTTGGATCGACGACTTCGAAGTGACCTTCGATGGCGTCACCTACAACCCAGATGGAACCTCCACATGGGACTACACGGTCGTGTGGGACGGCGATCCTCACGGCTTGAACTACTTCATTATCCAGGCGCCCTCGTGCTGCGCGGTGATCTCCACCGATCCCCCGAACTCCACGGTTACCTATGACGGCTTCACGGGCATCTACGGCGTGAAGTGGGTGCCGGCTCCCGGCGAGATCGTTCCCAATGTGCCGAAGACCTACAGCGTGACCTTGGACGCGGCCTACCGAACCGAGAGCGTTCGGGTGGCAGTTCCGTCCGGCAGCAAGAAGAACAAGAGCTACATCTGTGGTGCCTCGCCCAGCTGTAAGCTCGTGAATCCCTTGCCGGTGACCAATCTCGTCTGCAACCTCTCGGACCCCTGTACCGGAACGATCCAGCTGAGCTGGACCAACCTCCAGTACTACAACGCCATCAAAGTGTCGGTGAACGGCACGGTCGTTCAGACCCTCTCGGGGCTTGCGACGAGCACCACGATTCAAACCACCGCCACCGGTCTCGTGGAAGTGTGCGTGCAGAGCCTGAAGGGGGAGGGCGGTGCCTGTGGCGACGATGATGACGACGACGACGATGACGACGACGACGACGACAAGAAGAAGTCGAAGTGCATCACTTCGCCACCCGTCTGCTGCGACGTCCTGATCCCCGACGATGCGGAGCAGCCGCCGTTCGACGTGGCGTGCACCGTGAACCCGTCCACCTGCGAAACGATGGTGAGCTGGCAGAACGCGGGGGCGTACCAGTCGATCGCCATCCGGGTCGATGGCGTCGTCGTCGCGACCCTGCCGGGCACGGCCGAGTCCGCCACCGTCAGCCCGGGCCCAGGCAGCCACACCATTTGTGTCAAAGCGACTTCCATTTGCGGCGAGCCGATCCCGCAGGCCTGTTGCACGGTCCAGTGTCAGTTCCCCCCGCCCCCGCCCGTGACCCAGTTGGACTGCATTCTCGCCGATGACTGCGATTGCCTAGCCCAGCTCGCGTGGCAGAACGGCGGAGCCTACGACTCGATCCAAGTCCGCGTCGGCGGCACGACCGTTGCGACCCTGCCGGGTACCGCGACCTCGCATAGCCTGCCACTCCCGGGACCGGGCAACTTCGAGCTGTGCATCGTCCCGATCAAGAATGGCGTTTCGGGAGCCCAGACCTGTTGCTTCCTCGACTGCGTCGACGTTCCCGCGACTCCGGTGCAGGATCTCGATTGCGCCGTAGCTCCCCCGAGCTGTGACTTGACCGTCAATTGGGAGAACACCTCGGACTACTCCGAACTGCGCGTCAAGTTGGGTGGGACTCTGGTGGCCACACTTCCGGGTGGCGCGCAGGGTGCCATGCTGACCTTGCCCGGACCGGGCACCTACGAAGTCTGCGTCGAAGGCACGACGATCTGTGGTGAGCCGGTCGCGGCAACGTGTTGCACGGTGGTCTGCCCGGTACCGCCTGGCGGTGTCCTCGGGCTTGCCTGCAACTTGATCGACCCCTGCGACTGCACGGTCCACCTGACGTGGACGAACCAGGACGTGGACTACGACGCGATCGATGTCTTCCTGGACGGAACTCTCGTCGTTTCGCTTCCGGGGACGGCGACGAACCTCATGGCCAACCTACCGGCCAACGACACCAGCTTCATGTTCTGTGTCGTACCCGTGCGCGACTCCTACTTGGCCTTCCCGGAATGCTGTACGACCTCGTGCCCAACCGTTCCGGTCATGTCTCCAAGTAACCTCATGTGCGTTGCGGACCCGCTCGACTGTTCGGTCAGCGTCGTTTGGGACAACGCGTCGTCGTACAGCAGTATCGACGTGACCTTGAACGGCGTCGTGATCCAGACCCTGGCCGGGGGGACGACCCTGGCGGTCGTGCCCGGCCCGGTCACTGGAATGAACCAGATCTGCCTCGAGGCCACGACCATCTGCGGCGATCTGACGACGCCGGTTTGCTGCACCGTGGACTGCATGGTCACGCCGCCCCTCGAGATTCTCGACCTCCAGTGCGCCTTGGTTGACCCGTGCACTTGCGAAACTTCGCTCAGCTGGACCAACCAGGAAGCGAATTACGACACCCTCCGAGTCCTGGTCGACGGCAACGAAGTCGCGACGGTGCCCGGATCGGCGACGTCTGCCACGGTGTTCCTTGCCGGGATCGGGAACCAGGACGTCTGTGTCGAGCCCATTCGCAACGGCGTGTCCGGGCCTCAGACCTGCTGCACCGCCAACTGCCCGGACCTGACGCCCGTGGCACCGACGATTCTGACGTGCACGGTGGATGCGCCCACGTGCACGGTCGCGGTCGATTGGCTCAACCTCAACCAGTATGCATTCCTCGAGATCAGTATCGATGGGCTGCCCGTGCAGACCGTGGCGGGTTCGGCACAGCAGGCGTCCGTCGTCCTACCGGGTCCTGGGGACTACGAGATCTGTCTGAACGGTGAGACCATTTGTGGCGCGCCGCTGCCGCCGGAGTGCTGCGACGTAGACTGTCCCGCGCCACCCCAGCCCGTGCTCGACGTCCAATGCACCATCACGGATCCGTGCGGTGGTTCCGCAGCTGGCGACACCTGCGAAGTGACGGTCAGCTGGACCAACCAAGAGCTCGACTACGAGGCCATCAAAGTTTCGCAAGATGGGCTCGTGGTTGCGATGCTCGATGGCGATGTCACGTCGCACGCATTGGTGGTCGCGAGCGGTGCTACGTCGCAGTTTTGCGTGACCGCAGTGCGCACTGGCCTCACGAGCGCCGACTCGTGCTGTACGTCCTACTGCGACCCGATCCCGGCTTCGTCGCCCGTCAATCTGCTCTGCCCCATCAGCCTCCCGGACTGCACGGTCGCGATGACCTGGGAAAACACCTCCCAGTACGCTGTCATTCGCGTCACCGTGAACGGGGCCGTGGTCCACACCCGGCCTGGCGGCAGCGAGTCGGCGACGGTCGTTCTACCTAGCCATGGGACTTACACCCTCTGCCTCGAAGGGGAGACCATCTGCGGTGCTCCCTTTGCGCCGGTATGCTGCGAGGTGGAGTGCCAGACCGTTCCAGAACCGGTATCCGACTTGGTCTGCAGTTTGGTCGACCAGTGTACCTGTGCCGTAAACCTGACCTGGGTGAATGGCGCGAGCGACTACGACAGCCTTCAGGTCTTGGTCAACGGCAGCGTCCTCGCGACTCTCCCCGGTTCAGCCACGTCGGCCGCGATCAACCTACCGCAGAACGGAGTCAGCTCGATCTGCGTCGTCGCGCAGCGCGACGGCTTCGCGTCCACCCAGACGTGTTGTCAGGTTCGCTGCGACGATGTTGCCACCACGAGTCCAACCGGGGTCCAGTGTAACGTCTCGTTCCCCGACTGCGTCGCCACGATCTCCTGGACCAACACTTCGAGCTACTCGACCATCACGGTTTCCTTGAACGGAAGCACCGTTGCCACGCTACCCGGTTCCGCGCAGTCGACGACCGTGCAACTCCCGGGATCGGGCTCCTACTCGATCTGCCTCGACGGCACGAACGTGTGCAACGAGCCCTTTGCGACCGTCTGCTGTACCGCGGTCTGCCCGTTCCCGCCGACGCCGATCACCAACCTCCAGTGCGTGCTCACCGACCTCTGTACTTGTGAGTTCACGCTGAGCTGGACCAACGGCGATTCCGACTACGACTCGATTCAGCTGTTGGCGGACGGCGTGCTCCTGGCAACGCTGCCCGGCGGGGCCACTTCGCGTACTCTGAGCCTCGCTGCTCCGGGTACCACGGAGTTCTGCCTGGTTCCGGTTCGCAACCTCATGACCGCCGCACCGGCCTGCTGTATGGCAAGCTGCGCGGACGTACCGACCACCGCTCCCACCGGGATCGCTTGCACGCCGAACCCGTTCGACTGCTCGGTCTCGGTGAGCTGGACCAACACGTCGGACTACCAGTTCATCGAGGTGGTGGTCGACGGCGTCGTGGTCCAGACGCTCGCGGGCACAGCGACGAGCGCTTTCCTCGCCGGGCCTCTGACCGGTAGCCATATGGTGTGCCTGCAAGGCCAGAACATCTGCGGGGAGTCGTTTGGTCCGGCCTGCTGTACGTTTGGCTGCGAGATCACGCCGCCGCTCGCGCCGCAGAATCTCGTTTGTTCGCTCACGGACGTGTGCGACTGCACAGTCAGCTTGACTTGGACCAACCCAGAAGCGAACTACGACGCGATTCTCGTGCTCGAGGGTGGCGTACAGGTCGCAACGCTGGCCGGAAATGCGACGACCACCAGCCTGAACTTGTCCGCGCATGGCACCGCGACTCTCTGCGTGGTGGCCGTTCGCAACGGGGCCAGCAGCGTCGCGACTTGTTGCTCGGTCGATTGTCCGGAGATTCCCGCGACCCCGCCGAGTGCTATCGTCTGTGACGCCGATCGCTTCGACTGCTCGCTGAGCGTTTCTTGGTCCAACACGTCGCAGTACTCCTTCCTGGAGGTCGTGCTCGACGGAGTCGTCGTTCAGACCCTGGCGGGCACCGCCACGACCGCGACCATCGCCGGGCCGCTGTCTGGTATGCACACGCTGTGCTTGCAAGGGCAGACGATCTGCGGCGACGCCGTCGGTCCAGTCTGCTGCATGTTCGATTGCGCCATCACCCCGCCGGCGTCCGTGGACGACCTGGTCTGTACGCTGACCGACGTTTGCGCGTGCTCGGTGTCGATGACTTGGGTGAACCAGGAAGCGAACTACGACTCGATCGACATCCTCCGCAACGGGACCGTGGTCGCGTCTTTGGCCGGCAGTGCTACGAGTTATGCGTTCGACCTACCGACGCACGGAATGTACGACCTGTGCGTCGTGCCGATGCGCAATGGCGCTTCAGGAGCAGCGGCCTGTTGCATGGTCGATTGCCCCGAGATTCCGGCGAGCGCACCGTCGAGCCTGATGTGCGCTGTCAGCCTGCCCGATTGTGAGGCGAGTCTCTCTTGGAGCAACACGTCTCAGTACTCGGGTATCCAAGTCTTGCTCGACGGAGCCGTGGTCGCGACCCTTCCGGGAAATGCCATGGCGACGACGGTCCAGCTGCCGGCCTCCGGCACCTTCCAACTGTGCCTGACGGCGACGACGATTTGTGGCGACGTGGCTCCCCAGGTCTGCTGCACGGTCGAGTGTCCTGCACCGCCGCCGCCGGTTTCCGGTCTGACCTGTCTGCTCACGGATCTATGCACCTGTGAGTTCACGCTCAACTGGGTCAACGGTGCTGCCGACTACGACTCGATCTTGCTGCTCTTGGACGGCACCTTGTTGGCGACGTTGTCTGGAAGCGCGACCTCGCACCAAGTGAATCTGCCGAGTAACGGCACGTTCGAGTTCTGCGTCGTGCCGGTGCGTAACTCGATGAACGGCCCGCAGGCCTGCTGCAGCGTCACGTGTAGCGATGTGCCGGCGACGGCTCCGGTCGGGCTCACGTGCACGACCGATCCCTTCGACTGTTCCGTGAACGTTGCTTGGGCGAACACTTCGGACTACCAGCTCATTGAGGTGGTTCTCGACGGTGTCGTCGTGCAAACCTTGTCGGGTACGGCCACCGGTACCACCTTGGCGCCGCCGGTCACCGGGACTCACACGCTGTGTCTGCAAGGGCTGACGATCTGCAATGAGCCGTTCGGGCCCACGTGTTGCACGTTCTCGTGCGCCATCACTCCACCGCTTTCGGTGCTCGACCTCGAGTGCCTGTTGACGGATCTCTGCACTTGCTCGGTCAGTCTGACCTGGACCAACGCCGAGGCGAACTACGACAGCATTGCGGTCACCGTCGCCGGCGTGAACGTGATGAACCTGCCCGGATCGGCGACGTCTTTCGCGCTCGCGCTGCCGACCAACGGCACCAGCGAAATCTGCGTCGTTCCGGTCCGCAACGGGGTCTCGGCCTTGCCTGCCTGCTGCAGCGTCGACTGTCCGTCCGTGCCCGCGACCGCGCCAGCGAGTCTTGTCTGTAGCGTCTCTGTGCCGGACTGCTTGGCGACCGTCACGTGGACCAACTCGTCTCAGTACTCGGCGGTTTCGGTGACCCTCGACGGCGTCGTCGTGGCGACCTTGCCCGGGAACGCCTCGATGGCGACGGTGCAGCTCCCCGGTCCCGGCGTTTTCGAAGTCTGCGTGACCGGGACGACGATCTGTGGCGTGCCGACTCCGGAAGCCTGCTGCACGGCGGAGTGCCCGACCGAGCCGCTGCCGGTGACCATGCTGAACTGCTTGCTGCTCGACGAGTGCAACTGCACGGTCCGGCTCAACTGGATCAATCCGGAGTCCGACTACGACGAGATCCAAATCCTCGAGAACGGTGTGGTGGTGCTGACCTTGCCTGGGAACCTTGCCCAGGCGAACCTCACCCTGGCCGGTCCGGGTGCCGCGGTTCTCTGCGTCGTGCCGGTCCGCAATGGTCTGGCTGGCGCCGCGACCTGTTGCTCGCTGACCTGTGACGAGATTCCGCTCCTTCCGCCCACGAACCTCGGCTGCGTCGTCCTCGACCAGGCGACCTGCACCACGATCGTCACGTGGACGAACCACTCGAGCTACAGCTCGATCAGTGTTCTCGTGAACGGTGTGGCGACAGCGTCGATTCCAGGCGGGGTGCAGCAGGTGACCATCCAGATCCCGGGCGCGCCCATGGCGCAGGAGATCTGTCTGGTTGCGGAGACCGTCTGCGGCGACTCGCTCCCGCCGGTTTGCTGCCAGGTGCAGTGCGGCGAGGTGTTCGTGCGCGGTGACTGCAACGTGGACGGGATCGTGAACTTGGCCGACGCGATCAAGATCAATCGGTTCATGTTCCAGGGGCTGCCGGTCAGCTCGTGTCTGGACGCGTGCGACTTCAACGACGACGGACTGGTAGACATTTCGGATGTCGTGTTCTTGGTCACCTATATCTTCATGAATGGTCCGACCCCGCCGCCGCCGTTCCCGCTGTGCGGCGTCGACCCGACCCCCGATGCGACGCCTTGCTGGACCTTCCAGCACTGCCCGTAGGTCAGGTGAGCGCGATGTTTCGATAGTGAAGAGCTGCGCGGCCCGTTAGCGTGGGTCGCGCAGCTCTTTCCTTTCGATGCACCTCGACCGGCAATGTGACCGGAGGAAGTGGCTGATGCACCTGTGGCGGGCGACGACCGAGTTCTTGTACCGTCCGGTGGACGTGGCCTCGCAGGTTGCCTTCCGCATCCTGTTCGGGATCCTCATGCTGGTCGAGGTGTATCGCTACTTCACCAACGGCTGGATCGAACGCTACTTCGTCGAACCCGACTTCCACTTCACGTACTACGGATTCGGCTGGGTGACCCCGTGGCCCGGGGACGGCATGTATTGGCACTTCGTGGGGCTCGGCCTGTTGGCGATCGCAGTCGCCCTTGGCTTCTGTTACCGGCTCGCCGCGACGCTGTTGTTTCTCGGATTCACCTACGTGTTTCTGCTCGACCAAGCGAACTACTTGAACCACTTCTACCTCATCGCCCTGGTCAGCTTCTTGATGATCTTCGTGCCGGCACACCGGGATCGCTCGCTGGACGCCGTGCGAAAGCCGGGGCTGCGGAGCGAGGTGGTGCCGGCTTGGTCGCTCTGGCTGCTAAGGTTTCAGATCGGGGTGCCGTACTTCTTCGGCGGGGTGGCCAAGCTGAACGCCGATTGGCTTCGGGGTGAGCCCATCCGGACTTGGCTGGCCGAGCGGGTGGAGTACCCGCTGGTAGGTCGCTTCTTCGACGAGGAGTGGTGCGTTCAAGTCTTCGCCTACGGCGGGCTGCTGCTCGATTTGTTGGTCGTACCCCTGCTGCTGTGGCGTAGAACACGATGGGTCGCCCTGGGGTTCGCGCTGTTCTTTCACGGCATGAACTCCTGGTTGTTCGGCATCGGCGTGTTCCCTTGGTTCATGATCGCGGGAACGACGCTCTTCCTCGACCCGGACTGGCCGCGGCGTGCGCTGTTCTTGATCGGGCCGCGCACGAGCACAGTGGACGAAGTGAGCTCGTCCAACACCGGACGGGCCTTCGTCGTCGTTCTGCTGGCGGCTTGGGTGGTGTTTCAGGTCGTCGTGCCCCTGCGCCACTTCTCGTACGACGGCTCGGTTCACTGGACCGAGGATGGGCACCGCTTCTCTTGGCACATGATGCTGCGCTCGAAGTCGAGTTCGTTGACCTTTCGAGTCGTGGCTCCGGCCCGGGGCCGCACGTGGGAGTTGGACGAAGACCATTGCCGGCAGTACCTGTCGCGCCGTCAGTACGAGAAGATGACGACGCGTCCCGACATGATTCTCCAGTTCGCTCACCGCTTGGCCCGTGAGTTCGCGGAGCCCGCGCGAGGGCCGGTCGAAGTCTATGGGACGGCGCTCGTGTCGTTGAACGGGCGGCCGCCGCAGCCAATGATCGACAGTACGGTCGACTTGGCTCGGGAGCCGCGCTCCCTCGAGAAGCCCACCTGGATCTTGCCGCTCACGACCCCGCTGCCGGGGCGGTGAGGTCGGACGGCCAAGTGGGGGGCACCCTGAGAGCAGCGTCGGTCGCGTTCAGCGAGAATCGACCGGGTTACCTTGACAATGCAGCGGCCAGGCGTGTTGATTGACTGGCGGCGATCACCGGGCCAAGTTCGACGAGGAAGCACCTGCAAAGGACGGTAGACGTGACCGACGACCTGAGTTCGAATCCATGGGAGACCACCCGCATCGTGCTCAAGTGGTGTTGCCAGACCAACCATGACAAGTGGAAGCGTGTCGGCGTCGCCGTGCTGAGCCGTGGTTTCGAGGGTGCTACCGACCTCGCTGCCGGGCGAGCCGTGATCGAGGTCCACAATCACCGCGACCATCGAGAGTCGCTCGAGGCGTGCTTGGTCGAGGATCCGATTCGCTTCTGGGACATGGTGTATCAGTACTGGCGTGCTCGCGGTCCGCATGATGGGGAGAGCCGCGAGACCGTCGACCTCCGGCGGTTCAAGGATCGACTGGAGTAGGCAGGATAGGAGTCGGTCCCGTCCCGGGTCGCCCTAGGACGACAGCGGAACGGCAAGGGAGCTCGAACGGCAGCTCCCAGTAGACGTGCTCTCTTCGGATCGCAGACGTGGGGCGGAAGGTGGCCGTGGGCGTGTTCGACGACGCCATCCCGCCGTACTCGGGCCGGGTCGTGTCGAGCAGTACCTGGTAGGTGCCGGGGGGAATCTCGACAGGGGTCGTGCGGGACGACAAGGCCGGGCTGAAGTTCATGACGAACACGAGGCCCGCGCGGCTGAACACCAGAATCTGCTCATGACCGTAGTCGCGGAGCAGGGTGGCGGCGGGTGCCTCTAGCAACCGCGTGGACACCGCCAGTCCGAGTAGGGCGCGATCGAACTCTCCCAAGAAGCGGTATCGGAGATTCGTGTCGTCCCGGAGGTGCCACTGGCGTCGGGCGTACCGGTGCGACCAGCGGTTCCCGAGACGGGGGAAGTCGATCCATTCCGGGTGCCCGAACTCGTTCCCCATGAAGTTCAAGTATCCCTCGCCGCCGACGGCGAGGGTGAGCAGGCGTACCAGCTTGCAGAGTGCGAGCCCACGGGTCACGGGCCAATGTTCCTCGAACACATTCATCCATCGGTACATATCCGGACCGATCAGGCGGAAGATCAAGGTTTGGTCACCGACCATGGCCTGATCATGGCTCTCGACGTAGGCGATGGTGGGCTCGTCGCGGCGACGATTGCCGACCCGATAGAAGAGATCGCCGACCGGCCAGTCCTCGTCCTTCGTCTCGCGGACGAGCTTGACCCAATGGTCCGGAAGGCCCATGCCCAAGCGATAGTCGAATCCCACGCCACCCTCCGCCGTCGATACGGCGAGGCCGGGCAACCCGCTCATGTCCTCGGCCACGGTGAGGGCGTGGGGGCGCCCTTCGTGGATCATCCGGTTGGCAAGGGTCAGGTACACCGCGCCGTCTTCGTCGAACGAATCGTCGTAGTAGCTCTCGTAGGACAGGAAGTCGCGACCGAGTCCGTGGTGGCGGTAGAGCATGCTGGTCACGCCGTCGAAGCGAAAGCCGTCGCAGCGGAACTCCTCGAGCCAGTAGCGGAGGTTCGACAGCAGGAAGTGGACGACTTCGTCCTTGCCGTAGTCGAAGCACCGAGTGTCCCAGGCCTCATGGTATCCCCGGGCTCCGGTATGGAAGTACTGATAGTCGGTCCCGTCGAAGCGACTCAGGCCCTCGATCTCGTTACGCGCCGCGTGCGAGTGGACCAAGTCGAAGATGACCGCCAACCCCATACCGTGGGCGGTATCGACCAAGGCTCGCAGATCATCCGGCGTGCCGAAGCGAGAGGACGGAGCGAAGAAGCTCGAGACGTGGTATCCAAAGGATCCGTAGTAAGGATGCTCGGCCACGGCCATGAGCTGCACGGTGTTGTAGCCGCCGTGGACGATGCGGGGGAGGACGTCCCGCTGGAACTCGGCGAAGGTACCAACCCTTTCCTCGGCCGTGGCCATGCCGACATGGGCCTCATAGACGAGGGGAGGGTGGGGGCGCTCGGTGAGTGGCGCGTGACGCCAGGGGTACGGAGCGGGCGGATCCCATACGACGGCATCGAATTCGGCCGTGTCGGGAAACTGGGTTACCCAGGTTGCGTATGCCGGAATGCGCTTGCCGCTCCCGCCGGGCCACTGAATCCGCAGATGGTAGTGATCCCCGTGCCGCAGAGCGTTGGCGGGTAGCTCGATCTCCCAAACTCCGCGCTCGGCAATCCGGGTCAAGCGGCCGCTCGGGTGTGGGCGCCATTGAGTCGCCGGACCACAGAAGTAGACCGCGGTCGCGTTGGGTGCCCACTCGCGGAAGCGCCAGCAGCCGCTCGGCGCGCGATGCAGCCCAAAGTAGCGATGGCCTTGAGCCGCATCCCACAGGCCGGACCGGGGCGGAGTCCAGCAGGCGCCCTCGGCGGGCGCCGCACCGCCCGTGAGTCGGTCGGTGAGAGCGTTGGCGCGCCGTAGCCGGCGTTCGATGGTCGGCCAGTACTCCCACAGCCCGGGATCGCGGCGCACATACGCGGCGACCGGCTCGCCGGGCGTTGGCGCGAGCGAGGACGGGAGCGGCCTCGGTGACGGATCGACGCTCATGGTCCTGGACCTCTGGTTGCAAGTGGCGACGGCGTGCTCGTGGCTTAGGAGTCGCCCAAGAATAACTTCACCCTCTTGCTCGTCGCTTCGGGCCATCTTCGACCGATCCGAAAACCTCGAAATCCTCACCGGAACTAAGGCTACGCCTCCGGTTTCGAGCTTTCCGGATCGGCCGAATCTAACCCAAATCGACGGCAAGATGTCGAAGTTATTCTTGGGCGACTCCTTACCCCCCAGCAGTGAACCGAGAACATCCGAGAACATCGTAGCGGAAGGTTCCGGCGGCGCCACGGCGACGAGTCCGGCGGCTACTCGACCTTGAGCAAACGCTTGTAGATGTTGATGTAGCGTTCCGCGGTGACGTCGTGATTGAACTCTGCCAGCGCCTGCTTCATGATTCGCCGGATCTGCTCCTCCTTCACCGCTGCGGGGAGCGCATGGAAGTCCATGGCGCGATCGATGGCCCAGCTCAAGCCGCGGCTGTCGTACGTCTCGAACAGGAAACCGTTGCCCGAGTTCGCAGAGACGTCCAGGTGCCGCACGGTGTCGTGGATCCCGCCCGTATCCCGCCCGACCGGCAGGCTGCCATAGATGGGGCCGATCATCTGGGGAAGGCCGCAGGGTTCGAAGTACGACGGCATGAACAGGAAGTCCGAGGAGGCGTAACCCATGCGGGATAGACGCTCGTCGAAACCACACATGCACACTCGTCGATGGATCTCATGGTGCTGGACGATCTCGTTGAAGTGCACTTGGTACGGCCCGTTCGCGACGAGCACCACCTGCAGGTTCTGCCGCGCGTAGCGGCTGACGATCGAGTACAGGATCTCGGTCAGGAGTTGGCAGCCCTTTTGGTTCGGGTCGAGCCGTGACGGCCAGAAGAAGAGGGCGGCGTTGGGGTCGACATCGAGCCCCAGGTACTCTTGGAACGCGATCTTGTTGCGACGCTTCTTCTCGACGAAGTCCTCGGGGCCATAGTTCTCGACGAGGCCGGTGTCCGTCGCCGGGTTGTAGCTCGGGTCAGGGGAGTTGAGTACGCCTTCGGCCTTACCGTTGCGAACCTTGTTGCAGATCTCCTGGTAGAGCTGACTCGTCACGAAAGAGTGCTGGCCGCGCACGATCTCCTGCAGGAAACGCGGACTCACCGTGTTGATGTAATTCGACGAGAACACTCCCGTCGTGAGAAGATCAACCGGGTTGGTGGTGTAACTCTCGTCGAAGCTTTGGGGCGGCCGCTCGTAGTAGAGGTGGCTCCAGAACTCACGAGTGTCGATCCCGGTTTCTTCGATGAGAGAAAGGGGAGCGCGAAGCGAGTGGATGTTGTGGACCGTGAACAGGGTCGTAATCCCCAAGCGCGACGCCACCGCCGGAATCAGCCCGGTCATCCAGTCGTTGCAGTGAATCAGGTCGGGGTTGACTCGAGGAATGATGTTGTTGATGACTTCGCGCTGGAAGGTCAGGGCGAGCTTCATGTTGGTCGCGGCGTAGTCGTCGTAGACGTTGCTGCGATAGTAGAAGATGCGGTCCTCGGCGAGGTGAATGCGATCTTCGGGCATCTTGCTCTTGTAGATGCGCAGCTCTTCGTTGATGAAGCGACCGACGTTGACGCTGAACATCTGTCGGTAGTGCGGTAGCGCGACGTGGACGTCGGCCCCTTTGTGATAGAGAGCGGCGGCGAGCGTTGCGGACACGTCGGCAAGTCCACCCGCCTTGGCCTGGAGGTGGTTGGCCATATTGCCCATGCCCTGCGGGAGATACGTGATCTCCGGCGTGACGATCAGAATTCGCTTCTTCTTCCGCCGGGCTTGAGACATGTCGATCCTAGCCAGTTGTGAGAGTGGCTCGGCGCACCGCTGAAACTCGCCACACGCCGGGGTGGCCGAAAACCCGGCCCACTCCTACTCATCGGCGTCACGGGCCAGGCGCCGCACCCCCAAAGGATTCCCGGCCGCGGCCAGGCTCAACTGCGCGGCACGGTCAGCCGACTGTTGAGCGAGCCAAACGGGTTGGGTGCCCACTCCGTGGCTTGCGGATCCGCCTGCCAGCGTCCGTTGCGAACGAACTTGTACTCGTACTCCCCGGGAGGCAGTCGGAGCGTGACCCGAAAGTCACCGGGAGCGACTTCGGTCATGGGCGTTCGCTTGGAGTCCCAGTCATTGAATGAGCCGACCACCGAGACCTTGCTGCCCGGGTCGGTCTGAAACGACAGAGAGACCTCACAGAACTCTTGGGTCTCGCGCGTGGGCGCCGGTTCGTTGACCTGCCCAGGATCGCCAGTCATTGCCACCTCCCCGTCAGCGAGCGCGGACCTGCACGGACCGACCGATGTCGTCCAGAATTCCGCACAGCGTATCATAGTCCGGATGTCGGACTCGCATCCATGCATTTGCCCAGTAACCGGCCTCGACAGGCTGGGTGCGAGTGCCCGGCCGCGGGATGTGAGTATCGATGATGCAGGAACCGTATCGCTGCAGGACCGGCTCGAGTCCCTCGGTGCCGACGATCTCGCCATCGCGGTCCGGGCGCAGTGCGATGAGGCCGGCCGCGTAAGCCCGTGACGGGCGTCCCTCGGGGCATTGGTAGACGATCGCGTGCGCCCACTCACGGTACAGATCCATGTCGTTGCCGGCGCAGTAGAGGTCCCAGGCGCCGACCCCGGGGGGTCTGCAGCCGATCTCCGAGAACCTCAGGCCCTTCGGGCCGAAGAACCACTCCATGTGGGTCGCCGAGGTGCCGATTCCGAGGGCGGTGTTGACCCGCTGCGCCATCTGCCGGAGTTCATCGTAGCTCGAGGCGTCGGTTCGGTTCGTGGCGACGATCTGTGGAGAGATCCAGCGATTGCGCATCGCGACCAACACGTTGGGATAGTAGTGCGAGATGAATTCGTGAACGACCTTACCGCCGATCGAAATGGTGTCGTAGAAGCCCTCGTGGCCTTCCACGAACTCCTCGACCGCCACCGAAGCGCCCCGATCGACCTGCGACCGCGCGATGGCCGCCTCGAGTTCCGACGCCGATGAGACCCGTTCGACCCCGGACGCGCCTGCTGCGTCGGCCGGTTTGATGATCAGCGGGTAACCATTCGCGGCTGCGAACTCGCGGATGTCGTCACTCGAGCGGGCTCGCCCGGAATTGGCGCAGGGGACCCCGGCCCGGCGGAGCGCGTCCTTCATCGCCGGCTTGTCACGGCACAGGAATGCGGTTTCCGGACTAGTACCGGGGATGCCGCAGGCGGCGCGCACTTTCGCGACGGGCATGATGTGCGCCTCGATCGTGGCTTCGAGCCGATCGACCCACTCCCGCTGCTGGCACCGCCGGACGGCTTCGAGCAGAGATGGCTCGTGAACTACCGAGCGGACCTGCTCGTAGGCGTGTAAGCATTCGCGGACCGAACTCGGAACCGACCGCGGCGCGACCTCACCGATGCCGGTCACCTTGGCGCCCACGCTGTGCAGAGCGCGTACGAACTTCGCCTGATTCTGCGGGAAGCAAGGCTCCACGAACAGTACGTGCACTAGAGGTTTCCTTCCACGTCGCTCCGCCAACGCTGGATGCGCCCCCAGAAGAGCTCCGTGAACTCGTCGATCTCGTGCTGCGGAAACAACGCTTGCACCTTCTGGCGGACCGCGTCACGCGCGCGCTCGGTTCCGAGGAACTCCCATGCCACTCCCTCGAGGTGTCCGAGGTGGGTCGCGCAGAATTCATCGAACGCGTTGGCGTCGAGTCGCTCCCGAGCGATCCGCCCGTACTCCGCAACCCGCTCCCGGTAGGGGAGGTTGCGGTCGGCCACGTCGTAGAACGGCTGCCAATCGAGATTCTGCCGCATGCGGCGCCCGGTGACCGCACAGAAGATCGACCACCGCAAGTTCGCAATCACGATCCACGGGAAGTGGTAGTGCAGCGAAGTGACCTGCGAATCCGGACACGGGTTCGCAAAGTCGATCGGGTACCACGCATCGTCTTGCCGTAGAGTCTCGCAAGAGTTGAAGTCCCAGCCGAAGAAGGCGTTGATCGCGAGCGTGATATCGGCGAGCTGCCGTTGCTCTTCTTCGGAGATCACGAGCCCGATCTGGTAGCGGTCGTGGAGTGCGGCTTCCGGAGCGTACCGGACACTGCGGACCTGCGGACCGAGACCGATCGTGCGCACGAACAGGTCGTGCGGAAGCACGGCCCGTTGCAGGTGCATGACGCTCTTGCCGCTCTGCTCGTAGGCAGCACGCAAGGCAGCTTCGTTGTCGATCTTGCTGACCCCGACCCAGGCACCGCCGTCGTACGGCTTCATGAACATGGGATAGCCAAGCTGCTCGCCGATCTGACCGAGATCGAACAAGCGCGCATACCGGCTCAGAGTGGGGCGGAGGTCAGTGCTCGGGTGGTGCTCCTTCGGGGGTATCAGCCAAGTGTCGGGAATCTGGAGGCCGAGGCGCATCATGGCGCAATACGACGTGTGCTTCTCCATGGACTGGATCGACCACGGATTGTTGAAGACATAGAGGTCGTCCATGATGATCGACTTCTTGATCCACTCCCGGCTGGTGTGGAACCAATGCGTGAGGCGATCGATGACGACGTCGTAGGGGCATGCTTGCCTCAGGGAGAAGGGCTGGATCGCGACCCGTTCGACTTCGAGTGAAACGGTATCGCCAGCGTGCGGAATCTCGAGCTTCGCCGCGCGTAGGATCTCCTCGTAGCAAATCGGCCAGCAGATATCCGCACCGAGGGACAAGCCGATTCTTCGGGTGACGTTCGCCATCAGGGCTCCATCTGCTCGAGTCGGCGGACCGTCGAGGTGGCGATCGCCACAGCGGCGTTCGCGTGGCCGGCGCGGCATGGGCGCGGGCGCGAACCGTGCAACGAGCGACTCGAAACGGCGCGGAACTCGTCGTTCTCGCTATTCGTAAACCATCCACAAGGGACCCGGAAACAACCAAGACAATCCGTCGCGCAGGCGATCTCGCCAGTTCTCCCAGTTGTGGCCGTCGCGAGCCTCTTCGTACTTCACCTGGACCCCCGTCGACTGGAGGAACGGAACCAGGGAGCGATTCTCGTAGATCAGCGACTCGTACACCCCGCAGCTGACGAAGATTTTCTCTGCCGGCCGGCCCGGATTCTCGCGAAACGCATTCACGAACTCAACGACTGGGTCGAAAGCGGCGCTGCGCGCGTGCTTGCCGATGTCGGTGAAAGCAAAGGAGCCGGAAAGGAGAAAGAGCCGCTCGAAGACCCCGGGATAGTACCAGGCCGAAGCGAGCGAGGCTACCGCTCCAAAGCTGGCTCCGATCAGTCCGCGCGACTGTCGGGTCTTCTTCAGTGGATATCGACCCTCGAGCGCCGGCAGCAACTCTTCCACCAAGTGGGTTGCGTGAGCCCGGTCGGCGGCATACTCGCGCATGCGGTTGCCCGGATCCGAGAATGCCACGATCATCGGCGCCACTTCGTGACGATAGATCAGGTTGTCCAGGATCGTCGCCATTGCCGCGTACTCCAAGAAGTCGCGGCCGTCGTGGACGATCAACAGCGGGTAGCGCCGGGTCGGGCGAAAGCGCGCGGGGAGATAGACCGTCAAGCCCCTGTTCTCGCCGAGGGCCGGGCTCGGGACCGAGAAGCGTTCGAAAGTCCCGGTGCCGACCCGGGGATCCCGACGCGTCCATTCCGGGAGTTCGTACCCGGTGGTAACGCACACCGAATTGGCGCCGAACGGGTCTCGCGCTTGGCGGGGGTTGAGGGGGTCGCGAATCCAACGCTCACCGCCGCCGTGTTCGACGCTGATCTTGTATTCGACGCGGGACTCACGCGGCAACTCGACCGTCAGGTACCAGACCTGGGTCTCCGGGATACGTCGAAACGACTGCAGTGAAGGCAAGCCGAACACCCAGTGGCGCAAATGGACGGCATCGGCTTCGCCGTGGTAGGCGAAGGTCACGTGGGTACCCTCGACGATGGGAAACTCGTGCGTCTCGAAGAACCGCTGGATCTCGGCACGGGACGGTGCCGGTTGTTTGTCGAGGGCACGGATGGCTAGCGGCATCGGGCCTCCACCGGCTCGAGGCCGCCCGTAAGGGTCAGTCGTCGACACGCCCCTCCGCCCCGCCAACGGTCGCCCTCGAGCGTCGCCCAGCCTCCGGAGTCCATGGCCAAACAGGCGGCGGGCGCGAACCGGCGGGCGAGCAGCGAGACCCGCCGGGGCTCGTTGAGTCGGAGCCGCCGATTGGCGTGAGGAAACACCACCGCGCCAGGGCAGATGCCGAGCCCGGGTGCGGCCACCTGACTGTTGTTGTGCCCCTGCGGTGGGTTGTGATGAAACAGCACGATGCGTTCGGTCAGGGCCATGGCGCCGGCCGACCAAGCGGCCACCGGGAGGTCACCGATCAGGTCGCAAATCCCGAACAGGCGGAGTCGGTTCAGGAGGACCAGCACGTGTCCCCCGGCCACGAGCAGCGCCGAGCAGCCTGCGAGGAGATTGCCGAGTTCTTCGCGGTGGCGCTGGATCTCCGGTTGGGCCTCGTAGCGTTGCTCGGCCTCGAACTCGGCGCGCACACGAGCGACTCGAGCCAGGTGGCTTTCGTCGACCAGGCGCACCATGTCGATCGTGCCTTCCAGGTACGGGGCCACGACATCGGGCTCTTCCTCGGCCTGCGGCAGCAGGGTGCGGACGGCATCGAGCGCACCGGCGAGCTGGGTTTCGTACAGCGATTGCAGGCGATCGAGTAGCACCTTGCGATCGCGGAGGGCCCGGCGCAGGTCGGGACGGGCGGCGAGGACCTCGTCGGAGCGTCGGTACAGAGCGAGGTTCACGGTCGGTCGGCCGAGGTGATGGTCGAGCACCTCCACCTCGTGCTCACGTTCCTGCCAGCCGGCCGTCACGACGGCCAGCGGCTTGCCACCGGGAGGTGGGGCGAGCACGTCACGGAGGTTCGGGCGCTCGCCTTGGGGTCCAAGCAGGGTGACTTTCCGGCCCGTCATGGTGTTGCGTCGGCTCTCTCTGCAGTTGCCCGTGGCCGGGTTCTTCTCGTTTGCCGCCCTGGTCTGGAGGTGGCCGGCAGTCCCGTTCGTGGCTGCGGTCCCGACTCGCCGAGGCGGGACCGACTCGGCGCGATCGATGGCCCGCGCGCCGCCTCCGACGCGTCCGGCGCCGACCGAGTCGGACTCAGAATCTGCGGCCCGAATGGAAAGTTATTCGCGCGCGAACCCTTATAATCTGCGGTCACGAACGGGGCAATGGCACCGGGATCAACGTCCTCGAGCGACTTTGGTGATCAGGAGTAGGGAACTTGTCGAAACGGCATGTGATGCTCGAGAGCCCGGCGATGGGGCGCTCGATGCACGTTTGGTGCTATGGCCATTGGGGGGCCCCGCTCGTCGCGTTTCCCACGGCTGCGGGCTTTGCCCACGAGTGGGAACACCAGTCCATGGTCACGAACCTGGCCCACCTGATTGGGTCGGGGAGGATCAAACTCTACTGCCCCGAAAGCAACGTGGCGGAGACCTGGACCCACAAGCGCGGCGATCCGCGTGTCCGTGCCCTGCGGCACAAGGCCTATGAGAGCTTCGTGCTCGAGACGTTGGTGCCGTTCGTGCGCAGGGACTGCGGTTCTGCCGAGATCCCGCTGGCGGCGGCCGGTGCCAGCGTCGGTGGTTACTACGCGGCGAACTTCGCGCTCAAGTACCCAGAGACCTTTCGTTACGCCTTGTGTATGAGTGGTCGCTACCAGCTGACCCACTTCACGGGCGGCTTCAGTAACGACGACGTCTACTTCAACAATCCGCTGGCCTACGTGCCGAACCTGCACGGTGAGCCCCTGGAGCGGATCCGCCGTTCGACGCACTTGAGCCTCGTGTGTGGCCAAGGGCCGTACGAGGAAGGGTGCTTGGAAGAGACGCAGGAACTCGCGGGGCTATGTGCCGCCAAGGGCATCAGTCACGACGGCGACATTTGGGGGCCCGAGGTCGCGCACGACTGGGGATGGTGGAAGAAGGAGTCGCTGTTGTATCTCAGCCGCCGCTTCGGCTAGGAGGCTGTGGATAGACCGCCTTCTCGTCGGGGAGAAGCCGACTCCCTACGACCCCGACTGGCAGCCGAGAGCTTCCTTACGGAAGCGCGGGTCGCAAGCGGCCGTAACCCAGTTGGGTGGCGACGGCTCGCTGCTGCGCTCACGCCCACTTGGCGAGCGGGATCTCGAGGTCTACCACGCCGTTGGCTTCGGGAGCGAACCGCGGGACGACCCGAATGCCGAAGCCACGGCTGCCCGTGGAACTCGGTTCGAAGTAACCCTGCCACTGGGACGCATGACCGTGGTCCGTGCCGAGGTCGAGGCGGACGGACTGGCTGGGAACCCAACCGTCATCGCGCGGTTCGCTCACCACGAACTCGATCCTCAGGTCCGAGGCGGCGAGTCCGGGGTGCTGCACGCTGGCCCAGATCGAGACGCGGTCACCCGCGTGCACGACGTCTTCCTCGATTCCGCTGACGCGCGCCTCGGAGATGCGAATGTCTCTCCATGCGCCGCGCAACTTCTGCTTGTGGGCCCCGATGGCGCGCGCCTCGCGGTACTCGTTCTGGCGCAGCTTCGAACTCTCTTCGGCGCTCGGGACGTAGAACTTCGACTGGTACTCGTCGATCATGCGGGCCGCCGAGAAGCGGTGCAGGGTCGACGCCATCGCGGCTCGCGAACGCTCCAACCAGCCCGCAGGGAGACCCGGGCCGGTGCCGGAGAAGTAGAGGGGCAGCACCTCCGTCTCGAGGAGCTGGTAGAGGTCGTGGCTGTCGAACTCATCTTGGTGTTCGCGCGAATCGCAGATCCGCTGCCCGCCGATCACCCAGCCGTTCTTGCCGTCGTAGCTCTCGGCCCACCACCCGTCGGCGATGCTCAAGTTGAGAACCCCGTTCATGGCGGCCTTCATGCCGGAGGTGCCGCTCGCCTCGAGCGGCGGCGTGGGCGTGTTCAACCATACGTCGCAGCCCTGGACGAGCGTCCGCGCGAGCGAGATCTCGTAGTTCTCGAGGAGGATGACCTTGCCGATGAACTCATTCTGGCGCGACAGCTCGTAGACCTGACGGATCAGCTGTTGTCCGAGTCCGTCGGAAGGGTGCGCCTTGCCGGCGAAGAGGAAGATCACCGGTTGGCTGGTGATGCGTGCGAGGGCCTTGGGGTCGCGGAACAACAGCGTGGCGCGCTTGTACGGGGCGAACCGGCGCGCGAACCCCACGACCAGGGCGCGTTCGTCGAGCGCTGCCAGGATGCGTTGCCGCTGTGCCGGTGAGTCACCGCGGGCGCGGCCGCCCGACTCGACCCGAAGGCGGAGCTCCCGCAGCAGCCGTCGCTTGAGTTCGAGGCGCACTTCCCGAAGTGCGGTGTCCGGCAGCTCCGACGCTGCGCGGCACGCTTCCTTCGAGTGCAACGCCGCGTGCGGGCCAATCGACTTGCGGAGCAGTGCCTGCACTGCGTCCGCGACCCACGTCGGACCGTGAACGCCGTTGGTGATCGCCTCGATCGGGAGCTCTGACGGATGATACCCCGGGGCGACGGCCGCGAAGTTCCGACGACTGACTTCGGCGTGGATTCGACTCACGCCGTTGACGTGGCTTGCGCCACGGAGTCCCAAGAGCGTCATCGAGAACGGTCCGCTCGCGCCCTCGCCCGGGTTGCGCCCGAGCCCCATGATCTGCTCCCAGGTCGCGTGGAGCGTTCCTTCGTACGGCGAGAAGTAGGGGCGCACCATCTCCTCGGGGAAGGCATCGTGACCGGCGGCGACCGGCGTGTGCGTCGTGAACACCGAGGTTCGCCGAACGACTTCGAGGGCGGCCGCGAAGTCGAGCTTTTCGTGGGTCGCCAGTTCGTAGACGCGACTGAGCACCAGGAAGGCCGCGTGCCCCTCGTTGAGGTGGAACACCTCCGGCTTCAGGCCGATGGTCCGCAGCAGCGTGCGGCCGCCAACGCCCAGGACGATTTCCTGCTGCAGGCGCCATTCGTTGTCGCCCGAGTACAGTTGCTCGGTCAACTTGCGGTCGCGGGGCGCGTTCGCGTCGAGCTCGCTGTCGAGCAGGTACAACGAGACGCTGCCCACCTTCGCCACCCAAGCCGAGATGAACACGTCGCGTCCGGGGAAGTGCAATGTCACCGTCACCGGCTCGCCGCGTTCGTCGCGGACTCGCTTGAGCGGCAGGTTCTTCAGATCCGTCAGCGGAGTCTCGGCGCGTTGCTGCCCCTGGGCGTCGAGGCGCTGACGGAAGTAGCCGGCGCGATAGGCGAGTCCTACCGCCACCAACGGGATCCCGGCGTCGCTCGCAGCCTTGAGATGGTCGCCGGCGAGGATCCCGAGACCGCCGGAGTAGAGCGGCAGGCTCTCGTGCACCCCGTACTCCATACAGAAGTAGGCGACGACAGGATTGTCGAACACGCGCTCCCCGAGATAGCGTTGGAAGTCTGCGTGGACCCGCTCTAGGCGCGCGAGGTAGTCGCGATCCGCGGCGCGCGTGTCGAACACTCGCTGCGACAAGTCGTCGAGGAGTTGCACCGGGTTGTGTCCCGAGAGCCGCCACTGATCGGGGTCCAGGTCGCGGAACAATGCTTCGGCCTCGGGGTTCCACGACCACCACAGGTTCTGCGACAGTTCGCGCAGATGCGCGAGTTCGCGTGGAATGCGGTTGTGGACCGTGAACGAGATCATGTGGGGGCGATCGCGGTCTCCGACCAAGAACTCGAGCGGCGGTCCGGCCGCCGGGAGGAGGCGGGCGCGATCTCGGAACTCGGGCATGCCCTCGTGGAAGCGTGCGCGGCGCGCGGCGATCGCGGAGTCGTGCGCTTGTTCGTAGAAGGCCGCGAAGGACTCCCAGCGCGCACGTCGCGACAGCGCTAGCGCCGCCGCGCCGATGCGCTTGCGCTCGGGCTCCGCGAGGGCGACGAAGTCTGCGAGATGCTCGCCGAGTCGGAGCGCTGCCGCAGGGCGATCGACGTGCTCGCGCGGTAACACGAAGGCGGCGCGCGGGTCCTGGACCTCGACGGTGCTGGCCCACTGACCAAACCCCGCGAGGTCGGACGTGACCGTCGGAATGCCGTAGCCAATGCTCTCGAGGGGCGTGTAGCCCCAGGGTTCGTAGTGCGAGGGAAAGATCGTGAGGTCGAAGGCGGCGAGGAGTTCGTAGTAGCCGTGAGGAAACAAGGAGTCTCGGCCGTCGAGATAGATCGGCACGAAGACGACGTGGACGGGGTCGTGCGCCCGGTTCTCGAGGCCGACCTTCGCGAACCCGTTCAGGGTCGGGTCGTGCTTTGTATGTCGCAACAGGTGCGAGGCCACCCCGGGTTTCGCACGGGCGCCTTCGCGTAGGGCGCGCTCCACAGCGGGGTCTGGACCCACGGTGTCGGCGGGCGTGCAGAAGAAGCAGATGACGCGTTGGTCCGTGCCCGAGCGTCGTTTGGCGAGGTGCCCCAGCGCCTCGATCACGACGTCGATTCCCTTGTTGATGAACTCGTAGCGGCCCGAGGTCAGCAGCAGCAGGTCGCGAGCGCCATACTGCGTGCCGGTCACTGCGCTGGCGACGCGGAGCAGCGCCGAGCGCGCCTGCTGCCGCTGGTCCGGATCCGTGAAGCGGGGGTTCGGGAAGTTCTCTCCCAGGGCGTTGAGCAGCAATCCATCGGGGACTCGCCCGAGGAAACTCTTGGCCTCCCGTGCCGTGGTGGGGGAGACCGTGGTGAACGCATCCGACTCGCGAGCCAACACGGCTTCCAAGGAGGCCTTGGCGGTGATGCCGAGCGCGCGCGCCCGCTCGGTCGCGTCCGTCTGGGTGAGAGCGCTTCCGAGGCTCGCCCCGGAACCCGAGATCGCGCGCCCCATGACGGTCGCGTGGGTCGTGAACACGTGGGCGATCTCCGGCATCTGCTTCTTCAGATAGAGCAGGCCCGACCCCACCATCCATTCGTGCCACTGAGCCACGATGTCCGATTGCAGCGCGACGGCCCCGGTGCGTACGAACTCTTGGATCACCTGCCCGCAGGTGTAGCCGAAGAGTACCGGCTCGACGTAGTCCCAACCGCCGGAGATCGAGTCCACGCCGTAGTTGACCCACATCCACTCGAGGACTTCGTTCTTGCTTTTGAAGGTCGACGAGAAGTCGACCAACAGGCAACGGGGTCGCCCCGGCACGTTCCAGCGTCCGGTGTGGACGCCGATTCCCTTGGCGGCGAGCGAGTCCCGGACGCCGGGAAACACGTCCTCGGGGAGAAAGGCAGGGTTGGCGTCGGTCCGGAGCCACGGGCCGATGACGACGTAGTCGTCGCCGTAGAGCTCCCGCATGCGCTCCGCCTTGGTGGCGAGCACGGTGTGGATACCGCCCACCATGTTGCAGACCTCCCAGCTGATCTCGAAGGTCAGGCGGGGGCTACGGCGGGTATTGACGACTGGCTGCATCATTGTGGGTCGGCTCCTCGCTGTTCCGCAGGGGATGGGCCGTCGATATAGCGGATCGATCGACTTGCCTCCAGTCGTTCCGGCGCACGCCCGGAACGGAGTACCCCTTGCATCGGTTCTGGGGCCTTGGTTCCTGGAGGTGTCAACGCAGGACTGGGCCGCGGGCGGGCCTCGACCGCCGCTCGTCGATCGGGCCGCGGAGATTATCGGTAGGTGCGGGCGATGCGCAGCAACTCGGCGACGCTCCAGGCCTGCGCCGGGGCGCCGCGGGCATAGTGAGGTTCCGCGCCGTCGAAAATCTCGGAGACGTGTCCCCAGCAGGCGCGGTCCATGTGCCCGCGAAACCCGTCGACGATGCTCGCGGCTGCCGCACGCGCCGCGGTCGCTCCCTCGACGGCTGCCACCGCATCCACGTAAGGACCGAGCAGCCATGGCCAGACGGTGCCTTGGTGGTACGCGAGATCGCGCTCTCGCTGTGACCCTTCGCAGCGTCCGCGATAACGGGGGTCCTCCGGGTCGAGCGTGCGCAGTCCTACTGGCGTCAACAGACAGCGCCTCACGGACGCGAGGACGCCGCGCGCGAGCGGGCCGCGGACCAGGGGGCGCAGCCCAATGAGGGCGAAGAGCTGATTCGGTCGCACCGCGGTGTCGCGGAGCGTGCCGTCGGTCGAATCGGCCAGGTGGGAGCGGCAGGCGAACCACGATTCGAAGTTGCGTTCGAGTTGGGCCACGATCTCCTGCCAATGCACCGCCAGGTCCTTGGCGGGCGGTGGCCCTTCACTCGCGCCCGTGCCGCTGGGGAGGCGCCCGACGATCCGGAGGCCGTAGTTCGCTGCGTCGTGGAACAGGGCTTGGATTTCGACTGCGAACGGCGCCCGGGGCGTGACGGCTTCGCCGTCGACGATCGCGTCCATCCAGGTCAAGGCACGTGGCCGGCGATCCGCCGACAGCAGGCCTTCGCGGGTGACGTGGACGCCCGGCACCCGTCCCTCGCGAATCACCTCGAGGAGTTCGAGTACCGTGGGCCACCAGCGGCTGGCCACCTCGGGTCCGGCTGCCTCTTCGACGGCACGAACGGCTCGCACGAAGAACAGGGTTGCGTCCACGGAGTCGGTGTTCGTCGTCGCGAGGTCGGGGCCGATGATGTTCGGGATCAGACCGTCCTTGCGATGCGCAGCGAAGTGATCCAAGACGCGGCCGGCGAGCGTAGGCTCGCCCCGTGCAAGCGTGAGCCCCGGCAGTGCGATCAGAGCGTCGCGACCCCACTCCCCGAACCAGGGGTAGCCGGCGATTACCGAGGCCCGACCGTCGTCGGTTTCGATGACGTAGTCCGCGGCGGCGCGCGCGAGGCGTTCTTCGACGCTGACTTCGACCGGACCGCCAGCGGCCAGCGACGCTCGTGCGAGTGCCGCGTCGTCCCACGCTTCGTCGCCGATGTCGTCGAGGCTGACCGTGACAGCGACTCGCGACCCGGCGCGGAGCTGCCAACGGAACCCTACCGGTCGGTAGAGATCCTCCCGCTCCGGATAGCCGCGGCGGCGCTCCTCGGGATACTGAACCTGGCGATTCCAGTACGAGTCGCCGAGACGCTGGGGCTGGCCGGTGCCGCGCAAACGCACGGTCGTTCGGGGATCGGCGAAGGACACCTCGATGGCGCCATCCGCCGACTCGCGCCAGCTGCAGGATGTCGACTCGTGGCCGACGTGGTGCGCGGATCGTCCGGTGAACAGCGGGCTCACCGTCAGCTCGAGGCCATCTCGGGGAGCGGCCTCGATGTGGTACTCGATGCGCACGGCGCGCGCGCGCTCCGCCAGTCGGACCTGGCGAATGATCGTGGCCTCCCCGCAGCGATAGCGCCACGTCGGCGGCGAGGGGTGAAAACCCACCTGGTACAGATAGCCCTGGGGATGGATGCAATCGCCGTAGCTGAAGGACCCGAGGTCATAGGTGTTCGCGCCGATTCGCAGCGACTCGCTCGTCTCGGCGAGAGTGTGCCACGGCTCGCTCGCCGCACTCGACCGCGCGACGAGCAAGCCGTGGTACTTTCGCTGGGGCAGCCGGCACGGGGTCCCCATTGCGAAGCACCCCAACCGGTTGACGGCGAGCCATTCCGCGAAGACCTCGGAATCGGGCAAAGTCACCGCGTACTCCTGCCTTCCTCGCCCGAACCGTTGGCTATGGCGTGGGATCGGTCTTCGGCCGAACCATGAACTCCAAGCGTTGCTCGTCGACGAAGTACTTGGCGGCCGTCGCCTTCAGTTGTTCGGCGGTGATCGAGTCATAGTAGCCCGGGAGCTGCTTGATCTCGTCGAGGTTGCGGCCGCGGTAGCGCATGTCGGAGAGGATCCCCAGCCAGAAGTCCGGCTCCTTGCTGCCGGTCTCGAACTCGTTGCGGAGTTGCTTCCGCGCCGCCGCCACCTCTTCCTCCGTCGGGCCGTCGGCTACGAAACTCGCGAACATCTCGCGCAGGGTCTTCGCGAGTTCATCCGTGCGATCCGGATCGGTGACCGCCCCCGCAATGATCAGGCTCCCTTGGCGCAGCGCGGGATTGGGCGAGCTGCTACAGGAAATCCCGTAGGCGAGTTGCTTCTCCTCGCGCACCGTAGTGGTCATTCGGTCGGTGAGGATCCGCGTGACGAGCTGCAGCGCGCGGCGGTCCTTGGTGTCGCTTGCGTCGCAACCCACGAAGCCCGAGACCACGATTGCCTGCGGGGTGAGGGTCTCGAACTCGACGCTCTTGCTGTAGGGACCGGGGCCGCGGGCGACCGTGCGCAGAGCGTCCAGGCAGTGAATGTCGCGGGTGGCTTTCGGAAGGGAACCGAGGTAGCGCAAAGCGAGCGGGAGGGCCTCGGCCTCTCGGATGTCGCCGACGATCGCCACCTCCAGCGGAGCCCCCTTCATGATGGCGTGACCCCAGGCCTCACCCTGCGCCGGGGAGAGACTCGCAAGGGCTTCCTTGGTCATTGGGGAGAAGCGCGGGTCCCCGGCAAAGAACACCGCGGCGAGGGTCTTCTGCAGTTGCCCTTGCGCGAGGGTTTCCATCATCTCGATCTGCCGGAGCGTGGACTCCTTCCAGGTATCGAACGAACTCGCCTCGACCCGGCCATCGGTCAGCAGGGCGTGTGCCAGCTGCATTCCTTCCTCGAGGTGCTTTGGCGATCCGCTTACCGTCACGGTGGCCTGGTCGATGGAGATCGCGCCCGAGACGGTGATGTTCTTGCCCGTCATCAGGTCGCGAATCTGCGTCGACTTGAGCCTCGAAGTCGCGTTCATGAGGGCGGCGACAGCGGACACCCCGCGATTCTCGGCGGTTTCTTGCAGCACGCCTCCTGGCATGCAGATCCGTACGGAGACGCTGTCCTTCTTGTAGTCCATGTAGCGGTGGTGGACGACGACACCGTTGGTCAACGTGAACGTCGTGATCCCGAGATCCTCGTCGGTCACCTTCGACTCGACCAAGCCGGGCTCGGGCAACTCCGCCAGGAGCGTGAGCGCGGATTCCGACTCCGTGAGGGCCTCGGTCTCGAGCGCCCAGGCCGCGGCGGCGGCCGCCAGGACTTCCTCCTCGCTCGGGCGTGCGACTTCATCGCGCTCGGGCAAGATCAGCACGTAGGTGAAAGCGCGGCCCCCGTAGTTCTTCGCCAAGACCCCGTTGATCTCCGCTGGGGTAACGGTCTCCATCACTTTCTGGATCAGGGTCTGGCGTTGCGCGGCGGAGAGGAGGGGGGCCTTGGTGCCGATCGCGTCGGCGATGCGGTCGAGGTGCGTGCTCGCGTCCCACGTGCCCTCGGTTTCTACCCCGCGCTCCGCATCCGAAAGGAACTCGGACTTCGCGAGGTCGCACTCGCGCTGAGTCACGCCGTGCACGACGCCGCGGTGGATCTCGCGGATCACTTCACTCAGCATGTCGCGCCAGTTCTCCGGATTCCCGACCGCGTTGGCGCCCGGCAGGATGACGTCCGTGTAGAGTCCGGAGACGGCCACGCTGGCATTGAGATACTTCGCTTCGCCTCGTTGCAGGCGATCTTGGAGTCGACGGGAGATGATCCACGTGCCCATGTTCTCGACCGTGTCGAAACGAAACTCGCCGGCGGTCGTCATCGGCGGGCGTCCGGGCGCGAACGCCTGGAGCTGCACCTGGGCGACGGGGATCTCCTTGTCGGCGAGCACGATGGCCCGGTTCTCTTCGATCGGCCGAACGCCGGAACCGGTTGGCGGTCGCGCTTCCGCCCGGGCTTTCAGCGCCCCGAACTGAGTGGTGACCTTCTCGATGACCTGGTCCGGAACGATGTCGCCGACGACGATCAGAGTCATCAATTCCGGGCGGTACCAGGCGTTCCAATAGTCGACGAACTGGTCGCGGGGAGCGGTGCGAATGACTTGCTCGTCGCCGATCACGTCGTGAGCCGCGAACTGACTGCCGGGGAACAGCCGCGGCAGCAACTGATCCGAGATTCGCTGGCCGACGCCCTTGCGCGTACGGTCCTCCTCGAGGATCACCTTGCGCTCCTTCTCGATTTCCGCGTCGAGCAGAAGCAGTCCGCTCGCGACGTCGGAGAAGATCGTCAGCGCCTTGCCGAGCATCTCATCGGAGTTCTTGGGCATGAACAGTTTGTAAACGGTCTCGTGATGGTTGGTGTGGGCGTTCGAGTCGGCGCCGAACTGCATGCCCAGCTCGTTCATGTACGGAATGAGGGTGCCCGGGGCGAAGTGCGTGGACCCATTGAAGGCCATGTGTTCCAGGAAGTGCGCGAGGCCGTTCTGCGCGGAAGTCTCGTTGAGGGCGCCCGACCGAATGTGCAGGTACGCCGCCACCCGCTCGGGCGGGTTCGTGCTGGTCCGGATCACGTAGCGTAGTCCGTTCTCCAGCGTCCCGTAGCGGTTGGCTTCGTCCCTCGGGAGCTTGTCGGTCGGATCCTGTGCCGATGCCCACGGAATGAGGCCGAGGCACAGGCCGACCACGGCCAACGAGGTACGGAGTCGACCCCGCGCGCGGCTCGTGGCCGGCGCGGGCGTATTGGCGTTCGGGGAGCTCGAGCGGAGACACATCATGAGAGTCCTTCCAGCGACGCCGGTTCCGGCGCACGCGCTCGAGTGGGGCCGTTTCGCCGCGCACGCGAGGTTCGTCGAGAGTCCTAGGGGTCCGCACACGACGTTCGTCGAGAGAACACTACCCTAACGAAACCTGGGCCTCGGGTCGAGCGAACCGCCGGGCCGCGTGCCGGGGCGGGAGCATCCCTCCGGGCGCGATCAGCCCGGCTCTATCAGGCGCCCAGACAGCACTTCTTGTACTTCTTGCCGCTGCCGCATGGGCACGGGCCGTTACGGTTCACTTTGTCCTCTGCGCGCTTGATGGGCTCACGGCCCGAGGCACCCTTCAGAAACGCCCACCGGTCGTGCTCGCGGACGAACGTGGCCCGCTCGTGGTGTTCCAGCTCGGCGCCGTCGGCGTTCTTGAACTTCGCTATGAACTCGACCTTGCCCTCCTCGTCCGCGGGACCTCCGGCCTCGGTCGCAACGATCTCGAGCCCGAGCCATTCGGAGCCGAGCGCCCACTGTCGCGCATTCTCGCGGTCGTAGGTGGCCCGGGCCTTCGAGTGGAGGGAGCGCTCGAGGAAGTCGAAGGCATGCTTGACGAAGGCGCAGTAGCGCGCTCGCATGGTGGCCTCAGCGGTCTCCGGCCACGAAGTGCCGTCGTGGTGAGGTCCGCAACATTGCTCATAGGGGCGGCCGCTACCGCAGGGACACGTTTCCACGGGAGGCTCCTTTCGATCGGCCGGGAGGTTACCGGCGTTCCGGGTCGCGCGGCAATAGGGTGGTCGGGTTGCGGGGACGCGGGGTCGCCCCTACCATTTGCCGCTCGCCGCCTCGATCGGGTTCGAGGGGGTGGCGGGGCACGGCTGGATCGCTGGCGTGCGCGCGGCGAACCCCCCTTCGGCCTCCTCTGCTGCGGACGGCGAGCGACCTTGAGCTTCTTCGAAGAGTACTGTCGGCTCTGGCCCGATCGGCGCGGCTCCATGATGGTGCACGCCTTGGATCGTTCGTGCCCGCTGTGCGCGAGTCGGGCGAGTGATCCCTACTTCGTGAGCCAGGACGGCTACGACTATCGCCGTTGCCGGGAGTGCACGTTGGTCTACGTGCGCGATCCGATCCCGATGCCCCGCTGGAACGCGCACTACGGCGAGCGGCCCGAGGTGCGCGCGCTCGAGGAGCGCCGCTTCGCCGCGCACAGCGCGGGGGCGGCGTCGTCGGTGGATCACGCGCGCTTCGAGTTCTACTTGCGCCGCCTGCGCGGTGTGGTCGGCGATCTCGACGGCAAGCGCTACCTCGACGTGGGCACGTTCTACGGCGACGCGCTCGAGGTCGCTCGGCTTCACGGGCTTCGGGGACGCGGGCTCGAGGGGAAAGAACGGGTTGCCCGCTGCGCTCGCGAACTCGGGCGCGACGTGGTTTTCGGGACCAGTGAAGATCTGGCCTCATTGGATCTGGGCGCGCCGTTCGACATCGTCTCCGCCTATGAGATCTTGGAGCATGCGACCGACCCCGCCCGCAGCCTACGTTCCATCGAGGGTCTGCTCGCGCCGGGTGGGAGCGTGATCGCAACCGTGCCGAATCTCGCGAACTTCGAGATCCAGACGTTACGGGAGTACTGCTTCCACTTGTTGGGGGGAGTAGCGATCACGGGCCACGTCAATCTGTTCGACCGGGCGACGCTCGCGCGCTTGCTGGCAGACTGTGGCTTCGAAGTGGTCGATGTCTTCACACAGTACGGATCGAATCTGCTGAACGTGCACCTGCACCAAACCGGTCGGTACGACCGAATCTACTGCTACGACAGCATCGTCGCTGGGCGCGAGACCGGGGCGCCGCTCGATAGGGCTGTGGTCGAAGCGATCGGTACGGTGGCCCCGGCTTTCCACCGCTGGGAGCAGGAGCAAGCCCTGGGACCCATTCTCGGTATGGTGGCGCGCAAGCGGGGGTGACCGCTGGACGACATCGTCGCGACCGAGACGCTACGAAGCGGCGGGGTCGGCGACCGTTTCCGCGCGTGCGTTCACGGTCCAACAGCAAGGTTGGGCGTATTCCAGCCGCGTGTAGTGTAGGCTGCGGTCCTGAACCTCGAAGTGGAAGGCGTGGCGGATGACGTCGAGGACGCGCGAGCTGGTCGCGAAGTGGGCGCCGCTGTTCTTGCTGAAGTAGGCCCCTTCGTAGATGCCGACGGTGCTGTCGTACTCGCCCGGACCGATGAGGAACGGGTCCATGTCGGCGCGGATGGTGTAGCGGCCGGGTTGCGGCAGGAGTTCCAAGCCCTCGTCGATCATGCGGGTGGTGACGCGCACGCCTTCTCGGTGAAAGGCGATCAGCACAGTCACCGAACCTGCGAACGTCGGGTCTACGACCTCGACATCGATTTCGACCGATGCCGGTTCGAGCGCACCGAACAAGTGTTGAGCGTGACCGCTGGCGCCGCACAGACGCACCTGCTCGATCCGTACTCGGCGCGTGCCGAAGCGATCGCCCGATGCGGACAAGTCACCTTGGCTCGCGAGGCCGAGTACCTGGCGACGGCTCAGCCGCGGTTGGGCCGCGAACGGAAGCTGCAGGCGCGTGGTCCCAACGGCCCGCTCCGGAATGGGGACCGAGACCGAGCGGCCGTCGGGAGCATAGCCCTCGAGGTAGAGCCGTTCGGTCGCCGGGGTCTCCAATTCGAGGTCCAGGCACAATCCTGGGGTGTCGAGCTCAGCGGCGGTGAGAGCGACGGTGAACGGGCCCCGATGGAAGATCGAGCCATAGGTCAGGAGGTCGCGCCAGGGTCTGCCTCCGCGCTCGACGGGTTGGCTCCAGTTGCCCGCTCCGTTCTCGGTGGCGAGGCGCGACCCCGCGCGCTTGCCGACCCCCGAACGAGGCTCGATGGTGTCGATGGTCTGCTCGTCCACGCGTAACGAGATGGAGCCGACACCGATTCGTTGACGGATAGCCAGGCGGTTCTCGGGAACCAACTGGAAGTAGGTCAAGGCCGAGTCCGCCGCCTCCCCGGTGACGGCTTCCTGACGCTGACTTCGCAGCCGGAGGCGCTCCTCTTCTTGGAGCCGAATCGAGGTTTCGTAAGCCTTGACCACCACCTCGGCGGGACCGTCTTGGAAAACTCGACCGCGGTCGATCCAGAGCATCCGATCGCAGTACGTCATGGCCGAGTAGATGTCGTGCGTCACCAACAGCAGCGTGGTCCCTTCGCGCTCGCACAGGTCTTTGATGCGCTCCAGGCTCTTGTTCACGAAGTAGGCATCGCCGACTCCGAGCACCTCGTCGAGCACCAAGATCTCGGGCTCGATCGCCGTCGAAGTCGAGAACATCAGCCGGACACCCATCCCCGTGGAGTAGGTCTTGAGCGGTTGGTCGAGGTAGTCGTCGATCTCGGCGAAGTCGGCGATCCCCTGGAACAGCTCCCTCGCACGGGCACCGGAGATTCCCGCGGTCGCGAGGTAGGCGAAGACGTTCTCGCGGCCGGTGAGTTCGGGGTGGAAGCCGGTACCGAGAGAAAGCAGTGCGTGGAGCTTGCCCCCGACCTCGACCGAACCCGACGTGGGGTGAGCGACCTGAGTGATGAGCTTGAGCAACGTGCTCTTGCCCGCGCCGTTACGCCCAATGATGGCGACGCGCTCGCCGCGGTGGATGTCGAGATCGATCTCGTGAACCGCGCAGTGCTCGGTGTAGGCGCCTGGGCGACGGAGTAGTCCCAGGACGTCGAGCGCGCGGTAGTGGGGCTTCGCGTACAGCCGGTAGACCTTGCTCAGCCCGCGGGCACGGATGATCGGATTGGCGCCGGGCACACGCATCACAGGCACTTGATCACGGCCATGCGCCGCTCGAAGAACAAGCTCACCAGGAGTTCGTCGCGGCCGTCGCCGTCGACATCCAGGACCGCAGCGATGCGAGGGTTGGCCAGCGGCACGGAACCGACGCGCCGAAATGCTCCGTCGACGTACTTGAAAATCTGCACGCCACCGCGGTCGGTGCGGTCCTTCGGCCCGAGCCCGGCGCCGTAGTTGAGGACGGCGATCTCGTCCAGACCGTCGCCATCGAAGTCGCCGGCGGCCACGTCGGTGGGGTTGACGCCGGCCGCTTGCCGGACTTCACCAACCACCCGGCCGTCGGCACCGAGTCGAGCCACCACGAAGCTACCCGTGCCGGCTGCGTTCAAGTCCGTCGGATCGCCCCCCCAGAGCGCCACCGCGACGTCCTGGTGCTCGCGGTCGAGGAATCGTCCCACCGCTACGGACGAGCGACTCTTGCCGCCGAGTCGGTAGCGTTGCCGAACCTCGAGCCGGCCGTCCGCGTCGCGCCCCACGACGGCGAGGTCCTCCGTCTTTCGCGAACTCATGTAGAAGGCCATCCGTCCGGGGTCGCCGGGAGCGGGTGCCGCGGCCACGCCAATCGGCTCGGTAGGCTCGCCGATGTCGAGACGATCGACCTCTCCGGAGAGTCGCGTTGCCTCCGGCCGGCCGCGCAGCAGGTAGAACATGTCGGCGTTGCGGTCGATGGCGGCGATCTGGTAGCTGAGGTCGTCGTCCTGCTGGACCCAGGTGCCGCGGAACCCCCAGTGGCCGTGGCGTTCGAACAGCACCGACAGCTCCCGTTTGATGTCGTTGACCCGGCCGCGCTCGATCAGCGCATCCAAGTCCTGGATCGCGGCCACATAGGTCTTCTTGTGGTTGCGCGAGGTCGTGTCGAAGTTGAAGAAGGAGACGATCGCTCGGTCGTTGCCGTCGGGCATGTGAACGGCAGAGACGTACATCGGTGTCGACTGCGTGGGAAACTGAATGCGCCGTCGCGGCTGCAGGCGGCCGTTCACGATCGGCACCACCGATAGGCTGTCGTCACCGACGTCCGCAGTCACGAGGCGCAGCGATCCGTCGCGGCCGCGGATCGGAGCGATGCTCCGCACTGCGTAGCCGACTTCGACGCTGTCGACGACTTGATAGGACCCGCCCGCTCGGGCCCGACCCAGGGCGCGCTTTCCATGCAGGAGTGCGCGCCCGCGGAGCTGCAGCAGATCGGCATGCCGGCTGTAGAAGAACGACTTTGCGTGGGTCTGCCAGCGGTCGCGCCAGACGCCGCGTACGCGCTCGACGCGACTCCAGTAGTGCGCCAAGAACGCCGCATTGCGCCGGGCCTCCAGGGGCGCGAGGTCGAACTGGACCGTGCCTTCGCCGAACGGGTTGCAGGCGGCCACCACCAGTCGGACGTCCTGACCGCGCATCGGCACCGTCAAGAGGAGCCGGCCACGGCCGCTCGAGTAGGTGTTCTCCGTAACGAGCCAGGAGCTCATCGCCCCGTCTGCGAGGCCGACCGTGACGCCGCCGAGCTCGAGCTTGAGCTTGAAGTCGAAGGCGTAGTACCCGTACGGGAGCGCGACCTTCGGACTCACGAGCAGATAGGCGTACTTCTGGGGCGTACTCTCGAACCGAATCGAACCGTCGGCGCGGTGCTCACAGGTGGCGGTCGAGGCCGGGATCGACTCCCACTCGGTGAACGGGGGTAGTCCGAACTGCCGTGCCCGAGCGAGGAACGCCGGCTCGGGCAGCTGCCGTTCCTCGACTTTCGGGTTGGCCTTCTTGATGACCAGCTGCTGCTCGCCCTCGAGCGTGCCCTGCGGTTCCGAGGAGTGCTGCTTGGTCACGAGGCCGCGCTCGGTCACCCACTGACGCCAGGTATTGCTCACGCCTTCCTTGTAGCCGTCGAGCATGGCGTCCTGCGTTTCGGTGTCGTCCGCCCAGGGTACGACGCCGTGAGTGAAGTGGATCGCGCACGAGCAACACTTGTCCTGGCGCAGGCATGGCGTCGGCTTGGTGAACAACTTGACGTCACCGTCGAAGATGCTCCCCATGTCCCGGTCGGGAGAGCTGGTGTTCACGCACGGGTACACCCGTCCGCCTCCCGATAGGCCGAGGGTCAAACACAGCATGCGGCTGCCCGCGAAGCAGGTCTTGCCGGTGGCGTCGACGCCGCCGTCCAAGCGGAGCACCTCGTAGTTCACCTTGGCATGGCGGATGATCTTCTCGCGCTCGGCCGCGGTGTAGGCTTTCGGATAACGCGGCGAGTAGAGCGGGTTGACGGTGAAGCTGACATCGATCTGCTGGAGCTTGGCATCGAGTTCTTCGAAGCGGTCCATGAACAAGGGGTGCGCGACCATGCGTACGCACAGGCGATAGCCCTTCTCCCGGAGCACCTGCAGGCGCTCGTACAAGCGCTCGAAACGGTCCAGCGCTTCCTGGTGAAGGCTCACGATCAGCGCGTCGATGCCCCAGGGTGGATTGTCGTCGAGCCAGCCATTGCGGTCGATCGGGAGCGAGAGGTTGGTGTTGAGTGCCAGCTTGTGCCCGGCAGCGATGAACTTCCGGGAGAAGTAGTCGGCATTCGGCATCAGGAGCGGCTCGCCGCCCGAGAGGTGCAGGATCCACTTCTGGTCCGGGGTCGAGTTCTGCTCGAAGAACTGGAACACGCGGTCGATGTAGCCTCGGTCCTTGAACGGAGCCATGTCATCGGTGTGTTTCACTGCTCCGGTGGTGACGAAGCCGCAATACCCGCAATTGAAGTTGCAGGTGGTGTAGAGCATCACTTCCGCCACCTTGAAGTCGGAGGCGACGGGAGGCCGGGGATCGAGGGACGGCAGATCGGTAACCGGTGCCATGGTGTGTTCTCCTGAAGTGACCTCCGGGCACTCTCACGAGCCCCTCCTCCGGAGCGGGCTCGCGTGGCGCGTCAGGCGTCACGGCGGACACCCGGCAACCCGCGGCAACTCACAGAAGCATCGGGGTCGGAGCGGCGACAGAGTACTGGATCGGTCGTGCCGAGGCCAGTGGCCCAACGGCACGGAACATGCTCAACTGGCGCGGGCCGGCGGAGCTGCGGGCAGGCCGAGGCAGGCAGACCGAGTTCGCGCGGGTCCTCCGGTCAATCGAAGGGATGGAAGCTGCATGAGTCAAATCTCGATCGCCGACTTCGTGAATCGGACCACCCAGCGAGAGCGCGGGCACGGGGTGTTCGAACTCGAGACCGAGCGTCTGCTCGAGGTCAATCTGGATGGGCTAGTGTGGACGAAGATGGGCGCAATGGTCGCCTATCGCGGGGGAATTCGCTTCACGCGTGAGGGAATCATGGAGCACGGCGTCGCCAAGCTCCTGAAGCGCGTGGTGAGCGGAGAGGGAACCCAGCTCACGCGTGCGGAGGGGCGCGGGAAGCTGTACCTGGCCGATGCGGGCAAGAAGGTCACGATCCTCGCGTTGGAGAATGACTCGTTGTTCGTGAACGGCAACGACCTGCTCGCGTTCCAGCCGTCGGTGAAGTGGGACATTCGCATGATGCGCCGCATCACCGGCATGCTGGCGGGGGGGTTGTTCAACATTCGCCTCGAAGGGAGCGGCCTGATCGCGATCACGACCCACTACGATCCCATGACCCTGAGGGTCACCCCGTCGGATCCGGTCACCACCGACCCCAATGCGACGGTCGCCTGGTCGGGCAACCTCGAGCCCGAGTTCAAGACCGACGTGTCGTTCAAGACCTTTCTGGGGCGCGGCAGCGGTGAATCGATTCAGATGCAGTTCCGCGGCGACGGGTTCGTCGTCGTCCAACCCTACGAGGAGGTTTACCTCCAGCGAGGGCGCTAGGCGTTCTGCAGCACCGCGTGGTCGTGCGAGAACGCCGGTCACTTTCCGTACGTCAACCGACGCCCGCCCCGCGCCTTCGAGGTGCCCGTGCGGACCGTGACCCCGCGCGCTATGATCGAGGCTCCGGTCGGCGCGGAGCTGCGAGCTTGCGACTGGCCGGGACCCATGGGCTTCGAATCCGCTCCAGGAACCGACCCTTGCGCGAACCGACCCTTGCGCGAACCGAGGAAGAACAGTGATCCAACGATTCTTGCTTCTCCTGGCGTGCGTCGCCGGCGGGCTTGGCTTGACGGACTTGCCGGCGCAAGGGCAGCCGACCGGGCGCGGCTACGAGTGGCTGGAAACGGGCCGGCACGAAGTGGGGCCGGCGACGATCCGCACTGCCCAAGCTCTTTGGGATGGAGTCGCGATCGACGGCGCGCGCCGGGTCACTTGGACGCGAGGGGAGCGGAGGCTCGAGTTCCGGCACGGCCCCGCGCTCGATCCGATGGGGCCGAGCGCAGTCGCGGACGCTCGCTACGAAGAAGTCGAGTTGCGGGATCGAGTCCAGCAGGCACTGGCGCCCGGCTTCGTCGTCGCTCCGCAGCACGAGTCCGTCTACGTCCTCGACCCGACGACGGGCATTCTCCACCTGACGCATCGCTACCTCGCCTGGCGGGCGCACCCACGGGCCGAACGTGAGATCGCCATCGACGCCAACTCCGGGTCGATCTTCCGCGACCGCTCGCTTCTGCGGGGAATCGACATCGTCGGTACGGTCGAGGGCTTCGCTCCGCTCGACCCCTTCCCGTACTTCGGACCTGCCGGCGTCGTTCCGGTCGCGCTGCCGTTCGTGAGCTTGACCCCAGTGGGTCAGGCGCCGACGACGGCCGACGCCGCGGGTGGCTTCGTCATCCCGTGCCCCGGCGGACCGGTGACGGTCTTTGCGCGTCTCGAGGGGCCGTACTTCAGCGTGTTCAACCAGGCGGGTCCCGAAGCGCAGTTCATTGGTACCCTGGTCCCAGGAGTTCCTCAGGTCGTGACATTCAACGCCACGCCGACGGATGAGGCTACCGCCGAGGTCTCCGCGTACCACGCCCTCGCCCGGTCCCTCGCCTTCATCGAGAGTCTTGCACCCGGTTTCGCGCCGGCCCAGGTGCCGGTCGACGCGTTCGTCAATCAACCGGGACAGTGCTACGCCTTCTACAGTCCTTTGTTCGCCGCCATGTACTTCACGCCGGCCGGTGCTGGCTGCCCTAACGCTGCTTACAGCACCGTGGTGGCTCACGAGTACTTTCACCACCTGGCGTTCGGATTGGGCGGTGTCTATAGCGAGCCGTACGAGGAGGCCATGGCCGATGTCTTCGCCGCCTATGCGTTCGACACGTCGGTGGTGGGTGCGAGCTTCTTCGGCCTTGGCGCCGATCTGCGTCCGCTCGACGGCAATGCGCAGTTTCCGGATCCGTCCCCCGACCCAACCGTCGAGGGGCTGCCGTTGGCGCAGGCATTCTGGGACCTGCGCCTGAACTTGATGGCGGACGTGGGGCCGGTGGCCGGTGCGGAACTGGCCGCTCAGCTGTGGCTCTCGAGTGTGCTGGTCGGCGACGGCGAAGTCAGTACGTCGGTGCTCACCCAGCTACTGTTGCTCGACGATGACGATGGCAACCTGGCGAATGGCACTCCTCACGGCCCGAGCATCCTCGCGGCGTTCGCCGCGCATGGTTTCACGCTCCCGCTGGCGGCAATCACGAATCTCGGGTGCCAGCTTGGCGTGGGCACGGTCGAGCTGTCGTGGGACACCCCGATGGTCGCGTACGACACGATCACGGTGTTTCGGGATGGGGTGTTGATCGCGGCGCTCCCAGGTGGCGCGAGTCAGTACTCGGATGTACTTCCGCCGGCCGGAACCCACTTCTATGCCGTTCGCGGCGAAACCGCAGGCGTGACGACCGTGCCGGCTCTCTGCACCGTTGCCGTCCCGGCCTTCACGACATTCGTGCGCGGCGACGCGAACAGCGACGGCACCGTGAACGTCCTCGACGCTGTCCGGATCGTGGGAGTCCTGTTCCAGGGCGTGCCCGGAACGGGGTGCCAAGACGCCATGGATGTGAACGACAGTGGGGCAGTGGATCTCGCCGATGTCTCGTACCTGCTGCCGCACTTGTTCCTCATGACGCAGGCGCCGCCGCCCCCGTACCCGGCTCCTGGAGTCGATCCGACCCCCGATGCAATCCTCTGCCCGTGAGACGCGCGCAGTCCCGATCCGCGTTCTCGGGTGGTCACCGCCCAAGTAGGGTGTAGCCGACTCGCGCACCACCCGGTCCGAGGGGTAGATCGAACAGGACCCAAGCCACGGTCAGGATCACCCCCGCGACGAGGATCCAACACGAGTAGGGGATCATGGCCGCCAGCAGACTGCCCAACCCGTAGTCGGGCTTCCAGCGCTGACAGAACGTGAGGACGAGCGGGAAGTAGACCATGAGTGGGGTGATGATGTTGGTCGCGCTATCCCCGACTCGATAAGCGGCGGTGGTCATTTCCGGACTGAGGTCGAGCAGCATCAGCATGGGCACCAGGACCGGCGCGAGTAGCGCCCACTTCGCGGAGGCCGAGCCGACGAAGAGGTTACCGACGGCGGTGAGAATGACGACCCCCGCGGCCAGTCCGGGAGCCGGTAGACCCGAGGCCTTCAGGGCGCTCGCGCCATCGATCGCCATCAGCAAGGCGAGATTCGACCATTGAAACAGGCTCACGAAGTGCGCCGCCGTGAAGGCGAGGACCAAGTAGTAGCCCATGTCCTGCATCGACTCGGACATCATTCGCACGGCATCCCGATGGTGCCGAATGGCGCCGGTCACGGAACCGTAAGCGCAGCCAGCCGCCAAGAACAGCACGAAGAAGCCGGCGACGAGCGATCGGTAGAACGGGGTGAGTTGAACTTCGGGCTTGGCAGTGGCATCGAGAAGAGGAGCCCCAGGGGCGAGCACCAGGGCACTCCAGATCACGACCACGGCTCCGGCCGCGATGGCAGCCCGCACCAGGCCTCGCTGTTCGAGCGGGCTCAGGGTTGCTGCCGCTCCATCCTGCGCGGACCCGCTGCTCGCGGCCGGTGCGGACCAAGCGCCGAGTCGGGGCTCGATCAGTCGGTCGGTCACCGCCCAAACGATGGGAAGATCGATGAACAACAGCACGGCCATGAAGTACCAGTTGCCGGCGATGTTGGCATCCCAGGACGGATCCAGGATCTCGGCCGCGGTCTCGGTGATGCCGAAGAGCAGCGCGTCCAGCTGTCCGGGGAGGAGGTTGGCCGAAAAGCCGCCCGAGACGGCAGCGAAGGACGCCACGATCCCCGCGATCGGATGGCGTCCAGCGCTGGCGTAGAGCACCCCGGCGAGCGGGATGAGGACTACGAAGGCCGCGTCAGCCGCGAGGTTCCCCATCATCGATACGAACGCGACCGCGGGCGTCAGCCACGATCGCGGCGCGCGTCGAACCGCCGCCCGGAGCGCGGCGGCGAGCAGCCCGGTGCGTTCGGCGACGCCAGCGCCGAGCATCACCACGAGCACGTAGCCGAGCGGGTGAAAGTGGGTGAACGTGGACGGCATGTCGACCACCAAGCGCCGCAGGTTGGCTGCCGAGAGTAGGCTGACTGCGTTCACGGACTCGCCGGTCGTCGGGTGGATGGCCGACCAGCCGGTTGCCGAAGCGACGACCGAGACGACGACGAGCGCGATGACCAGGTAGACGAAGAGCAGCACCGGATCCGGCAGCGCATTGCCCACGCGCTCCACCCAACCCAAGAAGCCATCTCTTTGAAGCGCTCGCGCGGGCACGTTCGTCACGGGGCAGACCTCCTCGCCAGCGGGCGGATTCGCGATTCGTGCTCCGGCGACGGGGCCGTCGCTTTGGTTCCCGGTCCGCGCCGGTCGCGGGGCCGCCATAATGGATTGCGGGGGAGCGCACGTCAAACCCACGGGGCGGATTGCCCGACGTCGCGGGCGGTGAACGTCCGGGCTGTGCGCTGTCATCGAGGCCGTGCGCGCGGCGGCGCCGCGCGGTCGGCACCCGGGCTCGGCGCTGTGAAGGACTCTATCCTGGTCAAGGGATCAGGGCTTGCGGTCGGTCGTCGTTTCGTTGGCGGCTTCGGCCGTGTAGCGCGTCCGCAGCGCGGCTAGGAAGGCTTGCGTTTCGCCGGATGTTCGAGGATCGCTCTCGATCGCCGCGACCCGTGCGAGCAACCCTCCAGGGAGCGCGGGCTGGGGCTTGGCACTCGCTGCCAGCGCGAACGCGGCGGTCAGCGTCTCGAGGGCCGGCTCTACCTTTCCGCACCGAAACTCCGCCGTTGCCAGAAGCGCTAGATCGTCGGCGTCCCGCCGTTGGGTTGCGTCCACGAGCCGGGCCGCAACCGCCATGGCAGCATTGGCGTCGCGTTGTTCATCGAACTCGCTGTCCAGGCACGCTTCGACATACGCTCGGAGCGTGTCGGTTTCCGCCCCCGGCGCGGCGACCGAGTCGCGCAGTCGAGCGAGCTGCTCCCGGCGAACCTCACGCAGCTCCGAGAGACGGTTTGCCCCTCCCAGGGCCGCGATCAGACCGCGCTCCGCGCTTCGCGCCGCGCCCGAGCCGGGCCCGAATACACGCAGGCTCATCTCGAGCCCATCGCGAAACGTTGCGACCGCCTCGTCCCATTGCTTGCCGTCGATGAGCGTGTCGCCGAGCTTGCGCAGGGTGAACAGGACATCCGAGTGTTCCCCCAGAACCCGTCGCTGAACCGGGAGCACCTCCTGCAGGATTCCGAGTCCTTCATCCCGCCGACCCTGCCGAATGCACGCCTCCGCCAGCTCGACTCGCGTTCGTAGGACGAGGTGGTGGTCCGGATCGAACGTCTCGAGCAACTGACGAATGGCCTCCCGGGCCAGCTTCTCGGCGCGCCCGTACTCACCGCGCAAGAAGTAACCTCGCGCCAGGTTTGCCATGGTCCCCAAAGTGTGATCATGCCCTGGCCCGAGCACGCGACAGTAGCCCTGCCAAACTCGCTCGAGCAGAGCCATGCCCTCCTCTTGCTCGCCCAGCATGCCGAGTGCAACGGCCAAGTTGTTCATCAGCCGCAGGCGCAGCGGGTCTTCTGGACCGACCAGGCGCTCCGCATCGTTCATGAGCTCCCGATACAGTGCTGCCGCCTCGGCATTGCGACCCATGCCGCGCAACGTCATCCCGACGACGTTGCGCGCTTGAATGGTCTCGCGGCCGCCGTTGCCGTAGAGACGCCGCCGAAGCTCGACCTGACGTTCGAGTACGGCCAGTGCCTCGTCGAACTTGCCACGGCGCCACAGGATGAGCCCGAGCCCGAGTTCCGAAAGTTGCCGCTCCTGAACCTCCTCTGCCAGGTGCTGCCCGGCCTGGAGGGCCGCCTGGCGTGACCATTGCTCGGCCTCTTCGAGCTTACCGAGGTGGCGCAGCGCGTCGGCTTTCCACGCGGCTGCGGCCACGCGGTCGTTCCACTCGCTCGCACCGGCTTCGGCAGCGCTGAGGGCAAGCTCTGCGTGCGACGCCGACTCCCGGTGCATGCCCAACACGCTGTAGGAACTGGCGAGGGTCGTATGAATCGAAGCGCGCAATGCCGGGTCGTCGGCCAGCGACTCTTCGATCTCCGCAGCGGCGACCTCGAGCACCTTACGAACGGGTGTGTCCGGGCCCGCGCCGCGGCTTGGGCTCGCAGCTTGGATCATGCGTTTCACGAAGAAGTCGCGGATCGCCATGGCTCTCTGTTCCTGGCGCAGAGCGCGGTCGCGCTCCGTCCGCGCTTCGACGAGTCCGAGGACGGCGAGCGCAGCGCAGATCACCAAGGTCACCGATACGGTCATCGCGGTCGAAACCGCGACCCGGTTGCGTCGCACCAACTTGGTCACGCGATAGCGCCACGTCGGGGGCCCGGCGAGAACGGGCTCATGACGGAGGTGGCGGCCCAAGTCGTCTGCCAACGCAGACGGTGAGTCGTACCTGCGCGTGCGGTCCTTCTCGAGGCACTTGATGACGATACAGTCGAGATCGCCCTGGAGCGCGCGCAGGAGTGACTTCGGCTCCGAGCGCCGGGCGAGCGCAACCTCCTCGATTGCGGTTCCGAGGCGGCTCATGCGCAAGCTGGGCCGGAGGGGATCCACGTCGCGCAGGATGCGACGCAACTCTTCGAGGCCCGCCGACCGCAGTTCGGCTTGATCAAACGGCGTCGTCCCCGACAGGAGCTGATACAGCAGTACGCCGAGGGAGTAGACGTCGCTGCGGGTGTCGATGTCGAGGCCTGAGACCTTCGCTTGCTCGGGGCTGATGTACTCGGGTGTGCCGATGAACTGCCCAATCTTCGTGACCTGCGTCTGTTCGGTCAGTGGGGTATCCATCGCCTTGGCGATACCGAAGTCGATCACGACGGGTTCGGGCTTGCCGTCGCGCAACGCGATCAGGACGTTGGCGGGCTTCAGGTCGCGATGGACGATGCCCTTGTGGTGAGCGTGCTGCACAGCACTACACACCTTCACGAACAGGGCCAGCCGCTCGCGGATGGAGAGCTGGTGCTGGTCGCAGTAGTCCGTGATGGGAACACCCCGGACGTATTCCATGGCGAAGTAGGGCCGCCCCTCATCGGTGGCTCCAGCCTCGAGGATGCGAGCGATTCCCGGGTGGTCCATCCGCGCGAGGGCCTGGCGCTCGGCCTGGAAGCGGGCGAGCACTTGGCGCGTGTCCATTCCGGGCTTGATCAGCTTGAGCGCCACGCGGCGTTGGACGGGCTCCTCCTGCTCTGCGAGGTACACGTCGCCGAAGCCACCACTTCCGAGGAGTTGCAGCACCTTGTAGCCGGCGATGCGTTGCCCAGTGACATCGCACGCGACCCCCGAGGTCGAGTCGGGGCTGAGTGGACGGGGAAGCCAGAGAGAGTCCCGACGGTCGTATTCCAAGAGCAGTTCGACCTCGGCCCTGAGCTCCGGCGCGTCCCGGCAATGGCGCTCGAGATAGTCGGCACGTTCCGCGGGCGAGAGGTCGCAAACCGCCTCGAACAGTCGCTCGGCCGCACCCTGCTCTTCTCGCGTCACGCGTCTCCTCTTCCTAAGCGCTCTGCGTCGAGCGCCTTGAGCAGCCAGGCGCGGGCAAATCGCCAACGACGATTCACCGTGCTCAGGGAGACGTCCACCGTCGCCGCGATTTCCTCGAGCTCCAAGCCGCCGAAGAACCGCAGCAGGACGACCTGGTAGGCGTCCGGCGACTCCTGCTCGAGGGCACGGAGGTCCTCGTCGAGCGACACGAGTTGCTCGGGCGTGGTCGCTGCTTCGAGGTTCGCAAGCGTCAACCCCACTCGCTGGAACTCACCGCCATGCTTGCGGCTCGCCTTCCGGCGCGCCTGTTCGACCAGGATATCGCGGATCGCCCGCGCGGCGGCGAAGAAGAAGTGCCGGCGCCCGTGCCACCCTCCGGGTTGCCGGGGTGCGATGCGCAGATAGGCCTCGTGAACGAGCGCCGTCGCCTCGAGGGTCCCCCCGGGTGGCAACCGCGACAACCGTGACTGGGCCAGCGCGCGCAGTTCGTCGTAGACCAAGGGCAGCACGGCCTCGCCGGGCAATACCTCGTCGGAGGCGGCGCGATCGATGGCGGCTCTCACGAGAGCGGGGTCGGTCATCCTCGAACTCCTCAGCGGGGGCCCCGAGTATAGCGTCGACCCGGGGGGGAGTTCGAGGATTGCCAGGCGAGTTTAGGAGTCGCACGGTGACCGGGATTCCAAGACAACCGGCCAAACCGCTGCCGTGAATGAACAGGGGGGTCGAGGAGGCCACCGGGATTCGTTCCCGGCGGGCCTCCTCATCCGCCCAACTTCGTGTTGCCGCTCACTCGTCGACCGACCATCCCGCCGCACGATTCACCGTAGCCGCATGACCTCTCTGCTACGGGCAGTGGGCGTAGTCGGTGCAGAGAGCCCCGCTCCCAGGCGTGGGATCCGGGCCGCAGGCGATGGGCGGTGGCAACGGTGCCGGGGGGGAACCGAACAGCGCTCCCAACGCGGCCACGACGTCGGCAATGTTGAGCATCTCATCGTCGTTCGCGTCGCAGGCGTCGCGGCAAGGCAGGGCTGGCGGTGTTGCCGTCGGGAACAGCACCGAGAGCAGCGTGACCGCGTCGGCGATGTTCGCAAGTCCGTCCGAGTTGCAGTCGCCGCGGCGAAACGCCACGGCGTCGACGAAGCTCACGTTCAGCTGGAACGTTCCGCCGTCGGGGAACGGCGGCACCAGGACCGCGGTTCGTCCCAACCGGATATTCACGGTCTGACCCGCGCTCATCGTCACGCGTGTCGCCGCGTCGCGAGCCAGGCCGTCGTCTTCGCCTGCGCAGGCCAGGGGATCGAGGGAGTCCACCGCCGACGAGGTGTCATTGCAGTCGAAGATGCCAATGAAGCCGGTGCAATTGCCGCTGTAGATGGTCAGGTTCGTATCGACCCCGAGGTCGGGGCCGTTCAGATCATGGGTTCCGCAGGTGTTCACGAACAGAGTTCCCGCGGCGCCAGCGGTGTACGAGAACCAGACGTCGTCGATCGAGGTCAAGTTCACGGGTAAGCACGGCGCGGTGCTCTGCGTGGTCGCCGCCCCAAAGGTCCCGAAGCGGGTCCCTTCGGACACGGGGATCGCGTCGGAGCACAGGTCGTTCGTCGGCACCACGAAGATGTTGAGCAGGAAGGGACCGGGGGTGGTGGCCGCCGTAGCGGCCACCCGAATCCGCAGCGTCTGTCCGGCGTTCATGACCGCACTCACCGCCGCGTCTCGAGCCAGACCCGAGTCGAGACCTCCCGAGCACGCGCTCGGGAACGTCGCTCCCACGTTCCAGTTCGAGTTGCAGTCGAACTCGGCCAAGAACCCAGTGCAGTTCGACGAATGGAGCGACAGCAGCGTGTCCATGCCGCTGTCCACTCCTCCGAGATCATGGGTGCCACATGTGGTCACGACGACGCGCCCGGAGATTGGAGTCGTGAACCGATAGAAGACGTCCGGACCCGTCACCGCGGAGCAAATCGAACTACTGCTCGCGGTCGCGAACTGGAGGTCCCCGAAGTGAGTGCCTTCGACGACCGTCAGCGCGTCGGCGCACAGGTCGTTCTCGGGCACCAGGGCCACGTTCAGGACGAACGGTGCCGGAACCCCACCGCTGAACACGGCGACCCGGATGACGTACGAGAAGCCCGTGCTGGTCTCGATCGAAACCAGCGAATCGCGCCGGTCGCCGAAGTCGTTCCCCGGGCAGAGACCAGCAGCAGCGTCGTCGTTACACAGCAGCGGCGCCGCGCCACAGCTCGGATACAAGGCAAGAACGGTGTCCATCCCCGAGTCGTCGCCATAGAGATCATGGGTGCCGCAGGTACTCACGATGAGCAGCCCGTTCGCCGGCGCGGTGAAGCGGAAGAAGGCGTCGATGCTTCCGTCGCCGCCGCAGCCGGGCGTCAACGTGCTCGGGGTCATGCCGACCAGGGAGTGATAGGACGTTCCGAGCGGAACCGTGAGCGGGGTGTTGCAGGCGTCGTGGCGCGCCTGCGGGCCGCTGAGGCGGAACCGGTAAGAACCGCGAACACCAAAGTGACCCGAGACCCGGAAGTAGTAGGTGGTCCCCGCGCCGGCCGTGAACTCGACCCGCGACTGCAGGTCTGCGGCCGAGCTACCGCACCCGTTGCTTGCGTCGTCGTTACAGGCAAGTTCCACTCCGCCCTGGAGCGGACAGTCCGTGAAGACCGAGAGCACGGTGTCGAACTGGGAGTCGCAAGTATCGGCGACGACGATTCCGTTCGACTGCGGCGTATAGCGATACCACACGTCTGGGCTCAGCAGGCTCGCGCCGCATGACGAGTCGCCGTCGTCGATCGCCGCAGAGGTGGAGCCGAAGAACTCACCCGGGCCGACGTTCCACGCTTCTTCACAGACGTCGTGGAACGGGGCTTCGCACGGCGGCCCTTCGATCGTCAGGGAGAAGGTGCCGGTCAAGTTGTTGTTCCTGGCGATCTGGATCAAGTATGCCCTTCCCCCCAAGACGTTCACGCTAACGAGCGAGGCATTGCCGATCCCCGAGTCGTCATCGCAGTCCAGCCGGGTGGCGTTTGCGGGTCCCGGGCAGCCGTCCCACACGGCCAGAACGGTGTCCATGGACGAACCGTTCGTGTGGATCGTGGCGATCCCGCTGACCGCCGGGCGGTACAGGTACCACGAGTCGAGGAGTGCATTCGTCCCGCAGCCGATCGCTGCGCTGTTCGACGTGTTGGTCGTGCTACCCGAAATGGTTCCCGGGCAGATTTCCAGGGCCGCTGCGCAGACGTCATTGACCCTCTGCGCGGTCAAGCAAGTTCGCGAGTCTCGATGCGCGACGATCTGCGGGAGCGACTCGCTCGGATGGAAACGATTCGCGGCGGTGATTCCCGGGTTCATGGTGTAAGGAGGAGTAGCACACGTGCAGTGGTCGGCGCTCCAGTTGTGACCCAGTTCGTGCACGGTCAGGTCCGAGACCGAGGCCATGTTCGTGCTGAAGGGCGACTGGGAGAATCCCATGCCGAACTCCGCGTCACAGATCACTCCTTCATAAGCACGGCCGATGACCGTGCCGTCGACATCTCGCCCTGTGAACAGGTGCACCGTGTCCCGTGCGATTCCCCCGTGGGTTCCCGGCCCCCACTCCGCGGCCACCTGCGCGAGGAGGGCGACGGACTCGGTCACCGTGTAGGGATCGGGCTGCGCCGTGCGAACGATCGTCGCGGTGATGTGGTGAGTGAGCGAGGCCTCGCGCTCGAACACGTTGTTGGCGAGGTGCACGATGATCTCGACGCGGGACTGCGTTCGCGAGATCGAGGATCCGGAGTCCTGGAAGAACTCGACGTCGGCGTCGCACGCGAGTTGCACGAAGCAGTGGTCGCCGCCACAAGGCACCCCGCCGAAGGGGACGGCGCCGCCGAGGATGCTCCCGCCGCCCCCGCACTCTCCCCAATACCCGGTGTCACCCGGTTCGTACACCACGTGATCCCTCGGAGTCGCACCCGGCACGCGACCGACCAGCGGCTCGATCCAGTAGCGCTCGTCCTCAGCGAGTTCGACCAGGAGGTAGAGGCCGTCGTCCAGGAGCCCGCCAACGACACGGGCCGCTTTTTCGGACTCCACGGTGCCGACCAACGTCGGCACGGATCCCGGGTCCTGCGCCGTCAGCTTGCCCGAGCCGTCCTGCACCAGGAGCTGATAGCCCTCGGCGCGGATGGAGCGGCGTGCGAGGTGAAGGGTCCGCGTTCTCCCGGCCAGATCCACCGCTACGGAGAAGAAGTCCGGAGCCGCCGGTGGAACGTCGAGTTCGACCAACGAACTCCGCACGAGGCCGAGTGTGCCATTGACGTCGTTCCGACTCGGCTGGGCGGTGACCAAGGTGGGCCATGCCAACACTGCGAGAGTCAACACTCGAAGGAACGAAAGCCTGCGACCGACCATGATTGGGCTCCTTAGCCATAGAGGTACGAGGAGGAGGTACGAGAAGAATCCTCTTTCGCCCATCAGCCGAGAAGGACCGCTCTGGCGTGCCAGGAATCGTCGCAAGACGCCGGGCGGAAGGTCCTTACGACGCAGGCGCGGTGACGGCGTCCGAGCCTCGGCGGGGGGAGCAGAGCTTGACCCGGCAGACGCGGAGCCCTAGGCTCCGGCTATCGCCAACCGGTGATGACGGATGACGGTGATGAAGGATGACTTCGGGGGGCCGAGGTTCTGTGAAGATGAAGATGCGGAGAGACTCATGTCGAAGGCCATGCGAACGGTTGGACCGCGGGTCGAAGTCAGTGGGCGCCTGACGAAGCCTCTCGTGCGCGAGCACGGGCTGTTGCGGCCGGCTACTTGGGACGAGGCGCTGGACCGCGCCGCCGAGGGCTTTCGACGCAACCTGAACGCTCACGGCCCGAACTCGGTGGGGACCTTCAGCTGTTCGAAGTCCACCAACGAGGTCAACTTCTTGGCGCAGAAGCTGAACCGAGTCGTGTTCGGAAACAACAACATCGACAGCTGCAACCGGACGTGACACGCACCCAGCGTCGTCGGTCTGGCGACAGTATTCGGTGCGGGGGGCGGTACGAGCAGCTATCGCGAAGTCGAAGAAACCGACGTCGTGTTCCTTTGGGGGTCGAACGCGAGGGCGGCCCACCCGATTTGGTTCCACCATCTCCTGAAGGGGATTCGCAACGGCACGCGGTTGTATGTGATGGATCCGCGGCGGACGGCTTCCGCCGAGTGGGCCGATGTGTGGATGGGACTCCAGGTGGGCAGCGATGTCGCGCTGGCCAACACCATGGCCCGTGAGATCATCCATGCGGGTCTCGCGAACCAGGCCTTCATCGCGAACGCGACCGAGGGCTTCGACGCGTACCGCGCGGTCGTGGAGGAATACACGCTCGAGCGCGGGGAGCAACTGACTGGAGTGCCGGGATCGGTGATCGCCGAGGGGGCGCGGATGTTCGCGCGGGCCGAGCGAGCCATGATCTGTTGGACGCTCGGGATCACGGAACACCACAATGCCGTGGACAACGTGCTCGCCTTGATCAACCTCGCGCTCCTCACCGGGCACGTAGGGCGCTGGGGCAGCGGGCTGAATCCGCTGCGTGGGCAGAACAACGTCCAGGGCGGCGGAGACATGGGGGCCATCCCCAACCGCTTGCCGGGATTCCAGGATATCCTCGATCCCGATGTGCGGACGCGTTTCGAGCAAGCGTGGGGCTGTAGCATCCAACCGCGGCATGGCCTCAACCTGACGCAGATGTTCCACGCCATGGACGAGGGCGACCTGACGGCGCTCTACGTCATCGGCGAGAACCCGATGAACTCCGACCCCGACTCGCACCGTGTGGAGCGGCTACTCCGCGGCTTGGATCACTTGGTGGTGCAAGAGATCCTGATGACGAAGACGGCCGAGTTGGCGCACGTGATCCTTCCGTCCGCGGCGACGTGGTGCGAAGGTGAAGGAACGGTCACCAACAGTGAGCGGCGCGTTCAGCGGGTGCGCAAGTCGATGACGCCACCGGGCGAAGCGCGCGACGAACTCTGGATCATCGCAGAGCTGGCGCGGCGGCTCGGACGCGATCTTGGCTCGCCGGACGCCGAGGCAGCGTGGAACGAGTTCCGGTCGTTGGCTCCGGCGTTCGCCGGTGGCATGAGTTACGAACGCCTCGATGCGCTCGGCGGGATCCAGTGGCCGTGTCCGGACGAGTCGCACCCGGGCATGCCCTTCCTGCACGGCCGCCTCTGGGATTCCCCGCGTTCTGGGCCGGCGGCGCCGTTCAGCGTCGTGCATCACGAAGGCCCGGTCGAGACGCCGGACGGGGAGTACCCGTTCGTGCTGACCACGGGACGCCGCCTCGAGTCGTACAACACCGGCGTCCAGACCGGTGGCTACTCGTCGCCGCTGCACTTCGGCGAGACTTTGGACCTGTCGCCAGAAGACGCGGGCCAGCTCGGGGTCCGGGACGGTCAGTCGGTTCGGGTCGTGTCCCGGCGTGGGGAACTCGTGGTGCCGGCGCGAGTGGATTCGGCCTTGCAGCCGGGCCTCGTGTTCATGACACTCCACTTTCCGGATCAAGTTGCTACGAACGTGCTCACGATCGACGAGACCGATCCGCGCTCCGGCACCGCCGAGTTCAAAGCGTGCGCGGTGCGGGTGGAGCGATTGTAGGGTAACCCAATAGCGCAGTGAGGGGGCGGGTCGCGCGTGGATCTCAAGATCTCTTCCGTGGAACCGAGTACCGATGAGCGCGCCGCCGTCGACGCCCTCTTGGGCGCCCCCGACTCGCCTTGGAGCGGCGGCGAGCGCACCCTCGAGAAACTCCGCTCGGGAGTAGGCGGTCACCAGCAGCGGTCCCAGCGGCACCTGCTCCTGCCGGGCTTGCAGGCACTCCAGGCGCGCGTCGGCTGGATCAGCGAGGGCGGGCTCAACTACGTTTGCCGCCGATTGGGCGTCCCGCCGGCCGAGGCATGGGGGGTTGCGACCTTCTACTCGCTGCTGGCCACGACTCCGCGCCCGCGCCGGGTGCTGCACGTCTGTGAGGATTTGGCGTGTCTCACCCGCGGTGCGCGTGGGATCATCGACGGCCTCCGCGCTTCCTCCTGCATCGATCTCGCGGCGGCGTCGGCGCCCGGAGTCGACCCGGACCGCAGTGCCCCCGGGTGGATCGTGGCTCCGTGTCTCGGCCTCTGCGACCAGGCCCCGGCCGCGTACGTCGCGAGCGCGGGAGTCGCTCCGCGGGAGGCTTCACTCGGTGGCCTGACTCTCGAGCGAGCTTTGCGCACCCTGAGCGCGGGCGTGGCGGATGAAACCGTGGCGCAACGTGACGCCGCCGCGGAGGCGCCACTGCGGCAGCAAGGGGCAACGGATCTCCGGTTGTTGCGCCGCGTCGGGACGGTCGATCCCACGAGCATCACGGCCTATCGCGCAGCGGGCGGGTTCACCGCGCTCGAGTCCGCGCTTCAGGGCGGGGCCGAAGAGGTGATTCGGACCGTTACCGAGTCCGGGCTCGTCGGTCGAGGCGGAGCTGCGTTCCCGACCGGTCGGAAGTGGCAGGCGGTGCGCTCCGAACCTGCGCGACCCCACTATCTGATCTGCAACGCCGACGAGTCCGAACCGGGTACGTTCAAGGATCGGCTGCTGTTGACGCATGATCCGTTTGCGATCGTGGAGGCCATGATCATTGCTGGTTTCGCGACCGGCTGCAGCCACGGGTTCGTGTACCTGCGCGGGGAGTATCCGCTCGCCCACGATCGCGTCGCGAATGCGCTCGCGGCCTGCCGCGACAACGGCTATCTCGGGCGCGACGTCCGCGGATCGGGTTTCGGCTTCGACATCGAGATCCGGCGTGGGGCCGGTGCGTACATCTGCGGGGAAGAGACCGCGATCTTCGAGTCCATCGAAGGCAAGCGAGGGGAGCCCCGCAACAAACCGCCGTTCCCGTTCCAGGTGGGGCTCTTCGGCAAGCCGACGCTGGTGAACAACGTCGAGACGCTGGCAAACGTGCCGTGGATCCTCGAGCACGGGGCCGACGAGTTCCGTAAGGTCGGGACGCAACCGTCTCCGGGAACTCGGCTGTTCTGTTTGAGCGGCGCGGTCGCCGCGCCCGGCGTGTACGAGCTACCGCTCGGCACGAGCCTGCGCGAAGCAGTCCAGCTCGCTGGAGGGGTTCCAGGGGGAGAGGCACTCGGCGCGGTGCTGCTCGGAGGGGCTGCGGGGAGTTTGCTCGGTCCGAGCGAGATCGACCTGCCGCTGACGCACGAGGCGGCGCGGGCCGCGGGGCACTCCCTCGGGTCCGGGGTCATTCTCGTCTTCGATCAGCGCCAGGATTTGTTCGACGTACTGCGGCGCGTGGCCGCGTTCTTCCGCGACGAGTCCTGCGGACAGTGTGTCCCGTGCCGAGTTGGCACCGTGAGGCAAGAGGAAGCGCTCACCCGTCTGTGCAGCGCGCCCTCGCATGCCGAGCGGGCCGCGGCGGAAGGGCTCATCGGCGAGATCGGCGCGGCGATGCGCGACGGTTCCATTTGCGGACTCGGACAGACCGCGTCCTCCGTGATCGAGACGGCCCTCGCTCGTTTTCCTCACCTCCGTGCCGCGGGAAGTTCGAAACCATGATCGAGCCTTTGCGACTGAACCGTCGGCGAGCCGAGTCGGACGCAGCGTCCGCGGCGATCACGATCGAGATCGATGGACAGGCGGTCGCGGTGTCGCCCGGCACGACGATCCTCTCGGCGTGTCGGCAGGTCGGTGTGTCGATCCCTACGTTGTGCTTCTTGGAGACCCTGCGGCCCGTCAACGTCTGCCGCTTGTGCGTCGTCGAGATCGAAGGGGCTCGCGTGCTCGCCCCGAGCTGTTCGCGCGCGGCTGAACCTGGCATGAAGGTGAAGACCTCGTCGCCGCGGGTGAAGCACACCCGCAAGATGGTGCTCGAGTTCTTGGCGTCGTCGGTCGACCTCTCGACGGCGCCGGGGCTTCCGCAGCTACTCGCCGAGTACGACTGTCACCCCGAGCGTTACGGCACGGCGCAGTCCCCGAAAGCGTGCGCCGAGCGCGACGCTGCGGTACCCGGGCACCACCATGCGGCGCCGATGGGGCAGGCGGCGACGTTGGCGCAGCCGGTTCGGGTCGACAACGACCTCTATGTCCGGGACTACTCGAAGTGTGTCCTGTGCTACAAGTGTGTCGAGGCCTGTGGAACCGATCATCAGAACACGTTTGCCATCGCGGTAGCGGGCCGAGGTTTCGACGCGCGCATCTCGACCGAGCGCGCCGTCACGCTCCCCGACTCCGCGTGTGTGTACTGCGGCAACTGCGTCGCTGTGTGTCCCACTGGCGCGCTCATGGCGAAGCCGGAGCACGACCTGCGAACCCAGGGGCAGTGGGATGAGGCGAAGCAGACGCAAACCGACACCATCTGCCCGTATTGCGGAGTCGGGTGCACGTTGACGCTGCACACGCAAGGCGACCAGATCGTGAAGGCGACTTCGCCCTTGGACAACTCGATCACCCAGGGCAACCTGTGCATCAAGGGCCGCTTCGGTTGGCAGTATGTGCAGAGCCGCGACACGCCCAAGACCTGAGAGAGCCCACTGAAAGAGCCAGCGCGCGAGCACTCACCGCTAGGCCCGGTGCCCGGCCTCGGGTATCGCGGCGTCGTTTCGTCACGAACCGCGTCCCCGCTAGGAGCGGCGTCGAACTCCCCGATCGCGGTGGCGGTCGCGGAGGAAGTGCCGATCGCGATCGTGTACGACCAAGAGCCGCATGCGGTGCTGATGGGGACGCCGCTGGACCTCGAGGACCTCGCGGTGGGTTTCTCCCTGACCGAAGACGTGATTCGGTGCGCAGAGGATCTGCGCGCCATCGACGTCGTGAGACACAGTCGCGGCATCGAGCTCAAGATCCAACTCGACCCAGGAGCGATGACGGCCACCCGGCTCCGTGCCCGGCGCATGTCCTCCCGGACGGGCTGTGGTCTGTGTGGCGTCGAGGCGCTCGACGACGCGCTGCGAACTCCGTGTCCCGTGTCGTCGGGTGCGACCTACGAGCTGGCCACGATCTGGCAGGCCAGTCGCGAGTTCGAGCGGCACCAAACCCTGAACGCAGGAACCCGAACGGTGCACGGTGCGTGCTGGGTGGACGCCGAAGGTGTCATCCAGATCGTGCGCGAGGACGTCGGTCGCCACAACGCGCTCGACAAAGTCATCGGCGCCTTGGCGCGGTCAGCGACGCCAGCCGAAAGCGGCTTCTTCGTCGTGAGTAGCCGCGCGAGCTTCGAGATGGTCCAGAAAACGGCCGTTGCGGGCGTGCCGTTACTCGCAGCCGTTTCCCGCCCAACCGGATTGGCCATCGACCTCGCCGACTCGCTGGGCCTGACCCTCGTCGGTCTCCTCCGCGGCGAGAGCGCCCTGCTCTACACCCACCCCGAGCGCATCGTGATGGGCCCGGCTGCACCCCCCGCCGCGAGCGCGACCCCATAACCCGCAGTAGGGATCACGTCGCGCTGATCGCCGCCCAGGCTTCCGCTTCTCCTCTCCACCCTCGCCTCGTCATCGCCGTGGCGCATCCGCCGAAACCCATCGCCCATTCACCACCGCGACGCATCCGCAGAGCCACCGCCCCTTCAACGCCCAGGCACGCCCTGGGAGCGCGGACAGCCTGTCCGCATCGCCCGCGCACATCCCGTTCGCGCCACACCAACACGCCCGCTGCCATCCCACTGCGACGAGCCACCTCCGCACCACCCGCCTGCTGGTGAGCGTTCTGAACGGCGCCAGCCGCGGCACGTCGGTCGTCGGCGACCAGACGTTCTTCTTGCACTACGGCCGCGCTACCTACCGCGATCGGAGGTTCTCGCTCCGCATCGAGCACTTCCGCGCGAACGAGATCGACCCGCCGTCGACCGACTCCACGTACGACCTCGTGGGTAACCAGACCTCCGAGACGACAGACGTCAACCTCGAGTTCGCCCAGCACGAGCACGCGCTCCCGCCGCTCACCTGCCTGTGCGCCCTTGCACGACACCATCACCACCGATCACCAGTTCGAAGCCTGGGGTCGACCGACAACCGTTCGATTGGTGGGTAGAGATGAAGTTCTGCCCAGGCAAAAATGGTATACCGCAGGTGGAGATCTCAGACTCCAGTGCTACAAATGTGGGCGGCATTGATGACGAGTACGTGTGGAGTTCACGGGGATTACTCTCGGGCGGGTGTTTCCCCAACGTCAATGCATGGAAATCGGAGGACATGGCCTCCCGTTGGGCTGGCGCTGTGTTCCTCAAGGCTGAGAAGAAGTTCAGGAAGGTCCGCAGCTACCGCGACATACCCTCCTTGGTCTCTTCAGTGAGGAAGGAGGCGGACGCTCGGGCCGCCGTCGCGTAGCCTTTGTGAGCGCTGTCCGATCCGTCTCTTTTCAACGACGGACGGGACAACCCCCCCGTACGGAAAGGCGGTCTTAATGGGTCGCAGTTTGCCCCTCTCTGGGCTCGCGGCCGTGGTGGTTCTCGCGTCCTGTTGGGTCGAGTGGACGGATTCTTGGTCGATACCTCTAGCCGCGCAAGAGCCGGACAAGCCAACCAAACGAAGCCCGACCGCCGCACCGGGAGAGTTTCTGGATTCGCTTCATGCCGCTCCCAAGTACGTTCAAGAGACCTACAAGAACACCCCTCCAGCCGACGGTGTGCACATATTGCTTGGAGTGGGGAGCATCCCGCCCGAAAGTAGTCCGCCGAGTGAGCTCGGTAGCACGTTCGTGTCTTCCGCGAAGTGCGGGCTCGGTGTCGAGAACGGCATGATGGGTCCATCGCGATCGAGTCCTGGGCGTGCCAGTTGGCCTCGGTCGGTGAGGGGGCCGGTTGCTGAGCGGCGTGACCGTCGGAAGCGTCGTTCCCGGTGGCCCGATGGCGGGCGGTGTTGGCAAGTGTTGGTGACGGGCTCTAACGCCTTGGTGTTCAGCGATCTCCGGCACTCGGGGTCCACGCCCACGAGAACCAAGTCGTGCCACATTCACGAGTGAGTCGGCGGGGGCTGCGAAGCGAGCCAAGAGTGCTGCCGCAGAGATCTCAAAGCCGTGTCGTGAGCGACGCACGTCAGGAGGGGGCTGGATCCTCGCAGCGCGCG
>JBFWWP010000022.1:0-94667 GCA_050246115.1 Planctomycetota bacterium
GCTCTCCCGAAACTCACGAAGCGTCGCCTCGATCTCCAATTGGGTCTTCCGCTTGCCAATACGTCGCGCCATGGCCGTGGGCCTCCTTCGGGGCGCCACTATCGCCGCTACGCGCAATCAGGCCAGACTGGTCATCCTTGGGTGCTTACGGGACAGGAAATGAAAGACCCGAGGAGGCCCCTTGGTCAAGTACGCGCACACTTCGAACGCGGAACGCCAGTTCTTCTTGGTAAGACTCGGGAGTGGGGTGCGCTTGAGGATCATGAGCTGGTTTCGGTACACGAACCCTCGCTCGACCGCCCACCGAATGAACTGCCCATTGTACTCGCGAGCCGTGAAGCAATAGAACGCCCCGCCAGGCTGGAGCACTCGGTACGCTTCGCGCACGAGCTCGAGCATGAGCACGTCGTAATCGAACGGGTGGTACATGTCCCACGCACCCCAGACCTTGTCCGTGGAGGCTGGCTTTCCTGAACGGAGCGTGCACTTCCCCGGACTAGCCACGTTGTACGGCGGGTCCGTCACGATCAAGTCCACGGACGCAGCCGGTAGCTTCATGAGTAATCGAATCGCATCCCCTTGCTTCACCGTGTTCAGAGGGAAAGGAATTCGCTCCCGCGCGTCAGGAAGGGTCATCGGCCGCTCTCCGCGCGAACGAGCAACTCCCGACACAGCACCCCGACTGGGGTGAGCTGGTACCGAGGCCACTTACGCTTCCGCACCCAAACCTGCACGACCACACCCCGGCGAAGCAGTTGGGGAATAATGTCTCGAACGTTACTCGAGTTCATGCGGAGACTGTCAGTTCGGGATCGGGCACGAAGGCGAATCTCACCCGGTTGGAGCGGACGGTCGAGCGTGCGCACCACCGTGGGCGGTGGCTAAAGCAGAGCCAACCGTACAACGCGTAATCCACGTCAGGGCGAAAGACGGACCGCGGAGATCCAGGCAATCCTGCCTGGACCCGGCGGCCGAGGGTGGTGAGCCACTGCACCCGCGAGCGGGTCGCAGCAGGGTTCAGGCACTCCACCAGGCGGGTTCGCCGCAGGAACCGAAGCGCCTGGCGGCAAGCCTCCAAGGACACTCGGAGACGACGAGCGACTTGGTGCGTGGTCAGGGGTTGGTCGATCGCCACGAGGGCTTTCACGCGAAGTGGGCTTCTCGTCAGGCGGGGTAGGAGTGATGCCGTCATCGCGAGAGGACCGCGAATGAAGCTTAACAGCAAACGACTGAAATGACGGTTCGACAACGCAAAACTGCAAAAGGGGGAGTCGAGGGTGGTGGTGGGAACGTGGTCAGCGTGTGATTCGCGGACGCCCGTAAGGAAGGCGAAGTACTTAGGGTTGTGGTTGCGGATCGGAACGGTCACGGAGTTCGAGGGGGATATCGTCCTGGAGGACGAGGCACACCCGAGGGGGCACGAGAAGGCGCGCGAGCACAAGCTGCCGCTCCACTACGCGAAACGCCTCACGGCTCGTCGCCGCAACAATCACCAGGTCATGACCAGCGCGCAAGTCCTTGCGCACGTTCTCAACCGCACGACTCTTCCCGGTCTCGACCTCGACAGCGATCGAGACCGAGTCCCGCTGAGCAAGCAAGTCCGTGGCACCACCACGCTCTCGGGCGCTCTCAGCACGAACGACAAAGCCGAATTCCTCGAGGCGCGCTCTCCAAACCGCCTTCCAGTACTCGTGCTCGACCGACCCGCTCACGTCCTTGCGCGCGCGGTCGAGGTAGTGGTACGCCTCCGTCAAGCGGAGCACGTGCTTACGCGTACGTCCTCGCGCGACCACCTGCTCCTCGAGAACGTTCCGCGCGACGAGCGAGCGCTTCACGCCCGTGCCTCGCGAAGCACTCCACTGAAGGCGTCGGTACCTGACGTCCACACCGTCCCAAGGGTACGTCACGACATCCATGACGAACGCGAGCTCACCGGGAGAAAGCCCCGAAGCTGAACCGGTAGAGCGTTCCACGCGGCCAGCGCTGGCCGGACTCGCACGATAAAGCCCGGAGAGCGTGCGCGAACCGCCCATGTAGGCGGTGAGATCGGCGTCCGTCACCTTCCCCTTGGGCACCTGCAAGTGAGGGATCCGGACACGGACCGGTTCCGTCCACCGGTCCTGAAGGCGGACGATCGCCTCACCTACCGGGAGCGAGGAGAGGAGTCCGGACTGGGATGTTGGAATCCCCGTGAGGGCGGCCGCACGACGCACGTCGCGCGGGTCCTTCAAGTTCAGGCAGATCGTCGTGAACGTGTTCCCGAGCGCCGCGGACGAAAGCATGTGGGGGTGTTGGTCGACGACCACGAACGATAACCCGAGTTCCCGACCCTGGCGAAGCAGCATCTCGAGCGTCGACTCCCCGCCCGTACCCCCGTAAAGCACGTGGTGAGCCTCCTCGAGCACGATGACGAAGGAGAGTCGCTCGCGATCACTCGCTTCGAGACGGGTGTGATAGATCCAGAGACAGAGGAGTGGGACGAGGAATCGACGGGCTCCCTGAGACAGGGCGTCGAGTTCGACCACCGTGACGGACCGAGACAAGTCCAGTGCGAAACGCGCCTGTGATTGCGGGCGTTCCTCGGCGAGTCCGGCGAAGCGCACGCTCTCCAACGCCCTCAGGGCCGAAACCCGCCACGAACCTTGCTTCCCCGAGGTCGGAATGGCGCGCACACGCTCAAGTAGTTGGTCGAGGGAGGGAAGCTCGCTCGACGGGGAATCACCCAGTGCTCGAACGAGCAGCGATCTCGAACCGTCGCCCAGGCTGTACGCGCTCGACAGGGCGTCGACGAGAACATGCGCGTACACGCGGGGCTCAACCCCCGGAGGTGGGAGGAAGGGAGTGAACGGTAAGGGAGACGGAATCCTGCCTGGCGTGAAGACCTGCACGCACGTGCTTGCCGGGAGGAGCGGGAGCAGATGGCGAGCGGTTCTTTTGTAGTCCCAGAAGAGAATACCAACGCGTCGCTGCACGAGTTGCGTGAGGAGGTGCAGGGTAAGATTCGTCTTGCCAGAACCGGAACGCCCGAGGACGACCGTGTTCTGCAGGAGTTCGTTCTCGCGAAGGCCGAACGCTCCGCGAGGCCGGTCATAGAGCACGTCGCCAACGTGGAACGAGCCCGACGCCCGTCCCGGGGGTGGCAGGGAGAGAAACTGGTCTGGGTTGTCCGTGCCGAGGACGCGGCGCGCGGTCGCGCGTATCTGTCCCTCGATCAGAACTCGAAGGTCTGGTGGTGCGCGCGGGAGGACTTGCTCCCAATGCGCTACTTCTTTCGGACGGACCGGCCGGAGTTTGCTGAGGAGGGCTTCCATGAGTCAGTGGGTGTGAGGGCTTCGTGCTGGGAAAGCAGGGTGAGGAGTTCGGCGTGGAGTGCGTGCTCGCGGTCCAGTACCTCGCGAAGCTGACTGCGCCGCTCCTTCTCGAGGTCGGCGAGTTGTCGTTGGAGCTTCTCCCGCTCCGGGAACCGGCCAGGGTCGTACGGTGGGGTGCGCCGTTCCAGGAGGAGTAGCTCGCGCTTCACGTACTGCTCCGATCGAAACCGACTCTCATGCTGCTGTCGGTCAACCTGGCGGTTCCGGTCGAGCGCTTCGAGCGCGATCGACAATCGTCCGAGGAGCACGCGTGTTTCCAAGGACGAAGCTTGAGGTAGAGCTTCGGACGCGGTCCGCGCTCGGGCCTCCACGTCCTGAAAGAACGAGCGAGGCTTCGGAGGGCGAACGACCCGCAGGCGCCGACGAATCACCGCTCAACCCCTGCCACCGGGCTCAGGGCCTCGTCCAGCGTCTCGGAGGTACGCGAATGCCTCGAGGTCCTCCGCACGCGGGTCGTACGAGACGAAACTGTACCGAGAGGCCTGTTCGATCCACGGGTGGACCTCAACACGGTCTCGGCGCGTGAGCCCCCCGAGTCGTGCGAGCTCGGCATCAGTAGTCACTCGGTCATAGTCCGAGTGCTCGAGGGCACCACGGAGGACGGCGACGACTCGCACTGTGAGATTGTGAAGGGGCTCGTGTTCGTGGCCGACATAACGAGTGACCCGGCCAATGACGGGAGTACGGTCAGTGCTCATGGGCGCATTCTCCTGCTCTTGGTGGCCAATCCAGCTCCATCTCGACCTTTGAAGCAAGTCGATTCTGGACTCTTCTGCGCGTGCGTGCGCAGTTCAGGGTGGGAGGTCGGTGGGGGAGTGGCATGGGCAGGGAACCTACAGAGCGTTGTCGTCCGCGAAGCTGTAGTAGGTGGAAGCGCCGATGATCAGGCTGTCGAGAAGCGGGATACCTAAGAGTTCGCCGCAAGACTTGAGGCGCGCAGTAATGCTCCGATCCTCCGCGGAAGCGCATGGGTCACCACTCGGGTGGTTGTGAGCGACGAGCAGGCTCGCTGCGTTCGCGAGAACCGCGCCCTTGAACACTTCCCGAGGGTGGACGAGCGATCCCGTCAGGCTTCCACGACTTACTTCCTCGCACGAGAGCACGCGGCTTCGGGCGTCGAGGTGCAACCCATGGAAAGTCTCCCGGTCCTCGTACTGGAGGTTGGCGAAGAATCGGTACGCGTCCGCTGAGTTGGTGATGGAAACAACCTCGCTGGGGCGCGCGGTGGATCGCTCGAGATACACGCGAACTCTGAAGTGCTCGTAAGGCGGTCTGTTGATCATGAGAAACACAATCGGACGGCGTTCTTAGATCAGCGTCTGACATGGCGGGGGCCTCGCCGCATGCACGGTCACGCGAAACAGAGGCTCCTCGGTCTGTCACTACAGTAGCTTGAACGTCGGGTTTGATGCCCAGAAGGGGACTCGCGGACCCGCGAATGAGGTCCGCGTGCGCGGTCCGGAGGTTGGCCCTCGACCAAGGCAGCCCTCAGTGCAGCGTCTCGCGTTTCGGGAACGCGCGTAATGTGAACACCTGGTGCCCACGCGCCCGCGCACGGTTCCTCGAGGAGCTCGGAGCGCCGAGGTTGCTGGAAGAAGGCCCCACAGAAACGCCGACGACTTGCGCTGGACCCCGGGTTAGTCCGGAGCTCCAAAGCCGCCGGAAACGCGCCGCAGAGAGCGTTCGGGACTCGAGTCGGCGCTCAAGGGTGTCTGAGGAAAATCCATGCACAACGTGCTTGACCTGGATGCCCAAACGCGTAGGATGCCCTAACGAGGACCGGATGGCTTCGCAGTCGAACACGGGGTCGTGATCGCTGATGGCTATGGGCTAACTTCGTGACGGCAGGTCCATAATCTGCTTTGTTGGCAGTGCCGTCGGAGGTGTGAACGCGCGGAGACCAACAAAGGACCCCGTCCATCTCATCGTTACAGCACTGGTTTACACCGCCCTCACCTCGCGAGGTGCGCGACTCGTCGTCCCGCCAGCGAAGAACGCTCGACCCTCCAAGCGATCGACTCCTGGAGCCCTCGCGCGAAACGAAACCATCAACACAGTGCAAACACTTGGCCCACGCGCCTGGCGAAGAGAGTCCGGGTACCACCAACAAGCCAAGGCCGAGAACGCGATCTACCGCTACAAGCACATTTGGCGGCAGGCTGCGAAGCACGAACACCAAAGCACAAGCCACCGAAGTGCGCATCGGCATCAACAAAATGCTCGCGCTCGGAGCACCACAATCAGAGAAGATCCCGAACCGGGTGGCACCAGGCGGCATTGAGTCCGGAACAACCATGCAACAAACGCCGGTGACGAACCTCGCAGTCGACTTCATCGTTTTCCGCTTGCACTGTCAGTCCAATCCGATATTTTTCCTGACGCCGCGCGAGAGGGGGCATCCGAGGCTTGCCGTGCTCGCGTTGGGTGCTGTACTGACGGCCGTTGGTGTAGCTACGCCGTCCCCTCGAGTCTCCGCGGACTGTCCGGCCCTTGGCAGTGGTTCCTTCGACATTCTCGACTCAAATGGGGTCGTCGTTGGCACGTTTACGGCGAGCGGCAATGGGTACACCACAACGTCGCCACTTCCCGGAGGTGGGACATGCACCTGTACAGGAACGCTGGGCGGAGCTGGGACAATTCGAACTTTCAAACCTTCGGCGAGCAACCCCGAGTGCTGTGACTCCTGCAGCGGTACTATCGAGTGCCACGATGGGACATGGATTTGGATCGAAGCCGGTGGGAGTAACTGCTCGGATCGCGGGACGTTGGATCCTCAGTAAGAGTGTCTCGGGGAGCAATCCACGCGACGTGTTGAGCTGCTGGGTGCCGTCTGCACCTCGTCTCAGTTCACGGAAGCGGGTTGTTTGTGGGGTTCCGAAAAACCATGCCGGTACTGGCCGTGTTAGCGGCTTGCGCGGCGATCCTAATCACTAAGTGCCTGCCTGATTGCGGCGTCAAGACAGGACTAGACGATTCGGACTCCACCGTGGACCCCCAAGCGCGTGCCCATTTTCTCGTCGCAAGCGGCGTTCCGGGAGATGAACTGGTAGGCACCGTGGCACGTTGGCTGCCTCTCTGGGATCAGCTCCGGTACCGTCGGGCAACAGAACAGTTGCTGTCCGAATTGTCGACTCGCGGAACTGGAGGGGTTGAGTTGCTCCGGCAACTAGCCTCGGAGTGCGCTCTCTCTCCGGATCCGGAGGCGACCGAAGATAGCGTCATCAGCCATATCACGGTGGGCGCAAGCCAACTGACCGACCAAGACAAGCGTGCACTCTTTGGAGCCTATTTTGCTCCGGCGGTCATTCACTCGCTGGCGGATGCCGCGGTCGTCGTTGGCTGTTGCGACGCGACACGCTCAGCCAGCGATGTGAGCGAATGTCTTAACGGATCCCCCGATCCGAGAGTGCGGCAGTTTCTTATCCGCAATGCCTTTCTGCTTGGGGATTGGGACGTTTCGCTGAAACTACTCGATGTCGCCTTCGGCGAGTTCCCGCTTGACGTACCCTCCGCAGTCGTTGTGCTTGTAGGGTTCCATCCGCAAGCGCGGCCCGCCGCGGTACGAACTCTCGTCACCTTGGCGTCTCGCCGGCCGCTCCCGTCGGAAACCGTCCTTCGAGGGCTACTCAAAGCTCTTCTGTGCCTCGATAGTGCAGCGGTGCTTGCGCTCGATGATGTGTACTCATCCTCGACCATATCACCCCGCTTGCGAGAACTCTACGAATCGCAACTCGCCGAGGCTCTTAGCCGAAGAGAGTTCCAGCCCGTACGACGGCCATGAAGCTGTTTCGAGCACTCGCTGTTACCATCGTGCTTGTGCTTGCTTGCTTGGTGTACACATTGCGCAAGGGGCTCCCGCCTTCCACAGATTTTGTTGTGCAAGATCCTCCGGCGTCGATTGCACAGGTAGACCCAACCACCCGCTGGAAGGTCCCTGAGGCGACGCAGCCAACAGACTCAGCCAGAGCGGCGATACGTTGCATGGACGCATCCGGCATGGCCATGTCCGCCTTCCGCTTTGCGGTCATTTCGGGAAACACGGAGCTAGGGCGATTCGAGACCGACCCCGATGGCTTCGCCGACCTAGACGTGAACTTATCCACGCAAACAGTTCTGTATCTCAAGGGTGAGGAACGCCAATCCGTCGCGAAGAGCTTCGTCGCTTTTGTGGTGCGCCAGTGGCCGTCCGTTGTCGACGTACGCTTCGCAGCCCCCGGCTGTATTCGGGGTGTTGTAATGGACGACATGGGAGCCCCGTGCCCAGGTGCGAATGTCACAGTGTCCAACGAGCGGCTTGCCTGTGCCCGCACTACTCAAACCGATGCGCGAGGGTGCTTTGAGTTCTCCCCGTTGCTCTCACCAATGGAATGCTATCTATCCGATGCAGGGGCCTTGGTTCCTGCCGCCCAGCTGCCTTTCGCAATCACGGCTCACCTTGGACTGCGAACGGTAACACAGGAGTCGCTTTACGTGAGTGAGGGCGAGCGTGTGGATGTGCGGCTGTGCCTCCCGAGGGGGCGACACTTCCATGGACGTGTCCTGGATGCCTCAGGTCTTCCCATCCCCGACGCACTCGTGTCAGCGTCTGCACGAAGGCACGCGTTGCCTCCTGGACAGCGCGTGGCGGGAACGTTGGAAGAAGGGGACTTCAGTTTGGGAGTGGAGTGCACAACCGACGTGCTGGGCAGGTTCAGCGTGACTAGCTTCGAGAGTCGTGGCCCGGCGATGCTAGTGATCCTAGAGAACGGACAGTCGCAGTGGTTTCGGTGCCCGGAGATCGGTTTTGGCGAAGAGTTGTGGGGACTCGACCTGGTAATGGAGGCCGCGACGAGCCTCTTCTTGGAGCCGAGAGGCTATGAGTCGCTCGACTTCGGCTGGGCAAGTGGCTTGGACTTTCGGCTGCGCGTGGCGGAAGACATGGTCCTTGACCCTGGCGGCATGATTGTCGAGGCCAGGACGTTCGCGGGTGCCCGCTGTCGACAGTCTGCAGTGAAGACCAACGACGGGACGTTTCACGTGCAGCTGGGAGTCCCGCCTGCGAGCATAGACAACCTGGAGTTGTTCCTGGCGGGCTGCGAAACGCTTGTGTTGCCAGGACCCTTTCAGAATGGCGACACATTGCCCTTCGACGTGTCAAGAACCCCTGTTCGTTGGTTAAACGTTGAAGCGACGGGACTCTGCCGCTACCCAGAGCGGGTTGTGAGGAAGCTCACCGCAACATCCCTAGACCCACAGACCCCGGGCTGGTCGGAGAGCGTCTGTCCCCTCGGGTCCAGTGTGTGGTTGGAAACTTCGGAGAGTGGCAGAGAGCTTCTACGTATTCCTGTGGGGGCGGACATTCTCTACTGGATCGTAGCTGAGCAGTTCGTCACGTCATTGTCGGAGGTTTCCACAACGGTCTTCGGACCATTCAGGCCTGACGCAGAGATCCGAGAATTGGCGTTGCCATTCTTGGGTGTCTTCCCAGACAGAGGAGAGCCTACACCGTTCTTGGGTCGGGGGGATTTGCTAATCGTGATTTGGGGATGCGGTGACGCCGGGGTTGAGGGTCGAGTGACGCTCACCACATTGGAAGGGCACAGAGCATTGCCAATTGACAGTGGCGGGATTGTTCGGTTTGAGCGGGTGCGCGCTGGCACCGCAACGGCCGAAGTCCGCCTTTGCGGCCAACGGCGCACTATTGCGATTGACGTGGCGCCCAACACCGTAACCGAGTGTACGGTCGTTATCGACGCTGTCGAGGTAAGGCATTTGCAACTGGAGGGAGAGGGCAACCTGAGGAACCTAGGTGTGTTTCGCATCGACCCCGGACCCGCGTACAGTTACATCGGAAGGACTGACGCATCGGGAGGGGTGGGCGTGCGACCCGGTTGGGCCGGCCTTCTGGTTGTCGGCCGGGAGGTCGAGGGCCAACTTGCATTTGTGCCGGTGGAGGTTTCTGATTCGGATACATCTGCGAGTTTGCCTCCGCTGAAGGTAGTGATCGTGAAGCCGCCACTTGGGTGTGGCGAACGAGTCAATTGGAGGCTCCGCTCCGTAGATGCCCGGCTGCCAGAGAGGTTTCGTGTCTTCCACGGCACGGCATTCTCCGGCCAAGGCTCCGAGCAAGTGAGGTTTGTGGTGCCCAAAGGATCGTACGAACTCATGGCCCTCGGAGACTTCGTTGTGACGCTGCCGGTCGAGGTGCGAGAGAACATCACAACAGTGAGGGTTCATTAGGCGTGCAATCGGCTTTGTGGCGCGCTCGTTTCGGTGTTGCATCGTAACCGGGCAGGCCGTCACGACATTAGGTCAGTTTCGCGTGCTGTCCATCTATTCGTCGCAAAGCCGTCGCGGGGCACTGGCCCAGCACCTGGGTTGTGGCATGATCCCGAGCGCGTGGTGTCCATCTATTCGTCGGACGTGGTTTCAGCTGTGGACTGCGACCAGTTGAGTTCGTCATGCAGCTCGGTGGTAGTGCTTGAGAAGTCCGCCGAGGCGTTCGCGGCATGTGACGACGCCCTTCTGTCCTCGATCAACCGTCTCGAGCAAGGTGTTGTTCAGGCCTTGGTGGTTTCGCTCGCGGTGATAGTGGATGGCGTACTCACGGAGGGCGCGGTGCAGGGATCGTGGTCCGAAGAGAATGAGCCGATTCAAGCACTCGGTCTTTATCGAGAGAACGAAGCGCTCAGCGTAGGCGTTCAAGTTCGGGCTCCGCCGTGGCAAGCGGACTGAGGCGATGCCAGCGCGCTCGAGAATCTCGACGAACTGCGGTGTGAACTTGGCGTCGCGATCATGGATCAGGTAGCTCTTGTTTCGGAGGAAGCCGTCTTCGCCGCTTGTGAGCTCACGTGCGACCTGCGCCATGAAGGGCGCGTTCGGATTGGACGTGACCCCAGCGATCGAGACCCGCCGACTCGCGAGTTCGAGCACGAAGAGAACGTAGTACGTGACCAGTCCTCTCGGTGTCCAGACCTCGACCGAGAAGAAGTCAGTGGCGCCGAGGAGTTCCCAGTGAGCGCGGAGGAAGTCGCGCCAGCGAGTGCGTTTGCCGCGTTCTGGAGCCGGGACGATTCCGTTCTCCCGGAGGACGTTAGCGACGGTAGATCGGGAGACGACGTGCCCGACATTGTCGAGGGCCCCAACGATCCGGGTGTACCCCCAGCTCGGGTTGTCCTGCGCGAACTGGACGATGAGTGCGCGAATCTCGCGCATTACGGGCGGACGCCCTGGCCCTTGATCGCGCTTGGGATGTGTGTGTTTAAACCTCGGCGGGAGCCACCTCGGTGACTGCCTCGCCGAGGACCCCGACCTTGCGTTTGCCCTTGCCAGCAAGGTCCTAGACTCAGGACTGGCCAGTCAGGCTCGGATAGCATTCGTCTACGCCTTGCTGGGTTCGAGTTGTAAGCCAGATTACGTCAACAGCGTGGTCCCTGGCCTCGAGTATGATCTTCTCACCGTGGCCATGGAGACGGACAATGACGGATTGCTGGCTGCAACCCTGTTCAATGTGGGCAACGCAGGAAACTACGACGTCATACAGGTTGCGCGTGATTGGCTAGTTCTTCGACCTCAAGACGCCCGGAACGTGCAACGCACTGTCGAGTTCATGAAGTCGGTCGAGAGCTCAGAAAAGAACTGGCGCGAAAACGATGCCGCTCGGGCAGCCGAGTACTGGCGTGATAGTCGCGATAGTCACGCTGCACTGCTCCACGATCTAGGCCTGGAGCGTAGGCACGACATGGGCTCGATGTTCGTCATCGCGACAGCACTCGGGGATCGAGGTAGGCTAGACCTGGTTTGGGACTTGCGAAGCCAGATTGATACCACTCGGTTCTCTCAAGATGACCTCATGCGGTTCGACGAGATGCTACGTAATGGAGGCTTTCATGGGAGATGACTGTCTCCATGAAGTCCGCCAAGGGAGCTTGATGGAAACCGTGGTATCCCTCTATTCGTCGCAGGGCCGTTCGCGGGGCACCGGGCCCAGTACCTGGGTTGCCCGAGCGCCCTGATTGGTCGGGTATCAATGGCTGGAACCGTGCTGGGCCCCGCGAGAAGCCCGTTCGCAGAACCAAGAAACCCGGGGGCCGGATGTCGCGATTTGCGAACTAGCGAATCCGTCATAGATCCAGTTCCTGATTGTGTTTGTGATCGCCGGCGGCGAGGGTGCGAAAGTTCGCGTTTGAGTTTCACCTGGGGAGCCAGATACTACCGAGGACCCGCGCGGAACGCAGCCGCGGGTCCTTTCCTTTGTGCGATGCAAAGCCGTGAAGACACCGGGCTTTCGAGCGTGACGGCTTCGCGATCGCATGTTCGCCGGGAGTGCATCGGTCAACACCCAAGATCTCTGGCCGAGTGCTGGGTGCTCTCTGTTCTCCGAGTTAGAGGTACACATGAGAAAGACTCTGCCTCCTGGCGTCTTCTTGGCGTACGCGCTCGTACTCCTAGGGTGCTCATGCGGGACAGTCCCCGACGTGATCGTGGTGGATTCCGCTGGTCGACCCATTCCGGGGGCCACAGTTGAGCGGGTGTCTTTGTCGATCAACGGGCCATCAGTGCTAACTGACGGCAATGGTGGCGCGAGATTGCCATGGGGTGCTCAGAAGGCACAATGGGTGGCGGTGTCCAAGCCAGGCTATCAGTCGAATGTCAATGTCAGCGTGAATGGTCCACGGCCTATCCGCGTCGTTCTTTCTCCTCGTTCCACAACGAGCGCACCCAAGGAGCCATCCAGGACACCGCGCTGAAGCGGGTTGACTAGCAGAAGCGGTGACAGTGGCGCGGCAAAGCTCCAACAAGGCAGTGCTTACGTCAACGAATTCGACGGTGCCAAACGCGATGAACCGCGATCGCCCGCCACTTGTTTGAGTTGGGCTCGAGCTGCTCGTCGCATCTGATGCGGGAGGAACCCGGCGTTCCGGCGTTCCGTGCCGGGCGTGAATCAGGACTCCGTAGCGTCGCGCCCAGAGAGTCAGCGTGTAGAGGAAGAGCGCGTTCATCTCCGGCGACGCCACGAGCCAGAACAGGTCGTCGCTGGCCTTCTTGGTGATCAAGTACGCGACGCCGGGCTTGACCCGGCGTAGGCGGCAACGGCGGCGGGCCGGCTGCCGAGGACGAAGCTTGCTCATGAAGGTACCTCTGGGGCTGAGGCGTTCCTTCGTCAGGTCCCGCTGCTGTCCATGCTCCAGTCGACGTGGGCAAGGCAGTCAGTAGTTCGCGGGCGCAAGTGGCGAATGGGCGGTAGGATAGCGCGTCGCTGTCACCGGGCGCCTCGCGGGCGAATCCGCGATTTGAGCCTCGCGCGGAAAGAAGCATCCTTCTCCTGCCATCCCATCTTGGCCGCTGTCCGCGCGCCCGGTAGATTCTGCATCCTCGACCGATGGTCGGAATCGAAGGGGGTCGGATGGACCGCTTCGGAAGCGGATCGTGTCGCAAGGGGTGTGTGGCTGCCACGCTCTTCTGGCTGCTCGCGGCGACTCCGTCCGCGGTCCTCGCGCAGGAGCCGCAGCCGTTTCGTCGGGACGATGAGATCGACGGCCGTGACTTCGACTACAGCGATGTGACCTTCCTGCACCACTTCACGTACCGGCCGCGCACGGAGCTGCAGTGGGAGTGGATTCGCAACCCGTCGGGGTTTCGCGCCACCGCAGGCAGCATTCGCAGCGACGAGTTCTATGCGGATCTCGCGATCCGGCGTCGTTGGGCCCTCGACGAGCACTACTTCTTCGAGCTGCGCAGCGAGGTCGCTGAGGACTTCGATGGCCGCTACCACCACATCGTCACCGGCGTCGGTCGCCACCTGGGCAGTGGCTGGTCGGCGGCTGTGCACGGTGAGCTCGAGGGTGCGAAGGAGAACATCGACGCTTCGGTCGAGCTACGCTGGGAGGATCAACTGGGCCTTGGGCGCCGTCTTCGGATCGTCGGGATGGCGGTCGACGCAACTTACAACGGCAAGAACGACGAATTCGCGGAGTACGAGCGATCACCGTTCACGACGTTCGTCGAGGGGCTCTGGACGACCGAGTCGGGGGTTTCGGGCCAGGCCTGGGTCAACTGGAATTCCGACACGCGGCTCGAGCGCGAGGCCGACGGGCACGATTTCACGTACCGACGACTGCATGGCGGAGCGCGCGCGCTGGTGCCGTGGTCGAGCTGGCAGCTCATGCTCGAGGGGCTTGGCGAGCGGGGGCGCACGGAGCGTACGCCGTTCGATCCGACGACTGCGACCGACGACGACGAGCGCAGGCTGTCGAGGTACCATCTGCGTGCTCGCGCCGAGCTCGAGCGCACCGTGAATGAGCGCGTGGCGGTGTGGGGCGGCTACACTTACTTTCGACTGCTCGAGCGGGACCGGCGACCGCGCGATCTCACCCTCGACCGCAAGATCCTGCGGCGGGAGCATACCGTGTATGTCGGAGCGACCTGGAAGATCAGCGAGCGCGTACTTCTTTGGCCTGGGCTTTACCTCGACTTCCCCGACAATCGCGAAGATCTCGACTTCGCAGGCATCAGCGACGCGGATCGCAGCATGGTCGGCAAGATCGCACTCCCGCTGGAGGTGGCTTTCGCGAACGGTGCGCGACTCACGATCAACCCGACCGTGCGAGTCGACGAGGCGCGCTTCGGCGGCGGTAACGTGCAGCTCCACGTGCCATTCTGAGGTCCGTGCCGATCCGCGCGGTGGCGCGTCGCATAGCGCCGCGCCGCCGATGCGCCGTGCCGTCGATGACTACGGCCCCGGGCTCGCGTGGGCAGGGGCGGCAGGCGAGCAGTCCAACCACGAACTGAAGCGAGGCAGTTCGCATGGCAGGTCCGATCCCTCTCCACGTGCCGACGCGCGTTGTTTCCAGGGAGACACGGGTGACAGTGACGCGCCATCCTGGGAATGAGCCTCGACTTCCGACGATGGACCGATGAACGCCGCTTGTTGCCCTTTTTGTCAGCGAACCTTCTTCGCCTAACCAATCCCACGGAACCATGCTTGGCAAGGTAGCGGTGCGAGGACCCAGTGGGTAGCTCGCGATTGGTGAGCCGGCGGCCGGCGACCACACCGCTACGGATATCATGGCCGAAGGTGCTGTGGGGAAGTCACGTTTTGCGACGTGGGTCAGCCATCGTTCAAGGCAGGCATGGGTTGGCGGCCAGTCCCCACCGGTAGGAAACGCGGCTGCCGCTCCGGGGCGCATCGAGCCCGAGAGCGGCAGCCCGATCGAGTCTTACGGACAGGTCGTGGCGCGAGTCGCGCAATCGAGCGAGTCGGCGCTCGGGTCCGGCCCGCAAGCGAGGATTCCGGGGGCCGGCGGCGCTACTCCCGCCTGGAACAGGTAGGCGAGCAGGAACACGGGGTCGGCGATGGTGACGGTGCCATCGTCGTTGGCGTCCGCCGCGTCGAGGCAGCCCGGCGTGGATCCACCCGTGAAGAGATACCCGAGCAGGACGATCGCGTCCCCGATGGTTGCGCTCCCGTTCCCGTCTACGTCTCCGCGACGGAAGAGCGGATCTTGCGGGTCCGCAACGAGGTTTACGATGCCGGCCTGGAGGATCGGGGTCTCACTCGTGCTGCCGCTGCTCACCGTGTTGGCCGCACCGGCGATGCCGATGACATCGTTCCATTCGAGGAGGGTCGTGGTCCCGTCGAGGTCCCCGGTCAGGGAAGCCGGTTGGAGTTGATAGGTGACGGTTGCCACCGTGAGGCCAGCGCCGGTGAACGATGGCAACGTCGTACCGGTGGACCACTGCACCGCGATGGCGACGCCTTCGGTGCTCATTTGGACCATGCTGAAGTCTGGGGTCGTGCCGGCGACGGTGTCGAGCACCTGACTCGAGGTCGCTGCGAGGAGCGCAGGATCATGCCGGAGCGAGAACGCGAGTCCGTCGATCGAGCCCGGGTTCGGCACCGTCGCGGCGACTTTGCACAGCGCGCTGAAGGAGCCCGCGGGCGCTGCCGGGTCATAGGGCACCGCGAAGTCGTAGGTGTCGTCCTCCGCACCCACCGCCTGTACCAAGTACATGTGCTGAATGATCGGTGTCGGCGCGACGTCGACCGCCCCGAACGTGATCGCCGGCAGCAACGACCCGGCCGCCGTGTGCATGCCGTTGATCGCCGGCGGGCTCATGGCGGTCGAGTTCGCGAACTCGAAGTGGAGGGGACCGCTACCCGCGCCGGTGCCGGCGTTGGTCATGACGTCGCACTCCACGGTCTCGGTCAGTAGCGTCAAGGGCAGATCGAGAGGACCTCCGGTCACGGGGTCCATGGCGAACGTGCACTGCACGACAATGCTCGACCCGGTATCCGTGACGTCGAAGACCGCAGGGGGGCCGCCGAGGAAGTCGAGTAGGCCCGGTGCCGGTGCGACCGCAATGCTCGTGATGGCCACGGGATCGTAGCCAAACGCCATCGTGAAGCCGGAGACCGGAGGCAGGGGTGCTGCAGTGCCGGCGCTGGGATCGACCACGCCGATCAGCTTGAAGCCGCCGATCGGGGGGAAGTTGGGTGCGAGCCAACCGAACCCGTAGCCGAAGGGATCGCACTCGTCCGGGCGCCCGTTGCCATTGGCGTCGGTGCTGCCGCCGCTCGCGAGGTCGAACGCATCCGGATAGTCGTTGCCGTTACAGTCGGCGAAGGTCGGGAAGTTGACTCCTCCACGACCGTAGATCGAGTCCGCGCCCGGAGCGCCCCAGTCCTTGGCGGCGGCCCACTGATAGAGCAGGTTGCGCACCTGCGTGGCAGTACCGAGCGGGTTCACGGACCACAGACAGGCGGCGACGCCGGCGGCGTTGGGGCACGCGCAGCTGGTGCCAGTGAACGTTGCCGCGAACGAGGTACTGGTGCTGGTCGGTGCGCAGATGTCGGGGACGAAGCTACCGTCGTTGGTCGGCCCCTGGCTCGAGTAGTCGGCGATGATCCCGCCGGTGTACTTCGCCGACCCATAGAGATTCTGCGGGACCGCACCCACGGTCAGAACATTGGCGTGAGTGGCGTTCGCCGGTGAGGTCGTCGACCCGGCCGCGACCGCGTGCTCGAGCCACGTACCGCCGCTCGAGTAGATTTCGATCTCGGTCCCGGGCCCGGCGATGCGCTCGACCACCAGTTGGACCAGGATCGGTTGCATGCCACCATTCGTGAGATTCACGGACTCGTCGGTCTCCCCGTCGATGGTCGACGCCGACAGGATCTGCGTCGCGTCGCTGTTGTACATGTAGAAGTCGTAGTCGTGATTGCCGCCCGCGGGGTCGTACGAGAGTCGGAACGAGGCCGTGGAGCCCGGCGCGATGGTCACGGCCAGAACCTCGTCGATGCCGCCGTCCCAGCTGTGGTACCCGTCGCCGTCGGGGTCGGTGAAGTTACCCTGGTAGTGCTCCTTCGCCTCGTTGCCCGCAGAGTGCAGGAACAAGATTCCGGCATTCGCGGCGGTGTTTGCAGCTACCGCCGAGGTATCGCCGTCGTCGCTCCAGCTGGGCCACCACCCCAGGGACATGACGATCACGTCGACGTCCTCGGTGATGCAGTCCGAGACCGCAGCGCCGACGTCGGATTGGCTGTCGACCTTGAGGATCACATAGGTCGCTCCGGGAGCGTGGTCGAAGACCGTCTCGACGACGAAGCGCCCATGCGAGCCGTCGGTCGCCGAGAGCAGGCTACGGGGCGTGTAGTTGTAGAAGGTGTAGCCGGCCGGGGCGTCGCCCGTCGCGGTCGAGGTGTTGAGCCCGTTGTACCCGACGTCGATCACGCCGATCTTGATCCCCGTACCGTCGAATCCATCGTCGCGGTACTGCAAGGAGCGCATCACCGTGGTGCCCTGCCCCTCGAAGAGCGAGAGCTCCAGGCCCAAGCCAACCGGCTCCATGAGGTGGGTCATCGGTAAGGCTGCCGCCAGCGCTCGAAGGCCCTCGATGGGAACCCGGGCTTCGGTGCGACCGGCGAAGAAGCCCGTTTGGGCTCCGCCAACCGCAGCGAGAACTGCAGACGACAAGGGCGCAGAGTCCAGCGGCCCGACGATCTCCACGATGGCAAAGTCGTCGTCGGTGACGCGGAACCCGGCCTGCCGCAGTTCTTCGGCACCGGCAGCACGGCCACGGTCGCTGGCTTCGAGCAGCTTCGGAATCGCCCGCACACCCGCGGGCTGGCGCGTCGCCCGCGGTGGGTTGCGGAGGTCCTGCAGGTCTGAGAACGATTGCCCGAAGAGCGGGCCGGTTACGAGCAGGAGCGCGCAGCTCCCCAGCAGATTGCGAATGAACACGGTGGTCCTCCCATGCGATACGAGGGTCGAAACGGTGCCAGGAACCGACCCGGTCACCGAGGCGGCAATAGGAGCCGCCCGCCGGATGAATTCCGAACTGGGTGGCCGGAGACCGAGAAACTCGGATTCAGGGCTTCGCGATTTCCGCCCTTGGCGCCGTCGTGGTCCGGGGGGAACCCGTTGCAGTGGGGTCAACGGCTGACGCCGTTGAGACTTCCGTCGTTTGAGGAGCCGGCGGCAGGTGTGGCCCGAGGCCGCCGAACTCCCGGTGACAGACCGCTACCGCTTCTGGGTCGGCGGCGTGGGCGCTGGCTGTTGCGCTTCGGCGCGCTGGAATGGCGTGAGGTAGCGATAGTAGATCTCGAGCATCAGGACGTTGAGGGCCGTGGTGTAGACGCGGTCGTCATCGGTGTCGGCGGCGTACTCGGCGTAGGGCGAGATGATCGGCCACGATCCGTCATCGGCTTGGCTCGGGATGAGCGCCTCCTTGAGGGCCTGGTTCCAGCGCGTCCAGGCCTCGCCGCCCGCGAGGAACGTGGCCAGCGTTCCGTAGTACCAGAAGTACGGATTGCCTTCGGCCTCGGCGACGAAGGCATCGGCGTTGGCGGCACGCCACGGACCCGGGAGATGCTCGCTGACGAAACGGAGTCCGCGGGCGACGACGGGATCGTCATTCGGGACCCCGAGGATCTGGAGTGCGAAGGTTGCCGCTGGCGTGGAGCCAGGCAGCGTCGGGTAACGACTGTTGAGCCGCTCCGGTTCGCGCGTGTACAGAAAACGGCCGTAGCGATCGTTCCACGACGCGATCAAGAAGCTCCGGGCGAGGTCCAGCCGTTCGCTGGGCACTTCGAGCCCAGCGAGCAGCGCGGTCTCGAGGGCCATGATCTGCCATGCGGTGATCGACACGCGCGGGTAGCTCGTGCGTTCGAGGGCGTTCGCGTGTGCGGAGTAGTAGTTCCAGCCACCGTCGAGTCGAGAGTCGCCGGTGCCGCCCACCTGGTGATCCAAGATGTGCCTCGCCGCGAGGGCCAGCGGTTCGCGGAGTGCTGGGTCGGGGGACAAGAGATAGGCTTCACCCAACGCATAGGTCGCGATCGCGTGCGAGTAAGCGGTGGTGTTCGCGCCGAAGTGGCCATTCGCCTCTTGGCGCGTGAGCAAGAACCGCACGGCGCTCGCGGTGACTTCGGAGTGGACGGTGTTGGACTGCGGGTGGTGACCGGCTCCCAGGAAGGCGAGCAACGCCAGCGCGCTCTTGCCGACGGTGACCTCGCCGTACTTTGCGTGCTGGTGGGCGAGTGCGCCGAAGCCGCCATGATTGCGCTGACGCGTGGCCAGGTACTCGAGGCCGCGCGCGACCGCGATCTCGGTGTTCGCATCGCCGCCATGGCTCGTGAGTGCGTCTTGCTTCCGCGCTCCCGACCGTGCCGATACCCACGCGACCTGGGTTCTCGAGCTGGGAAAAGGGGCCGGTGCGGCTGCGACCGCACTCCGGTGCGGACTCGGAGGCGAGGGGGGGAAGCGCGTCGACGCGTTGAACGGCGTGGGATCCTGGAGAAGCGGGACGATCAGCGCGGCCGAGGTGCCCACGCGCGGAGCCGAGGACGAGAGCGAGGACGACGGCGGTGCGACCGATCGCGTCACAGCGAGCGAGCGCTCGGCCGCGAGCGGCAAGCTGGGGGTCGACGCCCGGGCATGCGTCGCGTCGTGCGCAAGAACTCGCGCTGCTGCCCAAGGCTCGGCCGCAGGCAGCGGCGGAGTCAAAGCCGACGCGTGCTCGGGAACGATCCGCGTTACGAGCGGTGGTTGCAGTGACGGGTCCGTGAGCGCCGCACGCTCGGGCGTGAGCCGAGCCGCCTCGGGTGCGGATCTGGCGACGCGCAGATCTCCGGTGACCGAACTGGTCGCGAGCTCTTGGGGGCCCGCGCGCGGCGGCGCGGGCAGCGTCGACGTCGGCGGCGGCAGCGCGGAAGCCGGAGCTCGCGCCAGGGAGAGGGCGCGCTCGGTCGGCCGACCATACTCTTCTGCGAGCATGCCGACTGGGCTCGAGTGCGGAGTGCTGTCTTGGGCCGCCGTCACCGCAGGGACCGCGGCCGGCGGCCGCACGATCGCGAGCGGGTCGGCGGGCGAGTCATCACGGGGGCTGGAGCGAGGAGGATGAAGCGCTGCGTGAAGGGGGAGCGACGTGGGCTCCCACTTCGGGGGCGTACGGCCGGCATCGACGCGGTGGGTTTCGGTGCCGAAGTGAGGCGCGAGCGCTCGCGTCGCTGCCGCCGAATCCGTGTTCTCCGCGAGCGCTCGTTCGGCTCGCGCCGCTACCGCGGGTTTCGGTAGAGGCAGCGCGAAGTCCGCCTGCGACTGCCGGGACGGAGACCACGCGGTCTCGCGATTTCGATCGTTCTGCGTCGTGGATCGCTGGGGCAGCGGTGCTGGCTCGAACTTCGCCGCGGGCGCTCGCTCGGGCGTCGCGAACCCCAAGGCCGCAACCGACGGTAGCGTTGCCGCCTCTCGGTCGGGGAGGATGAGTTCAGCAGCGTGGCTCGCCGGGGGAGTTCTCAGGACACGGCGATGCTCGGTCGCCGACGGCTGGGCATCGGCGCCCGCCACGAACCGATCGGGCGTTACTCGATCCCCGAACGCGGTTTCGCGGTGGGCGTGGGTCGCCTTGGCGAACAGCTCTGCCGCCAGTTCCAGGCTCGGTGCTTGGCGCATCGTCGTCGCTTCGCTCAGGGAACGGATGTCTCCTTCGACCGGCTCGTCACGGAGCCAGAGCCACAGGAGGAAGTGAAGAACGGCAGAGATCAACAAGCAGCGGTAGATCAATTCGAGTGCGGGCCAGCGGTGCGCGAGGAGGCGCAGAATGAGGAGGACGACCGCGGCAAGAAGCAACAGGGCCCAAAGGCCCGCGGTGAGGGTGGGCCGCGGCAACTCGCGGAGCAGCACCCAGTGCGTTTCCCACCACTCCTCTCCACGCGCCTGAATGAGGCTCGTTCCCCCGTGCGCGAAGCTGAGCCACGCTCCTCCGTCCGCCAGGCCGCCCGGCATTGGCCGGGGCTCGGACCACGAACCGTCGGGAAGGCGCCAGCTCTCGAAGCGCTCGAGACCGGTGGGACCGGGACGCGTGAAGGCGATCGAGCCGGCGTCGGGGTGGAGCGCGCAGCCGCGTTCATCGGCCGCACTCGACAATGGCTCGACACGTTCCGGCAGACTCCACTCGCCACCAAAGTGTCCGCGCGTGAGGTACAAGTCATGGTCGACGACGGAGCCGTACGCTCGATTCGACGCGAAGAGCAGGAAGTACTCGTCTTCGGCCCCGGTCGCCGCCCACGTTGCTTGGAGCGCAGCCGAGGGAGAACGCTCGTTGAACGACCCGTTGACGGGTGCGGGGAAACGCTCTGGGGGCGAATAGCCTTGGCCCTCTCGCCGACTCCAGTAGAGGTCGTGGTCGCCGCTCGGGCTACGACGGGTGAACACGAGATAGCGCCCGTCGCCGGTGATCGACGGCTCGTCCTCCTCCGCGTCGCTGTTCAGGAGGCTCACGCGCGCACCGTCTGTGGACACGATGTCGCCCTGCTGCGGATAGAGTACCGGTCGTGTCGGTCGCGGGGCGCTCCAGGCGGTCAAGTACGGTGAGCCCCATTGGTGGCGCGGTCCGACGTCAGTGCCCGCGAGATACAGGGACGGCCGTGAGACGAACTCGGTCGCGAAACCAACGAGGGCTGCGGCGACCAGTACACCCGGTATGAAGGCTGAAGTCAGCAGCCGATCCACGAGCCTCGGGTTGTCGGCGGCGGCTCGCGGGTCGACGGCAGACGGTGCCGAAGCCTCGGTCATCGGTCTTCGGCGCGTCATCACGGCTCCTCGTGAAGGGTCGCAAACGCGATCGCCGCGCGCGCCCGCCGGCAAGCGTCCGCGACCTCCACTACGCGCTCGAAAGCGAGCTGGCCATGCGCGCGGATCAACGCCTTCGTGCCGGGTTCTTGCTCGACCCGGCGGGCCAGCAGTGCATAGAGTTGCTCTGGGTCTACTCGGTTGCCACCGACGATGATGGCTGCGTCGGGCAAGACGTTGACGACCACCGGATCGGGCTCGGACGATCCTTCGGTGCCGCTGCGGCTCTTCGGCACCGCCACATCCAACTCGCGCTCGAGCTGCTGAAAGGTAGTCGCGAGCAGGAAGAACACGATGAGCAGGAACACCACATCGATCATGGGCGTCAGCTCGAGGCTGAAGGCTTCTTCGTCACGCAGCCGAATGACCAACGGCCCCGTCCCTTCGATGGAGGGTCACCAGTTCCCGCGCCACCCCGTCGAACTCGCGCACGTGTTGCCGGATTCGGCCGCGGAAGTAGTAGAAGAGGATCAGCGCCGGAATCGCCACGGTCAAGCCGGCAGCCGTGGTCACGAGTGCCTGGCCGATCCCCTCGGCGAGGAGCTCGGGATTGCCGATGGCACGCTCCTTGGCGACCTGCAGGAACGATTGGATCATGCCGACCACCGTTCCCAGGAGGCCGAGCAGCGGTGACACGCTGGCGATGCCCTGGAGCGCCGGTAGGTGCTTCTGCAGGTCGTCGGCCTCCCGCATGCCCGCGTCCTCGATGGCGGCGACGAGGTCGCGTGGTGACTCGGGCCAGTGGCTCAGGCCAACGTGCAGCACGCGTGCGAGCGGGGTCGTCGGGTTCGCGACCGCGACCCGCGCTCCCGCCACGTCGCTGCGCTCCAGGCAGGCACGCACCGACGGCCAGATGCGGCTTGGACAAACGCGGTGTCTTCGCAACGCCCATGCGCGTTCGAGGGCCAGGCCCAAGAGGAGCACCGACGCCAAGGCGATCGGGATCATGAGCACGCCCCCCTGGACGAGCAGCTCGCCAAGCGTCGACAAGACGCTGTTCCCGGTGTTCGTGGCACTGGGGTGCATGTCGGTAGCGCCGTTCGTGCCTTGTGCGAGCAGATGGCTGGCGCTCGTCGCAGCGGTGATTGGCAGCAAGAGCAGTCGTCGTGCACAGCGTCCTGTGAGCCGCATCAGAAGTCCTCTCCGGAGCGTAGGGAATCCAACAATCGGCGGGCTTCGCTCTTCGACTCCGCTCCGGACTCGTCTTCCGTGACGCGTTCGAGCAGGCGCCGCGCCTTCGCGGGTTTGCCTTGCGCGATCAGCCCGCGCGCCGCTTCGACGTAGCTGCGCGCGACCCAGGGTTGGATCGGATACAGAAACGCGCCGCTCAGGAACGCATCCACCGCTTCGTTTGCGCGTCCGAGATCGCGCAGAGCGAGCCCGATCTCGAACTTCGCCTCGGCCGCTCGAGGCCCGCCATCCGACTGCGCTTCCTCCAGGACCGCGATCGCCGACTCAGCCGCTCCGAGATGACGTAGCGCGCGGCCCAGCGCCAAACGGTGGCGCCCGCGGAGTGCGGCCTCGAGTTCCACTCCGCGCAAGGGGGCGAGCGTGTCGTGCGCAAGGAGCCAGTCTCCGGCATCACCGAGCAGTTCGCCGAGGCGCACCCGGGCTGCGTGCGCATGCTCGTGCTGGGCGTGGGCGCGGAGGAGTCGATCCAGGAACTCGCGCTCCTGGGTTGGTGCCGACCCGCGGCCCGCGGCGCTGGCCGCGAGATACAGTGACTCGCCCGCCAGCTCGCTCGCGGGGTAGCGAGTCGCAAGCTGCTCGAAGGCCGCCTGCGCCGCGGACCAAGCTTCTTCGTGGAGGTGCGACCACCCGGTGCGGTACAGCGCGGCTTCAGTCAGCTCTCGGGAAGCACTCGGGGCAGCGGTCACGAGTGCGTAGTGGGCACGGGCTTCGGCGAAGTCGCGCGCGTCGTACGCGAAGTCGGCGAGCCGATAGTGGGCGTCGACGGCGAGAGGCGCGCGCGGGTAACGCTCCACGAGGCGCTCGAACGTAGCGCGCGCGAGTTCGGTTGCGCCCGCGTCCGACCGGAGCCACGCGAGTCGGTAGAGCGTTTCGACGGCGTCCGGTGACTCGGGGAAACGCTCCACGAACGTTTCGAGGTGGACCGACGCCTTGGCGACGTCCCCCGCCTTGGCGTAGTTTCGGCCCAGCTCGATGAGGACTTCGTGGGCGCGAGCCGAGTTGGGGGCGAGTTGAACGAGGCTGCGCTCGAACGCCGCCGCCGCGCCAGTGGAGTCTCCGCGCTCGCCACGAAGGCGGCCCTCGAGATGGAACACTTCGCCGCGGAGCTCCGAGGGTAACGAGTCGCCCGGGTCCTGTGCCCGGGGGATGAGCGGTTGCAAACACTCCCATGCCGCGTCGATTCGACCTTGCCGCCACTCACAGAAGCAGAGTCCGATGATCGCTGCCGCTCGGTTGGGCGGCCCCGCGTCGTCATCCAAGACGGCGCGGTACAGGGCCGCGGCTTCCTCGTACGACTCGCGCCGCAGCAACCGCTCTGCGAGTTCCCACTGCGCGCGCGCGCGAACGGAGCCCGGCGGTGCTCGAGCGATGATGCCACGAAAGGCTTCCTCGTTCGTTGTCGTCTCCGCTTCGCCGCTCGGTGCCGGAGCGAGGGCCGCCGCGAGAGCGGCCTGCAGTCCGTACGCGCCCGCGGGATCCAAGAGCGCGGCACGTTCGAAGGCGAGGCGGGCGCCGATGTCGTCGCCGCGCGCGGCCGCCGAGCGTCCGGCGAGCCAGCTGATCTCTGCTGCCGGCGCACCGCGCTCGTCGGCGAGGAGGGCCGTGATGGCAGCGGTGGCGTCGTCAGCGGCTTGATCGTGCAGCGCCCAAGCAAGACGCACCTTCAGACCCGGGATCGTCGCTCGGTCGGAGGTACGGGCGATGAGAGCTTGCAGGCGTGGGATCGCAGCCTCGGGTCGACTGCTTCGCAACGCCGCCTCAGCGGCGAAGCGGACGACGGCATCGCGCTGCGAATCGTGCGCGTGATCGCGCAGGAATCGATGCTCGAGTTCGATGACGCGGTTGTCTTCGCCGAGGCGGTATGCGGACTCGACGGCGCCGGCGAGAGCGCGGGCGCGCTCGTCCGGGTCCGCGCTTGCGGCCGCTTGGGTCAGCGCGGCCGCAAGCGCTTCGCGCCATTGACCCGCCGCGCGTAGCTCGCCCTCCAACCGCGCGGCCGCGCGTTGCCCCCACGGGCCAGGGCGGCGCGCGAGTTCGGCGAAGCCCCGACTCGCCTCGTCGTGCAGCCCGGCCCGAGCTCGAGCCCAGGCGCAATAGAAGTCGGCTTCGTCGCGCCGTGGTCCCTCGCGGTGGGGGGCGAGCGCCGCGTCCGTTTCCGCCACCTGGCCGCGCTCTGCCTCCCAGGCGCCGAGTAGCACGTCCGCTTCGACACGGAGGTTCGAGTCGCGCGGTTCGGCTTCCCGAAGTGCGGCGTGAGCGGTATCGAAGGTTGGGCGTTGGTCGAGCGCCTTGGCGGCCCAGCAGGTCCCGAGCCAAGCCGCGGCGCGTTGCGGCCCCGGGCCCACGCGCGCGAACTCCACGAGCGCGCGCTGCGGGTCGCTTGCCTCCAGCGCGAGGTCGCCACGAAGTCGGTGCACCCCGTCGCGCACGGACTCCGGGTACTCTGCGATGCCATCGAGTTCGGCGATGGCCTCCGCGCCACGACCGTTGGTTCGCAGCGCGAGCGCCAAGTTGTAGCGCGCGAGGGGCGCGAGCTCGTGCTGAGCATGTCGCGTCAGCAGGGTGCGATAGCTGTCGATCGCGAGCGCCACCTGATTGGTGCGGGTTTGTGCTTCGGCCAGCCAGTAGTAGGCGTGGGGTTCTTCGTGCGGGTCTCCACGCGTGGCCTCGGCGAGCACTTCGAGTGCTTCCGCGGCCCGTCCGAGACGCACCAGACACTCGCCGCGACCGACGGCGCAGCGCGAGCGGTGGGTGCTCTCGGGAAAGCTCCGTAGGAGTTCACCGTAGCGCTCCGCTGCCGCGAGCCACTGATTCGTCGCGCGGTAGGACTCGGCCACCAGGAACAGGGCTTCTTCCCGCTGGGCTCCGTTCGTCGCCGCCAGCGCTCGTTCGAGGGGCTCGATGGCACGGTCGAAGAACCCCTCGCGATAGTAGCCCCGTCCGACTTGCAGGTCGGAAGCCCCGTCGGCATGCAGCAGCGATGGGCCTTGAACGAGGAGCCAGCTCAGCGAGAACGCGAAGACGGTCGCTACGAGCCGCGAACGGACTCGTGGCGCGATCACGGAGACGAGCATCTCCAACCTCCAACGGACGATTGCGGGTCCTGGGAGGGCGCCGATCGTACCCGACCGTACCCGGCATTGTCAGTACGTTCGTGAAGCTCAGTGGCAGAAGATGGCTTCGAGTCACTCCGTCTCCGGCCGACCCCGGCCCAGGATCGAGTCGGCACCGCGAACGCGCGACTGCGCCGCGTAGGCCCTTCGACCTGCACCCGGGAGCGATGGGAGGCGGGCACGAGCGCACCGCGCGGAGACCGATTCCTTGCCATCGAGCGTGAGCCGAGGCCTCGTGCCTGGCTCGCGGCTGGCCTTGTTCCGGCTGGGATGCCTCGGTAGCTTCCCGACGAGTTTGGTCCCAGATCAAGCGCGTTCACGAGCAACCCCGGTTTGCGCCTGGCGCAACGTTCTTCGGTGAAGGGTACGCCGCTGTGGCGCGAACCCGAGGGGCTTTGCGAAAGCCCCCTCGTAGAAAAGAAGGGGCGAGTCGAGGTAGGCCGAGCGCGGCCGAAGAGAGGTCACATGGATCACAAGAAGGAGAAGCTGTTCGTCGTCCTGGCGTGCTTCTTCGTGACCAATGCGTTGCTCGCGGAGTTCGTCGGCATCAAGATTTTTGCGCTCGAGGCGACCCTGGGTCTACAACCCTTCGAATGGCGGCTGTTCGGTGAGTCGGGTTCGCTGAGCTTCACCGCCGGCGTGCTGCTGTGGCCATTCGTTTTCGTCATGACGGACATCATCAACGAGTACTTCGGGCGTCGAGGGGTCCGTCTCATCACGTATCTGGCGGTGGCGCTCGTCGGGTACGGATTCGTGTTCGTCTTCCTGGCGATCGCGGTTGCCCCCGCGACGTGGTGGGTGAGTGCCTACCAGGGTCAGGGCATCCCCGACATGCAGCAGGCGTTCGCTGGCGTCTTCGGTCAAGGCCTGTGGGTGATCGGCGGGTCGCTCGTCGCATTCCTCGTGGGCCAGTTGCTGGATGTCGCGGTGTATCATCGGGTCCGACGTTTCACTGGGGAGAGCAAGCTGTGGCTTCGTGCCACGGGTTCGACCCTGGTGTCGCAGTTCGTCGACAGCTACATCGTGCTCTACATCGCCTTCGTGATCGGGCCTCAGCACTGGAGCACCGACAAGTGGCTCGCGATCGGCTCGCTCAACTATGGGTACAAGTTCTGCGCGGCCATCGCGATGACGCCGGTGATCTACGGGGTCCACGCGCTGATCGATCGCTACCTCGGCGAGCAGGCCGCGGCACTCAAGGAACAGGCGGCTGCGGACCGCGCCGAGTAGCCCGCACCACACCGGCCCGATCGACGGACGGCGCTCACGCCTGGCTTCGCGGCAAAACGGACTCGAGAGGGCGTCGGCGGCGGGTCCGCACGGAGCGAACGACCGCTTCCCGTTTCTCTCGGGAGCGCGGCGCCCGACCTGCAGGGGCCGGCGTTGGTTGAACCTCGAGGCGCCAAGCCGCGCGGTTGGCCGCTCGTCTCCTGTGTTCGAAAGTCTGACGCGGACAGGGCGCAGCGAGAGGCCGTCGGCGGTGTGGGGCCATGAGACTTCAGCGAACGTGCGGTCGCTCAACCGTTGAGGGTTGTTCCCCAAGATGTTTTCCAAAGCTGCTTTACGTCGCCTCTGGGGTGCGGCCCGCCCGTGTGGGTTCGCCCATCGGTCCGGAAACGACTCCGCCGGCGCGACGGCGTGGGGTGGTGTGGCCTGCCCTTTGCTCAGACTCGGGTGAAGGGAGAACGAATATGTCCGTCGAATTGCTCTTCACCTTGGTCTTCGTCGTATCACTGGTCGCTTGTTTCAGCTTCGAGGGATTCACCAGCTACGCCGACAAGCGGCGTTAGTCCCGATTTGGCGCCAGCAAGTCGAGCGCGTCATGCGCTCGTTCGGGACTCGACGAGACCCGACAAATCGAGATCCAACGTACCGAGACCCCGACGCGCGCACGGCCGCGCGCCGGGGTTTCTCGTTCTATGACCCAAAGCGCGTTCGGTGCGACCTCCGGCGACACGCGCATGCCCCTAGCGGTCGAGGCCGGTTCGCCGTGACGAAACGGCGCGGTGTTCGACGAGATGCTACGGGGTCTCCCAACGCGGCGGGTCAGCGTGGGAGGCGCAACCGGAAATGGGCGCCCACGGACGCCGGGAGCAGGCTGAGTTCGCCGTTCATGGCGCGCGCGAGGCGGCGGCAGATGGAGAGGCCGAGGCCGACGCCCGGTCGGCTTTCGGCCGCGCGCGAGTCCGATTTGGTGAACGGCTTGAACAAGCGGCTGCGTTCTTCGTCGGCAATGCCGGGTCCGGTGTCGCTCACGTCGAAGTGAACGGCGTCGGCGGTCAGCGCGATGTCCAAGTGCACGCGCGGACGCTCGCTCTCGCCGGCGGCTGGCGCTACCGGGCGTCCGTACTTGGTGGCGTTGTCCACGAGGTTGAAGAGGATCTGTTCGAGCGAGGCCGGCTCCACCGGCATCTCGGCCGCTCGTGCCTCTCCGATATAGCGGATGTGGAGTTCGAGGCCGCTCGCGGCGGCGTGGTCGCTCAACCGATCCCGCTGATTCTCGATCAGATCACCGATGCGGTGCGTCCCGAGGCGTGCGGGGGTGCGACGACCCTCGAGCCGCGCGTACGCAAGCACGTTCTCGACGAGGTGCGAGAGGCGGTCGGCCTCGACTGCGAGCTTCTCGATGTAGCGCCGCCGCTTGCTCGCGTCGGGAATCATGTCGTTGGCGAGCATCTCGGTGTACATGCGGAAGGTCGTGAGGGGGGTTCGCAACTCGTGACTGACCGCCGAAACGAAGTCTCGACGGCGTTCGCTGAGAGAGAGGGCCGCCGCGAGGAGTAGCGCGACGGCGCCGCCCGCGAGCACCACACAGGCCCAGGCGACGACGAGTGAGGTGCGCAAGGGCGTTAGCCCTGTGGGGAGCGCGCCCGACTGGGCGCCGGGAACGAGTCGCACCGGCAGTGCGGCGAGCGCATGCGGGTCGGAACCCCCGGCATCGCCGTGAAGCACCGGCTGCAGCGTGGCCGCCGGCAGCAGATCGCGAACTTCGGCGAGCAGCGCCGTGCGTAGTTCTGCCCAGTCGAGCCATGAACCCTGAATGTGTTCGAGTCCATCGAGTCGCACGCGGCGAGCCAGGAACAACTCCGCGCCGAGCCACATCGGGGTCAGAGCCCCAAAGATCAAGTCGGGCTCGGAGCCCTGGTCGGTTTGAAACGCCATGGTCTGCTGCGGGACTGCGTTGTAGCCGTAGGTGGGGCTGCGAAAACGACGTGAGCGGGCTTGGACTTCGAGGTCGTTGCGAAAGTGTTGTCGCGACTGTTTCGCGACTTGGCCGGCGACGCTCTCGATCTGCGTGTTGCTCGTGTCGACGGGGCTCGACGCGATGTCTCCATCGGTCGCACCGATCTGTTCCGAGGGCGTCGGGTGCGGCGCGGGTAGGCTTGCACGCAGAGCTTGGATGTCCAAGTGGTCCCGCAGTCGCGCGCCGGACCCGGAACTCGTCGTCGTCCGTGGAGCCGTCGGCCGCGCGGGCTCCGTGGTCGGCGACAGTGGCGTCGACGAGGTGATCGAGCCATCCGGGAGCACGCGGAACTGCAGCCGGACGTAGGGTGAGCGGGAAACCGGGATCGGCGCGTTGGCGAGTGCGAAGTTGTCCAGTTCCTGGGTCTGCACTGGGTTGCCGGCCTGGTCTACCACGGGATAGCCGAAGACGGGGCGCGACGCTTCTTCCGCGATGAGCGGAGCCAGCACGGACTCCATGCGCCACAGCGCGAGGCGCACGCTCTCCTCGCGATCGGCCTCGCGTTGCGATGCGCGCTCGAGGCGGAGCGCGGTCCAGCTGATCCAACCGACAGCCGCGATGGTGACCACGAAACAGATCGCGAAGGCCGCCCAGCTGCGTCGCACTGCGCTCATGACGCGGATTCCTCGCCCTGGAATCGATAGCCTTGGCCGCGCACGGTCACGATCACCCGCGGTTGCAGTGGATCGTCGCGGAGCTTCTCGCGCAAACGCGCTACGTGCATGTCGATCGTGCGCGTTTCTACGCCACGTGGATCGAGCCGCCAAACCCGGGTGAGGATCTCGTTGCGCGAGATCACCCGGCCCGGCTGACTCGCGAGATAGTGCAGCAACTCGCGCTCACGTTCGGACAAGGTCAGCGCGACGCCGTCGTCGAAGGAGATCTCCTGACGGGAGAGGTCGACCCTCCCGCCGGGCACCCGCAGGACCTGGAGGTTGCGTGGCCGCTCCGGAGAGCGTCGTAACACGGCCGCCATGCGGGCGAGCAGTTCTTTGACGCTGAACGGTTTGACGACGTAGTCATCGGCGCCGAGTCGCAGGCCTTGCACCCGGTCGTCCTCGGCTCCGCGTGCGGTAATGACGATGACGGGCATGGTCGGTTGCAGGCGCCGGACCTCGCGCAAGACCTCGAGACCGTCGCGACCGGGTAAGGCCAGGTCGAGGAGTACCAAGTCGCACGGGCGCGATAGCACCAGGCGCAAGGCGGTCTCTCCGTCGGCGGCCTCGAGGGGCTGATACCCCTCGAAGGTCGCGGCGTCGACAATGCCTTGGCGAATCCCCGCATCGTCCTCGACCACGAGGACGGTCCTCGTCTTCATGCGGAGTTCCTTTCCACGCGGTTTCGTTACGAGGCGCCACGGTCCCGAGCCGAACTGTGGACTCGCAAGCCCCGCAAGGGTACGGAAATGGTAGCACGTGCCGCTGGGGTGTCCTGTAACCAAGGTGTAAACTCCCCCTTCGGTGCCGGCGGATCACGCAGGGCCATTCGCGAGCGAAAGGAATCGAGGCAGTGGGTCAGCATTCGTGGCACCTGTTGCCGCACGACGCGGCGCCGTGTTTCCCGGACCGTTGTCCGGCATGCGGCGATTCGGCTCCCCGTGAAATCGACGTCATGATGGCGCGCGCCTTCCACCCGGGGCACCTGGTGCTGTGCTTCTTCATGGGGAGAAAAGTCCGGTTGGAGGTACCGTACTGCGCACAGTGCGTCGGTGCCGTTCAGCTGCAAAGGCGTTGGCGTTCGGCAACCTGCTTCCTCGGAGTGCTCGTGGCTATCATCGTGGCGGCGTACTTGCGTCGGTGGGTGCCTGCGGAGCGCCAGAACCTCGTGTACGTCGGTGCGGCCCTCGCCGCCCTCGCACCGGCTTTGCTTTGGAAGGGAATCGCACCGCCCCCCATTGAGGTGTCGGTCGAGCCCGAAGGACTGAGGTTCGAGTTTCGCGACCCGGTCTATGCGCAGCACTTCGCGGGGGGGAATTCTCGGGAGGCGCCGCGGTCGTGAGCGCGGGTCAGGCGGGGGCCCGGCGTCGCGGCACGGGTTTCGTCCGTCCGAATCGGCGGGTGAACCTTCTGGCGGGCAGGAATTCCCGGTATGCTCTCCACTCGGGTTCATGGATCTCACTCGCAATCCTCGCGGCGCGTGCGGTGCTCGGCGAGCGAGCACTTCCCCGCGGCGCGTACTGGCTCAGGGCAATGATTCCACTCATGAAGACACTGCGAACGAAGACACGCCTCGTCCCCGGCTTGGTGGCCCTGGCCGCGGCCCTCTGTGGAGCCACGACTTCGTTGGCGCAGGAGCGCGTCGCGCCGCCTGACCGCTTTCGACAGCTCGAAGAAGTGCTCCCTACGCCCAACGAAGTGCGCTCGGCCTCCGGGGCGCCCGGGCACCGCTATTGGCAGCAGCGCGCGGATCACGTGATCGATGTCCAAATCGACGATGCCCGCCAACATCTCACGGCTACCCAGTCGATCACCTATACGAATCGCTCGCCGGACACGCTTCGCTACCTGTGGTTGCAGCTCGACCAGAACATCTTCGAGCCGCATGCCGACGGACGCGCGAGCGAAACCGCGCCAAACTTCGACGAGTTCTCGTACGACGCGCTGCAGCGCCTGTTGGCTCTCGAGGACTTCGCCGGCGGGATGCGCGTGACCGCCGTCCGCGGGGCGCGCGGCGAGCCACTACCGCACGTCGTCGTACGGACCATGATGCGCGTCGACCTGCCGAGCCCGCTGGCCCCGGGCAGCTCGGTCACGTTCTCGGTCGATTGGAACTACGCGATCAACGACGCCAAGAAGATTCGCGCACGATCCGGCTACGAGTACTTCGAGAAGGACGACAACTATCTCTACGAGATCGCGCAGTGGTTCCCGCGCATGGCGGCTTACACCGACGTCAATGGCTGGCAGCACAAGCAGTTCGTCGGATCCGGCGAGTTCACCCTCGAGTTCGGCGACTACTTGGTTCGGATCACCGTTCCGGCTGACCACGTGGTGGCCGCGACCGGCGTCCTGCAGAACCCGGAGGACGTGCTGACGCCAGTCGCGCGCGAGCGGCTCGCGAGTGCCGAGCGGGCGGAGCGCCCGGTGTTCGTGGTCACGCCCGAGGAAGCCAAGGCCAACGAGTCATCGCGGGCTACGGCCACCAAGACCTGGATCTTTCGGGCACAGAACGTTCGTGACTTCGCTTTCGCCTCGTCGCGGAAGTTCATTTGGGATGCACAGCGGCATCACGTCGCGGGGCAGCGGGTCCTGGCCATGTCGTTCTATCCGAACGAAGGGGAGCCGCTGTGGAGCCGGTACTCGACCCAGGCCATCATCCACACGCTCGATGTGTATTCGCGGTACACGTTCACGTACCCGTATCCGGTCGCCATCTCGGTAAATGGTCCGGTGGGCGGTATGGAGTACCCGATGATCTGTTTCAACGGACCGCGCCCCGAAGAAGACGGTACCTACTCGAAGCGGACGAAGTACGGCTTGATCTCGGTCATCATCCACGAAGTCGGTCACAACTACTTTCCCATGATCGTCAACAGCGATGAACGGCAGTGGACTTGGATGGACGAGGGATTGAACACCTTCGTGCAGTTCTTGGCCGAACAAGAGTGGGAGCGGGACTACCCCTCACGTCGGGGTGAGCCGCAGCACATCGTCGAGTTCATGAAGAGTGAGAATCAAGTCCCGATCATGACGAACTCCGAGTCGCTTCTACAGTTCGGGAACAACGCCTACGCCAAGCCAGCGACGGCGCTGAACATCCTGCGCGAGACGATCCTCGGCCGGGAACTCTTCGACTTCGCGTTTCGGGAGTACGCACAGCGCTGGATGTTCAAGCGGCCGCAGCCCGCTGACTTCTTTCGCACCATGGAGGATGCTTCGGCCGTGGATCTAGACTGGTTCTGGCGCGGCTGGTTCTACTCCACGGACGCCGTCGACATCGCGATCGAAGCCGTGCGCCTCTACACGCTGGACACGCTCGATCCCGATATCGACAAGCCCCGTCGCGTCCAGGACCGTGAGCGGGAGCCGGTGACTCGGAGCGAAGAGCGCAACCGTGGGTTGGTCAGGCGAGCTGACCTCTTCGCCGAGTTGAACGACTTCTACAACGACTACGACGAACTCGACGTCACCGAGAAGGATCGGGAGAAGTTCCGGAAGATCCTCGAGGACATGAAGCCCGAGGAGATTGCCTTGCTCTCCGTGGAGCGCCGCTTCTACGCGCTCGACTTCGAGAACAAAGGCGGCCTCGTCATGCCGGTGATCCTCGAGATCACCTACGCCGATGGCTCGCAAGAGGAACTGCGACTGCCGGCCGAGATCTGGCGCCGCAACCCGCAGCGAGTTTCGCGCCTCGTGATGACGACCCGCGAGATCACGTCGATCGTGGTGGACCCGCACCTCGAGACGGCGGACGTCGACCTCACGAACAATCACTGGCCGCGGCGGCCGATCGAGTCGCGGTTCAAGCTGTTCCGGCGTGAGAAGGAGAAGAACCCGATGCAGGACGCACTGCCGGACTCCGAGGCCAAGGCGTCGCCGTCGTCCGACGGTGCGACGAAGCCGGAGGGCGGCACGACGACTTCGGAAGACGGTCGAGCGGCACCGGTCGTCACCCCGCGAGAGGATCTCCGTCGTGGCCGCTAGCGAGACACGAAGGTTCTACAGCGAGGGCTATCGGTTTGCCGGCGTCGCCGGATTGATGTGGGGTTTGATCTGCTTCGCTGCCGGCGTGGCGCACGCGCATCCCTACCATACCAGTACAGCGCACGTCGAACTGGACCGGGAAACCCAACGACTCCAAGTCGGGCTGCGGGTCGCAATCGCAGACCTCGAGGAGGCTTTGAGTGCGCGCCTGGCGCAAACGTTTCGGGTGTGTTCGAGCGCGCAGGTGGAAACCGAGGTCGCAGCCTATGTGGGCGCGAACCTGCAGTTCCGCGCACCGGGGAGTGAGCCCCTCCCACTCCTCTGGGTCGGCAAGGAAGTCGACCAGGAGTCGGCATGGCTCTACTTCGAAGTCGCACTCGCCGAGATCGACGGGGCGCGACTTTCCATGACGCTCTTTCACGAAGTTCACCCGGAGCACATCGCCACAGTAACCTTCGTGGACGGCGAGCGCCAGCGCACGATGTGTTTCAGCCGCAAGACTGCCTCGCAGGAGGTCCAGTTGTCCCCACCGAGTCGCGGCGAGTCTGGCGCGAGGCGAACCGCGCTCCGACTCGCACCCAGGGAAGGGGTGGGACCGATCGCAAGATTCGAGGAATCCAACCGGATGTGGAAAGAGAGGGTGTCTCGTGACCGCAAGTAGTTTGGGTCGAGTCGCCGGGGCCTGCTGGATCGCGTGCAGCATGGGGAGCTTGGCCTTCGGCGGTACCACGGTGACGATGCGCGCGCTGGGCGACGACCTCCAAGTCGTTGCCGGATCGAGTTCAGCCGCCTTCTGCGCCGGCGTCTTCACGATCGACGTAGCGGCCAACACCGCCACGTACTACGTCGTGACTTCGAACCTCGCCAGTGGGGAGACCATCGCGGCCATCCACGGACCGGCCGATCCGGGGCAGGCGGGGAGCCATGTCCACTCCATGCCTCTGGGGCCGGTGAAGATGGGCGTTTGGAACTTTGACGAGGCCCAGGAAGCCGACTTGCTAGCCGGGCGTTTCTACATCGACATCCACTCGAACGCGTTTCCCGATGGCGAAGTGCGCGGCCAAATCTGCGACATGGTGTGCACCATCGACGGGCTGCAGCCCAATCCCTCGCCGGGTTCTGCCGGTCGTGGCTTCGGGATCTTCAGCATCGACATCGCGAACAATCTGCTGAGCTACCATATCGAGTACACGGGCTTGAGTTCTCCCGAGTTCGTCTCTCATATCCATTGTCCGGGCAACTTTGGCGAGAACGATCCGCTGCCCCCGCACACTCTGCCCGCGGGACCGCTCAAGGTGGGAAGCTGGAGCTATCCCGATGAGTTCGAGGACGACATTCTAGAGGGACGATCCTATGTTCTGGTGCACAGCACCATGTTCCCCGGCGGCGAGATCCGTGGCCAGATCATTCCTTCGCTGAGTCCGCTCGACGCTAGCCAAGAAGTTCAAACCCCGCCGGTGGTCAGTCCCGGAGTCGGGTACGCCTTGTTCGCCGTGAACCGCGCCCAGAACATGCTCGGCTTCAACGTTCGTTACGCCGACCTGACGGGCATGCAGACGGTGGCGCACATCCATGGACCTGCGGCTCCGGGTGCCAACGGTGGGATCGTCGTGGCGCTGCCGACCGGCAACCCGAAGATCGGCGCCGTTGCCCTGACGCCTGGCAACATGGCGGACTTCGACGCCGGTCTCCTCTACGTGAACATCCACTCGTCGACCTTCACACTCGGCGAGGTTCGTGGACAGATTCTGCCGCCGCCGCCTCCCCCGACCCCGCCCGGCGTGCAGTTCATTCGCGGGGACTGCAACGGGGATGCCGCTTACAACATCGCGGACGCTGTCAGCGGCCTCGGTGTCTTGTTCTCGGGCTCCGGCCCGGAGTCGTGCACCGACGCCTGCGACGCCAATGACGACGGTCAGTTCAACATCGCCGACATGATCTCGATCTTGGGTGACTTGTTCAGCGGCGATCCGCTTCCGCCTGCGCCGCACCCCGGTTGTGGGTTGGACCCGACCCTGGATGGCATCGACTGCGCCGCGTCTAGCTCCTGCCCATAGCAATGGCCTTGTGGCGCCACTGCGGAACGCGCCTCACTTCCGAGGCTTGTTTCGCAGTGGGGCCGCGGCGGTGCTGCGAACCCAACGATACTCGCGCGCGATGCCGCGAATCTGGCGCTCCGGCGAGCGGCCGCTGGCCAGCAGCGGCCAGGTGTAGGTTTCGATCACCAGCGCGGGTGGTTGCGGATGCCGCAGGGCGAAGCGAAGCGCGCGCTCCGTGTCGGCGCGCGTCGTACCCAAGCGACCGATCCGCGCACTCGACAGCGGCACGTGGAAGTGGCACCGGACCTCGGTGACGTCCCGCAGATCGACGGCGTCCAAGTGCGAGAGGTCGGCGCCACGCACGAGCGTGTGGTCTTCGCGCCGCGCCGCGAATTGGTGCAGGTAGCGGGGCTCGTCGTAGTGACGCAGTTCCTGGAACGCCGACGCGCGGCGCCCTGGCCGCTCGAGCGCGAGTGCGCTCGTCAGGTGGAGCTTCCCCACGCTCAGCCCTGCAGCCTCGAGTTTCCGCCACTCCTGCACCGGATCCCGAAACAGAACCGATTGGTGGCAGACGTCGAGATTGACCTGGAAGTGGCGCTGAAAGAGGTCGGCCGCGGCGGCGCGCGCGAGGCGCAGCGGGCGGGCGATGACCTCCGCCAACTTGGGGCGTAGGAAGCGATCGACGAGCGCAACGACATCATCCGCGGTTTCGAGCGTGGTGTCGGGCTCGGGCTCGACCGTGAGCACCAGGCGCTTGCCCGTACGCCGCTCGATCTCTGCCAGGTGGCGCACGGTGAGCAAGTAGTGGCCCGCCATGCGCTCGAAGTCGCGCTGCTCGTGGCCCCAACTCCGGTAGGTTCCGCCGAGCGTGGAGATCGTCGCCGTGAGGCCGTCCGGCGCGAGGATCGCCAGCAGGTCGGCGGCCCGCTGCGTGAGCACCGCACGTTCTCGGGTGGTCCAAGGCGGAGAGTACACCTGCTCCTTCACGCGTCGGGCGTGAAAGTCCTGGAGCGGGAAGGCGTTCACCGTGAGGGCGAACAGTCCGCGCTCTTCCAGACGCGCGCGGAGGTCGGCCGCCGCGCGCGGAGCCGCGAGTTCTCTCAGGAGCGTACGGCCAACCCTCGGGGCGATGCCAAACGGACCATCGGCGCGCACGCGATCACGCACCGGCACGACATAGCGGTCGATCGCGTCGAGCAACTGCCGCCGGGTGTCGCCTCGGTGGACGTTCATCTCGTACGAGAGAAGGTACTTTCGTCCGCGCGCTCGCAGAATCATCGGCCGCCGGGGCTCAGTCTTCGCTGGCTTGGAGGCTGAGGTTCCCCACGCCTTTGAAGCTCGAGTGGGCGGTATCGGCCGGGATTCCGTAGAGCATTGCGTGGCCGTCGATGTTCAGCAGGTCGATGCCGTCGCGGTTGCCGCGCGCGGTGACCGTGCCGGTAACATGCTGAATGCTCAGCTTGCCTCCGGAGTCGGTCACGTCGATTTCACCGTCCGCCATCGTCACCAACAACGCAGAGCCTGCGTCGCGGATTTGAATCCGCCCCGAGACCTCCGTCACTTCGGTCGGTCCCCCTTGGTTCAGGAGGTCGATGCCCCCGCGAACCCGCCGAATCATGACCGGACCACTGGCATTCTCGATGCGCACCCCGCGATCGAGCGCCGACACATCGATCGCGCCGCCGCCGTCGACGATGCTCACCGCGACGCCCGCCGGTACCTGGACCACGAGGTCGACCTGATAGCTCCGACCCCCGGCCCCGAGCACCGGTTCGCTGACCACGAGCACGGGGTTCTCGGTCTCGGTCGACTGGAGGCTGACCTCGACCTCGCGGCAGATCCGCTCGGATTCGGCTGGGTTCTCGGCCCATGCCCAGATCACCGATCGCACTTCGAGAGTGCCGGAAGTCGTCCCCTCGACCCGCAGGGGGCCCTCGCCACAGCGGATGCTCAAGGTCTTCACGTGCGCCGCCGGGACGTTCTCGAAGTCGCGGTTTCGCGTCCACTCCGACCGCCCGCGTTGCGGCGTGGTGACTTCTTCGTCGATCCTGGGCGCCGCGCTCGAACCACCTGCCGTCACCGGGGGCGTACTCGTTCGCGGCGCAGCGAGTTCGCATGCGGACAAGCAAGACACGGCCAACAGGAGCGCAGCGGTGCGTAGCATGGGGAGGCCCTTTCCGATCTGAGGCTCGGGGTCGTTGGGTGAGGCCGCCCGTATGCCGCCCTTGGACCTGGGGTCAGATGGCGCGCGGCGAACGAGCGACAAGCGCGGCAGTATATGCCACAAAGGGCGGCGCGGCGCCTCCTTTGGCCGGCAGAATCCGGCCGCTCCGACGGATCGATGCCGACGCGACGCATACCCAAGAGCCCGCGTACTCCCGCACCCCCCGCGCCCAGGGATCGCGGACAGCCTGTCCGCACCCGGCCTCGCGCCACGGAACCTCGTTCCACCCGGGCCCCACACTTACCACCAGCTTGGCGCGGCGAAACGGCTTCCCCCAATCCCCCGAGAAGGCTCGTCTTCGGCGCTGCTCTCTTGGGGGGGCCTTTCGCAAGCCCCCTCGCGCCACGCGCGAACTCGAGTTGCTTGTGAATGCGCTTGATTCGAGACTCGAGTTGCTTGTGAATGCGCTTGATTCGGGGCTAGTCCCGGGGTTCCCGGAAGTGCACCCGCGCGCCGTAGCGAAAGGCTTACCGTTCCATGAGTGACTTAGAAGATCGGCTGGCACGGTTTCGCGACGACTTCGGACGGATTCGCGCCGAACTCGGCAAGGTCATCGTGGGCCAGGACGAGGTGATCACCAACACCTTGATTGCGCTGTTCGGCGGTGGGCATTGCCTCCTCGAAGGAGTGCCGGGGCTCGGCAAGACCCTGTTGGTGCGTACTCTCGCGGCGGTGCTCGACCTCGGCTACTCCCGGATTCAATTCACGCCGGACCTCATGCCGGCGGACATCATCGGCACGCGCATCGTCATGGAGGACGAACAAGGGCGGAAGCGGTTCGAGTTTCAGCCGGGCCCAATCTTCGGGCAGATCATCCTGGCCGACGAGGTCAACCGCGCGACCCCCAAGACTCAGTCTGCCCTTCTCGAAGCGATGCAGGAGAAGACCGTTACCGTGGGGCGCGACCACCGTCGTCTCGATCTGCCGTTTCTGGTGCTCGCAACCCAGAACCCGCTGGAGATGGACGGCACTTATCCGCTCCCCGAGGCCCAGCTCGATCGGTTTCTGTTCAAGGTCCTGGTCGAGTTTCCGACGCGGCAAGAACTCAACGAAGTGCTCGGCCGCACGACGGATGCCTATGAAGCGTCACCCGGCAAAGTGATGGACGGTCCGCAGATCTTGGCCGCCCAGCAGCTGGTTCGTGAAGTCGTCGTGGCTCCACATGTGCGCGACTACGTTTCGCGGATGATCCTCGCGACGCACCCTCACGATAGCAGCGCCCCCGAGAGCGTCCGTCGTTACGTGCGCTACGGTGCGAGCCCGCGCGGCGCGCAGGCCCTGATCCTCGGCGGCAAGATTCGTGCGGCGCTCGACCGACGGATCAACGTCGCCTTCGCTGACATCCGCGCCACGATCGGCCCGGCACTGCGCCATCGAATGCTCCTCAACTTCGAGGGGGAGGCCGAGGGCCAGCGCCCCGACGTCTTGCTCGAGGACGTCGTCGCCGCGGTGCCCGAAATCCCGGCCGACGCCCTCCTGGCTTCGTAGCGCCGCCGGGAGAAACCGGTCGTCACGGCTCGACGCGAACGAACTCGGTGTCGTCTTGCTGGTACTTCACCAGTTGCCCGTCCGGGGTCACCCAAAGCGACGCGGCGAACGTGGTGTGATGGAAGTACCAACGCGAGGTTCCGGGTGGGTCGGTGTCGGCCGGCGCCTGGCGGTTGAACTGGATCTTCAGCATCTCACCCCCCGACGGCTCGAACAGTTGCAGCGAAGGTGAGCCGCGGCGGGCGAGCAAGGCCGCAACCACCACCCAGTGCTCGAACGCCTGGCGTTCCAGCACGAAGACCTCGCCCTCGATCAAGTGCTCCTTCGTCTGCGTCTGCCCCTTGGAGAGGTCCGAGAACTGGGTCGTGGCCGCCCCTTCCGTGAAAGTGCAGCTGACCTGGCGTCCCCCAGCGAGGCCCGGGCTGGCGAACGAGTTGATGGTCTGCTTCATGCGCAGGGGGTGGAGCCCAGGGTCGAGCCAAGTCTCGGTGGAGGAGATCAGGCGGCGCCCGCGGCCCGAGTAGTCGAAGGTACCTTCGAGCAGTCGCTCGGGCTTACCCTCCACGGGGCGCCATTGAACCCGCACGGTTCCGGTCGGCTCGCCGCTGTAAGTCACCCGGTAGTTCACTGCTTGCTGCGCGGGGAACGCGAAGGGGACTTCGTCCGAAACTGCAGCGGGATCGGCCGCGGGCGCGGCGGGTCGAGTCGTTGCGGGCCCAGACGTCGGTGTCTCAGACGTCGGTGTCTCAGGCGTCGGTGTCTCAGGCGTCGGTGTCTCAGACGTCGGTCTCTCGGGCGGCCGAACCTGACCTGAAGTCTGTTGACCCGCCACGAGGGTGGTCCAAAGCGTCAGGGCACTCGCCAAAAATTCATGGAACAACATTCCGGTCTCTCCGTCTTACAAGGGGCTCCGCTTGCAAAGGGGCTTCTGCGGCGCGGTTCCGCAGCATTTGCCGTGCCGGTCGCGGCAGTGGAGGAGGGGCCGGCTCACGGAAGAGATTTGCGCGAACCTGGACGTAAGTCAAACAGTTTCACCCGGCAGCAACGTAAGGAAACGATACAGGGAACGAGTCGTTCACCCCGGCCGCGGTTCGATTTGGGGCAAATCGTCCTCGAATTGGTCGTGCGCGCCGTTCAGCCGGTACAATCAGGGGACTCTTCGCACCAGGGCGATCCGGGTCGAGGGCCCCGGAATTCAACGCAAGTGACTTTGCCTGTTTTGTTTGAGCGCGGTGATGCCCGCCGCCCGATGGGCTTGGGAGAGGCACGACAAGTTTTCTGGCTCGGTTTGGTCCCGCGGTTGCGGCGGCACCGCTCGATCTCGGCTCCCGGCGGGGGGTGAGGCGGCCAGAACGGTTCGTACGGGAAAGGGTGTAGGATGCGGCGAGATCTCTCCTTGCTCCGGAGGCTCGAGAAGATCGAGAAGGAGATGGGCTATTGCGAGATCAAGCTCGAAAAAGCCCAGCGACTGCGAACCCAACTTCACTTCTTGAAGCTCCACCTTCGCGGCGTCGTCGAGGCCGCGCAGCGCTACGCCGAACTCGGCAAGGGGTCCAGCTCCCTGGGTAACCGACTGGCGGGGTACTCCCTTCCCGAGGTGCTGCACCTCGTTGCCGTCGAACGGGATCCAGGCTTGACCGAGGAACTTCGGGAGATCTTCCAGGCAGTGGGAGCCCTGCCCCTGCTCGAGGAACAGAGCGATTTCATCCGCCGGGAGGTCGATGAGCTGCAGCGAAAGCTCGAGACCTTCAAGGCATTCACCGAAAAGCGTCTGGGGCTCGCGAACGAACGCGCGGAGGCGTTGGTCAGTTTCGATGTCAAGGAGGTCGGCATGATCTCCGAGATTTCGGCACGCTTCGAGTCGACCGAACGCAGCTGGAACACTCTGACCGAGGACCTCATGAACTACGACGAGGCGCTGTTCTCCGTGAACCGCACCGTCGACTATCTGACTTCGGCACGTGACTTCATCCTGGCCTCGCGCAGCCAGTTCGCCATCGATCGTTGGGTCGAAAGTGGGTTCCTGATCGATCTCTTCAAGCACTCGACCGTAGGGCGCGCGAAGGAGATGGTCGAGGGCGCAGACCGGAACCTAAAGGCGTCGCTGGTAGAACTCGTGTGTCTGGAAGAGCTCCTCATTGAACCGGACGACTTCGAGCACCTTCTCCAGCCGTTCCTGGACGCTCTGTTCAACGATCTCTTCTCGCACACCAAGCTGCGGGAGACCTTCGAGTTTCTCGAGGGACGGCTTGCGCGCGCCCTGGGTTTGAGGGCGAAATTGCAGGCGAAACGCGACGATGTGTTTTCGCGGCAGCTGGCCGAGGAAGAGACCCGCGGTCGACTCTTCAACGAGATCGGCCGGGAGCGAAAGAAGCTGAGTTTGGCGTAGCCCCTGGCAAGAAGTGCGAGCAGGTCGTTCGCGACCTGCTCGCCGGTAGCCTGGCGGGTGCCGCGTCCATCCACCCAGGCGGCGGCCCTCGCCGCCGGTTCCACGCCGGCGTGTGCGACCGCGGCTTCCTCAGCGCTTCTTGAGCAGTCCCTCGAGGCGACCCACCAGGTGATCGACCGAGTCCTGGACCAGGGTCGTGAGTCCGTGCTGATTCGCTTCACCGATCGCGAGCAGGATCTCGCTGATCCGCTCCGGCAGCTCGGTGAGGCCCTGGAGCGCCGCCGGGTCCACGACCGGCAGTGAAGCCCCACCGTCTTGGGCGCTGCGCGCGTCACTTCGAGCCTCGCCCCAGCTCTCGATCCACTGGTTCGCCCGACTCTCCAACTGGCTTGGAAGGTCACCCAGCGGCTTCAGCTGGTCGAGCACCCGCTCCATCCGTTGCACCCAGTCGGGGGTGTCGCCTTCCCGCGCATCGGGGGTGGGCCCACCGGCGGTCGGGGGCACCCAGTCGACCAGGATCTGACGCAGGTTCTCTGCGAGTTGATCGGGCAGGGCGACCAGTTCCGAGACCCGCACAACCGTTTGCTCCATTCGCTCGGCCCAGGCTTCGAAACTCCTCTCCGCACTCGGAGCCGCCTCTGGGCTCGTCGGTGGTTGCAGGAGGAGCCGGAGCTGATCGGGCAGGGTGCTGAGTTCCTCCAGGCGCGCAAGGACGAGTGGGGTGTCGCTCCCCGCCGCGCCGGCCGCTGCAACCCCCTCCACCGCCCGACGGCGGAGTTCTTCGAGGATCGCGTCGGATCGCTCGAGTCCTTGCTCCATGTGCGCATTGACCGCGTGCACCAACATCGAAAGGTCCCGACGGAGCGAGTCCAGGGTCGTCGCGAGCGAGTCGTGACGCTCGAGCCACTCCGCGAGGGGTCCCATCGCCTCATTCGTCACCGTGGCCTCGTTTGCGACGGCGCCCGGGCTGGGCTCCGCGGCCCGCGCTTGAAGGCCGAACTCGAGCGCGGCGAGACGTTCGACCAAAGGCGTCAGGTCGAGCGCGTGGGACGATTCCGCCTCGGTGTTGCGCGCAGCGAGGGCGGAGATCACCTTGTCTTCCATCTGCTCGAGTCGCGTCGCCAGCAGGCTCGGTTCGGGGGCTTCGAGTGGGGGCTGCCCCTGCACGGTCTGGGTCACCGCCGTTTCGATCTGGTCGAGCCGAGCGCACAGCCGGTCGAGCGACCCTTCCACCGCCGTGAGCTTCTCTTGGACGCCGGCGACCGCGGTCGCCGCGGCGCGCTGCAGCGCCGAGTCGATCAGCGCTTCGACGTTTGGCATGGCCGGCGGCGACGGCGCCGCACTCGCGGGCGTGTCCACCTGCATCGCGAAGAGCTGTTCGGCGACGACCTGGCGGAGTTCGTCGAGGCCCGGCGGCGGGGCCGGGACCCGTTCGTCCAGGAGTCGCGTCAAGGCGGCGGTCAGCCGCGCTTCGAGTGCCTCGCCGGTCGCGACCTCGGAACCCGCATCCGCGGCAGCAGTCGCGGGTGCGCCTCGACCGAAGTCGTCGAGGCCGTCCTCGAGCCGGCGTGCGGTGTCCTCGAGCCACCCCAGTTTCTGAACGATCGCTTGCAGAATCTCCCGGGAGTCGGGCTCGTCGCCGGACACTCCCGAATCGGCGCTCGACGTCACCGCTGCGGCGACTCGCCCCGGAAGCTCGATGAGCTCTCGGTGCAGGCGTTGGAGTTCACGGGCGGCCGCAGACGCCCCGGTACTGGCGGGGCTGGACGCCCCCGACAGGCGGTTCGCCTCGGAGAAGACGATCTCTTGCGTGTCCTTCAGGGAGGTCTCCCCGCGCGACTCGGGGGCGCAGACGCCCAAGTCGTCGAGGGCCCGTGAGAACCGCTGGACCGTCCGCTGGATCCGCTGCTGGATCTCCGCGGACAGCCCCTCCCGGAACTGGTCCAGGACTTTCTCGCTTCCGGTAGGCCCCCGGGATCGCGAGGACTCGTTGGGCTTCTGGCTCTGCAGGTGACGAATGGCTTGCACTAGCTCGCTGGACATTTTGGCCGATTCTCCGCTTCTCCTGCGGTGAGGATTCCCGTCGCCGATTTCGCTAGGATGCCGGGCGGCATCGCGTCAGATTGAGCGACCCGTAGGCAAAAGGGGTGCCTACGAGAAGGTACGATGCTCGCGCGCGCGGAACCAATCGTCCGCCAGCGACAGGAGTGGTGCACACCAGAATGATCGTCATCGCGTGGTTGCTCTTCGCGTTCGCCTTGGGTGCGGTGCCGTTTGCATTGCTCCTCGGCAGGGCTTTGGGGGTCGACATTCGCCAGGTTGGCAGCGGGAACGTCGGGGCGACCAACCTGGCGCGCGCTCGCGGCGTCGGCTGGGGAGTGGTCGCCTTCGTCTTGGACGCCGCGAAGGGAGCTCTGCCGGTGTGGGGCGGGAAGCGCTTGGAGGTCTTCTCGGAACACCTCGCTTGGCTGCCCGTGATCGCAGGCGCCTGCGCGATCGCCGGGCACTGTTTCAGTCCCTATCTACGGTTTCGCGGCGGCAAGGGAGTGGCCACCGCTGCTGGGGTTCTGTTGGCGCTGGATGCGGCGTTGCTCGGCATCCTGCTCCTCCTGTGGGGTGGGCTGCTGTGGGGGGCGCGAAACGTCGGTTTGGCGTCGTCCGTCGCCGCCCTCGGCGCGGGCGTCGCGGGCGTCCTCGAACTGACGAAATCCCGCCCCCAGCCGGTGTTCGCCGGCTTCCTGCTGCTCCTCTCCGTGCTCGTGCTCGCTCGGCACCATCGCAACCTCCAATCGCTGTTCCGTCGAACCGCGGCCGGACGGGGGGCTGGATGATGGCGCCTGACCTCGCTTCGGGAGCGACTTCGCGTTCGCCGTCGCTGCCGTCCAACGCCCCCATGGCCTTCGTTCTCGGCGCCGGCTCGTTTGCGGTCGCGCTTACCCAAGTGTTGGTTCGCAATGGCTTTCGTGTACGCCTTTGGTGTCGGCGTCCGGAACGTGCCGCGGCGCTGCGGTCCGGCTGCCTGCCGTTGCAGCCGGACCTCGCCTCGTGGCACGACCGAGTCGCGGCGATCGAACCCGGCGATCGCGCAGACGGCCCCTACGCGATCGCGATTTCGGTCGTGCCGACCCAGCACCTGCGACGCGTCCTGGCGGAACGGTCCTCGGAGATCCCGGCGGACGTGCCCTGGGTGTCGGCCTCCAAGGGCATCGAGATCGGAACGCAAGCGCTGCCGTCGCAGATTCTGCGCGCAGCGGGGCTCGCTCATGAGGTCGGCGTGCTGTCGGGTCCCAGCCACGCCGAGGAGGTCGTGCGCGGCGTGCCCACCGCGGTGGTTCTCGCGCACCCTGACCGAACGGTCGGGGCGAGCTTGCAGCTGGCCTTGTCCTCCGACACCTTTCGTGTGTATCTCAGTGACGATCACCGAGGCGTCGAACTCGGTGGGGCGCTCAAGAACGTGATCGCGGTGGCGGCCGGAATCGCCCTCGGCCACGGCTTCGGCGACAACTCGTTGGCGGCGCTCGTGACCCGTGGATCGGTCGAGATGGCACGTCTTGGCGAGGCCCTCGGCGGTCAAGCGCGCACGTTTGCTGGCCTGTCCGGTGTGGGCGACCTCATCGTCACGTGCTTCAGTCAGCACTCGCGTAACCGCGCCTTCGGCCTGCGCGTCGGTCAGGGCGAGAACCCCGAGGAACTGCTCGCGAATGCGGTTGGGGTGGTGGAGGGAGCGCACACGGCGAAGGCCGTCGTCGCGCTGGCTGACGAAGTCGGCGTCGAGATGCCGATCTCGGAGGAAGTTTTTCGGATCGTGCACGAGCGGAAGCCCGTTGCGGAGGGGATTCGCGACCTGCTGCGGCGTTCCCTCAAAGACGAGTGAACCAGACACCTCATGAAGCCAGGCAGACCATGAAGACAATGCCCTCGGTGGACGGCCCGACCCTCGACGATGCCGCGCTCATCGAACGCCAAGCCTGCCTCCGAGAGACGCTCTTGGCGCTGTCGCCGGTCGCGGTTGCGTTCTCCGGAGGCGTCGACTCCAGCCTGCTCTACGCCGAGGCGCGACGGGTTCTCGGCGACCAGGCCGTGGCCGCGATCGGTGTTTCTCCGAGCTTGGCCCGGGCCGACTTGGAAGCGGCGCGCGAAGTGGCTCGTTGGCTGCAGGCGCCGCTCTTGGAACTCGCCACCGAGGAAGTCGAGCGCGAAGCGTATGCCGCGAATGCGGGAGATCGCTGTTTCCACTGCAAGACCGAACTCTACTCGCGGCTCGCTGCGGCGCCGGAGCTGACGGGCTGGTCGGTCTGCGACGGTACGAATCTGGACGACCTCGCCGCCGATCGCCCGGGCATGACGGCGGCCGCGAGGCAAGGGGTACGGAGTCCGCTCCGCGAAGCCGGCTTCGGCAAGGCGCAGATCCGCGAACTCGCCCAAGCGTGGGGGCTCCCGAACTGGGATCGCCCGGCGCAGCCCTGCCTCGCTTCGCGGGTGCGGGTCGGGACCCGCGTCGACGCAACGGTTCTCGGCGACGTCGAGGCGCTCGAGCAGATTCTCACGGCGGCGGGCTTTCGAGTGCGTCGTGCGCGGGTCGAGGCGCGCGACGTCGTCGTCACCGTCGACGCCGTGGAACTGGACCGCATCGGAGTGCGCGGCTGGCGCGAGGCCTTCGTCGCCGAGGCGCGCCGCCGCGGCTATCAACGCGTGCACGTCGATCTGGACGGCTACCGCTCGCCCGGAGTGTCGCCGCCCGACCGCCGCGCCGAGAACCTGTCGCCACCATGATCTTCTTCGGGGTTCTGTACGTCGTCCTGCTCGGCGCGATGGTCACCTACGGTTGTCATCGCTACTGGCTCGCGTATGGGTGCTTTTGGGCTCGTCGTGCACGGGCTCGACGGCGACACGCCGCAACCGAGCGCGGCCCGAACCTGCGCGCTCAGCCGGTGGAGTCGGTCGACGACGGAATCGCTCGGACCCTCGGGATCGGGGGTGCCGGAGGATCCTGGCCCAAGGTGCTGGTGCAACTCCCGCTCTACAACGAAGGCGAAGTGGCCGCGCGTTTGATCGAGTCGGCCGCGGCCCTCGACTACGACCGGTCTGCGCTGGAGATCCAGGTGCTGGACGACTCCGACGATGGCTCGGAGCACCTCGTCGCGCGTGAGGTGTCTCGCTGGCGCCAACTCGGCGTGCCGATCGAACACCTCCGAAGATCGACTCGCGCCGGCTACAAGGCAGGTGCCTTGCGCGCTGGGCTCGAGCGTACCTCCGCCGAGTTCGTGGCGATCTTCGACGCCGACTTCGTCATCCCCTCCGACTTCTTGCGGCGTGCCATTGCCCCGTTCGCCGATCCCCGCGTCGGCATGGTCCAGACCCGTTGGTCGTACTTGAACGAGGGCGCCAACTTGCTGACTCGCGTCCAGGCGGTGTTGCTCGATGGCCACTTCGCGGTCGAACACTGCGCGCGTGCCGCCGCGGGGAGGTTCTTCAACTTCAACGGTACGGCGGGGGTCTGGCGCATCAGCGCAATCGAGGACGCCGGCGGCTGGCGCGCCGACACGGTGACCGAAGACCTTGACCTGTCCGTGCGCGCGTGGCTTCGGGGTTGGCGCTTTCGCTACCTCGATGAGGTGCGGGTACCGAGTTCCTTGCCGGAGGCGATGGCGGCCTACAAGGTTCAGCAGAATCGTTGGGTTTCCGGCTCGCTCCAGACCGCGAAGCAGTGTTTGCCGAAGGTTTGGCGCAGTTCGCTCAGCCGCCTCGACAAGCTCGATCTCACCCTGTACCTGACCGGCAATCTCGCCTACCTGCTGCTCTTCCTCATGGCCCTCGCGGTGCCGGTGGCAGTACTGTTGCGGCTCGATCAGAGTCGTGCCGCCTTCGTGTTTTGGGCCGACCTTCCGTTCTTCGTGTTCGCGACGTTGTCGGTGTTCGTCTTCTACGGGGCTGCTCGCCAAGGGCGGCGGCCGGGGCGCTTCTTCGTGCTGCGCTTGCCGCTGCTGATGGCACTCGGGTTGGGAATGAGCTTGCACAACACGCGCGCCATCCTCCGGGGGTTGCTGGGCCAGTCACGGGTGTTCGACCGCACCCCCAAGGGCGGCCTCCACCGCGAAGCGCGAAGCGCCCGGCGGCGCGACCCGGTTGCATGGCTGGAGCCGCTCATGGCGATCTACCTGACCCTACCCGCACTGATCGTTTTGCGGGGTTGGGCGATTCTGTCGGTGCCGTCGCTGGCGCTGTTCATTGCGGGTTTCGTGATCGTGTCATGGCGGGCGCCGACGGTTCGGGGATGACGTTTGCGGCGGAGTCTTGGCCCCTTGTCGTCGGGCGCCGCGCGGACCGGTCTGGAGGCCCAGACGGGGGCCGATCGACGGCGTAAGGGTTGCGGCCGCGCGCCCGAACCGCTAGGCTGCCCCGCTTTTGCGCGACGCAGAGGACGATCGGAAGCTGCAAGGACGAATGCCGACATCGTTGCGCAGGAGCCCCAACCGCCTCGTCACGATCGACGGGCCTGCCGGTTGCGGAAAGAGCACCGTGGCGCGGAGCCTCGCGGATCGGCTCCACGGGGTCGCCTTCGGAACCGGCGTGATCTATCGACTGCTGACCTTTCTGGCACTCGAGGCCGGGGTCGACCTGACCGAGCCGAGCCAGGTGTTGGGGGTCTTGGCGGACAACCCGCTGACGCTCGAGGTGGTGGGTGCCGAGTTGCGAGTGGTCGCTGCGCGCGGGGACACGAAGGTGTGGACGTCGGGCGCGGAGCTCCATGAGCCGCGGGTGACGCGCGAGATCCACTGGCTCGCGGATGCCGCGGAAGTGCGTGCCGCGCTCCTGCCGCTGCAACGCGCGCTGCCGCCGGACCGTATCGTCGTGGCCGAGGGCCGGGATCTGGGGACCGTGGTCTACCCGGATGCCCCGCTGAAGGTGTTCCTCACCGCCTCGGTCGAAGAACGTGCGCGGCGCCGCCTGGCGGATTGGCAGCAGGGGGCCGCGACGGAATCGCTCGACCTGGCCGGCGTCGAGGCCGAGATCGAAGCGCGCGACCGACGCGACCGCGGGAGGCCCGTGGCGCCGCTGGTGGCAGCACCGGACGCGCGCGTCGTCGACAGCACCGCCCAGACCGTCGCGATGGTGGTGCAGGAGATCATGCAGTGGGTGCCGAAGAAGTGGCTCGCGATCGAGCCGGGTTCCTCTACTACTTAATGAGGTTCTTGGCGCGAGTGACGGCGACGGTGTACCTGCGACACCGGTCGGCCGGTCACGAGCACGTCCCTCGCGAAGGGGGGTTTTTGCTCGCGCCGAACCACGCGAGCTACTTGGATCCGGTGCTCGTGGGGTGTCGAGTGCGGCGGCCGATCCACTTCATGGCTCGGGCGACCCTGTTTCGCGGGCCGCTCGGGGCCCTGATCCGCAGGCTCAACGCCTTCCCCGTGAACCGCGGGGGGGTGAGCAAGGAGGCGATCCGCAGCGTCTTGGAGCTGCTCGCCGACCGCCAGGGGGTGCTCGTTTTCCCAGAGGGGACTCGCAGTGAGGACGGGCACTTGGGTAAGATCGAGACGGGTGTTGTCCGAATCGCCCAACTCGCGGGGGTCCCGGTGGTTCCGGCGTACGTGTCCGGCAGCTATCGGGCGCTCGGACGCGGGGCGTCGTTTCCGCGCCCGGTGCCGACGTCGGTTCGATTCGGGCCGCCGCTGCGCTTCGAGCGCGGCGCGGACCCAGAGGTGTGTGCGGCGGCGCTGCGGGGGAGCCTCCTGGCCCTCGGCGCGCCGTTCGAGTTCGCAGATCGTCGTGATGATTCATTGGACGGAGACGCTGTGATCGTCCGCGAGCCGAGCGCTCACGGGCCGGTCGCGCCGAAACCGTAGGGTAGCCTGGATCGATCCGTAGCGGTGACGCGACGGTGACCGCGCGTTGACGCGGCCGTGATCGAGGCGTGGTGGAGTGTCGTCGTTGCCGAGTGCTTGTTCGAATTCTCGGAACCCAGAGGAGGGGAGTCCGAGCACCGACTCGTCCGGTCGCGAACGCTCCACTGTCAAGCAACTTCAACTTTTGATTGATCGAAGTTTTCTCTAATGGCGAAGAACGAACTTCTCAAACAGTTTTCCATCTCCGACGACTATCTCGCAGGTGAGCTCGAGCGCGCTCTCGGCGCGGTCGATGACACCAAGCTAGAGTCATTCTTCCAACAGTCGGTGACCGACCTGGAGATCGACTCGATCGTGCAGGGCACGATCGTCTCCATCACCAAAGACGCGGTCATGGTCGACGTCGGCTACAAGTCCGAGGGGATCGTGCCGATCGATCACTTCGAAGATCCTTCGTCCCTCCGGGAGGGCATGAAGGTCGACGTGCTGCTGGAGGCGGTCGAGGACGATGAAGGCTTGGTGCTCCTCTCCAAGCGCAAGGCAGACCGGATTCGTGGCTGGGAAAAGGTGATCGCTACCTACCACGAAGGCGACGTGGTGAGTGGGCGCGTGACGCGCAAGATCAAGGGTGGCTTGCTGCTCGACATCGGCGTGCCGGTGTTCTTGCCGGCGTCGCAGATCTCGATCCGTCGCGTCGGTGACGTGGGTGAGTTCATCGGGCGCGATCTCGAGTGCAAGATCATCAAGATCGACGAGCCGCGGATGAACATCGTCGTGAGCCGTCGCAAGCTGCTCGAAGAGACCCGCGAACAAGAGAAGAGCAAGTTGCTGACCGACATCGAGGTCGGCCAGGTGCGCAAGGGTGTGGTCAAGAACATCACCGACTTCGGAGCGTTCGTGGACCTGGGCGGCATCGATGGCTTGTTGCACATCACGGACATGTCGTGGGGTCGAGTCAATCATCCGTCGGAGATGGTCAAAATCGACGACGAGATCGACGTCCGGGTCCTGAAAGTCGACAAGGATCGCGAGCGCATTTCGCTCGGCCTCAAGCAGACCCAGCCGAGTCCGTGGGACAGCATCGAGGAACGCTATCCCGTTGGTTCCCGGATCCGCGGTAAGGTCGTCAATGTCCTCTCGTATGGTGCTTTCGTCGAGCTCGAGGAAGGTATCGAGGGGTTGGTTCACGTGTCCGAGATGTCTTGGACCCGGCGGGTCAACCACCCGAGCGCGATGGTCAAGCAGGGCGACGAGCTCGAGGTCGTCGTGCTGGAGATCAAGAAGGACAAGCAAGAGATCTCGCTCGGCATGAAGCAGGTCGAGGTCAACCCCTGGACGCTGGTGAACGAGAAGTATCCCGTCGGTTCGCTGGTCGAGGGCACCGTCCGGAACCTCACGAACTACGGCGCGTTCGTCGAACTCGAAGAGGGCATCGACGGCCTGCTCCACGTCAGCGACATGTCCTGGACCAAGAAGGTCTTGCACCCGAGCGAGTTGCTCAAGAAGGGCGACCTGGTTCGGGCGGTGGTGCTGGAAGTCGATCAAGAGCGCAAGCGAGTAGCCCTCGGTCTCAAGCAAATGGACGAAGACCCATGGCTCCAGAGCATCCCCGACGTCTACCAGATCGGCACCGTGGTGCGGGGGGTCGTGACCAAGATCACGAACTTCGGCGCCTTCGTGCAGCTGGAGGATGACCTCGAGGGCTTGCTACACATCTCGGAACTCTCCGATCGCAAGGTCGAGTCGCCGGAAGAGTGCGTGAAGGTCAATCAGAAGGTCGACGTGAAGATCATCAAGATCGACTCGGAGAACCGGAAGATTGGTCTGAGCCTGAAGGAAGTGACGGCCGAGGACAGCGCTGCGCTGGATGAGGCCGAGGCCGCGCACCTCGCCACCTTCGGAGCCGATACCAAGGCCAAGCGGGTGTCGGCGGAAGGTACCGAGCTGTCGCCGGAAGCGCTGCAAGCAGCCCAGGCCGCCGACATCTCTGAGGTGGAGCGCGGTGTCGTGAGCGGCTCGAAGGAGTCCGCCGCCGAGTCGACGCCGGAGTAGGCCGGTTTGCATTCACTCGGGCCCGCGTCGTTCTTCGTTGGAAGGATGACGCGGGCCCGGGCCTTGTCCGCGGCTCGACCGGGCGGCGCGTCACTGTGCGGACCGCGCTCGACTCGTTCTCGTACCCTGGAAGGGGCAAGGCGTGAAGTCACGGTCCTCAGCGAGTATCGCCCTGGCGACTCGGGCCCGCGCGGCGTCGCCGTCGAAAGGGCTCGTCGTTTCGCTGTTTCGGATCGCGTCGTGCCTGGCGCCGCTGCTCATCGGCGCGGTCCCGAGCGACGCGAGGGCCGACGACGCCAAGCCGCTGACCGCGGACGAGTACCTCGCGGGTCGCTTCGAGAAGGTAAAGCAACTGATCCGACTCGGCGACTACGGCACCGCCTACCGGTTGGCCGACGCCCTCTTGCTCGTGGCGCCGGAAGTCCCCTTTCGATCGGAACTGCAGCGATTGCGCCGCCTCGCCGAAGGTCGGCATCTGGGAGCGAACCTACTGGGGGCGTGTTTCGAGTTCACGCCCGGAGACCGCATCTTTCCCCGACGCTCGCTGTTGGGCAGTCTCGTGGTCGAGAACCTCACCGAGCAGGTTCTCGAGATCGGCGCCTCGCGCGGCTCCTCGGTGATCGGCCAGGCCCGCTTTCGACTCACGGAGTGCTACGCCGATGGCAGTGAGTGGAGTACGGAGGGGACTCGTAACGTCACCGTCGAGAGCCCCTTCAAGTTGGGGCCCGGGGAGGTCCAGCGAATTCCCATCCGGCTCGAGCTGCCCGCAGGTGGCGCCAGCCCCGTGCTGCAGCGCTTCGTCGTCCGTGGCACCTTCAACGCGACGCACGTGCAGCGGGGAGCCGAGCCGCTGCCGCGTTCGCTTCCTTGGCAGGAGTTCTCCCAGACAACTTTCAGGGAGGATCTCGACGTTGTGCGTGAGGACCCCTACAAGCACCTGCAACTCGGTCTTCTCGGGTTCGACTCGGCGAGGTCGGTGGTGGCGATCGATCTGCTCCGCGCGCAGTTGACCGACGGCCTGCTGGATGAGGATCAACAGGACCGCGTGGTCGACTTGCTGACAGGCTGTTTGGACGATTCGAACTCCGGCATCAACGCGGTGCTGTTTCGCTTGCTCGAGCGGTTCACGGGCGTGCGGTGCGAGCCGCGCACAGAGAGTTGGAGGCTATGGGCTGGACTTCGGAAGGGTGGGCGCGCGCGTGACTAGTGCGGCACTCGATGAACTGCAGGAGCTCACGCGGGGGACCGTAACGATCGATACGCTCCCCGAACTCGAGAGAAAGTGGCGGCGATCCCGAGCCGACGGGCGCCCGTTGCGTGTGAAGCTCGGGGTGGATCCGACCAGCGCCGATCTGCACTTGGGGCATGCAGTCCAGTTGCGGAAGCTGCGCCAGTTCCAACGCTGCGGCCACCAGGTCGTGTTGATCATCGGTGACTACACCGCTTGTGTGGGCGATCCGTCGGGGCGCAACAAGACTCGGCCACAGATCACGCACGAGGAAGTCCACCACCACGCGCTGACGTACCTGGACCAGGCCTGGAAGGTGCTCGACGCCGAGCGGACCGAGGTCGTCTACAACGGGGAGTGGTTCAGCAAGCTGGCTTTCCTCGAAGTCATTGGGCTCTCGGCCTCCATCACGGTGGCGCAGATGCTCGAGCGCGAGGACTTTCGGGCTCGCTACCAGGCGGCTCAGCCGATCTCGCTGCACGAGTTCTTGTACCCACTGATGCAAGCGTATGATTCCGTCCAAGTGCGTGCGGACGTGGAGATCGGTGGCACCGACCAGACCTTCAACCTCCTGTTGGGCCGCGACCTCATGCGGCAGCGCGGTCTGGAACCGCAGGTCTGCATGACGCTGCCGCTGCTGGTCGGCACCGACGGCGAAATCAAGATGTCCAAGAGCTACGGCAACTTCATTGGTATCAACGAGGCCCCAGAGCAGATCTTCGGCAAGACCATGTCGCTCCCCGACGCTCTGATCCGCGACTACTTCGTGCTGTGCACCGATTCGAGTACCGCGGAGATCGATCGTATTCTCGGTGCGGGTCCGCGCGACGCCAAGGCCACGCTCGCCCGCACGATCGTGGAGCTGTACCACGGTTCAGAAGCTGGCCGAGCGGCCGAGGAAGCCTTCAACCGGGTCTTTCGCGATCGGCTGAACCCGGAGGACATGCCGGAACTCCCCGTCGGCGCGGACCAGCTGGATGCAGCCGGCCAGATTTGGATCGTAGATCTCTTGGTGCGCGGCGGTCTCGCGGGTACCAACAACGAGGCGCGGCGCAAGATCCAGGATGGCGGCGTCCGCCTCGACGGCGATCGCGTGGACGACCCGAACGCGCGGCTCGCGGTGAGGTCTGGACAAATCTTGCGGGTGGGGAAGAAGAGTTTTCGAAAGCTGGTGGTCGGGTGATCGCGAGTGTACCTGGAGCCGGCGAAGGTGCCGACGAGAGAGGACCCGTGGAGCACAAGATCTTCATGGACGCGCATGAGCTGGTGCCGGTCGTCGAGCGGCTGCGGGCCACCGGCAAGACTTTCGCCTTCGCCAACGGTTGCTTCGAACTTCTGCACGTCGGTCACGTCCGCTACCTGGCGGCCGCCAAGGCCGAGGCCGATCGTCTCATCGTCGCCGTCAACTCCGACGACTCCATGAGTCGCATCAAACCGGATCGCAGGCCCGTGAACCGTGACGGCGAACGGATGGAACTCATCGCGGCCTTCGCCGCAGTCGACTTCGTGGTCCCGCTGACCGAAAACACCCCGGACTCCCTGTTGCTCTTGTTACGGCCGGAGGTCCACTGCAAGGGTACTGACTACACGGTCGACCAACTCCCGGAGCGCGACACCGTTCGCAGCTACGGTGGCCGCATTGCCCTGGTCGGCGGCCCCAAGGTGCAGAGCACCCGCGATATGCTGAGCCAGCTGCGGGGCGAGCGCTAAGTGGCCGTCCGCCCGTACGAAGAGGTCGTCGGCGTTGGTGGTCGACGCCGGGAAACTCACGAATGAGCACCCGAGAGCGAGCGCAAGGAGCCAGCGATCCGCAGCATGCATCCACAACCGTCCCTTCGAAAGTGCGTGTAGGGGAAAGTGAAGTGGAAACTCGATCCGCCCAGCAGACCCGGCGGTCGCTGGCGGGTCGAGGTTCCGACCAAGAAACGCTCCGGTCTCTTGCCCGTTTCAGCCCTCACCGGCCGCACCGAGTAGCCGATCGGTGGTCGGGGTGGCGACGCCGTGGTTGCGGCCGAACGCGGCAATGGCCCCGTTTCGCCAAGGCAGTGCTTTCGCCTTCTGGGTGGCGACCCAGCCGAGTTCGGCGGTGGTCGCGGCGATGCACTCGAGTACTTCGCTCGGTGGAATGTCGACGCCGTACTCGGCCGCGCAGGCGCGACAGGCCTCCTGCGCGATCTGGGCGATCTCGTCCGGAAAACGCTGCTGGTACGTGGCAAGGTCGACTCCGTGGACCGCGAGCGGCAGACCGACGACGCAGTTCCAGATGCCCTTGATGATCATCTCGCGTTGGAAGGTTCGTGCATCGGGCACGACCTCGAACTGCAGGCCGGCGTGCCGCCAAGCCGAGGCGAGTTGCTGCGCCCACGGACCATGAATCAAGGACGGGCGCAGAGGGAGGAAGAACTCACCTTTGGCGGTGAACCAGATCAGGCCGCGAGTGACGCCCTGAAGCTCGGCTCCGAGGCCTACCTCGAGGAAGCCGTTCTGCACCAACACCAGATCGCGCCGCGCCGCCTCGGGAAAGCGTCGAAACGCGGCGACGACGTCTTCCTCGCGCATGGCCAGGATCCGTGGACAGCCGGTCGCCGACAGGGCAGCGTCCCAACCCTGCGTGCGGGTCGCGCGGTTGACCTGCCAGCCGGCTTGCTCCAATCCGGAGGCGAGCCGGCGGCCCACTTCACCCGGACCGATGACGAACGCGGTGCGCGCGATCAAGCAGGTTCACCTTTCGAGTGCGGCGAATTCGGGCGGCGGCTGTGACGCTACAGGAAGTAGTCGGCCGGACCGTCGCCGCGAGCCTCGAGGCGATCCAGCTCCTCGGGATGCTCGATCAGGTTCTCGATCCACCAGTTGGCGTGGTTGTACAGGCAGGTGACTTCCTTGCATTGGTGGGTCGCGTCGAATGACTGGATGAGCTCCGCAGTCTTGCCGCGAATCTGCTGGAAGTCCACGTCGGTTGCGTAGGCCTCCTTACCGCCGAGGCGGCCGTGAGGTTGGTTGCGGTAGACCGGGCAGTTGTACATGCCGAGCGGACTCAGTACCTGGCGGAAGAACTGCATGTGGCACTCGTGCGGCTGCTGCGTGTAGTTCTGGAAGCTGCGGTTCTCCAGTACCTTGAGGTTGGTGGTCTCGATGACGCGAAACTCGGGCGTCGCGAGTTTCTTGGCCTCGTCCACCGATGCACGGATGCGCGCGATGATCTCGTCGAAGTGTTGATTCGACTCATGCAAGTCGACGATTTCGGCGTTGTTCGACACCGCCCGCGTGAGGAACGGCTTGTAGGCGATGTAGTCGAACTTGAAACGACGGGCGCGCTCGGCGCCAGCCACGATCTCATGGATGTTCTCGATGATGTTGGTGTCGTTGATCAGCGCGCCCTTCCACGTGATGATGAAGGAGAAGCCGATCGGGAAGCGCGGGTTGATCTGTTTGATCTCCGGGATGGCGGCGCAGATCTGGTCGAGAGTAATCTTCTTCTTGGGCTTGTGCATCGCCTGGAACACCTCGTCCGAGGCAGAGTCCAAGGATAGCCGCACCCAGTCGTTTTCGTCGAGCAGGCTCGCGACTTCTGCGATGCGGTGCATGCCCGATCCGTTCGACACGACCGAAACCTGGAGCCCGAGTTCCTTCATGAAGCGCAGGGTCTCGGAGAACTTCGGGTAGACGGTGGGCTCGCCGCCGCCGATGACGATGACGGACTTCAGGCCGCGTTGGGTCATCAGACGAATCGCGTCGAGCAGTTTGTCGTGGTCGTACTTGATGCCAGTGTTCAGGATGTGCATGTCGACGCAGTGGTCGCATGCGAAATTGCACGCCGTCGTGATGTCGAGGTTGATCGACACCGGAGCGTACTCGGGTACCCGCAGCTCCGGTGCGCCCGTGGTCGGCTTCAAGGTGCCACGCAGGAACGCCTGCCACCGCACGTACTCGGCGAGCCGCGGGAGGATCTCCGGCTGCCGGAGCTTGCTTGCGAAGTCGTGAATCGGGGTCAGTTCAACGTGCTTGGCTCCCCCGGTAGGCGAGACGGGGTGCGCCGCATCAGCGTTGGAGGCGTGGCTGCCCGGGGCGGCGCCGCGTGCTTCTTTCATGGGTTTCCTTGCTGGCTATCGACCGCGCTCGCGACCGCTCTCTTGGCGACACGAGGTCCCCGCCATTTAACTGGATTCGGGGGGCGTTGGACACCCTTCCTCAGGGGGCTACGGTCGGGATCTCACCGGGGAACGAAGCGTGGGCCGCGCTGTGCAGCATGGCGAGGGCGCGCATTCCTTCCACGAGGGCGGGCCGATCGGCGCTCTTGCCGGCGTCAACGCAGTGCAAGAACTGCTGAACGTGTTGCGCGAGGGGGTCCGGGAGCGGGGTGCGGCGCCCCGCTGCGACAAAGGACATGTCGTACGCGGGCAACTCGATGACTCGTTCGACCCAGCGACCGTTGATCGCGTAACCGGCAGGGCGCGGGGGGGCCGGGGTCTGCCGCAGTTCGAGTTGAGCGGCTACGGTTGCGCCGTTGACCGGGCGGTAGCGGAAGCGAACGGTGACCTCGCGGCGGGACGCGGCCCACTCAACCGCTGGTACCTCCACCTCGCCGAGCCCGACCAGCGCCTGGAGGAGGCTGATCAGGTGGGGTGCGGCGTCCAGGACCATGCGCGGACCGTAGTGCGTGGGCCCCATTAGCATCGCGAGCGACTTCACGGTCTCGCCTTGCACTTCGGGGTAGAGCGTCCAATAGGTCGCGAGCGTCGCGGGCCACTGTGTGATGAGGGCGAGGTAGCCGTTGCGCGCGATGAACTCGTCGACCAGGGCACCCGTCTCACGCACCAGTTCGAGCTGCGGTAGATCGGCCCACCACATCGGCTTCTCGCACAGACAGTGGGCCCCGGCTGCGGCGACCCGTTCGAGCTGTCGGTGGTGGGCTGCGATCGGCGAGCATACGGCCACGATGTTGGGCCGCTCGACCTCGAGCGCCTCGATCAAGTTGACGTACCCGTGGCAGTGGATGCCATGACGTCGAGCGAGCGCATCGCGGGCCTCGAGCAGAGTCGGGGCCGTGGTTCCGACGATCGCGGCCACGCGCGCGCCGGCATCGTGGAACGAGCGCGCCACGAACTCGCCGATGCCTTGCTGGGCTCGGCGAGCTCCGATGACCAGCACCGAAGGTGGGGAGGGCGGTCGGGTCGTCCCGGTGGCAGAACCCTCGACGCGTTCTTGCATGGGTGTCGTCACTCCGCCTCGGTGGGAGGTGCGGCGGGTTGCCCAGCTGCTGCCACCGCCGCCGCGACCTCGTCCTCGACCTCCCGCAGCACGCGCTGGGACCAGGCCAAGCTCGCGGCGGCTCCTCGCTCGGCGAGGCGCTCGTACAGGCGAGTTGCGCGCTCGAAGGCAGCGACGTGGGCCGGCAGTGCCTCGCCGAGTCGCACCAGTCCACGTTGACACGTCGCGAGGTGATCGAGCGGGAGGGGGTCACCCGGCTGCCGGGAGGAAACCCGCCGAACGAGGGTCTTGTGCAGAGTCTCCCAACTGGCCAGCCGCTCGGACGGCGAGAGGGGCGACGCCGGCGGGTCCTTGATCTCGGCGACGACACTTGTTGGAGCTGTGTCGGCAGCGTCGCTGTCGCGCCTTCCCCATTCGACCCGATAAGGGAGTGCGTCGCAGCCCGCACAGCTCAGGGTCGCGATCACCATCCATCTGCGAGCGCTCATGAAGTCCCCCTTAGGAGTCGCCCAACGTCGACGGCCCCTCTGCGGCCCGTGCTTCGCCCAGCAGTTGTTCCAACGCTCGCGGGTAAGCCCGGCACTCGGCCTCGAACACGCGCTGCGCGAGCGTCGCAACCGTGTCGTCCGCGCGCACCGGCACGCGTTCCTGCACGAGGACTCGGCCGTGGTCGTACTCGTCGTCCACGAGGTGGACCGTGCAACCGCTCTCGGTCTCGCCGGCGGCGATCACGGCGGCGTGGACGCGGTCGCCGTAGAATCCGTGACCACTGTACTTGGGGATGAGCGACGGATGGATGTTGAGCACGCGATCGCGCCAGCGCTCCGGGATCCGCAATCGGCGCAGGAAGCCGCCGAGCAGCACGAACTCCACGTTCTGTTCATCGAAGCGATCGAACAGCCGATCGGAGTCTGGGGGCCGCTGGCAAGGGAGCGTTTCAGTCGGCAGGCCCAGGGCCTGGGCGCGCTCGAGCCCGCCCGCGTCGGGTCGGTCGGAGATCACCCACACGATTCGGCCCAAGTCAGGCCGCTCCACGAGAAAGGCCGCCATGTTGACGAGGGTCCGGCCACCTCCGGAGATGAGGAAGCCCAGTCGCGGCGGTTCTCGTGGCTCGCTCATCGGATCCTCGCTCGGCGCAGGAGAAGGGAATGCCTCTCGATCGAGGCTCGGCGAGCAATGATTGCCGGCAGGGCCCTGGGAAGGCAACCCTGTTCTCCAGGGACCGGAACCTCGGTTCCGGTTTCGGTCCCTGTGCGGCACGAGCGGAGGACGACCACGAACTACCCAAGTCGCGGACTCGGCCCTGCGACGGGGTGCTTCGGTGGCCGAGGTGGGTCGCTACAGGTCGTTGAGGCTGGTCAACACCTTGGATACGAGACCGTACTCCACGGCTTCGGTGGGGGAGAGCCAACAATCGCGGTTGGTGTCCCGCTCGACTTGTTCGAACGTGCGACCGCACTCGTCGGCAATGAGCTTGTTCGCCCGAGCTCTGAGCTTGAGGATCTCTTCCGCCGTGATGAGGAGGTCCGAGGCCTTGCCCCGCCCACCCCCCGCGGGCTGGTGGATCATGATGCGGGAATTCGGCAGCGAGAAGCGGCGCGCGCGCGGAGTCGCGAGCAGAATGATGGTCCCGGCGCTCGCGTTCAAGCCCACGCAGAGCGCGTTCACGGGGCTCCGAATGAATCGCAGGGTGTCGTGAATCGCAAAACCGTCGTCGGCGGAGCCGCCCGGCGTGTTGATGAACAACCGAATCGGATCGTCGGACTGCGCGTCGAGCCAGAGGAGCTGCGGCACCAAACGCTTGGTGAGGCTCGGGGAGACGGCTTCCGAGATGAAGATCGTTCGGTGCTTCTCCAGCATCTGCTGCTCGGCCATGGGGAGGCGCGCCGACTTCTCGCTCGACGGGCCTTGCAGAGTCGGGGGGGTGAACTGCGTGTTCAACATCAACTGCCTTCTTTCGAATTGCGATGGGCGATGAGTCGGCGCACCACCTCAGTCAACTTCGGCTCGGCCTCCGCCGCCACTTGAAGGATTTCCGCCACCGAGACCGGCTGCAGTTGGTCCGGCAAGCACAGATCGGTAATGACGGAGATCCCCGCCACCCGCAAGCCCTCATGGACGCCAACGATGACTTCGGGGACGGTCGACATGCCCACGGCGTCCGCTCCCAATCGCTGGAGCATACGGTACTCCGCGCGGGTCTCCAGGCAGGGGCCGAGGAGCGCCGCGTAGACCCCGGGGTGAGCCCTGACTCCGCGCGCGCGGGCGATGTCGACGAGGGCGCCAAGCATCTCGGCGTCGTAGGGGGCGCACATGTCGGGGAAACGCGGGCCCCAGGCCTCGAGGTTCGGCCCGCGCAGAGGATTGTCCCCGAGCAAGTTGATGTGGTCATCGATCAGCAGCAAGTCACCCTTCTGGAAGCTCGGGTTCAGACCGCCACTCGCACTCGAGATGATCAGGTCCCGCACCCCGAGGCGCGCCATGAGACGGACCGGCAGGGTCACGTCCCGCATGCTGTAGCCCTCGTAGAGGTGGAAGCGACCCTCCATCGCCAACACGGGCACCGACTCAATGAAGCCGAAGTGGAGTAGCCCCGAGTGTCCGGGCGAGGTGCTCACCGGGAACCCGGGGATCTCGCCGTAAGGAAGCTGCACGGCGTCGCGAATCTCCTTGGCCAGCGCCCCGAGGCCCGATCCGAGGATCACCCCGGTCGTCGGCGGCACGGGAGGGAGCCGTCGTGCAACCCAGTCGGCGGCGGTCTTGACGCGTCGCTCGTAATCGTCGTTGGACAAAGCTTCGGGGACGGAGAAGTTCGCGGTCATGGCTCCCTGTTCATTTGCTGAGGAGCCCGTGTGTGGACTCCCGCGGCGGAGTATAGGACGCCACCCCACGGGGGCAAGTGGGGAATCGACGGCCGATCGCTGGCGAGGCGGGCGTTGTCCATGCCGGCGGTCGCGAACGACGGACCGAACTCGATCGGTCACCCCGACGTCACAGGCACAGCGGGCAGTGCAAGGGCGCGTCGAGTCCTCGGGCCAGCGCCGGATCGTGGTTCTGAACCTCGAGTCCGCTTCACGCGCCTGCGTGGCGACTCACCCACTCCAGGACTTCACGCAGGTGATCGCGTTCCTCGGCCAACGTCGCATCCTCCCGCGCCGCCTGCTCCATGGCCCCCAGTCCCAGATCGATCTCGGCGTTGATGCATGCCAAGAAGCCGGCGACGAGGCGCTCCCTTGGGGTGCGTGCCGAGGCGAGCAGCACGGCCCCGCGAGACGCGTCCGTCAACTCCGGCCAGAAGCAGAAGCTCGGCTTGCTCCGTCCGCGACTTTCGAGTTCGTCGAAGTCGATGCGTTCGTCGGTGATGCGCGTGAGCCGAACGCGCCGCTCGCGCCCCTGTGCGGTGATGAGGATCTCCGTGCCGTTGGGCGCCGAGTTCTGGAGGAGCGTGGCGAGAACGTCAGGCAGGTCGTTGGCGAGGAAGCGGCGGTGCCGCTCACGCCGCTCCTGGTCTGCAGGCAACAATGCACTATCGAGTCGAAAACCCTGGAGTTGCTCCAGGGCGCGGCTCACCCGAAACTCCGCGCGAAGCTCCTGCCAAGCCGCGAGTAGCGCTTTGGAAAGGGCCGAACTCGACCGCTGCGCCGCCGGGATCGTCGACGCGTCTTCATTCCGCTCGAGTTCCTCGATCCGAGCGATCTCATCGTCGATTTTCTGGACCACGCTCGGAAAGCCAACGTCAGCGCGGAACCGGCGTGCTGCCTCGAGGGCCTCGACGGTACTGCTGCGGGCCAAGTGCGCGTCCATTTGGTTGCGCACTTCCTGCCACCGCGACTCGACGAGTTGCTCCAGCTGTCGCAACGCCTCGGTGCAGTCCCGAGCTGCCGCGGTGCCGGCGTATTTCGCGTCGAAACGCAGCAGCTCGTCGCGGGCCTTGGCGTAGCGGCCAAGGCTGCGGAAGGTCTCCGCGGAGTCCAAGATCGTGCGCAGGTGCTCCTCCGAACTACGTACGAAGGCGGCAGCGTCGCGCAGTTCTTGCTCGAGGCGGTCGGCAACTGCGGTGGCCTCACGCGCAGCGGCGGTGTCCGGGTGATCGCGGACGAGAGCGCGCAACGCGGTGATGTCCTGCTCCCGTTGCTCGGGCTTCAGGCGTGCGGTGATCTCCACCAAACGGTCGGCGGCGTTGGACTCGCGCGCGCGACGGCGCGCCTCCTCCAGGGCCTGTGCGATGCCTTGGTCGAGCTGCGCGTAGCGCGCGATCAGCTCCTCCGGCCACCCGTCCCGATCCCCGAGCCGCGCCTGCTCAGCGCGAGCCAGTTCGATCTCGCCGGCGGCGAGTCGCTCCTCTGCGGAGGTGAGGGCACGGCGCCATTCCGTCTCGCGTTGCTGTTGCTCGAACTGGGCTCTGCGCCAGCCCGTGTAGAGATACGCGGCAGTGCCGCCGGTGACTCCGAGCACGGCGATGATCGCGAGCGAGCGGGTGATCTTCCGCCAGGGTATCGAGCGTGGCCCGTCTTCGGGAGAACCCTCCGTGTTGTAGCGATCGATCATCGGCGCGAGGCGTGCGAGGAGCGCGCTGGCCGATGGGACCCTCTGCGCAGGGTTCTTCGCGATGAGTTCGTGGATCAAGGTTGCCACTTCGGACGGGAGACCGGGGACGCGCTCGGCGATCGGTTGGGGATTCTCTTTGATGTGCTTGAGGATGACCTCCCGGGGTGTGCCGCCAGCGAACGGCGTTTTCCCGCACAGCATCTGGTAGAACGAGATGCCAAGCGCGTAGAGATCGACCCGATGGTCGATGTCTTTCCCTTGTGCCTGCTCAGGAGCAATGTAATGCGGCGAGCCGCTCACGCCGTCCTTCTGGGACACGGTGGACTCACCACCCGTGGACCGCGCGATACCGAGATCGCCGATCTTCACGACTTGTCCCTGGCCGACCATCAAATTTCCCGGTTTGATATCGCGATGGATGATCCCCTTGCTCTCGGCGTACTCGAGACCCCGCGCCGCGTCCCGAACGATGCGGAGCGCTCGTCCGAGAGAGATGAGCTTCTCCTTGTTCATGACATCCTCGACGCTGCCATCCGGAATGTACTCCATCGAGAAGAAGTACACGTCGTCCTGGACGCCGACGTCGTAGACCTGGACGATGTTCGGGTGGCTCAGGGCGCCGGCGGCGCGCGCTTCGCGAATGAACAAGTTGATGAAGCTGGAGTTCTTCACCAGATGGGGGGCGAGGATCTTGAGCGCGACCACGCGGTCCAGCGATGTCTGAAGCGCGCGGTAGACCGTTCCCATGCCGCCGCGCCCGACGCGATCGAGGATGCGGTAGCCAGCCACTTCTTTGCCGAGCAGGGGGTGCGGCTGCTCGTCGACGAAGGTGAGGCGTGTCTCACCGGCCTCGATGCGATCGTTGGGTGCGAGCCGAGCCTCTTTGTCGAGTACCGTTCCGTTCAGAAGCGTCCCATTCGAGCTACCGAGGTCGCGGATGAAGAAGGCTCCGCTGCGTCCGACGATCTGGAAGTGGCGGCGGGACACCATGTCGTCGCGGAGCGGAACCTGGGCGTTGGGATCACGCCCGGCGTCCGACGGGCCTTCCGCCGGGATCGAGAACGACCTGCCCTTATCGGGGCCATTTTCGACCATCAACTTCGGCACGTCGATCTCCCTGCGATCGTCACTCGTGACTCGAGCGCTCTTGAGTGAAAGCTACGATCCGGCCGAACACCGGACCCACCATGGCGCGGGCCGAGCGCCGGGCGGGGCCGTGGCCCCCCCGGGAAGCAGCGCCGCGACCGACTCAGTCGTACAGGATACTACCCAACCGAATCCAAGTGGCACCTTCTTCCACCGCGACTTCGAAGTCTCCCGACATCCCCATGGACAAGTCGCTCAATTTGTTCGGCGCGGCCAACACGTCCTGGATGCGATCGCGGGTTTCACGCAGCCGCCGGAAGCAAGCGCGGCAAACGGCAGCGTCTGCCACCGGCGCAATGGTCATGAGCCCCTCGATGCGGAGCTCCGGGAACTCCTCGATCCAGCGTGGCACTTCGGTGGCCGCTGCCTCTGGGGACAGGCCTCCCTTGGTGGCCTCACCCGAGGTGTTGACTTGCACCAAGAAGCGTCGGCAGTAGTCGCCGGTGGGGGTGCGCACCAAGGCGGCGTGAATGGCGTCGACCAGACGCCGAGAGTCGAGTGAGTGGACGAGTTCCACCCGCGACAGCACCGCCCCCAGCTTGTTGCGTTGCAGATGCCCGATGAAGTGCCACCGGGGATGGGAGGTGTTTGCCCTAGGAACGCCGGCGACCGGACACTTGGCGACCAAGTCCTGAGCGCGGCTTTCGCCGAGCGGGCCGAAACCGGCCTTGACCAGGCGGTGGGTGTCGTCGAGGGCCAGGTACTTGGTGACGATGACGATCCGGGGGGCGGCAAAGCCGCAGCGGCGGGCGCGCTCGCCAACGGCGTGCTCGAGGCGGAGGTAGTTCTGCCGAAAACGCTCGAGGTCTAAGGTCACGGCGCCCTATCTCGTGGTTTCCGAGTCGATCAGGATGCGACGCTCCCCGATCACCGCGCGCAGCTCGCCCAGCAGGTTCTGACTCAGGGTGACTCCCAAGCTTTCGCTCGTGCGCACGATCCACCGCTCACCTCCGGGTGAGTCGAACACCAGCGACAGCGGTACCTTCCCGGGGTTGCGACCGACGACATCCTTCACCCGAAACAGCAGGTCTTCGCTCGAGTCATTCAAAGAGAAGGTCAGACCGATGCGCTTTCCCAGCTTCTCGAACGCGTGTTCCAGCGGAATGATCTCGTTCGCTCGAAACTTCACTTCCTCGTCGCGGATCTCGGTCTCGCCCTGGATGAGGACCACCGCCCCGACGCGCAGGACGTCCAGCTGGGAACGATACGTCTGGGGAAACAGCACCACCTCTGTCGATCCGGTCGTGTCTTCGACCTGAAGGAACCCCATGGTGTCGCCCTTCTTGGTCTGGCGCGTGCGGATCGCAGCGATCATGACCCCGATCGTCGCCTTCTCGCGATCTCCCGCACTCGCGAGTTCGCTCAGGCGGTGCGAGCGGAGCTGCCGAAGCTCCTGTTCGCGGTCGTCCAATGGGTGCCCGCTCAGATAGAAGCCAAGAGAATCCTTCTCCGCGGCCAGGCGTTCGTGCTCGGACCACGTCGGTACCTCGGGATAGACCTCCTCGTCGTAGCCCGAAGACTCGGGTTCGTCACCGAACAACGACAACTGGCCGGCGCGACGTTCGGCCTGGGCGCGGTTGCCCGACTCAATGGCGTCCTTGAGAGCGGCGAACATGCGGCTGCGCGATGGGCCGAGGCCGTCGAACGCCCCGCAACGGATGAGCTGCTCGAAGACGGCCTTGTTGACAGCCTTGAGGTCTACCCGGCGGGCGACGTCGAACAACGACCGGTAGTCACCGCCACGCTCACGCTCTTCCACGAGCGCGTCGACGGCCTTCTCGCCGACCCCTTTCACGGCGATCAGCCCGTAGTGAATGTCGCCCCCGCGTACCGTGAAATTGCGGCCGGACTGATTGAGCGCCGGCGGGTGGACCTTTAGGTCCATGCGCCGGGTCTCGTTGAGGTAGTCGACGACTCGGTCGACGGTCGAGATCTCGCAACTCAGGACGGCAGCCATGAAGGCCGCGGGGTGGTTGGCCTTCAAGTACGCCGTACGGTAAGTGATCAGGGCATAGGCGGTCGAGTGCGACTTGTTGAACCCGTACTTGGCGAAGTGCTCGATCTGCTCGAAGATTTCGAGCGCGATCTTGCGCGCAATGCCATTCGCTTCCGCTCCGTCGAGGAACTTCGCGCGGAACTTCGCGAGAATCTCGGGGCGCTTCTTTCCCATGGCTTTGCGGAGCGAGTCGGCCTCGTTCATGGTGAAGCCCGCCAAGTCGTGCGCGATCCGCATGACTTGCTCCTGGTAGAGGATCACTCCTTGCGACTCCGACAGGATGGGGGCCAGCGCGGGGTGCAAGTACTCTACGGCTTCGCGCCCGTGCTTGCGCTCGACGTAGATCTTGTCCATTCCGCTCCCGAGCGGCCCTGGGCGATAGAGCGCCAAGATGGCGATGAGGTCATCGAATCGGTCTGGCGACATTCGTCGCAAGAGTTCTCGCATGCCCGACGATTCGAGTTGGAAGATTCCTTTGGTCTCGCCGCGGGCCAGGAGCTCATAGGTGGGGGTGTCATCGAGTGCGAGGTGGTCGAGGTCGAGGACCAGCCCCGTCTCCTCGCGGATGATCTTCACCGCGCGGTCGATGATCGTCAGGGTCTTCAGCCCGAGGAAGTCCATCTTCAGAAGCCCGATGGCCTCGAGATGTTCCATGCTGTACTGAGTCGTGATCTCCTCGCCGTTGCGGTACAGGGGAACCAGCTCCGTGAGGGGTCGGTCGCCGATCACGACGCCGGCGGCGTGGGTCGATGCGTGACGATTGAGCCCCTCGAGGCGCAACGCGACTTCGAAGTAGTCGTGGTAGCGCGGGTCCTTGGCGAGCTCCGCGAGCTCGGGCTCCAGCTCGATGGCCTGTTGGAGTTTGATCCCCAGGGTCTCCGGGATCTTCTTGGCAATCGCGTCCACTTCTTTCAGTGGAATGGCCATGGCTCGTCCGACGTCGCGAATCACCGCCCGCGCGGCCATGGTTCCGAAGGTGATGATCTGACAGACACGGTCCTTGCCGTACTTCTGCCGCACGTACTCGATGACCTTCTCACGGCCTTCCATGCAGAAGTCGATGTCGATGTCGGGCATCGAGATTCGGTCCGAATTCAGGAAGCGCTCGAAGATCAAGTCGTAGCGAATCGGGCACAGCGTCGTGATTCCGAGACAGTAGGAAACCAGGCTGCCGACCGCCGATCCCCGGCCGGGCCCCACGGGAACTCCGATCTCACGGGCGTGTCGGATGAAGTCCCACACGATGAGGAAGTACGAGACGAAGCCGGTCTTCTCGATGACTCCCATCTCATACGCGAGGCGCTTCTCGACGTCCGCGGAGGCCGACGGGTACAAGCGCTCGAACCCTTCTCGGACGAGTTCGCGGAAGAGTTCGAGGTTGTCGCGCTCCAGGTCGGCCGGTGCTTTGGCGTGCGCCGCGTCGGGAATTCCAGCGACATGGAAGATCGGCAGGTGGGAGACTCCGAGTTCCAACTCGAAGTCACACATCGCGGCGATTTCGTCGGCGTTGGTGACGGCCTCGGGCCAGTCACCGAACACGCGTGCCATCTCATCGGCGGTGCGGAAGTAGAACTGGTCGGTCTCCATCCGCAAGCGATCATCGTCCTCGAGCGTGGTGCCGGTGTTGATGCAGAGGTGCACTTCCTGAGCGCGCGCATCCTTTTGCTCGAGGTAGTGGATGTCGTTGGTCGCCACGAGCGGAATGCCGAGTTCTGCTGCCAGCGGAGGGACCTTCTCGAGGATGCGTCGCTGTTCGCTGAGCCCGTGGTCCTGGATCTCGAGGAAGAATCGTCCCGGCCCGAAGATTCGTTGGTACCGAAGCACGGCTTCGCGCGCCCGCGTGTCGTCGCCGTGGAGCAAAGCACGGTTCACCTCGCCACTGAGACACGCGGACAGGCCGATCAATCCTTCGGCGTGCTGTTCGAGGATCTCATGATCGATGCGGGGCTTGTAGTAGAAACCGTCGATGTAGGCCAGGCTCGAGAGTCGAAGCAGGTTGCGATAGCCGGTCTCGTTCTGGGCGAGCAACACCAGGTGAAAGAAGTTCTCGCCGCGGAGATCTTGCTTGCGATCGTGGCGGCTGCCGGCAGTGATGTACGCCTCCATGCCGGTAATGGGCTTGATCCCGTGCTTCTTGCATTGGGAGTGGAAGTCCACCATGCCAAACAGGTTGCCGTGGTCGGTGAGGGCTAGCGCCTTCATGCCTCGGTCTTTGGCGGCCTCGACGAGGACGGGCAGAGGGATCACGCCGTCGAGCAGGCTGTAGTGACTGTGAACGTGGAGGTGTACGTAGCGTGTGGCAGTCATGGGGCCTCCGAGGGACGCGAACCGCGGCCCAGGTCAGACAATGTGAGTGGGCCGCCAGTCCCGCGGGTCCACGAACGAGGGTCGGACTCGCGGCCCCGCAGGGGCGGTTCTGCACGAGTCGGCAGCGATGAAGCCGTTGAGCACACAGGCGTTCGTCACGCGCCGGTGGCCGTTGGTTATAGGTCTTGCCGAGCGCCATCGCAAGCAAGCCGCGCACGGGCTGCGGACGACTCGAAGCTTCAGCCCCGGGCGACGTGGAGGGCCGCGAACGAGTCTCGACGCGAAGGGTGTGAAGTCGCTCGCGCGGGTGGAAACGCGTGGCCTGCGGGGTGCCACTACGCTATCCTCACGCCATGAACAGCGGCGCACGAGACCGAGCCGACGGCGGCGCCGCACGGGCGCCGCGGACTTGGGTGAGCGTATACTTTCGCTGTTGCAACATTTATCAGCGGGTCTACTTTGCTCGTGGATCCGTGAGCGCGGTCGGAAGATGCCCGTCTTGCCTGCGTGAGATCCAGTTCCGCCTCGACGCTGACGCTGACCCCGGACGGTTCTTCACTGCCGAGGAGTGAGCGCTCGAGATCGTTCCGCAGGCGCGGCAGATCGACCTCGGTGGCCCGATTCTCAGTGGCGCTGCAACCAGGAGTTCGACCGCATGATTCGACGACAGAGTGCTGCGCCTGCCCCGGTAGCTTCGGACGTCGATCCGGGGACTACTGAGCCGGCACTCGCAGCAGCCAACGCGGCTCGGGAGGCCGCAGCCACCGAGCCCAGCACCGTGAGTGGGGCTGAGGTCGCTGAGACGGGTGGCGCTACCGCGAGCGGACGTGGGCCTGCACTCGCACGGGTCTACGAAGAAGGGCTGCGGGTCGACAGCCGCTTCCGCTGGTCCGTCGGCGGTGCGCGCCCGGTTTGTTCGCAGTGCCACACCGAGATCGCTCCGAGCAGCAGCTTTCACACCGTTCTCGTCGAAGCTCCCGCCGGAGCGACTGCGGCGGAGCCCGGCGATCTGCTCGAGGTCTTCGAGCGGCGCGATCTGTGCGAAACCTGTTTCCAGCAGGCCGACCGCTCAGCGGTCTTTGCCTTTTGGAAGAGTGTGCTCCCGGCCGCACGTGGCGAGGTGAAGAAGAGCGTGAACGTCGTCTCGCTCCGAGCCTATCTGGATCGCTTGGTCGACTCGCTGCGGGAGTCGCGGGGCCTCGACGGAACCGATCGAGGCGAAGTTCTCACGCTCGATCGTGATCAATCCGCAGATCCCGGCGACGATGTCACTCCCCACGGAGGAGGGGTCGAGGAGGGCGGCCTCGACACGGTCGCGTCGGGTACCACCCTGGCCTACTTGCTGGGCCTGTTCCTGGTCCGCAAGCGCAATCTCCGCTGGGGTGAGATCACGGACGGGGTCCTGACCCTCTTCTGCCGCACGACGGATCGTGCGTATCGTTTGCACGCCCCCAACCTTTCCGCGGAAGACCTGCAGAAGGGCATTCGCGCCTTCGAGGAACTCTTCGGGTAATCCTGCTCCCGCGTGACTCCACTCGAAGCAGGCGCAGGCCGCGGGTGCTTCGGGCCTAGACTCTCTCCAAGGCCGCGGCGAAGCCGCGTTCGCTTCACCCGCAAACGCTCGCCTCAGCGCTGGCTCCCCTCTCCCACATTCAGGGTCCGCCGATCCGGCCCACGACCGTGGCCGTGGCCCTGCGACCAGCGGGTCGGCATGGCCGAGACGCGACGGCGGCCCTCGACCTCACTCCAATCGCTCGTCCCGAGCCCGCCATCGAACCCCGCTTGGCCTGCGAACGGGCTGAATTTCTGGGATAGCCCTCCACTGGCTCTCGAAGTGTCTCTGTAAGTCCTTTTTATGAAATTGGTTAGATAGGTTGTCGCGGGCGCGCGGCGACCCCCCGGCGGCGCGGGGCGCCCGCACCACCAAAAAAACACGCGAATCGAGGGGTGAGCTAGGACCACAACATGTAGTAGACGGTGCCCGAGCGCACCGCAGCCAGTTGTAGCAACTGAGCCCCGATCTTGACTTACGAAGGATCCCGACGGTGTATCGAGAACAACGGAGGATTGACGCCGCTCGGCCCCACGGATAGAAATGTGGGGCGTTGTGGTGTCATGTGGAGTGAAAGGGAGCGTCCCGGATTCCTGTGTGTTCCGGGAGCCGTGCGTTGTCCTGAGTGCTGGCTGCGGGTCGCGTCCCGTTCGCTGGGCGGGTGCCTGCAGTCGCCAGCTCAGGGCTCGATGTCGGTTGGTGGTCGATCTTCCTTTCGCGAGAGTTTGTCTGCGAAGAACCCGGTGAGCCCGCCCGTGCGTGGCTTCCGGTTCCGGGGGGCGTGTTGCCGGCTCGGTTCATCGGATTCTACCCACACACTCTCGACGAAAAAGGTCGGGTGATCATTCCGCATCGATTTCGGGATGAGATCCGCGATCGGGAGACAGGCCACACCCTGGTGATCACCAAGTCTCCGGAGCAGTGCCTCTTTCTCTACACCCTGAACCAGTGGGACGCCCTGAGTCGATCGCAGGAGTCTCTCAACAAGGGCTCGCGCGAACTCTGGAAGTTCCAACGCTGGTTCCACGCCACGGCGGAGCAACTGGTTCCGGACAAGCAGGGGCGCGTGCTGATTCCGGAGCGACTACGGGCGCTCGCTGGCATCGAACGCGAGATCGTGCTCGCGGGGTGCTACGACCGAATCGAAGTGTGGTCGAAGGCGGGCTGGGAGCAAGCGCAGGACGAGGCGCTAGCGACGTACGGGGACAGCGTCGACATGTTCCTGACGGGCGGCACGGCAGTGACGCAAGCCGTCCCGGACGGACAGGTCTGAGCGATTTCGGGGATTGAGCGTCCAACGCTCTGAGGAAGTGAGGTCTGGCGATGAAACGTTTCGTGCGACCGTCTGCGCAGCGTAGCGAGCGTGACGGATCGACGGTGTCTCGCGTCCGTCATCATCTCGACGTGCTGGCGTCCGGTCGTGGCGGCGAGGTCCCCAGCGGTTCGATGCTCGGCGATTTGCGCTCGCTCTTGGCACGGTTGGGCCGTGTGCACGAACGCGGCGGCGACTTTCAGAGGATCGGACTCGGCCCCCACCTGAGCGAGGCGATGCGGGCGCTGAATCTGGTCGGCTGCGAGTTGCTCGTGCTCGCTCCTGAACGGGAGGGGGTCTGACCCAAAGTGAATCGCAAGTCCACATCCCGGTCCTCCTGGAGGAGGTACTCCGTGTCCTGGAACCGAGCCCCGGGGGGCGTTTTCTCGACCTCACCCTGGGAGCCGGCGGGCACGCCGGCGCGATCTTGCAGCGTATCGGCCCTGTGGGGCTCCTGGTGGGTTTGGATCGGGATCGGCAAATCCTGGAGGTAGCGCGCGCACGCCTGCACTCCCCGAATGTGCGGTGCATCCACGGGAGTTTCGGTGATCTGGAAGCGTTGCGCGCTGCCCTGCCCACGGAACAGTTCGACGGCATGCTCCTCGACCTCGGCGTGTCCTCGCTGCAGCTCGACGAGTGTGAGCGCGGCTTCAGTTTCCGACGCAGCGGTCCCCTCGACATGAGAATGGACCCGAGCCACGGCCCGTCGGCTCGCGATCTCGTGCGCGACGCCACGATCGAGCAGCTTGCGACCTGGATCAAGGATTTTGGAGAGGAACGGCATGCGCTCCGCGTGGCGCGTGCCATCGCTGTCGAACGGAGTCGGGCGGAGATCACCACGACCGGTGAACTCGCGGAGGTCGTTCGGCGCGCGGTCCCCAAGAGCCGGACGGGGATCGACGCGGCCACTCGCACCTTTCAGGCGCTCCGCATCGCGGTGAATGGGGAACTCGACGCGCTTGACCGATTCCTGGCTCGGTTCGACCCGTGGCTCGCTCCTGGCGGACGCATTGCCATTCTGTCGTATCACTCGCTCGAGGACCGGCGCGTGAAGCTGGCCTTTCGGCAGCGCGTCAAAGAAGGGGATTACGAGCCCATGACGGAGGGCTCGGTGCGCCCCACGGCCGACGAAGTGCGGGCGAATCCGCGCGCCCGCAGTGCCAAGTTGCGTGCCTTGCGTAGGCGAGAGGCGGTCGATCGTTGAACAGTGTTCCACGCTGGTTGCTGGTCGGCATGATGCTCATGACCTTCGGGGTGCAGTTGACTGTCGAGGCGTGGAATCAGCAGGCGCTTCGCCGGCAGATCTATCTCCTCGAACAGGATCACGACCAGGCGCTCGAGGATCACCTCGCGGCACGGGCACGCTACCAGTGCGACGTGCTCGCAGCGCGACCCGTGCTGACGTTGCCACTCGGCGACGTGGAGGTTGCTGAGTCGGCGGACGCAGCGCTGCACTTGCGGGAAGCCGGGCTCACGCCCTGGGGCGGTGGTCGCTGATGACCGCGACGCGATGGACGGGTCATGGCTCGTCCGGAACGCTCCTGCAGCGTGGGCGCAAACTCGTTTGGTTGCTGCAAGCCGGGGTCGTCTTCTTGGCCTTCTGGACCGCTTGGCTGCAGTTCGGTTGTACTCAGGCCGAGCGAATCCGCCATGAGACGAACACGGTTCGGACGAGCACGGACCTCGCACGGCGGGGCACGCTGACAACTCGTGACGGATTCGTGCTCGCGCAAGACCTGCTCGCCTGGCGCGTGGGCATCGATCCGGCGAGCGTGTTCGCTGCGGTCGAGCGCGATGCGCGCGTCGCCCCGACGGACCGCGTCCGCGAAGCTGCCCGCCGCGTCCGCGAGGTGTTGGCCACTTTTCCGTTCGGGACGCTCGCAAGCGGTCGCCCGCGCGCCGAGGTCGAGGCGTTGGCAGTCGCCGCCCTGGAACCATCCCAGGGCGATGATCGCCCACGCACTCGCTACGTTGCGATTGGCGAGTTCCACCGCGAACCCGAATACCGTGGGTACCAACGATGGGAGCGCGAGCAGCGGGGCGTGTTGCGCACGACCGCGTTCACCATCGAGCCGTTCCACCGCCGTGATTACCCGCACCCGGTGCTCGCGAGCCAGGTCGTGGGTGAAGTCGGGCGCGACGGGTTCGGATTGTGGGGGCTCGAGGCCGTTTGGGATCGATGGCTGGCCGGGCGCAACGGGCGCGAGCGCTCGGAGCGCGTCGGCGGAGGGCGCATGGCGGGGCTCGACGACGGCGGGGTAGCCACGCTGGATGGTCGAGATCTCGTGCTCACGCTGGACTCCCGGGCGCAGCAGTTGCTCGAAGCCGAACTCACTCGGACGCATCGAGAGTGGCAAGCCGAACGCGTGCTGGGGATTCTCGTCGAGCCAGCCACCGGGGCCGTGCGCGCTCTGGCGAGCACGCCGTTCCTGGACCGAGGCGAGTTGGCGCAACTCCAAGGCCAGGAGCGGATGACCGAACTCGCTCGTTGCATGCAGTGCTTGGCCTCGTATCAGTTCGAACCCGGGTCGGTCATGAAGTCGTTCATTCTGTCGGAGGTCTATCGGACCGGCGTCGATCCGACGCAACTCGTTACCGATGGTCACAAGACTTGGCGTTATCGTGGCCGGGTCGTCACGGACTCGAGCACACACGGGCAGCTCGACATCGACGGATCGGTCGTTCATTCGAGCAACATCGGCCTGGCGCGGGTGGGCTTGCTGCTCGGCGGCGACAAGGTGCGCGAGTGTGTGTCGCGATTCGGCTTCGGAAAGTCGACGGGTATCGGGCTCGACGTTCACGAGTGGCCTGGTTCGGTGACGCCAGCGCAGCAATGGTCCTACTACGCCACCACCGGGGTGCCGTTTGGCTACGAGATCGGCGTGACCACGCTGCAGTTGGCGCGCGGCTACTGCGCGTTGGTGAACGGCGGTGATCTGGTGCAGCTGCATCTCGTGGAGCGCGCCCGCGAACCGGGGGTCGGATCTCCGCCGGCGCCGATTGGCCCTGCGGCCCGCAATCCGATTCTCGGCGACGACTCCGCCGGCCGCCGTGTCAGTGAGCGCGTGCGTGCGACGCTCCGCGAGGTCGTCATCAGCGGCACCGGGCAGGCGCTAGAGAAACCTTTGTTCGGTAACCCGATTGGTTTGGCCGGCAAGACCGGGACCGCCCGTGTGAGTGCCGGTAAGTCCGGCTACATCGAGGGTTGCTACCGATCTTCGTTCGTCGGGTTCGCGCCGTTCGAAGATCCCCAGTATCTCGCTGTCGTGGTCGTCGTGAAACCGCAGGGGGCCCACTATGGAGGCGTCGTCGCGGGCCCTGCCGTGCGGCGGCTGTTGGGCGCCCTCATGAGTGCACCGTCGCCCGAACTCGAAGCGCGGCTCGATGAGGTTGTGTGCCCGCCCAACGCCCAGGCGTTGTATCATGCCGCGAACGAGAGGTAAGGAGTGTCGGCCGATGATCGTTCCGAGCGGCGACCTTGCGCGCACCCTGAGTCATGATCAAGTCGTGAGCCTGCTCGGTGCGCAGCCCGAGGGTCTGGCCCCGGCTGGACCTTTCGTTGGCGTTGGGCAGGATGACCGTCGTATCGAAGGGGATCTCTTCGTTGCCGTGCGCGGGCGCCGACATGACCCCCTCGGTCAGATCGGGGCCTTGGCTGCGGGCGGAGTTCGTGGACTGGTCGGCGAAGCCGAACGGCCCGGCGACTGGCCCTATGCCTACTACCGCGTTCCGTCGGCACGGCGCGCGTTGTCGCTGCTCGAGCAGGCCTTCCGTGGCAATCCTGCACGCCACCTGCGAGTGATCGGGGTCACCGGCACCAACGGCAAGTCGACGACAGTAAGACTGTTGGCGGGCATTCTGCGCGCGGCCGGGCGTCGCGCTGGCTGGGCGAACACGGTGACGACCGCGACACCGCGTCACGAGTTTCCGAGTTGCATGACTACCCCGGAGCCGCGTGAGCTCGCACGAATCCTGGCGCAGCAGGTCGCCGACGGCGCCGAGGATGTCGTGTTGGAGGTGTCCTCGCACTCGCTCGCGCAAGAGCGCGTTGCTGGACTCGAGTTCGCAGGGGCAGTGTTCACCAATCTCAGTCGCGATCACTACGACTATCACGGTACCGAAGCCGCCTACTTGGAAGCCAAGCTGCGGCTGTTTCGCCAGTTGACCGAGGGAGCGCCAGCCGTCATCCCGGCTGGCGGGCCGGTCGCGCGCGACGCCGCAGAGCTGGTCGGTCGAGCCGTTCTCTCCTTCGGGGACCACGCGCCAGCGGATGCGTATGCGCTCGAGATTCGGCCCGAGCCGCAGCGCACGGTGGCGCGCCTGTCGGTGCTGGGCGACGAACTCGAAGTGATCACGCCGCTCGTGGGGCGGCACAACATGCGCAACGTGTTGGCTTCAGTCTTGCTCGCGCGTGCCCTCGGCGTTGCGAGCAGCGATGTGGCTCGGGGCGTCGCCGAGACGCCGCCGGTGCGTGGTCGTCTGGAGCGCGTACCGACCCCCCGCGGCCAGGTGTACGTGGACTACGCGCACACGCCCGACGCCCTCGAGTCGGTACTGCAGTCGCTGCGCGAGCGTGTCGGCGGTCGTTTGTTGGTCGTCTTCGGCTGCGGTGGGGATCGCGATCGGGGCAAGCGTCCCGTGATGGGTCGGGTGGCGGAGGAACTCGCCGACTTGGTGTTCGTGACTTCGGACAACCCGCGGAGCGAGGATCCGCGGGCGGTGATCGATGACGTCCTCGCTGGCATGCGCCGATCCACGAGCGTGCGCGTGGATGTCGATCGGCGGGTGGCGATTGCCGCTGCGCTGGATGCGCTTCAGGAGTCCGACGTGCTGGTCGTCGCCGGGAAGGGACACGAGACGAGTCAAGAGATCGCTGGACGTCAGTATCCCTTCGATGATCGTCAAGTCGTCGAAGAGATCATTGCGAAAGGGGAACGATGAAAGCCCGCTCACTTACGCAGATTGCGGATTGGATCGGCGCTGACCTTTCGCGTGCCAAGGGTTCCCTGCCGGTGACTGGGGCGAGCATCGACAGTCGGTCGACCCGTCTGGGTGACTTGTTCTTTGCGCTGCCCGGAGCCCGAGTGCACGGTGTCGCCTTTGCCGCCGACGCGCGCCGCCACGGGGCGGTGGCGGTCGTGACCACCCCCGAGTTCGCGTCGCGCGTCGAGGGCCCGGTATTGTCCGTGGCGAATCCACGCCTTGCCCTCGGTCAACTCGCGGCCCGCGTGCGCGAGCACGAGAGCGACAAGCTCGCCGCCGTCGCCATCACCGGGAGCGTCGGGAAGACGACCACCTGTCGCTATCTGGCCGGATTGCTCGCTGGCCAGGTCGTGGTCCAGCACCCGCCCGCTTCCTTCAACAATGATCTCGGGGTGCCGCTGACCATTCTCAACGCGGATCCGGCGTGCGAGGTGTTGCTGTGCGAGGTCGGGGCGAGCGGCCCCGGTGAGGTGGCGCGACTGGGTCATTGGGTGCGCCCGCGCGCCGCCGGAGTCACCGCCGTGGGGCCGGCTCACCTTGCGGGCTTTGGCGATCTCGAGACCGTCGAACGCGAGAAACTCTCGCTTCTCGACTGTTTGGAGCCGACGGGCGTCGGTTGGGTGCCGGCAGCGACGGCAGCCCGCAATCCGCGCCTCTTGGCGTCGGGTCTGGCGCCGGTGTTCACCTTCGGTCCGGGTGGCAACCTCGAGATCCTGCCGAATGGCAAGCCCGGCCATTGGTGCCTTCACTGGCGTCACGAAGGACTCGTGGCACGCTTTGCCTGGCAGCCGCCCTTTCCTCACTCGCTTCGGAACCTGGAGGCAGCACTCGGTCTGGCGATCGGCCTCGGTTACTCGGTCGAGAACCTGCTGCCGCGGATCGCCGGCTTGCGCCTACCGCCGCTGCGCGGCGAGACTCAGGACTGCGAAGGGGTCAGCTTCGTCCTCGACTGCTACAACTCGAATCCCATGTCGTTGGAGTCAGCGATCGACCGTCTGCGCCTCGAGCCGGTGAGCGGGCGGCGCGTCATGGTCGTGGGGACGATGGAGGAACTTGGAGCCGACGAGCAAGCGTGGCACGAGCGGATGGGAGAGCGGTTGGCGGCGCCAGAACTGGATCTGGTGTTCGTCTACGGTCGCGGTCGCGACTGGTATCTGAACGGGCTGCGGGCGGCCGGACGCGACGGGATCGCGGTCGGTGACGATGCACAGTCGGCGCGCGTGCTCGCCGATCACGTGCGCAAGGGCGATCAAGTTCTGTTCAAGGCCTCCCGCAAAGAGGCGCTCGAAGGGTTCGCCGAGCGCGTGGCCCGCTGCATTCGGGAGCGAGTCCCGGTGATGGCGCGATAGCGGCAAGCGTGTTTCGCTGCGATGACGCCATCCCAACGGGGTGAATCCGCCAGAGCGCGGGAGGTGGAGAGTCGAACATGTCTGCGGGAGCGGCGCCAATTCGGTCGCAGTGGTGGGTGCGGGGTGAGCTACCCGCGAGCGCGCGGTGGTTCCTCGGGGCCACGGTGGTGCTCGTGTGCGGTGGCCTGGTCGTGCTCTTCTCGGCGAGCTCCTATCGCGGGCTCCACGAGCACGGCGATCCCACGTTCTTCCTCCGGCGGCAGGCGCTCGGCGCGTTCCTCGGCGTATTCGCGCTGGTCCTCGGCGCCACGATTCAGCCTCGCGTGTGGGTTCGGTGGTCGCCGCTGTTGCTCGTCGTCTGTCTGGCATTGCTCGTCTACACTCTGACCCAGGGCAAGATCAACGGCGCTCGGCGTTGGGTTTCGCTTGGCATCAAGTTCCAGCCGTCCGAGATCGCCAAGATCGTGTTGCCGCTCTTTCTCGCGTGGTGCTACGGCACCTTCGGCATTGCGAGCCCGCGCGGGGTCACATCCAGGTTGCGTTACCATCTGGCGTTGGTGGCGGTGGTCGGACTCACGAGCGGGCTCGTCATCGTGCAGCCGGACTATGGTACGGCGCTGTTCCTCTTGACGGTGAGTGGCATGTTGCTCGCCGCGGGCGGGCTGCCGCTTGGCTTCTTGTTTCGGTGCCTTCTCAGCTTGGTGCCGGTGGCTGGCGTCCTGTACTGGGTTCGCAAGGATGTCATCATGGCTCGCTTCCAGGGACTGATCGATCCGCGCAGCCTGTATCAGGTGGATCAGTCCCTCGCCGGGATCCAGGCGGGTGGGTTGTGGGGCACGGGTTTGGGGAATGGACTCCAGAAGACCGCGATCCCGTACCAGTTCACCGACTTCATCGCCGCTGTGATTGGTGAGGAACTCGGTTACATCGGCTTCCTGATGTTGTTCGCGATGCTCACTCTGCTGCTCCAGTCGGGCTGGCGAGTCGTTTCACGCTGCAGCGATCCGGTTCTGCGCCTCGTGGCGCTCGCGGTCGTCGTGAACCTCGTCCTGCAGTCGCTGATCAACGTCGCGGTCGCCACCGCGTCGGCCCCGACCAAAGGGATTGGGCTACCGTTCGTCTCCTATGGATCGTCGAGTCTCACCGTCGCGCTGTTTCAGGTTGGATTGCTGATCGGGATCGCCCGCGCGGTTCCCGCCCAGGTCGACGATGTCGGGCCTGCGCGACTGGGGGTCGCGTGAAACCGGTGGTACTGTTCGCGGGGGCTCCATCCGGAGGGCACCTGTACCCGGGGCTCGCGCTCGCGGCGCGTCTACGGGAGGCCGGCGATTGTGAGACTCACTTTCTCACGAGCGGTGGTCCTCTGGAAACGGCGATTCTCGCCGAAGCGGGCCAATCGGCACATCGCGCCCCGAGCCCGCGGCCGCGCAGCCCCCTGCAGTGGTGGCATGCTTTGCGCGCGGTCCGGCGCGTGTTCGCCGACTTGCGGCCCCACGCGTTCGTGGGTCTCGGGGGCGCGCCGTCGCTGCTTCCCGGTTGGGTCGCTGCCGGCCGTAGGTGCCCGGTCTTTCTGTTGGAGCAGAACCGCGTGCTCGGACGTGCGAACCGTTGGCTCGCACCCGTGGCGCGCCGTCTGTTTCTGAGTTATCCGGATACCGACGGCGGCAAGATCATCCGGCGTCGCGGCCTCGTGGTCGGGTGTCCGGTGCGTGCCGCCTTCGAGCCCGCCAACTGGGTCGCGGCTCGGAGTTCGCGTCCCCAAGTGCTGGTGCTCGGTGGCAGTCAGGGCGCGAAGGCGGTGAACGACCTGTGCCCGCTCGCCTTCGCGCGCTTGTCCGAGAGTCTCCGCGCCGCCGTGCGCGTGCTGCATGTCGCCGGTGACGGCAAAGCGATCGGCCTCCGGGAGGAGTATCAGCGAAGCGGCGTCGAGGCCGAGGTCGTGGACTACCTCGCGGACCCGGCCCCAGCGCTGGCGGCGAGTGCGCTGGTCGTTGGGCGCGCCGGAGGGTCGACGCTCGCGGAGCTGACGGCCTTGGGGCGGGGGGCGCTGCTGTTACCTTACCCGCACCACCGGGATCGACAGCAGTTCCTCAACGCGAGTTGGCTCGAGGCCGGCGGTGCGGCGCGAGTTTGCGCGGAAGACCCGGGGCACATCGCGACAGCGCTCGCCGCACTGCTGAGCGAGCCAGGAACTCTCGAGACGATGGCGTCCTGCGCGCAACGTCTCGGTCGCGCGGATGCGGCGAATCAGATCGCGACCATCATTCTGACCCACTTGGACGCCCTGCCGGCACACCACCCGGTGGTCCGCGGCGAGGCGGTGGCTGCATGAACGGGCGCCTGCCGACCACGGCGATCGATCGCGCCGTTGGGCCTCGCTGGTGGATCAGCGTCCCGATCTTCTTGCTCGGAGTGCTGCTGGTGGCCCAGCGCTTTCCGGAGTCGACCCGTTCCGCCGAGAGTCACTCGGTCACGTCGTCGGGGGCCGTCGTCCGGACCGTCGGGGTGAGTGGTCGAATCGGCCCGAGGGCCCCGAGTCTGGCGGTGCGAGTGTCGCCAGTGCAACCGGCGAAACCGGAGCGCGTCGTGCCGCAGGAGGTCCCGGTAACGCCTGGCCCTCCGACTCCGTCGCCGCCTCCGAAGCGTCCCGTCGAGGCACCGACGCACACGGTTCGCAAGGGCGAGAGCCTGTGGGGGATCGCGGCCCGGTGCCTCGGGGACGGGAGCCGCTGGCCCGAAATTGCGGCGGCCAATCCGCAGCTCGATCCGAAACGGTTGCGAGCGGGTGACCGGCTCGCTATCCCCGGTGCGCCCTCACCGCCGGTGCCGCCCGGGGATTCGCCCCGCGATCGCCGAGAGCCGCGCTACCACACGGTGAAGGCGGGTGAGACGCTGTCTCACCTCGCCGTGATGTACTACACCGATCGCGATTGGCATCGGATTCTGCGGGCGAACCGGGACCAGTTGAAGCAGCCGACCGGCTTGCGGGAAGGGATGCGGATCCTGATCCCGGAGGAAGATCGGGAGGGGCTCGCCGACGCGGGCCCCGGTGGGCGGCGGCGTAGATCGGGAGGCCCTCGATGACGAGTGCCTCGACGACGGGTGTTTCGACGACGGGTGTTTCGACGACGGGTGTTTCGACGACGGGTGTTTCGACGACAGGGGATCCGCGCGCTACCCAAGGATCAACGGGTGCGCGCGTGGGGGGAATCTTGCGACAAGACTGGCTGCCGACACGGGTTCATATCGTGGGTATCGGGGGAAGCGCGACCAGCGGCCTGGCGCGGATCTTGGCGAGTTGGGGTGTGCTCGTGACCGGCTCCGACCGCGAGGAGAGTGTCGCTCTTGCCGCATTGCGCCGAGCGGGCCTCGCCGTCTTCGCCGGTCACCGATCGGGTCAACTGGGGAGTGATGTAGAACTCGTCGTCCACTCACTGGCCGTTGGTCCCGACAATCCCGAGCTCGTCGAAGCGGCGCGCCTCGGCATTGAGCGGATTTCGTATCCGGTCTTTCTCGGAAGGCTCTTCGCGCGGAGTCGCGGCGTCGCCGTCGCCGGGACCCATGGCAAGACCTCGACCACGGGTATGTTGACGGAGATTCTGCTCGCCGCCGAACGCGACCCGACCGTGTTGATCGGTGGGAACCTGACGACGCTGCAGGGTAACTGGCGCTGCGGAAGCGATGCCGAGTTTCTCGTCGAGGCCTGCGAGTACCAGCGTTCGTTTCTGAATCTTCGACCGCAGTTCGGAGTCATCACCAACGTCGAGTTGGATCATCCCGACGTGTACCCCGACGATCGGGCCGTCGTAGCCGCGTTTCAGGACTTCGTGAACGGTTTCCGAGTCGACGGAGTACTCGTCATCAATGGCGACTCCGCGCTCGTCCACGGCTTGCAGATGCCCGCCCACGTTCGTGTGGTCACGTTCGGGTTCGGGGCCGAGTGCGAGTGGTGCGCGCGTCGACTCGGACCGGCCGACCCGTTCGCGTTCGAAGTCCGGCACCGGGGGGAGCACTGGGGGATCGTCACCCTGAACGTGCCTGGGCCGCACTCGGTATCCAACGCTTTGGGAGCGTTGGCACTCGCCGTCGAACTCGGGCTCTCGCGGGAATCCGTGCTCGCGGGTTTGGCACGTTTCCCGGGCGTGGATCGACGCTTTCAGCACCGAGGTCAGTTTCGCGGCGTCGAACTCGTCGACGACTATGCGCATCATCCAACCGAGGTTCGCAGCGTGATCACGGCGGCCCGCGAGGCGTTTCCGAGTCGCCGCGTGTGGGCGGTGTTCCAACCTCACCAGCTTGGACGGCTCCACGCTTTCGGGTCGGAGTTCGCGACGTCCTTGGCGCAGGCGGACCGCGTCGGGCTGCTCCCGGCGTACTCCGTTCGCGAGTCCGCGGGTGACTTCCGCGCCGATCTGCTCGACCAACTCGAGCAACGCCTCCGCGACTGCGCGGTGCCGGTCCATCGTTTCGCTTCCGTCGACGACACCGCGGCCCAGTTGCCGCCCTTGCTCGAGCGTGGCGACGTTTGCCTCGTCATCGGCGCCGGCGACGTGTGTCGCGTGACTCCCACGTTGGGCGCACTCCTCCAGCAGTCGGACGCGTTCGAGGGGCGGTGAGGCGTTGATCCGAAGTAACGAGCCTCTGCGCGCTCGCAACTCGTTCAGGATCGGTGGCTGTGCGCGGGAACTCGCGGCACCCGCGTCGCTGACGGAGCTGGGTGACGTCTTGAGATCGGCCCACCGCGACGGTGTGCCGGTCTTTGCTCTGGGCGGTGGGACCAACACGTTGCTTGCGGACGACGGCTTCGCGGGTCTCGTGTTGTCGTTCGAGAATCTCGTCGATGACGTCATTCCGGCAACCGATCCCTATCGCCTGATCGTCCGCGCAGGAACTCCGTTGAAGCGCGTCATCCACGAGGCCCTGCGACGCGGTTGGGAGGGGCTCGAGTACTTCGTCGGCATTCCCGGAACGATCGGCGGTGCCGTGTACGGCAACGCTGGCACGCGCGGTCATGAACTGGGCGCCCTGGTCGAGCGACTGCACGTCTTCGACCGTCGCGGTGTGGACCGCTGGATCGCCGGCGCCGAACTCCCCTGGGAGTATCGTGCCTCGGGACTCGGCGCCGACCTCGTGGCCGAGGTCGTGCTGCGGCTCCAGCCGGGTGACCGACGATTGATTGCCGATCGCGCCCGGGATCTCTTCAATCGCAAGCGGCTCACGCAACCGCTCCATGAGGCCAGCGCCGGCTGTGTGTTTCGCAACCCCGAGGGCCTGCACGCCGGGGCACTGATCGAGCGAGCCGGGCTCAAGGGGCTGGCGATCGGCGGTGCACGCGTCTCGGATCGTCACGCGAACTTCGTCGTGAACGATGGCACTGCGACTGCGGCCGACGTGGAGCGCTTGCTGGCCCATGTCTCACAGGTCGTGAACCAGCTCTTCGCGGTGTCTCTGCAGCGCGAGATCGTCACCCCGGGAGCCGACGGACTGGGCATACGCACATCTCGAGGGAGCAAGGACTCATGAGTTTCGCGGGCCGGCCCCCGGTGTCGAACTCGCGGCCACCGCGCGCTGCGCGACCGGCAACTCTTCGGCTCGCGACGGTCATCGCGGCCGTCGCTGCGCTCATCGGGCTGTCGTCGTATCTGCGGATCCGCGCGCGCGCCGAGGCCGAGGTCGCGCAAGGGGAGTGGGAACTCCAACTCGATCGGGTGCCCGCGTGGTTTCCCGACGACTTCCGCGGCGAACTCGTGCGGCTGACGGAGATCCCGCGTTCGGTTTCGTTGCGCAGTTCGAACTGGCACCAGAACCTGCGCGAGCGGCTCGAGGCCAACCCCTGGGTCGAGCGCATCACCGACCTCCGCCGAGACGACAACGGAGTGCGGTTCCGGGCCGACTTCGTGCGTCCCGTGGTCGGTGTCCAAGTCCGAGGTGGCTTCCTGCTGTGTGATTCGGCGGGGCGCGCGATCGACGTGCAGCCGGGGGCCGGACTCGATTCGCGGTGGAAGGTCCCCGCCTACCGACCGGAGGGCGGTCTGCGCGAGCCTCCTGCGGGCGGCACCCCGGTGGCAGCCGGGTTGCTGGCCGAGTGGGAGGCGCGCGAACTGTTCGGACTCCTCGACGTTCTGTGGGGGGCTGGGATCTACGAGCGGTGGGCGGACGCACTGGTGCGGCTGAGCACCCGGGTCACAGCGGAAGGGGATTGCCTCTGGAACCTGGAGGCGAACCGCGGGCCGCGAATCGACTGGGGGCGCGCACCCGGGTCGGACCGGGTGCCCGAACTGCCCGTCGAGCGCAAGCTCGAACACTTGCGCCGCACGCTCCGTTTCCTCGATGAACTCTCGGAGGTCCCCGAAGTGCGTTTGTGGGAGGCCGCCGGGCCCTTGGTCGGCGTAGACGCCGGACGGCCCTAACGGGTTGCTCCGCATCGTCGCTCCGACGCTTCGTCGGTCGTGCGCCGCCGGCTCCTTCCCGGACGTCTCGGCCCGCCCGGAGACCGTCGGCACAGTTTCTCTCCAGTTGCCGCGCCGCTGGCCGATAAACGAAGCAAGCGGTGCGAACTCTCGTGCACCGCGCGTTGGAGGAACATGACTGAGTTCGCGGTGGCGCCTCCCCGGATTACCCTGCTTTCGGACTTTGGACCGAAGGACGCCTACATCGGCGTGATGAAGGGTGTCATCGCCACGATCGCGCCCCATGCGATCGTCGAGGATCTCAGTCACGGCATTAGCCCACAGAACGTCGTCGAAGGGGCTTTCTTGCTGGCGAGTTCGCACTCGTACTTCCCGCCGGGCACGATTCACGTGGCGGTGGTGGATCCCGGAGTCGGCGGTGATCGAGCCATTCTCGCGGCCCGCAACGAGGAGTTCGTGTTTCTCGCCCCAGACAACGGCTTGCTGGGCGGCGTGTTCGCCGCACGGCCCCCCGAGGAGATCGTACGCGTGGAGAACGATCGGTTCTTCCTGCAGCCGGTTTCGCACACGTTTCATGGTCGCGACATCCTCGCGCCGGTCGCCGCTCACATTGCGTTGGGGGTTACGCTCGCGGAGCTGGGCCCGCGCCACGTCGCGCCCATCTCGCGTCCGTGGCCCGCTCCTCGGCCGGAGTCGGCGAACACCATCCACGGCGAGATCATCTACTGTGATCACTTCGGCAACTGCGTGACGAACGTACAGCCACCCAGAATCTGCGGTCGGTTGCACGTGCAGCGCGATGGCGCACCCCATCTCGATCTCGAAGTAGTCCGTCACTATTCGCAAGCCGAGATCGGACGCCCCCTCGCCTTGGTGGGAAGCGCGGGCTATCTCGAGATCTCCGTGCGCGACGGGAACGCCAAGATCCGTTTGGCTGTGGGGCCGGGCACGAAGATCTGTTGGAGCGACGGCGCCGGTGTTTGACCGCGGCACTGGAGCCGCCTGGCGGAAACGGACCGTGGGTCGAGCGCGGCGTGAGAAAGGCGCGACGAGTGCGTAGCGAGCGCTTCGTCGAGTGGAACAAACTTGTTTCGGAAGGTTGCGATGGACGCGGAAAGAACCCCGGCGGAGCGAGATCGCTATCGCAAGCTGTTCGGCGAAGTGGCGCTCGAGAAGGGCTACATTAGCTCGGCGCAGCTGTACACGGCGCTGACCGAGCAAGTGAAACGCAAGGTCGAGGGCAAGTCCGAGAAGCAACTCGGACAGATCCTGCTCGAACTCGGCTTCGTGACGGTCGACCAAGTCCGCGAGATCCTGGATGTCGTCTATCCGGTAGCCGAGGACTAGCCCCCGCCGGCTTGCCCAACGGCCGCACGCAGCGGCAACCCGCGTCGGCGACCCGCGTCGGCGCGTACTCACCGAGAGCGGTGCGCGAGTCGACGCCGTGGAGGCGTGGACAGGCGCGGCCCGGCCCAGCCCAACCCCCATCGCCGGCGTTCGTCGACCGCGACGCGGAAAGCGATAGCGTCTGGCCGCTTCGCCACCTACAATCCCCCGACTGGACCCGCCCGGACGCCCTTCGGGCCTTGGCGGCGGCCCTGGCGGTGGCCGAGGAGCCTCGACCGCCTCGAGAGACCCGCGTGGCCGCGCGTCCGAGGGCTTCCCTTACGGGCGCCGGACCCTCTTTCGTTGCAACTGGGAGCGAGCACATGGCAAAAGACAACGGCCCGGACTCCGAGAAGACTCCACAGCGAAAAGCTCCTCAGCGGCGCGTGCCGACTCCGCGTGGCAAGACCGCACCCGCCTCACCGAAGGCGACCGGGTCGCCGAAGGCACCGGCGCGATCGCCGCAGCCGAGCAAGTCGGATGAGCCGGTGGCCCGCGGCAATGGGTCGGCGCGGCCCAAACCCGCCGCACCCGCTCGCGGAGGCGGTTCGGCCCCGGAGGCCAAGGCGCCAACGGCCGTTCCGAAGCCGCCCGCCGGCGGTGCACCCAGCGCACCCGTTCGGCCCAGTGAACCCGCTCGCGGGCCCGCGCCCTCGCGACCGACTGCGGCACGGCCCACCCCGGCTGCGCCCGCGAGGCCCCAGGGCACCCCGGTCAGACCGCGACCCAGCGAGGCCGCTCCCCCGAAAGCCGAACCGAAGGTCGCGCGAGCGACGGCGGGTCAACGCGGTCCGCGCCCGGCGGCCGGTTCTCGGCCGGGTGGGACCGTCGACCGGCCGGGCCGACCGAAGCCTCCGCACGCCGCCGCGGTCGACGCAGCACCCGAGGACGAGGTCGTCGAAGAGCAACCGTTCCGCGTGGGCCGTAGGTCCAACGCTCCGGTCGTCGTGGTGGTTTGCGTCGTGGGCGCGCTGGCTCTCGGTGGCGGCCTGTGGTGGACGTCGCAGCCCGGGCCTCCGAAGGAGACTCCGGTCGCGAAGGTCGACGACAGTGCCGAGCGGGCCGCACAGCTCCTCCAGGAAGCCGAGGCCCAGCTGGCCGCCGCGGAGAAGTACTGGACCGAACACCCGACCGAGTACTTGCAGGCGCTCACGCGGTTCGCCGACGTCGCCAACCGAACCTCTGCGTCAACGGTCAAGCAGAAGGCTCAGGAGCGGTACAAGGCTGTGGAACAGGCTCGGCGGGAGGAAGCTCTCGCCACCTGGGAACGCGAGCGCGATCGGGCGCAGGCGCTGATCGACAAGAACGAGTTCGCTGAGGCCGTGGCGGTCCTCGAAGGTGTCCCGGAAGTGATGGCGTACCTTTCGGACGCGGGCAAGGGCGAGTATCGGTCCATGCTCGAAGAGGCCTACGTCAATCGTACCGCGATGGCTGACCTCACCGAGTACAAGTTCAAGGCGGTGGCCTACGCCGAGCAGGGTCTACCCGAGATCGCGAAGCCAATTCTCGAAGAGTTCCCGAAGAAGTACGAGACCGATGCCGAACGGGTCTGGGCGCTCAAGGAGCAGACCCTCCGCGATATCGAGAACATGCAGATCGCCGAGTGGTTGGGCCGCGAGAAGAAACAGGACCAATTCGTCGCGGCAGCGAAGCAGGAGCGTGAGCGGCTCGAGCGTGAGCGGCGTGAGCAGCTTTGGATCGAACGCGTCGACGCCATTGCTTGGCACAACCAAATCGCTCGCGACCACCGGTACAACTGGGTCGTGTCGAGCGACAACAACTACGAAGTCGACTCGTGGCCGCGGATCTCCGAGCCGAAGTTTCAGCATCGACCCGGTGACGACCCGATGCTTGCCGTGAACAACGACACCGGGAACGAGCTGTTCACCGGGATCATGGCGAACTTCTGGAGAGACTACATCGTCGAGTTCGAACTCCGACTCGGTGCCGGTACGTTCGCGGTATCCCCGCGCACGAACGGTCAGCTGAGTGGCGGCAACGGGTTCATTGCGAACGTCGATCGATCGCAGTTGATCGAGTTCGGGCCGGAGCAGAAGTTCCCTACCGGGCAGTGGGTCAAGGTCACCATCCAAGTGAGTGGCGACACGGTGACGGTTTCGCGAAGTGACCAGCCCGAGGAGAAGCAAACCTTCCAGGAGTCGAGCGACTTCAAGCTTCTCTCGGAGGGCGGCTTCTTGTTCGTGGCGCCGGACAAGACTCGCGCCGAGATTCGACGCGTCCGCACCAAGCTGATCACCCACTCTCGAGAGCGGCTGTTCTGATTTCTTCGAGGGGGCTTGCGCAAAGCCCCCTCGTGCCCGCGCCGAGCCGCGACCCCTTCACGCGCAATTCTCGCCATCGGCTTCGCGCGCGGGGCGTTTGCTGAACTGATTCGCGGGTGCGCTTGGCTGCGGTCGGCTTTCGTCGCCTTCGCCGTCTCCTCGGACACGCAGCTCCTTACGTTCCTTTTGTCATCCGCCGAGCTGCCTCAATGGCAGCGCGCGTCGTCGCGAACTTTGCCGTCTCTGCCATTTTGGCGCTACGCGCGCTTCGGCGTTGCGCCCCCTCCTTCGGAAGTGGTTTCGAGATTGCGTCTTACGGTTGGCGAGAACTCGCGCGGATGGCCGGGGCTTTGCTCAGGGCGATTCCGTCTCGATGCCAGAAGACGCGGTTGGGGAGGTTGTGCGGCGGGCGAGTCCGGAGAGCGTCCGGCGCCTTGGTTGCCGGCTTCGTGCCGACGCCCCCCCGGGGGGCCAGCAGTACCCCAGATAGACTAGGCACTGAAAGAAGGGTTGAGGGATGGCGAAGCAGATCACGTTCGAGCAGGACGCCCGGGAGGCGCTAGCCGAAGGGGTGGCGAAGTTTGCCCGTGCGGTGAAGAGCACCTTGGGTCCGCGAGGTCGCTACGCCGTCGTGGACCGCGGCTTCGGCTCGCCCAAGGTCACCAAGGACGGTGCGACCGTCGCCGATGAAATGGAGTTCTCCAACCCGATCCAGAACGTCGCGGCCCGCCTGATGCGCCAAGCCGCCAGTCGAACTGCCGACAAGGCGGGCGACGGGAGCACCACCTCGACCGTGCTCGCTGAAGGGGTCTTTCTCGGGGCTGCGCGTTGCGTCGCTGCCGGTGCGAACCCGATCTTGGTACAGCGGGGCCTCCAAAGCGCTCTCACTCGCGCGGTCGAGCACCTGCGACAGCTCAGCATGCCCGTCACCGGTAACGCTCAGATCCAGCGGGTTGCGGCGATCGCGTCCAACAATAGCAAGGAAGTCGGCAAGATCATCGCCGATGCTATGGCAAAGGTTGGCAATGACGGCGTCATCGCGATCGAGGAAGGGAAGAGCGTCGAGACGACCGTCGACGTAGTCGAAGGCATGCAGTTCGATCGCGGTTACCTTTCGCAGTACTTCGTCACCCACGAAGACGAAGCCAAGGTCGTTTTGCAGGACCCGTACATTCTGCTCATGGAGGAGAAGATCTCCAACCTGGGGCAGATCCTGCCGATCCTCGAGAAGGTGGTCGCGACCAAGAAGCCGCTCCTGATCATCGCCGAGGATATCGAGGGTGAGGCGCTGTCGACGCTCGTCGTCAACAAGCAGCGCGGTACCCTCGTCAGTGCCGCCTGCAAGGCTCCCGGCTACGGGGATCGGCGCAAAGCGATGTTGCTCGACATCGCGGTGGCGACCGGGGCCCGGCCGATTCTCAAGGATCTCGGGCTCGAGCCGAGTTCCATTACGCTGAAGGATCTGGGTCGTGCCAAGCGCATCGAACTGACCTCGGATTCGACGACCGTGTTCCGCGGCGCCGGTGCCCGTCAGGACATCGAGGAGCGCGTGCGCCAGATCCGGCGCGAGATCGACGAGGTGAAGAGCGACTACGACCGCGAGAAGCTCCAAGAACGCTTGGCTCGATTGGTCGGCGGGATCGCCGAGATTCGCGTCGGCGGAGCCACCGAAACCGAGGTCAAGGAGAAGAAGAAGCGCTTCGAGAACGCGCTGGCCGCGACCCGAGCGGCGGTCCAGGATGGAATCCTCCCCGGTGGGGGCATTGCGTTCCTGCGGTGCGTTGCGGCCCTGGAAGACGACAAGATCAAGGATCAGGACGAGAAGACTGGAGTCGACATTCTCCGAACTGCTCTGGAAGCACCGTTTCGTCAGCTGGCGATCAATGCCGGCGAGGAACCTTCGCGATTGCTGCGCAAGATCTACTACACCGAAGGCGTGAACCAGGGCTTCGACTTCGAGAAGCGTCGCGAGTGCGACATGATCGACGCGGGGATCATCGACTCGTTCCGCGTGACCCGAATGGCGCTCGAGAATGCCGTGAGCGTGGCCAGCATGCTGTTCACCACGGACGCCGTCATCACGGAGATCCCGAAGGAGAAGTCCCACGACGACCACGAGGGACACCATGACGGCGACTCCATGGATGGCTACTAGGCTCAGATCAAGCGCATTCAGCAACGCGGCATGAGTTCGCGAGTGGGTTGTGACGCGCGTGGGTGTCCGTGTCCTGAGGAGAGTACGCAGGCAAGCGCGCACTGGGCCGTTGAGCGGCCGCTTCCCGGACCGAGATCCCGAAGGCACGTAGAATACCAGCGATAGAAAAAGGGAATCATGGCCAAGCAGATCTTCTTCGACGCGGATGGTCGTCAACAAATCCAGCGTGGCGCCCAGAAGCTGGCCCGCGCGGTCGCCGTTACCCTGGGTCCCACCGGGCGCAACGTCATGCTCGAAAAGAAGCAAGGCATTTCGACCGTGACCAACGACGGGCTCACGATTACGCGCGACATCGAGCTTCCTCAGCCCTTCGAGAACATGGGGGCAAAGCTCCTCGCCGAAGTGGCCAATCGCACCAACAAGGAAGTCGGGGACGGCACGACCACGGCAATCGTACTGACCGAGGCGATGATTCGTCACGGGCAGCGCTTCGTGGCGGCGGGGGTCAGCCCGGTTGCGTTGCGGACTGGCATGGAGAAGGCGGTCGAAGCTGCGGTCGCCGAGTTGGCCACGCTCGCGCGGCCCGTGGATGGTCGCCGCTCCATCGAACACGTTGCGACAGTGGCGAGCAGCCATGATCCCGAGGTCGGAAAGATGATCGCCGACGCCATGACGAAGGTCGGCCGCAAAGGCGTCGTGACGGTCGAGGACAACGACGGCACTGGGACGGTCTTGGAACTCGTCGAAGGTCTCGACTTCGACAAGGGGTTCATTTCACCCTACTTCATCACGAAGCCGGACGGCATGGTGGCGATCCATGAGGATCCGTACCTGTTGATCACGGATCGCAAGATCAGCAGCATTCGCGATCTCGTACCCATCCTCGAGGCCGTGGTGCCGACGCGTCGCGCCCTCTTCATCGTCGCCGAAGACGTGGAGGGGGAGGCTCTCGCCGGGTTGATCATCAACCGCTTGCGGGGCACTTTCGAAGTCGTCGCGATCAAGGCGCCGGGCTTTGGCGATCGGCGCAAAGCCATGCTCGAGGATTTCGCCGTGTGGTCTGGCGGTACCTTCCTGTCCAAGGACACCGGGTTCGATTGGGAGTCGGTGACGATCGAGCAGCTTGGTTCGTGCAAGCGCATCGAAGTGACGAAGGACCGATCGGTGTTCTTCCGCGGGGCGGGCAAGAAGGCGGCCGTCGAGCAACGGAAACGACTGATCGAAGCGCAGATCGAGCAGACGAACTCCAGCTACGACCGCGAGAAGTACGAAGAGCGCATCGGCAAGCTCTCCGGGGCGATCGCCGTGATTCGCGTGGGTGGGTTTACCGAGCCCGAGCAGAAGTCCCGGAAGCAGAAGACCCAGGGGGCGCTGAGCGCGACCCGGGCTGCCATGGACGAAGGGGTCGTGCCGGGCGGTGGCACCGCCTTCGTGCGCATCGCGGACCGAGTAGCGAGCATGTCCGCCTCCGGGGACGAGAAGTATGGTGTGGAAGTCGTGGTCGCGGCCTTGTCGGCTCCCCTGCAGCAGTTGGCGAACAACGTCGGTGAAGACGGTCCTGCCATCGTTGCCGACGTCGAGGAGGCCGAAGCCGACTTTGGTTTCGACGCCCGCGCCCACAAGGTGCACGATCTGGTCAAGGCCGGCATCATCGATGCGGCCAAGGTGCTGAGGGTCGCCCTTCAGAACGCCGCGAGCATCGCGGCGCTGAGTCTGGTTTCTGACGCTGTGGTCGCCGACATCCCCAAGGGCGGGGCTGCAGTGGTGGGTTCGGTCACCTGACGAACTCACCCGCCAGTGAGCGCCGCGGCCCGGCTCCAAGTTCCGGGGCCGGGCCGCGGCACCTCCCCAGACACTCACGAAAGCAAGAAGCGCGTGCCGGCGGCCGTCAGGTCGCTGTCACCGCGGTCGGTTGTACCCACCGCCCGTTCGTGGAGCACCGGAGACGGTGTGCACCGAACTTCCTCGAGGGTGCCCCCCGAGCGGGCGAAGGGCGGATGATCTCGGAGCGGCGCGCGCGGAACGAGGCAGTGGCGATGGGAAGCCCGACGCGGCGGCGCTCGTTGAAGGTGAGATAATGGCGGTTGACTACTACGAAGTGCTGGGGGTCAGTCGCGAAGCGTCGGCCGATGATGTGAAGAAGGCCTACCGTAAGCTCGCGCTCAAGTACCATCCGGACAAGAACCCCGGCGACCAAGAGGCCGAGCAGCGGTTCAAGCAGGCCGCCGAAGCCTATGACGTGCTTCGCGACCCGGACAAGCGGGCACGTTACGATCGTTTCGGAGCAGAGGGACTACGCGGCGCCGGCACGCGGGGATTCAGCAACGTCGAGGACATCTTCAGTGTCTTCGGGGACATCTTCGGGGGCGGCTCGATCTTCGAGGAGTTCTTCGGCGGCGGCAGTCGCGGGGGTGCCCGTCGCCAAGGCGAGAACTTGCGCGCCGAGGTCCCGCTGACGTTCGAGGAGGCAGCCAGCGGCGCGAAGCGGGTGCTCGCCGTGCAGCGGGCGGTCGTTTGCTCGCAGTGCGGAGGTTCTCGCGCGAAGCCCGGCACCCAGCCGGTGCGCTGCCCGGTTTGTCGCGGGGCGGGACAGGTCGCGCAGTCTCAGGGGTTCTTCTCGATCCGCATGGCGTGCTCTCACTGCCATGGCTCGGGGGAAACCATCGCCGAGCCCTGTCGGGATTGCTCCGGGCACGGACGCGTGCGCGAGTCCGCTGACGTCGAGGTCGACATCCCTGCAGGTGTGCAAGACGGCAACCGCCTGCGACTCGTGGGCCGCGGCAACGAAGCACCGGGTGGGGTCGCCGGTGACTTGTTCGTCGTGGTACGCCTCGAGCCGCACGAGTTCTTCCTGCGCGAAGACAACGATGTCCTGTGTGAGGTTCCGATCTCGTTCACGCAGGCCGCGCTCGGCGCCAAGGTCGAGGTTCCGACGTTGCGCGGAAGGAAAAAGATCACGGTGCCCGCCGGGACCCAGAGTGGCGAGGTCATTCGCCTGCGTGGCGAGGGCTTCCCCAGTCTGGAGGGGTATCGCCGAGGCGACGAGCTCGTTCGGGTGGTCGTGGAAGTGCCCCGGAAGCTGGGTGCCGAGCAGGAAACCCTGCTCCGACAGCTCGCCGAGCTCGAGGAGAAGCAAGTGGACACGAAGCGCCACTCGTTCTTCGAGCGGCTCAAGCAGTACTTCGAGTGACGTGGAGGAGGCGATGGAGCCTGCAAACGACGAGACCATGAACCAGGCCGAGGGTTCAGAGGATTCGGGAAGTGCGCGATCCGCGGAGGGCGCCCGCGACGCGCAAGTCGATCGCGCCGAGGTCGAGAAGCTGCGCGAGGAACGGGACTACTACCTCGACCAAGTGCAGCGCACGCGCGCCGAGCTCGAGAACTACCGCAAGCGGGTGAGCCGTGATCGCGAGCAGTTGACCCGCCGCATCACGGTCGACGTGTTCCGCGACGTCCTGCCGATCCTCGACGATTTGCGGCTCGCGCTCCAGAGTACGCACGAAGGAGGGAGCGGTGCGACTCTGCTCGACGGCCTACGCATGATCTCCAGCAAGTTCGATCAACTGCTGTTGCGTTACCAGATCGAGGCCGTGGAGGCGGTAGGGAAGACCTTTGACCCCAACCTGCACGAGGCAATGTTCCACGAAGAGTCGAGTGAAGTGGCGGAGGGGGCCGTTCTCGCCGAGTTCGAGAAGGGATATCGCCTCGGGGACGATCTGATTCGTCCCGCGCGGGTCAAAGTCGCGAAGGCGCCGAGCACGTCCGATTGATCCACGCCGGGTGGGATGGGAGCACGGGAGGTAGGAATGCCAACCTACGAGTACGAATGTGAAGCGTGCGAGCACCGATTCGACGTCTTTCAGAAGATGGGGAGTCCCGCGCAACAGGTGTGTCCGGCTTGTAAGAAGCGCCGGCTGCGCCGCTTGATCGGTTCTGGAGCGGGGATCATTTTCAAGGGCAGCGGCTTCTACGAGACCGACTATCGCAGCGAGTCGTACCGCAAGGCCGCGGAGGCGGATCGCGCCAGCGAGTCGCCGAAGGATGCCAAGGACGCCCCCCAAGACTCCAAGGGCGCAGCCCAGGACGCCAAGCCCAAGAGCGCGGGAACTGGGGAGTCCGCTGCGAAGCCAAAAAAGAAGAAGCAGAAGAAGGCGCCCTGAGCGATGAAGTTCGTGTGTGCGGCGTGCCGTGACCCGGCCCGGAGTGTCGTTCGGGGTGGTCCGTACTTTCCGTTTTGTTCTCCGGAATGTCAGGATCGAGACCTCGCCGGCTGGGTCTTCGAAGGCTACCGGCTCGACGGTGGGGTCGACGAAGAGTCATCCGTTGCCGGGGACCTGCCGCCCGGCGAGGAGTCGGGCCTCGAAGGCTGAAGGGCTCCGGGGTCGCGGCTAGCCTGCGTCGAGGGGTCCCACGGCCCTCGAAGCGCGCAAAAGGAAACCGCCGGTCGCGGGCGGATGGCCCACGGCCGGCGGTCTCGATTACCCTCCGAGAGTCGCGTTACGAACTCACTCCGAAGCCGAGTTACCGATCAGACCTTTGGGCAGCGATCGCCCCTCCGGTAGATCCGGCCTCTCCACGAACTCCGCACTGAAGTTCATGAAGACGACGTTGACGCCGTTCTCATGCCCCTCGGGCGTGGAATCCTTACTGTCTCGAATGCTGTCGTTCGCCGCCAAAGCCTGCGAGCCGTCGTCGCCAATCATCTGCGGCTGCGCGATGTAGGCGTAGCTGCAGCTGTTCTCGTCGAGAGTGTACTTCTTGTCCTCGCTCATGACTGCGGGGTCGTCCCGGTGGGCAGGACTACAGAAGATTCTCGGCGGGACGTCCGTCATCGAATCGGCGAGCACCTGAAACGACTCGTAGGCGAGTGGGTTCTTCTTGCTCTTGTCGAAGGGGAACCGGTCGCGATGGTCCTGCGCGTAGATCTGGCAGAGCTTCCCGATCTCCTTGAGGTTGCTCAGGCAAGCGGTCTTTCTTGCCTTCTTCTGCGCGATTCCAACGGTGGGGACGAGCAGGCCCGCCAAGAGAGAGATGATGGCGATGACGACGAGCAGCTCGACCAGCGTGAAACCGGCACGCGCGGACATCTTCGAA
>JBFWWP010000022.1:94767-106367 GCA_050246115.1 Planctomycetota bacterium
AGCCAGGGAAATGCAGGATCGAGGAGGAATCGGTGCCACAACAGGTTGAACTCGTCTCGAGGGTCCGCGGTCGCCGCTGGCACATCACCGGAGCGCTGCTGGGTGCACTGGTACTGGTCGCGACCGCCCGCGCGCAGGACGAGGTAGCGATCGAGCAACTCGATTTCACGTTCGAGAAGCCACGGACGGTCGTGATCTATCCCACCGAGGGCGCCGCGAAAGACGCGTCTCCCACCGAGGCGGGACGAATCTACTGGTACCTGCCGTACAAGCTGACGAACACAGGAGCCGCGTCGGCCAAGTTCTTCGTCACCCTCAGTGCGACCTCCGACAAGGGCAAGAAATACAGCGACCTGCCTCTGGCCCACGTCGAAGAGAAGGTCGAGCGGATCGAAGGACGCAAGCTGCACTCGAAAGCCGACGTCCAAGCGTCCGGCGCTGCTCTCGACACGTACGAGAGCTTCGAGCCCGGCGAGAGCCGATCCTGTGTCGCCGTGTTCAATCCCATCGACGCCGAGGCCGACACGATCGTCATCGAGATTCGTGGACTGGTCAACGACGTCGAGATCAAGGAGCTGGGTGCGAGCACGATTCGGGTCACCGAACGAGTTCTGAAGGTCACGTTCAAGCGGCCCGGGGATGAGTTCTACACCTCGCTCGACCAGTTCGTCCTGGAATCGAAGAAGTGGGAGAAGGTCGATCGGGAACTCAAGATCCCGGACGGGGAGTAGCACCTGGGTGCGGTGTCGTCTTGCCCGCTCCGACGGGGTTTCGCGCCCGCGACTTGGCTCCCCGGCGCCGGTTCGATCGCGTAGGCCGTCGTGGTGAATCGACCCGCCGATGTTGCTTGGACCGATGTTGCTTGGACCGATGTTCGTCGGATCGATGTGCGTGGGACAGGTTTCGTGAACGAGCCGCTGCGAGAGTTCGTCGATGGCCTTTCCCCGGCGGATGTCCAGCTCTTGGTCCTTCGCGACGAGCTGTACGACGGATCCTGGGTCGAGATGCAGCGTGACCTTCAAGCGCGGCGGTCCGGGAAACCGTTCATCTTTGCGTTGGTCAACAAGATCGAAGAGGATCTCGAACGCATCGAGCGCCTGTCGAGCTTCGAGGCTCGGTTCCAGGTCGACTTGGCAGACTACGTCTGATCGACGGTGTCGGCGCGGTCTGATCGACGGTGTCGGTGCACGCTGAGCCGTCGTCCCGGGCGGGCGAGGCGCGATCCGCTGGGTGCCGCCCTGGGGTGGGTGAGCGCGAGGCGCGGGTCGGGGTCGGAAGCAACGAACGAGCAGCGAAGCGGCTCGTCGGCGTGAAGTGTCCGTTGGTTTCGCCAGACGGATCGCGGATCGCAAGGGGGCAAGCAAGGAGCAAAGTCGCCTGGCACGACCCATGTCGCGCCGGCCGACTGCCAGGCATTCAAGGCGGGAGCGGGGGTCGTCTCCCATCAACTCGAAGAGATTGGGGCAAACAGTGGAGGGTTTCATTCGTGGCCGGCTCGTCGAGCGGGCGGCGCTGGCGGGCGAGGAGCATCGAGTTGAGGGCGGTTGGCGCGGGTTTGCGCGTGCGCACGGGCGAGTGCTCTCGGTAGCGGCGGCGGTGGCCTTGGTCATCTCGCTCTCGGCATGCGCCGGGGGCACCCCGCAAGGGAACACTGACGATGGCATGGCCCACATGGCCGTTGGCGATGCCGGCATGGTCGAGATCAAGGATGACCGACTCGAAGAGGTTCAGTTCCGATCGCTCTGGACGAGTCGGCTACGGGCTCGGGTCGAGCAGGCCTGGTTCTTGGGCGAGAACCTGTACGTGACTACGTCGAGCGCGAATCGCTTCAACCTGGTGAAGATCAACGGTGAGTCCGGGTTCGTCGATTGGACCTACCCGCTCGACGGCAAACTGGACTACGCGCCTGGCGTGTACATCTACCCCAAGGAGCAACGCGCAACCCGCGGCGCCGAGGTCTTCATCGTGCAGCGCGACGTGGTGCATTGCATTGACGATCAGTTCGGGGCCGAGAGCTACCGGATCGAGACCGGCTTCCCGGTGTCGACGAGCGTGACGGCGGCGCCTGACCACTTCTTCGTCGGTTCGTGGAATCACCGCATGTACTGTTTCTCGAAACTCAAGCGGTTCGAGGAATGGTCGTACATCACGGACGCCACGATCACGGCGCCGGCTACGGTCGGCGGCGTCAATGTCTATTTTGGCAGCGAGGACAGCAACCTCTACTGCTTGAACATCGGCGCCGGCTACCAAGAGGGCAAGTCGTGGACCCGGAGCACGGGGGGCAAGATCGTTGCTCCGCCAGTCTTCTACAGCAATCGGGTGTACTTCGGGTCGTGGGACTACAAGGTCTATTGTCTCGATGAGTACCAGGGGCTCTTGCGCTGGTCGTATCCAGCCGAGGCGCCGATTTCGGAGCCGATCTTCGTCCAGGGCGACTCGATCCTCGCCGTCGCTCACGAAGAAGCCCGTGGCAAGTCCTCATGGCGCCTGGTGAGTCTGAACCGTGGCACCGGGGCACGTCGATGGGAGCGAGAGGGAGTGCAACGGGTCTTGTCGGCCGATGCGTTCCACTGCTTCGCGCTCGACGTCAAGAACGGGATTCAAGCTCTGCGGCTGGACGACGGGGTCGCTTCCTGGAGGCTCGACGTGCAGCAGTTCGCTTTCGTGCTCGGTCAGGACGCGGACCAGGGCCGTTCGCGCGAACGGATCGGCCGAATCTACTTGGTCACCGACGACGGCAACGTCCAGGCGATTCAGCCCCGTCGGTAGGCAGAAATCTCGTTCAAGCTCGGAGCACGCGAGGAGGCCGAACGCACGGTCTTCTCGCGTGTTTCTCGTTGAGCCCGCGGCGCTACTCGTCCTCTCTGAGGACCCCACGACCGCACCGTCGCATGGCTTGTCGTACGATGAATGCCGCCGAGTACCGCGCGTCGAGTTCGAGGCATCCCCGCCATCCGGGAGCCGGCGCCTGCGACGTGCTCGTCGTCGGCGCGAACGCGGTCGCCAGGCCTGGCACCCACAGGACTTCGGTCCCCCGGGCCAGGACGGGGTAGCCGCGGCGCAGCGAAGCCGGTAAGCCGCGCGAGCGCAGCAGTTCTTTCACTCGGGTGTGCCCGGCGCCCTGTCGTAGACGATCCGAGGTGCGCACCCCGCGAAGCTGCGCTCCGTGCGGCATCGTCAGGAGCGGTTCGGCGACTCCATCCGCGCCGAACTCGCAGCACGACTCCGGGCCGGCGATCCAGACCCGGAGGCCCCATTCGACGCACTCGACACCCAGCGTCGAGTCGTTGCATGGGGACAGCTCCGCCCCGGGGGAGGCGTGGAGGCACAACACGTCGGCCGCACGCTCGATCCGCCACCCGTCGGGGAAGTCGTAGTGAGACCCGCTACCCTGCCCCCGGACCAGCTGGTCCCAGGCGTGGTAGTGATCTCGCTGAAGGCCGGTGCTGCGGCCGGTGACGTGGAGCCATGCGAGATCGAGCGTGCTGGTGACGGTCTGCTTGTCCGGGAACGAACCGAGCGCACGTCGGTCGCACCACGCGACTCCCGGGCCGAGGGCCAGGCCGGCCGCGATCGTCGGCGTCTGCGGAGTCGACGGGCCCGAGCCTGCGTGGGCCGCGCGGGCTTCGCGCGCGAGGGCGAGGCATGCGCGGTCGAAGTTCGGGTTGAAGTGCTGCCTAATGTTCGGCAGCAAGTCGCTTCGGATGCGGTTGCGACGGTGGTGGAGATCCGCATTCGTCGAATCGCTGCGCGGCTCGCCGCCGCGCATGCGGACGAACTCGAGGAGCGCTGCGCGCTCGATGCTCAGCAGCGGGCGGATGAGGCGGCAGGTGCTGCCCGCGTGCAGCGGGCGGCTGCTCGCCATACCGCGCAGTCCACGGATTCCGGTGCCGCGCAGCAGGTTGCCGAGCACCGTCTCGACTTGATCATCGGCGCTGTGTCCGATCGCGATCGCCTGCAGATCGTCGGCACGACACCAATGCGCATACGCCTCGAGACGGAGCTCACGCGCCGCGGTCTCGAAGGACGTCTTGCCGGTTGCGGCTCGCTCCCGTGCGTCGCCGTGGTAGGTCGCGAACGGCAGCGCGAGCGCAGCGGCCACCCGCGCACAGTGAGTGGCGTCCGCGTCTGCCTCGGCGCCGCGCGCACCGTGGTGCACGTGCCCGGCACTGACCTGCAAGTCCGGTCGGCGACGCTCGCGCAAGAGCGCGAAGAGGAAGAGCAGGGCGGTCGAGTCCGGGCCACCCGAGAAGGCGACGCGGACCCGGGCGCCCACCGGGAGTGGCGACTCGGTCTCGAGGGCGCGAACGAAGCGGGGGTAGACGAGGTGCGCTCGCCTCGAGCTCACTGGAACCACACGCGAAACGAGAAGGGGAGCGGCGCGGCCACCTCGAGAGGGGGCGCAGGAAACGGGCTCAGCGCTTGGATCTCCGTTTGGAGCGAAGCGGCTGGGAGCGGCGAACCCGGCGATCGCTTGATCCGCAGGTCGAACAGGTAACCATCGCGATCGACACGGAACGCGACCAGGATTCCCGGGGCACTCGCCGCACCGTCGATGACCGCCGCGCCCGGGTGGTGACGTTGGAGCACTTCCCGCAGTGCCTCACGCACGCGGAATGCGTAGTCGATCCGTGCCCGTTGCTCCCGCTGTTCGCGGATCGCCGAGCGGGTGGCTGCGAGCAGGGCGTCGATCCGCTCTTGGCTAGCGCCCGGGTCCCCTTCGGTCTCCGCGGGCAGCGTCGGATCGAGCGGTTCCCGGTCGACGGGCGTCGCGACTCGCTCGGGAGGCCCCGCGGCCACCGAAGCGGGGCGTTCCGGCGGCGAGTCGGCCTCGGCGGTCGGCACGGGCGTCGCACCCGAGGGATCGAGGGGCGGTGCGGGCGGTTCGTCCGCATCCGTGGACTCGGTGTCGCTCTCCGCCGGCTCGGGCGCGCCGCTGACCGCCGATGGGTCGCTCTCCGCGGGGTCGGGCTCGGGGCCGGCGACCGGCGGCGGGGCAGGTGCCGGTTCGCGAGAGGGCGGGGACGAGAAGACCACACTCACTGCCAAGCGGTCCACCGACGGTTCCGTCGTGGTGAGCGGCGCCGCGAGCAGGATGACCACGTGAGCCGCGCTCGAACCCAGCAGCGCGGTTTGGAACAGGGTGAGCTTCACGAGGTAACCCCCTCCGACGCGGGGGGTGGAGGTCACGACTCGGCCGTGCCCGGACCGCGTCCCCGACGGGGACGACTCTCGCGGAATCTACACCGAGCGGGCGAGTGGAGGAAGGGCCGGCCGCCTTCACCGTGGATGGGAGGGCGAGGCGAGTCGGACTGACTCCGCGCTACTCGCCCTTGCGCTCCGTGAGCCAGCGTTGCCAAGCCCGATCCAGTTCCTGGACGTCCGCGAAGTCGCTGCCGCTGAACCCAGCGTCCGCCTGCGAACTCAGGTTGCGCAGCAGTGCCAGCGCGCCGCGCGTTCCCAACCGCTCGCGTAGAAAACGAACCACCGAGTTGGATTGGGCGTAGAGGATGGGCACCCCGGCCTTGTCGGGGTACTCCGTGAGGCGGCTCAGGGTCGCAAGCGGTACGAGCGTGCCGTCCGCTGACGCGTCTCGGACGATCCGGTCGAAGTAGCGCTGCTTGAACTCCGGCTCCTCGGAGGTCGCTATGCCTTCTTGGATCCACAGCGGTATCTCGACGCCGGCCCCGAACCAATGGGGCAGGATGATGTGTCCCAGTTCGTGCGGGATCGTGGCGCTCAGGAACTGCGCAGCGGTGGTGTCGAGGTGGATGCTCTGGTCGACGAGGAGTCCGTACCGTTTGCGGGTCTGGGACCAGCCGTCGCTCCACTCCGGAGCTGTCGAGGCCGCCCTGTAGGCGTCGCGATCGGGATGCAGGTGAATCTCGATCTTGTGGCGGAGCGGCATCGCGGCCGACCCCGCGAACCAGGCGCTGACGATGCGACTGTAGTGATGTTCCAAGTAGCGTGACGCTTCTTGCGCGAGCGTTGGTTGGCGGTGGCGCACGACGAAGTGCGGTGTCTCGAGCACTTCGATCTGAGCCGTCGCTGCAACCGGCGCACGCGGGGCTGTTGCGACGGCTGTGACCGCGGGTGCCGCGCCCATGCGGAACTCGGCTTGTGCGCGGAGTTCGCTGAGGTGGCGCGGACCATCGATTCGCCGATGGTCGGTGCCCGCGAGCATGGCGTATAGATCTGCGGCGGCGCTCAAGTCTCCGCAGCCCTCGGTCGCCAAGGCCAGGTGGTAGAGCACTGCGGTGTTCCCCGGGAGCAGATCGTGGGTCGACCGAAGGCGCGTGCGTGCGGCCTCGAATGCCCCCTGCTCGAGTAGGGGCACCGTTTCCTTGATCTCCAAGAACGCGAGTGGTTCCTGAGCATGGGGGATGAGGTCCGGGTCGAGTGCGAGCGCCTCGTGATACGAACCTCGGGCCAGGGCCAAGCGCCCGTCTTCGAACTCGAGGTGCGCACGCGAGAGAGCAAGTCGCGCTACGGATCGCTGCCAGTTCGCTCGTTCCTCGGGGAAGTGATCGCACAGCCAGCGCAGCGATCGGTAGGCTCCCGCCAGATCCTGGGTTTCGAGAGCCTGCTGGGCCTCGAGTTCGACCTGGGCTCTCCGGGTCGCCACTTCGGCCAGGGCGTTCGCGATGGGGAGCAGATTCGGGTGCTCCGGGTCGAGCTGTCGCGCTTCCTTCAGCAGCGCTTCCGTTTCGCGGTACCGGTGTTTCAGGCGCGCCGCCTCCGCCGCGCGCGTGAGGCCGTCGAGGAGTGCCTCGCGGCAACTCGCCGAGCCCGCGTTCTGGGCATGGGCTTGTCGCAGGAAGTCGAGGGCCTTGTCGTAGTCGCGCACGACGAGGAGGCTCTCACCCGTCTTGCGCAGATACTCGTCGGCGTCCTCGGTGCGGACTTCGCGCACGCGAGCACGGGGCACCGTCATCTTGCCATAGGCCACCTCGAGTACGAGATTGCGCTCGTCCTGCGCGATGACCCGGCCGCGGATCTCGCTGCCGTTGTTGAGGACGACGACGTCCGCGCACAGTTCGCGACCGGCCGCGGCGAGCAGCAGAATCGCCAGGATCCGGTGAAGCGTCTTGACGCGGACTCGCTCGAGAAGGGATGATCGGGTCATGGTCGTCGGGCCTCCTCAGCCCGGGTGATTCGTGACGCTCGGTGCCCGGGGTGTTTCCGCGGCAGCCTTCAGGGTCTGTGCATTCCGCCCAGACGGGGCTCACGTTCCGCTCGCGCCCGTCCGGATGGATCCATGAGGCGGTGGTCCGACTGGCTCACCCCGCCCGGCGGAGTACTGGCTCCATTGGGTTATCGGCCATTGGTAGCAACCCGTTCGGCGGAAACTCCCGCCGGCGGAACGACCCGCCCCCACCCGAAAACGGCAAACGAAAACGGCAAAGCAGAATGGAAGCGTACGTGGATCCGTTGGCCGAGCGTTACGCATCGCGCGCGATGGTGGAACTCTTCTCGCCGCACCATCGAGCCCTGGTCTGGCGGGATCTCTGGATCGCGCTGGCCCGGACACAGAGTGAAATGGGGTTGTCGGCGGTCACCCAACGCCACGTCGACGAACTCGTGGGCGCTCGCGAGCAGGTCGATCTGACGCGAGTTGCGGAGTTGGAGAAGCGTCTCCGACACGACGTAATGGCGCACATCCACGCGTACGGCGAGGTCGCTCCCGGCGCGCGCGGAGTGATTCACCTCGGTGCCACGTCTTGTTACGTGACTGACAACGCCGATTTGATCCTCATGCGGCGGGCGCTCCGGATGTTGAGCGATCGATTGCTGCGGGTGATTCATGGACTGGGACGGTTCGCGGCGCAGCACGCCGAGCTACCGACGTTGGGTTTGACCCACCTGCAGCCGGCGCAGCTGACTACGGTCGGCAAGCGCGCCGCCTTGTGGATCCAAGATCTAGTGACGTTGTACGAGGAACTCGAAGAGCGTTGGGCGCACATGCCGTTCCGCGGGGCCAAGGGAACGACCGGTACCCAAGCCTCGTTCTTGCATTTGTTCGGTGGCGACGCGCGACGCGTTCGTGAACTCGATGAGCGTTTGGCGCGTCACATGGGGTTCGACCACGCGTTCGCGATCACCGGCCAGACCTACCCCAGAATCTGGGACTATCGCGTTTTGTCGACGCTGTGTGGGCTGGGCGTCGTACTGCACAAGTTCTCGACCGACCTGCGTTTGCTTCAGAGCTGGGGAGAGGTCGAGGAACCGTACCATCGCGAACAAGTCGGGTCGTCGGCGATGCCGTACAAGCGCAACCCGATGAAGGCCGAGCGCATCAGCTCGCTGTCGAAGTTGCTCATGACCTACGCGCCCGGCATGGCCAACGTGGCGGCAACGCAGTGGATGGAGCGAACGCTCGACGACAGCGCATTTCGTCGGGTTGCGATCACCCAGGCGTTCTTCTGCGCGGACGCGTTGCTACTCATCGCTCGCAACGTGGCCGAGGGGCTGCACGTCAACCCGCACGTCGCGCGGCGGCGCGTCGATGAGCATTTGCCGTACCTCGCCGCCGAAGAACTGCTCATGCAAGGAGTCGGCGACGGAGGGGATCGTCAGGGGCTGCACGAGCGCATTCGACAGCTGGCGTGGGAGGCGCGAGAGCAGTGCGCGGCGGGCGCGCCGGTCAATCCGCTGCGGTCGCTGCTCGAGGCCGACCCGGTGCTCGCACCCATCGTCGCGAGCTTGCCGCCGTGGGACGCCCGGAGGTTCGTCGGCCTCGCGCCCGAGCAGACCCGGAACTTCCTCGACGAGGTCGTCTCGCGGTTGCCCGTACCCCCCGAGGACAACCTGCGCGAGCTGTCCGTTTGAGCGGCGCCGCGCGCGCCGCGAAGGTCGAGGCGCAGTGACCGAAGCCGTCGGCGGTCAAGTCGTCTTTCGCTCGAGTCGGCACCTGATGGTGCGGGTCGGTGACGAGGACTGGCGGTGTGAAGCCCGTGGCCTCCTGCGCCAAGGAGAAGGCACTTCGCTCGTGGTCGGGGACCTCGTCGAAGTGGAACCCGATGGCGTGCGCGCGGGCCGCATCATGCGTGTGCTGCCCCGGCGCAACCAGCTTTCGCGCCGGCGTGAGGTCGGTGGTGGCCGGGAGCTGGTGGTGGCCGCGAACCTCGACCGTGTGGTTGCGTTCTTCGCCGCCCGCCGCCCGCGCCTCAAGTTGGGAACGTTGGATCGTCTCCTCATTGCCGCCGAGCACAATGATCTCCCCGCGACGATCGTAGTGAACAAGGCGGACCTCGGGCTCAGCGACGAACTCGAGCAGCAACTCGCGGAGTATCCAGCGTTGGGTTATCCCGTCTTGCTCGTGAGCGTCCATACGGGGGAGGGCGTCGCCGAGTTTCAGGCGCTGCTCGGGCGCGGGGCGAATGTGATCAGTGGGCCGTCCGGAGTCGGCAAGTCTTCGATGCTGAGCCGCATACTCGGTATCGAACTGCGCGTGGCCGACGTGAGCGAGGCGAACGAGAAGGGGAAGCACACGACGACCGCGGCGACCTGGTACGCCCTGCCCGGGGGCGGTGCCGTCGTCGACACCCCCGGGTTTCGTGACTACGGCCTTTGGGACCTGGCGCCGGAACAAGTGGCTCGCCACATGCCCGACCTCCTGCCCCACGTGCAAGCCTGCCGGTTCCGTGACTGCCTGCATCGGGGTGAGCCGGGCTGTGCGGTGCGCGCGGCAGCGGAGGCCGGCACGGTTTCGGCGCGCCGTTACCGGAGCTACCTGGGGATCCTGGACTCCTGAGCCGGCCCCGCGGGGTTTCGGGACCGGTCTTTCCAAGCTACAATCAATCAACAGGTTACATAGAATCGCGAAGGGCCGCGCGGGTTGGACGCCCCGGCGGACGTCCATCCGGCGAAGGCTGACTCGCGGCGTCCGAGAGGTAGGCGAATGGGGCGAGAACCCACGGACCTCGTCGAACGAGCCATGAAGGGGGACCGCACCGCGTTCGCGCGCCTCGTGCAACAGATCCAGCGGACCTCGCTGGGCGTTGCTTACGCGGTGCTGCGGGACGCCGACCTGGCCGCCGACGCCGTGCAGGACGCTTTCATTCGGGCCTTTCGGGGTCTGAGCCAGCTTCGGGAGGTGGATCGCTTCGAAAGTTGGTTCCTGTCCGTCGTTCGCTCCTCCGCGTTGGACCTGCTGCGACGGAGGCAGCGGTGGCGAAGTCGCGAGGTGGCTCTCGCGCCGGCGCTACTCCAAGAGCGTGAGGGCGAACGGCGGACCGGAACTCCCGACGAGGCGCTGTTGCAGGGAGAAGAGGCTGCGCGGATACGAGCGGCGTTCGATGCGTTGACCCCGGAGTACCGCGAGGTGCTGTTGCTCAAGCACTCGGAGGGGTGCTCCTATGTGGAGATCGCTCAGAAGCTCGGCACCAGCGTAAGGGCGGTCGAGTCGAGGCTCTTTCGAGCGCGGATCCAGTTGCAGGGGCTTCTCAAGGTGCGCGGCGAGCCACGACGGGTTCAAGGTGACGATGCCGATTGAGCGTCGATCGAGCGTCGGCGAGTGCCGGGTCCAGGAGGAACATGACCGACTTCGCGAGCTGTAACCACACGGACTCGTGGCTCTCCTTGGCGGTCGACGATGAACTGTCGCCGGGTGAGCGTGCGCGGCTCGAGCGCCATCTGAGCCAGTGCGTGCCGTGCGCGTCGCGTCATGAGAAGCTGCTCGCGACGGATCGCATCCTGGCGACGCAGATTCGTGAGCACCTCGACACCATGGAGGCGGCGCTCGTCGGTCGCTTGGTGGCGGCGCGGTTGCCCAGTGGCCCCGGGGCGAACTTCCGTCGGTTGGGCGTGCCGTTGGCGGTCGCGGCTAGTGTGAGCTTCGTGGTGCTCGGGTGGGCCGTTGCGACCCGCTGGTCGTCCCCGACGCCAACGCAAGATCCAGCGACTCCCGCGACCATCGCCCAACGTACGCCCGAAGTGCCAGCCACTACGGTTCCCACAGCGCTCGGTAGCTTCTCTTGGGAGAGTGCCAGCGAAGGACTGCGTGTGATTCACGAGGATGGTCGAGTCGTTACCGTCGTCAGCCCAACCGGGCACGTGCAGCTACTCGCATCGAACACGGATGCAGAGCCGCTTCTCCTGGACGCCGGCGATGGCGTGACCTTGCCGGTGCTGCCGGGGTCCACGCTCGCAGTGTCTGCAGGCTCGCTCGACCTCGCCCTTGCGGATGGGGCCACGGCTACGTTCACGGCGGGATCCCGCTTCCGAGTCGACGCGTTCGATTCCTCACGCCGTGTCCTCCTCGACGCTGGCGAAGTGGCCTGCCGCGGTCGTGCCGGCAGTCGTCCGATCGCGGTGTCCACCGCGGTCGCGACCGTCGATCCTTCGCTGGACGCCGGAGCGTGGTTCTCGGTGTACCATGCGCCCGCGACACCACACGACGGTCCGTCGGTCGCACTGACCCGAGTTGCGTCACTCCGAGGGTCCGTATGGGTCTCTCGCCTGGGATCAGGAACCCCGGTTTGCATCGCGCAACGGGAGGACGGCATCGCCGAGGATGTCGAAGTCACCGCGAGTCGGTTGACGGTCAACCCCGAGCTCGCGCGAAGCCCCGCCAAACGCAGCCGGGAATTGCCGGG
>JBFWWP010000023.1:0-103501 GCA_050246115.1 Planctomycetota bacterium
CAGGATGAGTTGGTTCACCTCGCGAGAAGGGTGCAGACGAAGCTGGCGCTTCAGGATGCGGCGGGTGACCATGACCGTGCCCGTCGGTGGTATCATTCGTGGGGGCGTTGCCATGCGAGCTCCTCTCGGGGAGGAGCTTCGCAACAGCTCTACCGGTTCGCCGCGAGCGATCGCAAACGCACGCAAGTCGCGAGGCAATCATGGGGTCGGGCGGTACACGGTGGCTACCGCTAGACTCCAGGGCTTCGCGTGCGTCGGACCGATTCAGGACGACCCACCGTCGGCGGTCGGTGCTTAGCGGTACAAGCATTGCGCCCACGTGGCGCCGGCGATTACTCTCGGGCGGAGCTTGGGCGCGCCGGCGATTACTCTCGGGCGGAGCATGGGGGGCGGAGCTTGGGCGCCCACGTCGCGCCGGCGATTACTCTAGGCGGAGCTTGGGCACTCTCGGGCGGAGCTTGGGCAGCGGAGCTTGGGCAGGGGCCGGTGGGCGCGTGCGCGGGTGTAGTCGTTGATTCCCGGCCGTGCTACCCTGGGGTCGGCTTACAGATCGCGGGTCTTTGCGAGCGTCGACGAGATCCTCCTCCGCGTTGCGACACGGTGCGCAAGTTTGTGGGCCGTGCCTTCCGCACAGTGGCTCGCTGCTGTGGTGATCGTCTTTGCATTGGGTTGTGTCCGGGATCGAGTCTGTGCCAACGGGGTGCAGTGACCAACAGATGCTGACCAACGAGTGCTCGACCAACGAGTGCTCGACCAACGAGTGCTCGACCAACGAGTGCTGACCAAGAAGGCTCACGAACGAATGCCGACCAACCCATGACAACCGCCCGTCAGATGGATTGCCCGACGCGTGGTCGAGCGGGCACCCTGATCCTCACGACATGGCTCGCTGTGAGCGCCGTCGCCTTGGTGAGCTGGCAGTATCTGGGGCGGGACACCGACGCACCGCCACCGGCGCTGGGCGGTGACCGATCGAGTGGAGGCGTTATCGCGACGGACGGTGTTTCACCGGCGGGGAACGAGAAGAGACTTGTCACCCCGGTCGGGCCGAGTCCCGACACTGGGCTACTGCTCGAGGGACGCGTGCTCTACCCGGATGGCCAGCCCGCTTTGGAGGGGGCGATCCTCGTTGAGATCCCAGACGCGACGGCGTTTCCGATCGGGTCTGACGGGACTTTCGTCACGCGGGTCGCCGCCGTTCACCTTCGCGAGTTGGGGCACGACAGCGCGGATGAGAATCGAGAGACCGTACGGGTGTGGGCCCAGGTGCCGGGCTACGCGCCCGTGAGCTGTCTGGCCAAACGCAGCGACGATGGGCGGCAACTGGTCGCGGAGCTGGAGTTGACCAGGTCGCGCGTGCTGCGAGGGCGTGTCGAAGATCCTGAGGGAGCGCCCGTCGAAGGTGCGTCGATCATGTCACCCCACGGCGGGACTCCTCCCCTCGCTTTCCAAGCCCGCAGCGATGATCGTGGTGAGTTCACGCTGGCTGTAACCCCCTCTCCCGAGTCGCGGGTTCGAGTGCAGCACTTTCCGCGTTGGATCGAGCGCTGGGAGTCTGTCCCGGAGTCCGTCGGCGCAGGCGGTCCTGCCGACGTCGGTTGGGTCGTTCGTCTTTCCCCCGCGCGTTGGCTGCGGGCGCGACTCCCCGTGGCGGTCGGTGCTGTAGAGCTCGAGCATGCAAGCACGACGCCCGACTTCGTACGGCTCGAGGACGATGGGGTCGAAACGACGTGGTTGCTCGGCAACTTGAATGCTGACGGGGGCCATGGCCAAGTGCGGATCCCCGACTGCCTCCCGGTGCCCGTGGTGTGGCCGCCTGGGACGGGGGAGCACGATCTGGGCGAGATCCGTCTCGAGCGCGGAAGCGAGCTCGAGGTCGTCGTGCTCGACCGCGCGGGACAGCCCATTCCCGATGCAAAAGTCTCCATCGTCGCCGAGTTCGGTTCCCGTGTCGGAACGACCGATGCGAATGGGCTGGCCCGCCTGTGTGGACTGCTGTTTGGCCCCGCCGAAGTCATGGCGTCGGCCGTCGGCTACTCCCTGATCTCGCGGGCCGTGTTCATCGACGAGCAAGCCACAGCAGTGCAACTGATCCTCGATCCGAGTGCGAGGATTCGCGGGACGATCCTGGGTTGGGACGGCCTCCCTGCGGTCGGCGCCGAGGTCTCGGTGCCAGAATTCACGCGTTCGGGTTGGATCTTGTGTGACTCCGAGTCCGACGAAGACGGTCGCTTCGAGATCGATGTGGAGCCAGAGCGGGCGATCGAGTTGACCGTTTCGCGCGACGGCTCGCTGGACGCGCGCTTCGAGGTCGAGCCGATCGCTCCGGGGTCGACTCACGACCTCGGAGAGCTTCACCTGGAGCGGGGCGGCGGGGTCGAAGGAAGAGTCACGGCAGAGGACGGAACTCCCGTCGAGGGTGCGATCGTCTACGCTCACAGTGGGGGCGAATGGACGCGCTTTCGAGATTCGGCCTGCGAGACCGACGGCCACTTCCAGATCACCGGCCTCTCCGCGGGTCCCTATCAGTTGAGAGTCCGCACACCTCTTGGCTTCGTGCAGGCAGAACTCGTATTGGTCGAGGTGCGTGCGGGTACGAACGAAATCGTGAACTTCGTGCTGCAGCCGCGCCCGCTACACCGCGGGCGGGTGGTGCTGGCGACGGGCGAGCCAGCCAAGGGTGCCCAGGTCCGAATCGAATCCTCGGCGGGTTCGGAGTTGGCTACGGTCGACGAGGACGGCGGCTTCACCGTGGCTACTCCGGAGGGGCCCGTCGCGGCGACCGTGTCGCTCAATGGCCTCGAGCGGGTTTGCCGTGCGCAGACGTGCTCCGAGTTGCCTGACCCCCTCGCGCTGCCGGCGGGAGCTCGAGTTCACGTCAAGGTGGAGATCGTCGGGACAGCGCTAACGGCCCCCGTCTCTCGTGAACGGGCCACATTGTGGAGCATCGTAGAACGCGGAGTAGCGGTCTTGGTGGAAGGGCCGGATGGTCTCTACACGTTGTGGGCGCATGTGGACCCACGGGTACCGCATGAATTCTCGCCACTCGCGCCGGGGCGAACTCGCGTTGGCGTGGACATGTCCCATCCCAGCCTTGCCTTTGCAACGTCCACGCCAACTTCCTTGGACCTGGTCACGGGCGAGGTGGCGAACGTGGTCCTCCGACTCGAACTCGGCGCGCTTTCGAACAGGCTCTCCGTGCAGGTGGTGGACGAGGCGGGCCAGCCTCTCGCGCGCTCCCATGTCGAGATCTTCGGACGCTTGGGCGTCACCGAAACTGCCTGGACTCCGGCCGAGGGCTCGGTAGCCGTTTCTTTGCCGCCCAAAGCCTGGTTGCTCGTCACGCGCTTCGGGCGAGCCCCCGCGTTCCTCACCGGACCCTTCGCTACGGGCGACACCGGCAGCGTTGTGGTCGAACTCACGCCGGAGTCGAGGTTGATCGTGCATCTCGACGGACTCGAAGAAGCGCAGGGTGCCGACCCGCGCGTGTCGGTCGAACGCTGTGTCTCGGAACTCGGCCGCTCCGCTGGTGGGCGGGGCTTGTGTTGCTCTGGCGTGACGCCTTCGTTCGACGAGCAACCCGTCACTACGGAGGCGGAGGTCTGGGCTCTTCTCGACGCGACTCGACTCGCGATCGAGCGCGCCGATGGAGGCTGGGAGTTCTGCGGACTCGCCGCGGGTCGATTCGCCGTCCGTGTGACGCTCGGACGGGTGACCGTGCTCGAGGAGGAGGTCGAACTGGGCGTGGCAGAGACCCGGGAGTTGCGGCTGGCCGTACCCTCCGTCCTCGACGTCGTCGTTCGAGTCACGATGGATGGGAACCTCGTTACCGACGGGAATTTGGACGTCATCCATGGGAGTTCGTCCGAGTCCTTCCCGATCGAGCTCGTGGCGCCTGGGACCTTCAAGGCGCGTCTCCCCAAGGCCGGTCTCTACGCGTTTCACTATGAGCGCGGAGGGCATCGAGTCTTCCGCGACACGCGCAACGTCGTGGCTTCCGGCACGATCGACCTCCGATTGGATTGTCAACGCATCCGTTTTCGCTGTTTGGACCACGAGGGACGGCCAATGCCGGGGGCGCGAGTGGACATCCAGTCCATCAAGAACGTCTTTCGGAGCTTGGCCGGGTTTGCCGATGGGAATGGAGAATTCGAGCTCGAGATCAGCGACCTGGGCTGGTACCGCTGGCGGACCAGTCGTAGTGTTCCCGGCCACGCAGACGGTGGCGAATTGGAGATCACCCGAAACACCGGGGTGGTCGACCTGATCCATGAGCAGCTCGGCGTCGTTCGTTTCGAGTTTCCGGAGGGAGGCGACGACGACGAGTACGACGTGTCACTTCGCGACCCACCGTCGCCATTCAAGCACTTCTCAGTCACCCCCCGACTCGGCCTCTGTTCGCTCCCCGTCGGCTCACAGCGCCTCTTGATCATTGGCCCGCGACACTATGCGGTGCAGGCCGTCGAAGTCACCGCCGATGGAACCACGACCCTTTCACCGACATGGAGAGCCCTCGTGCGCTTGACGGTCGCGATCCCACCGGGCTGGTTCGAGAGCCTTGGCGTGCAGTCGCTCGCGGCGACGGACGTGACCTTGATTCCGACTGACCCGGCGGGCCGGGCCTACCTCGATCCGAGCCTCAGCCTCGAAGAGTTCCACTACCGAGCGACTCCCGGGGACTTTCGCCTGCGCGTGACCGAAGGCCCACGGGTCCTCTTCGAACTCCCGGTCACGGTTCCCGGCGACGGGGAGGCGCTGATCGACTTGCGTTGAGCGCCGCGTCCGCTTGCTTGTGGCTCTCGCGCCGTGGCCTCGCTCCCAGCGGGGCATCGCTACAACGCAAAGGCGGCTCTGAGGGCGTCCACGTTGGTCTTCATGACGCCGATGTAGTCGACACCGGCCTTCCGCTCCATGGCCCCCAAGAGTTCGCACGGGGACACCACGAAAGACTCGAGGTCGAATCGCTCGCGCAGTCGGTCGGCGATCTCGGGGTCGGGCGCGCTCTCCCAGATGATCGCGCGCGCGGACTGCTGGGCGAGCACCGCGCCGATCTGTGTGAGCGCCGCTTCGTCGGGCATCTGCTCCGGATCGAGGTCGAGGTTGGCGATCTTCCAATCGTACCGGCGCGCGAGGTAGTTGTAGGCCGGGTGCGATGCGAGGAGCCACTGCCCTGGTGTGCGGGGCGCGAGGCTGCGCAGCGCTCGGTCGAGATCATCGAGATCCTTGACCAGAGCTTGGTGGCGGGCCCGGAGTTCGTCGGCATGCTGTGGGACCAGGCGCGCGAGAGCAGCTAGGACTTCGCCCGCTTGGATCTTGGCAAGGTTGGGATCGAGCCACGTGTGGCCGTCGATCCCGGCGTGAGTGTGTTCCCCCTTCGGTCCATGGCTGTGGGTCGTGGCTTTCTCGAAGGTGATGAACTCGCTGGCGAACGGGAGGGCGGTATCGACGACCCGTCCCGTCGGCAGCGTGGCTTGCGCAATCCACTTCTCGAACGAAGCGCCATTGACGATGATCAGATCGGCCTTCTGGAACGCTGCGATCTCCGCGGGGGTTGGTTCCCAGAAGATCGGATCCTCGTCTTCCGGTACCGGGCAATGGACGTCGACGAAACCTCGCCCCAAGCGCTCGGCCCAGTACTCCGTGGGGTAGAACGTGGTGTAGACGACCGGGAGTCCGCCGCCCGCCCCGGGGACGCTCTTGGGGCCTCGGGCGGGTCGCAGGTACGCGAAGGCGATGGCTCCGACCGCGACCAGGATCGCAATGACGACGACGACTCGGTTCATGTTCTGCTCCTGTCGATGGGTGCGCTCAGCCTACGGCATCAACGGGTAGGTGCGCAGGATCCAGTAGACCAGGCCCGCCCCGCTGGCCGCAAGAAGTACTCCAGCGCCAATCACCAGACACAACTCCGTGGCCAGGATCTGCGCGACTCGTGCGCGACTGCAGCCGAGCTTGAAGAGAGTGTCGATCTCGCGTTGGCGCACTTTCACGGTCAGTAGGATCACGAGCACCAAGAACAACACGGTCGCGGCGCTCACCATCACCAAGTGAGCGTCGAAGAAACGCTTGACCTGGAAAACGATGTCGAGCAGCTCGGCCAGCGACTCCGTGGGTACGAGGGGTTGCGCGTTCTTCGACGCGAGCAAGCGCCCTTTGAGAATGGTGGCCGCCTTGGCGTCCCGCGGGCTGAGAAGGATCGAGGTGAGGGGCAGCGAGTCCGCTCCGCCGTGGAAGTGAAAGCTGGCGCGGTTCGCGTCCGTGATGCGGGTGTACTCGACGATCGCTGCATTCGTGGCGACGTTGTCACCCGACCGTTCGAGGACGAGCGCGGGGTCGACATCGGGGCTCACCTCCTGGTGACCGTGGCCGACGCCTTCGATGATCCAGGCGGTCTTGAGATCGACGAACACCGCTCCATCGTCCGCGGTTCTCGCGGGCGCCAAGACGCCGGTGATGTGCATCTCGAGCGGGTAGGAGGCGCTGATGTCGTACAGGCGCCGCGCATCCGAGATCAGCGAGTCGCCCGGGCCCAGACCGAGCGCTGCTGCGACCCCGGAGCCCAGCACGGCGTCGCCCAATCGCAGTGGGGGAGTGCCGGCGGCGACGCGGAGTCCACGGAACTCGAGGTAGTCGAGCGTCGTCCCGACGACCGGGTAGCCGCGCGCCGTGTGGCGCCGGAAGAGCGGGATCGCCAAGCCGAGTTCCGGATCTCGGACCCGCTCGAGGTCCGCCATCGAGAGCAGGTCCCGCACCGAGCCGCGGAAGTAGAGGGCGCTCAGGAGCAGGTCGAAACGGCTCCCCTTGGCGCCGGCCAGGAGCGGCGTGGCCGCCGCTCGCGCGGTCATGACCCGTTGGTAGTGAGCGACCAGGAGTTCGGTCGCAAACGGGAGCACCAGTGTGAGCGCGATACACCCCACCAGGAGCCCGCTGCGTACCCGGTGGTGGCACACGTAGCGCCACGCCAAGCGCAGAAGCCCCGTCATGGGACGACTCCGTTCTGGATGGTCGGCAGGTCGATGACGCGATCGAACCGCGGGAGGAGAGAGTGGTCGTGGGTCACCATGACGAGCGTTGCTCCATGCAGAGCGATCTCGTCGAAGAGCGAGTCCAAGACGCGGTCGGTGGTCGCGGGATCCAAGTTGCCGGTCGGTTCGTCGGCAAGGACGACGCGGGGTTCGACGATCAACGCGCGACAGAGGGCCACGCGTTGGCGTTCACCCTGAGACAGGCGCGCGGGCTTGCGCGTGAGGTATCGTTGAATGCCCGACCGCTCGGTCAGCGCCTGCATGCGGTGCTCGGCGGTGGGCGCCGACGGGTGACCCCGTTGGAGGAGGAACGGCAGCAGGATGTTCTCGCGGACGGTGAGATGCTCGAGCAACTCGAACTCCTGAAAGATGAGGCCGACGCGCTCGCTGCGGAAACGTCTGCGCTCCGCTGCGCTGGCGCGGTGCAGTTCGAAGCCGTCGACGCGCAGCATGCCGGTGGTCACTGGCAAAATGCCCGCGAGCCCGTGGAGCAACGTCGTCTTCCCGGCCCCGCTCGGTCCGACGATCGCACTCCGAGTACCCGCTGCGATGGCGAGGCGCGGTACACGCAGCCGGTAGTCCGTACCGGGGTAACGGAACTCCACGTTCTCGAGTTCGATGCCCCCCGGGGGCGCGGCGCAGCGGTCGCGGTCCATCGCGTCAGTCACTGCGAGGCTCCGTCGGTGTCGGTGTCGATGTCGGTGTCGATGGCGATGGCGTCTGCGGGGCGGTCGGTTGTTGGGATGGCCGGGCCTCGCCCACGCGCTCTTGGGCAATCAGCTCGACCGCGGTGATGCGCCAGCCCGAACCGTTGGGAGCGAGCGAGAAACGCGCCTGATACTGATTCGTGCGCCAGTGCGAGTGCCCCCAATGCTCGACGGTGCCGACGACTTGCCAGCGCCCGTCGACTCGGAACCCGGGGGCGTGGCTCGGTACTGGCGGTTCGATCACGGACTCGAGCACCTTCACGGACCGCACCCGACTGACGGCGCCTCCTTCGTCACGCAGGATGAGACTCTGGTACACCTCCTGGTAGATCGAGTCGATCAACCCGACGTCGACGCTCTCCGCAAGCGCATCGTAGATCTCACTCTCGCGCGAGTAATCGAAGGCGCGGTAGATGTTTCGGAGCAAGCTCTCGAACAGATAGCGAGACTCTGCCTCGTTGGGTCGACGAACGGCACCCATCCACGGCAAGTGCACCTCGACCGAGGCGACCGGGGAGAGCGCCAGCGCGAGGACCGTGGCTCCGAGTGCGAGCCCCCAGCGGGCGACGGCCGCCAGGCGACGACTCGCGACGAGCAGCGTCAACCCCGCGAGGACCAGCACTCCCAACGAGAGCACGGGAATGTCGACGCCAGGCGGTGGCCCGGGGACGAACGGTGTCGTTGGGGGCAGCGGGACGACTACCGGCGCGTGCCAAGTGTAGCCGCGTTCCTCGGGGGTCAAGTCGATGTTCGAGAAGTCCCCATCGTGAACGAGCGTGAAGCGAACGAAGGCCAGCGGGAAGCCATCGTAGGAGTCGTAGCGGTTCCACGCGAACGCCAACTGGCTCGGAGCCCCTTTGGCGGGAAAGTGAGCGTTGACCGTGGCGTAGGTGCGCACGCCGTTGCCGTCGTCGTCCTCGACCACGAACACCGAGTCGACGACCGGACGCACGCGAGTGCGGTCAATGGAGAGCGGTGCCACTTCTTCGAGGAAGGCGGCGAATCCGGCCAAGGCGGTCGCCCGCTCAGCCTCGGAGGCCGTAGCCAAGGCGTGTGGATCCCGCTCGAGCCAGTGCGCGTAGAGATCCGTTTCGAGTGAGTAGAACGCGCTCACGCGTTCTTCCTGGATCTCGAGTTCGACCACGATCGGCGGCGGCACATGGGCTTGCGAGTGCACCCCTGCGCCAGTCAAGGCCCATGCGAACGTGGCCAAGAAGGAGACCCAGGCCCGGAAACGGTGGGCTTGGGCGCCCGTCGTCCGGTGAAGATGCGCCTTGCAGCGACGGGCGGCGTGTCGAGGCCAACCGGGTCTCGGAGCGCCGCCCGCGGTTCGCCGGTTCAGCAGCCGGATCATGCACACACCGCCCGGTCGAACTCGAAGGCGCGTGACTGCAATCGGCAAGGTAAGGCCTCCCGGGTTCGTCGGCCTACACCACGACCGAGGCCTTCCGCGTTTGAGGTCAATGCACTCGATCAGAACGCCTCGCGCGCGGGCTTGACGGGTTCCTGCGGCCACTCGAGGATCAACTCGACATTCTTGCCATCTCGAAGGACGACGACGGTCTTGCGCGGGGCGCCGGCCGAGATCGCCTGCACCAACTCCGGGCGCCCGGCGACGGGCTGACCGTCGACCGATTGGAAGACGTCGCCGGCAAGGAGACCCGCACGCGCGGCGACCGAGTCGGGCGTGACATCCTCGATCGTGAGGTCGTCGAGGAATACACCCATCCGCCGTCCCTCCGGCGCTCGCGGGGCGCGCAGGTTCTCGCGCGACAACAACCCGTCCAGGTTGGCGACCCCGAGCCCGCCGAGTGCAACCACGGTGGCCGAGTGCTCGAGATACTCCGGCACCGCCAGGTCGAACGTATCGAACTGCGTGTGCATTCCGTGACGATAGTCCACCCGTCCCTCTTGCGACCAGAAGAAGCCGGGGACGTTCACTCGCAAGAACGAGTCTTGGTCACTGCCGATGCCGACGGGCAACCCCTTGTCACGTTGGATCACGAAGGGGTACTCGGGATTCACGGCGTTGACTGCCGCGAAGGCGCGTTGCATGTCTTCGTACATGGCCTCGCTCGCCGGGATCCCGACGACGACGTTGGTCCCCCCATCCCACACGAACACCCCCGAGGTCTTCGTCATGGTGGACTCGTACTGGCGGATGTAGGCTTGCGACCCGAGGAGACCCTGCTCCTCGCCGCTCCAGAAGGCGAAGCGAATCGTGCGGCGCGGCCTGGCTCCCGCGGCCGTCAGCAAGCGCGCCGCCTCCAGGTTGACCGCTACCCCGATGGCGTTGTCCGTAGTGCCGGTGGCGCCGTCCCACGAGTCGATGTGCCCCCCGAGGATCACGTACTCATCCGGGAACTCGGTGCCGATCAAGTCTGCGATCACGTTGTAGTACTTCACCGGACCGGGAACGAAGCGGTTGCGAATGTCGAACTCGAGCACGACCTCTTCGCCACCTTGGAGTCGGCGGTTGATCTCCTCCCACTGGGGCTGGATCAGTTGCACCCGCGGCGTGGTGGGGAGTCGGTCCCAACTCAGGCGTGGGTTCCCGAACGTGACGACATACTCGCCACGGGTCGCATACAGGAAACCGGCCACGTTTGCGCTCTCGAGGAACGCGGTCTGTTCGCGTCGCAATTTCTGGGCGGCCTCGTCGCGGCGATTCGGCGATCGGGTCATCAAGATCCAGGCGCCTCGGTAGGCACTGGGATCCGCTGAACTGGGGTCCGCGGGGAGCAGTCGCGCCGGACCTCGAACCGTGCCCCGAGTGCCCGCGGTCCAGGCAGGGGTGCCGAACTCGAGCGCCATCTCGACGGGCGCGACCATGCGCCCCTTCCAGGGCCCGCGCTCGAATCCCACCGGGAACTCGCCAGCTTCCTCCATGCGGACGTTCTGCAAGCCGTAGGACTCGAGCTGCTGACGCACCCATTCGCAGGCGAGGTGGTCGCCCTGGGACCCGGTCAACCGCGCGCCGATGCGATTGGTCAAGTAGTCGAGATGGCCCATCACTTGGTTGCTCTCGCGCCCGAGGCGAACGACCGTGTTCTCGATGATCTCGTCCCGTTCGCCCGCGGGAAGGGTCGCGGTCCAAGACAGCATTCCCAACCACGAAGCGACGAGGAGGCGGGCGAAGGCAAGGGCGGCGGTTCGGGTCATCGAGGCTCCTTTGTTTGCGCCCGGTTGCGACCGAGGTGAACCAGGGTGTGGGTCGGGAACGCGGCTCGGAGGATACGGCGCGCTACGGAATCACGGACCGACAACTCGGAGCCATCGCCGGCCGCGGGTCGTCGGTGGCCTGGAGTCTAGCACTTTCGGGACTCCGAAACAGGCCCTCAGCCGCCGGTTGGACCTTTCCGCGAAACCGAGGAGGTTCCGCAAACGATGCCGCAGCCCCGAAGGTATCATGCCTCGCGCAAGCGACACTCGGTTGGGGTGCGCTGGTTCGACCTCTGCCGAGCGACCGGAAGGGAGTGAGATGCGACCACTACGAAGTCGATTCGCGGCGGTACCGGCGGGCGTTTCGGGACGGACGCAAGAGTGGACTTGTGTGGTCGTCGGCTTGCTCCTGGCGGTCGGTTGCATGGGCGGGTCTGCGCCCCGATCGCGGGCCGCACCCCACCCCGAGGAAGGGGGATTCGGCGCGGCGGCCGACCGTGCGGCGCCGGCCGCCTTGGAGGCCCACAAAGAGCCCGACGGCCACGTCGGGTGCGACCACGGGCAAGTGCCGCTGCGGGCGAGCGCGGCGCGCGGACCCGAGCCAGTCGGCGCCGAGACCGTGCCGTTCGTCGGATTCTCGACGCTCGCCAGTTTCGCGGCTCCGCCCACCGGAGGGCCGGGCCGGCTCGCCGAGGCCGAGATTCCGGAACGGATCCGTGCGCTCGACGGAAGTCGCATCGCGATCGAGGGCTTCATGGTGCCTTTCGAGGTGGGGGCCGATGGCCGGGTGCGCGTGTTCTATCTCACTTGGGATCTCCTCACCTGTTCGCAGCGCGGTACTCCGAAGCTGAACGAGGCGGTCGAAGTGACCCTCACCGATCCCGTCGAGGACGTGGTCGGTGGGACGGTGATCGTAGCCGGGCGATTGACGATCGAAGAAGTGCGCGACGAGAACGACGCCCCGGTCTGCTGGTACCGGCTTCGCGGCGAGCACGTTCGTCGGCCGCAGTAGACCCCGATGCCTGTGGGCCCCAACCCGTTTCCGACCGCCGTCCCGTCCCCCCACGGGGTTGGCGCAGGTCGGCTCCCCAGGGGTATTCTTGCGGGGCGGGATTCCGGCGGAGGGTGCCGACGGAAGTCGCTCGATGGAATCGGAGGTTGCCTTTGGTGGCCGCGCTTCGCCCGCCGCGTCGTCAGGCGGGATTCACCTTGATCGAGCTCATGATCGTCCTCCTGATCATCGCGCTGGTCGCGGCCCTGGCCGTCCCGCAACTGACCCAGTCGCGCAAGTCCGGTCACGAAGTTTCGGCCATCGGCTCCCTCCGATCGATCAAGACTTCGCAAGAGCGGTACCGGCAGTTGCGAGGTCGATTCGGTACGGTCGCGGACTTGGTCGCGATGGGACTGCTCGATGAATCGTTCTCGGGTCCGCGGAGTGGCTACGTGTTCGCGAGCCCCAGCGCGCCCACGACCACCGGGTTCGAAGTCACCGCCGAGCCCATGAACGCCCAGGCGGGGGACCGGTACTTCTACCTCAATGCCTCCGGCGTCGTACGCTTCTCGACGGCAGGGACGGCCGACGCCACCTCTGCGCCGATCCGTTGATGCGACCCCAAGTCCCGTGAGCTGCCGGCGGCGTTGGCGCTGACGCCGATCCGCGGAAACGGCCCGACCGCCCGCGCCGCGAACGCGGCCTTGCGGTCGTCGACCGGTCGTCGCACAATCGCTACCGCGACCTCGGAGTGAACCTCCAGATCTCGCGCACGATCGACGCCTCGGCCGACGGACCGTCGGTGGACTACGGTGGGGGAAGAGTGGGAGCTGCGCTGGATCCGACCGACGATCTCTTCCCTCCTGACTGGGCTCGTCCGTGCCCGTGGTTGACGACCCCAAGCGGCCGCTCGTCGTCCGCGCCACGCAACCCCCGCACGACTCCTCAGGGGTTTGGCTGAGTCCACCTCATCGGGGGTGGGTCCATGCCCGCAGGCTGATCGGTCGCACTCTCGACCGGCTCGTGTAGCGCGCCGTTGGCGCACGCAAGTCAGGAGAGTTCTCCTCGCGAGCCGGCGCGAGATCGTCCCGCGCGCGATTCCCTACCCCTCCACCGATCCGGTCAGGTTCGTACGTCGGCGTTCAACCATCGTCTTTCCCGTGCACCCCGGCACGCGCGCTCGTGGAGGGCCGTGTGCTGCAATTCCAACGAGAAGAGAATCGTCCATGCCATCGAACTTCGTCGCCCGTTTGGCTTGGGTGGCCCTTGCCGCCATCATCGCTGGGACTCAGGGTTGCGCTCCGTTGCCCACGGCGGCACCCGAGTCGGTCCAACCGTTGGCAGAGGCACAGCCGGCTCGGATCTTCCACTTGCGCTACGTGACGACCGTCCAGCCGGCAACGGCAGGTCGCTCTCTGCGACTCTGGATTCCGTTGCCTCAGGACGACGCCCACCAGCGCGTGCGCAACCTCGTGGTGACCTCGCCCTTCCCCTATCGTCTGACGAGCGAGTCACTCCATGGCAACCGGATGGTCTTCGTCGAGACGCCCGTCCCGTGTCCGGGCGGCGAGATCGTCGTCGAGTACGACGTGGATCGCATTCCCTATCGAGTGGACCTCGACGCCGCTCAGATCGAGGTCGCGGGCGCGCCGGTCGACGAACGCTATTTGGTGCCGTCCGAGCTGTGCGTGGTGAACGAGGCGATTCGCGCCATGGCCTCCCGTTTGGCGGCCGGTCAAGTCACGACCGTTGGAAGAGCGCGTAGCTTCTACGACCACGTGGCTGCCGAGATGACCTACGGCAAGCCGAAGGACCTCCCCTGGGGAAGGGGCGACACCGTGTATGCGTGCGACAGTCGCGTCGGCAACTGCACCGACTTCCACTCGTACTTCATCTCGTTGTGTCTGGCTCAGGCAATCCCCGCACGTTTCCAGATCGGCATCTACGGCGAGTACGACAAGAAGATCGACGTCGAGTACGAGACCGGCGGATATCACTGCTGGGCCGAGTTCCAAGTGCCGGGCCGCGGCTGGGTGCCGGTCGACATCTCGGAGGCCGACAAGAATCCCGAGCTTCGCGACGCGCTCTTCGGCGGCCACACCGACAACCGAGTGACGTTGTCGACGGGTCGCGACCTCGTTCTGCAGCCGCAGCAGGCAGCGGCGCCGCTCAACTACTTCCTCTATCCGTACGCCGAACTGGACGGACAGCCGTACGCCGGCGTTTCCAAGCGCACCTTCTGGACGGATCGGTTGTAGCGCACGCGGCGTCCCGGTGAGCTCGACCCGACTCGCGCACGGAACCGCGCTGGACTCGGGTCGGGCTCGCCGGCGAAGTCAAGCCGTTACGGCCCACGTTCGATCTCGTACGGGCTGGGAGCGCGGCGGGGCCGGTCGTTCCTCTAGTCGCAACGGACTCTGGACGGCGCGTCGCGCCTTCCCTATCTTCCGGCGACTACCCGAACGAAAAGAGGTTCCATGGATGCTGCGGCGCAGCCTTGGCGAGAACGAATGCCCGATGCCCAGTTCGAATTCCTACGGCGACTGCTGGCTGCCCCGAGCCCGATCGGCTTCGAAGGTGCCATGACCCACGGCGTCTTCGAGCCGTACGTGCGCGAGCACGTTCCGAAGACTTGGGAGATCCATCGATTTCGCGGTAACGCCGGGGTCGTCGTCGACTCGGCTCCAGGCAACGAGGCCGCACCGTCGGTCATGCTGATCGGCCACGCGGACAAGATTCGCATGCAGGTTCGCAGTGTGAGCGAAGACGGGAAGATCTGGGTCGACAGCGACTCGTTCCTGCCGTGCACGGTGATCGGGCATGACGTGCTGCTCTTCAGCGAAGACCCCGACGCGCTCGGGACCTATCGCGTGATTGCCGGCGGCACCATCGAGGCGATCGGCGCCATTCACTTCGCCGATGCCGACGTGCGCTCGGGCAAGAAGGGCATCACCCCGGAGCAACTGTATCTCGAGCTGCACACCCACGGCGAGAAACGTCGGGAACAGATTCGAGCGCTGGGCATCCAGGCGGGCGACCCGATCATCCTGAATCGCCCGATCCGGCGTGGGTTTTCGCCGGATACCTTCTATGGCGCCTATCTCGACAACGGTCTCGGGTGTTTCGTGGTGGCGGAAGTGGCGCGACTCCTGGCCGAGTCCGGCGGGTTACGCAACCTCCGCTTCCTGGGCGGCGTGGCTGCCTACGAGGAGATCGGGCGCATGGGCAGTCGTGTGCTCGCTCATGAGTTCGCGCCCGACGTGCTGATCGGAGTCGATGTTTCGCACGACTACGAAGCCGCGCCCGGGGTATCCGATCGGCGCTACACCCAGATCGGCATGGGCAAGGGGTACACGCTCGCGAGCGGATCGATCACCAGCGCCTACCTGAACACGCTTTATCAGCAGGTTTCCCAGGAGCACGACATCCCAGTTCAACTCAAGGTCGTAGGCCGGGACACAGGCACCGATGCCATGGCGGCGGTGTTTGCGAGTATCGATGCAGCGGCCACCTCCATAGGCTTCCCGATCCGCAACATGCACACGATCTCCGAGTGTGGCCACACCGGTGACTTGCTGGCGGCGATTCACGCAACGGTCGAGTTGCTGAAGACGATGGACGGCATGAACGGTGGGCAGGGACTTCGGGCCGACGACCTGCGCTCGGGACACCCGCGTCTCGATCACAGTGAGCCGCGCTACGGAGTCAGCGAGCCGCTCGAGTAGCCGGGCCGAGTACCCGAATTGGCGCGCCCCGACGCCCATGGGCCGTGGACCCTGGCCGCGTTCGGGGCGCTTCGAACCGGCGGTCGGCAGTGCTGGCGGTTGCCGACGCGGTCAGTCGATGGTGACGTAGAGGTGCCCGTCCAGAGAGTAGTACTGGATTCGCACCTCCCATGCTCCGGGGACGCCGACCGCCGTGAAGTCGACCTCCCGGTACTCGTCGTCGGGCCAGAAATCCTCGTCGTAGTCTTCGTCGAAGATCTTCGTTCCGGAGTCGTCATAGACTCGCAGGCGGATGCTGCCTTCGTAGAACTGTCGCACTCGGAGTTCGACTCGACCCTGATCCAGAATGGTGTCCCACAGCACACTGATCTCGCCGGAGTCGAACCGGGCATCGACGTCATAGGCAAAGCTCGTGTTACTGACGACCAGAGTCTCTTCGTCGTCGTCATCGTGGTAATACCGACAACCCATCGAGAGGGACGCCGCCACCACCAACAGCACCGCCAAAAGCGGGGTTCGCGGCCCCGCGGACCGTCGCCCGGGACGACGGTCCGTCCACGAAGTGGTCGCCATGTTTTCCTCCTCGTCCCTATTTTCGCACGTCGGGCAGCGGACGCAACCGCAGCGGATTCGTCACCTCCGTCCGTCATGGCCCCAGGCAGCAATGAGGCTGCCATAGCCGTCCACCCAAGAGTCAGGTTCCGGCTCTCCCGGCACGAAGTAGCCGTGTCGCATGCCGACGACCCGGACGCCGGCCCCCCGGGCGGCCGCGAAGTCATGGATCGAGTCCCCAAGAAAGGCCGCCTCCGCGGGCGGGATCGCGAGCTCTGCCAGCGGTTCGAGGACCGCACGCGGGTCGGGTTTGATGTGCAGCGAGTTCTCAGGGCACCACACGCGCGCAAACCGATGGCGAAGGTCCAAGGCGTCGAGCACCTTCTGGGTGATTCCGAGCGGTTTGTTGGTGACCATTGCCAGGCCTACTCCCGCTGACTGCGCGAGTTCGAGGAACTCGCGCGCGAGCGGGTACAATCGCGTCTCTACGACCGCTCGTTCTTCGTACCAATGGAGGAGCCGATGGTAGAGGAGCTCGAGGCGGGCTTCGCCATCGATCACCGGCGCCAGGGTCCGACGGGTCAGCACTCGGGCCCCCTCACCGACCGCTCGCCGTACATCCTCCTCCTCGAGCGGCGCGAGACCCTGCTCCGCGCGCACCAAGTTCACGCACGCGCGAATGTCGCCGATCGAGTCGACGAGCGTACCGTCGAGATCGAACAGGAGCACTCGGTGGCGCGAGAGGTCCGGCGCGGCCCCGAGTGCTGCTGGTGTTGCTGGATTCATGCGGACCTCCCTGACTGCTGCCGTCTCGCTCGCCACAATCGGCGGTAGCCCGCTCTTCAGCCGGTCACCCTGCGGTCAGTCTACAGCATTCTGCGCCGCTGTGGCTTACTCGAGCGGCGTCGATCGCGGCACTCCAGTTCGCTATCGCACTCGACGCTGGCGATTGCGCATGAAGTCGACGAGCACCGACTGCTCGAGACCATCCAGAGCTGCGAAGTACGCCCGGCCGCGATTCACGCGGGTGAGCCGCTCGACGAACTGAACGAGCAAGGGGTCCTTGGCGAGCATGAAGGTCGTCACCGCAATCTGATGTCGGCGGCACTCGGCGGCCTCGTCGAGCGTCTTGCTGACGATCTTCCGGTCGAGGCCGAACGGGTTGAGATACAGGCGTCCGTCCTCGAACAGTGCCGTGGGCTTCCCGTCGGTGATCATGAAGATCTGCTTGTTGGCGTGCTTCTTTCGCATCAGGATGTGGCGCGCGAGGCGCAGCCCAGCGTGAGTGTTGGTGTGATACGGGCCGACACCGCAGTAAGTGAGGTCGCGCACCGAGATCTCGCGTGCCTCGTCGCCGAAAAGAACCACGTGGAACGCATCTTTCGGGTAGCGACTCAGCGTCAACTCCGTCAGCGCCAAGGCCACGCGTTTCGCGGGAGTGATGCGGTCCTCCCCGTAGAGCACCATGCTGTGACTGATGTCCACCAACAGCACCGTGGCCACCGAGATGGTGTGTTCGGTCTCGAAGACCTCCAGATCGTCTTCGCGAAAGGCCTCCTCGTCGGCGACGCCACGGCGGTACGCGTTCTGGAAGGTGCGGCTGAAATCGATGTGGGCGACGTCGTCCCCGAATCGGTAGGGCCGAGTCTCGGCCAGCCGATCACCCCCCGGTCCGGTGAAAGGGGTGCGGTGCGTTCCGGCCTCTGACCCGCGGCCGAGGTTCGAGAAGATCTGATCCAGAGAATCCGTGCGAACGAAACGCTCTCCGCGCGGGGTGAGGCGGGCTCCCGCGGGTGTGTCCAGGATCAAGCGCTCGCGTTCGAGGCGCTGTTTGAAGTCGGCGAAGGTGTAGTCGGGTGAGAACAACCCGTTGCGATCGCCGATCCCTTCCAGCAACTCGAGCGCCCGCTCGGCGTTGCCGTCCTCGCGAACCAAGAGGAACGAGAACAGCCGCAGCAGTAACTGCTCGCGGTCGAGGAAGCGCCGCTGTCCCTCGCGCCAGTCCAGGTAGCGAACCCTCATCGAAGGCCTTCGAGCATGATCCCGAGCATGTCCGAGTAAGAGGTGCCGGTCGCCACGTCTTCCTTGGCGAGCAGGGAGTGTTGGTGCAGTCCCTCGAGGATCAGCTCCATGACCGCTCCAGGTGCTTGCTCGAAGTCTTGCGGGCAGAATTCTCGCCCGAGCTCGGCGAGGCCTGGAACCATCTCGAGGGTGTTGAGATAGGCTTCGTCGGGACTGCGGTCCGAGATCTCGAGTCGATTGCCCGCCGCGAACCAGTCGAGGATCGGCTTGTACACCTCGCCGGTTTTCTGAGGCGGCCTCGCCAGCGACTTGGCCGGCGGTTTGGGATCGTCACTCATGGCATCGGGGAAAGCACGGTCGAAGGCCGCTCGGCAGGCGCTCGCGATCAAGTGGCGGGCTACCTTCGTGGTGCCTTCCTGCTCGCCTTCGTAGACCAACTCGATCTTGCCGGTGACGGCCGGGACCAGCTGCCCCAGATCCACCAATCGCGCGACGGGTCGCGTCCCCGGCACCCGCAGCACCCGCTGCTCTACCTGACTGGCGAGCAGCTCGCGCGCGGCGATGGACAACCGCGCAGAGATCCCCGATGTCTGGTCCACGTACTCCGACGCGCGCCCCTGAAACGCGATCTCCTCGACCACCTGCGCGAGGAAGTCCGGCAGGCTCACGGGGGTGGCGGCCGGCCCGCGCTCGAGCCAGGCCTCGGCCTCGGTGATCTGGCGCGCCTCCGCGACCGTTCGGGGATAGTGGGTCAGGATCTGTGACGCGATCCGGTCCTTCAGAGGCGTGATGATGCTCCCACGGTTGGTGTAGTCCTCGGGATTGGCCGTGAAGACCATGAGGACGTCGAGCGGAATCCGAATCGGAAAGCCGCGGATCTGGACATCGCGCTCCTCGAGCAGATTCAGCAGGCCCACCTGGATGCGCGGTGCGAGATCGGGAATCTCGTTGAGGTTGAAGATTCCCCGGTTGCTGCGCGGCACGATGCCGAAGCTGACGGCTTCGTCGTCCGAAAGGTCGAGTTTACGGTGCGCCGCCTTCAACGGGTCGAGGTCACCGATAAGGTCCGCCATGGTCACGTCCGGCGTCGCGAGCTTCTCGCCATAACGCGCCTCCCGCGGGAGCCACTCGATCGGCATTGCGTTGCCTTCCTCCGCCACCCTCCGCTCGGCATAACGACCGAGTGGGGCCAGGGGATGGGAACGTAGCGGGCAGCCCGGAACCACCGGGACCTCGGGATCGAGGAGGTCGACGAGTTGGCGCGAGATCCGGGTCTTGGCCTGGCCGCGGAGGCCGAGCAGGATGAGGTCATGGCGCGCGAGCAGGGCGTTGACGACTTGGGGAATCACGGAGTCGTCGTACCCGACGACTCCGGGGAAGAGGCGTTCGCCGGCGCGAAGTTTGCGCTGGAGATTGCGCCGCACCTCGTCCCGTACCGAGAGGGGGGCGTGGTCCGAGCGGCTGAGGTCACCGAGGGTCTGGGGCTTTTGGGTCATGCGTTGCCGATTCCGCCCGGGTGCCCGGGTCTTGTTTCTTCATCTCGCTTTGGGAAAAGGAGTTGGGCCCGTGGAAACCGTCGTTGTCGAACGGGACCCGCTCGAGCAGCGAGCGCAGGTACCACCCGAGCGCGACACCGAGCATCAGCAGCAACGGAATCGCCCACACATGGGGCCAGAATGCGATGTGCACGGCAACTCCAGGTTCCCCTCGAGGCGCTCTCCCTCGAAACGATCGGTTTCGTGGCGTCTTTCTCCGTAGCCCGCTTTCGCCGCCGAGGTGGCCGCGGATTCCAAGTCGCCCATGCTAGCCGGGATGCGGCCCGAGCGCACGCGGCGCGCGCCACATTGCTGGCGACCCGCCAGGTCAACCAGGCTGGCTTCCGAAGATGAAGGCGGCCATGATACGATACTGACGGAAGAGCGAAGGAGAGTGGACCGCATGAAAATCTGGATTCCGGCCAGCGCAATCGCGGTGGCCATGGCGGCGCTGGTTTCCGTGAGCGTTGCGCAGATGGCGATCCCCGAACTGCAGGTTCACCAAGTGCTCGCCGGGGAGCGACCGGGGGTGCCGATCAAGCTCCACGGGCGAATCAAGGCGATCCATAGCGAGTTCGACCCCCTCCAGTTCGAGATCTGCGACAAGGAGGACGCCAGCCTCGTGGTGATGGCACAAATCGACGCCACTCGCCCCGACCTGTTCAAGGTCGACAACGACGTGGCCGTGGAGGGCGTTTTCGACCCGAAAACCGGCAAGATCGTCGGGGACAAGATCTACACGAAGTGTCCGTCCAAGTATGTGGCCTCGGAAGAAATGGGGCAGGGGTACTCGGACGGGCCGGGTTCGCCGGCAGGCGGAGAGGCCTCGAGCCCGCCGAGTGGTGGCGCGGCGCCAGACCGAACCCAGGAACCGGCGCCATCCGGCTCGTAGTCGCGGTCCGGGGCGACCTTGCTGGTCGGAGCTTGGGGGCGTGTCCTTCGAATCTCGGGCCCGGGCGGATGGTTGTGGCGTAAGGCATCTTTTGCGCACTTCGGGGCAGCACTCGCGGCGAGTCTGTCAGGACAATGCCTGGGCTCGCCTCGTGGTGGAGCCCGGGCGACGTAACCGCGAACGGATCGCCGGGGGGGCGAAGGATGGCCGGTTTCGATACCTACCTCGACTTTGCGCGCGCGCTCGTACTCGTGAGTGGTGCGCTTTACTTCCTGACGATGGCACTCAGCGTTGCGGCCCAGCTGCTGTCGGATCGGCGCCTGGTGGTCGCGGCACGGCGCGGCATCGTGCTCGGTTCGCTCTGCACGGTGGGGGCGGCGGCAGGCCTCGTCGTGGCGTTCGTGCGCGGCGAGTATCACTTGAACTTCGTGTTCAACTACTCCGAGCGCGGCTTGGGGTTGGGGTACAAGCTCGCCGGTCTGTGGGCCGGTCTCGACGGGTCGCTGTTGTTCTGGAGCGCGCTCCTCGGCGTCGTCACTTCCATCGTCGCCATTCAGTACCGGCGAGAAGATGATCACCCGGTCGGGCGGCGCCTCGAGCCCAACGTGTACCTGGTGTTCGCTGCGGTGCAGCTGTTCTTCACCGCGATCTTGGCGTTCGTGGCGAATCCCTTCTGGGAGCTACGTCGGGTCATGGGGGACGAGCGGTTCTTCACCCAGTTCCCGAATGGCTTGATCCCCGACGGTGCCGGACTGAATCCCCTGCTGCAGAACTACTGGATGCAGATCCATCCACCGTGTTTGTACCTGGGGTGGGTCACCTATACCGTGCCGTTCGCATTCGGGATCGCGGCGCTGATCAGCGGCGAGCAAGGCAAGTACTGGGTTCGCAAGGTGCGACGCTGGACGCTCATCGGCTGGTTGTTCAATGGCGTCGGCGTGGTACTCGGCGGGTTGTGGGCTTACGAGGTGCTCGGGTGGGGCGGCGTTTGGGCCTGGGATCCGGTCGAGAACGCCTCCTTCCTGCCGTGGCTCAGCGCCACGGCGTTCATGCATTCGATCATCGTGCAAGAACGCCGCGGCATGCTGCGGAACTGGAACGCGTTCTTGGTGTGCCTCACCTATTTCTTGAGCATTTTCGGAACCTACCTGACGCGTTCGGGCATCGTCAGTTCCGTGCACGCGTTCGCCTCTGGCTCCGTGGGCAACTGGTTCTTCGGGCTCCTCATGACGGTGATGGTGGTCAGCCTGGTGCTCCTCGCCTACCGTTGGAGCAAGCTTCGATCGGACCATCAGATCGAGTCGCTGCTCTCGCGCGAGGCCATCTTCGTCCTGAACAACCTCGTGCTCTTGGCCATCACCTTCGCCACGATGTACCTGACGCTGTACCCGAAGATGTCGAACGATTGGTTCGGGGAGCCGTTCACGGTGTCGGTCCCCGTCTACAACCGTGTCGTCATGCCGGCGTTCGTCGCGCTCCTGCTGCTCACCGCCATCGGACCGCAGCTCGGGTGGATTCGCACGAGCCCCAAGCACTTGTTCCGCCACGTGATCGTGCCGGCGCTGGTCTCGGTGCCGGTGGCGTTCGGGATGGTGGGCTTCGTCAGCGCGATTCGCGGCGACGAAGCAGGGCCGGTGCCCTTGAGCGAGCAGTTCTACCCGGCGGGGCTCGTGTACTTCGCCAGCGCGTTCATCATCACCTCGCTCGGCTACGAGATCTTGCGCACGGCCCGGAGTCGCGCGCAGCGGCGGCGAGAGCCGCTGCCACTGGCGGTGACGGTCCTCATGGTCAAGAACAACCGGCGCTACGGCGGGTACATCGTGCACGCCGGTTTGGCACTGGTCGCGACTTCGTTGGTGTCCTTCGGCATCTTCAAGGAGGAGCGCAGGGCCTTGCTCAGCGTCGGTGAGACCACGGCGTTCAGCGGCTACGAAGTGACCCTGCGCGACGTTCTGCAGGATCGACAAGGAGTCGACGAGAGGCACGGATCCTACGTGTACGATCGGTATCGGCTCGACCTCGAGGTGAAGCGGGACGGGGTCCCTCTCGGGAATCTGTACCCCGAGAAGCGGGTCTTCCCGGTAAGGCTGCCGACGCGGATGGCCCCACAGACCTCGACGGAAGTCGAGATCGTGCGCGGCCCACTCGAGGACTTCTATGTCTACTACGAGACCAACGAAGCACAGAACCAGTTCAAGCTGACCTTCTTCCGCAATCCGTTGTTCTGGGTCCTCTGGTGCGGGTTGCTCGTCATGGTCGCGGGCGCGCTCTGGGCGCTCCTGCCGATGGGAGGGAAGCGCGTTGGCCTTTCGGACTAGCCGCCGACCAGGGGCATTCGCGAGGCGGTGCACCGAGCGGGGCAACGCGAAGCTGCTGGGACTCGTTCTGCTCGCAGGGGCTGTCCCGCTGTGGGCGGATCCGCCGACGCCAAGCCCGGAGGCGGCCCGCCGCGCCCTCGCCGGCTTGCACGGCGCCGCGTCTCCCGAGCCGCGAGATGACGCGTCCTTCACCGCCGAGCAGCTGGCCCGGGTGCACGCGCTCGAGGTCGAGATCATGTGCGGCTGTGAGAAGGAGAACTTCTCCCGGACACTCAGCAACTGCCCTGACGCGTGTGCGAACCCCCAGAAGGATGAGATTCGACTCGCGGTCCAAGCCGGGAAGAGCGACGCGGAGATCTACGCGCTCATGATCAATCGCTACGGGCCGAAGGTTCGGGCCACCCCTCCGGGGCTGTGGGGCACCTTCGCGGTCGTGTTGCCCCTGATCATTTTGCTCGTCGCGACGACCCTGGGACTGGTGGCCGTTACGCGGTGGCGCCACCGCGGAGTCGAAGCGACCCAGGAGAACGTCCGGCTCGGCGTGCAGTTGACCGACGGGGAGCGGGCCGCGCTCGAACGCGAGGTTCGTGAGCTGGGCTGAGCAAGGCCTTCGCCCCGTGCGCTCGATTCGCTGCCGACCTGGGAGTGCCGGCGACCTGAAGACTACTCTGTGCATGCGGCCGAAGACCCTGGCCCGGATCGCGAGCTTCGGGCCCGGAACTCCGGGTGCTCGCGACGGATCCAGGCCAACGCCCGCGGACACCGGACAATGGAACGGATCGACTACGGATGCTCTGGGCACTGCTTCTGATTCTCGTGATCGTCGGCGCTCTGGTTTGGATCTTCGTTCCGCTGTTTGGGCGTAAGGACCCGTGGAGTCACGGCGCCAACCCAGCGGCGATCCGCCTGCTGCAGGACAAGAAGGAACAGGTGCTGCGTCTGATCAAGGATCTCGAGCAGGAACTCGAAGCGCGCGCCATTGATCCCGTCGAGTACGCCGAGCTACGCGAGAAGTACCTGACCGAAGCGGCGGTGTTGAGCCGCCGCTTGCTCGCGCTCCAGGGCACGCGGGGCCACCCTGCGGTGTCGGCCCCGCCGCTCCCGCCAAGCGACCGCTCGGGAGGGACGGGAGTCGCCGACGGGGCCGAAACCGCCGAGGCCAGCACCAAACCCGGGTCGGAGCCGCTCTCTGGCACCGGTACGTGGCTCGGGGCTGGGCTGCTCGCTCTGTTCCTTCTACTGGCGGGTAGCGTCGAAGCGGTCGAGTTACGCCCCTTTCGGCTCGACTCGCGGCTGGTCGATGGCACGGCGGCGCGCCAGCGTGACCCCGTGGGCGCGGCCACCACGTCTGCGGCTCCGACTTACCTCGCTAGTCTCTCCGTGCGCGTGTTCACGATCCGAGCCGACGGCACCGAGGAGGAGATCGACGCGAGCACCGATGAGAACGGTCGTCTGGCGATCGATCTCGGGGAGCGCCCTCTCGGGGCGAGTGTGAAGCTGGTCGCCAAGTCCGGGAATCAAGGCTATCTCGCGCTCCCGCTGGACGTGGGGACGCCACCCCCCGCGACGATCTCGATGTTCCAGATCACCACCGAACCCGCGGGCCTGGAGCAAGGCGTCATGCGCATCGTGACCGCGCAGGTCGCGGATTCCGCGGGGGGCGGGGCGAGCGCGGAAGTCGTTCACGTCCGCCAGATCCTCTCGGTCGGCGATAAAGGCCACCGGGTCTACCTCGGATCGGGCGACGCGGTGGTGACCGTCGTGTTTCCGGTGCCGGCGGGAGCCGACTTGGTGTCGCTCGAGATCAACGGGCGAGCCCCGCCGCGATTGGACCTCGTCGACGTCTCGGGGTGGGGGCGAGGCTGGGGCTACACGGGTCCGGTCTATCCCGAGACGCGCATGATCGGCACCTACACGATGGCGGTGGCGCCCGGCGAGGAGGTCGACCTTGGGCTCGGTGCGCCGATTCCCACGGCGAGCATGGTGTTGGCGGTCGAGTCGGGACGCTTCCAGTTTCTCCCGGAGAGTTCCGATCGAGACCCGCCTCTGGTCAGCGGCGGCAAGCCGATCTCGCTCCCCAGGGTCAAGCAAGTGTGCGAGCCATGGCAAGCCATGGGTTTGCCCGCAGGCCGGAGCGTGCGCTACTCGATGCGGTTCCTGCCGCCGGGCGCTCCCGCTCCTGCAGGCGCCGGGTCGCCGCACGCCGCTCACCCCGGCGCGCACGGGGCCGAGGACACCGGTCCACCCGCGGGCCAGCCGGTTCCTTTCTTGCTCCACGCCACGCTCTACGATGGCACGCTCTATTATCGAACCAGCTCGTCTTCACCCCACGGCGGTGGAGCGAGCGGCGGTGAAGTGCGGCCGCTTGCGGGGGCGCGCGTGGAGGTGGAGACCGTCACCGGCGATGGCACCCGAGAGCGGTTCGAAACGAGTGCCGACGAGCACGGCACGATTCGACTCGACCTCGGAACGCGGCCAGCGCGCAGTCCGGTGTCTGTCGTTGCGAGCGTCGGCTCGACGGAGTACCAATTGTTCCCGGTGCTGCGGGTGGGCGTTCGCTACGCGCCACAACAGTTGTGCTTCCAGCGGACCCGTGCCACCGAACCCTGGGTGCAGGATGTGTTTCGCGTCGTCACCGAGCAGGTGGGCGTCGCCGGCGCAGAACCCTTCGTCCACGTTCGGCAGATCCAACGCTTGCGCAATCCCGCGTACGAGGTGATCCCGGCCACGCCAGCGGGACAGATTGCGCCGCTCTTCTTCCCGATGCCCGCTGGGGCGGAACTGTTGTCGCTCGAGGTCGACGGCGAAGCGATCGCCTCGCCGGCGCCACAGGCGGATTCGCGCTGGGGTCATGGAGTGCCGCTGTCGGTAGTGATCGGCCCGGAAGCCGCGGTCATGGGCACCTATCGTCTGCCGCTGACGAACGGGCCGCTCACCGACCTCGGGCTCGTGGCACCGGTGCACACCGAATCGTTGGTCTTGGCGCTCGAGGAGGCCCGCTTTCAGTACGAGGAGGACCCGACCGGCGTGCGCTTTCGCGACGGCGGAGTGGCGCAAGCTCCGGGGGTGAGCAAATCGTGCCGACAGTGGCTGCTCCGCGGCCTCGAGCCGGCAACGAAGGTGGCGGCCATGGTGCGCTACGGGCGCCCGCCGGTGAAGCTGCGCACGATCCTGATCACTTTGTTGATCGTTGCACTCGGCGGCGGCGGGCTGGTGCTCGGTCGTACGCTGTCGGTCAAGACCCGCGCGGCGGAGGAGATGGCGGCGGAGCGAGTCCTCGCTGAACTCGAGGCCGTGGAGCTGCGCTTTGCGCAGGGGGAGTTGACGCGCGCGGAGTTCGAAGCCGAGCAGGCCCGCCTGGCCACCGCCGTGGCTCGATCTCGACCGGATCGTCAGATCCCGCTTCTGGACGATGGGACGCGCCAGGAACTGACCGCAGCGGCCCGCCGGAGCGACCGATCGCCGGCCCAAGCCGAGGCGGACCTGCGTCTGCTCGCGGACGCCGTGCAGCGCTATCTCCTCGGGGGGAGCGACGATGGGGGGGGCCGCCGGTGACGGGTGCGGAAGCTCCCGCGGTCTCGTTGCGCGCGCTCGCGAAACACTATGGCGATCGCCAGGCCCTGCGCTCCGTGGACCTCGAGATTCCGCGCGGCCGTTGCTTCGGGTTACTCGGGTCGAACGGCTCGGGCAAGACCACGCTGCTCAAGATCGTGGCCGGTCTCACCCGCGCGACGAGCGGAGTCGTCGCCGTCGCCGGGCACGAGTTCCCTCGCGCTGCCACCGCCGCGCGTCGCGCCTTGGGGGTGCTCTTCGATCAGCCTCTTCTCCCCGGCGACTTCACGCTCGCGGAGGCGCTGCGCTACACTGCGGACCTCTACCAGGTATCGCCGACCAGTGAGCGCGCCAAGTCGCTCGTGGAGCGAGCGGGTTTGGAGTGGCGCGTGCGCGACCCGGTGCGCACGTTCTCACGCGGTCTGACCCAGCGCGTGAGTTTGATCTGCGCCCTCCTCCACGACCCGGAGGTGCTCTTGTTGGACGAGCCGTTCGTGGGGCTCGACCCGCGCGGGTGTCGCTGGGTAGAGGAGATGATCGGTGAGCAGATCGAGCGCGGCAAGACCGTCGTGCTCGTCACCCACGAACTCGCGCGAGTCGAGCGCCTGTGCCCGGAACTCGCCGTGCTCCAGCGGGGCGAGTTGGTCTTTCGCAGTGCGAGCCGAGGCTGGGCGGTCGCCGACGTGCAGGCGGTGTACGGGTGAGCGCCGTGCGGACCTATCTCGACCTCGTCAAGTGGGACTGGGTGCGCGAGATGAAGCGCAAGGACACCCTGATCTCGATGGTGCTGTTCAGCGCCGTGGCCCTGATGATCTTCTCCTTCGCGATTCCGCCCGAGTCACAGGTCGGTGTGGCCGCGCGCGCCGGACTCCTGTGGGTCACGCTGCTCCTGGCCGGCACCATCGGCATCGATCGGGCCTTTCGCGGGGAGGGCCAGTCCCGGACTCTCATCGGTCTGTTGGTGGCGCCCGTGGGGCGTGTCACTTTCTACTATGCCCGGCTGACTTCGACGATCCTTCTGGTGGCCATCATGGCGCTGGTGGTGCTGGTTGCCTTCTGTCTGCTCTACAACGTCAGTTTGGACGGCTGGCAGATGCTCGGGCTCGCGGTTACCGTGCTGGGGGGCATGATCGGTTTTGCGGCCGCGGGCCTGACGCTGAGCGCCATGACGCGCGTGATCCACGGTGGCGAGGTCTTACTGCGGATCTTGCTGTTTCCGTTGTTGATCCCGCTCTTTCTGGCGTCGGTTCAGCTGACCGACCGCTTGTTCGATGGGCGCGAGATCAAGATCCAGTCCGTCGTCATGATCGTGGCTTTCGACATCATCTACACTTGCGCAGGGCAAATCCTGTTCGAAGTGGTCATGCGCGACGTCGATTGAGTCGTTCGTCGATGGAGTCCTTCATCGGTGGCGTCCTTCGACGAGTGCGGTCCCAGCGAGGCGCGATCGAATCTCGGAAACGGAGAGTGAATGACCGATCCCGCGACGTTTTCCCGGGCACCGAACCCGGTCCGACCGACTGCCACGTTCTCGTTGCACGCAGCGGTGGCCTTGTCGGCACTCCTGGTCTTCAACTACTTCATCGCCGTGAAGGTCCCGATTGCTGTCCAAGGGATCGAGTCGTCCTACCTGATCTTCTTCTATCACTTCCCGTCGGCCTTCCTCATGTTCCTGTTCTTCACCGGTGTCTGCGTGTGCAGCATTGCGTATCTCGTGACGGGGCGCGAATCGTGGGACCGGCATGCGCGCGTCGCCGGAGAGATCGGACTCCTCGGGTGCACCATCACGGTGGTCACCGGCTCGATCTGGGCTTCGATGGCTTGGAACATCTGGTGGGACTTCAAGGACAAGCGGCTCATGTTCGCGGCGATCATGTGGCTCACCTACGCGGGGTACGTCGTGTTGCAGACGCAGATGCAGCCCGGTGAACAGCGGCGGCGTTATGCCGCAGTGTTCGGGATCTTGGCGTTCATCAACGTACCGCTCGTCAAGTATGCCATCGCTTGGTTCGGGCAAGTCAGCCACCCGCTCCAGTTCCAGGACATGAGCTCGGACCCCTGGATACGCGGCACCCGGTGGTTCGGGGTCGTGGCATTCCTGATTCTTTACACCCTGATCTATCGCTGGCGGCACAGCAAGGAGCTGACGAGGAATCAGTTCGATGCACTCCTCAGCGACATGCGACGTATCGAGGAAGGAGCGGCGTCATGACTCGCACGGAGCCTCGTGGGGAGCGGTGTCCGAAGAGCGCGGCCGGCCGTGGGTTGCTCTTGGCTTGGTTCGTGGTCGTGGCGGTGTGCGTGTCCGGCGTAGCCGTAGCGCAAGAGGACAACCCAGCGGGGGTACTACCGACGGCCGACGGCGCTGGCGCGAACCCCGCGACCGCGAAGGAGCCGGTCACGAGGGTCAGCCAGGACTTCCGCGCGCGGATCATGCTGGGCTACTCTGCGGTCTTCATTTGTTTGATCGGCTATCTGGTCTACTCGCACCGACGAAACGCCGAGTTGGCGGCAGAGGCCGAGTTCATCAAGCAGCGGCTCGAGGGGTTGCGGGCGAAACACTGACCGGGACGAGGCGACGAGACCCGCGTTCGCGTGTCCAACCGCCCTCGTCCCCGCAGCCGACTGCCCCGGGCGCCAGTTCCACGTGCGCCAGTTCCACGTGCGGCAGTGCCACGTGCGGCAGTGCCAGTGGCTCGCCCGTCCGCGCCCCGGGTGCAGTCCGTGATCGCCGTGTTTCCATCAGCTCGTGATGGTCTGTACCTTCTGCTCGATCGTTCGCTTGGGATGCGCGCCGACGAGCTGATCGACGACTTTGCCGTCCTTGAAGAACAGCAGGGTCGGGACCCCTTGGATGCGGAAGCGAGTGGCTAGCTCTGGCGCGGTGTCGATGTCCACCTTGCCGACTTTCAGGCCCTTGCCGGCATACTCCTTGGCGAGCTCGTCCACGAGCGGTGCGATGACTTTGCACGGTCCACACCACGTTGCGTAGAAGTCGACCAGCGCGGGACTCCCTGAGTCCACGACTAGCGTCTCGAAGTTGTCGTTGTCGATGGTCACTACGGACATTTCTGTTCCTTTCCGGCCGGGGTCGCCGGCGATGGTGACTCCACCGCCCTGCATAGCATACCCAGCCCAGCGTCCACGATCCTGCTCGCCTCTTCTTCGCCGCCCTGCGCACGGGCGCGGCGCATACTCAGGGAGCCCACGTCCTGTCGCACCCCGGCGCGCCTGGGATCGCGGACCGCTTGTCCGCATCCGCCTGGCGCCAAGGACCCTCCTCGTACCCCCCCGGGCCCTACGCCCGACCCACACCGTGGCCCCGGTAAAGCCGCACCCACTTCACCACGAACCCTCGCCGTCGGCCGGTAACGCCTTCGGCTGCGGTCCGCTCTTCGTTCCCTCATCTTCGGCTGCTCGGACGGCGTTCGCCACTCGCGCGGCGAGAGGGAAGACGCTCTTCCCGCGTCGAACGTTCCCCGTCGCGCAGTTCCTGGGGACGTCGTTCGCGCCTCGCCCCCGTCCTTCCTCGGCGGGCTCGCTCTGGGCTGGGTAGGGGCGTATGGTAGCTGGGCGCGCGGCGAGGTCGAGCCCGAAACGCGATCCCGATCGAAAGGCGACCATGTCAACGAATTCGCGGGTGCCGGAACCGTTCTCATTGGACTTGGGCCCTTGGCGCCTCGACGCGTTCGAGTGCGGGCGGCTGGCGTTGGACGGAGGCTCGATGTTCGGCTCGGTGCCCCGAGTCCTTTGGGAACGCCGCATTGCCCCAGACAGCTCGCACCGAATTCCGCTCGCCATGCGATTGTTGCTCCTGCGTCAGCCGGCAGCCGGTCATGTCGTTCTGGTCGACACCGGTATCGGCGATAAGTTCGATGCGCGCTTCGCCGACGTGTTCGCGGTCGTCAACCCCGACCGGGCTGCGGGCCGGTTGCCGCTCGACGTTGCGCTCGCGCCCTATGGCGTGACTCGCAGTCAAGTGACCCATGTGCTGTTGACGCACCTGCACTTCGACCACGGCGGAGGCGTTTCGTACCGTGCCGCGGACGGACGGCTGGAGTTGACGTTTCCTCACGCCGAGCATTTCCTCCAGCGCGCGAACTTCGATACTGCCAGCCATCCGAACGAGCGCGAGCGCGCCTCCTACCTGAGCGACAACGTCGAGCCGTTGCGCGAGGGGCGACTCACCCTGCTCGACGGTCCGGCGGAGCTGTTTCCCGGGCTAACCGTCGCGCCGTCCGACGGGCACACGCTGGGCCTGCAGACCGTGAGGATCGAAGGCGGTGGCGATGTTGCCTACTACCTGGCGGATCTCGCGCCGACGCAGCATCACCTGCATCTGCCGTTCATGATGGGCTACGACCTCTGTGCGCGCAAACTGCTCGAGGAGAAGCGCGGACTGTTCACGCGCGCGGTGGACGAGCAAGCGACCGTGATCTTCGAGCACGATCCCCACGTTGCGGCGGGTCGCGTTCGGCAGGAACAGGGACGCTTCGCCCTCGAGCCACTCCTCGACAGTGGGTCGAGGTGAACGCCGCCCACTGCCGACAAACGACCGTACTTCGAGCGCGAGGGGCTACGGTTCGACTGCGGCCTGGCCAGCGTGGTACGTCGTGTAGATGTAGATCGGTAGCTTCAGGTCTCCGAGATGCTGCTTGACCAGGGGCGATACGTCGGACCAAGCGAGTCCCCCGACACCGGTAGCGAGGCGCGGCATGGCCAGGCTGTCGATTCCCTGAGTCTCGAGTTCGTGTCGCAGGCGCCGGAGGCAGTGATTCACGTTGGCCAGGGTCGCGCGGCCAGGCTTGCTGGATGGGGTATGATCGCCTTCCTGCGTCAACAGGTTGAAGATGCGCACTCCGCCGACGCCACCCCAGGTCCACAACTCGCCAGGCTTCGGGTGCGACTGGTGGCAGTAGTGACGGTAGTCGCGCGCCATCGAGGGCCACGCTTGGCGTAGTCCGAGAGCGAGCCCTTGGTCGAAGTGCTCATTGGGGGCAATGCCGTGGGCGATGCCCTTGGCCTTCGAGAGCAGCAGGTCGCCGGAGACTTCGTGGATCATGAACAGGTCCTTTCGGCCGGCCCTTGCAAGAGCGAGTTGCGGGTCGGACGTCGTGAGTTGCCAACAGGCTCGCTCTTCGTGTCTTCGGGAAACCGCCGTGCGTGGTTCGCGGGATTGCGAACGGTCGGGAGGTCCACCGGCACCATGGCTCGATCCGCGACCGGTTCGACGCCAGCGCGATGACAGCTCGCAATCGGTGTGCCGGCGGCCAGCGCGCCTGCGGCCGCCGTGATTCTCCGGCCGGCTCTTTGGCGAGGCATGTGCGTGGGAGCTTAGGAGTCGTCCAAGAATAACTTCACCCTCGTGCTCGTCGCTTCGGGCCATCTTCGACCGATCCGAAAACCTCGAAATCCTCACCGGAACTAAGGCTACGCCTCCGGTTCCGAGATTTCCGGATCGGCCGAATCTGACCCAAATCGACGGCAAGATGTCGAAGTTATTCTTGGGCGACTCCTTAGAGTCGATTCGAATCCAAGAGGGGGGACGATGCCGATCTGGACTTTCGCGTGGGGGAGAACTGGGAGTGAGTGGGTGAGTGGCGCGCTGGTGATCCTCGGCCTGGTCGGGGCCTTCGGCTGCGCGGGTTCGGGCGACGACGCGAGTCGTCGTGATGCGGCCGACCCGCCGGCGATCGACGCGCCGCGGGGTGAATCTGCGGTCGGGACTCGGACTCTGATGGCCACCGAGGTGCTGCCCAACTACCGCGCGCTACTCGCCGGGTTGTGCGACCCCGGGCCCCAAGGGGAGTCCGACTGGACCCGGCTGGCCGGGCATGCGCAGCGGCTGGAGCAACATTGTGGGGTATGGCTCGAGGGCTCGGCTCCGCTCCGGGAACGGGCGCAGGAGAGCGGTGACCTGGATCCCACCTGGGAGTTGGCTGCGCTGGCGTTTCGACAAGGCAGCGCCGCCACCGTTCGGGGCCTGCACGCACACGACCTGGCGGGTTCGCGATCGTCGTTCGAGGCTCTCAACGACACGTGCAGTTCGTGCCACCGCGAGTGCGAGGCAGCCTACATCCTGCCGTGGGAGTAGCGGCCGGGCACCGCACAGGGTTGTTCCTGGCTCATCCCGCCGCATGGACTCGGCGGCCACGTCGGTGAACCCGCCCTTGGGAATGGGTGGCGATCCCCGTGTCGACGCTGCGCCGACCGGTGAGGCCCCGATTGACTGCCGCCAGAGGCAGGGATACCCTCTTCGTCGAAGGGGGCAGTCGTCTGCCGCCGTCTTCGTTTCCCTCAGGAAGCCAGCGCGCGAAGCGACGGCGGGGCTTTCGGTCACGCGGGAAAACGAAGCAGGGTCTCGACACCGGGTGATCTCACGACAAGCCGAACCATGTGGGTGGGCGAACGCGCGGTTCCGTGCTGGAACCGAGTTCGATCCCCGCCACCGGAGGCGAGCCGGCACTCGCAATGGGGAATCCCCGGCTCAATCGTGCCAATTGCCCACGGCGGGCGTGGCACACGACAAGGGAGGAAAAGATGCGACACAGTTGGGTTCAGGGACAGGTCCGTTGGGCTCTTGGAATGGTCTTGGCGACCTGGGTCGTTGGCGGCACCGCCATCGCGCAGGATCCGAATCTGACGCTGCGCGTGCAGAGCACCTCGATCGCCATGGGGAGTTCGGGCACGGTGGCGGTGACGTTCGACAACACCGGCGCGAGCGACGTCGACGGCTGGTCGTATGGGGTCTGCCACAACCTGGCCTTCGTCGACATTCTGAGCGCGGTCCAGGGCTCGACCACGTTGACCTCCAATGGCGGTATGATGCCCGGTTTCCAGTCCTTGACCGTGCTCCCGGGTGAGGGTTACACGGTGGGCGTCGTCATCGACTTGTTCGGCATCTTCAAGCTCGCTCCGGGCTTGGGCTACGAGTTGAGCGTAGGTACTTACCAGGCCCTGGGCACGCTCGGGGACACGACCAACATCTGCATCTGCGGTACGCTCGGGGTGCCGGCCGTGGCGGACGTCGTCGTCGTCGGCGGCGCGTCCATCATTCCCACCGAGGTCTGCGGAACGGTGTCGATCACCGGCTCGAACCCCTTCATCTACACGGCCTCCGACGAGACCGTCGAGTTCGACGGCGTCACCGGCGTGGCTGCCGGCGACACCGTGATCTCCGTGTCGATCGCGGATCCGAACACAATCGCTCGCGATACCCAGGGTTTCTCCATGGCGTTGCGCCACGACCCCGCTTACCTCACTCCCCTCGGCTCGCAGATCATGAACGGCTTGGCCGCCATGAACATGGGCGCGGGCCCGGACTTCTTCGTGCAGAACTTCAACCCCGCGAACGGCCCGGGTTTCACCGTGGGCGTGGCATACAGCCTCATGGGAGGAGTGTTCCTGCAGTTTCCGATGGCGGGTGAGGTCGTGTTCGAATTGACCTATGACGTCGACGCGACGATCCTGGCGGCGCCGGTCGAGCCGGGCAATCCGTTCACCACGGATCTGACGTGGGACCCGGCCCTCGGGTCCCCTCCGGTCGAGAACGTCGTCGTGGTCGCCGGGGCAGCAGAGCCGCCTAGCCTCTTCAACGGCAGCGTGTTCTTGTCGCCGGTCTATGGCGTGCCGCTCATTCGCGGCGACTGTAACGACGATGGCATCGTCAACATCGCCGATACCATTTGGATCATCGCGCAGCTCTTCGACAACGGGCCGGTGAGCACCTGCACCGCCGCCTGCGATCCCAACGGGGACGGCGGATTGGACACGTCGGACGCGATCTACGACTTCAACTACTTGTTCCTCATGGGCCCACCGCCGGTGGCGCCGTTCCCGGATTGCGACCTCGTCACCGGCGAGGACTGCGATCTCTACAACAGCTGCCCGTAGCCGATCCACGGGGCTGACGAAAACGAGAGAGGGTGCGCGATCCGAAGACCGCGCACCCTCTCTCACTTTTCGATGTCTACGCCCGGCTCACGACGCGGCCCTTCGTCGCTCGAGGCGCGCGGCGTTCGTCGCGCCTACTCCTTCTCCAGGCGAATGTCATCGATCGTGATGATCCCGCTCACCCCCGGCATGTGCACGATTCGGAGCGACAGCACCATGTCGAGGGTGACCTCGCCCTTCCGCGTGAACTTGCTCAGATCGAGACGCAGATCCTGCCACTTGGCCTGCGGCGTGATCGTCGTGTGGAATCCCTCGCGTTGATAGACCCATGCGGCCCCGGCCCGTCCGCCACCCCGCGGCCCGCCGCCCATGCCGCCGCGCAGGTCGCCTTCGAGCGTATCGAGGAGAAGTACCAGGTTCGGTCGTGCCTCGTCGGACTCGCAGCGGATCGAGAGATCGAGGTAACGATACTCGCCGACCTTGTCCTTCAGCGCGGTGAAGGTGAGCGCACTCAGATCGCGGCCGGTTCGCCAGGACAGTGCCCCGCGACCCGTGCGCACCGTTCCCTCTTCCGGCGTGCCTTGGATCACGCGGGAATTGAGGCCATAGCCGGACTCGCCACGACCGGTGCCACCTTCGCCTTCGCCGCCTTCGGGCGGGTCTGGCTGTGGGGCGGGTTCGCCGGGGGGGCTCGCGGGCTTGGTCGCGGCTTCTTCGAAGTCCGCAACCGTCAGGAAAAGCATCGCCTCGGCTTCCGCGAGGACCTGCGCCAGTTCGGCTCCGGTCTTGGTTCCCGCGAACCGATCGCCGAGCTTGAGCACTCGGACCATCGCCTTGCGCACTTTGCCGGTGCGCAACTCTTCGGTGGCCTTGTCCAACTCGAGACCGCCTTCGGCCTCCAGCAGGCCGCGCTCCATCGCTTCGCGGGGCTCCTTCTCGACCTTTGACTTGAGACGGCGAAAGCTCTCCCGAGCCTCCTTGTAGGACCCCTTCGACAGCTTCTCGACGGCGTCCTCGTACTCCTTCTGCAGGGCCGGATCCGGGAGTTGAAGCGCGGGCATGTCCGGAACGACGGGCGGCTGCGGTTCGTCCTCTACTGCCAGCGCGGCAGACCCGAGGAGTGCAAATGCGAGTAGGGGCAGACGCAGCGAACGAAGCATGGGAGACCTCCTGATGGCGACGTCGAAGAGCGGCCGATCGGACCCACCGCAGCGGTGCTCGGGGTGCCACCGCATGGGCGGCGGCCGCGAGGGCGCAGAACCGGTGGTTGTACGTCTAACCCCGAGAAAAGGGTGAGGTTTTGGGGCTTTTCAGGTACCAACGTCGCCGAGGGACCGACCCGTCGCCGCCGTCGCGGCCGCTCAGAGCACGGGATCCTGGGATCCCCTGCGCGGAGTGGGTTCACAGGCAGGGTCCACCCGGACCGGACTCGATTCGAAGGGAGCACGACGAGAGATGAGCCGCCATGTGGTCATCATTGGTTCTGGGCCGGCCGGCTACACCGCCGCGCTGTACACCGCCCGCGCCAACCTGAAGCCAAAAGTCTACGCCGGATCCGTGAAGCACGGTGGACAACTCATGCTGACCACCGAGGTCGAAAACTACCCAGGGTTTCCGGAGGGTATTCAGGGTCCGGAACTCATGGAGAACTTTCAGAAGCAAGCCGCGCGGTTCGAGGCCGAGATCCTGTTTCAGGACGTGGTGTCGGTTGACTTCTCTCAACGCCCGTTCGTGATTCGAACGCACGAAGAGGAAGAGCGAGCGCAGGCCGTCATCATTGCTACCGGCGCCTCGGCGCGCATGCTGGGGCTGCCCTCCGAGCAGAAGCTCCTGGGGCATGGCGTGAGCACGTGTGCCACTTGCGACGGGTTCTTCTTCCGCGGCAAGGAGATCGCCGTCGTGGGTGGCGGCGACTCCGCGCTGGAAGAGGCTACGTTCCTCACGCGCTTCGCGTCCAAGGTTTATCTCGTCCACCGGCGGGACCAACTCCGTGGTTCGAAGATCATGCAGGACAAAGCGCTCGCGAACCCCAAGATCACCCCAGTCTGGGACTCGGAGATTGCCGAGGTGTTGGGCGTGGACGAGGGTGTCGTTCGCGGGGTGAGCTTGCGCAACGTGAAGACCGGAGTCGTGCGCGAGCAGCCGCTCTCGGCGGTGTTCGTGGCCATTGGACACGTTCCAAACACCGAGCTGTTCCGCGGTCAGCTAGAGCTTCACGACAACGGTTACCTCAAGACCCATCAGGGAACGCGAACGAGCGTCGATGGCGTCTTCGCGTGTGGCGACGTGCAGGACTTCACCTATCGTCAGGCCGTGACCGCGGCCGGTACCGGTTGCATGGCGGCGATCGACGCGGAGCGCTGGCTCGAGGCCGGCGGGCACTAGTCCTCGATCCAGCGCGTGGATTCTCTCCGAGGGGGCTTTCTGCCAAGCCCCCGCTCTCTGCATTCGCACGACCCAAGAAAAAAGCGAGAGCGTCCTTCGGGTCTAACCGGTTCCCTCCCTCCAGTGGGAACCAGAACTGACCGGCCCGAACGCTCTCGCCTGCTGGTGTCGAGCTCGACCCTCGAGAGGGCCGAGCTGTTTCTTCGTGCCGACCGGGATTCAGTCCGTACCGGTCGGCGATGGTTTCGTTTTGCCTTGGTTCTCGGCCCACCACTTCTGCCAGGCCTCGAAGTCCGTCCCAAACGTCATCCCGGTGCTTCGTTGCAGAGCGCCGACGTAGGAGATGATTTCGGCCTTGTGAATGTCGATGTCGAGTACGACCCCGTCCTGGAACACGTCGACCACGGGGTCAGCGACCTCCTGGACGACCAAGCCCGTGCCCCCGGAGACGAGTTCGTAGTCTTTCACGTAAGACCTCTGGACGACGTTGACAATGTGGGCGCGGCCGAACCCTGCCGCGATCTTGGTGGCCTGCTTGATCAGCGGCCCGACCGAACGTCGGTCCGGAAAAACGTTGAGGGCACGCGCGGCATTGATTCGTTGACGTTCGTCGCCCGCGGACAAGTAGGGAATGAAGGAGAGCGCGGTGTCGGGCTGGCTCCAAGTCTTCAGCGTGCTCAGGGCCTCGTCGCGCACTGAGCGTCGAACGTCCGTAATGGCGACGTGGGCGAGCACGTTGTGGTAATCGCGGTTTCCGAGGACCCCGAGCTCCCGTACCGAGAGCTGTCGCTCGCGCGCGCGCAGCGATTCCGTCCCTTGGAGCAGGATCCAGGCGCGGGTCGCCCGAGGGAGTTCGCGCAGAGCCGCCAGGGCTTGTTCCCGGACGCTCATCTCGCTGCTTCCCGCCGCGGTGCGCAGCAGCGTCTCGGCCGCGGCCAGGGCACCGGCCGCCTCGCCCTTGCGTTGCAGTTCTTCGAGCTCTCGCTTCGGCACCCAGCGTCCGTCGAACAGCACCATCCCGAGGGCCCGCTGGTAGTCGTTCTCGGTGAGCCACAACGCGCCGAGCCGTTTGAACCCGAGGTGCTCACGGGCGGACGCATGGTTCGGATCGATCTCGAGGACTCGCCAACGCAAGCGTTGGGCCTCCGCGCGCATATGCTCTTGGTCGCACCATTCGGCGAGCCGAAACAGGGCGCCCGGGTCCAGGGCCGCAACTTCTTCGCGGGCTGCGAGCTCCGAACGGGGGTCAGGCGTCGCGACGATGCGCTCGATGGCCGTGGCGTCGAGGCTCACCGAACCCCCCGCGGGAAGCTGCAGCACGACGCGCTCGCCGCGCGCAATCACACGCCCCTTCATGACTCGGCCGTTCTTCAAGTAGACCTCGTCCGCTCGGACTGGAGCGGCAACGAGGACCCATGCCGTGAGGAGCACCGGAAAGCACGAGGCCGCGCGGATCGGGAGCCGTCGTTGCGACCGAACGCGAGGCAGTGGCGCGCGCGAAACGACGGAGGGTAGGGAGGACAGGGTGAAGAGGAGAGGGCCGGTGGCTTGGGAGTCACAGGAGGCTAAGGAGGCCAGGAGACGGGCATTGGGCATGGGTTGGACCTCTCCTCTTCGGTTTCTTGTCTCGCTTCGGAAGTTCGGGTTCGGCATCCTTCGGCCATGACGCGCGCTCCGGACCGCCCCCGACTTCCGACGCTCCGGGTCGAGCAGAATCCGTGCCGCGGTCGCCTGCTGCCCGCCTCAGAATCCGTAAGTGGCGTTTCGCCCTAGAATTGGCGGAGTGCGTCCAAGGTCGCGCGAGGGCCGTAACCCCCGTGCGGCAGGCCGGGGTTGTAAGGTGCCGCTTACGAGTGTAAGTGAGTGCCCGCGCGAGGTGCCCGATCCGACCGAAGACGCGGGGCGATCTGATCGCGCAGAAAGGACTCTCGCCTTGGACCACGAGAAGTTGGTAGCGGCCGCGCGCATGATCCTCGAAGCCGTCGGCGAGGATCCAGAGCGCGAGGGCTTGGTCGATACCCCGGAGCGCATCGCTCGCATGTACGCCGAGGTGTTCGCGGGCCTCGAACAAGATCCGCACACGGTGTTGAGCACCGTCTTCACCGAGAAGTACGACGAGGTCGTCATGGTGAAGGACATTCCCTTCTTCTCGATGTGCGAGCACCACTTGCTGCCGTTCACCGGCGTGGCCCATGTGGCCTACATCCCCAATGGCAAGGTCGTCGGGATTTCGAAACTGGCGCGCGCGGTCGATCTCTACGGTCGTCGGCCGCAAGTGCAGGAACGCCTGACGAACCAGATCGCGGACCTCATCTCCGAGCAGCTCCAGCCCAAGGGGGTGGCGGTCGTCCTCGAGGCTTCCCACACGTGCATGACGATGCGCGGGGTTCGTAAGCCAGGCTCGCTCGTCGTGACTTCGGCCATGCGCGGGATGATCCGCAGCAACGTCGCGACCCGGACGGAAGTCATGGGATTGATCCGCAAGCACCAAGGCTAGCAGGGTACAGGTGTGTCGTCAGGCTTCCGGGCAACGCCCGGCGAGGAGCGCACCAACGACCTCGCGGTTGGCCGCTGGCAATTCGCCCAGGGGAAGTTCCGCGAGCGGTCGCCACTGCCAGCCGGGGATGGCGGGTCGCCGAGGACTCGCCAGAATGCCGTGGAAGAAGTGAAGCCGTAGGTAACGGTCGGGATACCGGAACTCACGAACTTCGAGTGCGCGCGGCGGCTCGAGCAGCTCGAGTCCGGTCTCCTCTTGGAGTTCGCGCCGGGCGGCTGCGATCGGCGTCTCTCCGATCTCGACGCGCCCACCCGGGAACTCCCAGCACTCTGCGAGGAGCGCATCGGCGGCTGGGCGGCGCCGCACCAAGACCCCGCCGGAGTGCTCGACAATGGTGATCGCGACCGTCGTGGGGAACTCGACCCCGGGCCGCGGGGGGGGCGTAAGGCCGCTCATCAGTCGTAGTCGAAGATGCTGGGTGGGCGCTTGTTGGGGTCCTTGGCCGCCTTCTCTTTCGCTTCCTGAAACAGCTTGTCCAGGCGCTCGTCACGGTTGCGTTCCCGTTCGAGGCTGGCCTGGAACTTCTCGGTCGCCTTGGCCGCGACCGACGTCACGTCGTCGACCACTTCCTCGAAGGTGCGTTTCTTGTGCCCCTTCTTCTCGAAGGAGAATATGGATCGAGTCTTCGCGTCGACTTGGATCTTCGCGCCGCAGCACTCGCAGATGATCTCGAACACGCTGGACTCCGGGAGACTCAATCAGCGACCTCCTTCCCCTTCAGCGCGACCCGTGGCGGTGCGCACCCGCAGTTCACACGCGGTTGCGACGAACGCCGGGGGATCCCGGATCGCAACCGGCGACCCCACCCGGTACTCTCTCATTGTTTCCCAAAAGGCGCCCCTCGGCTAGGAGGCTGTCGGAAAACCGTTTTCGACAAGCGAATTGGCGAGGACGCGCCGGTCGGACGAGGCGAGGCGCAGTCGCATGGGACAGATCCGTCGAGCTGAGCATCGTTCGAGCTGGCGCATACATCGGCGACTCGATGCTCCGACGGCGCTTTCGGAAAGCCCCCTCGCGGGATCGCCGCGGGGGTGGGGCCAGGATCGGACAGGGTGGCATGACGCGCGAGGCTCTCTGGATCATCGATGGGTTCAACCTGATTCGGCGCGATCCGCAGTTGTCCCGTCTCGAACGCGAGGCGGGTACGGATTCGGCGCGAGCTTTCCTCGAGAGTCAGCTCGGTCTGTTCCGGGCGAGAGAAGGGCGAGGGACTGCGGTGCTGCTGGTTTACGACGGAGTCGGGGTCGAACCCGGCGGAGGCGGGAGCCGCAAGGGCCTGCGCATCGCCTACTCCGGGAAGAACGACGCCGACGGGGTGATTCTCGCCGAAGCTCGCCGGGCCGAGGGGATCGTCGACGTGTGTGTGGTCACGTCGGACACCCAAGACATCGCGGGGCGAGTTCGCGGGCTACGCGTGCGTTGCTGGTCGGTCGAGCAGTTCCGCGGGCGGCTGTGGGGGAGTGCCTCGTTGCCGGCCGACGCCGAGAAGCCCAAACCGCCGCGGGGGGAAGAGGTCGACTTCTGGTTGCGCGAGTTCGGAGGGGAGTGAGGCATGGGCCTCGAGGTGGAACTCAAGCTGCAGCTGGTGAGTTCGGAAGACTACGTCACGCTGTGCGCGCGGCTCCCGAGCTTCCTCGGTGAGCAGGTCCAGCGAAATGTTTACTTCGACGTCCCGGGGGGCCGACTTCGACAGGCCCGGGTGCTGCTTCGGCTGCGGGTCGAGGGGCCTCGAGCGTGGCTCACCGTCAAGTACGCACCGACCATCGAGGACGACGGCTTGTTCGCGGTGCCCGAGGATGAAGAGCCGTTGTCGACCGAGGTCGCAGCCCGTGTCTTGGCCGGCGAAGTTCCGCTGGACGATGTGGACAGTATCGTCCTCGAGCGCCTCCGCGCTGCGGTGGGAAACACCACCGGACTACGGCCGTGGGGGAGGCTCGAGAACGTCCGTCGCCGCTACCGTCTGAGTCCGGAGTGGGTGGTGGAAGTCGACCGAACGGAGTTCCCGGGCGGCTTGGTCGAGTGGGAGGTCGAACTCGAGGGTGCGGACCCACGCGGCGGAGCCACGCTCCTTTCGCCGTACCTCGAGGGCGTTCGTTGGCTTCCCCAACGGAAGCCGAAGTCGCAGCGCCTGGTCGAGTACCTGAGTTCGATCGAGGGACCGAGCGCCGGGCCGATGGCGTGACGGGTCGGCCGCGAGCCACGTCCGACGGGCGCCGATCGCGTCGGGCGCCGGAATCAGTCGTCCGTGAAGGCGAGATTGTGGAAGTACGCGGAAGTCCGCACGGTCACGAGTTCTTCGCCGTCGGTGAGTTCGGCCTCGATCACGACCCGCCGCACGCTTCTGCGCTCGGTCTCCGAGAGGGTGTTGGCGACGATCGCCGTACCGGTGCTGTTGACGTAGCCAAAGGTCAACGAGCTGAGTCCCTTCGCCATGGGCTTCCAGTGGCTGCCGGCATCCTCGGATCGTTCGAGGGTCGAGCCATTCAGTCGGTACCGGACTTCACCGAAGCCGAGTTGCTCCGTTTCCGCCACGGTCAGATCGACGCCGAGTCCGCCCATGCGCGTGGCGGATCGAGTGTCCTCGAGGATGCGAATCAGGGCGGGTCGAATCTCGTCGAGCAGCCGCAGGCGGGCAGATCGCGCCTGGTTCCCCCGGGTCGCTTCGACTATGGGCAAAGACACCGCGCCCGCCAGCATTGCCAGGATGGAGATGACGACGACGAGTTCGATCAGGGTGTGGCCGCGCCGGTTCGCGCCGCCGCGCTGAGCCGCGCCGCGCGCGCTCACGAGTCCTCCGTCCACCGACAGAAGAGGAGCTTCACCTGGGTGTCGCCAGTCGCGTGCGTCACGCGGACGATCGCCTGATAGAACCCGGTTCCGGACTGAGATGTTTCCAGGTCGACCGTAGAGACTTCGCGAAACGTGTAGCTGCGCGTGAAGCCGGCGGACGGTGCATCCGTGGTGTAGGCGCTCAGCACGTAGTCGAGGCCTCGCGCCGGATTGTGGCGATCGGCGAGGAGACGCTCGGCGCCGTCGACCGCGAGGAAATGGGCCAGGGTGTGCTGCTCTGCGCGCACGGTTCGCGTCACGCCACTCGCGAGGAAACCCAAGACCGGGGTGGCCGCAATCGCCAGCACCGCGATGACCAGCACCAGTTCAATGAGCGTATATCCCGTCATCGGAGCGCGGGTCCCGGCGCGAGTCCCGTGAGGCGCGGTCATGGCGCGAACTCCACGTAGCCCGTCTGGTCGTAGATCGTGATGGAACGCCCGTCATCGAAGACGACGGACCCCGTACTCGTGAGCGCGGCGTCACTCGCATTGTGGGGAACTCCCGCGGCGTCGAACATCACTTCGGAGGTTCCTTTGATGTTGACCGTCGCGAGGTTGCAGTGCCCGCCGAAGAGTGCGCCGAGGTCGCGCGTGAAGTCGTCCTGGAGTAGCGGGTCCTTGACCGGCACCCGCCCGGCTCGCCCGACGTTCGGCGCCGACTCGATGTAGAGCGAGTAGGACTCCGTCGCCACCTGGAAGGCCACCCAGGTTTCGAGGCGCTCGGTCATGGCGAGAGTTTGCGCGTAGCGGAGATCACGCACCACGGTAGCGACGCCGGTGTCCGCTTGCATCCCCGAGAGGAATCGCAGGGTCGGCACCACGCTCGCGGCCAGGACCGCGGCCACCAGCATGACGATGATCAGCTCGAAGGTAGTGAAGCCGCCGCGACGTTCCCGCATGCGATCATTGTCGGCCGTCGAGGCGTCGACTCTTGAGTTGGACAGGAGTTAGGAGTCGCCCAAGAATAACCTTCACCCTCTTGCTCGTCGCTTCGGGCCATCTTCGACCGATCCGAAAACCTCGAAATCCTCACCGGAACTAAGGCTACGCCTCCGGTTCCGAGCTTTCCGGATCGGCCGAATCTGACCCAAATCGACGGCAAGATGTCGAAGTTTTTCTTGGGCGACTCCTTAGCCAGGCCGCGCGGGCCAGGTGATCTGCGGCACGGTGTTCCGATAACCGCTCCGCTGGCCCGGGAACCGGTGGGTGGGGGGAACGGCGTCCAGGTGGGACGCTCGGGTGGCCGATAACGAGGCGAGGAGTACCCGCATGCATTGCCCGGCCCGTGACACTGGCAGCGTCTTGATCCTGGCTCTGATGTTGGTCCTGGTGCTCGCCCTGTTCGCGAGTTCGTTGGTCATGACCCAGGCGACGACTCAGGCGGCCGGGGCCGGCCTCGTCCAGTCCGTCGAACTGACCTACGCCAAGGCGAACCTGCGAGAGATCGCCGAGTGGGCACAGAACGAGCTCTTCGATCAGGCCGAGGACATTCGCGACATGACCCAGATCGGTTCCGTCACCGTTGGGGGACCCGGGTTCTCGTACGACGTGGCGAGTGAGGGGGCCTACTACCAGTCGGTCTCTGCCGACGGCGACACCAGCTACGTCCAGCGGTATGTCGTCCATGCCGAACTCGAGGCCGACGGGTTTCAGCTGACCCTCGATCGGATCATCGACGTGGCGTTCACGCCGGTGTTTCAGTTCATGATCTACTTCGAGGGCGACTGCGAGATCCTCCCCGGTGCAGACATGACCCTGAACGGGAGGGTGCACGCCAACGGAGATGTCTTCATCGGCACCAGTAGTACCCTCACGGTCGACTCCGAGTACTTGCGCTGCTCTGGAGAGATCTACCGCAAGCGCAAGAACGACAACTCGACCACCGGCGGCACCGTCAACATTCGCGTCAAGGGCACTCCGCTCTTTGCCAACATGACGTCGTCGATGGACTCGCAGGCGCTGGGCTGGGCCACCCTGGCGACGTTGACTTGGAACGGATCCGTGCGCACGGCTTCCCACGGAGTGAAACGTGCAACCGCTCCGGGGATCGGTTCGATCTTGGCCTACGATCCAGTGACCGGTCAGAAGGGGTACTATCACGACAACGCCGACCTGATCATCGTGAATACGACCGCGTACGATCGCAACGGCTTCCCGGTGACGTTGCCCAGCGGCGCGGTGAGGTCCATCACCATGTACGACGCGCGCGAGCGCACGGATGTGACGCTCACCGAGATCGATCTCGGGATCCTCGGTACGTCGGCTCACTACCCCGCGAACGGCTTGCTCTACGCGTACCGTACCGATGCCAGTGCCTCGTCGCCCAACGGCATCCGCTTGAAGAACGGTGCCGAACTCGCGGGACCGCTGACCGTGGCGACCGAGGATCCAATCTATGTCCTCGGCAACTTCAACACCGTCAACAAGGTAGGGGCCGCGGTGATCGCCGACGCTCTCAACCTCTTGTCGAGTCGGTGGGACGACACCCGCGATGCCTCACCCGTGCCGCCGGCCGAGAGTACCACCTACAACCTCGCGGGGATCGCGGGTAGTCTTCCGACCCCGGATGGCGGCGGTACTTACTCGGGCGGCTTCGAGAACTTTCCCCGCTTCCACGAGAACTGGTCGGGCAAGACTGCGACCATTCGCGGTTCGTTCGTGCGGCTCTACGAGAGCCAGATTGGCACGACGAGTTGGGGGGGGAGCAACGTGTACAGCGCACCCAAGCGAGACTGGCGATTCGACAGCGACCTCTTGACGATCGGCAACATCCCGCCCTTCACTCCGGTCGTCGTGCAGTACGAAGTGATCTCGGAGACCGTGAACGTCGTGCGATAGCACCGGAAGCGAACGCGAGCGCGCTGGCTTCTGGCACGTGCCTGTCCGCAGCCAGCTTCGGGGGCCCCGCTTCGACCGGGACCCGGTATCACGGGCAGTTCGGGTTTCCCACGCAATCGAAGTCGTTGCAGTCGACGAAGGTGTCGCCGTCGTCGTCGATGCCGTTGTTGCAGATTTCGGGAATGCACGGGGGCATGCCGGTGCAGTCGAAGTCGCTGCAATCGACGAAGGTATCGCCGTCGTCGTCGATGCCGTTGTTGCAGATTTCGGGAATGCACGGGGGCATGCCGGTGCAGTCGAAGTCGCTGCAATCGACGAAGGTGTCGCCGTCGTCGTCGATGCCGTTGTTGCAGACTTCGGGAATGCACGGGGGCATGCCGGTGCAGTCGAAGTCGCTGCAGTCGACGAAGGTGTCGCCGTCGTCGTCGATGCCGTTGCTACAGATCTCGCTCGGGGGGCAACCGGGCGCCGCGAGGCAGCTCAGGGCATCGAGGGTCGGATCGAGGCCGCAAGCGGGAAACGGCGTTGCGGGCACGGGGCCGCCAGCGAACAGAAAGGAGAGTCCATAGATCGCGTCCGCGATGTCCTGGTTGCCGTCGTCGTTGGTGTCACACGCATCGACGCACGGCGGCGTCGCGCCTCCCGAGAACAGGACGGAGAGCAAGGAGATCGGATCGCCGATGTTGACGGTTCCGTCGGCATTGCAGTCACCGCGGACGAAGGACGCTTGCCCCTGGACGGGGGCCCCCGTGAGGAGGGCGGAAGCCAGGATGGTCAGGGTCAGGGCGGGTCTCATCTCTTTCCTCTCTCGCCATCGAATGGCACAGCGTCCGTGCTGGGCGCATCGGGGTCCGGTGCTATGAGGCCGGCGCCCCATTGCCGCGTCTTCAGTCGTCGGGGGATGTCCAGCAGCCGAGACCGGAGTCTACCGACCGCGGTGGGCTCAGGCTACGGGAAACGCCGGTGGAGCTGCGGAGCCACGACGAGCCCCCAATCAAGCGCGGTATGCACTCGCTTCGGGACTAGCGGTTGCCGTGCCACTCGACGTCCGGAACGCCCGCGTCTCGATTCGCATGGCGCGCGTACAGGAACAGGAGGTCGGAGAGGCGGTTCAGGAAGATCACGGCCCGGTCGGCTTCACCCGTTGCCCGCATCAGAGTCACGACGCGTCGTTCTGCTCGCCGACAAACGGTGCGTGCGACATGGCAAGCCGCAGCGGCCGGGGAACCTCCCGGCAAGATGAAGTGCCGGAGTGGAGGCAGGTCCGCTTCCTCCCGGTGAATCCAGGCGAGGAGTGTGTCGTTGCTGGCCGGCGGCAGGAGGGTGGCCTTGCCTTCGCGCCCGGCTCCGGGGGTGGCGAGGTCCGCTCCCATCGAGAACAGCCACTCCGTGATCGTTCGCAACTCCTCGTCGATAGGGTCTGGAAGCGGGCAGCACCGCAAGGTGCCGATTGCGGCACTGAGTTCGTCGACCGTCCCGTAGGCCTCGAATCGTGCCTCGTCCTTGAAGGATCGGTCGCCGCCGATGTAGCTCGACTGGCCGCCGTCTCCTTTGCCAGTGGTGATCGACATGGACGTTCCTCTCAGAGCGTTTGACTCGTTCGGCGCGCTGAGGAGTGACGGCGCGCTGGTGTCGAGCGGTGTTGAATCACGGAGAGTCGTCGTCTCGGGTACGTCCGGCATGCGACGGGGCTCCGAAGAGGGCACCGACCAAACCTACGGAGCCGTCGACCGCTGCGCTCACGAGGTCGACCCCGGAGTGAGTGTACTCGACAACGGTGCCGCACGTCGCCCCTCGTTGTCGGGAGGCCAACACCGCAGCCACGATGGCCGGGGCGGCGGTCGCATTGTGATGCTCCAGTGCCTCGTCCATGATCCGCTCCGCTTCGAGCCGGGCGACGAGTCCGACCATCCGCGCGTCATTGGCCCGGATCCAGGGCCCCGCCCCTGGACCCAGGCCGGCGGGCGCAAACTGGAAGGGCTCGCCGTAGCGGGTGAGGCAGGACAATGCAACCACCACCGTGTCATCGCTGGCCCCGAGGATCTTCCCAAGGCGCAGCGCGTCGCCGGCGGTATTCACGGCGATAGGGACGATGCCGCAACCGGGGGCGAGCGCAGCGATCACCGAGGTCACGGCGCCGAAGTCGGCGAGCCACGCGGGTCGCGGATCGCCGGCCACTACCGTGAAATCGCCGGCGCGCGCGAGCTTGCGCGCGCGCGCTTCGTCGACCGACGGTAGATCGAGCGCGATCTGGGTCTGCGAGTCAGCAGGCTCGCCGGCCGCCCGGCCGACGACGTAGATCGTTGCGGGGGCGCAGCGGACGATCAACGAGTGGAGCACGCGCGCCGCCACGCGCAGACCGACCGGCGTTGACAGTTCGGGCACCAAGCCCCCGAACAGCCGTCGCGGGACGTCGGCCGGTATGGACCAGCGCACGAGGTCTGCGTCCACGTCCTCGAACGAGTCTGTGAGTGAGTCTTCCGGGGCGTCGTTCGGCGGATCTTCCGAAGTCACCGTGCTCCCATAGTGGGAACGGCCCGATCTGGCAGCCGCTGATAGCCGCCGTTACGCAGCACGGCACGGTAGCCTTCGCTCTCGATGATCTCGCGTAGGGTCACCTCGGTGGCGGTGTGATGCGCACCGGCCGGGGAGATCACGTTCTCTTCGATCATGATCGATCCGAGATCGTTGGCTCCGCAGCGAAGACCCGAACGTCCGCCCGCGAGGCCCTGGGTAAGCCAGGATACTTGGAGGTTGCGGATGTTCTGCAGGAACAGCCGCGCCACCGCGAGCAGGCGCAGGTAGTAGGGGACCGGCACGCGGTCGGGGATGGCTTTGCCGAGCGGCGTGTTGTCCGGTTGAAAGGTCCACGGGATGAAGGACACGAAGCCGCCGGTTTGGTCCTGGACCTCGCGCAGCCGATCGAGGTGTTCGACACGATGCGCGGCCGTCTCCCCGAGTCCGAACATCATGGTGGCGGTGGTGGGCAGGCCCGATCGATGGGCCTCGGCGGAGATATCCAGCCACTCCTGCGAAGTGCACGACGAGCGGCGCCGCTGTCGAACCGCGTCCACGAGGATCTCACCGCCGCCTCCGGGAATCGAGTCCAGGCCGGCGTTCTTGAGTTCGAGCAGGATCGAGCGCGTGGAGCGCCCCGTGAGCTGGCGGAGCCCGTGGATCTCCGTGGGCGAGAGACAGTGCAGGTAGACCTCGGGAAAGCGCGTCTTGAGGCCGCGAAACAAGTCCGTGTAGTACGACAGCGGCAGGTTCGGGTGCAGTCCCCCCTGCATGAGGATCCCGCTGCCGCCCAGAGCCAGCGTCTCTTCCACCTTCTTGAAAATCTCGTCGTGGGACAGGACGTAGCCTTCGGGATCGCCCGGGCGGCGGTAGAACGCGCAGAACGCGCACACGCAAGTGCAGACGTTGCTGTAGTTGACGTTGCGATCGATGACATACGTCACGACCGGGTCGGGATGAAGACGTTGGCGAACCGCGTTGCCGCCGGCGAGAACCGCGTCCTGCGGTGCGTTCTCGAGCACGGTGAGACCCTCATCGCGGGAGAGGCGATGCCCAGCGACGGCCGCCTGGATGAGATCCTCCGCCGCGCGGCGGCAACCCGCGTCCGGATGCCCGTAGAAGTTCCAGTTCAGCTCGAGGCGCGCCATGGTTGCTACTCCAGCCAAGTCGTTCGTGCGGACGGTGGTCGTGCCGGTTCGCGGAGGGGTCCTCACACGGCCGCGTTCTCACTGCGCCGGTGGCGACAGTCCGTGGCCTCCTTCGGCGAGGGCCTCCTTCGGCGAGGGATCGACGGGAGTTTAGCGAGCCCTCGACCGGGTTGCGAGGTGACCTGAGACGTCGGTCAGATGGTCGCGGCGCTTCGGGCGGTCGACCGCCCACCCTCGGCGCCGGAGGGGGGGCCGGCGTCGTCAACGGGGCTCACCGTGAAGCGACGACGACCTGGCGGGCATGGGGCTGTGGGTGCGCGGCATCGAGCCCTCGCGCCCAGGCGGCGAGCGAGAGCAATCCCCAAAGCAGGTGACCGTGACGCGCTCTGCCGGTCCGGTGCTCCTCGATGAGCCGCTCGACCGCCGCGTCGGCAATCAGCTCCTGCTCGCGGAAGGACGGGTCTCGCAGACGCTCCTCGAGGTCGGCCATGAGTTTCGACCCGCGAAACCAGCGGTCCACCGGGATGCCGAATCCGCGTTTGGCACGTTTGAACGTCTCCGCCGGCAGCCACGCCGCCGCGGTTCGACGCAGCACGGCCTTCCCTCGTCCGTCCGCGCCAAGGTGGGTGCTCATGGGGATGCCCGCCGCGAACTCGACGATGCGATAGTCGAGGAATGGCAGGCGCGCTTCGAGCGAGTGTCGCATGGTCGCGCGATCCACCTTCTCGAGGATGTCGCTCCCCAGATAGAAGCGCCGGTCGAGATCGAGGAGGAGTTCGAAGTCCGACCCGTGCCAGTCACGGGCATGACGCTCGAGTGGGGTCGGAGGCAGCGGTGTTCCGAGCGCCGTTCGGACACGCTCGTGCAAGAGCGAATCCAGACGCGAGGGCGGGCACAGCGATCGTCTTCGAAGGAAACTCTCGGCGGGCGTGGCACTGAGGTCTCCGAGGAGCCGCAGCGTCTTACCCACCCAGTCGCTGCGCGTCGACCGCTGCCCGCGTCCGAGAATGGGATACAGTTGGCGCGCCCCGGCGAGCAGCGGGCTCGGCAGGCGGCGGTATCGCACCTCCCGCCGCAGCCAAGCGTAGCCGGCGAACAACTCATCTCCGCCGTCGCCCGCGAGCACGAACTTCACGCGCTGGGCCGCGAACCGGGCCAAGCGATCGGTGGGGAGGAGCGAAACGTCGGCGAAGGGCTCGCCGTAGTTCGCGAACAGCAGGTCGAGTTCTTCGATCGGCGCTTCGTGCATGAACTCGACGTGATGCTCCGCATGCAGGTGCTGCGCCGTGCGGCGCGCATCCGCGACTTCGTCGAAGCGTGCCTCGTCGAAGCCGATGGTGAACGCAGGGACCGAGCCACGGCTGTGGCGAGCCAGTCGTGCGAGGACTGTCGCCGAGTCGATGCCGCCGGAGAGGAACGCCCCGGCCTCGACGTCCCCGCGGGCGCGGAGCCGAATGGCATCGTCGAGCAGGATCGCTAGCTCATCGCACCAATCGTCCAGCGGCCGCTCCTGGGGCGCGTAGGCGGGCAGTTGCCACCAGGCACGCGGTACGACTCCGTCACCGTTGGGAAGCAGTCGCGCCCAGTGCCCGGCAGGAAGGCGGTGGATGCCGACATGAGGTGTCCGCGGCGCCGGCACGTAACCGAGGGTCAGATAGTCGCGCAGGGCACGAGGGTCGGGGGCCTCGAGCGCGGCGTCCGCTGGCTCGAGCCCGGCGCGGAGGGCCGGCAGCTCCGAGGCAAAGGCGACCCCACGAGAAGTGCTCGCGTAGAACAGCGGTTTGATCCCGAGGCGGTCGCGGATGATGTGAACCGACTGGTCAGCGCGGTCCAAGATCGCGAGCGCGAACATGCCGTTGAGCGCCGAGAGGCAAGCCGGCCCCGCCTCCTCGAACAGGTGCAGCGCGGTCTCGATGTCGGACCCGGTGCGAAACCGGTGCCCGCGCGCTTCCAACTCGACCCGCAACTCCGGCGCGTTGTAGATCTCCCCGTTACCGACGATGAAGAAACGACCCGCCTCATCGGCGATGGGTTGGTTGCCGCCCGCCAGATCGACGATCGACAACCGTCGAAACGCCAGGCCCGAAGCACCGTCGACGAACGTCCCCTCATCGTCGGGCCCGCGATGGGTCAGACGGTCACTCATTCGCTGCAGCCGGTCCCGCGGATCGACCCCGCTGTGGCCAACGAACCCCGCGATCCCGCACATGAAGGTACTCCTCCCGCGCCCCCCCCCAGGAGTTATCGGCGATTCATCGCCGAGGCTTGCCGTCGGGATCGGCGAGCGGCAACAGGAACCTCCGGCGCTTGCAGCTCCTCTCCCGCTCCTCCGCTTCCCAATTCTCCCGCTCCCTTCTCCTCTTCCCCCTCCGCGATTCACCGCCGGGGCGTACGAAAGGGCGTGGACTCGTGAGTCTGTGTCGCGTTGGTGCGTTGGGCGCAGGAGAAGAGGGGAACAGAATCGTCGAAGCCGGGTTGGGAGCGCTGTGCAGGGCGATGGAGCCACCATCGTTACGCATATCAGGAGCCCAGGCTCATCGACCGCTCCGGCGCGCACTGGGAGCGCGGACAGCCTGTCCGCATCCGCCTCGCGTCCCGGCCCCTCCGCGCTCGACCCGAGCCTTGCGCCTCCATCACGTCCGTGAGCATCCTCTCACCCCGCCCATCGCGCCCGGGCTCGGGCCGTCTTCGGCGGTGCAAGCGGTTACCATTACGCGGAGCCCGCGGCCCCCTCCGGGTGGGGCCACGGGCTCCGCGGTGTGTCCAATTCGCCGGGCGCGGTTCAGCCTGCTACGGACACGGCGGGAAGCTCGCGCAGCCGAGGCCATCGGCCGTGGGATCGGCGCCGCAGTTCGGGTGCGGGGCTGGCAGCGGCGGCCCAGCAGAGAAGAGGCGAGCTAGGCTCGAAACCGGGTCGCTCACGTTGACGTTCGAGTCGTCGTTCGCGTCCGCGGCGTCGAGGCAAGGCGGCATGGTGCCCGCCGAGAACAGGAAACTCAGCGTGGAAACGACGTCGGCGAGGTTGAAGGCCCCGTCGGCGTTGGCGTCCCCGCGAACGAAGCTCGCGCCACCTCCCCCGAGCGCAATGTTGTCCAAAGTGAGCCGGCCTGGCCCGAACAGATTGTCGGCGCTGAGCACGCCCACTCGAATTCGGTACTGGCCACTGCCGGTGAAACTCTGGGTCTCAGTGCCGCTCTGGCCGCTCGTGTCCGAGAGGGTGATCGGCCCAGCGACGACCGTGAGGCCAGTCACGAGGTCGATCAGGTCCCATGAGGCCGCGTCGAAGCCGGGGGCGTCGATCGACTCGTACGACCACGAGAACGATACCGACGAACTGCCCGGCGCCGTCGTGAAGTCCTGGTCGAGCGAAGTGAACGTGACTGTCGCGGCTGAAGTGGCTGAGTCATCGCCCCCGGTCACCTGCGCACCTCCGTCGACGAAGTCCACGGAGCCGTTGCGGCTCGCGTCGCGGACGCACCAGGGGATGCCGGTGGGATCGGCGAAGGTGCCGTTCGTGAGCGGACCGGGCAGTTCGTCACAAACGACGCTGACTCCGGAGAACGTGGAGATGCCGGGCCCGAAGGTGTTGTCGACCGTGAAGGTGCCGAGGCGCAGCAGGTATTGCCCCTCGCCTGCGAACGGCGTGTTCACCACACCGGAGGCGCCGTTTGCGCTCGCGAGCGTGACGGGGCCACCGACGACGGACAAGCCGGTGGACACGTCGATGAGATCCCAGAAGGCACCGTCGAACCCTGCCAAGTCGACCGTGGAGAACGACCACGCAAAGCCGATGCGGTGGATCGAACCGGTGTGCAGATCGAACGCCTGCTGGACATACGTCTGGCTGGGCGCGCCGGATCCGTCGTCACCGCCCGTGACCTCAGCCATGCCGCCCGCCAAGTCGACCGCCCCGTTCTGCGAGCCATCGACTTCGCACCAGACCTCCGCCGCGAACCCGTCGAAAGCGCCGCTGCGAAATGTCGTCGATGCAGGCCGCCCGAACACGTCGGCCGCGCCGGTGTTGAAGGCGCCGGCGGTGTGCCCGAATGGGTGGCCGACGACGATGCTACCGGCCGCTACCGCGACGGCGCCCCCGAAGAGGTTGAAGGCACTCGGGCTCAGAGTGTCGAGGGTCCGATCGCGGAGCCATGAGGTGCCGTCGAATCGATACGAGTAGGCTCGCCCGAGAGGGTCGGGTCCGCTTGCCGATGGCGCCCCGACGGCGGCGAATCCGCCGTCGATGGCGACAGCGGCCCCGAAGCGGTCGAAAGCGAACTCAGCGATGAGCTTCTGCTCCTGCGACCAGCCCGCGGGTGACCGCCGAAACAAATAGGCTGCGCCGGCCGACGGGCCGACCTGGTTCTCCCGCTCCGCACCGATGATGATCACGTCGCCGTCGATCGCGACAGAGGCACCGAATTCGTCGTTCACCCCCGTGTCATTGCCGGTCAGGATCGGCAACTGTTGGGTCCAGGAGGCTCCGTTGAATTCGAAGACATACGCACTCCCGGCGGACCCATTGTTCAGGTTGGCTCCGACGACGATCGATTCCCCCGACACATCGACCGAGACTCCGAAGTTGTCGAAGCCAACCCCATCGCTGGCCGACAGGATCTGCTCCTGGATCCAGGTCGTACCACTGCGCCGGAACACATAGACGAGGCCCTCCGGATCGGGGCCGTGCGCGTTCGGCGCGCCCACGACGATCACGTCGTCGTCGATCGCGACACTCGCACCGAAGCCATCGAATGCGAACGAGTCGCTCGCCACCAACTTCTGCCGCTGGGTCCACGTGACTCCGTTGAACGTGAACACGTAAGCCGCGCCGGCGTTCGTGCCACCCTGGTCCTCGTTGGGGGCGCCGACCACGATCTCATCCCCATGGATCGCTACCGACCGACCGAACGAGTCCCCCGCTGCGAGATCGACGGCGAGTAGCTTCTGGCGGAAGCTCCAAGAAGTTCCGTTGAAGCCATACACATAGACCACCCCGCTGTTCGCGCCCCCATCGTCACCTCCCGGCGCCCCGAACACGGCGGCCCGGTCGTCGAGCGCGACGGCCCTCCCGAACTGGTCGTCGGTCTCGAAGTCGGGAGCGAAGAGCCGGGTCACACACTGCCCCTCGACAACCGTCGACACCCCGAGGATGGCCAGGGCGACCACCCATCCCAACTGTCCGCCCCGTCGTACCCGAACGTTCATGTCGTCGTCCTTTCAGCCGTGAGTTGGAGCAAGCCCGACTTCCTGCACTGCCTTCGGCGTCGAGCCCGAGCGCGGCAGACCGTCGTCGCTCCTTGCAACTGCAACCGCTGTCGGCCCGTGACTCGGAATTCCGATGAGCTTGCAGTCGGGCTCGGCCTCGAGCCTCCCGGCGTGACCAGGACACGATCGCAACAAGTTTCCAGAGAAACACGTACGAGTATTGTGAGGATTCGTCGTTGAAATTGGGTGGCAAGGAGCTGTACACTCACGACCGCTCAAAATCGACTTTACGCAAAATTCGTAATCAGCAGAGAGCGGAATCGAAGGGCTGCCCGCCCCCGACGACTCGCACGGCTTCGACCCTACGCATTCGTGATTTCGTCCCGACTCCTTCGGCGAGCCCCACAGTGGGGCCTGTCGTCGGGACCCTCACGGATGTCCAACCATCCCCGGAGGTGGTCATGGAGTCCCGTGGTGTACGTCGTTCGCTTCGTCATGTGACCCTCGCGGCGGCGTTCGCGATCTTCGCGTTCGTCGATTCAGCCGCTGCGATGAACGCGCTGTATCGACTGAGGGTCCACACCGAGACCCGACCTGGCTCGAACGCCCTCGTGTCGGCAACCGTGTACCTGGACAATACGACCTACCCGATGCCCGCAGGGGGCGACCCCAATGCAGCCCTTCGAACCGTTCACGGAGTGTTCTTCGGACTCCAGGTGCCCAACGGGTACGAACTCGTCTCCTACCGAGTCGGCGCGGCCATCACTCAAGCCTTGCAAGGTCAGGCGCCGTTCCTGCAGTCCATTCAGACGGTGCCGGGCGGCTTGACGTTCGCGATCATTCTCGATGACCAGCGGCTGCTTGGTATCCCGGCGGGGCATACCCAACCCGTCCTGGACCTGACGCTGCGCGCGATCAGCGGACCCCTCGGGAGTTTCGACCCGCGCGCGCAACTCGCCGTCGGGGGCACCCCTCCAGGACCGGCGCAACTTCGCCCGGTCGACACCTTGGGCTCGCCACTGGTTCCGATCGCACTCAACATTGCCGGCGGCGGCACGGTTCGACCGGGGGTCCGCGGGATCGTCTTGGGGGATGCGACCGTGAGTGTTGCCGCCTCGGCGGGGCCGGGCTTCCCGACCCCGACCCCCGATGAACTCGTCGTCCAAGCCCTGGGGACCGCCAGCGGGTTCGCGGGCGACGACCCCACTTCGAGTACACCTTGCGACTTCGACCCGCCGCTCGGTACGTCTGCCGACTGGGACCTTACCGTCTGCGGTACTCCTGGTCCGGGTTGCCCGAGCCCACAGTGCGGTCCGGGGCCGGTGTACCCGACGATCACCGCCGCACTCCAAGCCTATCTCAGCCAGCCCTCACCGCCGGCCGCCCTCACGATACGCGTGATGCCGGGCACGTATCACGAGAATATCGTGATGGACATGAGCCAGTTCCTCGCGCTCGTGCGGATCTACTCCGAGGCGGGGCCGAGCTGCACGATCATCGACGGCGGTGGCGTCGGACCCTGCGTCGAGTTGGTCCAAAGCGGCTTCGCGGGCGGCATCATCTGGTTCGGCGCCGCCGACACCGAAGATCCGACCGGCTGGCGCGGATTCACGCTGCGCAACGGCGCCGCGGTGCGGGGCGCTGGGATGTCGCTGCGGGAGCAGTCCCACCAGGTGCGGATCATGGGGAACATCATCGGCGACCCGGCCCTCCCGAACGTCGCCGAGGAGGCCGGAGGCGGGGTCTACGTCCTGGGCGGCAACCACACCTGGCTCGCCCTGAACGAAATCCGCGATAACATCGTGCTCGGAACGTCGGGGCCGGGCTATCGCGGGGCGGGCGTCGCCTTCGACCCTGCGTTCACCAAGGGCTCGACCTGGCTCACGCTCCAGAAGAACGACATCCACGGCAACGAGTTCGCGAGCGGCGGAGAGCCGCCCTCGGGACTCCCGCGCCAAGGAGGTGGCGTGTACGTGAACGCCGACGCACTCTTCGAGACCACGGTTCTGCGCATGTGCAGCAATCAAATCTACGACAACAACGCCGTGCAGGGCGGGGGCGTCTTCGTGCGCACGCGCAGCTCGGGGCCGCGCGTCGTCGCGTCGATCGTTGACAATCGGATCTTTGAGAACGACGCTTGGCTTCCCACGACTTCCGTCACTACCAGTGAGGGCTACCAAGGCGGCGGCTTGTACTTGAGCTCGCGTGACCGCAGCCGGGTGCTGGTGATTCACAACGACATCTATCAGAACGAGTCTCACGTCGATGATGGCTTACCCAGCGTCGTCCCTTCGCTCCCTCCTCACCAGGTGGGCGGCGGCCTGTACGTCGCCGCCACCCTCGACTCCGACGATGACGAGCACGCGCTCGCGATCACCGGCAACTTCGTCCATGACAACCGAGCCGCCTACCAAGGCGGGGGCGCCTATCTCGCGCTGTTCGACGACTCCTTGAGCGGCGGCGCGCGGGCGCGCTTCCACACCAACTCGGTGACCGGAAACCGCCTTCTGGGCGCGGCGCCGTTTCCCCAGAAGCGGGGCTCGGGAACCTACTTCGCGGCCTCGCTGCTCACCGTGCCGGCTGCAAACTTCGGGGCGTCCTTCGACGCCTCGAGCAACATCGTCTGGGGCAACGAGCCACCGACCCCGACCGGCGCCCTCGACGCCTACGCCGAAGGCTTCGCGGCCGGGAGCGGACCGTTTCGCTATTCGCACCTCGAAGCGGCCACGGTTGGCGTCGCGCCCCTCTTCGGTCCCGAGTGCGCGGACGTGAATCCCGGGGTGATGAATCTCTACACCGATCCCCACCTCGCGAACGACAACTCGCCCTGTGTCGACAGCGGCGACCCCTTGCTCACCGTCGGCGACCTGATCAGCGACACCGACATCGACGGGGAGAACCGCTTCATCGACATCCCGTCGGTCGGTCCGAGCATCCTCGACCGCGGCGCCGACGAGTTCATGGGCGCCGAGTTCATCCGGGGCCTCGTGAACCCGAACTCGTCGGGCACCATCAGCATCGCCGACGTGGTGATCATCCTCGGCTTCCTCTTCTCGTTTCAGCCGCTCCCGTGCCTCGACGCCGCGGATGTGAACGATGATGGCGTCGTAAACCTGCTCGACCCGATCTACCTGCTCGACTACTACTACTTCTCGGGGCCGCTGCCGGCGGCGCCGTACTTCTCCTGCGGGACCGATCCTACCGTGGACTCGTTGGGCTGCATCTCGGCGCCGCTCTGCCCGTGAGCGCGAAAGGAGTTCGAACCATGAGAATGAGAACGCAACAGGGTTTTTGGCTTGGGTCGTTGGCGCTCGCGGCGCTCGGGCTCTTCGGTTTTCCTGGGGCGGCGGTTCGCGGCGCAGAGCTGCAGGCCGGCTTCCCAGTGGAACTCGCCCCGCCGGATCAGCTCGAGTCGTCGGGCCCGATCAACATCATGGATCTCGACAATGACGGCACGCTCGAGATCCTGCAGCACGGACTGAACGGCACCATGTGGGTCCACAACCACGACGGCACCCCGTACACCGGGTTCTCGCTGGTGTCGACCCCGCAGACCTACGTCGACGGACTCACCCAGATCTTCATGGGCGACCTCGAAGGCGATGGGCTTCCGGACGTCGTGTTCCAAGGGGTGCCGACCACGGTGCTACCGAGCACCCACGGCGTTCGGCACACGGCCTTGAATGCCGACGGATCCATCAAGCCCGGGTGGCCGATCGTTCCCGACTCCGGCGGCACCACCAACTTCTACCGGCTCGCGGACCTCGACGGAAACGGCAGTCACGAAGTCGTGATCTTCAGCTCCGTGAGTCGGCGCCAGGTGTTCGCCTACTATGGCAACGGCCAGCCGGTCCCTGGCTGGCCCGTGACCATCCCCTGGGACACCCTGCCGTTCCCGAACAATCCCATCCTCTATTACGGGGGCTTCGCGGTCGGCGACGTCGACCTCGATGGGGCGGCGGAGGTGCTGGTGGCGGTCGCACCATACACTGGCGGAAACATGGATCCCAACCAGGCGGTGGTGATCAACGGCGACGGCACCATCCGGGAGGGCTGGCCGAGGATCATCGGTCCGACCAGCAGTCACCAGCACCACCCGGTAGTGGTCGATCTGGACGGCCGCGGCCAGGCGGAGATCGTGTTCTTCGGCGGCATCGGAGGCGTCGCCATCTTCGACTCGTCGGGGAGCTTGGTCCACGAGCTCGGCGGTCAGACCTCATGGCCGGTGGTGCCGGTGTCGGGCATCACCTACGACGGCAACGCCGTGGGGGATCTCGAGGGCGACGGCATGGTCGAGATCGTCGCGACCAACTACAACCAGCTCCTCCGCATCAAGCCAGTCGGACCGCTGCCGCCCATGCAACCCGATGTACTGCAGACCAACCTCCCGGGCTACAGTGAGTGGCGTGGGATCTCCATCGCCGACTTCGACGGCGACGGTCCGGCCGAGATCGCGGTCTGGAGCATCAACTACAACGGGGTGGAAGAGGCGGTGCTGCACCTCCTCGACCTGAATCTCAACGAGCGCCCCGGGTTCCCGATCCACTTCGGCACGCCGATCGTCTACGCGGGCGGCCTCCAGTATGTGACCATCCCGGCCGATCTCGACGGCGATGGCGACCTCGAACTCGTGCACGCCTACGCGACACACCTGTATGCGTGGGACATCCCCCGCACCGGCCCGGGCCCGGTCCGCATCGAGTGGGGCAACTATCACAACGATGCCGCGGGCTCCAACGACTACCACTCTCGCGCGCCGGTCGTTCGCAAGTTCATCCGCGGCGACGCGGCCGTCAGCGGTCAACTCGACCTGGCCGACGTCGTCACCGTCGCTCAGCACCTGTTCCTGTCGACCCCGCACGGCTGCCCCGCGCAGCTCGACTTCGACGGCGACGATCACCTGAACATCGATGACGTCTTTGGCCTCGTGCAGTACCTGTTCCTCGCGGGCCCGCCGCCCGCGAACAACTTCCCGAACTGCGCGCCCATCCCGATCGACACCGACCTCGCCTGCGAAGGAGATCACTGCCCCTGAGGAGTCGGCGTGGACGCACTCGTTCCGGAGTCCGGTCCGGATCGAGTGCGTCCACGAGTGCCGATGGCAACGGGCGTGACTGCGCCCGCGCACGGTTGGGTTTCGAAGCGGAAGGCGCTTTGCTTTCGGGGGTGGGTGATCGCTTCGGAGAGAGCCCAAGGCGTTGGTGAGCGCGAAGGGGTCGAGAGGAGCACCGAGTGCAGAAGCGAAGTGCGAACCAAACGAAGGGCGGGATGACGCGATGACTTCGTACCACAGCGGGCTTGGGTCGTTGGCGCTCGCGGCGCTCGGGCTCTTCGGTTTTTCTGGGGCCGCGGTTCACGGCGCAGAGCTGCAGGCCGGCTTCCCAGTCGAGCTTGCCCCGCCGGATCAGCTCCAGTCATCGGGCCCGATCAACATCATGGATCTCGACAATGACGGCACCCTCGAGATCCTGCAGCACGGACTGAACGGCACCATGTGGGTCCACAACCATGACGGCACCCCGTACACCGGGTTCTCGCTGGTGTCGACCCCGCAGACCTACGTCGACGGACTCACCCAGATCTTCATGGGCGACGTCGAAGGCGATGGGCTTCCGGACGTCGTGTTCCAAGGGTTGCCGATCACGATACTACCCAGCACTCACGGCCTCCTACATGCGGCCTTGAACGCCGACGGGTCCATCAAATCCGGGTGGCCGGTCGTTCCCGACTCGGGTCCGAGCAACTTCTACCGGCTCGGAGACCTTGACGGAGACGGCAGTCACGAAGTCGTGATCTTCAGCTCCGTGAGTCGGCGCCAGGTGTTTGCCTACTACGGCAATGGCCAGCCGGTCCCCGGCTGGCCGGCGACCATCCCCTGGAACACCCTGCCGTTCCCGAACGATCCGGACCTTTTCTACGGGGGCTTCGCGGTCGGCGACGTCGACCTCGATGGGGCGGCGGAGGTGCTGGTGGCGGTCGCACCGTACACTGGCGGAAACATGGATCCTAACCAGGCGGTGGTGATCAACGGCGACGGCACCATCCGGGAGGGCTGGCCGAGGATCATCGGTCCGACCAGCAGTCACCAGCACCACCCGGTAGTGGTCGATCTGGACGGCCGCGGCCAGGCGGAAATCGTGTTCTTCGGCGGCATCGGAGGCGTCGCCATCTTCGACTCGTCGGGGAGCTTGGTCCACGAGCTCGGCGGTCAGACCTCATGGCCGGTGGTGCCGGTGTCGGGCATCACCTACGACGGCAACGCCGTGGGGGATCTCGAGGGCGACGGCATGGTCGAGATCGTCGCGACCAACTACAACCAGCTCCTCCGCATCAAGCCAGTCGGACCGCTGCCGCCCATGCAACCCGATGTACTGCAGACCAACCTCCCGGGCTACAGTGAGTGGCGTGGGATCTCCATCGCCGACTTCGACGGCGACGGTCCGGCCGAGATCGCGGTCTGGAGCATCAACTACAACGGGGTGGAAGAGGCGGTGCTGCACCTCCTCGACCTGAATCTCAACGAGCGCCCCGGGTTCCCGATCCACTTCGGCACGCCGATCGTCTACGCGGGCGGCCTCCAGTATGTGACCATCCCGGCCGATCTCGACGGCGATGGCGACCTCGAACTCGTGCACGCCTACGCGACACACCTGTATGCGTGGGACATCCCCCGCACCGGCCCGGGCCCGGTCCGCATCGAGTGGGGCAACTATCACAACGATGCCGCGGGCTCCAACGACTACCACTCTCGCGCGCCGGTCGTTCGCAAGTTCATCCGCGGCGACGCGGCCGTCAGCGGTCAACTCGACCTGGCCGACGTCGTCACCGTCGCTCAGCACCTGTTCCTGTCGACCCCGCACGGCTGCCCCGCGCAGCTCGACTTCGACGGCGACGATCACCTGAACATCGATGACGTCTTTGGCCTCGTGCAGTACCTGTTCCTCGCGGGCCCGCCGCCCGCGAACAACTTCCCGAACTGCACGCCCATCCCGATCGACACCGACCTCGCCTGTGAAGGAGATCACTGCCCCTGAGGAGTCGGAGCACGGCCGGAGCACGGCCCGGCCGAGGGAAGATTCCCCCGCGTTCGACAAGCTCACGGGTGAGTGAGTCCGGATCCCGAGCGAGCCTCAGGGGCACGACGGGTAGGTCACGCAGTCGACGTTGTCGGGGGTCGGGTCAGGTCCGCAGCCGGGTGCGGGAGGGCTGAAGATCGGGCACTCCGGAGGACCGTCCGGGATGCCGTCCGTGTCGGGGATGCAGCCCGCGGGCGGGAACAAGACCCCGAGCAGGAACACTGCGTCGGTGATGTTCACCGAGCCGTCGTCGTTCGCGTCGCACGCGTCGCGGCAGGTGGCGATGGGGCATTCGGGGGGGCCGTCGGGGATGCCGTCGGTGTCCGGGATGCAGCCGGCCGGGGGGAACAGGACACCGAGCAGCCGGACGGCGTCGGTGATGTTCACGGAGCCATCGGCGTTGCAGTCGCCGCGCCGGAAGGACGTGCCAGTCCCGGCGGGCAGTCGACCTACCATGCGCGGCGAGACAGCGAAACGGACCATCTGAGTCTGTCCGGTAGATCGGTCGAGCGTGGAGACGGTTGTGGTGGTTGTGAACAGCAGCTGGCCGTTCGCGAGTTCCGCCACGCCGCGCACGGGCGCGCCGACGGGCCAGGTCGCCACGACGTTCCCGCTCAAGTTGAACTCGACGAGACTGTTCGCGTTACTCGCGGCAACGACGAAATTGCCGTTCGCCAGCGGCGCGACTTGGAGCGGAAACGACGCTGGCAGCAGCGAGGTATAGGATCCGCCGCCCGGAGGGATCCATCGGATGTCGCTCGCGTTCTCGACGTTCGTGACCAGGGCGCTGTGATTTGGCAGGAAGAGGACATCGAACGGCTCGAAGCCGGATGTAGGCGTCTCCTCCAGCAGGACCCCGACTTCGTTCCCGCTGAGGTCGAACGCAAAGATGCCCGGAGGATGAACGGGCGTCGGCAGCCCGCTGGCGACGTAGAGTTCGTTCCCGTCGAAGGCCAATCCTCGCAGGCTCGTGACGCCGTCGTTCGAGTCGATGAAACGATCGATCAGGTTGCCATTGCGGTCGAATCGGTAGACGGCGTTCTTCGACTGATCGCTGACGTAGACGCGCTGATCGGGGCCGAGTTCGGCGTCCACCGGGGTCTCGAGAATCACGCCCGGGTGTACGAACTCGCCCACGAAGATTCCATCGGCGGCACGATAGGCCCCGACCGAGTTCGTGTTGGACTCGGGAATCAGGAACAGGTCCTCGGTCTGGAGAAACAGAGAAGCGCGACACGACCGCTGCGGGGAAGCCTCGGAGCCAAGGAAGCCGACGACGCCGATCTCCGACTGGACTGACATGGTTTGCGGTAGGGTAACGAAATCGGTGGCTCCGCCCGCGATCGAAGTCAGCGGGTTGCCGTCGATGCTGATCTCAATGAAATCGTAGCTGAATCCGGGAGGAATGGTCCACGAGGCGCGAAGCTCGTTCTGAGCGGTGGCCGTGCAGGTGATGTTCTCGACGGGGAACACATTCGGAAGAGCCACCCGGAACCAGCCGTCGTTCCCGGGAGCGCCGGTGAGGGTCCCTTCGAAGAACATCGCGCCGTTGTCGGACAGGACGACGTCATCGCCCTCGAAGCTGGTGAGGAAGGCCCCGGGCAGGCTGGGGATCGGTATGTTGTCGTGCAGCAGCAGGTTGCCGTTGAGAAAGAGGCCCTCTTGGATGTTCACCCCGGCAGGCGAGACGATGATCGCGGTCACCAGCACGTCGCCCGCGCTGTTGATACTCGCGGACGTGATCGCGCCCAAGACGGCACCGGGGATCTCAGGCACCGCTTGGCCCTCTTGCAGCAGGGTGGTCGGCGGGCCTCCGCCGATGCTGGCCACAACGCAGTCGTCGTTGGCGGAGGTCACGGTGGCGCTGTTGACGAAATCTCCGCGCAGGATCCAGTCGCCTGACTCCGCGAGTTCGACGAAGTCGATGAATTCGATCGTCTCCATTCCCGATGCCGCGATGATCGGCGTCGTGCGCTCGCGCAGGAGGAGTTCGGGATCGCTCCCGAACGGTTTGCGGAACAGGCCGGCGTCCGTGTTGAAGTCCGGGGCGTCGGTCGTCGCTTCGAACAGCAGATCGCCCCCGCCGTTCGCGGTCAGATGCGTGAACGACTCCCAGTGGGCGCCCGCGAAGCTGGTGCCGACGATGACGTCTCCTTCTCGGAGCTGCACCGTTTGGTCGATGTAGATCACCTGATCGTTGCTCGCGTCACCGGTGAGCGTTGCCTGGTAGGCGAGGCTGCCGCCGTCGAGCGCGCAGGGCTGTGAGAAGTCCGAGACGGTACGCCCCGGGATGCCGGGAGCCGGATCGCCTTCGCGTCCGATTACGTCGAGGTTGCGGCACAGTACCGTGTCCGCGGTGGTCGGAACACCGGACAGGACCGCCACGAACGCGACGTCGCCGGCCACGTTCACGTGGTGGCGCGTCGTGAATTCATCGAAGGAGGCGAACGCGGCCGCCGGGATCGATGGCAGCGCCATGCCCTCGATGGCGAACACGATTCCGCCGACCACGAGAACCTCGTCGTTCACGGTTCCATCGAGGTCGGCCGTACCGGCGAGGAGTCCGCTCGCGCTCACGTTGGGACGGTCTACGTTGTCGAGCAGAGCCGTGGCGCCTGGGACCGCTCCACCGTCCACGAGGATCACCTCGGGGAAGTGGAGAAGCTGGGCGGGCGTCGAAGAGGTTGCGAACAGCAGGTACAGAGCCGCGCCGAGCCCACGCGTCAGGAGTTGGTTCCGGTCCACGAAATCCTCACTTTCGTTGTCGGCGATCACGCGTCGAGGAGGGAAGAGGGGCAGCGTGACCCTCGCTGAGGCTGGAGTTTTTCGCGAGGCCGAACCGATTCGTTCGAGCCCTTACGCTCGACGCTCGGAACTCGGACCGCCTCGCCAACGGGATCCTTGCACACCTGGGGTTGCGCCGCAAGTTGCTTGCCCACGTTGGGGTCGAGGGGTGCCTACCTTCGTCACGATCCCGTTCCCGATCGGTCTCGTCAGGACCTGCCCGGTCGCGACCGCCACTCGGCTCCGTTACACTGGGGTGTTGCAGGGCTGGAGGCGTTCGTCCGCGTGACTCGGACCGTGGCCTCTGGATTCGTCGCCTGCCGACAGCGAAGAGGAGTTGGACTTGAGTCGACGGATCGTCGCGACTTCGCTTGCGCTGCTGGTGATCACGTTGGCCTGGATCAGCGCCGAGTGGCTCTCCGAGAAGCGCTTTCGTGCACCCCACTCACCCGAGCTCATGCCGGCCGTCGGGTCCGGCGCCGCCAGCCCCAACGACTCGACGGGGCTGGTTGCCGTGTCGGTACGCGGTCGCGTGTTCGGCCCGGCTGGCACCCCGGTTCGTGGCGCGACGGTGACCGCACAGTTCGGGGGCATCGAACTCGGTGCGTGCGTGGCGGACGCCGATGGCCGCTTCGATTTGTTCTTGCGGCCGGGTTCTCTCGAACTTTGCGTCGGTGCGCCGGGGCTCGTGGCGGCACGCGTGAGTATCGTGGTACCGCCCGATCGTTCCCTGGCGCTCACGCCGATCACGCTCCAGTCGGCCGCCGCCGCCGACGGGAGGATCGTCTCACCCGAGGGCATGCCGATCGTGGGCGCGACCGTGGTCGCAGTCCCCGCACTGGCTGCTCCGGGCGCTTCGCTCGAGGAGCAACTCCGTAGACTCTCCTCGGCGTTGAGCGGCCCCAACCCGGCCCGACGCGTTGCGACGGCCACGAGTGCCGTCGATGGTAGCTTCACCCTCGACGGTCTCGAGGCCGGTGTTGGATACCGCGTGGTCGCCTTGGCCACTGACCGTCGGCCTGCCGAGCGCGCGTACTGGGTGCCGGGGACAGCGCTCGACATCGTGCTGTCCGAGTCGCCGTGGGTCCCGGTCCACGTCCGTGGGCCGGACGGCGAGCGACCGTCGGTCGTTACGGTTCGCGTCCTCGCCGAGGCCGGCCAAACGCTGCTTGCTGCGCTCGAACGTCGCCTTGCGCCCGAGGTCCTGCGTACGACCGCAGAGACCCGCGAACCGTACGTTCCGCATCGCGCCGACTTCCCCATGCGCTTGGTCGTGGAGGCGGAAGGCTACTTGCCTCACGACACTCCTGACCTTCGCGCGGCCGGGTCGCCGATCGGGATCACGCTCGAGCGCGGGAGCACGCTCGTCGTGACTGTGTGCGACACGGCAGGAAGTCCGATCCCGGACGCGCTGGTTACCGCGTGGGAGGCGAGCGGGGATGAACCACGGGTACTCACCGGGCGTAGCGACGCCGGCGGCTCCTGCACCGTGGGGCCCTTTCAGGTCGACGCGTTGAGGTACCTCGTCGAGCACCCGCTCTACGTGGTGCAGGAGGGCCCGGTCCTCGCTGCGGTTCCGGTCACGTTGCGGTTGGAGGAGGGAGTAGCCCTCGAAGGCGTCGTTCGCGCGACTTCCGGCGCGCCGCTCGCTGGCGCGCGAGTGACGTCGGCCCGCGGTCCAACCACGCTGCCACCCGGGCTGTCACCGGCGCCGATCGCGGCTGCCATCACCGACGCCGATGGCGCCTTTCGTTTGCCGGGACTGTCCAGAGCGAAGAGCCCGGTTTCGATCTCTGCCGTCGCGCCAGGCTTTGCAAGCGTGTCCGTCGAGGCCGAGCTGGGACACCCTCTCGAGCTGCGTCTGGCACCAACGGTGCCATTGTCGGCCCGCGTCGTCGATGCGCGGGGAGTTCCGGTATCGGCCTGTCCCGTGATCGTTCGGGCCGCGACCGGCGCCGCCGCCCGCTACCTGGAGACCGACGCCGCCGGCAACTGCATAGTGGCCGACCTTTCACCGGGGGACTACCGTCTCGAAGTAAGTCCTCTCGACTACCCACCGATCACGAGCGAACTCATCGCTGTGCACGCGGACGCGACCCCGCCTCATGTCGTCGTCCAACTCGCGGCGGGCGGCGATCTCGAGGCGAGTGTCGTCGATGAGTTGGGGCGGCCGATCCCCGGCGTCGCCTGCAGCTTCTATCGCGGCGAGGAGCGAATCTTCAGCCGGACTTCGGACTTCGCGGGGCTGGTTCGGGCGCGCGGAATCCCGGTGGGCGAGATCATCGTCGAGTTGACCTGTGCAGGTCGGGACTCGGCCTTCGAAGTCTTCGTCGCGCGGGCCGGGCAAACCCGTCAGGTGCAATGGGTGCTTCCGGCGCGTCGTGGACTCGTCGTGCGCGTGAGCAATCCGCTCGGCGTGCCGCTCGAGCGGGCGACCGTGGTCGGGGTGGACATCCGGACGGGCGTAAGGCAAGTCTACGCTGCGGACGCGAACGGGCAGGTCGTGCTGCGCGATGTCGGCGTCGATGGTGTCGACCTACTCGTCGAGGCTTCGGGGTACGGGAGCGCGCTGTTGCGTAACCAGTTGCCGGGGTCGGAACCGATCCCGGTCGTGCTGCGCGCCACCGGGGCGATTGCAGGAGGAGTCGTGGACCGCACGGGGGCGGTCATTGCGCGCTACTCCGTGCAAGTCTTGGCTCTTGTGGGTGACGAGGCGCGACCCATTCGTGAACCGCAGCTCGTGCGGAGTGAGCAAGGAGAGTTCGTGATCGACGGCCTTGCGGAGGGAGTGTACGACGTTGCCCTCGGGGCACCGGGCCGCGGAACAAGGGTCGAACGCGGGGTTCGAGTCCGCAGCGGCCAGACCACGAACCTCGGTCGGATCGATCTCATCGAAGGTGGTCGCGTCATGGGGACTATCTTCGACGCACGCTCGGGCGCGACGGTCGCCGACGCGGTCGTCGAAGTCGTCCACCCCGAAGCCCTTGCGCCGCCGCCCCCCGGGACGCGGACGGGTGCTCTTCGCGGAACCAGAACGCGAAGCGACGGCACCTTCACGATCGGTGAGCTCCGCGATGAATGGGTCGAACTGGAGGTGCGACATCCGGAGTTTCGCAGCCTACGGGTCGAGGTGCGCGTAGGAGCCGACGGGCTCGCCCTGCGGTTGGACCCTGGCGGCGGGGTCGTCGGCATCTTGACGGGGGCCGAGGGTCGGCCGATCGGTCGCGCCGTCGTGCGGCTCGTCGCCTCTGGGGTCAGCAAGCAAGCGGTCACCGACAACACGGGGCGCTTCGTGTTCGGTGGCCTCGACGAGGGCGAGTACGAACTGACGCTCGTGGAGATCCAAGGGCGCGACGTCGATGTCGTCGAGCGCGAGGAAGGACCGTACATCCAGGTCATTGGCGTGCCGGAGAATGGGATCAGCGAGGTTCGGTGGGAGATCGACTTGGACCTCGCCCCTTGAGCCCGGACCCTTCGTGAGCCGCCGGCAGTGGATGGGCAACGACGTCGATGACGGTGTTGTTCGATGCGCCGGAGGCGAATCTCGCCCCTCGTTGTCGCGTTCGCCTCAACGCGGCGTCGCGCCCCACCTCGGGCGAACTGGACGCGACGCATTGTCGTCGCGGCCCTTGCACATTCTCCGCTCAACGCTCACGGATGGTCCGCGCCGGCAGACTGGAGCGGTCTCCAACAGGCTCCGAGGCCCGGGCCCGCAGGGCCAACAACGCCCTTTGGACGGAACCTAAGGCGACGAGCCGCGGGGCGGTGATCGCGTCAGAGTCGAGCGCCCACGGAGGAAGCACCGGGAAACTGTTTGTGAGGGGAATCCCCAGGTCCTACACTTCCGGGTCGTAGGGTCTCCAGGAAAGGGTCTCCAAGGAAGGGACTGGGCGTAACTCCCCCTCCATCGAATCGCCCGGGCTCGGAATCGCTCGACAACTCGGACCGTCCGGCAGAGCGCGACCGATCGGGTCGAGCGGCCTGGATCCGGCACTCCGGAACCCAAGGTCGCCCGGTCCGTCGGGGTCGATTTGCCGGTGTCGTGCTCGGTCGGGAAGGATCGAAGCCGGTTGGCATGACCTGGAGCGTGCCGCTGCGACCAAGCCAACTCTATCTGATGCTGAACCGATCTGCGGACGGGGGGCCCCCCGCCGCAGCAATCTCGAACTGGGGTAGGTCTCGCTCTCACGGAAGGAGCACGAGAAATGGTGAGAACACTGAGGAAGCAGCTGATGGTCAGCTGTTTCGCGCTCGCGCTGGGAGGGTCGCTTTCGGCCCAAGTGATGGTCGCGCCGTTGTACCTGGAACCGGACCCGGCCCCGGGAACCGTGACGACCTACGAGACTTTCGATAAGCCGGACATCGGCGCCGGGGGCCACATCGCTTTCACGGGCGATGGCCCAGGCACCGCCGCCGATGACTTCATCTACGTCGACGTGGCCCTCGTGGCACTCGAGGGAACCGCGGCCCCCGGAGTTGTGGTGGGCAACTTCGGCTCGTTCGAGGCTTTCGAGTCGCTGCACCAACTGAACCTCGCGGGCGACCTCGCGTTCATCGCGTTCCTGACGGGGGCTACGGCCGCCACCGACAAGACCGTCTACATTCGCAGTGGTGGCGTCAACACGCTGCAGCTCCAAGAGGGCGGCGCGGCCGACGGGATCCCAGGGCGGGTCTACAACGACTTCAGCTTCCTTTGTCTGCACGACAGTGGCGACATCCTGACCTTGGTCGACCTCGACGGCGCCGCGACGGATGACATCGTGATCTACCAAGGCAGCCCGGGAGCCATGGTGCCCCTCTATCGGGAAGGCGGCGTCATCGTCGGCGGTGGCTCGCTCGCCGGCTTCAACTGGGACGTGGCCTTCAACGAACTCCAAGGAAACGGTGCTGGCAGCTTCGTCTTCTTTGGCTCTGCGAACACGACCCCCAACGGCGACGGGGTCTTCCGTCACTCGGGGGCCGGCCTCGAGTTGCTGTACCGCGCTGGGGACCCACTGGTCGCACGAACTGCGACCGTCAACATCACCTCGTCACTCACGCTCGGCAACGCCATCGCGGAGAACGGCGACTGGGCCTTCCGGTCCAGCGTCAGCACGACCCAGCTGCCCAGCGCCGAGAACGCCGTGATCATTTCGTCCAACGGCATTGTCTACCAGGAGGGTGCCGCCGTTCCTGCCGTCCCCGGCGCGACCGTCACTGGCAACTTCAACGGCCTCGCGATCAACAGCGTCGGCGATGTGATGTACCTCGCGGATCTCATCGGCGCAGCGGACACCACCAACACCGAGGCTTTGTTCGTGAATGATCAGGTGGTTGCGGTTCGTGGCGGAGCGGTGCCGGGCCTCCCCGGGTTCACGTTCGTCGAGCTCGATTTCGAGGATCTCGACATCAACGACGCGCGCCAAATGGTCTTCCAGGCGGACGTCTCCGATGGCGTCAACCCGTCGCGGGAAGGCATCTTCATGGCGACGATCGCGGGGACGACCACGGTGCGGGACCTCACCTGCTCCTCGGTGCCCGGCAGCGGGAGCCTCACTCTGAATTGGTCCAACACTGCCGTTTACGACGGGATCAACGTCTACGTCAACGGCGTACTCACCACCACCCTCGCCGGCACCGCAACTATGCACAGCGAGTCCGGCCTGCCGGGCGGGGTCAGCATGGTCTGCCTCGAACCGTTCATCGGCGTCGAACTCGCGGCGCAGCGTTGCTGCGGAGTCGAGAACCTCACGCCGTCGATCCAGGGGCTCACTTGCAACCAGACCCCGGGTAGCTCGATGGACGTCGATCTCACGTGGACGAACCCAACTGCGTACACCGAGATCCAGGTCACGGTGAACGCGGGAGTCCCGACGGTATTGGCGGGTACCGCTACCAGCGCGACCATCCCCACCGGCGGTTTGGTGGGGGACACTGTCGAGATCTGTGTCGTCGGTGTCGGCGCATTGTTCGGACCCGCTCCAGAGGTCTGCTGCTCGGTGCTGCTCGCGCCGATCGTGCCGATCGCGACCCAAACCGTGTGCAACTTGCCGGGCATCGTCGTAGACGGCTCTACCGCCACGCCCGACACCCAGACCGACCTGTTGCTGTTCCCAACGAGCATGTTCGTTTCTGACGTTCTGGTCAGCGTCGATATCACGACGACGTTCATTGGCGCCATCGAGCCCATGACCGTGACCTCGCCGCTCGGGACCACGATCACGCTGCAGAACAACGTCGGGGGCGGCGCCGACAATCTCGATGTGGTCTACACCGACTCCGGCTTCGCGCACGGCTCGCAACTCTTCAATCTGGGCTTGCCCATGCAGCCGCAGGGCCCCGGGACTATGGCCGACTTCTTCTGCGAGAACGCTCAGGGCAACTGGACGCTCACGATGACCGACGACAGCAGTTTCAGCTACACGCTGAACGAGTGGTGCGTGGGTATCGTCGAGAACACCAGTGGTATGTGCGTTTCGGCGGTCGAGAACATCGCGTGCTCGGTCGCCCCGGGCGGCGAGCAGGCGCTGGTCTCCTGGGACATTCCGCTGGGCACTGTGTACTCCGGCTACGAGATCACGGTGAACGGTGTGCCGGTCGCGAACCCACCGGCCGGATCCGCCACCAGCTATACGACCGATCCACTGCTTCTGAGCGGTCAAACCCTCGAGCTGTGCGTGATCGGTCTCGTCGGAGCGAACCCTGCCGGTGCTGCGTGTTGCACGGTGCAGGTCGTGATCGCGCCGGACGTGCTGCTGTGTAACACCTACGCGCCCGCGGTGAACGTGCCGAACGACGATCGCGTTCTCGACGTGATCAACGTCGCCGGTCCGGGAGCCACCGTTCGTCAGGTCGAAGTGATGGTCGACATCTCGATCTCGGCGGGCGCCTCCACCGCGGTCCTCAACCCACTGACGATCACGTCACCGCTCGGGACGACCGTCACTTTGCAGCGCCTGTTCAACACCGGCCTCACGAACCTGCTCGTGACTTACTCGGACGGTGGTCGAATCAATGATCCGCCGTTCGACGTGAACGACATCATGCAGGTCGACTTCCTGCCCCTCACGCCGGTCATGCTCGATGAGTTCAACTGCGAGCCCAGCGCGGGCGACTGGACTCTGACGGTCAACAACGTCACCGATGATGACACGGTGGACCTCAATCAGTGGTGTTTGCTGTTGCACGAAGAGACCGATGTTCTCGCGAACTGCTGCGAGGCGCCGAGCGACCTTACCTGCGATAGCACCTTCTGCGCCGACGGGAACGTCACGCTGGCATGGACCAACAACGACACCTACGGGACGTTGGAGTTGGTGCGGGACGACGGCGTGTCCCCGGTCACGATCCCGCTGGCGAACAACGCTGTGGGTTTCGTGGACGTCGCGCTCCCGACCGGGAGCTACACCTACACCCTGAACGCCGTGTGTGCGAACGGCCTGAGCCGCAGCCTCGAGTGTGAGGTCGATCACGAGTTGGTGGCGCCGAGCGCGACGTGTGGCACCGCTGACCTGTCCTCGGATGTCGTGTTGCTCAACTGGGTCAACAACGGCCAGTACGACTCGCTCGCGCTCTTGCGAGACGGGGTGCTCGTGACCCCGCAGCCGCTGCCTGGCGATACGGCCTTCACGGAGAGCGGTTTGGCGGACGGCACCTATCTCTATACGCTGACGGCCGACTGTTCGGGTCAGAGCGCCTCGGTCGACTGCCGAGTCACGGTGTACACCGGTCCGGCGGACGTCCTGCTCATTCCGGAGGTGGATACGGATACGGTTGGCATGTACAGCCCTGTCGACGGCACGTACTTCGGCAACCTGATTCACGATAACGAGAGCCTGTTGTCGTCGCCGATCGCGGCTATCCTGGGACCTGACGGGCTGATCTACGTTTCCGACAACCTGACCGATGCGATTCGTCGCTACACGACCGGGGGGCTGTTCGTCGACACTTTCGTGCCCCTGCAGCAGCCGCCCGATGGACTGGACGGTGTCTTGGGCATCGAGTTCCGTAACGATCACCTGTTCGTGGCGAGTACCGGCGACCTCGGGATCAACCGCAAGAAGATCAACGAGTACGACCTCAACGGCAATCTGATCGGCCGATTCATGGACGCCGGTAGCCCGGCGACCTATGACCCGCGGGACTTCATGTTCCTCGGTGACGGCACGGTCTTGGTGGCGGACGAGCAACCGACCGTGAACCTGACCGATCGGGTGTTGCTGTTCGACGCCAACGGATTGAACCCGTTGCCGATCATCACCGGTCTCACGCAGCCCGAGCAGCTCGCGGCCTTGTCCAACGGCAACTTCTTGGTGTGTGGTTCGTTCTCGGACAACATCATCGAGTTCGACTTGGCAGGGAACGTGATCAACAACTTCGCGCTGGGCGAAGCCGTGAACGGAGTCCATGAACTCGACAACGGCTTGTGGATCTACTCCAACGGGGACTTCGCGTCCGAGGGCGTTTACACCTTCGATCCCGCCACCCAGACCGAGACGCTCATCGTCGGCGGCTTCGAACCGAGCCAGATCGAACGGGTCACCTTGGTGAGCGATCCGGAGTTCCTGCGCGGTGATGCCAATCAAGATCTGAGTATCAACATCGCGGACGCGATCTTCGTGCTCAGTACGTTGTTCCCGCCGCCGGCGTGCGTCCCGGACACCGATGGCATCCCAGACGGCCCGCCGGAGTGCCCGTTCCTGGTGTGTGCCGATGCCGGGGACTGTAACGATGACGGCACCGTCAACATTGCTGACGCGGTGTTCTTGCTGAGCGTTCTGTTCCCACCCCCCGGCTGCACGCCGGACGTGGACGGGATCCCGAATGGTCCGCCAGAGTGCCCGTTCTTCCCGCAACCGCGGGGAGCCTGCGGTGTAGACCCGACCGCAGACTCTCTGGACTGCGCATTGCCCGCCTGCCCGTAAGGTAGGGGCAGCCCGATCAACGCCAAAAGGGGCGGAACCTTTGCAGGTTCCGCCCCTTCTTCGTGTCCCGTGAGCTCTCCCCAAACGGGGCTTACATGGCGGCCCACTTGCCTGCCTGCTTGGCGCGCTTGATCCTGGCGAGCGGGATGGTCGTGAGGAAGGCGATCTCGTCCTTCATCAGGAGCGCGATCGTCGACGAGGCGTCGAGCGAGGCCCCGTCGACCAGCACCTTCGGGAACATGCCGTTGTGCGGGATGTCGCCGGCGACAACGGGGCGAACGCCGCCCGTCTGCAGGATGTTCAGCGAATCGTACTCGATCTCGTAGATGATGTAGGGCCGGCCCTTCGCGTCCTTGCCGGCAGCTTGGCCACCGCAGTCCTCATCGGGAGCCGTCGAAATCTGCGGTGTCGACGTCTTGTTCTTCGTGTACTTGATGAAGACCTGGAGATCGAGGGTCTTCTTGATCGTCACGGCATTGAGCGCCCCCGCGAGGGCCTCGGGGAACTGGTCATTCGCCACGGCCTCATTGCTGGCCTTCTTGATGAGGAGGCGTGCTTGTTCTGCAGTGAGCGGAACCCAGGCGCTGAAGCCTTGCGCCTTCTTGATGTCCTCGGGCGGGCGTGAGTCGCCACGGTAGAGTTTGATCGGCATGGTTGTCTTCCCTTCGGCGGGTTTGGGGTCGCGGCGGAGAGGAGCGAGGTTTCGACCCAACAGGTCTCGGGGTTGGCCACGCGGCCGCTTCACATTCGCGGGATGGTGATTCCACGCTGGCCTTGGTATTTCCCACCACGGTCCTTGTAGGACGTCAAGCACTCCTCGTCGCTCTCGAAGAAGAGCACCTGGGCGATACCCTCATGGGCGTAGATCCGGGCGGGGAGTGGGGTCGTGTTCGAAATCTCGATGGTCACGTGGCCCTCCCACTCGGGCTCGAACGGAGTGACGTTGACGATGATGCCGCAGCGCGCGTAGGTCGACTTGCCGAGGCAGATCGTGATGACCTTCCGCGGGATCCGGAAGTACTCGATGCTGCGCGCGAGCGCGAATGAGTTGGGCGGGATGACACAGGTGTCGGCCTTGATGTCGACGAAGGAGCTGGCGTCGAAGTTCTTGGGGTCGACGACGGTGTTGTAGACGTTGGTGAACACTTTGAACTCGTCGGACACGCGCACGTCGTACCCGTAGCTCGAGGTGCCGTAGCTGATGATCCGACGCCGTGCGTCCCCTTCGCCAAGGTAGCGCACTTGCTCGCTCTGAAACGGCTCGATCATGGCGTGCTCGGTCGCCATCCGGTGGATCCACTGATCGGGCTTGATGCTCATCGATTCCCTTGCTTGTCATTCGTCAGCAGCTCACCGGGCCCACGGACCCGGCGAACTGCTGACGGGGAACGGCTCTCAGCTGCAGCCCGTCGTGCCGCCGCAGCTCTCGCATTTCAGGCAGGTACCATTGCGGACCAGGGTGAATTGACCGCACTCCGGGCATGGATCGCCTTCGTAACCCTTCTGTCGCGCTTGGCGCGCCAAGGCCATCGAGGACTTGCGCGCGAGGATCGGGGCCGGAGTCGGGCCCGCTTTGGCTCGGGCGGCGCTGGCGGCGATCTCGCGTTGCCGGGCGCGAATAGCGGCCTGCGCCGCCGGGAGGCTCGCCTCGGGGCCACTCGTAGCCGGCCCGGCTTCGGGGTTGGTCGTGGGGTTGGTGTCGGCGTCGGTCGCGGCGTTGCGAGGTACGTCTCGCTCGGTGACTTCCTCTTCGGAGAAGCTCGGCTCATCATCGGCGCCGCGCAGAGTATCGTTGCGCAGATCCTCCTCGGATACCTGACGGAAGTCAGAGCGCCCGAGGTAGGTGATCGCCAGTTCCCGGAAAATGTAGTCGATCACCGAGGTGGCCATCCGGATGTTGTCGTTGCCGATCACGATGCCGTTGGGCTCGAAGCGCGTGAACACGAAAGCGTCGACGAACTCCTCGAGCGGCACCCCATGCTGCAAACCGAGGGATACCGCGATCGCGAAGCAGTTCATCAGCGAACGGAACGCGGCGCCCTCCTTGTGCATGTCCAGGAACACTTCGCCGAGCGTGCCATCCTTGTACTCGCCGGTCCGGAGGTACACCTTGTGTCCGCCGACGATCGCCTTCTGGGTGAATCCGGCGCGTCGGTGGGGTAGTCGCCGCCGCTTCGAAAGATAGCGCAGGACGACCTTCTGGGTGGCTCGTTGCGCCAGCTCCTCCACGTCGCGCCGCGCGACCGCGCTTTCGATCGCTGCGCTCTCGTCGGACGACACGCTCAACGGCTGGGACAGCTTCGAGCCATCTCGGTACAGCGCGACGGCCTTCAGCATCCACTCCCAGCCCAGTTCGTAGACCCGCTTGGAGTCGTCGATGCTGGCATCGTTGGGCATGTTGATCGTCTTCGAGATCGCGCCCGAGATGAACGGCTGTGCGGCCGCCATCATTCGGAGGTGCGCCTCGAAAGGAATGAACCTCTCGCCGAGCTTACCGCAGCGGTTGGCGCAGTCGAACACTGGCAAATGCTCGGGCTTCAGGTGCGGTGCGCGCTCCACGGTCATGTGTCCGCAGCAGTAGTCGTTGGCGCTCTGGACCTCCCGAGGGGAGTAGCCGAGCGCCGCGAGCGGATGGAGCGCCCAGTCGGCCATCTGAGCGTCGGTCAGCTTGAGCGTGTTGCGCAGGAAGTTCTCGCCGAGGACGTGGGGCGAGAAGGCATACTGGATCTCGAAGGCGCTGGCGAGCGCGTCCTCGACCCGCTGGATTGCGCTGGCATCGAAGCCCCGGTCTTTCAGGGTGTCATGGTTGATGTAGGGCGCGCTGCGCAAGGACTGGCGTCCCACGCAGTAGGCCACGATCTCCTCGACTTGCCGGTCGCTGTAGCCCAGACGCTTCAGGGCGGGCGGCAGGCTCTGGTTGGCGATCTTGAAGAAACCGCCCCCCGCGAGCTTCTTGAACTTCACCAGCGCGAAGTCCGGCTCGATGCCGGTGGTGTCGCAGTCCATGACCAGGCCAATGGTGCCGGTGGGGGCGATCACGGTGGTCTGGGCGTTGCGATAGCCGTACTTTTCGCCCAAGGCCAGCGCGCGGTCCCAACACTGGCGAGCTTCGATCAAGAAGTCTTCCGGACAGTGTTTGGGGTCGATGGCGATCGGGAACGATGTGAGCCCCTCGTACTCGCTCCGAGCCGCGTTGTAGGCGGCGCGTCGGTGGTTCCGAATGACGCGCAGCATCGCGTCGCGGTTCTTCTCGAAACCCGGGAACGGGCCTAGCTGCCGCGCCATCTCGGCCGAGGTGGCGTAGGACTCTCCGGTCAGGATGGCGCTCACGGCCCCACAGATGGCGTAGGCCTGATCCGAGTGGTACGGAATCCCGAGGCGCATGAGGACCGTGCCGAGGTTGGCATAGCCCAGTCCGAGGGTGCGGAACTTGTAGCTGAGCCGGGCGATCTCGGCGCTCGGATAGGACGCCATGAGCACGCTGATCTCGAGCACCACGGTCCACAGACGGCAGGCGTGGCGGAAGGACTCGATGTCGAACACGCCGTCGTCGCCGAGGAAACGGACCAGATTGATCGACGCCAAGTTGCACGCCGTGTCGTCGAGGAACATGTACTCGGAACACGGGTTCGAGGCGTTGATCCGACCGTCGTTGGGGCACGTGTGCCACTCGTTGATCGTGGTGTCGTACTGGAGCCCAGGGTCCGCGCAACTCCACGCGGAGAACGCGATCTTCTCCCACAGGTCGCGCGCGCGCACCTCGCGGTGAACCGTGCCGTCCGTGCGTCGACGCAGGCTCCACGGCTTGTCGGCGGCCAAGGCTTCGAAGAACGTGTTCGGGACGCGAACGCTGTTGTTGGCGTTCTGCCCGGACACCGTAAGGTAAGCCTTGCTTTCCCAGCCGGTGTCGAACTCGTCGAACTCGAACGTGCTGATGCCCTGGTCTGCGAGCAGCAACATGCGCTGCACGTAGCCCTCGGGAACTCCATGGCGGCGCGCGTCCGCGATCGCGGCCTGGAGCGCCGGGTTCTTCTTCGGGTCGGTGACCACGTCGCGGGTCGTGTCCGCGTGCTCCACCTGACAAGCCGACAGCACCGCGTGCAGCTTCTGGTTGCAGATTCGCGAGCCGGCCACGAGCGCGGCGACTTTCTGCTCCTCACGCACTTTCCAGGTCACGAACGACTCGATGTCGGGGTGGTCGAGATCCAAGCAGACCATCTTGGCTGCACGGCGGGTCGTTCCGCCGCTCTTGATCGCGCCGGCCGCTGCGTCGCCGATTTTCAGGAACGACATGAGTCCGGATGAGCGACCGCCTCCGGAGAGCGGCTCACCTTCGCCGCGGATCTGAGAGAAATTGGAGCCGGTGCCGGAGCCATACTTGAACAGGCGGGCCTCGCGCGTCCACAGGTCCATGATGCCGCCCTCGTTGACGAGGTCGTCGCTCACCGACTGGATGAAGCACGCGTGCGGCTGCGGTCGCTCGTAAGCATTGGCCGTGCGTTGGACCTGATCGGTCTCGGGATCGAAGTAGTGGTGTCCCTGCGCTGGCCCGGTGATGCCGTAGGCGTGGTGGAGGCCAGTGTTGAACCACTGTGGCGAGTTCGGGGCGGCCATTTGCGCAGCGAGCATGAACCGGAGCTCATCGTGAAACGACTCGGCGTCTTGGGGTGTGTCGAAGTAGCCGTGGCGTTGACCCCAGTCGGTCCAGCAACCGACGAGGCGGTCGAAGACTTGGCGGGCGTCGGTCTCCGTGCCGAGAAGCGGCTTGCCGTCCGAGCCGAGGCGCGGATTGCCGTCGGCGTCGCGCAACGGGACTCCGGCTTTTCGGAAGTACTTCTGCGCGAGAATGTCGGTTGCCATCTGCGACCAGTGTGAAGGGACCTTGATCCCGTCCAAACGAAAGACGGTCGAGCCATCCGGGTTGCGGATTTCCGAGACCCGGTCCACAAACTCGAAGTCGTGGTACGGGCCATCTTTCGGTTGCGTGAAACGACGATCGATCTTCAAGGTCCGAGCCTCCGATTCCCCTGCTTCAGAGTTTCCTGGGAGGGCTGTTCACGAAAGTAGCTGACGACGCAACCGACCCCGCCGCGCTGGGACGGCGGAGTCCGCGGCGGCCAAGCCCGTCCGGACGACTTGCGAACGGGCACCCCGGTGGTGTCGCGTACCGGCGCCCCGATGGCTCCGGCGGACCGCACGGGTGAGGTCACTCACAGCGCAACGTTCCGTTGCTCCGTTGACCCGCACTACGGTTCGCACATCACGTCGACTGCACACCGCGTCGACCCCCGGATCGGCCACCCGCGAGTGCGGCCTTGGAGATGCGTGGGCCCCCCCGGCCCCACGGCTAGACGACTTCGAGCGGCGCTCCGGCCGCTTCCATCCCGACGCTTCCGTCCCGCTGGAGCCAACCAGCCGGCCCAATCTTCGCACGTCAGCCGGGGCGCGCTCGGCTCGACACTGGCTTGTCGAGGCCCTGCCCACGAGAATCGACTTCCCGGCCTATCTTCAGCGACGGCTCCGACAGAACATCTGTTCTTCTCGCGCGAAGGAAGCCTGCCCTCGAGGCACGAACCTCCGGCACGGAACGGCCCGCGCGATGACGTGCCGCGCCCACAGGTAGTAGTCCCTGCTGACGAAGCGTACTATATCTAGGGGGGATGGGGCCTTCAATGACCAAAAGTTGGTCAACGTCCGAGGGGTCGTTTCTGCCTCGGGCGCCCACTACGAGGGCTCCGGGTTGCCGCTGGCGGGACCGGGGTCAGTTTATCCACAGACATTCCGCGAAGCGTCCCCAATCGAGGGCAACGGCGGGCCCGCGTCACGCGCGCCTCGCTGTCGCAGACAGGAGCCTAATCGCAACCGAGCTGCCGTTCGATCGAGGTCGCAATGCCCACGAGGGTGAGTGGGTCAGGGCTCTCGGCGCGGCGCGGTCGTCGGCGGGGACGACCCCTCGGCGGGCGTGGCGGACCAGGCGAGCGACGACACCGGCGTTCGGTAGCGTTGCGGCGAAGCGCGAAACGCCTCCTCGGGCACCTCCAAGCTCACGGTCAGGACGCGCCCCGGATCGACCTCGATCCAGGCCTGGATCACCATCACGGTGCTCCCGGAGTCGCGAGTCCGGCGCATCTCGGCGTACAAAGCCGTGTGAGTGGCAATGGTGCGCCGTTCCCACGTCTCCAACGTGAAACCCTCGGTCCAGAGGAACCGTTGTCTGAGGTTGCGACACATGGTGTCGAAGTTCGCGGCGCCCAAGGCGTAGTCACCGAGGCTCAACGAGAAGGCAGCCTGGGCTTGGGCATCCTCGAACAAGCCGATCAGCTCCCCCGTGTGGTCGGCGACCTTCTGCCGGCGCTTGGTCTGGACGAAGGCGGCCGGCAGACGAACGGTCACCTCGTCCAAGCGGCGGACCACCACTTCTTCCGGGGCCCGGAGCTGCTCGGGATCGTATTGGACCCCCGATCGGCCCTTGTCGTCTTCGGGCTTCTTCGGCGTCGTTGCGACCCGGTGGATCGACTCGATCTGGTGGGTGCGGAACGTGAGGATCCCGCCCGAGTCGCAGCGCAAAGTGATCTCGCGACTCGACTCGCGGAGGATCTGACCGTGGAACTGGACCCCGTCCTTGAGCCGAATCCAGTCGGCGTCGGCGCGGCCACCGGCCGCGGCGAACACAGCGAACACGAGGAGCGGAAGGAGTTTCTTGGCGGTCATGGCCTCGACGTTCCGGTCGTTGGAACAGGGGCAGTGTGCGTCCTCAACGAGCCTACGATGCCGCCGACGGCAGTGCCCGAACGAGGTCGAGGGGAGTCGCTGAACTGCTCGCGCAAGCTTCTTCTAGGGAACGGTTTGCAGCTCCGGCCGCGAAACGGCCGCGCGCGGCTAGGCGACCCCTACTGGCGGAGCTTCGGGTCGAGTGCGTCCCGCAGGCCTTCGCCCACCAGGTTGAGGACGGTTACCGTCAAGAAGATCGCGAAACCGGGACTGAGGATCAGCCAGATCTTCCCCGTCTGCCGCCCCTGGAGGAGGAGTTGGCCCCAGGAGGGAACGTTCGGATCGCCAAGGCCGAGGAACGCCAAGCCCGACTCGAGCAGGATCGCCGAGGCCACCCCGAAGGTCGCCGCCACGAACATCGGGTGGATGGCGTTGGGCAGAACGTGCTGGAACACGATGCGCCACCGGGGCACGCCCATGGCCCGGGCGGCCAGCACGTACTCCTGGCCTCGTTCCGCGAGGAACTGGCCGCGGATCAGTCGCGCTACCGAGGTCCAGCTCACCAGCCCGATCGCAACCATGACAACAAAGATGTTCTTGGTCTCGAGGACTGCCACCACGATCAGCACGAACGCAAAGACCGGGAAGCAGATCATGATCTCTACGAGACGCATGAGCGTCATGTCCACCCAGCCGCCGAAGAAACCCATGAGCGCGCCGAGGATGGTGCCGATCGTGCAGTAGATCACCACTGCGATGACACCGATCGTCAGCGACACTCGCGTCCCATAGATGATTCGCGCGAAGACGTCCCGGCCGTTCTTGTCCGTGCCGAGGGGGTGCAGGTTGCCCCAACCGCCGAACGACGGGGCCTCGACGATGCGCTCGTTGTCGTTGTCGTCGTGGTGAAATGCCACCGGCGCCAGCACGAACGTGTAGGGACTGAGCTTCAGGGCTTCCTGCGCCGCTTCATGTTTCTGGTGCCAACTCGCGAGCTGGCGGTCGACGCGCACGAGGTCCGCGTCGATCGCCCTGGCTTCGGCGTCGAGGTTTGCGCGCACGCCCGAGTCCTCGGGCGCTTGCGCGAGCGCTGCTTCCACCTCGACCTTGCGCTCCCGAAGCGCAGCCAAGCGTTCGGTGGTGGAGGCGATTCGCTGCTCGGCCAGCACTCGCTGGAGTTCGGGTTTCCGCTCCTCCAGGTAGGACCGCTTCGGGAGCTGATAGCGCAGCCAACGCTGCGGGTAGAACGCGAGGCGACCGAATTCGCTGGTCACGACTCGCTCGGGTCCGGCCACGATGAAGAAACCGTAGAGAAATGGCAGCGCGCACGCCAGGAAGCGGGCCCGGGCCGAGTAGCGTCGCAGCAGCAACGCCACGAGCACGAAGAAGGGGCTAGCCAGGAGCAGCAGGTTGAAGAAGAGGTCCACCCCGCTCGGGAACACGTTCTGATCGAGGAGGTCGCGGAACCATGGCAGGTCGAAGCCGGCGGCGCCGCTGGCTCCAGTCACCGGGTCGATCTGCACCACCGGACTGCGATAGAACGGGCTGCTGGTCGCGAGCACCGGGGCGAAGATCGCGAGCAGGAAGAGCAACGCCAGTACCCAGAGGCCCATCATCGCGGTGCGATGCTTGCGAAACTGGCCGACGACGATGTCCCAGTTCGTCTTGGTCTTCTTGTTGGCGGTAGGTACGTTCACGAGAAGCTGATCCTCGGGTCCACGACTGCGTACAGCAGGTCGGACAGCAAGATGCCGATCATGGTCAGAACCGCGACGAGCAGCGTAATGCCGATGATCACGTTCAGATCCCGCTGAAAAATGGAGTTCACGGTCAGCAGCCCGAAGCCGGGGATCGAGAAGATCCACTCAATGATGAACGCGCCGCCGACAATCGTCGGTAAGGTGGTCCCGAGCAGGGTAATGACCGGGATGATCCCGTTGCGTCCAGCGTGCTTCACGGTCACCGTGAACTCGCTGAGCCCTTTGGCTCTGGCGGTGCGAACATAGTCGCTGCGCAGTACGTTCATGAGGCCGGACTTTGCGTAGCGGCTCAGGGCGGCGAACGAGCCGTAGGTCATGCAGATGATCGGTGCCACCACGTGCCACGCCACATCCTTCACATACGCGGTCGTGCTCAAGCGCCATGCGTTGATGTCCGCGAAGCCCCCGTCTGGGATCCACTCGAACGAACCGGGCTGTCCCTTCGCGAGGTAGCGCACGAGCAAGGTTGCCACGAAGAACGAAGGCAACGAGTACAGCCCGAACACGAACAGCGAAAGGGCGCGCTCGGCCCAGCTGCCATGGATGCGTGCGCTGAGCATGCCGAGCGGCACGGCGACGAGATACGCGAGGAGTAGCGACGTGACCGACAGCGTGAGGGAGTACTTGAGTTTCTCGAGGATCAGCGTCACGACCGGCATCTTGTATTGGGTCGAGTAGCCGAGGTCCAAGCGCAACAGATTGCCCCAATACTGGGCGAAACGAGTCTCCAGGAACAGGACCCGTGCCCAGCCAGAGCCGCTGTAGTCCCACCGCTGGGCGGACCCGAACCACCAGTCCTCGAGCAACTGCATTCCCGCCTGCTGGCGCGACGGCGGATCACTGGCTTGCCAGCGGATCCGTTCGAACGCCGTCTGGTGGAGGCGCCGGAACTCGGCAGCGACGGGATCGCTCGCGGGGTCTACCGTGAGACTCGCCGTCAGGCTCGACGCGAGGCGTTCGAGCGCGCGCTCGCGACGTGTCTCGTCCGCCAGCGCGATGGCGACCAGCGCCGACACGTCGGAGCGGGCGCCGGCCGCCTCTGGGAGTGGTGGCTGATCCAACTCCTGCGCGATGCGATCTTGCTCGGCCGGTGTCACCGCCGGGAACTGATCCTGGCTCCCGTGGAACCAGGCCCGAAAGGCAAGTACCCCCGCTTGCTTGCGAACCTCGGAGTCGCCGGCGTTCCACCGATACAGGTCGAGAATCTCGTTCTCGATGACGATCTCCGCGTTGCGGCGCGATGTCTCTGGGTCGAGGCGACCCGTTTCCGCGCCGACGGCCACCCGTTGGGCGGACTTGACGAGCCATGACATCGCGGTGTCACGCAGCGCCACATCGGTTCCAGCGACGAACGAGTGCAGCGCTGGCACCGCGTAGTAGCCCCACCGAATGAGCTGCTCTTGCGCGTCGCTGCGCACTTTGACTTCCGCGGCGCGGTCGTTCGCGTCGAGGAGTTTCTTGCGTACTTCCTCAGCGGTGAGTTTGTAGTACGGGTTCAGCACCGCCGGTCGATCGAGTCCGTACTGGGCGCGGAACACTTTGACGGACTGACTGAGTCCTCCCGCATCGCCGGTGCTCTTGCCTTCGGCACCGGGTGCCTGGGCAGCGATCGGCGGCTCGGGCGCGCACGTCAGGATGACCCAGACTACCAGCGACACACCGAAGAGCGTGGGAATCATCAGCAGGAGCCGCTTGATGACGTAGGTTCTCAAGGCCGCGCTTTCCAGCGGAACATGAGGCGGCGATCGAGGTGGGGCGGATTCTGGCGCGCCTCGGGGAGCCGCCAATCGGCTTGGAAGATCACGGGCGAGTGGACCGACCAGATCCAGGTGTAGGGTTGAGCTTCGAACTCCATGTCGTACCAACGGTTCATGAGTTCGATGCGAGTGGGGTAATCGAAGGCCTTGTCGAGTTGCGCGAAGATCTTGTCGGCCTCGGGGTTGGCGTAGCCCGGGTAGTTGTTCGAAGCGACCTCGTCTACCTTGGAGGAGTCCCAGAGCTGCCGCGGGTCGGAGTCGAAGCCAGCGGTCCAGAAGATGACGAAGCCGTCGAAGGTGCGGTCGTGAATCTGCCGCGACCACAGTGCGGACTCCGCCGGGTTGGGGCTCATCTTGACGCCGATCTTGAGCAGGTCTTCCTTGTACATCTGGCAGATCTGCACCTGATCCGGCGAACTCGACGAAATCAGCAGCTGGAACTCGAAGTCGAGCTTGGTGCCGTCCACGACTTTGTCGCGGACGCCGTCGCCGTCGGTGTCCACCCAGCCGGCCTCTTGCAGCAGCCGCGCGGCCTCCGCGAGGTCGAACGGCAATGGCTTTCGTTCCGGATTGAAGTAAGGACTGAAGACCGACTCGCCGATGGGGATCACCTCGCCGAGCCCGTAGAAGAACTTCTCCGGCACCGCATACCGGTTGAGGGCGAGTGTGAGGGCGCGGCGCACCGTCGCTTCCTTGAACAGCGGCTTGCGCATGTTCCAGCCGAAGCCACCGTACGTCGGGCGCCGCCAGATGTAGTAGCAGTGCTTCCACGTCGACGGCGCCGGGCGGTCGCGGTCTTCGAAGTTGTAGACCGGACGCTGTTCATCGCCCTCGAGTACGAAGGTCCGATACTGCTCGGGGTTCAGGATGTTGAGGGTGATCTTGTCGTTCCAGAACGCTGCCAAACGGTTGTCGTCGTCGCGGATGATGTTGACCACGTACTCACGACAAGTGGGGCGGTCGAGGTGGTAGCTGTTGTTGCGAACACACCGGATGTACTGGCCGAGCGCGTACTCGACGAACCGATAGGGACCGTTGCCGCACATGGAACTCGAGAACCAGTGCTTGCCGAACTGCGCGTAGACATCGGCTTCCGGATAGCGGTTGCCCGACGGGTCGTACGCCCAAATGTGCTCGGGCAACGGTTGCAGCTCGAGGGTCGAAGCGCGGTTGTAGAAGCGAGTTTCCTTCCAAGTCACCTTCACGGTGTAGTCATCCACGAGCTCAACGCTGTCGATCGGCTCATAGAACACTTTGAGCGGTGTCGGCGTGTTGGCATTTCGCAGCAGGTCGTAGGTGAACTTCACGTCGTGTGCGGTGACGTAGTGATCGCCCGCCAGGAACGGGTGCGCGGCCAGCATCTTGGGTTCGGGGTCGTGCCACCGAAGACCCGGACGCAGATAGATCATGTACACCCGACGGTCGGGGCTCTCTTCGATGCGCGAGGCGAGTTTGGCATTCCACTCTTGGACATCGGTCGTCTTCCGCTCGGCGAGCCAGTCGTGCACGTAGTACGACAAGGCCGCGACGGTAACGGTGCGATCGTCGCTGTAGAAGTTCAGTCCTTTCGGCTCCCCGGCCACGTAGTCGTTGAGGACCGCCTCCCAGTCGACTTGCTCCGGCGGCGGCAGGTCGCGCTTGGGGTCGGCGTTGGTCTTCTCGTCACACAAGACCGTCCACCCCGGGTTGTACGGGTAGACCTGAACCCCGGCGATGACGGACGGTTGACTCGTGCGATCCTCCGCTCGACTTGCGCTTTGGATGGGCCGCTTGGGGCGAGCGCCAGCCGAGTTCGCGGGGGCCGTGGCGCCACCGCTGCTGTCCCCGGGTCGTGCACCGCCAAGGAGCCCCTCGCGCGCGAGTCGCACCAGCGTGTCGAAGTGCTGGCTGGTCTCGGCGGCGCGGTCACGGGTTGCGCGTAGGTCTTCTTGCAGTCGCTCGATCGACCCGTCGACCTTGCGCTCGAGCTGGCCGACCGAGGACTCGACCGTGCGCTTCAGTGTGTTGACCGACGTGTCCTGCGACTGCACTTGGTCGTGAAGCCGAACGAGCTTCTCTTCCATGCCCTGATACTGAATGAAGCCAAGACCCACCACCACCGCGGTGGCGGTGAGGCCGACGATGAGGAGCGCGCTGAGGAGGGGGTTGTTTTGCATGCCGCTAAGGGTAGGGCCAGGCGCGGGACCCGTCAACCTGGCCGATCCGGCTTTGACAAAGGGTTGCGGAGCTCCGACGAAGCGGAGGTTCGATGGGCTCGCGGGCCCGGCGGCCGGCCGGGAGAAGTCGCTGTGAGGCGATCGTGCGGGTCGATTCGTCTCGTGATCGTCGCGTCGCCGGGTTGCGCGGAAAGGCGCCAAGAGCCTTCGTCCGCCGCGGGCTTGCGGAATCCGGGCTCCAGGGGCTCATGCGGAAGCCGCGGCGGCGCCGATGGTGTAGCTGTCGGTCATCGGAGGGCACGGCGAAAGGAGCAGCAGTGGCCGGGACTGTGAACCGGGACGCGTCCGACGCGAGTCCCCTGGCTCGGAGCGGGGTGCTTCTCCTCGCCTTGGCGGGCGTAGCCGCGATCTTCTGGTCGAGTCGCGATCCGTCGGCGATCGAGGTGCGCCCGCCACGGATCGAAGTGCCACTCACCCGGGCCGGCGTCTTCGCCGGGTTGCGGACGCCGTACTTGGTGCTGGCCGTGCCCCCCTCGGGACCCACGTCACTACGCCTCGACGAGACCAGCGAAGGTCCCGAAGTCGCCCTCGCGCTCGACCTGGATCACAACGGTGTGGCTACGGAGAACGAATGTTTGGCGACAGGTCAAGCGCTCGTCGTCGACGGGGAGCGCGTCCGGTTCGTGGGGTTGGATGGGGGCGGATCGACCGCGGTCTTCGAGCGCATCGAGTAAGGGCTGGCCGACGTCCGAGGGCCAACCAAAAAGAGAAGGAAGCAGCCCGGAGGGTGGGGCTGCTTCCTTCGAAGAGTGGCGCTACTCGGGTCCGCGCACGAGGGGGTGGGGGTGGCGATGAGGGCGTACGAGGGCGTGGCGGGTCACGGACCACAAGAGAGCGCGTCGGCAGTGGGATCGACGTCGGCAGTCGGGAAGGGGAGAGCGGGGGCGGCGCCGACGCCGAAGAGGAAGTTGTTCAGATAGGTGCTGTCGCTGATATCGACGACGCCGTCGTCGTTCACGTCGGCGGCGTCCAAGCACGTGGGCGCCGCGGCGCCGCTGAAGAGGTAGTTCACCAACCGGGTGCCGTCGGCAATGTCGACGGCACCATCTTGGTTCACGTCTCCGCGCAAGAACGTGGCGCCGGTCGGCGGCGTCGAGGCGGTGATGCTGACCGTGCCGGCCTCGAGCTGTGGGTCCACCGAGATGCCCGCGACCACGAAGATCGTGTCTGCGGACGGCGTACCCAAGTCGTTGCTCGGTGCGAGGGTCGTGTCGCCGGTCGGAGCCGTGGCCGCAATGCTCGCGGTGCCCACCGCGATCACATGATCGGTCGCGGGCGCGAGCTGCTGGCCGTCGTAGGGCGGCAGGAAGTCGAAGATCGCTGCGAGGATGGCGACTCCCTGGACGTTGTCGATCTGCGGGATCTCGAACTCGACGCCGATGTTGCCGGCGTTGGTGCCGGCGGTGGTGATCGCGTCCAAGGTCAGCCGGCTCGGGTCGTAGCCGAGAACCAATGTGAAGCCGTCGAGCACTACGTTGTGGTCGGCGGTGACCACGATGCCGACTCCGGTGTCGCCGGCGTTGGCTTGGACGTCTTCGACGCGCACGATGTTGTCGATCGACGGCACCACCGGGGTGCCGTGGCCGATCTCGAGGTCGCCGGTTTCGAGGAGCAGCGCGACGTCGAGCGAACCGTCGCCATTCACGTCGCCGAGCGCGAGCTGAGCCAGTGGGGCCGACGTCGTCTGCACGGTGGCCGTGGCAAAGGTGCCATCGCCTTGGCCCGCAAAGATCGTGACCTCCGCGCTCGCGGCCGCAAAGGACAGCAGGTCCATGTCTCCGTCCCCGTTCCAGTCGGCGACGGTGGTGGTCGGAGCAGACGCGTCGATGGGCAGGGCGACTTCGGTGAACACGCCGCCGCCCTCGGTGATGAAGGCCCGTCCCGCGACCCCGGTGTCGTTCCAACACAGGAGGTCGGCGAAGGCGTCACCGTTGAGGTTCGCGCGGCTGACGGCACTCACGCTGGCGCCGCTCGCCAGGGTCGGCCCGGTGCGGAACGTTCCCGCCGAGCTGCCGAACAGGATCTGCACCGAGCCGTCGGCGACAGCGCACGCGAGATCCGGGAAGTCGTCGCCGTCGAAGTCCGCCGACACGGCTGGCGCGACCGCCATCAGCGTCGTCACGGAGCGCGACGCGGCGAACGGCACCGAACCCGACCCGGCAAGGATTCGGGCTCCCGCCTCGGCGGTCGCGGGCACCAGGAACAAGTCGGGGAAGCGGTCACCATCGAAGTGGTCGACGCCCAGCCGGCCGGCCAAGTACGGCCCGAAGTCGATCGTCTGGACCGCGCCGAACGTCGACGCGGTGGCGCTGCCGAGAAGGTAGTCGATTCGATCTCGTGACGCCGCGAGGCACGCCAGGTCCATGCGCCCGTCCCCGTTGAAGTCGCCCACTACCGAGTCGACGACTGGGCGGGGTAGCAGGAGCGTCGTGGGCGTGCTCACGGTTCCGGAGTCGAGTCCTTGCACCGACACGGCGCCGGTTGCGTCGACCAGCAGCCACTCGTCGCGCCCGTCGCGATCGAGGTCGACCAGGTGGACCCGAGTCTCGGTGGTGGCGGGCAGAGTCGCGAGCGGTGCTGCGGGCCACTCGGAGGCGACGTTCGCCGCGGTGAAGGCGAGCAGCGCGGCCGGCGCCGTGACCATTTGGATCGACGCGAGAGAGTTCACGGCGATGTGGATACGTTCGCCGGCGAGGAATGCGCGGTCGACCGTGAAGCGTACGTTACCGGTGCCGCCGAACACGTTGTCGAAGGTCAGCGTGCGGAGGCCGCTGCGTTCGCCGATCACCTGGATGGTGCTGGCGCCGACGGTGAAGGGATTGAACGGACTCGAGTACGCCAGTTGAATGGCGGTCAGTCGCGGGGCGTCGGTTGCTTCGAACGTGGGAGACATCGAGTCGAGCGTGAACGGCGTCGGTGGGATCACTGGCGTTGCGTACACGGTGAACGTGGATACGAACTGCTTCAGCTTCTTGCCCGACAGGGATAGAACTCGATCGCTCAGCGCGACCGTGACGGTTTCGCCCGCCGTGAACGCGCGTTCGACGACATAGGTCGCCTCCTGCTTGCTGGCGTTGTACGCGATGACGCCGAGGTGGTTGCCGCTGTCGCTCCCGGTCACTCGAAACGTCTCGGTGTTGATGGTGCTCGCCTGCATGGGGCGGTCGAACGCGATGGTCACGGTGTTCACGTCGGCGGCGGCGACCGCACCCGGTGCCGGCAGGACGCCGGTCACGCGACTCTCGGTGGGCTTGCAAGCCGCCAAGGCGAGGCAGATCGTTCCCAATCCGAGGGTGAGCCAACGCACTCGGGGTCGGCTCGAGGTGCGGAAAGTCGCGGTTTTTGGCTGCAGCATGGAAGGTTCCTCCGTTTCGCTGATGGTCCGACGGCAAGGAGGGGACCCACGGCGCTGGATTCTCGCCGCCGGTGCGTTCGGGTCGAAGGTCGGCCGCGGGTGCGGGATGGGGAGGTCGTGAGCGGTGCGACCGGCATGCGGCCGAGTCGCGGTCGTCATCGGAGCGGCGTTGGGGCGGCATTGGGGGCGGCGCGTGGTGGAGCTTTCGTGCCGATTCGGTACGCTGCCGTCGAGGAACCGGACAGGCTCGAGTCGGACGGGGCGCCAGGGGGCTGGCGCGGTGGCGTTCATGGCCGCTGGAGCGCGATCACCCGCGGGCCATGGGTATCTCGGGCGCGCAACGAGAGGGGAATCGCACGTGCGGAGTCGTCAGGGAAAACGGATCACGGCGCGGGCGTGGATGTCGGCGGCTTGGGGCTTGCTCCTCGTGGGCGTGGCGGGTTGCAGTTTCGCACCCGTCGACGCGCCGTCCGTCGCGTCGACGGCGCCCGCGAGCGCGTCCGATCCTGCGCCGCAGGAGCCCGCGTCACTGCATTTCGCGGACGACGCCACGCCCGCCGCCGATGCCAGCGAACTCCGCTCGTTCGGCCTTCGCGAGACCCGCGGCGAGGTCGGTCTGGGCCTGGTGCGCAACACTTTGGAGACGGCGCGCGCGAGCGCGCTCCCCGAGGGACGCCGGCTCGAGATCCAAAGTGACGTGACCACCCTGCTCTTGGCCGCCGAGCAAGTGCGCGCAACGAGCACGCGCGCGACTCTCACCGAAGAGCGAGGCCGGGTGCTTTATCGCGGCCGCCCCCAACCACGACTTGCCATCGAGATCGAACTCGTCGGGGATCGCGTGCGTGTCCGCACCGATGGCGCCGTGCCGTCGCTCGCGGCCCCGTTGCTTCCCGAGCGCTTGCCCGACGCGCGCATTCTCGACGACGAGCGCCTGAGCGCGCTGGAGGACCTTTTCGTCCAGCGCCTACGCGCGGTGGCTGCGGCGACGACTCCCGTCGAGGCTTGGGCCGGGTGGCGCTTCGCGGCCATCGTGCCCTCCCTGCTGGCAGTGCGGGACTTCGAGGTGGAAGTCGTGGCGACGGAGGAACTGGCGGTCGCGGTCGGTAAGGTATCGACGACCCACGTGCGACTGGTGCGCCTCACGGATCGCCCCGACGACATGGCGCGCGAACTCCCCGGATCGCCGCACCTGGTGCGCGACTTGTGGCTGACCCAGGCCGGCAGGATCGTGAAGATGGAGATCGCGCCGCAAGGTTCCGTGCACCAAGCCCACACGATCGCGTTCTCGCACGACTTCATGCCGGGCTACGCGGGATGGAGCGCAGTCGTCGCTCCGGATGTCGCTGCGGCCGGGGCCGATTTGGTGACCACGCCGGCGGCCCGGGTCGGCGGCGGCCGACGCCACCCGGCCGTGCTGGTCGCCGTTGGCGCCGATGCCGACGAACTGTGGGTCGGGAATCGCTTGAGCTGGCAACTCGCCGCCCAGGGCTGGGTCGTCGCGCGGGTGACCGTGACGCCCGCGAACTTCGCCGCGCGCACGCGTGAGGTTGGCGCGCGGCTGCAGGCGCGGCCCGACGTCGATCCGGAGCGATTCCGAATCGTCGCGGTGGGGGGAATGGCCGCGGTCGCGTGCGCCACCTTGCCGGCTGCCGCGGGTTGGACGTCGTGCAGTCAAGGGCTACTGCTGATCAACGGGCGCGCCGGCGGCGACGCGAGTCAGACCGCGTTGCGGGCCGCGGTCGAAGCGCGGCCGGCGTCGTTTCCCGTCGGGGTGTTGTGGAGTGCGGGGGGCGAGACGACGGCCTCCGGCTCGCGGCAAGTGTTCGCCGACGGGTTCGCGGCGTCGACGGGCGAGGGGCGAGCGAGTGTGCGGGTGCAGCGACTCGCGGGGCTCGACGCGTGCCTGCGCGACCCGCTCGATCCGGCGTGGATCGCGGCTCGCGCCATGGACGCCATCGAGCGTTGGTTGAGCGACCCGTCGATGGAACCCGTGGCCGAACCGGCGACCGAACCGACCGGGGCCCCGCGTTGAGCGGACCGCTGGTCATCCTCGACAACTACGACTCGTTCACCTACAACCTGGCGCAGGCCTTCGCCGGGCTCGGTTGCTCGGTGCGGGTCGTTCGCAACGACGCGCTGTCGCTCGACGAGCTCGAGGAACTGGATCCGTCTCACCTGGTGATCTCACCTGGGCCCGGTGGGCCGAAGGGCACCGGGATTTGCACCAGTGCATTCCTGCGTTCGCGCGGGCGCCGCCCAGTCCTCGGGGTTTGTCTCGGGCATCAGGTCATGGCGCGGGCGCTCGGGGCGCAGGTGGTGCGCGCACCGACTCCGGTTCACGGGAAGCGATCGTCGGTGTGGCACGATGGCACCGGGATCTTCGCCGGCCTGGACAGTCCCCTCGAGGCGGCTCGCTACCACTCGCTCGCGGTCGTCGGGACGCCGTGGCCCGCAGCGCTGCGTCGGCTCGCGGCCACGGACGATGGGGTGCTCATGGGGTTCGGTGTGGTCGGCGAACCGAGCTGGGGCGTGCAGTTTCATCCGGAGTCGTTCATGACTCCGCGAGGTCCCTTGCTTCTCGCCAATTTCTTGGAAGGGAGGAGCTGTAGCGACCGATGAAGACCCGCGCGAAGTCCGCTGCCGCCAAGAACACGACTCCCCACATCTGGACCATTGTCGAACACTTCTATCGTTCGCGCAGAATCTACCTGGCCGAGCATGATAGCTATGAGCGTCAGGTGAACGACTACGTCGAGCGCTTGCGGATCTCGCGCGACAAGATCCGACTGGGCCCGGAGGACTTGTCGCGCTTGCTCCACTTCAAGGTGTTGGCGACGGTTCGAGACGAACACTTGGAGCCGCTGAAGGCGGCGAGCCACGCGTTACTGCGGCACGACTCGACCCGAGACTTCTTCGATCGGCTGATCAACGATATCTTTCACGAGATCAGTATCTTGAAGGAGGAGCACTACAACGTGCTCACCTACTCGCCGAACGCGAATGTCGACAAAGACGAGCTGGGTACGATCCTCGACGAGGTGCATGAGATGTTTCCGATCAAGGTCCACCGCCTGAAGCACCTCTATGATCTGGCACTCGCACGGATCGAGAAGATCCTGCCGCGGCACAAGGAGAACGTGATCCTCGTGCGCTCGCTGTTCCTCCAGCGCGACGATTTCGTGGCGGAGGCGTACCCCGATGGCCTGGTCGACTTCTATCGGCTGCTCTACGGCGAGAAGGAAGTCGCGTCCGGCTACCGGGTGGTGGGGGACAGCTTCTACAAGTCGGGATTCTACGAGCAGGCCCTGGTGTGCTTCGCGGAGGGCGATCGCTACCTCAAGTCGCTCTCGCCCACCCAGAAGCGGCAGCTCGCGGCTTCGTGGAAGGAAGAGCAAGGACACTTCAAGCGTTATCGCGGACTCTGCGAGAAGCGCCTGGCGCGGCTCAAGGCGGACGAATGAACATCCCGACGCGAACTCAGCCGTTCGCCGATCGCGTGGCCGAGCGGAGCGCACGACTCGAGACTCGCTTGGTGGTGGGGCTCGATCCACAGCTCGAGTTCTTTCCGACCGCACTCCAGGCCCTGGAACCGGAGGAGGCGCTCGTCCGCTTCAGTGCTGGGGTTCTCGACGCGGTGCGCGATCTGGCCGTGGCGGTGAAACCTCAGATCGCATTCTTCGAGCAGTACGGCTGGCGCGGATTGCGGGCGTTTCAACGTTGCGTCGAGCAGGCGGCGGCGTGGGGAATTCCGGTGATCGCCGACTGCAAGCGCGGGGACATCGGCAGTACGGCCACGGCCTACGCGCGCGCGTTCCTTGGGGATGATCCCCAGACCCCCGGCCCGTACGTCGACGCCGTCACCTTGAGTCCGTACCTCGGACGCGACTCACTCGCGCCGTTCGTGACGCGCGCGCAGGCTGCGGGCCGTGGCTTGTTCGTGCTCGCGCGGACCTCGAACCCAGGCGCGCGCGACTTGCAGGACCGGGCGACCGACGGCGAGCCGCTCTACCTCGGCGTTGCGCGGTGGATCGAGGCGTGGTCGCGCGAGACTTTGGGGGCCTGTGGCTACGGACCGCTCGGGCTCGTGTGCGGCGCGACCTACCCCCAGGAACTCGCCGAGTTGCGGGCCGCGGCTCCGCATTGCTTGTTCCTCGTACCCGGTCTCGGCGCCCAGGGCGGCAAGCCCGAGGATCTGCGGCTTGCGTTCGACGCCCGCGGGTACGGCGCCCTGCCGTCATCCTCGCGAGCGATCCTCTATCCATGGGGCTCGATGCCCGGGCCCGCGACGGGTTGGTTGGCGAGCATTCACGCCGCAGCCGATGAGACGCGCTGCGCGATCGAAGCCGCCCGCTGAGTCGCGTTGGCTCCACCGTGCCGCCAGCGACCAGCCCTCGTTTCGAGGCCCTAATCCAGCGCCTACCGCGCCTGATTGGGGCTTCGGCTTGCCTGCGAGGGGGCTTTCGAACGCCCCTTCGCGGCTGCGGCCAAGCGCATCCGCTTCACCCGAAAACGCTCGCCCTCGGCTCGGAGCGCCAAGCGCGAACTCGAGTTGCCCGGGGAGGCGCTGGATTTGAGTCGAGCTCCCTTTCCCGTTAGCATCGGGAACGAGCCGAAGGGGCTTCGGCATTCGCGGACGTACCGATGTCGGGTTGCTTCCCAGGTCGGGTCGTCGCTGCTGCGTTCGCGCAGCGGATCGGTTGCCGTTTCACTGCCCCTTGACTTCGAGGTGCATCGCGAGTTGCACCGGGACAGAGTGCGCGACTCCCGCGGCGGGAGTATCGCCGTCGTTTCTTCACTCGAGAGGAGTACGTTCGTGCGCAAGCAAATCGTCTCATGGCTCGGTGTCGGAGTGCTGTCGCTGATGACTGCCGGTGCCTCGGCGCAGGGAGTCTACTCGCTGGGGGACGCGGCCTACCTGGAGACCGGGTGCGGTGGGCCGTCGCCGTGCGATTGCGCGGTCTTCGTGGTCGGGCCCTTGGGGGGGACCTTCGAGTTGACTCGCGTGGGCACGAGTGGTTCGTTCGATGTGTTCGCGATCTCCAACTTCGACGGGGTACTCGGCGCCATGGGGCCGCTGCCGGTCGTGACCCCGATCACCGGCTCTGGGACCTACCGCGTGGACGCAGCCGCGGGGGTGCACGGGATCGAGTTGAACCTGATCGTCGGCCAAACGCCGCAGACCTTCGTGAGCGTCGGCGACGTTCCCGGTGGCGAACTGTTTCCGGACGGCGTGTTGATCTCCGCCTACCGTGAGCTCCAGCCGGGAGGGTGCGAGTACGACGGTATCCACCTGATCGCGGGGCTCACGCAGCGCGCCTTCCAACGCGGCGACTGCAACAACGATGCGAACCGGAACGTCGCTGATCCGGTGTTCCTCTTGGGGCTACTGTTCGGACCCACCGATCCGCTGGCGGCGTGCGACGACGCCTGCGACGCCAATGATGACGGTACCCTCAATATCGCCGATGCCGTGTTCCTGCTGACGGCGCTCTTCGGAGGCGGCGTGCTGCCGGCGCCGACGACGTGCGGAGTCGATCCCACGAACGACGTCTTGGATTGCAGCGCCTACTCGGGGTGCTAACTCACGACCACAGCGCCAGCGCCACGCTGACGAACGCCCAGTAGAAGAAGCACATGGGAAGCCCGAGGCGGACGAAGTCTTGGTAGCGGTAGCCCCCGGGCCCAATGATCATGAGATTGACTTGGTGCCCGAACGGCGTGACGAATGCGTTGGAACCGGCGAGTGCGATCGCCAACACGAACGGCACGAGACTCGGGGCTCCGAGCGAGGTGCCGGTGGCAACGGCGATCGGCGTGAGCAGGGCGGCAACGGCGTAGGGCGACGTGAACTGATTGAGCAGCGTTCCGATCAGGAGCAGGCCCGAGAGTGCGGCAGCGGGTCCGAAGTCGGCGGTCAAGCCGACGACGGCATCGGCGCACTTTCGGGCCAGCCCCGTTTGCTCGAGCGCGCTTCCGAGGGCCAGCGAACCGGCCACCAGAACGAGGATCGGCCAATCAATGGAACGATAGGCTCGCCGCGGAGTGAGGCAACCGATCGCGACCATGGCCATCGCTCCGAGCATCGAGACGAACGGAATCGGCAGTCGCTCGCTGATGCCCAACGCCGGAGCGAGCGTGAAGCCGGCAATCACCAGTCCGAGGACGATCAGCGCCCGTTGGCCACGCCCGCGCATGCCCATGGGGTGACCGGATTCGAGCAACAGATGCAGATCCGACGAAGCCCGCAGTCGCTCTTGGGCGTCGCGGTCACCGCAGACCAAGATCAGGTCCCCGTGTCGCAGGTCCAGATCGCCCACGCGCTCTCGGAGATGGTGGTTGCCGCGGAGCACCGCGACGGCAAGGACACGATAGTCACGCCAGAGCGGGAGATCGCCGATTCGCTGGCCGACGAGCCGTGACCCGGGAGTGACGCCGAGTTCGAAGAGATGCATCGTTTGGGGGTCGAAGCGGGTGTCGTCCACGACCAGCAAACCCTGATTGGCCGATAGCTCGGCGAGCTGCGCGACGTGCCCGCTCAGCATGATCGTGTCATGCGGGCGGATCACGAGGTCCTGGATCGGTGGCCAGTGGATGTGCCCCTCTCGCACCAGGAACAAGGCGCTGACGCCGAGCGACTGCACGGCTTGCTGAACGGTTTGGCCGCTCCAGGGAGAATTCGGTCCGACATCGACTTCGGTCACGTACTCCCGAGCTGGGGCCGCGGCCAGGGCGCTGGTCAAGGAGTAGCGCTCCGGGAGGAGCTTCTCGGACAACCACACGACGAGCGGTACGCCGAACAGCGTGAGCGGGAGCCCCAGTGGCGTTTGTGTGAAGACGCCGAGCGCGGGGCCGCCCGCCAGCTCGGAGCTGCCGCTCGCGAGGATGTTCACCGACGAACCGACCAACGTGACCGTGCCACCGAGGATCGCCGAGAATCCCATGGGCATGAGCAGGCGCGACAGCGGAATCTCGAGGTCCCGGCACAGCTGCGCCGCGATCGGCAGGAAAACCAGCACCACGGCCGTGTCGCTGATGAAGGCCGAGGCAATGGCAGCGGTATAGCACACCACGAGGATCGTTCGCCGCGGACTACCGCCCACGCGTTGCAACCGGGTCGTGACGAAGTCGAGCGAGCCGGTGCGCGTCAAGGCCTCGCCGATCACGTACAGGCCCGCGAGGGTGATGACCGTGGAGTTGGCGAAACCGGCGATGGCTTGCGTGACATCGAGGACGCCGGTCGCGACCAGGAGCACCATCAAACCGAAGCCCACGGTGTCGACTCGTGCCCTGCCGCTCACCAGCAGGGCCAGCGAGCCGATCGCGAGCGTAGCGACGATGACGCTTTCGAACACGGGGATCCGTCTCTCTTCGTAGCGCGCGCGCGCGAACGGGTTTCTCGGGGAGCGCGAGTCGCTACTCGAGCTGAGCTGGGTCGCCGGTACGGATGACGCCGCCGCGTACCACGGTGCCATAGACGCCCGCGCGCCAATCCGCGACCAGGGCTTGTCGCAGTCCGGCAGCCGCCTCGTCCATCACCTTGCACGGGACCGTCTCGCCTTGGATCTCGACGAGGCATGGACCGAGCTGCACCCGGCGCCCGATCGTCTCGCGCAGGTCGAGGCCGGACACGAGCACGTTGGCCCGGCGCGCTTGCCACGGAACATCTCGTCCGAGCTCGCGTGTGGCCGCGGTCCAGCCCTCGACGCCCAGGATGGTCACCTGTCGGCGCGCGCTCTGCCCATGATCGCCGACCGCGCCCTGTTGTTCATGAAGCGTCAACTCGGCCACGTCGGTGGTCGCCACGCTCTCGCCCGGCCGCACGAGTAACCCCAACACCTGACCAGCGCGTGGAGCGTTCACGATTTCTCCTTCAGCAGCTCGAGGAAGCGTGCTTCGTCGACGATCTCGATTCCCAGCTTCTCGGCCTTGGCCAGCTTCGAACCGGCCTTGGCTCCAGCCACCAAGTAGTCGGTCTGAGTCGACACCGAGGCCGACACGCGCCCGCCCCGCGCGCGAATGGCGTCGAGCGCCGCGTCCCGGGTCATGCTTTCGAGGGTGCCGGTCACCACGAAGGTCTTGCCCAGCAGTCCGTTGGTCTCGCTCGCGTCGGCGACCCGCGCGCGCGGCTCCTCCCGGAACCGCAAGCCGGCGTGCCGCAGCGCCTCGAGTTCGCGGCGGTTCGCTGCGTCGCTGAAGTACGCAACGAGCCCGTGCGCCAGGATCGGACCGACTTCATGGATGGACTCGAGGTCCTCGACCGTCGCGGCCGCCAGCGCGTCGAGGTCATGGTAGTGATCGGCGAGGATTCCGGCCACATGCTCTCCGACATTCGGCACACCGAGCCCATGGAGCAAGCGCGCGAGCGATTGATTCCGACTCGCGGCGATCGCCTCGATGAGGTTGCGCGCCGACTTCTCGCCCATGCGCTCCAGGCCGGCCACTTGTTCGAGAGTGAGTCGATACAGGTCCGACGGCGTGACCACCCAGCCACGGTCCACGAGTTGTTCGATGAGCTTGCTACCGAGTCCGTCGATGTCGAGGGCCCGGCGCGACGCGAAGTGTTGGATGCGTCCTCGGACCTGTTCCGGGCAGGTGGGGTTGACGCAGAAGGGGATGATCTCGCCCTCCGGGAGCGAGATCGCGGCGCCACACTCCGGGCAGTGGCTTGGCATGACGAAAGGGCGCTCGGCCCCCGTACGGACACTCTCGACGGGCTTGACCACCTCGGGGATCACGTCGCCGGCGCGTTGCACGATGACCATGTCGCCGATGCGCACGTCCTTACGGGCGATCTCCTTGGGATTGTGGAGCGTCGCGCGCGTCACCGTCACGCCGCCGACGGAGACGGGCGCCAGATGGGCGACGGGCGTGATCTGCCCGGATCGCCCTACTTGCAGCTCGATCGACTCGAGGCGCGTGGTGGCTTGACGCGCCGGGAACTTGAAGGCCACTGCCCAACGTGGTGAGCGTGAGCGGGTGCCGAGACGGGCCTGTTGCTCGGGGTCGTCCACCTTGATCACGAGTCCGTCGATCTCGTACGGCAACGAGTCGCGTGTGCGTTCGACTTGCTCGTAGAAACGCACGATGTCGTCCAGGTCCTGCGCGAGCTGCAACGGTGCCCCGCGTGCGAAACCCCAGTTCGGGGCCTCGCGGATGAGTTCGGACTGGGCAAAGCGAGGACGCCCCTCGACCACGCCCGTCCCGTAGAGCACGAACTCGAGCGGCCGCTGAGCAGTGATCCGGGGATCGAGTTGCCGCAGCGCGCCGGCTGCGGCATTGCGCGGGTTGGCGAATAGCCCCTCTTCGGCACTGCGTCCGGCGTTGAGGCGCGCGAAGCCGTCCTTGCTCATGTACACCTCACCGCGCAGCTCGAGTCGTGGGAGGGTGGCGACGGCACCCTGCAGGCGCGCCGGGATCGAGCGGACGGTTCGCAGGTTGTTGGTGACATCCTCGCCCGATACGCCGTCGCCGCGGGTCAGGCCCTGGACGAACACTCCGTCTTCGTAGATGAGCTCTACCGCCAGGCCGTCCATCTTGAGTTCGATGGTGAAGGTGACTGCGCTCCCGTCGCCGAGTCCCTTGTGAACTCGTTCGATCCACTCCGCGAGCTCGCCGGCGGTCATGACGTTCTCGAGCGAGAGCATGGGCAGACGATGGGCGACCGTCGGCAGTTCGGCCGCGACGAGGCCTGCGGCCGGTAGCGCGCCGACCCGTTGAGTCGGTGAGTCCGGGGTGACCAGCGCGGGATGGGCGGCTTCGAGTTGAAGCAAGCGGCGGACCAGCGCGTCGTACTCCGCATCCGAGATCTCGGGGTCGTCGAGCACATGGTAGCGAAGATCATGGTGACGGATCTGGGCACGCAGGAGCCGGGCCTCCCGAGTTGCGTCTTCGACCATGCGAGGCTCCAAGCTCCGTTCCTGAAGGGTCACTCGGGGGCGATGGCTTCGGCGCGCGCTTCAGGGCTTGCGCGCCAAAGTAAAAATCGACGTGGCCCCGGGGTTGATGGCCGGCGGGGTTCACGGGCCGGCGCATCCTACTCGCTCGGTCGACGAGCGTCAGCGGGAAGGGGCGAGATGCGGATCGAAGAGTCGTTGACGGAGCGCGGCGAGTCGCGCGTCCGACCAGCGATCCGGCAGCGGGCTCTGGGCAAAGAGGGTCGGTCGGAGGAAGACCTCGGAGGTGCGGACCAGCTGGTGTTGGTCGGCGATGGCGACCAGCAACTCTTGGTCGTCGAGATCGAGCTCGAGCGCGTGCGCGAGATGGCGAAACAGCCGCGAGTCCGCACGCTGCCTTTGCCACGCTTGGATTCGACGGGTGATCGGGCCGGGTTCGTTCATGCGGAGTCCTCCTCGGTGCGAGTCGCGAGTCTCATGAAGCCGCCGCCAGCTGGCCGAGTGCCCACCCGGCCGACGCGCGCAAGCCCGAACTCGCGGTCGCCGGGGCAGCGAGTTCGAGCAGTTCGGCGCGTGCGCTGGCGTCGCCGAGCCGACCGAGGGCGAGCAAGGCGTTGCAGCGGACGCGTGGGTTGCGGTTGCGTCGCAGCGGACCGAGCCAGGTCGCCGCGCGCGGCCCCTCGATCTTCGCCAGCGCCTCGACACTGTTCGCCGTCACCCGCGGATCGCTGTCAGCGAGGAGGAGTCGCAGGTAGTGGTGACGGGCGTCGCCGCTCGTCCGTGCGAGAGCCTGGGCCAGCGTGGCGCGGACTCGGGGGCTCGGGTTCACGGTCAGGTCGAACAGACCGTCCTCGATGGGGCTCACCTGGTCGAGGTCGAGCACCGCACCGAGCGCCCGCACCACGCGGTCTTCCTCAGGGGCTCGGAGTGCACGCCGGAGTTGACCGAAGAAGTGCAGGTCGACGCGACGCAGGATGGCAATGCTCTGCTTGCGCGCCTCTGGGCTGAGCTGCGCTTGCGACTCGAAGTAGAACTCGAGTCCGTGACCCGAGAGTCGCCGTTGGGCGAGCGCCCGAACGGACTCGAACGGACTCTGCAAGAGCCGCACGAGCAGGGTGTACGCTCGTCCACCCGCCTTCAACGTCACGAGCTCGGTCGCGAGTCGCTGCACCTCCTCGTCGGCATCGGCGCGTAGCGTGACCGCTTCGATCGCCTCCAGGATGCCTTCGGTCGGGAGTTCGCGCAGCCGTCCGAGCACCTCCTTCAGGGAAGCCGGGCTGCACGCGGGAAGCAAGCGCGCGAGGCGTTGGGCGCGGTCCGCGGGTTCCACCGAGGGGTTGTTCAGGTAGCCGGCGATGCGGTTCATGGTGCTGGCGGGAAGTTCGCTCAAGACGGTCGGCGGAGTCAGGTCCCAACGCAGGTGCTTGAAGGTCGGATGGTCTGCGCCGACTTGTCCCTCGGCGAGCAAGCGGCGTACGCAGCAACTGAGAAACGGCGCGTCGCTGCGTTCGCGCAGCAGTCGTCGGGCCTCTTCCCGCGCGGCTGGGAACGGACTCCGCAACCAACGAAACAGCGCCGCCAAGCGACAATCCAGATCGCGCTCGTTTGCGGTCTCTTCGCTGGCGACCCGTGCGATTGCGCTCGCCGCGGGCCGACGTTCGCCCACCGCGCGACCGAGTAGGTCGGCCCCATGGTCGCCGATCTCGAACAGGGCGCGGATCACGTCGAGGTCCTGGTGGCGCTCGAAGCGCTCGAGGAGCAGCATGAGCCCTTGCAAGGCGCGATCCCGTGGACGCTGACCGAAGCGGCCGACGTTGTGTTCGTGGCGCAGACCATCGAGCAGCGTTCCGCGAGCGCGCTCGCGAACGCGATCCACCGGGTCGTCCATCAGCTGCAGCAACCACGGCAAGTACTGCGTCAGCTGCTGCGGCTCGTGCGCCAGTGCGGTGGCGGCGAACTCGACGACGTTGAGTCGGGTCTGAGCTCGATCCGAGCCGAGCAAGAGTTCGGCGGCGTGACTCAAACGCGACGGATCTCGGCTCATGGCTTGCCTGCGCAGGCTTTCGGGCAAGCCGTGGTAACGCCGGATGACTTCGCGTGCAGCTCGCGGTGTCGGCAGCGCGAGCAGCAGGTCGAGGACGCGCTCTTGGAGTTCGGGTTCTTCCAGGCCGGCCGCGGCGACCGCGGCGACCTCCTCGGGATGGGGGTAGTTCGCGAGCAGGTCGAGCGTGCGCTCGGCCGCGCACCCGGGCGGCGCCGCCGCGTCACCGGGCTCGGGCTCGGGCTCGGGATCGGGTGCGATCGCGGTTGGGAGGTCGGGTGCGCGTTCGCGGCTTGCCGGCGCAGTGCTTTGCCCGCTTCTCAGGGGTACGGCCAGCGCGCGGAGCGCGGTGGCCGAGCCCGCGAGCCACAGGGGCGTCCGCGCCGGCACGGAGTTCGCGTCTGCGCCGAGGCCCAATCGCTCGGTCGCGGCCGCCGATGTGGGCTCGACCGAGTTCTGGGTCTGGGAGTCAAGCTCGATCTCGACCAGCTCGTTCGCGCCGCGCGGCGGGGCGGCTGCGGGTTCGCCCGTCGCGTCGCTACCCGAAGCCAACACCGTCGGTTCACGACGCGGATCGACGTCGCTTGCTGCGACCGGGGGCCACGGCGACCGCCAGTTCGTCGCGCTGGCGGGGGGCGCGTCTCCGGTCTCGTTGCGGGCTCGTCGATGGGCGGGGCTCGTCACCGCGGCGACTTCCTCTCTGGTTTCCGTTCACCCGAGTCGTTGCCGACCGCCGGTGTTTCGCGCACCATTGGGGCATCTGTTGGATGCGGGGCGCCGACGCCGCTGGACGCCGCCGTCCGTGGCGACCTTCACGGGCCGGCTGCCTGCGTGGCTTCCCGCGAACTTCCACTTCGCCCCGCCGCCGATGCGGCCCCTACGAGGAGCGAGTCGTGCCGATCGAACGCGTCGTCCGCACCGCCCCCGTCCTGACCGACGGGGCACGCCATGTTTATCGGCGTTTGGTCGCTGCGGGTGAACGTGCACTCCTGGCCGGAGGGGCCGTGCGCGACCACTTGCTCGGGCGGCCCGCCAAGGATGTGGACATTGCGTCGAGCGCAACGCCCGAGCGCGTGGCCGCGCTCTTCGACCGGACCGTCATGGTGGGGGCGCACTTCGGGGTGGCGAAGGTAGTCCTGGGAGAGGAGACGATCGAAGTCGTCACGTTCCGGGCAGACCTCGAGTACCAAGACGGGCGCCATCCGGTGGGGGTGCGCTACTCGAGCGAGGAAGAGGACGCGCTGCGACGCGACTTCACGGTGAACGGGCTTTTCTACGACCTGGACGCGGGGTGCGTCGTCGACTACGTCGGCGGGCTCGCCGACTTGGAGGCCCGCCGACTGCGCGCGATCGGCGATCCTCGCAGCCGCTTTCGGGAGGATCGCCTTCGGTTGCTCCGCGCGGTCCGATTCGCGGTGGTCCTGGGGTTCGAGATCGAGGACCGCACGTGGGCCGCAGTGCTGGACGAAGCGCCGGGTATCCAGCAGGTCAGCGCCGAGCGGATTCGCGATGAGCTCGAGAAGATCCTCGTCCACCCGCGTCGTGAACTCGGCTACTTCATGCTGTCGGACAGCGGCCTCATGGCTCAGATCCTCCCGGAGATCGAAGCGCTCCGCGACGTGCCGCAGCCGCCGGAGTATCATCCCGAGGGCGACGTGCACCGCCACACGGGGATGGTCCTGGGCGAACTCCGAGCCCCGACCTTTCCGTTGGCGCTCGGCGCGCTCCTCCATGACATCGGCAAGGCGTCTACCTTCAGCATCACCGATCGGATCCGCTTCAACCGTCACGAGACGGTGGGCGCGGCGATGGCCGAGGTGATCTGCGACCGGCTGCGCCTGTCCCGGCGCGAAAAGGAAGAAGTGTGCTTCTTGGTACAGCGTCACATGGTGCTGCCGGGAATTCCTGCCATGCGCGTCGCGCGACAGCAGCGGCTGTTCGACGAGCCTGCATTCGAGGCCCTGTTGCGCCTCGGTCACGCGGACTGCATGGGTAGCCATCGCAACGTGAGTGCGGTCGAGACCGCGCGTTCGTTGTACGAGGACTATCGCGCGGCGGGCCCGCCCGCGGAGCCCTTGGTTCGGGGGCGCGACCTGATCGAACTCGGTGTGGCGCCGGGACCACTCCTCGGCAAACTGTTGCGAGAGGCCTTCGATGCCCAGCGCGACGGTGACCTCTCGAGTCGCGAAGAGGCCCTCGAGTGGCTCCGCCGGCGCTTCCCCGAGGCCTGGACCGTGGCCTCCGACCGGGCCCCGAATCTCGACTCCGGCACACCCTGAACGGAGGCGGCGTGCTGCGCTACGGCTACGTCTCGAACGGCTTCGCGGATCATTCCTTCGAGCAAATGCTGCAGGTGCTCGGACACTCGGGCTACCAGGGCGTTGGGATTACGTTGGATCATCATCCGCTCGATCCGAAGAACTTGACGCCCGCGCGCTGCCGCGAAGTTCGTCGTCAGCTGGAAGCCGCGGGGCTCGAGCCGGTGATCGAAACCGGTGCCCGCTACTACCTCGATGCCTTCCGCAAGCACCGGCCATCCCTGGTCTCGATCGACCCCGAGGGCCGGCGACTGCGCGTGCAATACTACGAACGGGCGCTGGAGGTTGCGGAGTCGCTCGGCGCGCGCGTCGTATCGCTGTGGAGCGGCGCGGCGCAGCCGGGCACCGCGAGTGCGGCCTGCTGGGATCGGCTGCAGCAGACCTTACCGACTCTGCTCGATCGTGCACACCGAGCGGGCATCACGCTCGCCTTCGAACCCGAGCCCGGTATGTTCGTCGAGAACCTCAGCCACTACCGTGAACTCCGTGAACGCTTGCCGCATCCCGCGCTCCGCCTCACCGTCGACCTCGGGCACCTCGAGTGCTCGGAACCGCCGCCGCTCGACGAGGAGCTCATCCGCGTCGTCGCGGATGTCGTCAACGTCCACGTCGACGACATCCGCGGCGGCCGCCACGAGCACCTCCCGCTCGGCCAAGGCACCATCGACTTTCCACCGCTCCTGCGGGTCCTCCGCGACGCGGCCTACCGCGGCCTGTGTCTGGTCGAACTGCCGCGTCACAGTCACGAGGCGCCCCTCCAAGCTCAACGCAGTATCGTCTTCCTGCGGAACGCCGAGACCATCGCCGCAACGCACGACGGACGGGGGTGAGCGCG
>JBFWWP010000023.1:103601-105204 GCA_050246115.1 Planctomycetota bacterium
CAGCGGTGACAGTGGCGCGGCAAAGCTCCAACAAGCCAGTGCTTACGTCAACGAACTCGACGTTTCCAGAAGGGGACGAAAACCGATCGCGAGCTGTCCCCGCACCTGACAGGCGAGGCAAGGCGTTGCTGGCCCGCTTGGGGCGGTCGCGCCGAGTAGGTAGGATCATCGAGGAGTGCCCGCCTACAACAAGCCGATGCAGCCGACGAGCTGCGGGCACGCGAGGGGCGGAAGCGGTAGCATGGGTGCGCCGCTCGCGGCTGAGCGGCAAGACGTCGGGAGGCGCGACAAGTGACCCCGAAAGAGGGTACGACGAAGACAACCTTGCGCTGGTCCCTCTGCGTTGCGCTGATTGTCTCGGTCATGCCGGGTGTCCCGTACATGATGCACCTCTTGGGGTGGGCTGACCGTCTCTGGGCCCGTGTGGGTTCCTGTGTCGCGGCCATCCCATTCGCGCTTCTCGCCTTCATGCTCTTGGGGCGACACGACGCCCGTCCCAGAACGCGCAGGCAGTTTGTCGGCGGCATCGTTCTTGGGGTTGTACTCGCACTCACGGTGCTCGCCGCGGCACGCGCGTTCGTTTCAGCCAAACCCACCTAACAACCGGTTCCTTGCAGACCGCGGTCCGGGTACTCTGGCAACTACGCGGCGGCGACTGGCGCGGCTGGGTAAGCTTGAACCGATGGACGCACGATCATGCACATCAACCTGAACGTCAGGATCGACCGCTCCACCCCAGAGGTGTTTGCATTCGTGACCGAGCCTTCGAACGCAGCCCTCATCTATCCCGGAGCTCGCATCATTGCCGAGTCGCCTGGCCAGCTCGGTCCGGGTACCAGATATCAGATAGTCATCGAGCGCCCCAGGCGTGCCCCCGTCATCCGTGATTGCACCGTGCTGGAATACGACGCGAATCGCCGCCTGGTGACGCAGGTCGACACCGCTTCTGGGGGTCGCTTGATCGACGAAGTGGACTTCATGAGTGAAGGCGGCAGTACGCTCGTTCGGTACTCTTCCCGTACTGTCCCAACCGGCTTCTTTTCTCGAATCGTCCTTTCGTTGATGGTGTTTTGGAAGCAGCCGATCAGACGGCACATACAGACGCAGTTCGACCGAATCAGAATCCAGCTAGAGTGCGGCGCCTAACCATGCGCTGCAGCGAAAGCGCTCGTGACGCCCGGCGAAACGGTGGGGGGGTGTGCCCGGCCCGAGTTGGATTGAGCGTGTAGTAGGCCACCCTGCGCTCCGCCGCATCCAGATCGAGCAGTGCGACCGCGGAGTAGCGCTTGCCACTCCAGATTCGACGCGTCTCGCCGATTAGGACCTTGATCGCCTTGGAGGTCTCCGTCAGGAACTGGCCCATGAAGGCCGGCGGAAGGCGTGAATCAGGACTCCGTAGCGACGCGCCCAGAGAATCAGCGTGTAGAGGAAGAGCGCGTTCATCTTCGGCGACGCCACGAGCCAGAACAGGTCGTCGCTGGTCTTCTTGGTGATCAGGTACGTGGTGGCGGGCTTGACCCGGCGTGGGCGGCAACGCCGGCGGGCCGGCTGCCGAGGACGAAGCTTGCTCATGAAGGTACCTCCGGGGCTGAGGCGTTCCTTC
>JBFWWP010000024.1:0-104595 GCA_050246115.1 Planctomycetota bacterium
GCCGCCGGATTCACTGCGCCGGGTCCGCCGAACGCCGTGCCTCTTACGCTTTCGATGCCGCCGCGGCTTCCGACAACAGCGCCAGGCGGCGCGCTTCGCCCCGCTTATGGAGGAAGATGAGCGCCGGGCCAGCAACGTAGATCGACGACAGAGTGCCGACAATGATCCCGACGCTCAGCGCGAAGGCAAACCCCTGGAGCGGCTCGCCCCCGAAGACCAGCAGGACCAATACGACGAACAGCGTCGTCAAGGAAGTCAACAGCGTACGAGGCAGCGTTTGGTTGACCGAGAGGTTCACCAGTTCCGCGTAGTTCACGTCACGCTTGGTCCCCTCCAGGTTCTCGCGGATGCGATCGAAGATGATGATGGTGTCGTTGAGCGAGTAGCCGACGACCGTGAGCAAGGCCGCCATGACCGCGAGGCTGATCTTCAGGCTGAGGAAACTCCCGAAGATGAGATCGGCCATCACCAGAATACCAATCGTGAACAAGATGTCGTGGAGGGTCGCAAAGATCGCGGCCAGCCCGAACTTGAGCTGGAACCTCAGCGACACGTAGAAGACGATGGCCCCGAACGCGATCATGATCGCGACGAAGATCTTCCCTTGCAGATCCTGCGCGACCCGCGAGCCGATGGAGTCGACCTGCGGGAACGCCTCGGCGAGCGCAATGTCCTGCCCGCGCAACGCGAGTCGAATCCCAGCTTGCACCTTGCTGATGGGATCCAGGAGGGGACCGCTGGCCTCCGCCGCATCCGCCGGCACCGGCGCCTTGATCCAGAACGACTCGTGCAGGCCCATGCCGTCGTCCTGCCTCTCGGTGACCGAGGTGAACACGAACGGCGGCTCACCGGCGGCCAAGGCGGTCTCGACTTGCTTCAGTCCAATGTCCACCCCAGCGGGTTTCCGTAGGTGAATCGCGACGGTCACCGAACCGTCGTCCTCGATCTTGGCGTCGGAGAACGCGGGCGGTGGCATGAGGTTCGCACTGGCCAGAGCCTTCTCGACTTCGACCTGGAACGCCTCGGCACCGGAGAGGACCGAACCATCGCCGTCGCCCTCGACTGCGGTCCGTTTGAGGTCGGTCGTGCGGGTTCGGATGGAGTACGTGGCATGTCCGGCCCCGGCCCCCTCATCGCCCACCGCCTGCACTTGCACGTCGGTGAACAGGGGCGTCCCATCCTCCGCCTTGATGCCCGTGATGAGACCGCGAATCTGGTCCTCGTTCGCGCTCTGACTCAGGTTGACCAGGAGCCGCGAGCCGCCGGTGAAATCCAGTCCCAGGGCGTCGGATCCGCGGATCGCGGTGACCAGCAACCCGAGTCCGATGAGAATCGCCGAGGCGGTGAGCACCGGCTTCTGGTGCTTCAGGAAGTCATAGGACGACTCGCCCATGAGCTCCTTCATCTTCAGGTCTTTCACGAGGCCGGCCTTGATCAGGATCGACAGCACCAAGCGGCTCACGTAGATCGCCGTGAAGAACGACGCGATCAAACCGATCGACAAGACCACCGCAAAACCCTTCACCGGTCCCGAGCCGAACTGGAACAGGATGTAGGCGGTGATCAGGGTCGTGAGGTTGGCGTCGAAGATGGTCCAGAAGGCCCGCTGGAAGCCGAGCGTCATCGCTTGGTTCAGCGAGCGTCCCCGCTTCCGCTCCTCGCGAATCCGCTCGAAGATGAGGATGTTCGCATCGACCGTCATACCGATCGTGAGCAGCAGACCCGCCAGGCCCGGGAAAGTCAGGGTGTTGCGGAACACCACCAGGCACGTGATGAGCAACAGGAGGTTCAGGAACATACAGAGGTCAGCGACCACGCCGGCGGCGAGGTAGTAGAACGCCATGAACAGGACGACCAACAGCACGCCCACCACCATGGACTGAACACCACGGTTGATGGAGTCGCGGCCGAGCGCGGGCCCGATCGTCTGCTGGTGCTCGAGGACCAGCTGCGCGGGCAGGCTGCCGGCGTTCAGGACCGTGACGATGCCGCGCATTTCCTCTGCGTCGTATCTGCCGGTCAACTGACCGCGGCCGGCGATTCGTTGCTGGATGGTGGCGACGGACCACGCTTCTCCGTCGAGGTTGATCGCCAGACTCTTGCCGACGTTGTTGCCGGTGAGATCGGAGAACAGGCTGCGGCCGACGCCGGTGAACTCGAAGGCGATGACCGGGAAACCGTCTTCCCCGGTGCTCGCAAAGGCTTCCTTGAGGTATTTGCCACTGACCTTGAACCCGTCTCGGTTGTCGACCAAGTGTTTGCGGGGCACGAACGGTTGCGGCGCGCCGACGGGCTCCTTGTCGGTGATCACGAGTCGCTCCGGGGCCGCCGGCGCCGTGGCCAGCTGCCCGCTGTTGAACAACGCAACCGCCTTGATGTACTCGGCCCGAGCGGCCTCTGCGGCCGCGATCGCCGCGGGACTCTGGTCGTCCACGAGCAGGTGGAACGACAGCTGCCCAGCGTCTTGGATCATCTTGCGGACGGCGCGCACGTCTTCTTCGCTCTTGCCCGGCACCTCGACCAGAATCGAGCGATCGCCGACCACGGAGACGCTGATCTCCTTCAGGCCGTAGGCGTCGATGCGGGTGGCAATGACTTCTTTGGCGTCCTGCGCGAAGTTTCGGTCGCTGCGATCCCCCAAGCTCTCCAGGGGCACCTCGCTCAAGTCGACGTTGAAGAGGAACTCCGTCCCTCCCTGAAGATCGATTCCGAGCGGGATCTGGCTGCGGGTGAGAACCCACGCACTCAGCGCGATGAGAATGAGCACGAAGATGGAGCCACCGAGTACGTTCTTGAACATCCTACCCGTGTCCTGTCACAAGTGCGCGCTGCCATCAGCGCCGCAAGTCTGTCTAGGCCCGAAGCCCGCGCGTGCCGCGCTTGCCTCGGGAGTAGATTCTTTTCTCGAAAAGCCCCTCGTGGCCGCGGCAAAGCCGCCACCCGTTCAAGCCTCGGTCGACTCCGGCTTGCGATCCAGCACCGCCACCACCGCCGACCGCGCCACGCGCAGCCGCACGTTGTTCTGGTCGTCGACCTTCAGCGTCACCTGGTCGCGGTCCTTGTCGACCGTCACCACCTTGCCGAAGATGCCGCCGCTGGTCCTGACTTCGTCGTTCTTCTTGAGGGAGGCCAACATGGCCTCGTGCTGCTTCTGCTGCTTACGCTGCGGACGGATCATCAAGAAGTACATGACCAAGTAGAGAATGACGAAGAGCGGCAGCAGCTCGAAAAAGTTGAACCCGCTCGGCGCTGCGCCACCGCCCCCTCCGGTCTCGGCCTGCATGATGATCCCGAACCATCCGTCGAAGGTCACGTTTCAACCGATCCTTAAGAGGCGATCCTGATGCGGCGATTCGATCCTTATGAAGCAATTCTTCCGGGCAACCCGGAGGCCCGCCAAGCGGCCGCGCACGCCCGGCTCGTGAAAGACCCGGCTCGTGAAAGACACTGCCCCGGGGAGTTCCCGCGGGTCGGGCGCGCGCTTTCGCCACGCCCCGAGCGGCCCCGTCCGGCACGTCGTCCACGCGGGCCTCGCTGAGGCGAACCGCCGATCATCCAAAGGGGCAGGATTATAGAGAAGCCTGCAGTCGGATCAAGCGCCCTCGCGGGGGTTGGCTCGTCGAGGACCCACGGCGTCGGCGACGCCCGGCCCGGGGGCGCCGCGCCGACACCAAGCCTCGTCACCGGTGGGCGGCGGCGAAGGCTGCCCAGGTCCCGGCCCGGATGGCCGCCCGCGCGTCGGCGAGGAAGCGGTAGAACACGTGCAGGTTGTGGATACTCGCGAGGGTGCTGTAGAGAATCTCCCGCCGGAGCATGAGGTGCTGCAGGAAGCCCCGAGAGAACCGAGCGCAGGCTTCGCACGAGCAGCCGTCCTCGATCGGCCCCGGGTCGCTCCGATAGCGCGCGTTGCGCAGCCGGATGGGATCGCCGTGGCGCCGGAAGAGAAACCCGTTGCGCGCGTTACGAGTCGGGATGACGCAATCGAACAGGTCCACACCGGCGTCGATGGCGTGCGTGAACTCGGTCAGCCCACCCACCCCCATGAGGTAGCGCGGCCGCTCGAGCGGCAGGTGGCGGGCGCCCCAGGGGATGGTCGCGAGCAGCCGTTCCCGGTCTTCGCCGACGCTCACCCCGCCAATCGCGTACCCGTCGAAGGGGATCTCGCGCAAACGCTCGGCCCCCTCCCGCCGCAGATCCTCGAAGGCCCCACCTTGCAGGATTCCGAACACCGCCAGCGGATCCGGGGAGCGCAGTCCCTCGCGGTGCTCGGCGGTGCGCCGCGCCCACTTCAGGGTTCGCTCGAGGGCGCAGGCGGCGCCGTCGCGATCGACTTCGGGGCCCGGGCAATCATCGAGCACCATGGCGATGTCGGTCCCGAGTTCGGCTTGGATCTCCAGCACCCGCTCGGGCGTCAGCCGCAACTCCTGGCCGTCGAGGTGCGAACGGAACACGACCCCAACGTCATCGATGCGGCGTAGCGCCGCGAGCGAAAGCACCTGGAAGCCGCCGCTGTCGGTGAGAATCGGGCCGTCCCACCCCGAGAACTGGTGGAGCCCACCGAGTTCCCGCACCACGGCCGATCCGGGGCGTACGGTCAGGTGGTAGGTGTTCGACAAGAGAATCGTGCCGCCGGCGCGGCGAAGTTGATCGGGCGTGACGCCCTTGACCGCGCCTTGAGTCCCGACGGCCATGAATGCCGGGGTCTCGACGGTTCCGTGCGGCGTCACGAACTCCCCGACCCGCGCGCCCGACGGATCCCCGGCGACCACCCGAAACGAGAAACCGGGTGCCAACCGCTGCGTGTTCGGGGCGCTCATGCGGTCTCGCTCGGGTTCATTCCCAGAGCACCACGACGCTCGCGCCCTCGTAGTAGAACTGCACGATCGCCACGGGATCGCGGCCGTCCTTCGCCAACGCCTGTGCCCCGACCTGACACATGCCGACCCCGTGTCCATAGCCATGCCCTTCGAAATGCAAGCGCTCGTCGCTGAGGCGGCAAGTGAAGGAGGTCGAGTAGATCACGTCGGTGCCCAGTTGTCGGCGAAAGGCGCCGGCGTCCAACTCGAAGCTGCCGCCGGTGTGGTCGATGCGGACGTAGCTCGCATGGCCACCGGGTCCAACCTCCACCGGCGCGATGGTGCGAATCGTCTCCAGCACGATCCCGTGCTCTTGGCAGAACGGGGCGAGCGCCGCGCGGACGCGCGGCTCGGGTAGATCCAGGGTCCAGGCCGCGTACTGGGTGCCCGCGCAATAGCCACACACGACCGGCTCGAGCGGCCGGATTCTCGGTGCGTTCAGGATCTCCGCCCCGCTCGCGGTCGCGCCGCCGCACGTGGAACTGAAGAACGACTCGAACAGATGCCCGTCGAACAGCAGGACCTGACCCCGAGTGCTCGCCACGGCGGCGCGCACGCGCGCATCCGTCTCGACACCGCGATAGACCTGCGACGCCGTGGATGCGGACACGTGCACGCGCGTGCCCTGCGCCCGGCTCATCAACTGATAGAGCGCGTAGGTCCGCGAGGCAATGGCCTGCGCCGCGAGCGCCGCGGGCTCGAAGGAGCGCGGCATCTCGTTGCCGACGACGCCGACGAGATAGCGTTCCATCGGCAATCGGTTCACGACCAACCACGGTTCACCGGCCTTGTTCGGCGGCAGCACCTCGATCCATCCCTCATAGCGCCGATCGCCTACCGCTGTGACCCCATCGCTCGCGCGAATCCGCAAGGCCGAGCGAAACTGCCAGCCCCCGAAGTAGGCCTCGTCCTCGAGGAACCGCAGCTCCTGACGACCCGGCGCGAGTTCCTCGGCAAAGTCGCGCGACTCGACCCGCAATCGCTGATCGGCGCTCCCGATCATCACCGGGCCGCCACGGTGAAGGGCTACGCCGATCACCGGGCCATCGCTCTCGGCGCTCAGTGCGCGCGGCATGAGCGCCCCGCTGGCGAGGAGCAACCCGATGATCCAGAGCCGAGTGGCGCGAATCCCGAGAGGCGTCGAACCACCGCGCGGAAGGCTGGCCGCGAGTCCCATCCGTCGTTTCCTCACTCCGTGTACAGGTTGTCGAACAATGGACCCGGCGACAGCGGTGCGTCGAGGCCGGGGACGAGCGACGCCTGCGGCCCGAGCATGCGCCCACGCGGCGTCTTCTCGAGGAACCCGCACCGAATCAGATAGGGTTCGTACACTTCCTCGATCGTGCGCTCGTCCTCGCCGACCGACACCGAGATGGTCTTCACGCCCACGGGGATTCCGCGACTCCGAGACACGATGTGCAAGATCCGCCGGTCGACTTGGTCGAGCCCGAGATCGTCGACGCCGAGCCGCGCCAGCGAGTCGGTGGCGACTTTCGCGTCGATCCGCGCGTGCCCGTCGACCGCTGCGAAGTCCCGCACGCGCCGGAGGTAGCGGTTGGCAATGCGCGGCGTGCCGCGACAACGCCGGGCCAAGATCGCGGCACCGTCTGCGGCCAGGTCGATACCGAGGATGCGCGCGCTCCGGTGGAGAATGCGCTCCATGTCCTCGGGCGGATACGGCTCGACCTTTTCTTGGATCCCGAATCGCGCGCGAAACGGCGCGGTCAGGTTGCCTTCGCGAGTCGTGGCGGCCACCAACGTGAACGGCCGCAAGTGAATCTTGGCCGAGCGCGCGTTCGGTCCTTGATCGATCATGATGTCGACGCAGAAGTCCTCCATCGCTGGATAGAGGTACTCTTCGACGACGCGGTTGAGACGGTGGATTTCGTCGATGAAGAGCACGTCGCCCTCGGACAGATCGGTGAGGATTCCCACCAAGTCGTTCGCTCGCTCGAGCACGGGCCCCGAGGTCGCCCGGAAGCCAACGCCCATCTCTTCGGCGACCAAGCACGCGAGCGTCGTCTTGCCGAGGCCGGGCATTCCCGAAAACAGGATGTGATCGAGGGGCTCGCGACGGGTTCGTGCCGCGTGGATGAACACCCGCAAGTTGTCGACGACCTGTTTCTGGCCGACGAACTCCTGCAAGTTGCGGGGGCGGATTGCCTCTTCGCGAGGACCTTCGTCGCCTTGCTGCGGCTGCGGGTCGACGTTTCGGGATGAGGGGAACTTGGCCATGCGGTCGATCCGATCTCCCACGCCTCGAGGTCACCGATCGGGCGCCGGGGTACGTTGGAACTCGCGACACCCGATGCCGCGGAGAATAGGCGAGGATCACCGAGTTTGCACCAGGTTTTGCCGCGCAACGGTTCGAATCCGAGGGCGCTCACCGCCGTCGGCGACTCGCGTTCGTGGAGCACTGGAGCTTTAGCACTCGGGAGCCCCTACGATCCGTCGACGCCGGCAGCTCCGAGGACGATCCAGCGCGCGACGGACTCGAAGCCGTGCGCGGTGTAGAGCCGCAGTGCGGCGGGCGACTCTGCGGGGATCACCAAGGTCTCGACGGTCCGCGCCTGTAGCTCTTCGCGCAGTTCACGCAGGAACGCCCGCAACAATACCGTGCCCAGGCCGCGCCCGCGCGCAGCCGGCTCCACCTCGAGGGAGTAGATCGCCCAATCGGCCCCGGCTGCAGGAGTCGCGAACGGATACGCCACGAGCGCGGCGCGCTGCACCGTGCCCTCGACTGCGATCCACGTCCGTGAAACGTTGGTCTCGCCGAAGGTTCGTCCCGTCGAGGTCCCCAATGCCGGTAGGTAGTCGCGCTCGGAGATGATCTCGACGTCCGCGGCGCTCGGGCCTGTCGCCACGGTCCGCGCCGCAGCGGTCAGGTTCAGGAGCTGGCTGTGCGCTTCGGCGACCTCGGCGAAACCGAGCGCTCGAAAGAAACCGCGAGCCGCCGCATCATCGATCGGAACCGCGGCGCCTTCGGTCGTGCCCCACAAGGGCGGGCGCGGCGCAGCGCTGTTGCCGTAGAACGGATTGAACATCCTGCCATCCGGCTCGACCCGCGCTCCGAACGTGGTGGCAAGGGCGGACACCAACGCACGACCGACCCCGCGACGACGCATCTCGGGAGCCACCCCAACCATGGCGAGGTAGGGCAATCGGTCGCCGACGAAGTGGGGTCGATAGTGGCGCAAGAAGTCGCCCTGCCAGACTCCGCCGTGGGCAAAGCCGATCACGCGATCGCCGTGGAACGCTACGCGCAGGCCGCAGGGATCGAAGCCCGAGCGCTCGATCTCACGGACCCATGTGGCCCGGTCGAGCGGGCGAAAGTGGCGCCGGCCCGCAAACAGACGCCCCCACAGGTCGACGAGTTCGGTGCGAAAGGCGGCTCGATACTCGACGATCTCGATCCCAGCGTCCGTCATTGCTGCTCTCACCCGTCCTCGAGCGGCGTTCTGCGCGCGCCCCGGTCGCCGCGATCAGTCCAGTCGAAACCAAGACGCGCACGGGCCGCAGTGGCCGATTTCGTCCCAACGATGCTCTCGATGGGCCCGCCGGGCCGCACGCAGTCCGGTCCCCTGCCACAGACTGGCGATCGCGTCGACCTGGACATTGCCGATCCGGTTTTCGCCATCGGGGTCGCGCGCGCACAAAGGAACGGTGCCGTCGGCCTCGACGCGGAGCTGCGTCGTGAGGCGAACACACGGCGCGCGCTCCGGCGGCGCGAACAAACCGGCCGACGTGGATGCGATCTCGCCGCGCCGTCCTTCGAGGCCGCGCACGAGCACACGCGCGACCCGGGCGTGCCAGCGATCGAAGAACGGTTCGAACTCGTTCATGCTGGCCTCGTCGATGACCACGCTCACGACGACGAACGGGGCGCGGTGACGATGGCGCGGGCCGCGCCGTGCCAACAGCGTCTCCAAGCCACGAACCCGCGCGTCGAACCCCGGCGTGCCGGGTGCGATGCGCGCCAACGCTTCCTCGCCGACCGCGCCGAGGTCGACGGTGATCACGTCGGGATCCGCGGCCAGCACCCCATCTGCACTCGACTCGGTGATGGCAGCACCTGGGGTGTCGACGTGGAGGCCGAAGGTCACGGCTCGGGCTTGCCGCAAGAAGTCCGGACAGCTCGGGTCGAGCAAGGGATCGTGGTAGCCGCCCCCCACGGTCAACAGGGAGTCGTCGCGCTCGGAGCAGGCCGCGAGCACCCGTGCCCGCACCGTGCATCGGACCGACTCCGGAACCGCGGCGCGCGAGCGCGGCGCACGGCTGCCCCCCGCGTCCGGGCCGAGTTCATGAACGAGTTCCTCCGGCAGCGCCCCCGCTACCGAGTCGGGCGCCTGCGTCAACCAACGAAACAACGCGCCGGCCTCGGACTCCTGGCCGCGACTGGCGTCCCACCAAGACCGTGCCACCGCCAACGCTGCGCGCGAGTCGACGGTGAAGCGCCCGCGAGCCGCGCTCACCGCCAGCGGGAACGGATGGAAGAAGTGGGCGTCGGGGTGCCCCGACTTCCGGTCCGGGACGAAACCGAGCACGTCCGCGAGGGTTCGCTGGAACTGCGCGAGCACCGAAACCATCTCGAGACCCAACACGTCACCGGCGATGCCCGGTGGCGCGGTGCTGAGATAGAGTTTTCGCGCGACCCCACCGCTCGCGAACCCCGTCGCCAGTTCGTCGATCCGTGCGGGATCGAGGAACGGGGCCTCGGCCGGTAGGAACATCGCCGCCGACCATCCTTCGCGCTGGTAAAGGTCGGCAATGGCGCTGGGATTGCCCTGCTCACAAGTGAAGAAGGACTCGGCCAGTCCGCCGCGCCAGGCTTCCTTGCCCCACCGCCGGGCTCGGCGTAGGTCCGCGCGTTGCCGCAGGTCGGCGTGTTCGTGCGCAAACCAACTCACCGGCAGATCGCCGACCAAGGCGCGCGCCGCGTCGAGCTGACGTTGCTCCACGATCACCACCGGTGGGCGAAGGCGTTCACAGGCGAGGATTCGCTCGAGCGCGCGCACGACCACGGGGCGGCCGCCCAGATCATCGGCAACGCGTGCGGGGAGTCCGCGCCGGGAGGTTTCTAGGTCGAGTTCGACGAACGACGGCAGGCGCGCGTCCACCGGGTCTACTTCTCGACACGACTACTGAGGCGAAAGAACCCCAACGGGCCGCAGAAGAGATTGAGGAACACATCGCTCGCCCGGAAGGACGTGACGATGCGATAGTCGCGCGCGGCGCCGACGAGTCGTTCCGAATCGACACGTTGCAGCGGGACGAATCCCCACGCTGCGTACCAGATCTTCTGCGTGAAAACGTCGCCGCCTTGCGGACCGTCGCCGATGGTGTGAACGTGCCCGAAACAACCGGGGAGCGTTGCGAGCGCAGCGGTCAACACCAGCACGCGCCCCCAATCCCGCGCCTTCACGAGTCGCTCCGACGGGCGCCGGGCGCGGCGAGTCGCAGACGCCCGCTCTGGGGTGAAGGTGACGCGACCTGACCACGACCACGAGCGGGCTGTCGAAAGCCCCCTTCGGAAGAGACTACGCCCCACGCGAGCGAGTGCGCTGGCCCCGAAACTCGGACGGGGGTTCGCAACGCGCCACTGCCGGGGGGGATCGACTTCGCAACGAGGTTCCGCTTCATCGAATCTCACTTCCCGCTACCCTGCCCGCAAGTACGTCGAGCTGTCAGAGGGTAAGTCGTTGCCGGAAGGAATCCAAGTGGGCCGGAGCAGATCTCCCGCGTTCGTCCTGTTCCTGACCCTGTTCCTCGACTTGGTGGGCTTCTCGATCATCTTCCCATTGTTCCCCGCCCTCCTCGATCACTACCTCGCGGGCGAGGGACCCGAGAGCACCATCGGTCGCTTGGCCCACCAGCTGCGCGAACTGGTGGCTACCGACGACCTCGCGGACTGGCGGGTGCAGGTGCTGTTCGGAGGGGTGCTCGGCTCGCTGTACTCCCTGCTCCAGTTCTTGCTGAGCCCCGTGTGGGGACGGCTCTCGGATCGCTTCGGTCGGCGCCCCGTCCTCCTCACCACCGTCGGCGGAATGGTCCTCTCCTACGTCCTGTGGTTCTTTGCCGGCAGCTTCGCGCTGCTGGTTTGGGCGCGACTCCTGGGGGGCGCCATGTCGGGCAACATCTCGACGGCGACGGCGGCCATGGCGGACGTCACGACCCGCGAGAACCGTGCGAAGGGCATGGGGCTCATTGGGGCCGCGTTCGGGCTCGGCTTCATCCTGGGGCCGGCTCTGGGCGGCATGCTCTCGCTCATCGACCTCGCCGCGGAGGTCCCTGCGCTCGCTCGCTGGGGCGTCAACCCGTTCTCGGCGGCGGCCGGCGGCGCGCTGCTCCTCTCGCTCCTGAACTGGATCTGGATCTGGCGCCACTTCGGCGAGACCTTGCCGCCGGAACGCCGCGGGAAGGCCGCCGACGCGCGCCCCATCGATCCGCGAGTTCTCTGGGGAGGCGCATTGGCACCGGCGGTCCGACGGACGAATCTTGCGTACTTCATCTTCTTGCTGGCCTTCGGCGGCATGGAGTTCACGCTCACCTTCCTGGTCCGCGATCGGCTTCAATGGACGCCAACCGCGATGGCGGCAATGTTCGTGTACGTCGGCCTGCTGATCGCCCTAGTGCAGGGAGGCCTCGTGCGGCGCTTGGCTCCCCGCCTGGGCGAGAAGCGCTTGGCCGTGATCGGCTTGAGCGTCGTCATCCCCGGACTGGCGATTCTGGCCTTCGCCGACCGCGCCTGGGTGCTGTACGCCGGCCTCACCCCCATGGCCATCGGCAGCGGTTTCGCGATCCCGAGCCTCACCGCGTTGGTCTCGCTGTACTCCCCGGCCGAGCGCCAGGGGGCTGCCCTCGGGGTCTTCCGATCGCTCGGCGCCCTCTCGCGGGCGATCGGCCCTCTGGCCGCAAGCATCGCTTACTGGCAGTTCGGTCCCAGTGTGCCGTACCTCGTGGGCGCGGGTCTGTTGGCGCTGCCGATCGTCATCGCGTCACGCCTGCCGCCGCCCACTCACGGAACCGCACCTTCGCACTGAGCCCGGCGCCGCGTTGCGGACGCTTTGCGGGCGAACGCCGGTTCGGCACCGAGCGGCGATCGAAACCGGCCCAGCGCTCCCTCGCAGGGGGACGAGGTGCGACCCAAGACCGCTTGCGCGAACCGTCCATAGCTACCAAGCTGGGGCCTCGCACGACCATCATGCGCCGCGGCAATCGGGGAGCCTGGCCCAACGACAGACAAGACACTCGGTAGACCGACACCGGTAGAGCAGGAGACCTCATGCCTCACCTCGTGAGCCGCAACCTCGTCGCCGCGACACGCCCGCCACTCGGCCGCGGGGCACGCGGGATCGTGCGAGCAACCCTGCTCGTGATCACCGTGGGAGCCGCGACGGGATGCGCGTTTCTTCGTTCCTCGGAGGAGCCGGGCCCGCTGAGCGATACGACCCCCACGCTGGACACCCGCACGCGGCTCGAGGAGACCTGGGGACCTGGCGAATGGGCCGCGTTGTTGACCGGGACCTTCAGCTCCAAGGACCGCAACCTGGCGATCAACATCCCCACCGCGAGTTGGTACGTGCGCGATCGCGAGCGCAATGGCAAGGCGATCCTCGGCGGTTTGCTGGCTTACGACATGATCACGGTGGAGAACGAGGACTCCCGGCCACGCTGGCGCAAGCTCACCAGCCTTGGGCTCCTCGGGGTAGCGGGCAACATCTCACGCGAGTCCGTGGACGGCACCGGCGAGTACCGCAAGAGCCACTGGTTCTTCCCGTTCTACCGCTACCACAACGTCAACGGCGAGCGCATCGTCTACCCGTTGATGATCTTCCCTTGGGCACTTCGTTCCGACGCGCACTCCTTACCGCCACCGCCGGCACCGACGCGCATCCACTCCTACCCGATCGACCCTGAGCCGGTCCGCACGAATCCAGAGATCCAACCGGGCTGGATCAATGTGGATCCGCCGCCCCTCACGCAACGCCCCGCCAGTCCGTTTCGAGGCGTGGACTCGTCGGAGCCCGAGTTCGCCGAGCCGCTGGCGGTGCCGAGTTCGTCGACCTTGGAGCCCGAGCCGACTCGGAGCCCGAATCGCGCCGAGGGCGTGATCCGACCGCGCTCGGAAACCGCTGACGTGCGAAGTGCAGCGAACCCGAACCGGGCGGCGCCACCGACGTCCCCGAGCGTGGTCCCGCCGCCACGCAAGTACGTCGTTCAGAAGGGCGACACACTCTACGGGCTCGCACGACGCTTCTACGGAAGTGGCAACGACTGGAAGCGCATCCGGGACGCGAACGAGAGCGTGCTCCAAGGGCGCGAACAACTGAAGGTCGGAGCGACGCTGGTCATTCCCGAACGCCGGTAGCGAAGCGACCCACCGCCGTGAACGCGCACGACGAGCCGATGCGGCGTGCGCATTGCGACGGGGAGAACTCGGAACTCGCGTCCCGCTGCGCGAACGAGCGAGTCGGGGAACACGCTTGGGCAAGAGCTACGCCCCAAGCAAGCGCGACACGCGGTTGCTTGGGGGCTGATGGGCTTGGGGGGTGATGGCGATCCTCGTGCGCCCGCCCGAGGCCTACTCGGCCTCGGCCACCGGAACCACCGGCGGTCGATAGTAGTATGGCGTGCCTACGCCCTCGATGGCGTCTTTCCACCAGTAGACCGGGTTCACGAACAGGAGATCCCCAACGAGCGCGCCGGCGCCCCCCACGAGAATGAAGGGGAGGCAGAGCTCCGAGACCAGCGGACTATTCACGTACAGCTGGTTGTATCCCTGGTCGAGACCGCGGCTGAGCTTGCTCGGCCCAGCACATGCACTCGCCGTCAGTGCCAGGCCAATGAGGCCCGCGAGTTTCCATCGTGAAGACACGAATCCCCCCTGCTTCAAAGTACGGTTGTGGCGACGGGCAATACCCACGAATCGTCCCCTCGGGAGTACGTTTCGGTACCGCCCTCGGACTTCACCGGTCGAAGCGATAACGATCACACCGCTTCGAACAGGTGCCCCAGCTTGCCCTTCTTCGCTTGGAGATAGGACACGTTGGCGGGCCCCGACCCGACCTCGAGCGGCACGCGCTCGATCACATCGATGCCCAGCCGCTGCAGTCCTTGGATCTTGTCCGGGTTGTTCGACAACAACCGAACGTGTGCAACCCCTAGCCAGCGCAGCGCGTCCGCGGCATCGTCGTAGCGCCGAAGGTCCGGTGGGAATCCGAGCGCGCGGTTGGCTTCGACCGTGTCCATGCCCCCCTGCTGCAAGCGATAGGCCTCGATCTTCTTGGCCAGACCGATGCCCCGGCCCTCTTGAGGGAGGTACACCAGGATACCCCGCCCCTCTCGGCCGATGCACTCCATGGCAGCGTTCAACTGCCCGCCGCAATCACAGCGGAGCGAACCGAGGAGATCCCCGGTGAAACACGCGGAGTGGACACGCACCAGCACGGGATCGGTGAAGCTCCGGGGCCGCAAGCCGGCACCCAGAGTCAACGCGATCACGTCCTCGTCGCGGGCGTTGCGGAACACGTGAATGATGAAGGTGCCCATGGGGGTCGGGAGTTCCGCGCTGCTCATGTGGCGCAGACCAACGAGCGGCACGGTCGCCACCACGGGATCGTGGAGCCGACGGTAGGCGATGAGACTCTCGATGCTCCCCAGGAGCAAACCGTGCTGCCGCGCCAGGAGTTCGAGGTCGGAGAGCCGCGCCATGGTGCCATCGTCGTTCATGACTTCGCAGATCACCCCGGCGGGACGCAACCCGGCGAGCCGAGCGAGGTCGACCGCAGCCTCGGTGTGCCCCGAACGCTCGAGCACCCCCCCCGCGCGCGCGCGCAGCGGAAACAGGTGTCCCGGCCGCTTGAAGTCCGACGGCTTCGAGTCCGGGTCGGCCAGGAGCTGCGAGGTGTTGGCACGGTCAGCAGCGGAAATCCCAGTACTGATACCCGCCACGGCGTCGACGGACACCGTGAAGGCGCAGTCCTCGGGATTCTCGGTGCCATCCCCCATCGGCGGCAGTTCGAGGCGTTGGATGATGTCCGGGGCCAGCGGAGCACAAATGAGCCCGCGCCCGACGGTCGCCATGAAGCGAATCGACTCTGGCGTCACCTTCTGGGCCGCCATCACGAGGTCACCCTCGTTCTCCCGATCTTCGCTGTCCACAACGATCACCATGCGACCGTTGCGGATCTCGCGCAGCAGATCCTCGATGGGAGCAAAGGTCATTGCTCTCCCGCTTTCCAGCCTAGTCCGGTCGTCCGAAGGTCCTCCGCGACCTCGACTCCCTCGGGAACGATATCGGACGACCCGCCTTCTGGAAAGAGGGCGCCGCCCGGAGCCCCGCCGATTCCGCCTCGGAGTTCGCGGCCGCTTCAGCCCAGGACGGTCCGGAGCTTGCCTTCGAGGTAGCTTCGGAACACACCCGGGTCCAACCGGGCGCCGGTGACTCGCTGACACAACTCATCCGCCGAGTAGCGCGCCCCGTGGACATGGATTCCCGCGCGCAACCACTCGCGCAGCGGTGTCAGCTCGCCCGCCGCGATCCCGTCCTCGAGCCCGGGCAACTCGCGCTGGGCGGCGGCATAGATCTGCGCGGCGAAGAGGTTGCCCAGGAAGTAGGTCGGGAAGTAGCCGAATGCCCCGAAGCTCCAGTGGATATCTTGCAGGACGCCCTCGCGATCGGTCGGCGGCACCAAGCCAAGGTCGGCGCGCATGCGCTCCTTCCAGATGCCGGGGAGATCGGCCACCGCGACCTCGCCCGCTACCAGTTGGCGCTCGAGTTCGAAGCGCAGCATGACGTGGAGGTTGTAGGTCACCTCGTCGGCTTCCACCCGAATCAACGACGGCTGCACCCGATTGACGGCCCGCAGAAGCGCACCGAGTCCCAGTCCCTGGAGATGCGGGAACTCGGCCTGTAGTTGCGGCAGGAAGAAGGTCCAGAACGGTCGCCCGCGCGCCACGATGTTCTCCCACATGCGCGACTGCGACTCGTGGATCCCGAGGGAGACCGCAGCGGCGAGTGGAGTCCCCTCCCAATTCCAGTCGAGCCCCTGTTCGTACAAACCGTGCCCGGCTTCGTGCACCAAGGTGAACAGCGACTCGATCGTGCTGTTGTCATAGCGAGCGGTCAGACGAACGTCACGAGGACTGATCCCCGAGCAGAACGGGTGCGTCGAAAGGTCGAGTCGGCCGCGTTCGAAGTCGAAGCCCATGCGCCGAATGACCTCGAGGCCGAACTTCCGCTGCCGCTCGACATCGAACGGACCGGCGAGGGCTGGGGTCCGCGCCGAGATGGGTGCATAGTGAGCCACCAACTCGACGAGCCAAGGCTTCACTTGGTCGACCAGTCCTTGGACGTGCACCGCGGTGAAGCCGGGTTCGTACTCGTCGAGCATGACATCGTAGGCCGACGGGGTGCCGCCGGTCGCCCACCCACTGCCGATGGCCTCGGCCTCGCGGCGCTTCAAGACGAGCAGCTTCTCCAAGTACGGCCGGAACGACTCGAAGTCGTCCTGGGCCCGCGCAGCGGCCCATTTCGACTGCGCTTCCGATGCGGTGCGCGCGATCTCTTCCGCCAACTCCGGGGGCACTTTGCAGGCCCGATCGTAGTCCCGCCGAACCTCGCGGCAGAGGGCCTTCGCGTCCAAGTCCTCGCCGGTTCGACAAACCGCCTCCGCGGCCGCGAGTTGGTCCCCCAACTCGGGCGCGGTCGCCATGCGGTGCACCACCTCGGTCAAGTCGCCAATCGCCGCCGCGCGACTCGGAGTCCCGGCGGGCGGCATCATCGTCTCTTGATCCCAGCCGAGAAGACCCAGGGTGGAGCGCAAGCGCCCGATTCGGACGACGGACCGCGTCAACTGCAGCAGGGCCGGATGGTCGAACATGGCATTCCTCCCAAGGGACTCGAAATCACGAATCAGCAGTCGCGACGATAGCCGACGCCTGAAAGCAATTGCACGCCCAATTCTCGGCCGAACCGGCGGCGCGGCGCGCCACGATCGACCCGGCGAAGCCTTGGGCTGTCGCCGGTTTCGTGCGAGAGTATGGCCAGGGAGGCCAATCGATGAAACTCGACTTCAACTTTGCGCTCCGAGCGCCGAGCGCGCCGCGGCCGCGCTCGAACAACCCGTTCAAGGTGCTGATCCTCGCTGACCTCGGTGGACGCGGGAATCGCGAGCCGCCCGGAACCCTCGACGGGCGCCGCCCCCGAGCGTTGGACGTGGACAACTTCGACCAGCGCCTGCGCGAGGTCGCACCACGAGTCGAGTTCGGCGCCCCCGGCGAGGCACCGGTCACTTTGACGTTCACCGACCTGGATGACTTCCACCCCGACGCGATCTTCCGGCGCGTGGAGGGGTTCGAAGCCACGCGCGAAACTCGCCGGCGCTTGCACGATCCCAAGACCGCAGCGGCCGCAGCGGCAGCACTCCGAGCGGACAGCACCGGCCTCATGGGCGGCCCCGCAGCGCCCCCGACCGCGCCCAGTTCACCGCCCGCGGAGCCGGAAGACGCGCTGTTCGATCGCCTCCTCGGGGCACCGCGAAGCACGGGAGCAACCGGCCCCGCGACTCCGCCGAGCCTCGACCGCTTCCTGCGCGCGATCATCGGGCCCTACCTCACACCGGGTCTCGAGTCCGATCACGCATCGCTCGTGGCTTCGGTCGACGCGGCCATCGGCGATCTCATGCGACGCATTCTCCACACCCCCGCGTTCCAGCAGGTCGAGTCCCTGTGGCGTGGACTCCGCGAGACCGTGGCCCGCGTGGAGACCGCCGAGGACTTGCAGCTCTTCGCCGTGGACATCACCCGCGAAGAGCTACGGCTCGACCTCGAACTCGCGCGCGATGATCTGTCGCAGTCGGCGTTCCATCGCTGGGCGGTTCGCGAGGTGGAGTCTCCCGACGCCGAACCTTGGTCGCTCATCGTCGGGCACTACACGTTCGGTGCTCCCCCCGCTGACGCGAGTGCGAATCCGAACGAGGACGCCGTGTTCCTCGCGCGAATCGGCGCGATCGCAGCTCGCGCCCACGCCCCGTTCATCAGCGCCATCGATTCGCACTGGATCGGTTGCCACGCGATCGCCGAAGCGCCTGACCCGCGAGACTGGGCTCCGGTCGACCCGGGCTACCAGGCGCTCCGCGCCGCGCCCATGGCTCCGTGGATCGGCCTCGCCCTACCGCGAGTGCTCCTCCGTTTGCCTTACGGAAAGGACGCCGACGCCATCGACTCCTTCGCCTTCGAAGAACTCACGGGCGCCTCCCCTCATGAGGACTACCTCTGGGGCAACCCCGCCCTCGCCTGCGCCACGTTACTGGCGCAGTCGTTTCGCGAGCGCGGTGGTTCCGTCGACCCAGGCATGGCTCTCGACCTGGTAGACCTCCCCGCTCATACTCGCCGCCGCGACGGCGAAACTCACATGCAACCCTGCGCCGAAGTCGCCCTGCCGGAGAAGACCGTCGAAGCCCTATTGGCCCGAGGAGTGATCCCGGTCGTGAGCTTTGCACGTCAGAACCGAGCGCGCGTGGTCCGCTTTCAGAACATCGCCGACCCACCGACGCCGCTGCCGATTTCCGGCTCGTAGACCTCAGCATCCCTGCGCGCACGAAAGTGCGGACGCACCGGCACCGCAGGTTGGGAACGGCGCCGGCGGAGGTGGACCGCCATTGAAGGAGAAGCCGAGCAGATACACCACGTCAGCGATGTCGAGGCCCGAGTCGGCGTTCGCGTCCCCGGCGCTCGCACACGGTATGGCGCTCCCTTGGAACAAACCCGCGAGCAAGCTCACCGGATCCGAGATATTGATGGCGCCATCGTCGTTGACATCGCCACGCAGGAACGCCGGGGCCGCGGAATAGACCACGGTCAAGATCTGGTCCGCGGGGACATCTGCGAGGACCGTTTGTACACCGTTCGGCCAGTCGATGAGCACCTGGTCGATGACGCTCGTCGCTCCGAGGCCGAAGTGCGCGGACAGCTCGTTCTTCGACAGAAAGTTGTCGCCCGAGTCGATGGGGCGCGCCTGCTGTTGGGAGCCAATGAACAATCGCACCGTCGCCCCAACTCCGTGCGGGGCAACGTCCGGACTCCCGCCGTTCGACAAGAACACCCGCAACCAGTGTGTGTTGGGACCGGCAAGGTCGTTCCGAAACAGCGTCATCGGCCCATTGAAGGCGCAGATGACGAGGTCCTGATCTCCGTCGTTGTCGTGATCGATGCGGACCAGACCTCGTCCCTCGCCGAAGTGCGCGAGCCCTACGGTCAACGCCTGCTCCGTGAAGGTGCCGTCCGTGTTGTTGATCCAGAGGTAAGACTGTTCGTTGAGAAACTGCCCCAACCCCCCGTTGGTCTCCACGAGGTCTTGCCAACCGTCATGATCGAGATCGACCGCCGCCGCACCCCAGCCGTAGCCTCCCTCGAACACGCCGGCCGCCACGGAGCGCTCCTGGAACGTACCGTTTCCGAGGTTCCGGTAGAGCTTGTTGCCGGTCCAGCTGATCGACGGTTGATAGATCGAGGTGGTGTACCAGTCGACGAGTCCATCGTTGTCGAAATCCCCGACCGTCTGGCCCATCCCATTCTCCTCGAGCGTGGTGCCCGAGGCGGCCGAGGCGTTGGTGAAAGTGCCATTGCCGTTGTTGTGGTAGTACAGACTCGTCCCGAAGTCCGACACCAAGAGTAGCTCCGGGTAATGATCTCCATCCATATCCAGAAGGCGCGGTGCAAACCCATGCATGGTGAACGGCACACCGACGAACAAGCCGGCGGCGGCCGTGACGTTCGTGAACGTCTCGTCGCCGTTGTTGCGAAACAGGATACTCCCGGTGTTTCCGCTGGCCGTTCCCGACACGAACAAGTCGAGGTCCCCGTCGAGGTCGTAGTCACCGAAGCATGAGCCGAAACCGTCCTGCGAAGCCGTGGTCGTGAAGTTGACACCCGCGCTCGCGGCGATGTTGGTGAAAGTGCCGTTGCCGTTGTTTCGGTAGAGACGATGCTGACCCACGCTCGGGTTGGGATACGCGCCAGCGCTGGTGCAGTAGATATCCAACCAACCATCGTTGTTGAAGTCGCCGACCGTCGGTCCCTTACCCATGTGGGACGCCGTCAATCCCCACACCGCAGCCTGATTGGTGAACGCGCCGCTGCCGTCGTTGATGAACAAGTGCTCCGCGTCGCCGCCGACTCCATCCGAGGGCACGTACAGATCCTGCCAGCCATCACCGTTGAAGTCTCCAGCGGCCGCCCCGCTGCTGTAGTTCGAGTGCGCAAAGATGCCGACGCTATGCGTGTTCTGGACTCCCGCCGCCAGCGTCTGATCGCTGAAGGCAAGGGTCTGCGCACATGCGGGCGCCACGGTCACGAGAACGACGAACAGCACCACGCCGATGCACGAGCGGTCCATCCCGGTCTCCTTTCGCGAGGCGGTGAGTCGCGGGTCCGGACGCCGCGAACTCGGTCGCCGGGAATCACCCGCGAACAGTCTACCGAGTCCCCCCGGAGCAGTCGCCGAAAACCACGACCTGCGCGTGCCCTCCCGGTTCGAATCGCCCGCGAACGCGCTCGATCGGCAGCGAGTCCCCTCAGCGGCGCCGATCGTCCGGCTGCGTCTCGGCGTTCTGCAGTTCGGCCCGAAACGCAGCCGCGCGTTCGGACTCGCCCAAGGCCTCGTAGGCGGCGACGAGATCGTTGCGGGCCGCGCGTAGCCAACTGACCCCCGGACTCGCTTGGGCCTTGACGATCTCGTAGCCCGCGAGGGTCTCCTCGGCGGCCTCGGCATAACGTCCCAAACCGAGCAGGGACCGGCCGAGCTTGATGCGCGCAATCCCAGTACTCAAGTGGCCCGGCGCTAGCGTACGGCCGAAGATGCCGACCGCGCGTCGAAACAGCTCTTCCGCCCGTGCGAAGTCTTGCTGGCTCGTGAGTACGCTCGCCAAGTTCGAAGTCGCCGTCGCGACCAGCGAGTGCTCCTCCCCGTAGACACTCTGGTAGATCTCCAAAGTCCGTTGGAAGTACGCCGCCGCGTCGTCCAACCGGTCCTCCTGGAGTGCTGCGGATCCCAAGTCGTTGAGGGCAGACGCGACTCGGGGGTGGACGGGACCGTGCACTCGCTCTTGGATGCTCGAAGACCGTTCGAGCAGAGCCTGCCCTTCGTCGAACTTCCGTTGGTAGACGAGCACTCGGCCCAGCATCGTCATCGCGGAGGCGCTGCGAAAGTGATCCGCACCGTAGAACGATTCGAGCCGCGCCAAGGCCAGGCGATAGAAGTTCTCGGCCTCGAGGTAGCGCCCGCGATCGGCCTGTGACGCGCCAAGATTGATGAGAACATCAGCCACCCGCGGGTGGACATCACCGTAGATTCTCCGAGCACAGGTAAGAACCTCGTGGTTGAGCTCATCGGCGGCCTCGTAGTGGCCGGCGTAGTAGTGCGCGTCCGCGAGTTGTCCGAGCGCCGACGCATACTCGGGGGACGTTCGATCTTGGCGCTCGTACACCGCCACCACTTCGGAGTTCACGCGAATCGCATCGTCGTACTGCCCCCGCGCCTCGAGCACTCTTCCCAGGGCACCCAGGGCACCAACGGTCATCGGATGCTCGCGGCCCACCACCTGGGTGGCCCAATCGAGGGCTTCGCGGACGAGGCCTTCCGCTTCCTCCAGGCGCGCTTGGTCCAGTCGGAGTAGACCCAGAGCCACCCGCGTCGTCATGGTTTCGAGGTGTCGTGAACCAAGCAGCTCCTGTTGTCGTGCAAGTGCGAGATCCAGAAGTTGGTTCGCACGCTCGAACTGTCCGAGCTTCTGGTGGATGGTCCCCAGAGTACGATACAGTTCGGCCTGCACCACCGGCTCCTGGTCGAGAGAACGAGCCTCGCCAATCCCGCGCTCGAGCAACGCGGTGACCCGGAGTTCCTCGGCTGGCCCGGCTTCATCTCCGCCTTCGAACAAGCTCCAAAGGAAGTGCTGGATGCGCTGGGTCCGAGCCGACTCTGCCAGCGCTTCGTCGCGAGCCGCGGCCAAGCGTGCAGCGTAGAAGACGCTCGCATAGGCCGCGACCGCCAACGCCAGCACCGAGGCCAGGACCGCTTTGCGGTTGCGACGCACGAACTTGCCGAGGCGATAGCGCACGGAGTCGGGTCGGGCTTCGAGCGGCTCGCCGCGCAAGAAATGATCGATGTCACGGGTCAAGGCATCGACCGTTGGATAGCGGCGCTCGGGGTCCCAGTGCATGGCCGTCGCGCACAGTACGTCCAGGTCCGCCCACGACAACCGGCCCGGTACCACACCGTCACGACGACGCAAACCCACGGGCTGGGTCGCCCGGCGTGCGACCACCGATGGTCGCTCCGCCTCCCGTGGACCCATCGCGGCCCGAGCTGCTGCCTCCTCGGGGACACCCGTGTCGAAGGGCACTCGCCCGGTGAGGAGTTCGTAGGTGATCACACCGAGTGAGTACACGTCGGTGCGGATGCCGACGGGCTCTCCGCGAAGCTGTTCGGGTGACGCGTAGGCCGGGGTCATCAGCCGCAGCCCCGTGCGGGTCTGATCGACCGTCGCGTCGACACCCTCGAGATGCTTGGCGATTCCAAAGTCGAGGAGCTTCACGGTGCCGTCCGCGGTGACCAAGATGTTCGAGGGCTTCAGATCCCGGTGGATCACGGCTTGCGCGTGGGCATACTGCACGGCCTCACCGACGCTGCGCACGAGTTCCAAGCGCCCTTCGAGCGAGGTTTCGTGCCGCCGACAGTACTCGGTCAGCGGCTGCCCTTCGACGTACTCCATGACGAACCAAGAGGTGCCATCGGGCGTCGACTCGGCATCGTGAAGCTGTGCAATCGACGGATGATTCAGGCGCGCGAGGGTTCGCTGTTCGGCCGCGAAGCGTTCGCGCCGCGCAGGCGAGAGCCAGCCGTCGCGGAGGATCTTGATCGCCGCGCGACTCCCGAGGTCGGCTCGCTCCGCGAGGTAGACGACTCCCATTCCTCCTTCGCCGAGAACGCGCAGCAACCGGTATGGTCCTAGCACACTCGGTACGCCAGCAGGGAGCGTTCCCGTCCGCGCGAGCACGCTGTCGGCGAGGTGTGCCACGCCTTGGTCGAGAAGCGTACAGGGCCTGGCGTCGGCGGCGAGCATCTGACGTACACATACCAGGAGTTCTGGGTCTCGAGGCTCGTGCGCCGCGAGCCACGACTCTCGCTCCGCGAGCGGGAGCTCGGCCACTCGATGGAACAGGGCCTGTGCACGCTCCCAGCGAACCGGATCCATGCCTTCACTTTCAGATCGGTCGGCGCAGTTCGTTCGCCAACCAGGCGCGGGCCGCGCGCCAGTCGCGAAGGACGGTAGCTTCGGAGACCTGCAGGAGCTGCGCGATCTCCGCCACCTCGAGGCCACCGAAGAAGCGGCCCTCGATCATGGCGGCTTGGCGTGGGTTCATCTTTCGTAGAGCCTCGAGCGCCGCGTCCAGCGCGAGCACATCCTCTCCCCCGGAGTCCGGCGACGCGGTCATGCGGTCGGCGGACGCCGGAGCGAGCGCCTCGTCGAAGACCACCGGAACGATCCCGGACCCACGCCGCTCGGCGTTGCGGCGGCGGGCCGCCTCGACCAGCACTTGACGGATGGCGCGGGCCGCAATGCGCTTGAAGTGGAGTACCGAGACCACGGTGAGCGGCGGCGACGACGCCAACTTGATCCACGCCTCGTTGACCAACGCCGTTGGATTCAACGTCGCCCGGGCATCGGTCGCCCGCACGGTGGACGCGAGCCGGCGCAGTTCCTCATAGATCATGCTGAAGAGCTGGTCGAGGTGGGCACGATCGCCCGTCCAGCCGGCGAGATCGCCGGACTCGAGCGCTCCGTCCTCGAAGTTCATCCACGGTCCGGGTTCCATCTCGCCCGATCCGATCCCCTGCGAGAGTCGACACTCACTGGGGCGGCACCGGATCCGGCCCCGCCCCAATCTATCCATCAAAACTCGGATCGCAATGACGGGTCGCGCCTGCGGATTGCGCAATGCATGGGTGAAACCGGCAACGGCCGACGAGCCCGCTCAGCCGGACCCGTCCCCCAACTCGAGGAGGTCCCATGCAACCCATCGAACGAAGCCCGTTCCTGAGCCTCGACCAACAACGTGTCGTCGGATTCCTGAGATCGATCGGGACCCGCGACCCCGACGTGCTCCACGCCCAGAAAGCCAACCTGGACTCGCTCGCGAAGTTTCCTAAGTACGTGGGCGTCTACCTCATGGTGTTGGGGGGACTGCTCACGGCCACGGTCCTCGGCGCCTTCCTCGGCATCCCGCTGCTGATCTTCGGATGGTGGGTTCGTCGGCGCGGCGTTCGCAACATCGCAACGGTGGAAGCCGGCTACGGCGAATTCATGGCGAACTCCGGAGCGGCGGCCGCCTGAGCGAGTCCGTCCCCGGCAGCGCGCCGAGGTCCGAACACACCGTCGAAGATCACCCCGACGTGCAATGCGACCCCGGTCCTGCTCGGCGGCGCGCCCGTGAACGCGGGAGCTCGAGGAGGCGGCGGGCTGGGCGAAGCCCGCGGCGGCCGCGCGTCAGCCGCGGTGGGACTGGGGTCACGAAGCACGCTCGGGTCCGATCCGAGCCCGGGCGTCGCCCGGCCCCGTTTGCGGCGCCGATCCCCGGCCACCCGAGCGATGGAGCCGGCGTCAACCCTTGGGTTCGAGTTGGGGGAGCTCGGCGTCGGCGCGCACGAGCGGGTCCTGCGACAACGCCCACGCACCCGCCACGCCGCCGCGCCGGCGCCCGGCCTCCCAAGGGTTGCGCAGTTCTCGCAGGTAGCGTTCTTCGAACGTGCGCAGGGCGCGGTCGATTCCCGACAGCGAGAACCGCAGCCGTACCCCGTCGCTGCGCGCCAGGTGCCGCCCGGGCTCGCGGCTCCCGTCGGTCTTGGGGGAAGCTCGCTCCGCGAGCTGGCGAAAGACGTTCGCCCCGCCGCGAAGGAAGTAGAGGAATGTGTGGTGCGTCGAGATGGCGCCCGCCCACGGATAGCTCGCGAGTCGATATCGGTCGGCCAACCGATCGATGTGGTCCTCGAGTTCGCGCAGTTCTTCCGGCCTCAGCGCCGCGTCGCGGGTGCGGAAGCGCGCGTACAGACGAAAATCGTCGGCCTCGGAGAACATGACTTCGGCGACGCCGAAGCGGTCCGGCTCTTGCGCGACCAGCGAGCCGGGCTGCAGACCGAACTCGCCGACGATGAAGAGGCTCACGTCGTCGCGCTGTTCCTCGATCCAATGCACGGTGTCCAACGCCTCCGCGAGCGACTCCGTGGGGTGCCCCGTGAACGTCATCCACTCCGTCGCCACGCCGGCGCGTTGGAACCGTCGGCTCACGTCCGTGAGCACCGATCGATCCGCTCCCTTGTCCATGAGTTCCAAGATCCGGTTCGATCCGCTCTCCATCCCAAAAGCCGCGGACCGTAGTCCCGACTTGAACAACAGCTCACAACGCTGCGGCGTGAAGTAGTCGTCCAGCTTGAAGTCCGAAGACCAGTGGATCTTGAGCTTGCGGTCGACGATCGCCTGCGCGAATCGCACGGCATACGACGGGGAGAGCACGTCGCAGGAGATATAGAAGTTCCGCACCCCGTGCCGGCGGGCGAGGCGGGCGAGGTGGCTCGCCGCGACGTCCGGAGGCACCTCGCGATAACGCGCGGTGCCACGCTCGGTCAACCCGTAGTAGCAAAAGGAACAGCGTCCCCAGTAGCAGCCGCGGGTGGGTGCGTACAGCAGAGTGCGGCTCGGTGCCAAGTAGGCATCGAGGTCCAGGTCGGAGTAGTCGGGTAGCGGCGAGGTGCGAACGTCGAAAGCGCGCGTGGGCCCTTGCGCGAGCGTGCCCGTCGCCGCGTCTCGGTACAGCAAGTTGGGGACCTCCGCGAGGACCTGGGACCGGACGGCGGGGTCCGCACCGGTCCACTGGGGCAGCCGCTCGAAGAGCTCCGTCAGCGTCTCCTCGCCTTCGTACAAGCCCACGCCGTCGACGTAGTCGAAGAGCTGGGAACGACGCGCTTCGTCCATGTGCACGACCGCCTGGTGCAGGCACGGGCCACCCATCGCCAAGAATGCCTGGGGGGCGGCGGTGCGGAGGAAGCGGGCCAAGTGAAACGCCTCGGGGATCTGACTGGGGAACACCACGGACAGACCAACGAAGTCCACTCGGCTCAGGTCGACGGCGCCGTCCACGTCCTCGAGGTCATCGAACGTTGGCCTGAAGCGTTGCGCGTAGAACTCGCGCAACGGACTCCGGCCCGACTCACAGTAGGTCCTGAGCGTCGCGAATCCCCAGGGGAGGAAGCGGTGCGCGGCTTCGTTGAAACCGAATCGGTACGGAAAGTGAACCCCACCCAACAGGCGAAAGGCGATGTCGACTTGGCGCCGGGCAGCCTGGTATCGGTCCCATTGGTAGAAGTCGTCGGCATCGGCCAACGCGGCGACCGGTCCTGGCGCTCCGAGCAAACGTTCGCATTGCTCCAACGCCTCGGCCAGCTCGCGATATTGGAGCTGCTCCGAGAACGTCAATCGCGCGGCCGCGTTGAGTCGCGCCAGTTGCTCGCGGGCCCGGTTCGTCAGGTCTTCGAGTGCAGCGGGCGCGAGCAGGTGGCGCACGGCTTCCAGGTTCAGGTCCATGACCGTGGTATGCCAGCCGCGCTCGGCGAGATATGCCTTGAGGGTCGGGAGGCTCAGGTACGGCTGAGTCGGGTCGGCGAACGCAGGGTGGATCAGCAACCGCTCCCGGACCACACTGCGCGCGGAGTCGAGCACCGGACAACCTCGTCGTTGAGCAAGGCGGCGTGATCGGACCTGAGGACGCCAAGAACAAGAATACCGGGAGGCCCTTGGGCTTGGGCCTCCCGGCAGTGTTCTTAGCGCAGTAGGGAGTGGAGGTGAAGAGCTCTCGCGGCCAGGGTGGGCGGGCTCACCCTGCTCGCTCAAATCCCGCTTAGCGCTTCGGCCCCGGCTTCTGCGGGGCTGCGCCCGGCTTCGACGGGGTCGTCGGGGCGGGCGCCGGTTTGCCGGCCGGTTTGTTCGGTTGCGACTGCGAGCGGGGTTGGTTCTGGTTCATCGCGAGGACTCCTTCAGGATCTCACGTTGGACTCTCTTGGGCGGCTGTTTCCAAACAGCGTCGACGCACGAAGAGCAAGTCCGCGCACAGAGCCGGAAGAATCTCCGCAAGCCACAATAATTTCACATTTTAGAGAAACTCGAGACAAGCCCATCGAGATGTCTGAAGGGGTATTTTCGGATGCTCTGTTCCGAATTGTTCGGCATTCAAAATCTGATTTCTTCGTGAACGACTCCCCAGAAACTCCCCGGCGCTCCCTGGAGACTCGCTGGACACAAACGCTAGTGAATGGAACCATAAGGGCTTGAGACGGTCCGCTGAAGTCGATCGGCACTCGCCGTCAAACCGGAAAGGGGATTCCGATGTTGTCCCGCCTTCTGTTGGCCGGCGCCGATGCGAAGCTCACGCGACGGGTCGAACGCCTTCTCCGCCACTGGGATGGAGTGGTTCAATCTTTCACCTCGGGGGCGGAGTTCTGGCGCCGCGCGCCGCGGGAGAGCTGCGACACGATCCTCGTGGACCTGCGTCTCCTCGCCGATCCGCCGGAGCAAGATCTGCCCCGATTGAAAGACCATCCCGAGCAACCCGACATCGTCGTCCTCAGCCGCGAGGAAGACCCGCGGCTTCGGGCGAGACTGCTCGCCGCCGGTTGCAGCGCGGTGCTCTACCTCGGCCTCGCGGACGACGAGTTGAGCCAGGCCCTGGAGACCTTGCTCGCACGGCACCGAGAGAGCGCGCTTCGGCGCATGGAGCCGGCCGTGAGGCGTCCGCGGTTGTCGGACTTCGCTTCGAACAGTCGCCCCATGCAGCAGCTGCTCCTGGTCGTCGAGAAAGTGAAGGATGCCGATGCTTCCCTCTTGATCCTGGGTGAGACCGGCGCGGGCAAGGAGTGGCTGGCCCGCGCGATCCACGACGAGAGTCCACGTTCGAGTGGTCCGTTCGTCGCGATCAACTGCAGCGCGGTCCCGGAAACCCTCCTCGAGAGCGAACTCTTCGGACATGAGGTCGGCGCTTTCACCGGTGCCACCCACGCGCGGCGCGGCTACTTCGAGTTGGCCCACCGGGGAACGCTGTTCCTCGACGAGATCGGCGAGATGCCTCTCCATCTCCAAGCGCGCTTGCTGCGAGTGCTCCAGGACCGCCAGGTTCAACGGCTGGGGGCCGAGTCCGCGCTGCAGGTCGACGTGCGCCTGATGGCGGCCACCAACCGCGACATCACGAGCGAGGTGGCTACCGGCCGCTTCCGACGCGATCTGTTCTACCGCTTGAGTGTCGTCATGCTGGCGATCCCCGCGCTCCGGGAACGTCTCGAGGATATCCCAGTCCTCGTCGCCAGCTACATCGAGCACTTTCGGCCGTCGGTGCGACGCGACGTGAAGGGCGTGACGCCGGAGGCGCTGCAAGCGCTCATGGGATACTCTTGGCCCGGCAACGTGCGCGAGCTCATGAACGTCGTCGAGCGCGCAATGCTGTTGGCGAGCGGCGATCAGATTGCGCTCGAGGATCTCCCGGAGAACCTCGGCGCGCCCGCGGGAACCGTCCGCCTCGCCGCCGGCCCAACGCTCGGCCCGCTGCCCGCGGAGTGGCTGGCCCGCCCCCTCCCCGAACTGCGCAAACAGCTGGTCGATGAATTGGAGCGCGCCTACATCACGCAGACCCTGGCTGCAACCGATGGTCGGGTGGGAGAAGCGGCTCGGCGAGCGGGCATCCAACCGCGATCGCTGTTCAGCAAGATGCGACTCCTCGGGGTAGCCAAGGAGCCATTCCGCCGCCATCCCTCGGCACGCCCGCGAAACTAAGGAGTCGCTCAAGAATAACTTCGACATCTTGCCGTCGATTTGGGTCAGATTCGGCCGATCCGGAAAGCTCGAAACCGGAGGCGTAGCCTTAGTTCCGGTGAGGATTTCGAGGTTTTCGGAGCGGTCGAAGATGGCCCGAAGCGACGAGCAAGAGGGTGAAGTTATTCTTGGGCGACTCCTAAGGAGTCGCCGTTGCCGTCGGTCGCGGTGCACCCGCCATAGGGTCAGTGTCAGTCGAACGAGTACCCGAACTCGCTGTTCGCCGCGGTCACGTGCACGCGCTTCAGCTCCCGTCCGTCGAGCATTCGGGTCAGAATCTCCTCGCTGATCGTCGGCAGAACCGTGTTCGTGAGGATGGCGTCGATCATGCGCCCGCCGCTCTCGAGCTCCGTGCACCGCTTGACGATGGTCGCCACGACATCGTCATCGTACGTGAACGGAACCTTGTGATTCGCCTCGATGCGCTTCTTGATCCGGCCGAGTTGCAGGCGCGTAATCGAGCCAACCACTTCGTCGGTCAGCGGGTAGTACGGAATCACCACCAGACGCCCGAGCAAGGCCGCTGGGAAAGTCTTGAGCAAGGGCTCGCGCAACGCCTTGGCAATACCCTCGGAACTCGGCGTCAACTCGGGGTCCTTGCACATCGACAGGATCAGGTCGCTGCCGACGTTCGACGTCAGCAGGATCAAGGTGTTCTTGAAGTCGATGAAGCGACCCTCACCATCCTCCATCCACCCCTTGTCGAAGACCTGGAAGAAGATCTCGTGCACGTCGGGGTGAGCTTTCTCGACCTCGTCGAGCAATACCACCGAGTAGGGCTTGCGGCGAACCGCCTCGGTGAGGATCCCGCCTTCGCCATAACCCACGTAACCCGGAGGCGCGCCCTTGAGGGTCGAGACCGTATGCGCCTCCTGGAACTCGCTCATGTTGATGGTCACGACGTTGTGTTCACCGCCGTACAAGATCTCCGACAGGGCGAGGGCGGTCTCGGTCTTGCCGACGCCCGACGGACCCGCAAGCAGGAACACGCCGATGGGCTTCTGCGGGTTGTCGAGGCTCGCACGCGAGGTCTGGACGCGACGCGCGATCTGCTCGAGGGCATGCCGCTGCCCGACAACCCGCTGATTCAAGAGCTCGGGTAGCCGGAGCACGGTCTCGATCTCGTTCTTGACCATGCGCCCGACCGGAATGCCGGTCCAATCTGCGACCACCGACGCGACCGCTTGGCCATCGACCGACGGCAAGATCAAGGGACGCTCCCCTTGCAGTACCGCCAGCTCCGCTTGGAGAGTCGTCAACGTCGCGAGCTTCGCCGCTCGCTCGTCGTCCGTGAGCGCCTGCGGGGCTGCCGAGGTCACCGTATCCACGGCGGTGACATTGGCCGCCGCGTCGGCCTTCTTCTCGATCTCGCTGGCGGTGCCCTCGACCTTGCCCACGTGCCCCCGCAACTCGCCCCGGATCGCGAGCACCTGGTCTACCAGGCCCTTCTCGCGCTGCCAGCGATCGTCCAACTCCGCCAGACGCCCCTGCTCGGCCGCGAGCTTCTCGCGGGCCGCATGTTCCCGACTGGCCGTGGGAATCCCTACCGCGGTCTCGCGGCCAATGATCTCGAGTTCGGTCTCGAGCGCGGAAATCCGCTTGCGACAGTCATCCACCTCGGCCGGCACCGAGTGCTGGCTGATCGCGACGCGCGCCGCGGTGGTGTCGAGCAAGCTCACGGACTTGTCGGGCAACTGCCGCGCCGGGATGTAGCGATGGGACAGTCGCACGGACGCCTCGAGCGCTTCGTCGAGAATCTGTACGCGGTGGTGCTTCTCGAGAGTCGAGGCAACCCCACGCATCATCAGAATCCCCTTCTCCTCGCTCGGCTCGTCCACCTGCACGACTTGGAAGCGACGCGTCAACGCCGGGTCCTTCTCAATGTGCTTCTTGTATTCAGCCCAGGTCGTGGCAGCGATGGTTCGCAAGGTGCCGCGCGCCAGAGCCGGCTTCAGGAGGTTCGCCGCATCGCCCGTGCCGGCGGCTCCACCAGCACCGATCAAGGTGTGTGCCTCATCGATGAACAAGATGATCGGCTTCTCGGACGACTGCACTTCCTCGATCACCTGCCGCAGCCGATTCTCGAACTCACCCTTCATGCTCGCGCCCGCTTGGAGCAGCCCGATGTCGAGCGACCGGAGCGTGACGTCCTTGATCGACGGGGGCACGTCTCCACGAGCGATCCGCAGGGCAAACCCCTCGACCACGGCCGTCTTCCCGACTCCAGCCTCACCCGTGAGGATCGGGTTGTTCTGCCGACGCCGCATGAGGATGTCGACGATCTGGCGGATCTCCTCGTCACGACCGACGATGGGGTCGATCTCGCCCTGGCGCGCTCGCTCCGTGAGGTCGACCGAGTAGGTTCGGAGGGCCTCCTGCTTCCCCATCTGCGCGGGGGCCATCGCGCCGCTGGCCTCGCCCGGAACTGCGCCGCCACCCACCTGGGTGCCATCCTGAGCGTGCAACCCCGCCTCGATCGAGTCGCCGACGATCTTGTCGAAGTGTGAGGTCAGGTCGTCGACCGAGACCTTGTCGAACTCCGTCGAGATTCCCAGGAGCGCACTGCGAAGACCGCGGGTCTTCAACAACCCCACCAAGAGGTGTCCGCTCCGGACCTGCGAGTCACCGAACATCAGCGTGCCGTAGACCCAACCGCGCTCGACGGCTTCTTCCAAGTGGGCCGACAGATCCGAGATCGAGGTCGATCCCCGGGGCAGCCGATCGAGGGCGTCCGTGAAGTCCTTGGCTACGACCGAAGGATTGAGTTTGAAGTGGCGAATCACCCGCTGGAGATCGGAGTCCTGGAGCTGCAGGATCTGGTGCAACCAGTGCACGAGTTCGACGTAGGGGTTGCCCCGCATCTTGCAGAACACCGTCGCGCTCTCGATCGACTTGTAACCGACGCGGTTGAGCTTGCCAAAGAGCTTGGCCCGGCTGATCTCCGTCATGTGGATCCGCTCTTTCTATGCCTTGTCACGCAACTTCCGATACTCAGCACCGCCCGCTCGGCGCGGCGTTCGCAACTCAGGCGAGCGGTAGGACGAGGTCGCCCGCGTCCGCTTCCTTTGGCCGGCTCACCAGCCACGAGGTCCGACCCAGCTGCTGAGTGCTCCCGAGCGCGAGCGGTGTGACCCCTTCACGCGCGAGGATCAGCCGCACGTCGTAGCCCAACTCGAATCCGATGTAGTTCCGCACCGCAGCGCGAAGTCGAGCGATACTGCGGCCTCCCGGCAACAGCCGAACATAGTCCGCCAGGCCCATGGGCCCGAGCACGATACGGAATTTCTGCGTACACTCCCAGACACGTCCGCCCAAGACCACGGAGGTCCCCAAGACCGCGGTGTTCGAACCAGCCCCGAGGCGCGTCACCGAGTCGGCCGGCAGCTCGAGCCAATGCCCCACGAACTGCTCGACCCGAGCGGGAACGCGAAAGTAGTCCTCGAGCACGATGGCGAGGCCCTCCGCCGACCGTGTCGGGTGGGCGTAGAGACCGGCGTGGTACAGCTTCGCCTGATGCGGAAACTCGTCGCGCTCGCGCAGCGACTCGGGTCCACGCCCGCACACCGAACCCACGTAGAGCTGGAATCGATCGCTGCGCGGGCGATCCAGGTGAACCGTCGGCTGGGCATCGGCCCAGGCCCGGTAGAACAGGCTAATGAGACGGTGGTGAAAGATGTCGAGGAAGCGCGCGAAGGTGCGATCGGAGTGATTCTGAATGCGATCGATCGCATGCTCGGTGAGGTGGAGCGGCAGCGGGCCATTCGGACCGAACAACCCCGGGAACAACACCTTGAGCCAGGGCGTCTCGCCACGGTCTTTCCCGAAGCGCTCGAGCGTGGTCGGCGCGAACCCGAGAGACGGAGTCTGCCCCAACCGTACGGGGTCGTCCCCCGCCCGGCGCGAAGTTCCCAGGCGCGGGTGGTCCGCGAACACGCACTCGAGCCGGCGCAAAGCCTGATCCAAGTGGAATCGATGCGGCTCGCGAGCCAGCGCCTGCATCAGTGCCAGTTCCGCGTCAGGCAACCTTGCCCCTCCTGATCCGGAGTCGCGGGCTCAGGGCGACCCCGCGCCGCTTGGGGTCCGCCTCCCCAGCCGGCGTTCGGGCCTTCCCATTCACAGGATCGGCCTGCGGCCCAGTCGTGCCGGCCATCGCACCACCTCACCCCGCTCGACGGTCTCGAGCACGGTCTCCGTAAAGGAGTTGAGTGAGACGTAACGCGAGAAGAACTGCTCGAGCACGAGCCCGAGCAGAAACACCCCGGAGCCCTCGAACGCTGCCTCTTCGCAGCGCAGCACGATCTCCAGTCCCCTCCCAAAGGCAATCGGTCCGCCCGTGGCCACCCTCCTGACCACCGGGCTCGATCGCACGCTCTTCACGCCGTCGATCTGCTTGCGGACCGGCGCCTCGGCCACGTTCCCGTACAGCATGAGCAGGTCGCGCAACGCCACCGCTCCGAGTTGCGGGTCGTTGTCGACGAGCGAGAGGTAGTTGAGGGACAGGTGACTGATCAGGCGCCACGCGACCTCACCCTCGGCAAACGATGCTCGTGGTCGCGTCGGTCCGTTCAAGCAACGCACCGCCTTCACGGGCGCCCCGGACTCCATGGACAAGTCCGTCCGGCCCTGACCCACCGCCATCTGCAGGGGCAAGTCGCGGTTCGTGCACAACGTCGTCAGGGAAAGTTGACGCAGTTCCGTGGAGTAGGGCGCTTCCCGGGTATCCACGAGTGAGACGAACACCTCGCTGCCAATGTAGGTGGACCGCAACGCCCCTTTGCGCTGCTTGGCCGACAGCATGCGGGGTATCCGACTCGCCACATAGTAGGCACGCTCGTCCGCGGACTCATCGAAATCGTTGGCGGCGTAGAACGGCAAGAACGCGCGTTCCTGGTCGGCACTGGTTCCGTGCCCAGTGACACTCTGCACTTGATAGACCTCGAAGTCGATCGGACGCGTACGATCCGGGACGACATGAAACTCGGTCTGCCGCTCCGACACGTGGATTCGGTCCGTGCGTTTCGGAAAGAGATTGATCACCGGGGAGCAGAACAAGGCGAACTGCTCGGTGCTCACTGCGTTCTCGAGCCGTGGATCCAAGCGATCGAATAGAACGATGAGCTCGAGTTCGCTCTCGTTGCAGCGACTCACGGCCGGGGCGAGTCCGCGGAACTGAACGAAGAGAAACCGCTCCGGAAACGCGAAGTACTCGTGCAGCAAGCGGTAGGCGCGAAACGAACGCGACGCCGCCGGCAGCAACGCATCTTCATCTTCGAATCCAACGGGTCGGATGGGCGCCGTCGTGATGACCTCCTGCCACGACTTCGACCTCGAAGTCGGCCGCACCACGACCGCCTTGGCGTTGACGAGGAGCTGCTCGTAGAGGTGCATCGCTTGTTCGCCCGCGCCGCGCAGATAGAGCACGAGATTCTCGAGCGCGAGGTCGCTGAACTTGGTTCCGGCCGTACAGCGCAGGCGGAGGCGCAGACCGGAGCGAACCCCTTGCAGGCCCTGCACCTCAACCGAGGCGACGTCGCGCGACGTGTACTCCGCGGAGACGAACTCGAGCGGCCACAAATCCACCGCGTGGGCCGTTCGGTACTCGCACGGCGTCTGGTCGCCCTTTCCCAGCACACTGCGCAGCACGCTCCCGCGCTCGATGCGAAAGCCGTCCTTCAGCGACCCCTCGTTCAGATCGGCCTGGAACTGCACCACGGCCATCGACGGAGTCGGGGCGAGGTACTCCGGGTAGATGATCTCCAGCAGATTCTGGGTGAAGCGCGGGAACTCGGCATCTTGGCGTAGTTGAATCCGGGCGGCGAGGAACGCGAACCCCTCGAGAAGCCGCTCGACATAAGGGTCGGCACACTCGAAGCCCTCGAGCCCCAGACGCCCCGCGATCTTGGGGTACTCCTTCGCGAACTCGCCCCCCATTTCCCGGAGGTGGCGCAGCTCCCGGTCGTAGTAGCGAAGAAGGCGCGGATCCACTACTGCTCGGTTTCGTCGGTTCGCCGGACCTGGCGGCGACGCGCCACGTACGGAGCGAAGTCGGTTTCTCGCGGGCTCGACCGTCGCGAAACCGCGACCCGCACAGCGAGGTACACTAGGACGCCCCCCGCCCCGTGTGATCCTCGAGACTGATGTTGCCCGTCTCGAGGTCGAGTTGGGTCTTCAGGAACACGCGCTCCGACAGCGGCTGCGCCCAGAGTTCGCCTTCGATCTCGATCATCATCGCGTTGCGCCCCATGTCACCGTGGGCAACGTGCACGCGAACGTTCAACGTGCGCGGCACGAGCCGAGGCTCGAAGTTCAAGAGCACCCTCTTCAAAGCCGCCTCGATGGCCACGGGGTCGCTCCCAGAAAGCGTTCGACCGGCGAGATCGGGCATGCCGTAGTTGAGGACCGAACTCCTCACGTCAGGGTAGTGATCGAGTTCGTTGGTTTGGTCAGCCTTGGGAGTCGCGGCCAGATTCGTGGTGTTCAGCAGCCAGACGAGATCCCGCAGCACGCCGGCTCGCATCTGCCGAACGGAGAGCACCCGGCGCTCCCGCGGCTCCTGCGTCTTGTCCGGTTCATCGTCGAGCAGCCGATCGAGGAGCGAGGGCTGAAGGCGCTCCTGAGGCGTCAGTTCAGCCATCGATCCCCTCGTTGGCCTCGGCGTTGGTCGGCGGATTGTGCAGTTCGATCGTTCGTAGGTCCATGAGCGGGAACTCACCCGACTCGGTGGCGAGCATTCGCTGACCCAGTCCGTGAAACACGCCCTCGCCCACTTCGAGCCAATCCGTGCGGCGCGCGAGCCGCAGTAGACCCTCGGGCTGCGACTCCGACCCGGGGTAGCGGGTAGGAACGAGCCCAACCACAGTGCCGCCGTTGACCCACGTGAATCGGGCCGGAGTCCAGACCGCATCGCGCAAGTCCGTTGGCGCCTCGAACTCGATGCGGTGGATCCGTTCGAACGGGATCCAGTAGTACTTCCCGTTTACCACCGCCTCGAGAACCGGCCCCAGACGCATGTCGGCGTCGGCGATCCACTCGAACTCCACACGGCGAGGTGCGCTGCTCGCCTCGTCACCGGGATCCACGACGGTCAGCGCGCCCGCAGATGGCGCCGCGGCCTCGAGAGCTCCTTCGCGCACCCGCTGCGCTTCCCCGTGGCGACCCGCGACCGTCAAAGCCAGCGCTTGATTCACCAACGCCATCCACTCGGCAGGCTGACCGAAGAAGACCGGCGTCCGACGACCCGCGAAGACCTCGGCACGAAACGCCTCGCAGGCGATCGCCTCCTGATAGGTCTGGGCCATCACCAAGGTGCTCGCGTCCATCTCCCGACAGACGTTCAGCTGATTGAGAGCCCGGTCCCACTGCCCGGCCACACACAGCAGTTGGAACAAGAAGATGCGGTGCTTGACGACCGCCGGCTGCTCTCGGACCTGCGCCTGAAGCGCCGCCAAGGCCTCGTCCACTTTCCCTTGGTGCAGGAACTCCGTTGGACTTGCGGACACATGGCCCCCCATCCTGGAACGGCGTCCGCGACTGGACACCCTCGAGTTTCGCATGCGCTACGGCAGCCGCGGTACTGTGCTCGAGTCGGTCGAACGCGGTTTACGAGCGCGTCCGAGGTTGCGGCGTTCGTTACAGCCCACGTCCTACTTTGCACTCAAAGCCAGGAGCCCGACGGCTCTTCACAGGCCGTCGAGTTCCTGGCTCTCATCGAAGCGTTGTCGAAATCGCCCGTACCCGTGCGCCGCTTAGGCGTCGGCGTTGGCCGCGATGTCCCACGAGAAGACCTTCTCGGGCCCGCCGGAGCCGTCCGGCTTCTGCTCCTTGTACTTCACCGCGACCTCGGCGAAGTTCAGAATGATGTTCTCGGTCAACTTGTCTTCCCCGCCGCTGCCGCCCGTGCTCACTGCGGTGACCATGACCTTCTTCATCTCGATCACCAGATACTCCAAAGGTACCTTGCCAGCCTTGCGCACCACGAGCTTCGCGGACTCGAAGTGATCGCCGTTCGCACAGAAGAGCTGCAACACGGTCGTGGCGTTGTCGACCCACTTGGTGATCGAAATGTCTTGGAAGCTGGCCTTGCCGGATCCGCCGCCGCCACCGGTGTGGAACGACCCCGAGTTGGACATGCCCCAGCTCCACGCGAGGACGTCGATCGCCCCCTTGTAAGTCTTGTCCTGGGACTCGCCGCTGATCTTGCCCTCGATGACGAGGAACATATCGACTGCCATGGCCGGTTTTCCTTTCCGAGGAAGGGCCGATGTTCACGCCCCTACCCAAAACTACGTTTCGCTCAGCCCCGCTCGACAGGCCCGGCCCTGCCGGACCCGGCGGGGAACCGCCCCCGCCCTCCACGACACGCGCTTCCGTGCACGCGCGTCGCCAGGCCAAAGCACATGTCCTAAGTCACTTCACTCGAACGACTAAGCGCGAGCCACCGAACGAGCGCGGGTGTCGCGCGCCCAGAATTCGGACACTCCGCCAGTCCATCTCGTCGGCTACCCGCCCTTGGCGGAAGGCAGCTTCGAGACCAAACGCAGCGAGACCGTGAGCCCCTCGAGCTGGTAGTGGGGACGAAGGAAAAACCGTGAGGTGTAGTAGCCCGGATTCCCCTCGACTTCCTCGACGACCACTTCGGCCGCGGCCAACGGCTTCTTCGCCTTGGTCGTCTCCGACGAGTTGGCGGGATCCCCGTCGACGTAGTTGTTGATCCACTTCTGGAGCCACGCTTGCATGTCGGCGCGCTCCTTGAAGGAGCCGATCTTGTCGCGAACGATGCACTTCAGATAGTGCGCAAAGCGACAACTCGCGAACAGGTACGGCAGACGTGCTGCGAGGTTCGCATTGGCCGTGGCGTCGGGATCATCGTACTCCGCCGGCTTCTGAACCGATTGGGCGCCGATGAACGCGGCGAAGTCGCTGTTCTTCTTGTGAATCAGCGGCATGAAACCGTTCTTCGCGAGTTCTGCCTCTCGGCGATCCGTAATCGCGATCTCGGTGGGACACTTCATGTCCACCCCGCCGTCGTCGGTGGGGAAGGTATGCGTCGGCAGCCCTTCGACGGCGCCGCCCGACTCGATGCCGCGAATCCGCGTACACCAGCCGTACATCTTGAACGCGCGGTTGACGTTCACCGCCATGGCGTACGCCGAGTTCGACCACGTGTAGTTGTTGTGGTCGCCGCCGACTTCCTCCTCGAAGTCGAACTCTTCGACCGGTGCCGTCTTCGCACCGTAGGGCAGTCGCGCCAGGAAGCGCGGCATGGCGAGCCCCAAGTAGCGCGAGTCTTCGGACTCGCGCAACGACCGCCACGCAGCGTACTCCGGAGTCTGGAAGATCTTGGTCAGATCCCGCGGCCCACTCAGCTCGTTCCACGAATCCATGTTCATGACCGTTGGCGCCGCGCCGGCCAGGAAGGGGCAGTGCGAAGCAGCGCTCACCTGCGCCATCTCCGACAGTAGTTCTACATCCGGTGGAGTGTGGTCGAAGTGATAGTCCCCGACCAAGCACCCAAAGGGCTCGCCGCCGAACGTACCGTACTCGTTCTCGTACACCATCCGGAAGATGGGGCTCTGATCCCAGGCGGTACCCTTGAACTTCTTCAGGGTCTTGCCGAGATCCTTCTTCGAGATGTTGAGCACGCGGATCTTCAGCATCTCGTCGGTCTCGGTGTTGTTCACCAAGTGGTGAAGCCCGCGCCAGGCCCCCTCGAGTTTCTGGAACTCCGCGTTGTGCAGAATCTGATTCACCTGTTCGGTGAGCTTCTGGTCGATCGCCGCGATCATGGCCTCGATGGTCTTGACCGCATCGGTGGAGACGAGCTCACTCCGGTCCAGCACTTGCGAGGCGAGGGTGGCGACCGCTGCCTGCACCGCTTCCTGAGCGCGATCGGACTTGGGCTTGAACTCCTTCTTCAGGAGTGAGGCGAACTCGTCCTTCTCGATCGTGACCGCTTCGCCTTGCTGCTGCTGTTGCTGTGGATTTTCTTGTGCCATCGATTCCTCCTACGCCGGGGCGTCGCCGGACTCTTCGGGTTTCGGGGCCGCAACCAAAGACTGCAGTAGGGTCGGATCTTTGATCGCCCGCGAAATCAGTTCCTCAGCCCCGGTCTTCCCGTCCATGTAGGTGAGTAGGTTCGAGAGCTGGGTTCGCGCATCGAGCAACTTGCTGAGCGCGCCCACCTTCCGAGCAACCGCCGCCGGCGAGAAGTCGTCCATGCTTTCGAAGGTCAAGTCCACCGCCAGCTCACCCTCGCCAGTGAGCGTGTTGGGCACCCGGAACGACACTCGCGGTTTCATGGATTTGAGGCGCTCGTCGAAATTGTCGACGTCGATCTCGAGGAACTTCCGGTCCGCGACCGCCGGCAGCGCCTCCTCCGGGTTGCCCGACAAGTCTGCGAGCACGCCCATGACGAAGGGCAGCTGGACCTTCTTCTCGGCGCCATACACCTCGACGTCGTACTCGATCTGTACGCGCGGCGCGCGATTGCGTGCCACGAACTTCTGACTACTCTGCTTGGCCAAGGCAACCCCCTAGGGTCTGGGGCCCGCCGTTGGGCCCGGTGGTGATGACGGTAGCAGCAACCGGAGCTTTGCGAGCCAGTCGGACTCGCCCAAAATCCCTTGGACGGAACCGGTCCGCGCAACTCCCAACCTTTGGACGAATCGAACTCGAGCAGCATCCGCGACCATCGGACGGAACTGGCCCCGCCCCCCCTCACACCAGAGCGGCCGGACACCGAATCATCCGCCCTCGCCGGGTCCATGTCCACGGATTATCTGGGCTTGTGGCAATCCGTCGGGCGCGAGGTCCGACAGGATGTCCATGAAGTTCTTGGATACCAACCCTTTGGCTCGACGGAGCAGGATCGGGACCGGACTCGATGGTTCGCTGCGTTCGAAGTATGTGCAAATCTGATCCAACAGCCGGACCACATCTTCGCGGCTCGTGATCTCGCCCGTCACTCGCTGAACCGGCGCGCCAGCGCGAACCCCAGCTCCCTGCGGGCCGGCCTCGCCCCCAGCGCCGTCACCGACAGCAGCCGCGAGGTCTCCGCCGCCGACACCGCGCCGGGCCAGGCGCTCCACCACGACCTTCTCGGCCGCCGCGAGCGCGCGCGCCAGAGAATCGAAGCTGATGGCCCGCCCCCCGCCGACCTGCGCGGTGAGCTGGGCCTCGAGGTCCTTCACTTGTCCCCGAGCCCCCGCGAGCGCCGCGCGTGTTTGCTCCAAGGAATCGAGGTCTCCGTCCATGAACGCCGCGTCGATCATCGCCATCGTGGGCGGCTCGGCCGGCGCCGGCGGGGGTGGCAGCTCGCCACTGGCGACCTGCACGTGAACCATGGCAAAGCTGCCGAGCCCACGGCTCGACACCAAGGGGGCGCGCTGGACCGCGTCGAGGGTAGCCTCTCGGTCCGCGAGGGCCCCCAGGATGTTCACTCGCATTGTTGGATCCAGCTGATCGTCAGGATCGAGCTCGGGGTGCACCGTACTCCAGAAGTCGGCGACCAATCGCACCACCAGCGCCAAGCCGCGCTCCAACCCCTTGAAACCGTCGGTGTGGATGAGGGCTCGCGTCAGATACACGGCGGCGCGCAGGTCCTTGCTGCGGCCGAGAACCTCGATGGCCTGTTGCTTGACGACGCGCCAATCCGGTGGCACGGCTTCGATCTTCTGCTCCCCCATGACCCGCTCCGGCTGACCCTGCGCTGCCTGCTCCATGGCCGTGAACGCGGGGTCGTACTCGAGATTGGTTCCGCTCGGGGCGTCGCCACTCACCGGCAGCAGCAATTTGTCGACGTCGATCACGCTCATATCATGCTCCCCCGAGGATCTGCTCGTTCATCGTCTCGAGCCCGAGCTTCTCCACGTAGTGAATGTAGCAGGTCGGTTGATACAACTCTTCGGCCCCGAGCTGCTTGCTCGGCCCCGCCAGTGTCGCCTGCCCGCCCAGAGACTTCAGGTTGAAGATCGCTTTCCGATTGCAGAACGCACAGGTCGTCTTGACCTCTTCGACCGTGTCCGCCAGTTCGATCAAACGACGGCTCCCGGGAAACAGATGCGTTCGGAAGTCTGTCCGCAGGCCGTAGCAGATGACGGGAATGTCGAGCTTACGCGTCACTTCACGCAATTGATCGACGACGCTGGGCGAGAGGAACTGCGCTTCGTCGACCAACACGCACTGACTGCCCGAGATCCGGTCGAGATCGAGCTGGGTGTCGTCCTGCACCGTGATGTGAGCGGCGCGGCTGAGGCCCGCGCGCGAGACCACTTCGTCGGCACCGAAACGAGTGTCGAAGCTCGGCTTGATCACGACGCAGGCCTTGCCCTGGCGCTCATAGTTATGAGCCACGGCCAGCAGGTTGAGGGTCTTGGCGCTGCCCACGGTTCCATAACGAAAGTAGAGTTTGGCCATGATTGCCCATCCCTATCGCGACGGGCGGCGCTACGGTGCGCTACCGGTCGATTTCGAACTCGAGCACCGCCCCGACCGAAGCGCCTGGCTGAAACGGGCCCGACTCGATCCGCCGCCGGAAGTCCCCGAAGCCATCGATCGGCAGCTTGCCCTTGCCGCGTACCAGATCACAAACGGAGCCGTCGGGGAACTCCCCGCCTAGAGAAGCCGCGAAGTCTTCAGCACCCGGCACGCGGTAAACGAGGTCGACAGTGGTCGCCCGTCCCGCCATGGGCGCACACCACACCGTCGGCAAAGCCGAGAAAGACGGGTGCAGTTTGCGCAAGACCTCGATCCACAGGTCGACCTCGCGGGCACACGAAGTCGCGTCGCCCGTCACGGGGACGCGCGCCGCGCGCAGCACCGGCCCCGGCGCTGCATTCGCGAAGTGCCGCACCCACGATCGCAGCCGCCATAGACCCCGCACCCACAGGTCGGGCGCGTCCTGGGCGTACAAGCGATCGACCCAAGTGGCCGCCGGTGAAGTCCGGAACTCCCGCGCACGCGCCTCGACCGCCGAGTCGGAGTCGGGCTCGCCCTGTAACACCGATCCGCGAATCTGTTCGTAGAAACTGTCCGGGCTCGGACACCGGCGCAGTTCGGCGAGGCGCGTCTCGAGTGCGCCCCACAGCGGCTCCAAGCGAGTCGTCGAGCCGTGGAGACCGAGATCGGCCCGCGCCAACGTGACGAACACCGCGAACGGAAACCGGCGCGTACCACTCGCGTCGTGGCTATCGACCACGCACGCGACAATGACCTGAGCGCCGCCCGGGCTCGTGAACGTCCAACGCCGCGTGCGTTCATCGTGCCCCGGGAGCGCATCGCGCGCCGACGCGAAGTCGTTGCCGGCGTCCAGCCACTGCTTGAACTGCAGGGGCAGGCCGTCGTAACACCCATGGCGCAAGAACTCCTTGGACAGCGAGAGCTTGCCGTAGGCCCCCAAATCGTAGGATTTCAACGCGTCGCCCATCCCGTCCAGCCGAAGTCGGGGCGCTCGGGAAGGCCGCGTCCCTCCGGGAAGCGAATCAGGTGCAGCGCGATCGGCACGTTGACTTCGTCCGTCGACTTCCGCAGCTCGTGCAGAAGCAGCCATACCTCCCGGTTCTTGTCGGCAGCATGGAGCTCATCGTGATCCCAGAGTGCGCGGGCGAGGGCCAACCATCCCTTGCGCCGCCCTTCCTCGATGGGGAAGGGGTGATCACTCAACTCGGTCTGCCCGCGCACCATGGTCAGCACCAATCGCCCGGCGTCGCTGCCTCCGCGGTAGAGCCACTGGAACTCCTTCGTCCGGGCCGAGCCATCGACCGTGCCGGTCGCGTTCAGTGAAGCGTTCGCGTTGCCGAAGACGACGTTGAAACCGCTGATCCGTTCGGTCTCGCTGGCGATGGCGTACTGACCCACGGGCGGGAACCGCAGTTCACCGTACTCCCGTTCCTTCAAGTTCGCGGTGAACGTGAACTTCAGGTCGGCCGCCGTCCCGTCCAAGTACATGTGGCGCCCCAACCCAAGGACAGAGTCGATGAACCTTCGCACGCTCCCCAAGTTCGGGTCGGGCTCGAGACGGAGACTGATCTTGGTCGCACCGGCGTCGCGGTAGAACACTCCCCATTGATCATCGGCTTCGCGGATCGCCTGGAGAAAGCGATTGAAGCCTTCACTGTCGATGTCTCGCGCGGGCCGCTGGGTGCCGTTGTCGGCCACGCGATCGGCGAACGGGGCCCGTTCCCAAAGGCGCTGACCTGCGAAGCGTTCGCCCAACGCATGCCAGAGGGTTCGAAACTCCGCGAGGAGCTTGTCCTCGACGAGCGCTTGCCCGCGGCTCACAATGTCGTTGACGCGCCGCCCGATGAGATCTTGCTCGAGCGCTGGCCGGTCGACGAACAGTTGCGCGCACGCTGCAATCTGATCGCGACGGGTGATCTCGCCGGCCTTCTCGAGCAACTGCTCGCGAAACCGGCTCGGCTCGGAGAGTCGCGTCATGCCGTCGCGAAACTTCTCGAACGCGGTCGCCAACGCCGGCAGCGTATCGGGGTCGTAGGCCTGGAGCAGCTGCGCAAACTTGCGTCGCAGTTCGCCGAGGCTGCTATCGAGAGCGCCGAGCGGAGCGTACGGGTCGCTCGGTAGCTTGCCCTCGGGCAGCGAATGAAACTGCGGGATGTCACTGAAGTCGACGTGCCGCCGCAGGGTTTCTACAGCGCGCCTCAACGCCTCCGAAAAGCTGCCGCTCGCCGCCAGCCCGAAGCCATTCCTCAACGCCTCGCGATACTTGTCGAAGTCCAAGTCCTCGAGGCCGCGGGTGGGATCGAGCGGCTCCCGCCACTGCGCATCCCACTCCTGTGCATAGCCCTCGAAGTACTGCCGAAGCAGATCCTGCGCTTGCGCGCGGAGCGCCTGCCGCGCGGGGTCAGTCAAGAGGCGCGCAAGGTCTGGATCCTCGGCACGCCCCAGGAGCGAGTCGCCATGACGCAGAACTCGCTCCGCAACTTCACGGGTGTGTCGGGCTTCGACGGTCCACGCCCGTGCCAAACGCAAGACTTCGACCTTCGTGCTCGCTTGCGGGCAGAAGTCGGCGAGCACTTGCTGCGGGCCGCGCTGGACGACGACGCGGGGGTAGCCGACGAGCGACCGAGCCACGAGCACCTGTCGCGCCAGCTCGGTGACTGCGCTCACGTGCTCGGAGAGTCGTTGGAAGGTACCGTTCGGATCCTCGAGGCGCTTTCGCGCCGCTCCCAGCGCTTGGTCCAGGCTGGCGAGCCGCGTGCTCAGCGCCTGGTCGAGTGCGTGAATCCGCTCCGGCGCCGAGTGCGACTCGTCCACGACCGCATCGCGGACCGCAACGTAGCAGCTCTCGAGGGCCTCCGATCGAGTTCCCTGTTCGGCGGTGAAAACGAGTTTGTAGGGTCCGGTTGCGTTGGTACTGTCCGAGCTCAGTGCGAATCCTCGGCGATCGGCGCTGAAGAAGCGCTCACGCACCGCGTCGCTTTGGCCGCCGAACTTGGACGCGAGGCTCGTGGCATGACCCGCCTGCTGCATGACGGCGGCGTAGCCCCACTCCTCACCGGTCGGCGACAGCGCGGCCAGGGCCTGCAGTCGCTCGGCGCAGGTGTCGCGAAGTTTGTTGATGGTCGTGTGGTGTTCACCGAGCGCCTGCGACTGAGTGAAGGCGACGTAGCCTTGGGCCTCGCGGATCCGCGCGAAGAAAGTCTCCGACGCCGCCCCGAGCTTCGAGAGATCGTCGACCCAGCGCTTCACCCGTTCATAGCCAACGCTCAGCTCGGTCACCGCGCCCAGTCCACGACTGTCGAAGAGGCCGAGCACTTCGGTGTACGCCGTCTCACAAGTGCGATCGATGGCGCATGCACGGATCCACGCTGCGCCAGCCACGACCTCACGATCGGGAGCTGGGACGCCCGGCTGTGCGTCCACGCCGAGGAGACCCGTACTCCCATCGTCCCGGAGGCCGACGATGGTGGCCTCGCCGTCCGCCGCCAGTTGCCAGTAGCTCGCGTAGTCTGCAATCAAGCGGCCGAGTCGTGCCTGGATCTCGGCATCCGTGGCGACCGGCTGCAGCTGACCGCGGAAGAACGCGTCTCTCAGCTGCGGCCGCCCCAACCGCGACGCCGAGCAAACGTCCAGGAGCTGCTGATACTGCTCCTCGAGGATCTTCACCTCGTCGGCGCTGAGCGCGCCCCGGCCGAGCAACAGCGCGGTGAGCGGCTGCAGGGTCCATGGAAGCGCCTGGCGTTCGGCCCGCGCTGCGGGCACGGTCGGATCGCCGGCCGGTTCCTTCGTCAGCATGACGATGAGCTGCAGCGCTTGGTGGTAGGCCTCTTGCTCGGGCCAGTTGCGCGGTCGGCCTTTGTCGAACGCCTGGATCGCGCGGTCGCCGAGCAACCGGAAAGTGGTCGACTCCACGAGTTTCCGGTACGCGTCGCCCAGGCGCGGGAGGGTCCGTCCTTCTTCCACGAACCCCACGAGGAGCCCAGGGGCAAGCGATCCCTTCGCCTCGGCGTTACAGATCGCATCACGCAGCGCGGTGGCTTTTGCGAGCGGCAGATCGGCAAACCCCAGCGTCGGACGTGCGACGGTCTCGGCCACGGCCTTCTCGAACTCGTCCAACGCGCCCGACAGACCGGACACGCCGCGGTTCTGGACGACGCCGCCGTAGATGAGCAACCCCAGCAAGAGCAAGCCGACTCCGGCCGCCGCGCCGTAACCGACGCGCTCGATCGTGCGCCGTCGCTTGAGCGCCAACCGCGTCGGTTGCACGAGGCCACGCTCCTTGAAGAGCTTCTTGCGATAGAAGTCGCGAACGAAGAACGCGGTGGACTTCTGGAAGATCGATGACAGGTCGGCTTCGTCCGGGCCGCCCGCGGCGGCGCGCAGCAGGTTGGCGCACGCCTTGACGATGGGCTTCCCCTTCTGCAGCCCACTCGAGAAGTACAGTCCCCGGAAGAACACCGGGTCGAGATAGCGATTCTCGACGAAGATCTCGCCCAAGTACCGCTGGACCGGCTCTTCGAGCGCGCCGAACTCGTCCGGGAAGGCGTACAAACGGTCGACGTCCGGCGCCTCGGGGTCGTCAGCCAAGAACCGGTTCCGCCACAGATGGAGCCGCTGCCGAACCCCGCGAAAAACACCGGGCCACGCCTCCGGCCGAAACGCTTCGTCGTACGGAGCCGGCTTGGACCACCCGAAGAGTTGGCGCTGCTCGAGTGCCGGCAGCCGCTGGAAGAACTCGGTGAACCCGAGCACCAGGTCGCACTTGGTCACGACGATGTAGACGGGAAACTGCACTTCCAATTCTTGCTGCAGCTGCGTCAGCTTGTCGCGGATCGTCTTCGCCTTCTGCTCCATCTCGGAAGGCGTGTCGCCGAGCAGGGAGGTCGCCGGGATCGCGACGATCACGCCGTTGATCGGACACCGCGGCCGATAGCGACGCAGGAGGCCGAGGAACTCTTTCCACTCCTGCGCATCGGGAGCGTTGCGCTCTTCGAAGGTGAACCGTCCGGCGGTGTCGAGGATGACCGCCTCGTTGGTGAACCACCAATCGCAATTGCGAGTTCCGCCGGCGCCGCTGAGGGCCTCGGTGCCGACCGGAAACTCCAGGCCCGAGTTCTTCAGAGTCGTGCTCTTGCCGCACGCGGGCTCGCCGATGAGCATGTACCACGGGAGGCTGTAGAGATTCATCCCCGTGGCCTTGAGCTCGTTCACGGCGCGATTCCACTGCTCGCGGACCTCGGCAATGGCTTGGCGGCGTTCCTCGTCGGCGACGCCTGCGCCCCCGTCACCGCTCTCGAGCGCGCTGGCGAGTTCTGCGCTGCGACGCTTCTCGAAGCGCTTGAGCACCCACTGGATCACGAACAACGCCAGCGCAACGAGCGCGATCACGACCAAGACCGCGATCGCCACCTTGGTGTTCCAGAGGCTCGCGAGACCCGCGGCTACGCCGCTGCCGGCGACGACGATCACCGCTTGGTAGAGGAGCGGTAGCTCTCGGAATGTGCCGACCAACCGACCCAGCATTCGACGCCTCCCCTGCCCACTTGGCTCGACGACCTTCGTGCCTCCACGGTCACCGGAGGCCGCGTCCCCCACGTCACTCCGACCCGACCCACCGGACCGTCTCCGTGTACTGCACCTAGCGCGACGCCACTCCCAAGATGCGATCGAGCGCTTGGTGTAACATCTCGAAGTTCGACTGGGTCACGAAGTGCGCGCTCCCCATCGCGAGCAAGATGGCGCCCGCCAGGATCACGGCGTAGCGCGCCGCGCTCACCACGGGCAGCTTCGTCATGTCCCGCTCGACGTTCTGTTCGTAGACCCCCGGACTCAGCAGATCGGACTTCTTCGTGATCCGGTTGGGGATCTGGCTGTAGAGTCGTTGCTGCAGCTCCTGACGCTCCTCGGGACGCGACCGATAGCGTCCGCGGAAGCCGAGAGACAAGCAGATGAAGTAGATCTCAGCGAGCTGATCCTCGTCCGGACGAACTTCCTTGAGCCGCTCGAAGAAGTCCTCGCCCGCGATCGAGGTTCCGAAGAAGTGTTGCTCGAGGAGTTCGTCTTCCCACTCCTGCTGCCCGCGCCAGGAGGTGTTCAACGCGACCTCGTCCGCGAGCGCAACGATGGGGTAGCGCGCCTTCTGGTAGATCGTCTTCAGATCCGGGTAGGCGCGTAGCTCCGCCTCCTGCTCTTCGACGAGTTGCACCAAGTTGCGTCGCAGCCAGGTGGCGTCGGTCTCGATTCGACCCGCGTTACGCCTGAACGTGGTCAGGAACAGGAAGAACTTCGCGCAGACATCGGCGACCCGAGGCTCGTGTGTTTCACTCGTCATGGAGAGGCGTCCTTCCCGCTCACGACGAACAAGGAGTACTTCACCTTACCCTCCTCGATCCCGCGTCCGAACAGCGCGAGATCTCGCCCCTCGCGGGCGGCGAGCCAGAACTTACCCTCGCGGCGAATCTGCCAGTACAGCAGCCCCTTGCGGTCCGGGAGTTGCGACGGGATCCGCTCGACGCGGACCTTCTCGATGCCGCTCAATCGATCGCGCTGCACCTCGGCCACGTCGGCACGCGAGGCGAGCTTCAGCCGCCCCACGGCTTGCTCGGTGGCCTGCACCTCCTGATCCGCCTCCGCGCCCAGGTAGAGGGCAACGTCATGCGCGAACCAGCCTTCGTCCAGCGGACAATGCTGGCCTTCGTCGTAGGCCTCGAACGGTCGGCGCACGAAGGAAGTCGGGACGACGCTGTCCAGGAGCCGCCGCGCCTCCTGCGCAGCCTCGGTGAAGCAGTCTCCGAGTGCGTCGTGATCGTAGCCCATGAGTTCCGGCGGCGTCCGATTCGTGTCGAAGATCGCCAGCTGACCGATCAGTCCACACAATTGAAGGTAGATGTTGAGAGGACGCAATCCGGGGAGCGCAACCAGCGGTCGGAAAACGGCGAGCGCCGAGTTGACCACGTGCAGCTTCATCATGAGTTCCGCATCGCCCCCACCCCCCTCACCGGCCCAGGTGATCCTACGGGCCGCGACCTGTTCTCCCAGCGCTCGCGACTTCGCAGCCAATACGCTGGTGAGATCTCGAAACAGCCCCGTCAGTCGGGCCGACGCGGCGAGCCTCGTCACGGGTGGGACTACGGTCTGGAGCAGCGTCGGCAGTGGCTCCTCCTCGCCGGCAAGCAACACCGCGCCCAAGCGCAGGGTCTGGAACCCGGCCCGATCTTCGGAGTCGAGGAGCACGCGCGCCTGGAGCTGCCGGTAGGCGATGGGGTACTCGTTGCTCCCCGTGTTTTCGTCCATCTCGCGCAGGATCTTCACGCGATAACGACGAACTCCTTGCTCCTGCTCCGCGTCCTCGTAGACGTTCGGGCTGCGCTGTCGTAACTCGGGTACGCCGACGTACAGAGTCAGCGTCTCGCCGCCGTCCGTGAAGAACTCGCGGATCTCGCGACTGGGAACCTCGGTCTCGTCGGGGACCCGAATTCGCGTCCCGTCCTCGAGAATCGCATCGAGCCGCTTCACCCGCACGACGTAGTTCTTGAGCGCTTCGGTGTCGAGTTCCAAGGTCGAGATGCCCCACCCGAACGGGTCGGCGCCGAGCGCGTCCTGCGCCAACCGGCCGTGGACGTGCTTGGTGAACGCCTGCATGTGCTGCGGCGTCAGGAACATCCCTTCCGACCAGTGGAGTGGCGCGGGACCAAAGGTCATTGGATCAGTCCCCACAGCTTCTTGGGCGACCCGGGGTCGAGTTCGATCGTGGTGTCGCCCAATCGCAGCACCAGGTGGCAGTGAGTGCTCAGCGGCGGCACCTTGCGATTGCGCACCAAGCGCAACTGGGAGTCTTTCTCGCCCGGTTGCTCGTAGAAGGCGTAGATCACGAACCCCGTCACGGGGTAACCCTTCGGCGGTCGCACCTTTGCGTCCGGGAACGTGAACTTGCCCTCACCCGGACTCACGGATTGCGTGACGACCAATCCATCGTACTCGTCCTCGTCGTGCATGCGATTCTCGAACCACTCGTGAGCACTCGTCTCTTCGAGCTTCTTCGAGTTCTCAGCCGTCGTCCACACGAGGTCGACCCGCACCGCGTCTTTGACCCCGCGATTCATCCCAGGCTCCGGGAGTAGGTCGATCTTGTAGCCCCGACACGCGCACCCACAAAGCCCCGCGAGGAGTAGCACTGTTCCTAGCCTGAGCACGTCACGCCCTCTCCGAGAAGTCAGGGATCGAGTTCACATCGTCACTCGTCTTCGCCCCAGCGAACGCCCATCGGTCACTCGACGGTAGCCGCTCCCCTGCCGACGACCGACTCGAGTCGATCGGGTCGTTCGCCCGGCCACGGAAGCGCATCAAGCGACCCCCTCACGCTGCGCCATCTTGAGCGCGAGGTCGGCGGTCAGCCGATCGATCTCATCCATCGCGATGTCGTGGGTGAGATCCTCCATGAGACTTCGGTACCGCTTCCAGTAGGCGTCGGCGTCCAAGCCCACCGCCTTCTTGATCGCGGACACCGAAACCTCTCTCTCAATATGGGAAGGAGCTATCCGAAGCAACATTTCCTTGTACCACTCACCGACGGCCTGTCGCGGAGCCGTGAGACAAGTGATCCACCAGACCCGGGTTTTCTGCAGGTAGGAGTCGAGCTCACGGCGCCGCTCTTCGCCTCCCTTGAGGAGCAACCCGTTCACCGCGCGTGACAGGTTCCCGCCGATTCCGGGCAACATGGTCTGATCGAGCTGGGCGCCGCGATACTCCTGAGCGATCCTCGTGACCACCTTCTCCACGTCGCGACCGAAGCGATAGAGCTTGCCCAGTGCGAAGCCGAGATTCGCGGCCAGGTCGGGATGCGCGCTCACCGACTCGACGAGCGCGGGCTCGAGGTCGGCTCCCGACTCGATGAACCAGCTCAGAGTGTCGCCGACGGTCAGCCCCGTCGCGTCGGACGCGACCACTCGCGGGGCCGCTCGCTGCGCCTCGGCCGCCAGTCGCTGAGTGTGCACCTCGGCCTCGAGCTCGGCGATTCGGCCGCGCAGAGAAGCCACTTCGGCAGTCGTCGCCTCCCGGCTCTCTCGCACCGGAACCGCTGCGTTCACGACCTTGTCGATCTCACCTTCCAGCAACTCGACTTGACGGATGCGCGTCTCGAGTTGAGTGGTGAGCTCGGCCACGCGCCCTTCGAGATCATCCACGAGCGACGCGCGAGCGCTGGCCGCCTGCAGGTCGCGGCGCACATCGGTGAGTTCCAGGTTGCGCTCGGCAAGTTCCTGCTGCAACGCGGCCACGCGATCGCCCTGAGCGGCACCGTCCTCGCCGGCGTCGGTCTTCGTCTTCGGAGCGCCTTCGCTCACCCCGATGCGGAAGGCCACGTTCTGATCGCGCCCCAGCTTGACGATATCGCCGAAGGCCACCGCCTTCTCGACGATCTGTTCTTCGCCCACCCAAGTCCCGTTGCGGCTTCCCAAATCGGAGACCACCGCCTGCAGCACCACCTGCGTGTTGCGGCCCGAGATGTAGGGATCCTTGACGGTGTGATCGCACGAGTCGCTCCGTCCCAACACGAAGGGTTCGCCGGTGAGGGCGTACTGCCGTGGGAGCTTCCCCTGCTCGTAGATCTCGATGTACACCATCCGGACGTCCCTACTGCCCTTCGTTGCGAAGAAGTGCTCGCCGCGTTCAGGTCACCACCCGAGCACCAGCCCTTCGGTACGCCTCCGGGGCCGACGAGGCGGCACGGCGAGCGCGCGCCGCGACACCATCGCGGCCGCATCGGCCGTCCGCGTCAGAACCTCCCTCGTCGCGTGGTTGCGTCCCGCCGAATCCGCTCGCCGTACTTCTCGTACAGTGAGGTGTGGCGGTTCGCCAAGTCGACCGGAGTTCCATCGAGCCACAGCCGCAGGACCTTCGTCGTGATTTCCAGCGGATCGCCGTCGGTGAGCTGCAGCGAGGCCACCTTGCCCACCGCGATGGAGCCCAGGCGGTCGGCCAAGCCGAAGATCTCCGCGGGCGCCTGGGTGATCGCACGCAACGCGACTTCCGGCGGCAATCCATGGGCAGCCGCCGTTGCCGCTTCGTACGGAAGATTGCGTGCGTTGCTGGTATCGAACGAGGCGATCGCGAACTTCACCCCCGCTTCGTGGAGGCGCAGAGGCCCGACGAAAGCCTCGTCGAATGGATCGGACCGATGCCGTGGCAGGTCGTGAACCGGGCCATAGATCACGGGCACGTCGTGCGCGCGCAGAAGCGACGCGACCCGAGGCGCATCCCGTCCCCCGACCAGCACGCAGCGCAAACCACTCTCGACCGCCCAGCGCACCGCTGCCTCGATGTCCCGCCAGGCATTGGCGTGCAAGAACACCGGCACTTCTCCACGGACGACGGGAATGAGGGCCTCGCAGCGCAGGTCGATCTCGCTGGCACCCGGTTTGGCCCGCTCGTACGCGCGTGCACGCGCGAACAACTCGTGGATGCGGGCCAAGTCGCGATCGCGCTGCGCGCGTCGTTCCTCGGTTTTGTCTTCGGGTTCGGCGATCCGCATGGTGGGCCATTGGACGTGCACCCCGACCGGCGCCTTCACGACCATCTCTTCCCACGTCCACCCGTCGAGCCGCAGCAGGGCAGAACTCCCGGACACCAAGCCTCCGCTCGGCATGGTCTGGACCAACCCGACGCCCCCGGCGCGCGTCACCGGAATCAGCTCGCTGTCCGGGTTGACCGCGATTTCGGCCCGAACGTTGGGGTTGAGCTCTCCCACCTCACTCGTGTCGCGGGTGGCGCGCACAGCCTCGATCTCGATCAGACCGAGTTGCGTCCCGCACGCAATGAATGCCGGGTACACCCGAGCCCCGGCTGCGTCGATGCGTTGCGCGGACGCCGGCACCTCGAGGTCGCGCCCGACGGCCGTGATCACCCCGCGCTCCCAGACAACGGTGCCACGCTCGACCACGGGGCCGTCCACCGGATAGATGTCTACGTTCACCAACGCCACGGGACCGTCGTGGCTCGGCGCCGGCACCGGCCCGGCGAACGCAGCCCCCACGATCGCCACGGCGAGGGCCGCGGTCACGAGCGCGTTCCGTCCGCCAAGGACGCTACGCGGGCCGCGAGTCATCGAGGACAACACTGATAGTGCTCCTTGTCTTCCTGGGGCAATGCGTTCTTGCCCGTTGCCCCACCGGCGTCATCGCCCTCGAGCGCCCGCTGGATGAGGAACCCTCGCCGCGCCTCGTCCGCACGCCGCGCTGCGGCCTCCTCAGCGCGTGAGAAGTAGCGAGCCCCGTCGATCCACGTCTCGAGACAGACGCTATAGGTCGACAACGGGTCGCCGCTCCAGATCACGAAATCAGCGTCCTTGCCGGGTTCGAGCGAACCGACCCGATGTTCGATTCCGAGCTGCCGAGCCGGGTTCAGGGTCACGAAGCACAGGGCTTCCTCGCGGGCCACCCCACCGTACTTCACGGCCTTCGCTGCCTCGGTGTTCAGCCGACGCGCCAGTTCATCGGAGTCGGAGTTGAACGACGTCGTCACTCCTGCCCGATGCAGCAACGCGCCATTGTGCGGGATCGCGTCGTAGACCTCGAACTTGTACGCCCACCAGTCGCTGAAGGACGATCCGCCGGCACCGTGGCGCGCCATCTCGGGCGCCACTTTGTAGCCCTCGAGTACGTGCTGGAAAGTGCCGACCCGAAAGCCAAAATCCTCGGCGATGCGAAGAAGCGCCAAGATCTCGTCCTGACGATACGAGTGGCAGTGGATCCAGCGCTTCCCCTCGAGGATCTCGACGAGCGCCTCGAGTTCGAGGTCGCGGCGCTGCGGTTTGCCCGTTGCGCGCTGATAGGCCCGCGCGGCCGCGAACGAGTCGCGCAAGATCTGCTCGACGCCCATGCGCGTTTGTGGATACCGCGTCACGAAACCGTCGCCCCAGTTCGATTGCTTGACGTTCTCACCGAGCGCGAACTTGATGGTCGGCTTGGCATCCGGAATCAGCAACCGCTCCGGGCCCTCCCCCCAACGCAACTTGATCGTCGCCGCTTGCCCGCCGATCGGATTGGCCGAGCCATGGAGCAACTGCGCGGCGGTCACCCCGCCAGCCAACTGCCGGTAGATGTTGATGTCGTCGGGATCGATCACGTCGCGGATGCGCACTTCGGACGTCACGGCCTGAGTCGCCTCGTTGACTCCACCGATGATGGCGGTGTGCGAGTGGGCGTCGACGAGGCCCGGGGTGATATGACTGCCGGGCACGTCGACCACCAAGTCGACCGCGCCGCCGCCGACCTCGCGCCCGACCGCGACGATCTTCCCGTTCTCGATGAGCACTTCGCCGTCGCGCACCAAACCCTGCGGCCCGCACGTCCACACCTGCGCGCCACGGACCCGGAGTCGACGGGGACGCACCGGGGCTTCGAGTCGCCCGCGGGCGCCAAGCGGCTGGGCCAAGCGCTCGTCGCTGCGTCCAGGCGGCACCTTCGCCGGCCCTGACGCCGGGGCTGGCGACTCCGCCGCTGCTGCCGTGGGCCCCGTCGCTGGCGACCGGCGCCGGGCCTCGAAGGGCGCGGGCGGACCGTGGCTGCCGGCCGCGAGCCCAGCCCAGCGTTGACCACCGGCTTGCAGAGTACCGTCCGACCGCCACGTGTGGGCGGCCTCAGCCCCGGAAAGCACGAGGGCGATACGTCCGGCATCCTCGCGCATCCGAGCGTGCGTGAAACGACCGTCGCCTCCCGCCACTTCCACCTTGGGCGCGCCCGGCGAGCCCGTGATCGTCACGGTGTACTCGCGCGCATCCACGGTGAACAGCCACTGCCCCCGCAGGTCGCTCGGCGCAAGCACACTGCGCGGATACCGGACGCCATCGATCCAGACCTCTCGGACCTGCACTCCTTTGGCAAACGGTTGGCCGTCGAGGATCGTCAAGTGCGCCGCCTTGCCCGGCTCGATCGTCCCCCAACGATCGGTGCGCCCGAGCCAGGCAGCGGGAACGGTCGTGACCGCGGCCAGAGCAGCGGCCCGCGACAATCCGCGATCGCACGCTTCGTGTACGCGGTCCCCGAAGTGTCCGACCGCGTCGAGACCCCGTGGAGTCAACGCGAACTCGAGTCCGGCGCGTTCGAGACGCGCGGGGTTCTCGGGTGCCCGCGCCCAGAGTTCGAGCGCGCGCAGCGAGACCTCCCGCTCATCCGCCAACAGATCCACGACCGGCGCCCGCGGGAAGGCGACCGGGATCACGCAGCGAGGTCGATGCGGCACCAAGAGATCGAGCCAGGTGAACTCCGTCCCGCTCCCCGCATACCACCCCGCGGAAAGGCCGAATTCCTGCGCGAACTCGATCGCGCGCAGGAACTCCAACGGGTCGCTCACTCGCATGACCCAGGGCATCTCTCGGGCCAGCACCGGCGCCAAAGCAGCCAGAGAGAGATCGAGATCGGGCGGCTCCTGCCCACTGCGCGAAGCTTCAGCCCGCGCTTCCTGGTACCACTGCGCGTCGTAGAACGCTTGCCGCAACAGAGCCATGGCTCCCATGCGCGATCCAGGGTACGACGACGAGTCGTCGCGATGCCTTGCAAACGAGCCGAACGACGCTACCGAACCTCCCTGGAGGCGCGGCGCCCGTGGAGAGTCGTCGCCGAAGGCGAAGATGGCGCCAGTCCCCGAGAACACCTTGTCAGCCGGGGAAACGAGCCCCAGAACGAAGCCGGCCTCGCGCCGCTGGCGGAGTTGCTCCGGCTCCGGAACCCAATCGGCCGCCGAACGCTCGGGCCGGACGAAGTCGTTCCAATAGCGACCCGCGGCGGTGCTGGCGGAAGGCGGCGAGTCCGAGTTCTCGGCGTCAGAGTTCTCGGTCCGCGTTGGCGCCTGGCCACGCCCAGCCGGCGCCAGCTCCACGCGAACGTCGAGATCGATCCACCCGGCCGTCGCGACGCATCCGGACAGATCGACGATGACGGCGTCGGGAGGTGGCTCCACGGCACCGACCGCTTCGATCCTGCCATCGCGCACCACCACCGTGGCGTCGGAGAGTTGGCGGTGGGGCGTCACCCAGAGTTCGAGTCCGCGAAGCGCGTAAACCTGGGGAGCCCGATCTTCGATGCCCACGCGCGGGGTGGTCTGCGCTGTGACCCGGGGCCCGATCGAGTCGGTAAGGACGCCGAGAATCGCAAGCACGAGCACGACGGGGCGCTGCATGGTGCCCTTTCGGTTGGGTCCGGTCACGGCAGCCCTCGCGGCGCGCGGTCTGCGCGAGCGGCTGAGCTTCGTCGCCGAGTCGATCGTTCCGACCGAGGCCGGTGGGCGGAATGCTACTGTGGGGCGCCGGGGACTGCCAGACTTCGGACGCGGGCCAAGAACTTTCTGCGGTGACGGCGTGCCTGAGGAGCAGGCGGTCCCGGGTCCTGTCCTTGGCGGGAACTCGACAGCGAGCGCGGGCACTGAACCGGGCGTCGCCGACTACTGGAGCATCGCGGCCAATTCTTGGATGCTGCAGACGTCGCGCCCGAACAGCAGAGTGGCGGCCCCGACGTTACGAACCTCGTCGATGTTGGCCGGATAGTCGTCCACGAACAGCGTATCGCGCGGGTCGATCTGTTCTTGGTCGAGATCGCGGAAGGCTTTCAGGATGTTCAGCACCGCAGTGCCCTTCTCCTGCCAACCGTACTGCGGATAGCGGAAGTGATGGCGGATCTCGAACAGCGTCAGCAGTTCCTCGCACACCGCCGCATCACTACGACTCGCGAGCGAGATGAACTTGTGCTTCCGCTCGAGATTGCGGAGCAAGGCCCGCACCCCGGGGAACAGGCTCACGAGCGCACTGCTCGACTCGACGTCGTGGGTCCCCACCCGGCGAAACGGTCCGCGCAGCGGCTCCAGGCTCTTCTGTTGCACGGTCCAAAGGGTCTCGTCGAGATCGAAGACGAAGAGACGATAACGCATTCGCGCCTCTACTCCTGCTCGTGGGGGGACGGGTTCCAGGACTCGAACAACGGCAGCACCTCATAGAGAATGCAATCGGAGACCTCGACCCACGACTGAAGCTCGATCTGCTGGGACAGCCCTCGCAACGCCTCCGGAATCCGCTCGAGTTGAATCGGCGGCTCCTCGGACCGAGCGGCGTACACCATTTGCAGCCCCGCGAGTGCGACTCGGAGTTCCTCGAGCAGAGCCGGCAACTGAGCCAGTCCCGTTCGCCAGTCCCCGCGTGAGAACCGTTCCCCCAATTCGGTGAGCTGCGAGCGAAATGCCGGCATCGCGGCCGCAATCTGCCGCTCGATGTGGTCGGCCTGGAACTCCGCGGGGCCAGCCTCGACGACGATCTCCTGAACCCCGGTGGGAGCGAGTCGCTCCAAGCGCTCCAGCGAGGTCTCGACCCCATTCACGCGCACCCCCAGCAGACTCCAGCCCCGTTCGGTCACGTGGGCTCGCAAGCGAGCGACCCACTCTGGCCACGCCGCGGAGGTCGTCGGTATCGCCTCCCAGAGCTGCCCGTTCAGTACTGCGCGCGTCGGCAAGTGACCTGCTCTCCTCCCGGTGGGGCCCAGAAGATGGTACGGGCCGAGAATCCGCGCAAGGGTCTACCCGAAAGCACCGATAGCGAGAAGGAAAACCAGAGTCGGGGGGTCTCGTGAAACGTCAACGCTCTCTCTTCATCATTTCTTGCCTGAGTCTTTGCGCCGCAGCGCCGTCAGGGTGCCACAGCACCGGGTATCGCGACCCCATCACGGCGTTGCCCACCATCGCCGACGTTCCGGGTACCGCCGACGATCAGCCCTACGGCCCTTGGCATCGCGTCACGGACGGCGAGATCGGCGAGGACCTGTTCCCGGCGCCGCTGCCCGACGGATCGGGCGTGGTGTTTGCCTCCAATCGACACAGCGAGTACTTCAAGCTCTACTTCCAGGCCGAGCCAGCGGGCCACGTCGTGCGTCAGATCACGCACGGGCCCGGCCACGACGTCCACCCCGCGGTCGCTCCCGACGGCGTGCGCGTAGCCTTCGCGTCCAACCGCACGGGCGACTGGCGGCTGTACGTGGCGGCTCACCTCGAAGACCGCTCTCCGAAGCGACTCTCGGACGAAGAAGTCGCGGAGATCCATCCGCGCTGGTCGCCGGATGGGCGCAGCCTCGTGTACTCGCGGCTGTCGCCGGTGAGCGGCCAATGGGAGGTCTGGATCCGAGATCTCGAAGGGGCCGCCCGCCGGATCACGGAAGGCCTCTTTCCCGAGATCCACCCGGACGGCGATCGCGTGGTGTTCCAACGACCGCGCCGACGCGGCGACATGTGGTACTCGATCTGGACCGTTGCGCTCGATGGGACCCGTGAGACCGAGATCGTGTCTGGGCAACATCACGGCGTGACCCACCCGAGTTGGTCGGCTGACGGACAGTGGATCGTCTACAGTACCGCGAGCGGTGATGGGTTCGAGGCTGGCGCCCGGGGAACCCCTCCCGGCGGGAGCGGCGCTCGCACCGTGGGCCGGGACGAAGCGGGCACAACCCGGGGTCGTGATCTCTACATGATCCGCGTGGACGGTCTCCACGAGCGTCGTTTGACCTTCCAAGACGCCCCGGAGTGGGGTCCGGTATGGGCGCGCGACGGCTGGGTCTACTTCTGCGCGGAGGAAGGCGGCACGACCGCCCTCTGGCGCTTGCGGCCCTGAGAGCGCCTCCCGACCCGATTCCTCGAGCGAGCGCTGGTTCGAGCACGAAGCGCTGCCGGGAACGCGACTCACCCTTGCACGGAGAAGGTCGAACTCGCGGGCGGCTTGGAAACGGGCGATTGCTTCTCGCGGCGGGCCTTCTCGACGGCTTCGCGCCACATGTCACGAATCTGGCGCAGCACCTGGATTCCCTCGTCGATCTTCACGATGTCACCCTCGATGTTGCCTTCGAAGAAGCGCGTGAAGGTGAACTGATACAGGCTCTGTAGCCTCTGAAACAGCTCGAGGCCGATGGCCGGACTCAAGGCTCCCATCAGCTCGAGAACGATCTTCTGCGCGCGAACGAGTTGGTCGTGGCGACGATCCGCTTCACCCTCCGCCCCCTTCTCGAGTTCGAGCCGGGCGCCTTCGGCAAAGCGCACGCCGCCGTCGAGGAGGAGCAGGAGTAGGTCATCCTTGGCCGCGGTCTCGATCTGGACCTGACGATAGCGTTGCGTGGGGTGGTGTCCGCTCACGGCGAGGCCTACCGGCCGCCCCCGAGGCCAGACAGCGCCGCGGTGAGACGCTGCAGCGTCGCTTGCGATGACTGCATGACCTGCTCGAGGTTGGCGAACTGACGCCGGAGCCGACCCTCGCGCTGGGTGAGGCGCTCCTCGGCGGCCTCGATGCGCTTCTCGAGCGCCTCGATGATTTGGTCGAAACCGTCCGAACGTGTCTGGATCACGCCATCCGTGGTGTTCACGAGCGCCTCGACCGCATCCGACAAGCGACCCCCGACCCCGACGTCCCCCGAGAGATCGATCGCAAAGCCGGTCAGCGTGGAACCGCCGGTGACGTTCGCCGAACGATTGAGGCCCAGATCGTTGAAGGCCGTGGAGCCGCCGACCGCGGTCACTCGCAAGCTGCTGCCCCCGGTCGTGAGGTCTTCGAGCACGATCGAGTTGCCGGTCGCAGCGAGAGCCGCGGTCACATTGCCGCCGCCGGCGTTATTGATCGCCTCCAGGACATCCTCCAGCGTGACCGCTCCGTCGAGGTCGACGTCGACCTGGCTACCGTCGCGCAGTTGAATCCGGAACTCCGCGCCCGATCCGGTCGTGTCCACGCCCTGACCGTTGTTGAAGTCGGCGAGGGGCGTGGTGCCGGTGAGGGTTCGTGGAGCGGTGAAGAAGCGCTCTACCGCAGCGGGGTCCGCCGCGAGCGCCGCGGCGAACTCCGTGCGATCGAGAGTCACACGGTCCCCGGTCACGCGCAATCCGAGCTGCGCGGCGAGAGAGTAGCGGTTGCCGGTCTCGGCCAGGGGGCGCGTGAGGCTGCGCAGCAAGTTGTCCTTCAGACCGCGCAGCGTACCATCGCCAACCAGCAGCCCTTGAGTGTTGGCCTCGAGATCGAAGGCGGTGAGGTCGTTGATCACGCTCAGCACATCGTTGAAGCGCGCCAACAACTCCTCGACTTCATCGACGACCGCCTCCGAGTCGCGCTGAATCGTCACTCGCACCGGTGATGCGTCTACTTCCTGGGCCGTGATGGTCAGTCCTTCGACGACGTTCGAGTAGCTGTTCGAGCGGCTGCGCAGCAGCACCGGTTGCGTTCCGGCCCCACTCTCTCCATAGAAGACCACGCCGTCTTGCGCCCGCGCGGTCTCCTGGAAGCTGAGGTTGCTCCCGACGACATCGACGAGCAAACGCGACCCCGCGCCCGTTTGGTTGCTCACGAGGCTGAGCCGAAACGGGTTCTGCCCCGAACCATCGTTGACGACGCTCACCGCGACATCGAGACCGAGATCGGCGATGGCAGCTCTGACGTCGTCCAGCGTGTCGTCGGCGCCGATCGTGATCGACTTCTCGAAAGCTCCGTCGATCACATTGGGAGTTCCAGCTTCGGCGCTACCGAGAATGTTGAGGTCGCGCGCCGTGCGGCCACCGGCAACCTCTTCGATGCGAAGCGTGCCGGCACCGGCCGAGGACGTGATCAGGAGGCCGTTTCCGTCGGCGTTGATGCCCACGGTGACGGCGCTACCGACCACCGACGCCGCACCCTGGATGTCGCGGATGATCTCGCCGATCGTGTCTTCCTGCGACAGGTCCACCGTGAAGGCGATCCCCGCGGAATCGACGATCCGAACCGACCCACCCGCGACGCCACGCCCTCCGTTCAGACTCGACAACCGCGTGTTCTCGTGGATGTAGCGTGGATCGAGGTCGGTCCCCTGCAACGTGGTAGTCGTGACCGGGCCGACCAATAGACCCAGGTCTGCCGCGGTCGTACTGCCGGCTTCGGAAACCTGCAGGGCGCCGTTCCCGCCGGAGGTGTCGCGCAAGAGCAAGCCGTTGCCATTGGGGGTCGTGCTCGCCGTGACTCCAGCGCCTGCAGCATTGATGGCGCGAATCACGTCCTGGAGCGTCTCCGCGGCCGACAGGTCGATCGCCGTGCTGGCGCCGGCCCGGTTCTGGACCAGAATCGAGCCGCTCGCGACACCGCTACCACCGCGAAGTGTCGCGAGCAGGACATCGTTCAGGCCCGCGAGTACGCGCGTGCCGTTCGCGGTCCCACCGCCGTGCGTGCCGGCCAAGCCAAGGTCGCTGGCTGCGCTGCCGACCGTGGCGTTCGCGACGACGAGGGAGCCGCCCCCACCGGATGTGTCCAGAAGATCGAAGCCGTCGCCGGTGGCATTGACCGAGAGCGTGAGGTTCCCGCCGGTTGCCGTGGTCACGGCGTCGATCAGGTCCTGCACCGTGCTCAACGAGTCGACGTCCACGCCTGCCGTGGATCCGTCCGTCAGGGTGAACAGCAGGTCGGCGGCGGCGCTGCCGCTGCCGCGCAGGCCCAGCCCGTCGCCCAGCCCCGAGAGGAGCGAGTCCACGCCGAGGGTGCGAATCGCACTGCCCGCGAGCGTTCCCACCGCGCTGCCGAGAATCCCGAGGTCGGCAGCGGTTTGCCCGGTGCCGATCTCCTCGACCTGCAACGAACCGGGGCCCCCGGATTGATCGACCAACACCAGGGCGCGGCCCACGTTGGTGGTGCCCGTGCCCGCAACCTGCGCGACGACGTCAACTCCGGTCGCGTCGTTGATCGCAGCGATGACGTCGTCGACCGTGATCGCGGTGCTGAGGTCGACCACCGCCGTGTTGCCCGCGCCATCCGTGACGCGAATCGACCCCCGTGCGACCCCTAGCCCCCCGTTGAGCGCATCGAGTTCGGTAGCACCGTCTACGAAGCCACCCCCCAGCTCCAAGCTGAGCGTCCCGGCGCCGACCGGTGAAGCGTCGGCCGTGGCAAAGCCCCGTGACACGAACTGACTACCGCGGGCAAGCTGCGCGACCCGGAAGCTGTAGGTGCCCGGCGGAACCCCGGGCCCGGCGGAGGCCACGAGGGTCTCCGGTCGAGTCGAGCTCACAGAGACTGCCTTGAACGTCGAGGGGTTTGCCAAGCGCCCGGCGGAAACCTGTAGGTTCAGCAAGCGTGCCGAGAGATCGAGGAACGCCGTCTGACGGCTCCGCGCCAACTCCACCTGGTTGGTGATGAGTTGAATTGGCCGCCGTTCGAGCGAGAGAATGTCGTTGATGATTCCCGTCGTGTCCAACCCCGACACGAGTCCGTCGATCGTTATTGGCACTGCGCGCCGCCTCTCCGTTCGTGAGCACGATTCGACCCCGACCCGCGCGATCGACGCACCTCGCGACCGCCCGAGACGCAACGTGGCGGTTCGATGTCCGTAGTCCAGCGCGCCATGCCCCGGCAAGCGCGGCATGCGCTTGATTCGGGACCTAGGAGACTGTCGGAAAGCCCATTCCGACGCGAATCGCCGATGAACGCGCCAACTCCGAAAGATGCTCAGCTCGACGTGTTTAGGCCCGATCGTCGAGCAACGCGCCGGTCAGGTCCTGAAAGAACGACCTCAGGCCCCGGAGTCGGTCCGGCGGGATTTCCCTGATCACTTCATCGGATCCCTTGTCGACGACCTGAACCACCAGGTCCTTGCCCTCGCCCGAAACGTCGAACCGAATCCCCCGCTCCCGCGGAACCTTGAGATTGATCTCGGCAACCAGCTTCTGCAGCGCCTCGAGATCGAGTCCCTGCCGCGCCGGCGGCGAGGCGGTTTCCGTCGCCGCGGACTGCGGTCGCGCCTGACCCTCCGCGGCCGCTGCCGCCGACCCTGTCTTCAAGGGGGCGTGACCGGACGTGGCGCGAGTCGGACTTGCTGCCGCCGCACGCCCGCCATCGAGTGCGTTCAACCCTAGATCGTTCATTGTGTCGCTCCTTGATCTGTTGGAGTCGCAACCGCCCCCGCCGCGCCGGGGTCGGCGAGACGGGGGCCGACTCCTCTACTGCGTTTAGCCGAGCAGCGTCAGGACGGACTGCGAGATCAGATTCGACTGGGCCAGCACCGAGATGCCGGACTGGTACAGAATCTGGTTCCGCGTGAACGCCGCGGTCTCCGCGGCGAAGTCCAAGTCACGAATCGACGACTCCGACGCCGTCAGGTTCTCGGTCGCGACGGCGAGCGACGACAGGTTCGAGTCCACCGTCTGCGCCTTGAAGGCACCGAGATAGGCGCGCAGGTCTGTTACCTGGTTGATCGCGGCATCGACGATCCGCAAAGCGTTGTTGGCATTCGCGGTGAGATCGTTGCTGCCGCCCGAGACGAGCGATGACAAGAAGCCACCGATCGTCACGGTGCTGCCGGCAATGCCGTTGACCGTCCGCGTCTCGTTGCCCAACAGGCTCGAGTGCACGCTGCGGATCCCGAGTTGCTCGCGGTCGCTGGCGGCCCCGGTCTCGTTCAATTGGAACGTGAGCCCCGAGTTCTTGAGCGTGAAGGTGTGGTTACCCGCCGCAACCCCGTCGGCCAGCGTGATGTCCCCGGTCAGGATGTCCGACACGACCCGCAGGTTGTGACCATCGGCGCTGAACTGCACGCCGTTGATGTTGCCTCCGATGTCGCGCCCGACGTCGGTCTGGACCCCGCTGGCGCTGGTCAAACCACCACCCGCGTTGAGGGTTCCCGTCACGACCTCGACCGTAACCGAGTTCTTGCTGCCGTAGTCGACGCTGAACAGGCGACCCGACGACGCGAACACGCCCGTGTCCGCGGTGTAGATATTGACCGCGTCATCGAACTGGACGACGGTGGTGCTGCTCGCGATCACAATGTCTTGCGTACCCGCGGAGCCCGTCAGGCGGATGGTCGCCCCGTTCGCCGACGTGCCGCCGTAGGCGGCGCCGGCAAAGAGCGTGGCTTGGCTGGCGATCTGCGACACGGTGACCGTGAACTGTTGCGAGGTTTGACCGTCGAAGGTCACACTCTGAACGTTCACGCTCTGAACCCCGGCGGCCTGTGAGGTCACCTGCAGCGCCGAACTGCCGTCGAGCAGCCGGCGCGAAGCGAACTTCGTGGTTTGGGCAATGCGGTCGATCGAACGGATCGAGTTGTCGATGGCGTCCTGTTCCGCGTCGATCTGCTCGGGCGAACTGGTGCCGGTGCTGAGCGCGAAGATGGCGGACTCTCGAATCCGAATCAGCAGGCTGTTGACCTCGTTGAGCGCGGCCTCGGTGGTGGATACGATGTTGGCCGCGTTCTGCGAGTTCTCAATGGCTTGCTGCATGGAAGTGATCTGCGCTCGCAGCTGCTCGGAGATCACCAAGCCGGACGGGTCGTCCGACGCCCGGTTCACGCGCAGGCCCGTCGACAACCGCTCGAGCGACTTCTGTTGCGACGCGTCCGAGCTGCGCAGGTTCCGGAGTGCCGTGATGGCCGGCACGTTCGTATTGATGCGAAGACCCATGGGAAATCCTCCTTGATTCCGCGTGTAGCCGTCGATCCTTGACGGCTTGGTCTGCCCTTACGGGCTAGGAGCAGGGCACCGACTTCGGGCCCGCCCTTCGAGATTCGTTCGTGGGTGTCGGTTTCCTCCTCTTTCGTCAGGTGCGTCCCGCGAAGGTCCGATTCGCGAACCGTCGCGCTCTGGCTCCAAGCCACGTGGCTTGGGGGTCCGGCGCCGTGCCCGTGGGTCCGGAACGCGTGCGGGCAGCGCTGTCGGAACTATCGGTGGTGTTTCGAAGGAAACTTGGGTCGGGGGGGAGGGAGCGCGGCAAGCCCATGGTCGACAGCCACTTGCGGAAGTGACAATCTCTGTCGCGGAGCGAATCGGCGCGCGCCATTCGACGGCAACGGGTGACCGCGAGCGAGCGGCCCGCGAGCGAGGAGGGCAGCGCACCGCGCCCGCCAACCCTCCTCGCCGCGGGCGCGCGGGTTACTGCAAGAGCTGCAACACGCTCTGCGACAGCGCGTTGGTCTGGGCCAGCACGGAGATCCCGGACTGGAACAGGACCTGACCACGAGCCAGCTCCGAGGTCTCGGCCGCGAAGTCGAGATCCCGGATGGTCGACTCACTCGCGGTGAGGTTCTCGATCGCGACCGACAGCTCGCGAATGCCTGGCTCGATGTTGTCGTGCACGAACGCACCCAGGAAGGCGCGGATGCTCGACACCTGGTCGATCGCCACGTCGATGATCTTCAGAGCATTCCCGGGGTCGTTGTGCAGATCGTTGTCACCCCCCGCGGTAAGCGTCGACAGAAAGCCGTAGGACTCCACGCCACCGGTCGTCGTGACCGTTCGCCCGAGGTTGTTCGAGTAGATGTTGGGGATGCCGATGACCGCTTGATCGGTCGGCACCGCGCGATTCGACAGCTGGAACAACAGGCCCGAGTTGCGAATGGTGAAATTGTACGAACCCGCCGCGGACTGCGGTGCCAGGTTGATCGCACCCGAGAACACACTCGCGACGACGCTGAGACTGTTGCCCACCGCACGCACGGGTACCCCGTTGAGCGTCGCTCGGGCGTCGACACCGAAGTCGTCGACGAACTCGCCGACGCTGGTGACGGCGCCGGCCGCCCCGGTGAACCTGCCCGTGCCGCTCACCTGCTCGATGCGAATCACGCCGGCGGACCCGAAGTCTTCACTGAACAGCATGCCCGCGCTCGCATAGATGCCGGTGTTCCCGCGGAGGATGTTGACCGCATCCTGAAAGGTAGTGAGCGTCGCGCCCGACGGGATCACGATGTCTTCGGTACCCAGGTTGCCGGTCACGCGCAACGTAACCGGCCCGCCGGAGGCCGCGACCCCGGTCGCACCCACCGCCGAGAGAATGGCCTGACTCGCGTTCTGACTGACGAGCAGACTAAACGTGGTCTCCGACGACCGCTGGTCGAACGTGACCGAGATGGGCTGGAGGTCGGTGATCTCGGACGAGCGCGCGCGAATGTCGAACGCGCTGTCGCCGTTCAACAAACTACGCGTGGCAAACCGCGTCGTCGCGGCCACCCGATCGATGGCCTCGAGCAGTTGATCCACCGCGTCTTGCTCGGCATTGATCTGCTCGACCGAAGCGCCCCCGGTGTTGAGGGCGAACACCGCAGACTCCCGGATCTCGATGAGCATGGCGTTCACTTCGTTGAGCGCCGCCTCACTGGTATTGAGGAGGTTCGCGGCGAAGGACGCGTTCTCGGTGGCCTTGCGGAGGCTCGTCACCTGCGCACGGAGTTGTTCCGAGATCACGAGACCCGAGGGATCGTCGGCAGCCCGATTGATGCGGAAGCCGGTCGAGAGCCGTTGGAGACTGGTGTTCAGACGCTTGTCGTTCTGGCCTAGCAACCGCAAGGCCGTCAGCGACGAGGTGTTGGTGTTAATCCTGAGTCCCATGACCTGCCTCCTTTCCTTTCGACTTTCCCTTGTTCCCGCGCCGGGCCGGCGCGAGGTCGGTAGCGCTCGCCCGACCGCGGCTCGCAGGGAGGAGCCCAGCGTTCCCGCGCAGTAGCTGTTGAGCACGCTCGAGTCCGACGGCATCGACGGCCAAGGACTCGCGGTTCGCGTTCATGATCTCGAGATAGACTTCCTGGCGGTGTACGCTGACGTCCGCCGGTGCCTGCACCCCGAGGCGCACGCGGTCGCCCTTCACGTTGAGCACGCGGACGACGATGTCGTCGCCGATACGGATCTCTTGGTCGCAGGTTCGGGTCAGGACGAGCATTCGGCACCGCCCTCCGACCCGGCGAAGAGTCGCGCACGCACCGGGTATTCATCGCCCGCCAGCACCAACTGGACGCCCACGGACGTATGCGGGTTCACGACCAACGGACCGCGCAGGTTCGCCGTGATCTGCTGCGGATCTTGCGGGACCACCAGAATCACACAGACCAGGCCGTCCTCGGGGTCCTGGACCGCAAGCGCAGCCTGATCCTCCTTCGACAGTGGCACCACGTACTCGGGAAAGAAGTGGCGCGGCTCGCACACCACGAAGGCCAGACCGGGGTCGTCCGCGGACTGCATCCAGAAGAACGGACCGCTGTCTTCGTGATCGTGGAGAAATACGAAGCGCCGCGCCTGCGGCAGGCCCACGAGGCCGCGCGGGAACTCCAGAATCCTCTCTGGTGGAACCTCGACCTCACCGAAACGAACGGTCGAGACGGTGACCATCTCGGCCTCTCGCGTGGTGGTCATCTGCTCATCCATGGCAATCCTTCCGCGGCTGGGCGGCATTCGCGACGATCCGCGATCGACGACACCCGAGCCAGTTCCCTCTACCCACGTTGCCTTCACTCCTCGTCGCCCGGTCGCAGCAGGAGGCGTCCGCCGAGGCCGGGTCCCCGACGTACACTCCGTCGTGCCCTACACCAGGAAGTCCAAAATCGATGACTGAAGTAAGCGCGCTGAGGTCTGCAGCGCAGCCTGGTACGTCGTCTGCTGTTCATTGAAACGCACGATGGCAGCGGCGAGGTCGGTGTCGCCCTCCTGGGAGATCAGCGCCTGGAACTCGAACACCTCGAGCTGTGTCCGACGCTCCGAGATCTCGAGACGGCGAATGCGTCCGCCGATCGTGGCCCGCGCCTCCAGCACCCGGCTCGCAGCGGCGTCGAGCGCGTCGATGGCGCGACGGATCGTGACTTCGTCCGACTCGACCAGACCCTCGTACAACAGTCCGAAGCCGTCGAATGCGCTCTCGAGTCGCACGCCGCCGGGCGCCAGTGAGGCGCCGTCGATCGTGCCCGTGGCCGACGACGTCTCCAGTCCGAGGCCGCCCGCGGCGAACGAACCGTTCAGCCCGACTACCGACAGCTCGCCGGCGCCTCCCGAGACGTCCGTGAGCACCAAGCGCACCGGACCGTCTCGCGCCTCGACCTGCAGCTTGCCGCCGTTCGCAGGGTGATCCGCAATCTGCGCGACCACGTCGCCAAGGGTCTCGGCGTCGGCAATGTCGATGTCCAGGACGGTGCCGTCCTGCAGCTCGATGCGAAAGTCGTCGCCGTCGACGGACTGCACGCCGCGGCCACCATGGAGGCGAGCGAGCGGGGTCGCAGGCGCGTCGACATGCCAGCCGAGATCGCGGGCTGTCGAGCCCCCCGCTTCCTCGACGAAGAAGTCCGCTCCCGCGAGATGCGACAGAACCTCGAGTCCGCGGCCGTCGGGGGCCAGTCGGGCTACCACCGCGGTTCCGGAGGTGTTGATGGCGTTGAGCAGGTCCTCGACGGTGTCCAGCCCGGCGAGCGAGATCGTGGCTTCGAGGTTGCCATTGCGGATGGTGAAGCCTGCGGGGTCTACGCCCACGCCCGAGTACAGCTCCGCGAGCGGCGTCGTCGCCTGGAGCAACGGGTCGACATCCTGCCCCACGAGCACTCCGCCGGTCCCCGCCGCGGCAATCCCAAGATCCCTGGCGGTGGTCGCACCGTTTACTTCGAACACCGACAGGTTCGCGCCCGGCCGGCTGATCTCCAAGCCCTTGCCGTCCGACTTGACCAACGCCGCAGCGAAGCCCGATTCGTTGACCGCGTCCACGACGTCGCCGACGGTCTTCGCACGACTCAGGTCGACGACCACACTCGCACCCAAACCGTCGTGGATCTCGATGGCCCCGGAGGAGACCCCGCGCCCGCCATTCAACAGGCGAACTGGCGTGTCCCGTGTGACCATCGGATCCAGATCCGCACGCCCCCGGATCTCGCTCGAGAAGCCACCGAAGGCCCGAACCCCGCTGACCGAGGTCTCGAACAGCATGCCCGGCGCGATCTCCGAGACCGACTCGCTGTCATCGCCCGCGTAGGAGACATAGCTCCCGACCCGCGAGAACGGAGCACCGTCGGCGCGACTGCCGCCGAACAGGAATCGATCCCCGAACTGCCGGTTGCCCAGCAGCACCGCTTCCCGTACCAACGCGTCGATCTCGACCGCTGAGTTGCGACGGGTCTCGGGGGTCGCCGACGCATTGATCTGTCCCAGAGCGATCTCGCGGGCGCGCTCGATGAGGCTGCTGAGTTCGTCCAGGGCCGACTCGCTCGCGGACAGGCGCGAGGAACCAAAGCTGATGTTGCTCTCGTACTTCTCGTTGCGTTCCACCCACCGCTGCCACGTGACCAGTCGCCGGGTGGCGAGCGGGTTGTCCGACAGCACGGCGTACTTCTGGCCCGACGAGATCCGGCGATCCTCTTCGGCAATCGATCGCAGCGTCCCCTGGATCGAACGCAGTGACTGCTGCGATAGCAACGAGTCCGTTACACGGCTGAGTGCGGTCATAGGGTCTCCGTCTTCACACCGAGTTGATCAGCGTATCGAGCAGACTGTCGACGACGCTCAAGAACCTGGCCGACCCCTGGTAGGCCCGCTGCAGCTGAATCAGCTGAATCGCCTCCTCGTCGACGTTCACCCCTGAGAGCGCCTCACGCTGATTCCTCACGTTCGCGGTGATCGCGTCCTGGTTGCGCGCCAGATCACGAGCTTCGGCCCCCTCGACGCCAATGCGTCCGATCAAGCTCTGGTAGAAGCCTTCGATCGTCTCGTCGTGTGGCCCGACGACCCCTTGATCTCGCAAGGCGAGGAGTTCTAGCACGACCGAGTTGTCGCCGGCATCGCCCGTCCGCCCGCTCGCGAGGAGCGCGCGGTTCTGGTCCAAGACTGTGGATACGCCGAGGTCGCGCGCGTTGGTGCCCGTGAAGAAGGTGCCCAGGCCGGCCGCCGCCAAGAACCCGGTCGTATCTTCACGGAAGGTGAAACGGATCGAGTCGGCCGCGGACTCGATCTGCAGGTGTCCGTCGAGCGTCACCTGGGCGCTGATCTCGGGGTGGTCGGCGCCGATCGCGTCGATCTGGGCGGCCAGGTCGAGCAGCGTCGTGTCCGCCGTGATCGCTATCGCATAGGTCTCGCGCGTGTCGTTGCCCTCGTTGTACACCTGGAACTGAAACGACCCGGTACCGACAGCGAAGGGCAGTGCGCCGGACACCAGCGGCGCGTTGCGATCGCGGGTTGCATGAGTCGCGAGGAGCGAGCCGTAGCGTTCGAGCCCTTCCCCGCTGGCATGGATCACGTTGAAGTCGACGAGAAAGGCCTGGGCAATCTGGTCGAGTTGGCCACGGAGGTCCGCAACCGTCGCATCCCGTCCCTCGACGATTCCCGCGAGTCTGCCGGAGCGCGGCGTGAGCCGCTTGCCGTCATCGGTGAAGCGCGCTTCGTGCCTCAGGATGTCGCCATCCGAGATACTGCGCAGCTCGAGGGTGCGCGCCCGACTGTCCTGCACCAGCACGTCGCTCCCGGTCACGACCTGCACTGCGCCGCCACGACTCTCGACGACGCGAATGTCGATCAACCCCGACAACTCGCCGAGGGCCGCAGCGCGCAGCGTGCGAAGATCGTTCGCGGTGTCGGGGGACGCACCACCGTCTTCCGCGAGCATGATGCTGCGGTTCAGGTCCGCGATCTGTACCGACAGACGATTGATGTCCTGGACCACGCCCACGAAGTCCTCGTCGAGCGCTTGCCGCAGGTCGCGGATACCGCGGTCCATGAAGTTCACGGTCTCGGTGAGGGTGCGACCCTCCTCGATGACGAGCCCGCGCGCGGTCGGATCGAACGGCGAGTTGGCCCAGTCCTCCAGGGAATCGAAGAAGCGCCCGAGGGCCGCCGACAGACCACCGCCGTCGAGATCCCCGAACACCGCCTCGACCATGGAGTAGATGCGATCGCGTTCCTGATAGAGCCCCAGGTCGGTGGTCGCCTCCCGGACCGTGGTTTCCAGGTGCTCGTCGACGATCCGCTCGATCCGCGCGATCTGCACTCCGGTTCCCACACGGGCGAACACCAGATCATCCGAGGGCGTCGGCGTGAACAGGACCCGCTGCCGGGCGTATCCTTCGGTGTTCGCGTTCGCGATGTTCTGGCCCACCGTCTGGATGGCGGCCTGGTGAGCCCCGAGTGACAACCGCGCCAGGTTGAGGGACGCGAAGAGCGACATGGCTCAGATCCTCCGGTCCATGAACAGCGAGCCCCGCCCGTCGCCCGCCGAGGCTCCGCGCTGGTCGTACTGCCCCCCCATTTGCTCGTGCACGACCTTCGACAGGAACACGTGAACGTGCCCGATCGAGTGTTCGATCAACGCCCGGTTCACCGCGTTCTGGCGCGAGAGACAAAGCGCGACCTCGCGCAAGGACTCGCGCCGCTCGGCGAGACGCTCGCTGAGGTCTCCCGGTAGGTGCGGTAGCATCTCCGACAGCCGGATGCGCGAAGGTGCTTCATGATCGAGCAGATCACCGACCTCCTCGGTAACCAAGAGGCGTTCCTTCTCTTCCTCGATGAGGCCGCGAATCAGCTCCTCCTCGACGGGTTTGAGCTCGGCGAGTTCGTCGAGCCGCACTTGGGTCAGTGCGTTCTCCTTGGCCACGAGGGTCTCCAGGAGGCGGTCATGGAGTTGCTCGATGCGCCCGAGCACCTCGCACAGCTCCTCGACCGACATCCGAAGGCGCGCATCCCGTTGCGCTGCGTTCATCCGTGATTCTCTCCTTCTGCCGCGACCCGCGGCCCCACTGAGGGTTGTGCTGACGAACGACCGTCCTGTTCCGCCAGCGAGCGCTCGATCTGCTTCGCGATGCCGAGCGGCCGCGACTTGGCGATCTGATCCGCAAGGATCTGTCGGAACATTCCGGAGAAGGTCCGCCCGGCCGCGCCCTCGCCAAAGAAACTCGCGCCACTCTTCTCCAGCGGCTCGAGCATCTGGAACACGAACAACGATTCGAAGCCATCGGCGACGCTCTGCGGCGACCGACCCGGGAGCGCGGCCCGGTGCACGGTCGATTCCATGCCGGGGAACTGCGTCATGCCGTCGAGCCTCACAGTTCCTCCAAGCTTCCGATCAGAGCCCCCGAACGATGGATGTTCCGAATCACCTCCGGAATCTGCTCCGGAGTGAACCCTTCGCCCCGCAGCGCTTGGATGACGTCGATCAAGAGCGGATGCTGGAGCGCTCTGGTGCCGTCACCCGGGATGCGAATCTGCGCATCCCCGAGGATCACCACGACTGGCGCTACGCGCACATTGCCATTGACGGTGACCATTCGCGTACGACGATCGATGACGACCTTGGCTTCCTGGTCCACATCGGGCACTTCCACTTCGCCCATGATGCGCGAGATCAGCTCTACCGCGCCGTCGCCCCGGTAGGCTTCGGGGATCTTGACTTCGATCGCGCCGCTATCGACCGCTTGCGCGATCTGGTGCTGATCTCCCAAGGTGAAACGCAGGAACGGGAACTCGTTGATCGCACGGGCCACCCGGCTCGCCGTCGAGAAGTCCGGCCGGTGGAGAATGATGCGGAAGCGATCGCCCTCCGGGTTGAACGGAATGGAGATGTCCTCCTCGAGGATCGCGGTGCCGGTTCCCACGGTCTCGGAGTCGGGGTGCCCGACGATCGGCCCTTGGGCGACGGCGTACACGGTCTTGTCGCCGGTGCCCGGCCCGTACAGGACGGTCTCGAGGAGGCGCCCGCCCCGAATCGACTTGGCATCGCCAATGCTCGCGAGCGTGACCTCGATGTTCGAGCCTCGTTTGATCGTCGACGGCGCGAGCGCCTCGACCATGACCACCGCAATGTTGCGCGACTTCAGGTCCTCCTCCGAGATCGGGATGTCGAGGTTCTCGAGCAAGTTGCTGTAGAGCTTGCGGGTGAGACTGAAGCGCGTGCTATCCCCGGTGCCGGCCAAGCCCGTCACCAAGCCGATCCCCTTCATCTGCTGCAGTCGAATACCCTCGACGCGAGCGATGTCCTTGATGCGTTGCGCGTGCACCGGCGAGGCCGACATGGCCACGAACGCCAAGGCGAGGACGGGAATGGAGATCAGCGGCACAGCCGTTCGAAGCGACCGATCCAAGCTCGAAGTCCTTTCACCGAAGACCTGCCCACGAACCGCCACCCCAAAGCACGGGCCGTTCCACATCGCGAAATCGCGCGCGAACGCCCTGAGCACGGGTCATCAGGGGCAACGGGCCGACCTCGCTTCGTTCGCGGCACCCCGCTGGCCGGCAGGTGTTGCCGGCGTTGCGGGATTCGGCCGCTCGACCGGCGCGCAGGTTCCCGGGTCAGAGACGTGAGGCTCGGTCGGCGAAGTCCACCCGGTCGCCGGCAGGCGACGGCCCACCGAGCGTGCGCACGCGCGCTCGGGACAGGGCAGTTTCGATCAAGCCTGGACACCGGGATGCGACGCAGGGAGGTGCAGGATGGGCGTGGGGCGACTCCTAAGGAGTCGCCCAAGAATAACTTCGACATCTTGCCGTCGATTTGGGTTAGATTCGGCCGATCCGGGAAGCTCGGAACCGGAGGCGTAGCCTTGGTTCCGGTGAGGATTTCGAGGTTTTCGGATCGGTCGAAGATGGCCCGAAGCGACGAGCAAGAGGGTGAAGTTATTCTTGGGCGACTCCTAAGTCTTCTTCTGGCAAGGAAGAGCAGCGAAGTCGACCGGAGGTGACCTGGGTTTGGTCATTGAGGATCGAATTCGCTGCAATGACGAAGCCAGAGCGAGACTTCGGTCCTCCGCAGCCGAGCGCTCACGAATCATGCGGGTTAGGCCAATGGCTCACGGCGACAGACACCGACCATGGCTAAAACTGCAAGACGAGTGCAGCGCGGTTCAGAACGGCCAGATCTTGTCGATGATCCAACCGAGCCAGGTCCACGCCGTGTTGGCGGATACCGGACCTTCGCCGCTGTACGCCAGTTTCATGTCGGCGAGGCGATCACTGGGTACGGTGTAGTCGTCGGAGATATCCTGGGATCGGAGCACGCCGCTCAACGAAACGACGGTCTCCTCCGCGTTGATCCGCTTCTGCTTGCGCGCCTCGACCATGAGGGTTCCGTTCGGCAACACGTCGACGACACGGGCCGCGATGCGCAAGCGCACGGACTCCCGTCGATCGGTGCGGCCGCGTGCCTTGAGGTCGCGGTTCGCAGAGAACTCGATCTCCGGATGCGGGCCGTTGTCCGGCAGCACGTCGAGCCCCGAGAGACGCGCAAACTTGTCGATGAGGATCTCGGCCTCGAGTTCGCGCCGAGAGTCCAGGCGCGCGTCGTTCGAGGCGCTCGCATCCTCGGTCACGAGCACGAGCACGATGTCGTTCACCTGGATCGGCGGACGCTGGGTTGCAGGGCGGACGTAGATCGAGCGCACACCGCGGTCGGCGCTACCCGCCTTGGAGCGTTCCCACAACGATTGGGCCCCGAGCGGACTCGCGCCGCACAGAGCGACGATCGCGGGGGCAAAGAGCAAGCGTCTCCTCAACAGCTCCTGAGTCACGGCGAAACCTCTCGTTCGAAGGCGCACAACGCCGGACCGGCGAGGCCCACACGATCGGCGGGCAAGCCGGCCCCAGCGAGCCGGTGCAAGACGAGCCCCCAGGTGACACACTCCTGGCCGACGGTCGGCAAGATCGTCGCTCTCACGAGCGGCCACACACCGGCCGGGTCTCGCACCGGCACAGCAACCTCCTCGAGCCGAAGCCAATGCCCGGCTGCGGGCTGGGGAACCGATGGCAGTAACGCCAGCTGGAACTCCACCCGTGCTGCGGGCGTGGTTCGCGGCGGCGGCTCAGGGGCCGTCGCCAGGGTCAGGGTCGACGTCAGGATGAGGAGGAGCGACATCGGGATCTTAGCCTCTCAGGTTGTTCGCCACCTGCAGCGCCTCATCAGCGGTCTGGATGACGTTGGAGTTGATCTCATAGGCGCGCTGCCCTTGGATCAGTTGGATCAACTCCGTGATCGCGTTCACGTTCGATCCTTCGACCGCGAACTGCAGGAGGCTGGGCACGCCGTCCTCCCCGGCCACCAATTCCTGCGGAGCCCCGGAGGCCGCGGATTCGGCGAACAGGTTGTCACCCAGCGGACGCAGCCCGGCAGGGTTCACGAAGCGAGTCAGCGTGATCTGACCCGCCTGTTGGCCATCGGGATCGGTACCGTCGTAGACCTGAACGATGCCGTTGGCCGTGATCGTGATGTTCTGAGTCTCTGCCGGGATGGTGATCTGAGGATCCAGGAAGTGACCGGCCGGCGTCACCATGCGCCCCTCACCATCACGCACGAAGTTGCCTGCCCGCGAGTATGCGAGCGACCCGTCTGCCTTCTGAATGCGGAAGAACAGGTTGCCCTCTCCCTGTCCCTGGATGGCGACGTGAAGGGGGTTCCCGGTCTGCACGATGCCGCCGGGAGCGAAAGTCTTTTCGGTCGACACCACACGAACCCCATGGCCGACATGAACTCCCGACGGCTGAATCGTGCCACTGGCGCCAACGGCCCCGACCAGCGCTTGATGATGGTAGAAGAGGTCCGCGAAGTTGACCCGGTCGCGCCTGTAGCCTTCGGTGTTGAGGTTGGCGACGTTGTTCGCAATGACGTCGATGTTGCGCAACTGGGCGTCCATACCCGTCGCGGCGGTGTAGAGCGCGTGTATTCCCACAGCGTACTCACTCTCCGATTCCTGCGAGCGACCGGCGGACCGTGCCCGCGCGATCTCATGTCATGGTGTCGGGCTCGATCCGGCCTAGCCCACGCGTCCGACGTCGTTCACCACGCGACCCAGAGCCTGGTCTTGCTGCGTGATCATGCGCTGATTGGCCTCGTATGCGCGGGACGTGCGAATCAAGGTGACCATCTCTTGCACCGCGCTGACCGTGCTGCGCTCCAGGAAGCCCTGGTGGACTCGAGCAGCCGCCGGTCCGGGCGCAGCGCCATCGACCAACGCGTAGCGATTCCCTCCCACGGGCTGGTAGCGCTTCGGGTCCGCCGAGCCTTGGATCCACAGCTTGGCGACGACTTCACCATCGACGCTCACTTGTCCGTCCTCCGCGATGGCGAGTTGACCATCGGGCACGCGGATCGGACGACCGCGATCATCGAGCACCTGAGCGGCACCGTCGGCCATCACCAGGAGCCCTGACTCGGACTTCGCGAAGTTGCCGGCACGCGTGAAGAGCCGGTCGTCCCCGGCGGCGACCGTGAACCAACCGTCCCCTTCGAGTGCGACATCGAGCGAGTTCCCGGTCTGCTGCATCAGGCCGTTCGCGGGGTCGAAAGCGACCTCGTGGACGAACAGTCCGCCGCCCACCCGATCTAAGATCTGACGACGCGAGACCTCGAGTCGCGGCGGCTCCTTGGCCTCGTTCAGGCGCTCCTGGAACACCGCGAACGAGCGCTTGAAGCCGGGCGTGTCGACGTTCGCCAGGTTGTTGGCGACGACGTCCATGCGCGTCTCCGCGGCGAGCGATCCTGCCGCGCTGAGGTACATCCCGAGAGAAGACACGGGTCGAAGTCCCTTTCACGATGAGAGGTCCGGAGCGGGTGACGTTCCGGAGCCCGGAAGCAGCGCCCGTGCCGTGGCGGCGCGATTTCTCCCGGGGACGCGCCCCAACGACCCGCAAATGTTCTCACCATAGGACGTTATGGATGATCGACCCGCGCCGGGGGCCGTTTGGGGGAGGCCCGTCGCCAGCGACTTGGATACGGCAGGAACCGCCGGTCGAGCCAGGTTCTGCCCCTTCGCTCGAGCCCGGGGGCGCGCTGAGACTCCTGCTCCGTGTCGGACCCGCCGACACGTTTCCATGGAGTTCCTGAGCCCCAGCTCGGCGCGGGTTCCGCAGTGCTACTCCAAGCCTCGCGTGATCGCCCACTTACACGAACCACGCACTTTGGCGCGCCGTCTGCTCTTAGTCGGGTCCAACCTGCAATGGCCCCCTTGTCCCGGGGAGTGGGCTCCCTGCCTCGTTCTGCGGCAACCCGGGTTTCTTCAGAACAGCAAGGCGACGGCGGCAACCCGTCGCCTTGTTTTTTTCTTTGGCGAGGCGCGTTCTGTCGACGCGGCACGCCAGCCGAACCGCTCCCTCCGAAGGTGTGACGCACGGCGGCTGCCGCTCGAGGTCTGCGCGGGAGCGGCGGAGCACTTCAGACGAAAGTGCGCACCGACATGCGTTGCGAGTTCACCAGCGGAACGGTACCGTGCCCCGATCGCACTCAGAGTCTGGCACGAGTTGGACACCTCGGAGGGTGACTCGTGCGCCCGCCGTGCGAGGGTGGCGAAATTGGCAGACGCGCAGGGTTTAGGTTCCTGTCCCGAAAGGGGTGGGGGTTCAAGTCCCCCCCTTCGCACCACTTCTCTGAGTTGCCCAGTTTCTCAGGCGTCGAATTCTCAGGCGCCGAATTTGTCGAGCCGACCCGCGTGCGCCAGCGCGAGCGGCAGTAGCTCCTGCGCGCACAGCGTCTGCAAGTCCCCGCCCAACACTGCGCGCTCGTCGAACGACACCGGCATGGGCACACTCGAGCGCGAGTGGAGAATCACCGGAACCGGGTGCCACGAGTGTTCGCGATGGAGCGTCGGCGTCGAGTGATCTCCGGTGATGATCAACGCGTCCGCACCGAGCGCCTCGAGCAACGGAACGTCGCGATCGATGGTCTCGAGGGCTGCGACCTTGCCTCGGAAGTCCCCGCTGTGCCCCGCGGTGTCGGCGTCCTTGGTATGGATGAAGAAGAAGTCGTAATGGTCCCAGTGCTCACGGGCCACCGCGATCTGATCCGCGAGAGACTTGCCCGGACTGAGGATCTTCATCCCCACGAGGCTCGCCACTCCGCGGTACATCGGGTAGATCGCGATCGCGGCGGCGCGCAGGCCATAGCGCTCCGCGAAGGTCTCGATCACCGGCCGGGACGAGAAGCCGCGCAGCAGCAGACCCGACGCGTTCGTCTCGCCTCGCAGCAGCGCACACGCCTGCTTCAGAAAGTCGTCGACGAGCCCGGCCGTGCGTTGCGACGGAACGTCGAGGCCCACGATCGGCAACGGCGCCTTGCCCTCGACCTGCGGATCGTTGTCGTTGAGTCGGTGTCCCAACCCGTCGCCCCGCAACACCAACGTGAAGCGGTGCTGCTTCCCCGGCAAGATCACGAAGTCCCCGTCCCGGAGGCGCACGCCGGCGCGCAGGCGCTCGCACAGGCGCTGGCACTCGGCGTCAGTGGGACGTCCCGCACGACGATCGCGAATGTTGCCTGCGGCGTCGAGCGTGCAGAAGTTGCCGCGCGCCGCAATCTCCCCGGGGGCCAACGGATAGTCGGACCCCAAAGCCTCGAGGAGCCCGCGCCCGAAGTCGATGCGACGCGGGTCGTAGCCAAAGAGGGACAGGTGCCCCGGACCGGAGCCCGGCGTGAGACCAGCGTCGAGGATGCGCGCGCGCCCGGTCGACGATCGTGCCGCGAGGGCGTCGAGGTGCGGTAGGTTCGCCGCCTCGAGTTCGGTCTTGCCGCCGTGATCGGGGTGGGGCAATCCCCCCAGTCCGTCGATCACGAGGAACACGATCTTGCCACCATCGGAGCGGATGATCTCTTGCGGCGGAGCCGGCATGGGAGGCCTCCCATTGGGAATCGGACACTACGTCGTCGACAAAACACTACATCGGGGATCGCGCGGCAGTATTCCGCGGCCCGTCACGAGCTGCAAGAGGGGCGGCGGCGCGGTGCCGAGCGCGCGCTCCGGTGCGGCGTGAGCACCAACTCGGCGCGACTCGACCCTGCGTGGTCGCGGTGACGCGCCCAGCCACACGCAACGTCGTCCGCGATCGTCTCGAAAAACCCGCGCGTCGGCGCGCCGTTTCGGGCTACGATCCGCGCCATGACCACGAGCACGAGCCTAAAAATCGCTGTGACCCATACGCGCTTCTCGTACACCGGCGGAGTCGAAAAGTACATTTACTCGCTCGTGACCCGACTGCTGGACCACGGGCACGAGGTCCACTACTTCGCGCACCGTTGGGAGCCGTTCGAGCACGAGCGCCTCACGTTTCACCGGGTCCCGATGCTCCGCTTTCCGAAAATGCTGCGCGTCGTCAGTTTCGACCGCGCCTGTAATCGCATGCTCGCGCGCGGCCAGTTCGACCTGGTTCACGGGTTCACCAAAACCACGCGCCAAGACATCTACACGGACGGCTCCGGCTGCCTAGAGGACTACCTCGAGGCAACCTTGTGGGATCGCCCACGTTGGTATCGTCGACTCTATCGGCTGAGCCCACACCAGCTCGCGATTGCCGCGATGGAGCGAGGACGATTCCAGCGCGACGCGATTCGGCGAATCATCCCCATGGCCCGCTTCGTCGCGGATCAAATCCTGAGTCGCTACGACGTCGACCCGAAGCGCGTCGAAGTCGTCTACAACGGCGTCGAACTCGATCACTTCCACCCCCGACACCGCGCCACGCTCGGACGTGCATTTCGGCAAACGCACGGTGTCGACGACGATACTCCGGTGCTGTTGTTCGTCGGCAACGACTGGCGTCGCAAGGGACTCGACGTGGTCCTCCGGGCCCTGCCCGAGATTCGCGAGCGCCTCGGCCACCCGGTCCCACTCCTTTTCGTCGCCGGGCACGACAACCGGCCGGACTCCTATCGACGACTCGCAGAACGACTGGGTGTGGCAACGCAGGTACGCTGGCTGGGGTCGGTGCGAGAGATCCGCGACCCGTTCGCGGCGGCCGATCTGTTCTTGTTCCCCAGCCGTTACGACGTCTTTGGCAACGTCGGGCTCGAAGCCCTCGCGAGCGGGGTGCCGTCGATCCTTTCGGCCCGCGCCGGTGTCAGCGAGATCCTCGACGGCAGCATCGGGGGCGAACGCCTCGACGACCCCGACAGCGCCCGCGAACTCGCGGATCGTACGGTACGCTTGCTCGCACCGCGCGAACTCGCGGGACGCCGCGAAGCCGCGCGTCGCCTGGCGGAGCCGTACTCGTGGGACGCCCACTTTCGGCGAATCCTCGAGATCTATGGCGAGGTCCTGGCCGAGAAGCGATCGCCGAGCGAGCGACGCCCATGACATCGTCACCCGCTCTCTCCCAGGCGCTGCGCACCTTGCACATCAACACCGAACGCACCTGGCGCGGCGGCGAGAAGCAGGCGCTGTCGCTCATGAATGGCCTGCGGGAACTCGGACACGGAGTCGAGCTGATCTGCCCGCCCGGTGCGCCGCTCGCGGAACGCGCGGCGGCGTGTGGCCTCACGGTGCACGAGATTCGCATGCGCGGCGAACTCAACCCAGTGGCCGTCGCCCGGGTCGCGCAGGTCATGCGCCGAGGATTCGACGTTTGCCACATGCACACGTCCCACGCCCACACCTTTGGCGTCCTCGCACGCGGCCTGCGGAGGCGCCCGATCACCGTGGTCAGTCGTCGCGTCGACTTCTCCATCTACCGTCGGGGTACGTTGGGCCTGAATTGGATCAAGTACCGTTGGGGAGTCGACCGTTACGTGGCGATCTCGCATGCCATCCGCGAGGTTCTGGTGCGAGACGGCATTGCCAGTGAACGCATCTCGGTCGTGCACTCGGGGGTCGACGCGCCAGCCCCCGCAGAGCGTTCGGTCGAGTCGCTGCGCCGCGAGTTGGGAATTCCTGATGCGGCACCCGTCGTCGGCAACGTCGCCCACCTGGCCTCGCACAAGGGACAGATCCACTTGGTGTCCGCAATGGCCGAGCTGCACCGACAGTTCCCGGAGCTTCATCTGGTGGTCGTTGGCGAGGGTGAAGAGCGGGCGCGACTGGAGGCACGGGTGGCAGAGCTGCAACTGGGAGGCGTCGTTCACCTCACCGGCTTCCAGCGCGACGTATCCTCGTTTCTCGATCTGTTCGACGTATTCTGCATGCCGAGCGTCCAGGAAGGTCTGTGCACGAGCATTCTCGACGCGTTCCGATGGGGCCTCCCGACGGTCGCGTCCAACACGGGCGGCATTCCCGAACTCGTTCGACCACGCGCCACCGGACTGCTCGCTCGCCCCGGTGATCCCGCTGATCTCGCGGCCAAAATCGGCGAGCTACTGCGCGACCCGGCGCTCGGCCGTCAGCTCGCCGAGCGCGCCCAACGCCTCGCCGTCGAGGAGTTCTCGGTCGAGGCCATGGTCCGCGGCAACCTCGCGGTCTACGACAAAACGTTGTCCGAAACCCGCTGAGGGGCGGCTCCCCGGGCCGCCGCAGCAAATTGCAGACAAGTGCTTGAAGCTGAATCCTGGTGTTTGATATACCAAACACGAGCGATCGAAGCCTCCGCCTCCTCTTCTCCAGCCAGAGCCCCACCCCGAGCCGATGATCGGCCCGGTCCGTGGCCACCGCCCGGTAGGGGTCCCGGTCCATGCGAGGGCGCGAGAGCAAGACGGGGGCACAGGGCCCAAGCCACTCAGGAAGCGTGCGAAGGAGCCATCCGGAATGCGAGCGAAGTCCACCCCCCGAGTCGAGCTCGGGGTTCTCGGCGTGTTGTGCTTGATCTGCGCCTCGGCGACCGGCCAAACCGGAGTCGGGGTGGCGCCCCCACCACTGCCCCCTGCCGGGGTCGGCCAACGCCTGTTCTTCTCGGATCAGACCAACGACGCGGTCTACGTCTGCCAAGATCTCGACGGCGACGGCAACGCCAACGGCCCTGGCGAACTCGCGATCTACTACGATGCCAGCTCGCCGGAGCCCGACTTGCAGACTCCACGTTTCGTGGCGGTCGCAGCCGATGGCGTGTTGTATGTCGGAGACTCGAACGCCGACTTCATCCTACGCCTCGAAGATCTCGATGGCGACGGCGACGCAAATGACCCGGGTGAAGCCTCGATCTACTACGACACACTGTCAGGCGGGCCGCTTCTCGTCTCGATCAACAACATGGTCCTCGACGCCCAGGGATCCCTGTTCTTCTCCGACAACGGTACGGCTGCCGGCACCGAGCGCCACGTCACGCGCATTCAGGACGTGAACGGGGATGGTTACTGTTCGTTCGCGGACGGTGAAGTGTTGGCGATCTATCAGTTCGCCACCACCACGGGCGTGCTCATCGAACGCCCGAGCGCGCTGGCCTTCGATGTCGACGGCACGTTGCTGGTCTCCGACTACGAGACCGACAACGTTCTTCGACTCGTGGACACCAATGGCGATGGCGACGCGAACGACGCGGGGGAGCAACTGCCCTACTTCACCTCGGGCACGCTCCTGCTCAACTTCTCGGAGAGTATGGCGTTCGGGGTCGCGGCCGGCGGTGCGCGGCCGCTCTACGTCAATGGCGGCCCAGTGCTCGACGCGATCTTCGCCTTCCGGGACAGCGACGCCGACGGGGTGATCGCCAATCCCCTCGAAACCCGGGTGTTCTGGGATCTCACCCAGGTCGACGGCGTGATCCCTGGCGTGGCGCTGCGGGTGGCGGCGCATCCGTCGGGGGCTCTGTTCGTCGCCGAGGGAGGACAGACTGCGGCCGGCGTGGGTGACGCGATCGTGGTGCTCGAGGACCTCGACACGAATGGCGACGCCAACGGGGTCGGCGAGGCGCGCAACTACGTGGACAACGCCAACGCGGCAGGCATCGTCCTCGGTCAACCGATGAGCCTGGCCTTCGAGCCATCGCCTCCGCTGCCTGGGTTCCCCCACTTCGTGCGCGGCGACTGCAACGACGACGCGCAAGCGAACATTGCGGACGCTGTCTTCCTGCTGGGGTTCCTCTTTCCTGGACCCGGGGGAGCGCCCGTCATCGGCTGCGACGACGCATGCGACACGAACGACGACGAAACTCTGAACATCGCCGACGCGGTGGCCCTGTTGGGCTCGTTGTTCGGACTACCGACCGTCCCACTCCCCCCACCCACGTCGTGCGGCGAAGATCCCGACGCAGCGCTCGGTGGAGCCCTCGGCTGCGGCGCGCATCTCTCCTGCCCGCAGCCGTGAACGCAGCGTGAGTCGCGTCTCGAAGCACGCGCGGCGCGTGTCGCTTCGGACGCGGCTGCACGTGCCGAGGGGAGCGTGTCCGCAGGCCACCCGCCGAACCTCGAGAGTTGCGTCAGGCGGCAGTCAAGCGGCCCGCGCGAGCAGTTGCGTAAGCGGCAAGTCGAGAGCGTCGTTCCTTCCCGACGAAGCACAACGAGCGCTGCGTCCGGCCACGGGCTGCAAACTATTCCGCGACAAAGACCTAGACGGAGGCTCTTGCGACCGTCGCCGACCACACCCTCCGGAGCTGGTTGAACTGGCTGTTTCACAAAGCTTTACCGACCGGAGGATTGACCCTAGGGGTGGGTCTTGCTAATGTTTGCAGCAGTGGCCCGGCGAAAATTTGGGTCGTGTTTGGGCTCCCAAGCGTTAACGAGTTCCCGCTTCTGTGAACGTGTCCCCGGTCGAACTGTTCGCACCACAGTTCTGTACGGGGTCAGGAACGTTGAGGCCCGGACGGGGGCGTTTTGGGAGAGGGTTCTTGGAGGGGAGAGGATAAGGAGAGGAAATGAGACAGAGTCTTGTGCTCTTGCTTGTGGTCGGCTTTGGGCTTACCTGTAGCGTTGTCAGCGCGCAGGATCCGAACCTGGTGCTGACCGCGCCGAGCGGAACGATCAGCGTTGCTGCCGGCGCGACCGGCTCGACGACGGCGAGCGTGGTCTTCGACAACACTGGCGCGAGCGATGTCGACGGCTGGTCGTTCGGCGTTTGCCACGACGGCGCGGTCGTCTCGCTGACCGGGTTCACCAACAGCGCACTCGTGCAGACGATCAACGCGGGCATGATGCCCGGCTTCGGTTCGACGAGCCTCGTCGGCGCCGCCACCGGCGGTACCCAGGGCATCGTGATCGACCTGTTCGGCGCGGTGAAGTTGGCTCCGGGAACGGGCTACGCGTTCGTGGACGCGACCTACACCAACCTCGCGGGCACCGAAGGCCAGACCGCCGCCGTTGCGATCTGCAACACGCTCGGCAACCCCCCGGTTGCCGACGTCATCGTAATCAGTGGCGCGTCGATCACCCCGACCGAGGCGGCTGGCTCGATCGCGGTCGTCGAAGTCGTGGAGCCTATGTTCATCCGTGGCGAGTGTAACGGCGACGGCACCTACGACATCGCAGACGGCGTCTTCACCCTGAACTTCCTGTTCCAGGGCGGAAGCACTTCGAGCTGCGTGGAGGCCTGCGACGCGAACAACGACGGTACGGTCGACTCGGCCGACGCGGTGTACACGTTCACCTACCAGTTCTTCGACGGTCCGGCCCCGGCCGCTCCGTTCCCGGGCTGCGGTATCGACGACATGATGGGCGCGAACTGCGCCAGCTTTGCCGGCTGTCCGTAGTTCCGGACTGTCGACGAGTTCTTCGAGGCGACGCACGATTCGGTGCGTCGCCTTTCTCGTCTCACGAGCGCCCTGTCTCACAAGTTTGTTGAAGAAGTCTTGTCGCGACAGAGCACTTGGTTCGACGGCTGACGCCGTCGAGACTTGGCTGTGGGTTCGACGGCTGACGCCGTCGAGACTTCCGTGGTCTGGCGATCGCGGGGGTTGTGGCCAACCCGCCGAAACTTCTTCGACGAACTTTGGCGACAGACCACTGGGATCCATCCTTTCCGCGCGTCTCGCTGACGGGGCCGCGGGTCGTCTGACGCAAGGTCGGACATGAGTCGTGCTCCCCCATGGGGAGAAGGGAGAAAAAATGAAACAGACCCTCGCTCTGCTGTGCTTCGTCGGACTTTTCTGTGGAGTTGCCGGGGCCCAGGATCCGAATCTGGTGCTCGGAGTCGCGGCCCCCGGCGCCGCCAATGGCGGCAGCAGCTTCGATGCCAGCGTCACGTTCGACAACACCGGGGCCAGCCTGGTCGACGGCTGGTCGTTCGGGGTGTGCCATGACGGCGGCTCGCTGACGTTGAACTCCTTCGCCAACAGCGCCCTCGTCAACACGATCAACGGCGGCCAGATGCCGGGCTTCGGCTCGACCACGCTGGTGAGCCCGGCCATGGGTGGCACCCAGGGTGTCGTGATCGACCTGTTCGGGGTCAACAAGCTGAACCCGGGCACCGGCTACACGTTCGTCAACATGAACTACTCGGCCGCGAACATGACCAACACCACCAACATCGCGATCTGCGGAACCCTGGGTAACCCGGCGGTCGCCGACATCATCGTGGTGGGCGGTGGCTCGATCACCCCGACCGAAGTAGCGGCGAGCGTGTCCGTGACCGAGCTGGCGCTGATCACCCTCCGCGTGGTCGCCCCGGCCCTCCAGAACGACAACAGCGCGTTCGCGGCCTCCGTCGAGTTCGACAACGTCGGCACCGACCTGGTCGATGGCTGGTCGTACGGCGTGTGCCACGACGGCTCGCTGCTCACCCTCGACAGCTTCGCCAACAGCGCGTTGGTCGCGACGATCAATGGCGGCATGATGCCCGGTTTCGGCGCGACGTCGATCGTGAGCGCGACCACGGGCGGCACGCAAGGCATCGTGATCGACCTCTTCGGCGTCAACAAGCTCGCTCCCGGCACCGGCTACGTGTTCCTCGACATGGGCTACACGGGCGCGGATGTGGCGATGGACACCAACACGACCGTGTCGATCTGCAACACCCTCGGCAACCCGCCGGTTGACGTGGTGATCGTGATCGGCGGCGGGTCCTTCCCGCCGGCGGCCGTCTCGGCCGATATCACGCTGCGCGACCTGGTTGCGCCGGAGTTCATCCGCGGCGAGTGTAACGGCGACGGCCACTACAACATCGCCGACGGTATCTGGACTCTCAACATGCTGTTCCAGGGCGGCCCGTCCTCGAGCTGTGTCGAGGCGTGCGACGCCAACGACGACGGCTCGGTCGACGCGGCCGACGCCATGTTCACCTTCTTCTATCAGCTCCTGGACGGCCCGGCTCCGTCGGCTCCGTTCCCGAACTGCGGTACCGACCCGAGCGATCCGATCGGCGCCGACTGCGCGAACTTCGCCGGCTGCTAAGAGGCCTCCCCTCCAAGGCAGCGTGCCGGCGTAAGCCGCGCCGAGGTTCTCCGAACTCTGGAAAGGCGACGGTCGCCACGCGACCGTCGCCTTTCTCCTTTTCTCCGTCGCTTCGACTCTCAGCGGGGTCTTGGCTTCGCCCCACGACCGTCCTCGCCCGATGGTCCTAATCCTCTTTGGCCAAAAGCGTTGGAGCATTCTCTCGGACTCCCCGAGCCGCCCCCCCATTGGCCGCTTCCTCCAGCGGTGTCGTAGACTGAGGAGGAGATGCCAGCGAGCATCCGGTAAGGGGAGCGAAGCGTGACCAACCTACGTCCCGGCTGCCGTCAGGCCGGAATCACGATCCTCGAGCTTGCAGTGACCGTCGGCCTCATCGGCACCCTGTTCGCGGGGACCTTGGCGGCGGTGACGGGCATCCAGCGAGCGTTTAGCGAAAGCGAACGGGCTTCGCGCCTTCGGGTTCGCTCCGAGCAAGCACTCGCCCGCATGGTGGCCATCGTCAGCCAAGGGCTCACGGTCGACCCCCAACTCGCCGGCATCGCCCCAGGCTCGGGTTCAACCTTCCATGGCTTCCGCTTCCAACTCATCGAGTCCTTCGACCTCGGCACGCCGGTCTATGACGACGACGCCATCGTCTTCGTCCACGGCCCCGATGCGGGCAATGACCCTTGTGCCGGCGTGATCATCGGGCGGGGCGAAAGCTACGAGGATCTGCACGGCGCCGCCGCCGGGGCGGACGATATCCTCGGCACGAACGACGACGTGACGACGGGGGTCGTGAGCGGCCAGCCGGAACTCGAACTCCTGCTCACCTCTGAGCACGCGCCCGCCACGGGCGACATGCTCTCGTTCGAGGTGATCGGCAGACGCGTACACATCATCCTGCGCGTGAATGTCCTGGACTCCAATGGAAACTTCGTTTTCGACGAGGATCTCGTACTCGACGAATGGGTGAGCCTCCGCCAATGAAAAGCAGAAACAGCTGCGGCTTGCCAGGAGCCTCGGTGGACCCCGAGTCGCACCGCCTCCCGGCTCGCACCTCGGGAATGTCGTTGATCGAACTTTCGGTGTCGCTCACCGTGCTCAGTGTCGTCGTCGTCTCGACCGGTATGACCCTGACGTCCGGGATCCGCGAGCGCCAGGAGTCGCTCGATGATCTCCGTGCGCTCAGCGCGGTCCGCACCTTGATCGCAGAGATTCAAGAGGTGACCAACGGTGTACCCGACCCCACGCAGAACACCGGGCCCGGGGCGATCTTCGGTCTCTACGACGGGCAGAGCCTCACGATCGACGGTCTCGACGGCGCCACGATCGACGTGTCGTGCTTCGCCGACGAGACCGCCGTGCCGGCAGAACTCGGTGGTCCTCAGGACCTCAACTTCGACGGCGACGCCCAGGACCAGCTCGACAACCAGTCGAACGGCACCGATCTAAAGGCGGTCCCGACCGTCATGACCGTGAGCTTTGGCGACGCCGGGGAGCATGCGCACACGATCTACCGGACCTTTACGCGCACGACGAATTGACTTTGGCGGACCGGGGCGCGCCGCCGACAGGCCGCCCTTGCGGGACCAACGCGAAGGGACTGCTATGCACCGAGAATCCGGATCAGCGCTTCTGCTCACCCTGATCGTGAGCCTCGGATTGGTCGCCCTGACGGGACTCAGCCTCCAGCTGAGCCGCAACCAGAGCACGCTCCTGCGAACCCAGCGTGACCGACTCTCCGTCCACCAGATCGCGGAGTCGGCCGCAGCGCTGGCCGTCGCACGCATCAAGGAAGGGGGCCAGCTCGCGCCGTACTCGGGCACCGGAGGCTCCGCCGCCTGGGCGTCGTTCGGCGACGGCGAGCTGTACTTCTACTCGGACTACGACGCCGCCAACCGGGTCACGACGGTCCGAGCTTGGGGCCGGATCGCGACCGTGGGTAACCCGTCAGGGTCGACGGAAGCGCCAGACTCCGGCTCGTGGGACGGGACTGGGTACGTGCTCGCCGGACTCGAGGTTTCGTTGAGTGGCGGCCGCTACCTGCCCGATGCGCCGATGTACTTCGGCAACGGCGGCGTCGAACGCCCCATGGGTGGCTTCGAGTGGTCCAATGACGCGGACCCGCTCGACTCGACGACGTGGGATACGGTGACGTCTAGTCCATCGTCGCAGCAGAGCAACTGGGTACCGATGGTGGTGAGTTCCTTGAATCACCCGGTCGACTACCTGACGAGCGGTACCGCGCCGGAGCCGGCCTCGAGCCCACACCCGTACAACGTGTGGGTCTCGCAAACCGCGATCGGTCAGTTCAATGTCGACGCCTGGTTCGCGAACTCTGCTGGTACCGGTGACGCTTCCGCGAACGTCGTCCCCCAACCGAACTCGACCAACTTCGCCTACACGGACTTACACTCCGCGGGGCACCCGTACGCGCTCACCCCGGCGATTCCAGATGTCCAGTCCTTCTCGTGGCAGCTCTGGTCCGACTACAACAGCGACCCTCAAGCTTACTTGTTGTCGTCGGGCGCCCACAGCGGCACCTACGGCACTATCGCGGACCCCCGTGTCACCTTCGCCACGGGAACCCTGCGTGTGAACTCCGGCCAGACCTTCAGCGGAACCGGGATCCTGGTCATTCGCGACACTTACGACCCGAACACCGACACGGACAACGCCCCTTCAGTGTCTGCAGCACTGGACGTGCGCGGCACGTTCGAGTGGACGGGACTCGTGATCATCGCGGGTTGGAGGCCGAGCGTAACGGTTCGAAACGGAGCGCAGGCGACTATCGTCGGTGCGTTCTTTGGCGAAGACAGCGTTCAGTCCGGCGGGGAAGTGAGCCTCGACAGCGCCACGATCGTCCTCTCCATTAGCGACGACTTCCGGGTGCTCTACTCCCGCGAAGTCTTCCAGCCCGGAGGGTTGATCCACGACTTCATGCCGTCGGTCGTGAAAACGGTCGTCGGCGTTCGGGAGCTATAGGAGTCCACATGCAGAAGCGGCGTACCATCCTGATCAATCCCCGGTTGCAGTGCCGGATCGTGTTCAGCTTCCTGAGCGTTGCGATCGTCTGCATGGCCATTCAGTCGACCTTGATGCTGGTCGCCTCCTCGCAGATCGGCGGCGCCCTGTCCCAGCGGCCGCTCGACGCCGGTGCGCTGTTCCGGGAAATGACCTGGATCTACTCCGGAATCGGGTTCTTGCTGCTCATTCCCCTGTCGGTCGGAGTGGGCTTCCTCGTCACCCTGCGGATCGCCGGTCCGCTGTACCGCTTGGAGCGCCATCTCGAGACCGTCTGCCGCGGCGAACCGGTATCCCCATGCCAACTGCGCGATGGCGACGAGTGCCAACGGCTGTGCGAGCTGATCAACCAAGCGGTCGCCCTGCCCACCCGTCGTGCCGCGGCTCCCGGTGAACGCACGAACATCGCCGCCGAGTGCCCGGCGGAACCATCCCCGTACGTCGAGCAGAGCTGATCAACACCGCAGTTGCTGCGTCGAGTCCGCGTTAGGAGTCGCCTCCGGTGCGCTCACAAGAGCCGTTCATCGACGGGTCTCCGGACCGCAACGGTGGGTGCGGCTGTTCGTCAAGCTCGACCGTTCCCATCTCGGAGTCCTCGGAAACCGCACGCGGGCGACCGACGCGATCCCGCGCTCAGCCACTGGCGCCCGGCGGCGTAGTATCGGGTAGCTCGACCAAGGTTCCCGTGCGCAGCAGGTAGAGCGCGACACGGACTCGCCGGCCTGGCTCCACGGCGGTCCAGAGAGTTCGGTACTTCCCCAACTGCTGCGCGTGCTGGCTGAGTTCATCGTCGAGCCACCGGGAGTGCTCGGGTGTCCCTGGGGCCGGCCCCGGCGAGGTCTTGTAGTCGATCACCCAACGTTCTCCGTCAACCACGAAGGTTCGATCGACGCGCCCCACCCACCACTCTCCTGCGAGCTCGCCGGCGATCTCGCGTTCGCACGCCGCCTCCGGGTGGGGAGCCAGGATCCAGCGACCTCGTGCGCACACGAGCATCGCGGTTACCATAGCGACGACGTCGCGGGCCCCGTGCGTCGCCTCGGAGGTCGCCAGCCCCTCCCCTTCGAGGGCGAACCGCACCCCAGGCATTACACTGCGGAGGCGTTCCTCACTCCAGGACTCCGGGCCCTCGGTCGCCACACTCTCGAGAAGCCGATGGGTCACGATGCCCACGGCCTGCGCTTTCAACGGCTCGCGCTCTCGCTCCGCGGCCTCCGATCGGGCGACCTCGGGTCGGGTCGCCCAGCCAGGCACGAACCCGACGTCGGCCGCCGGTGAAGGAAGAACCGCATCGCTCCGGACTCGCACTTGGACTGGGCCCGCACGGTCCACGCTCTCGTCGCAAGTCACTGCCCCCGCTCCGTCGGTGGCCAGAACACCCGTCGACGGCAGCGCTCGCTCCCGGCAACGATCGACGACCGCCGGTCCCAGAACTGCGAGCAACGACTCCGGGGGCGCGCGCCACTCCCCGTCTGCATCTTGCTGCAAGTGGCCGAGAAGGTGGAGGCGCGAGCGCGCACGCGTGCAGGCTACGTAGAGAAGGCGAACCGCCTCGAGGTCCGCCCGCACTCGTTCTTGGCGCGCCATGAAGTCGTAGATCGGATCGCGCTCGGCAGTCCTCGCCGACCGAACCGGCGCCAAGAGGAGCCGCACGGGCTCGCCGGTGTCGGCCGCGAAGCGCTCCTGCCACAGAACGAGCGACGGGTCGTCCCGGCGCCGCGCCTTCCCCAGTCCCGGAACGAGCACCACATCGAACTCGAGCCCCTTCGCGCGATGGATCGTCATCACCTGTAAGTCGTCGGTGGCAAGTGGGTCGGGTGGCGCGAAGAAACCACTCAGTCGACTCTCGAGCAACCCTCGCGACGGTAGGTCACCGCCGCGCTCGACCTGCCCCAGGAGATCGAAGTACAGGGCCGCTTCCTCGAGGTCGCGGGCATCGCCAAACGCCGGCCCCGCCAGCGACAACCAGAGCCCCTCGACCGCTCGGCGGAGCGGTCGTCGCTGTCGACGAGTATAGAACCTGTGCCAGGCCGCGAACACGCGTCGAGCACCCGCGCGCCCGCTCTCCGAGAGCCTCGCGAGTCGACCCTCATCGGCGAGGAGCTCCGGTAGCGCGCGCGCCTCCCCCGCCACGAGGGCATGCAGATCGTCGAGGCCCAGCCCTCCCATCGGGCCACGCAGGACGATCAACCATGCGAGGCGCTCTCCCGGCGCCACGAACATCGAAGTGACCGCGAGGAGGTCCTGGATCACCGGCCGGCCGCTCAGCCCTTCGAGTTCGACCGCTCGGTAGCGGATGCCGAGCTCCCGGAGCCGCCGCAAGGTCGGGTGCAGGTGCTGGCGGTAGGCACCCAACAGGGCCACCCGCGGTGCGGCGCGAGCTTGGGCGTTCGCGATGATCTCGACACACCGCTGCGCTTCCGCGAGTTCGTCCGGACCGCACCAAGCATGGTACGTAACCCCGTCGCCCGCTCGACCCAACGCTTGCGCGCGGAATGGTTCGTAGGGCACGGCACCGGTCTCCGGGTCCTCGGTGCTCGGCATGACCGACCCGAAGACCCGGTTGATCTCTTCGGTCACCGGCGCCGTCGAGCGGAAGTTCACACGCAGGCGCTCCGGGATCGGCCGCAGGGAGCCAATCCCGAGCGTTCGGCAACGCAGGTACAACCCCACCTCCGCCTCACGAAACCGGTAGATCGATTGCATGGGATCGCCGACGAGAAACAGAGTGCGCCCATCGCCGTCGCGCCAATCGTCGATCAACTTCTCTACCAACCGGTACTGACTCGTCGAGGTGTCCTGGAACTCGTCCACGAGCAGGTGACGGAGCGGCAGGCGCAATCGCGCGAGCGCGCGCAGCGCCGCCGCCGCGATCTCCGGGTGGTCGACCCTGCGGTCGCGCGCGAACTCGGAGCGCAACTCACTGAGCAGTTCCTCGAAGAGGCCGATCAGGGCTTCGATGACTGGCCATTGGACATCGTCGAACGCGACGGGAGGCAAACGCCGCACATCGTCCAACGCGCGCAGAAAGTCTGGGTGCTCGCTCGCGAGTTCCTGAATCAACTCGAGCGCTTCGGCCTTGAGCAAGCGATCGGTGGGTGAGGTCGGTGGAAACCCGTCGCGCTTGCTCAACACCGCGCGCGCATCACCCTTCTGGGTCAAGAGGAGACTCGCGCAGCGTTCCCAGAACACACGGTGTTCGCACGTGCTTCCGAACTCCCCTCCGACCGGGAGTTCCTCCCCGAGATTCCGCGCCGCATGCCGCAACAGATTCGGGCCACGATCCACGAGACGGGGTGGTGCCAGGTCCTGCACGCGGCGCAGGTGCTGCTCCGTTTCGTGGACAAGCGCAGACTCGAGCTGCTCGCGCCAGCGCGCCAAGCGCTGCGTCCCGCGCTCCGACGGGATCTGTCGGATCCACTGATCTCGACGTTGCAGCAGCCCAACGAGCAAGGTGCGAAGTAGGGCGACGTCGTTGTCGAGATGCCACAGCACGACCTCGAGAGCCGCGCTCCCTCGCCGCACCACGGCGTCGACTGCGGCCTCGAACAAGGGACGGGCGTCGTCCGTGACCTCGACCCGACCGCCCAAGCCACTCGCGATGGGATGCGCACGAACCACAGACGCGCAGAACGCATCGACCGTGCGCGCATGGATGCGGTGAGGGTGCTCCAGGAGATCCCAACCGCGGGTGCGATCGTGATCGAGGGCCGCACTCGCCAGCCTCGAGGTCACCTGCTCATGCTCGCTGACGCTCGGCGCCCCGGTTGCGGCCGCCGCCAGGGCCGCCAGTACACGCTGCCGCATTTCACCCGCAGCCTTGCGGGTGAAGGTCATTGCCACGATCTGCTCGGGCTCGTCGACCGTCGGGAGCAGCGCCAGATAGCGTTGGATGAGCAGGCCGGTCTTTCCGGATCCGGCCGGCGCCTGGACGATGAACGAACGCCGCGGGTCGAGCACGACAGCGCGCGTGCTCGCGTCCTCCGGTACCGTGCTCATGATCGATCCCCATGAGCGTCGGCGGTTTCCCCGTTGCTCGGGCTCGAAAGCGGGCGACGCGCCGAACGTTCCGCGATTCGACAGAGCCCCGGGAAGTCGCACTGCGAGCAGGTCTGGGAGCCGGCTTTGGGGTCGACGGTTGCGTCCCCCGCGCGAAACGCTTCGCCAAGGCGACTCGATCCCTCGCGCCAGGTACGTACGACGCGCGCCCAAGGTTCCGGGGTGAGCGACTCGATCCCTCGCGGCGATATGCGACCCGCGTCCCGGGCCCAGCCACGAAGTCCGAGTTCGAGACGATCGAGCACGGCGAACGCAACCGCGCTCACGCCGACAGTCGCATTCACGGCATAGAGTGGCAGCTGCGGGGCGTCCGGACGTTCGCCCAGCCACATCGCGGCGCGCCACCCCGGGCCCGCTTTGTAGTCGATGATGACATGGTCGAAGGCGTCACCGGAATCAACGGCTACGCTCGCGTCATCGCCGAGACGATCGATGCGGTCGACCCGTCCGCGCAGACGCAACCCACCGCATTCCACTTCGAGCGGGACTTCCAGTCCCACCACCGTGAACGCGGGCCGCGCTTGCTCGACCGCAAGCCACGCGTGCACGATCTCATGGGTACGTCGCCGCTCGAGACGGCGCACGACTGCCGGCAAGTCGTCTCGCGGATCGATGATCTCAGCCGCCGCGATCTCGACTGCCGTCGTCACCGCGAGAACGCGCTCGTCCGCTGTGGCGCGGAGCAGGTCCGACTGCGTGCGCCACTGCCGCCAGAAGAGTTCGAGCACGCGGTGCAACAGTCGTCCGCGCTCGCTCGCAGCCAAGGTTGCATCCGGGTCCGCGCTGCGACCGGCCCCGAGGCGGTGACGTGCGAAGGCTCGGAACGGACACTGGGCCTGATCGGCGATCACTTGCACGCCGCCTGGCACATGACGTTCGGCACCGAGGTCGACCCAACATTCGAGCGGCCTCACTTCACGAAGCTGGGGGCCGGACCGCGCGATGGCTGCGGACCAGAGCGCCGACGGTGGCGCGGCCGCGAGGTCGTAGTCTGCGCGAACCCGGGCCGTAACCCACGGGCTGAGTCGCGGCTCGTGCCCGTCTGCAGTCGCTGCGACGCTGAGAACGACCTCCGGCGCGGACTCGATGAGTCGCTGGGTAACCCCGCGCCAGAAACCCCGCTCCGAAGCCGGGCACGAGTGCGGCAATCCGCGTTCGCGCTGCCACGCCACCGGCAGCAGTGGATGCGGGTACGAGCGTGGGGGCCAAGCCTCTTCGTCCAGCCCCATGACCCAGAGATGATCGAACTCGAGGCCGCCGGCCTCGAGCACTCCGAGAATCTGCACGGGTGCCCATCGACCCAGCGGCTGGAACCGCACCTCGCCGGCCCACCGTCGCACGAGGCCGAGCGCGGTCGCGTAGTCCATGGGCCCGCTCACACGCTCCAAGGACTGGAGGTCATCGACCCGTGCATGAAACGCCCGCACCGTCTGCAGCTCGGCGCTGCTCAACGCGCGCTCGCCCGGCCAGCCCAAATCCCGCAGAGCAGCACGCAGCCACGCTGCCCAAGCCGACGGGCTCGCGCTCTCCGGGCGCGTAGCCAAGTGGCGTTGCCAGCGCTCGATCAAACCGACGAAAGTCGGCGCGCCACGTCGCGCGAGTTCGACCACCATGGACAGCGATAGCCGAAAACGCCCGCGACGACGAACCTCGCGCTCGAGCCGCGAGCGCTCGACGGACTCAGCCATGCCTCCGAAGAGGAACGGCGACCGCAGCAACGTCGACAGCTCCTCGACCGTCACGTCGGCGGCGACCGCGAGCGCGGCGAGGGCGCTCGCGACGATGGGCCGGGAGCTCAGCGGCCAGGACAGCGAGATGTTGTGGCGATGCACCGCGTCGTCGGGATCGGGTAGCGCGATCGCGCCGGGTGTCAGCTCATCCTCGAACGCTGCCTCGACCAGGGCCAGGCGCTCCGAGAGTTGCGGCACGATCACGCCAATGCGGGCCGTGGGATCGAGTTCCAAGCGTCGCCGGCTCCAGCGCGCGGCTTGCGCGACCTCCTCCGCCGGATCGCGGGCGACACAACGGCGAATGCGCGGCGCCGAATCGACGGGCTGCACTCGTTCCACCGCACACCCGCGACGGATCAACGCGGAGCACAGCGCCTCCACACGCGGGGTCAGTCGGTCGAAGCCGAGCAGTTGTACCCGTGTCCCGGAGGGGGGTCCGTACTGAGTCGTCGCTAGCAACTGGAGCGCGGCCGCGAGCACCCCAGGCAGGTCGAGCCAGCCGTTGTCCGCCAGTCGGCGCAAGAAACCCGCACGCCAACGTAGGAACGCGCGCGATTCCTCAGGCGCGTCGGGCCCGTCCGCAGGAGGCTCGCAGCGCCACTCGGCGAGGAGTGCATGGGCCCCCACCGCCTGCGACACTCGCTCGTGGAGTTCCACGAGGAGGTCGCTCGCCCCATCGCGGCGAATCTCCGCCTCCCACAGCGCCTCGGTCTGACGTCCGCCGAGGCAGAGCGTTCGCGGCCAACTCTGTTGCCAAACGTGCCGGAGCCAGTCGTCGACCTGCCAGGTCGACGGCGGAAGGCAAGCGACCGAGCCCCGCGTTCCCCGGGGCTCGCGTTCCCGATCCAGGAGCGCGCGCGCAAGACGTCGTGTCGCTGTGAGGCGTAGGGTGTGCGGCTCCGATTGCATGGCCCGAAGTCTAGCTCGGATGCCTCGCGAGCGCATGGGTCCGCTCCGAGATCCTGAAGTCTCGCGCACACAGGGCCGATAACTCAGTGACCAGACGCTCCTCGAACGGAAACGGAGTCGATCGCTTGCGAGTACTGCTCAACGCTACCGACGGCCCGCTCAGCCTGCGCGCGCTACGTCGCTACGTGACCGAGATGGCCGCCGGCCTCGCACGGCCCGGGAGCGGAGTGGACCTCAAGCTCGTCTTCTTCACCCACCGACTGCTACGCGTGCGCGCGTTTCTTCGCCAGCTGCCGCCTGACTCGGTCTTTCGCTTTCGCGTCGTCCCGCTGCCGCGCGCACTCCTGACCCAACGCTACGCTCACTCTCGGCGCGAACTCCGCGCGTTGACGAAGAACGTCGATCTCTACCACGAGACCACCTTCGATAGTCCGGCGGTGCCCGACGTACCGTGCGTCACCACCGTCCACGGCCTTTGCCCGTGGATTCGTCCCGATCTGCTCGATCCCTACTACGTTCGCGGAATGCAACAGTGGATGTCTCGTGCCCTCGAGCACAGTCAGTACTTCGCCCCCGTGTCCGAAACCTCGCGAGACGAGTTCCTGGCGCGCTTCGACGTGTCGCCCGACCGCGTGCGCGCGGTTCCTCTCGGGGTGAGCCGCACGTTCTACCCCGTGCCGCGCGTCCAGGCTCGCAACGACTCGTCGAAGGTCCTCGGCTGGAGCGACCCCTATCTGCTGTACGTTGGCGGCATCCAACGAAACAAGAACATCGATGTGCTCCTTCGTTGCTTTCAGCGTCTCCGTGAGTCGCAGCGTTTCGAGGGGCAGCTGGTGCTCGCCGGCGACCTGCACTACCCGCTCGACGAGTTCCGACACCGAATCGAAGAACTCGGCATCGCGGCCCAGGTCCACCTGATGGGCTGCCTCGATCCCGATGATCCGCGGTTGGCGATGCTCTACCGCGGCGCCTCGCTGTTTCTCTTCCCAACGCTGTACGAAGGCTGGACCTCCCCGCCCCTCGAGGCGATGGCGTGCGGAACTCCCGTGATCACGAGCAACGCCTCGTCCTTGCCCGAGACCGTCGCTGACGCCGCGCTCACCATCGAGCCCACCGACGAATGCGCATGGGCGGAGGCAGCGGCCGCAGTTCTCGACGACTCGGGCCTCCGCCGTCGGCTGCGTCACGCTGGACTCGAGCGCGCGGCGCTGTTTCCCTGGTCTCGCACGGTCGCCACCATGGTCGACTTCTATCACGCCATCGGTCGTGCAGGCTTCCCCTCCCAACTCAGGGCTACGACGCGCGCCACCGGATCCACGCCCGTCACCGCCTGACATCGGCTACACGACCGAGCGCAACTCACGGGTCTCGCAGGCACGCCACAGATGGGGAAGTGGCACGCCGCGTGCTCGCATTCATCCGTCCTAGACCCGCCGTCACGCGGTCCAAGGGCCGGGTGGCTCAACTCGAAGAGCTCGCGTGAGCTCGCAACGAAAGAGAGGTCTCGAAGTGTCCAAGAAGAAGATGATCGCCCTGGGATGGCTCCTCGCGTGTGTCGGAGTTTCCAGCATCCTCGCTCAAGACACCGGTTCCAAGCCGCAAGAGAAGGGCGGCATGGAGAAGGGCGCAAAGGACGAAGGAAAGATCGAGAAGTCCGCTGCCAAGACCAAGGCACCCGACTTCACGCTCACCGATACCGAAGGCAAGCAGCACAAGCTCGCGGACCTCGCGGACAAGATCGTGGTGCTCGAGTGGACCAACAAGGGCTGCCCTTACGTCGTTCGGCACGTCAAGGAGCAGACCATGAAGAAGCTTGCCACGGAGTATGGCCAAAAGGGCGTGGTGTGGATGGCGATCGACTCCACCGCGTCCGCCGTCGGCGCCGACGTCGAAGCGTGGCGCGAGGCCAACGCCATCACGTACCCGGTACTCCTCGATCCCACCGGCATGGTCGGACGCGCATTCGATGCGAAGACCACACCGCATATCTTCGTCGTCCGGAACGGCGCCATCCTCTACTCCGGAGCCATCGACGACAATGCGCGAGGCAACGTCGAAGAGCCCACCAACTACGTCCGGAAGGCTCTGGATGAGATCCTCGCCGGCAAGGCCGTCACGACCCCTCATGTGACGCCGTACGGCTGCAGCATCAAGTTCGGACCCGGCAAGGACGCGAACTAGCGGCTTGGTCCCCGACGCGAGGTGGCTTTCGAACGCCCCTTTGGAGAGAGTCTAGTGCCAAGGCAAGCGCGGTAAGCGCTTGCTTTGGCATTAGCCCGCATGATTCGTGAGCGCTCGGCTGCGGAGGACCGAAGTCTCGCTCTGGCTTCGTCATTGCAGCGAATTCGATCCTCAATGACCAAACACAGGTCACCTCCGGTCGACTTCGCTGCTCTTCCTTGCCAGAACAAGACTGAGGGCGACTCCTTAGGCCTCCTCGCATCAAGCTTCATGAATCATGCGAGCTAGGGACAAGGAGTCGCAGGACAGCTGAAAGGACTGGGACTCACCGCAAGTCCGCAACTGGGAAACGGCGCTGGCGGCGGCGCTCCACCCGCGAAACCCCAGTTCAACAGGACGACGGGATCCAGCAGATTCACGGAGCCGTCGCCATTCACGTCCCCAGCCGCCAAACAACCGATAGGCGTCATGCCGAACAGATAGTCCAACAACGCGATCGCGTCCGGCAATGGCTCGGTGGCTCCGTCTCCATTGGCATCGCCGCGAATGAAGTTCGCGATGGATACCAACGTGAGCACACCGGCCACTTGATTCACGGGGTAACCCACTGCACCTGCGACCACGAGGTTCTTTACGGGAGGGTTTCCGATCGTGCCAAAGACAACGGTTGTGACCTCGCCATCGACGTCGCCGGCCAAGGTCATGGCATTCGTCGCATAGTTCACCACCAAGACTTCTTTCGGGATCTCGTAGGTGCATACGGTCGCGCCGAAGAAGTCGTACACGGCGCTGGCAGCGAAACCCGTGGCATGAAGATTGGTGCTGAAGAAGTCTGGGGGGCCTCCGTTGTTCACCGTCTGCAGGTACGCGCCGAGGCCGACGCTGACCACGCTGATCAGGCTCGGATCATGCAGTAACGCCATACTCCAACCGGCGACGTTGGTCGGCGGGCCGCCCGTGAGACTCTCGTGGATGTACACGCTCACCAACGTGTTTCCGACGCCGCTCGCTGGCGGATACCCCAGAACTCCGTTGGGTCCAATGAAGTTGAAGGTCTGGCCGACAACCGTCGTGCACGGGAGTGCTGCGAACATGCAGAGAGCTGCAATCCGACGCATGGTGATCCCTTCGCGAGAAAACCCAAGGAACACACCACCCGTAGTCCGAGGCGCACCAGCGTACTCTCACCACGTTGGATCTGTCCACCCCCACGAACTCTACCACCGTCGGGCCCCGGGGCTCGACGGCGTCGCGGCGACGGAGCCCATGGGCTCCAGAGCAGACCCGTGGATCCGACGAACGCTGGCGCACGCGACCGAGCTTCCGAATGCTGAGCCGGAGCGAGGTCGAGCGGGTCGTACGTCGCCCGACGAAACAACGACCACCGCGCTCCAGATCAACCGTTCCCCTCTGACCCCAACGCGGCCCATGCGTAGATCAGCGGCAACGCGGCGAACACGATGTTGGTCAGATGGTACCCGAGCTTACGCCAACCGTTGGTGAGGTACGGCTTCAGGTCGAAGACGAAGGCGGCGACCAGCAGGCGCAGCGTCCAGAATACGGCAAGGAACAGACATACGGCGCGAGCGAGCGGCGTCCCAGAGGCGAGTTCGGACGCAGCGAAGAAGCTGATCGTGCCGAAGCTCACGAGACACAATCCTAGGAACGCGTAGTAGGTCCAGAACAGGCGCCGGATGAACGGGGGCAGCGTCGCGACGTACTGCCTGAGTTGCACGACGCCGGGCATGAGTGCACCGGCCGCAAGGAGGCCGAGGTGGGTAACGCCCGCGAACTGAATGAGGTGCGTGGTATTCATGTGCCCTCCAAGACACCGGCTGCGCGCAGCATCGGCAGGATGACCCGTTCGACGAATGGACGATGAAACAACCAAGGCAGCGGAAGCGCGGTGATGGCGAGTGTGAACATCCAACCTCGCAGGCCGCGTCCGAGTCCAAGACGCCGCGCGAGGCGCGTGCGCTCGAACGCCAGCGCGAGTGCTTGGATGCCGAAATAGGCCGTGGGCAGGCCGTACCCGCCGCGAGCCGGCAGTGAGATGACGAGCTCGTGCAACGCACCGGATAGAACGAAAACGACGAATGCCGCCGCGCGAAGGCCGACTCGCCGGCCGAGCGGGAGCAGCACGAAGCGCCGAGCCGGAGTGCTGAAGGCTCGATTCCAGCGAGCGCCCCAAAAGCTCGCGAGCGAAGTGGCTCGGGTGGGTTCGTTCATGATGGGCACGGCAGCAATCCCGAATCGGCGCCAGGCAAGCGAGAGCAGGTGAAACCCGCCGAAGTGCAGACTCGAGATCGTACCCACCATGCCCACCCACCCAGCCAGCAGCGTGGAATGAGCCTCCACGCGGGGCGCCAACCCGTACGCCAGCGCAACGCCGGAGACGAGCTTCACGATCGCTGCGCCCCATTCGCTCCTCGAGGCGGTCGTCGAGTCTCCGGCGCCGGCAAGCGCGAAGAACGCCCGGCCATCGGTTCCTGGCCAAGCGAGGAACCAAGCGGCGGCTTTCCACGTGGGGGTGGGCAAACCGGAGCGTCGCGCGTCGCGCAGCGTCACCCACTTGAGGGAAGCAAACGTGCTCATCGCCAGGACGACCATCGCCTGCCACGGTGCGAGCCTGTTCCCCACCCCGAAGACCGCGATCGTGGGAAACAGGAGCACGGCCAGCCCAACGAGCCACGTTACTCTCCCGGAGAGGGCCCGGGGGATCGACGCGCCATTGGCTCCAGGCCAAGTACGGGCTAGCTCCCGAGCGCCGGCTCCGGATCGGGCCGCGTCGGGCTGCGGAACCGACCCCGAGGCCGCACGCGTCCGACATTTCAGTAAACGCAGAACTCTAGTCACAAAAAAACTCACTCTCCGCGACCGACCCAGCCGAGCACCTTGTCGCCGAGCTTCGTCAGCCTCACGAAAGCGCTCATCGGCCAGTTCCGGACCATTGCGTACCACGAAGTCGTGGCGACGAAGAACTCATGAAGCTCGCGCAGCTTCCTCTCCGTGTACTCGTCGGTTGCGTCGTCCGCCGCAGCCTCGGCGATACACTCCGAGAGCACCAGGAGCGTCGGGTCCATCTCGCGCCGCTTACGTTCGTCGATGATAATGCGCAGCATCTCCCAGACGTCCTTGACGCTCTCGAAGTGATCGCGCTTGTCGCCAAGAACGTGAACGAGCCGCACAATGCCCCAGCCCTGAAGTTCCTTCAGACTGGTGCTCACATTGGATCGGGCGACGTTCAACGTGGTCGAGATGTCCTCCGCCGGCAGCGGCCGTTGCGAGATGAACAACAGCGAGTGAATCTGTGCCACGGTCCGGTTGACGCCCCAGCGAGTCCCCATCTCCCCCCAATGGAGGATGAACTTCTGCTGGACCGCCGAGAGCTCTGTCACGGTGCTGCCTTCCCAAGTCGAACCCGAAATTCTGCGCTGTCAGAAACTACAGAACGCGTGAGAATCCGTCAACCCGAATCTCGCCTATCGGTTCGAGGGTGAATCGGTTCGGTTCGTGAGCTTCGGGGCAGGCGGCTCCAGGTGGCCGGGCTTCTTCCACCCGAGGCCCTCGGAAACCCGGTACGTTACGCGTTCCTCACGGAGACACCCGCGCAATCCGTAGACCCGTCACGTTGTTCTTCGACTCCGCCACGAATCGAGTCCGGAACGCGGCTCGGCAGAACCCCGCGTAGCCGTTCCAGCCACCACCGCGGATCACTCGCGCCGTGTTCGTCGGTTCCACGAATGGATCCTCGCCACTGGTCGGGTACTCCGACTCGAAGCCGTCCGCGCACCACTCCAGCACGTTGCCGATGGTGTCGTGAAGACCCCAAGCGTTCGGCGTCTTACGCCCGCACCTCTGCACGCCGGCCTGCTGGATTGGCAACTCTCGCCCCGGCCAACCGCGGCTGTCGACGCCGCCCTCGTACCGGGCCTCGGCGTTGCCGCTGTACCACGCGATCGCGCCCAGACCTACCGCGTGACTTTGCCCGCGGAGCCGCAAGTCGCCACCGTAGTGCGCCGTCTGAGTCCCAGCCCGACACATGTACTCCCACTCGGCCTCGGTCAGGAGGCGATAGGTACCTGCCGGCACGCCTTCGAGTGCGCATAGCTTCGTTACGAAGGCCTGACTGTCGAACCAACTCAAGCCCTCGATCGGCGCGTCGGCGGGAGCGTGCTGGAAGTGACTCGACTCGGGGAGCCCGCCCATCACGCGCTCCCACTCCTCGCGACTCACCTCGAACTTCCCCACATACGAGCCACGCGCGAAACTCACCTCGTGGCGGCGCTCCGACTTCACGCCGAGTTCGGCGCTCGCGAACCAATTCGGCTTCACCGTCGAGTAGTCCATGCTCAGCTGCCGGAGCATGTGCTGCTGATCCTCGACCGAACTCCCCATCCAGAAACTCCCGGCCGGAACATAGCGCAAGACGAGACCACTACGCTTCGCACGAACCTCCAATGCAAGTCCGGTGCGCGCGAGTTCGCTTCGTTGACGATCCTGCGCCTCACGACTTCCCGGAGCAAGGTCTCCGATCTCGGCGTACACGGCGCCCTGAACGGCGACGAGGTCCGCAGGCAGTTCCGTCGTCGGCGGCGCGGCCACTCGATCGGCCGCGACCCGGTTGAGTGCGGCCTGCTTTGGGCTGCACGATGCGAGGACCACGGCCACGCAACTGGCCACGACCGCACTCGATCTTCGCAAGTGGCCTAGGAACCTTTGAATCTCCTTCGACATCGCCACCTCTGATCTTCGTCGTCAACGCAGTCAAGCCCCACAGCGCCGGCGAGGGGTCGTCCTTCCGGATACTACCCGCGCCCCTTGTGCCGCGAAACAGGGGCGCATGCCGGAACCCTGGAACCGAACGGGCGATCGTTGGCAGCTTTGGTGGGCGATCTCGAGTCCGTGATCACCCGCGTCGGGTGCAACATGCGGGACTGCGTGTTCCCATGGGGAACCTGACGCTCAACTCCGGCGAGGTTGAAGGCCCCAGTTCGTCAGCAAGGGCTGGCAACGTCATGAGACCCGAACGGGTTCGCGGCGACCGGGCGAGACACTCCTGACTGGGGGAGACCGGCGTGGCCCGCAGGTCCCCCCCACTGTCAGCGAACGCCCCCAGTCGTCACGGACACGTGCTGATGCAAACCGCGAGCGAGTCGAGGGTGGGGTCAGGACCGCAGTTCATGGGGCCCGGTGCCGGCGGCGCAGCGCTGCCGGAGACGAAGAGGTAGCTCAACAGGAAGATCACGTCCGTGATCGCGACGCTCGAGTCGTCATCGACATCGGCCCCATCGAGACACAAGAGTACGCCGGAGCCAAACAAGAATCCCAGGAGGATCGGCGCGTCCGCCACGTCCACGGTTCCGTCAGCGTTGGCATCACCGCGACGCAACGGATCGATGGCAGTTTCGTTCAGGAAAGTCTGCAGCTGGTTCAAAGCGGGGTTCCAGATCACCAGGTCCGGGAAGCCACTCCCGTCGAAGTCCCCGAAACGAATGTCCGTAGCCTCGACGGACGTCGCGACAACGATCGCTGGCTCGAAGCTGCCGTCTCCCGAGCCAGTCGCGATCATGATCTCAGAGTGGGTAGTCGCAGACAGGCTCCCGGCGAGCACCGCAAGGTCGTGAACGCCATCACCGTTCAGGTCCCCGACGTCGAGCGGGCCATTGACCCCGAGACCGGAAGCAAGTGTGCTCACGACGGCCGGATTCGGTCCGGTGCCCATCTGAGCAAAGACATGGACTTCCGAGGGAACCCGCGACTCCACGATATCGACAGAGCCGTCTGAGTCCACGTCGCCGACAGCGAGCCCGCGAAACGAGCCCGCCACAGACATCGGCTCGGCGTAGCCGCCGGCTGAATTCAGGGCAATGTCGAGGATCGTGAAGATGGTCGGAATCTGCGCGAGGTTGCGAGGCAGCATGAGATCCGGCAACCCATCCGCGTTGACGTCGGCGACCTTGAAGCGTGTGCCAAGCGGATACCCAGTTTCCACGACGTAGATCAAAGTCGCGGCATAGGGAGTCATGGACGGTGCCGCGATCGCGGTGGCAGGAAGGACCGCAATCCCCAGTTCACTGACGGCGACAAGGTCGAGGTCGTTGTCACCGTCCACGTCCGTGAGGGAGATCCCACTCAAGGGCACCGCCGCCGTGACGATGGCGATGGTGGCAAACGGTGCAACTCCACCGCCGTAGAGCACCGCAATCGTGTCACTCCGGTCGGAGACGACGAAGTCCGCTACTCCGTCGCCATTCACATCTCCCACCGCGACATCGGAAGGAGTGATCGGGCTGAAGATGAACTCCGGAAGTTCCAAGACTCCGCTCGGGCTACCCCGCAGCAACGTGACCACGTTGCCTGGCCCCCCAGGGACCACCACGTCGTCGTAGCCGTCCGTGTCGATGTCGAAGACGATCACATCTCGAGGAGAAGGAACCGTCACGACATTCCCCGCTTGGAGGCTCACCGGTGCTTGGCCTACTGCTAGCTCCGACCCACTACTGATCAGTAGCAACCCCGCCAGCATGCGGATCGTCCCCTGCCCGTAGTTTGGCATCGCCCACTTCCTTCCACCCAACACGGTCTCGTTCCCCACTCCGCGCCACGCTGGCACGGCAACGTCGTGAGAACGCAATCGTCGTGCCGACTCCCGTCCCGCAGAATCGCTGCCCCGCGCCCGCGTCGCAGCACGCGTTGTGTCACGAGAGACACACGTGTTCATTCGCACGAGAAGGGCTGAAGCCGCCGAACTGGTAACAACGAAGTAGAAACACTGGCGGTCGGGTCTCGCGCGCGGGCGATGCGGACAGGCTGTCCGCGCTCCCAGGGCGTGCCTGGGCGTTGAATGGGCGGTGGGTCTGCGGATGCGTCGCGGTGGTGAATGGGCGGATGTTAAAGAGGACAGGGGGACGGACTGAACGCTCCATGCGTTCAGAACGCTCACCAGCACTCCCCGTCCTAGTCAGAACTCCTCGCCGAGATCGCGGGAAACACCCGCCCGAGAGTAATCCCCGTGCCCCGCCCCCCACCACTCGAGCAACCGCCTCCGGGGAAACACCCGCCCGAGAGTAATCCCCGTGCCCCGCCCCCCACCATTCGAGCAACCGCCTCCGGTGCTTCGTCCTGGTTCGGTCGTTCGACGACGAAGGCCCCAGGGCCGACGATTCCTTGACGTCGGAGGTTCAATCGCGGTGGAACTCCGCAGTTGCGGCGTTTCGGGGTCGCTGATGACAGCCCGGCTGGCGGATTGCGAACATCCTCCGTGAGAGGAGTTCGGATGGCGACACCCCCACGTCTGCTGCCGCCCAGCGGTACGGTCATGGTGACGCGACGCATCTTGAAACGGCAGCATCGACTTCGGCCCAGCCGGGAAGTGAACCAGCTCATCTTGTATCTGCTCGCCGTCGCGGCGGATCGCTACTCGGTCAGGGTCCACGCCTTCCAGGTCTTGAGCAACCACTTGCACCTCGTCGTCTCGTACTCTGGGAAGACCCTCCCCAAGTTCATGCAGTTCTTCGACAGCCAGGTCGCCCGTGCCCTCAACTGCCACCAGGGCCAGTGGGAGACCGTGTGGGCACCGGGGTCCTACAATAAACTCGACTTCCTCCGAGATCGAGCGACGATCTTCAAGTACATGCTGTACGTGCTGACGAACGTCGTCGCGGCCGGACTCGTGCGAAGCGCCAAGGAGTGGCCAGGGGTCAAGATTCTCGCGCATGAGATCGGTCGACGATCTTGGCAGGTCGACCGTCCCGACTTCTTCTTCGACGCGGAGGGAGGCATGCCCGAGTCGGTGGTGCTCGAGA
>JBFWWP010000025.1:0-89058 GCA_050246115.1 Planctomycetota bacterium
CCAACTGGCACGCCCAGGACTCGGTCGCGTTGGACTCATCATGCCGTTCTCGACACCGAGGGCGCACTTCGCGGAAGACACGAACGTGCTACCGGGCTCACTCGGCGGATTACTTTCGGGCGGGATGAGAGCGGTGCGGTCTCGATCGCCAGGCGAGTTACAGCTGTTCACCCGTAGTCAGACTTGTAGCGCGGATGAACCAAGCTCGATTTCGCACGCTCATACGTCCTGCCCCTTGGGGGCGAGTTCCAAAGCATGAACTATACAGGACTTCTGACTCCATCCAACCATGCACCAACGCCACTACGAGCAGACAGCTCAACGCGCTGCATTCGTAGTCGACTGCGGAAACAGGCAGCACTTTTGGTCGCTTACGACCCAGTTCACCTCACTCGTCCAACGATAAGGCGCCGCAACGGCGCCAATCAAGAACAAAAGGTCTAAAGACAAGCGGTCCTCACCAGGACGTGGGGACCGCCGCGCGAGTGGACACAGGGCGCCAGTCTCCGATATCGTCACCGCAGCCAAGGCCTGGGCTGCCGCCGGACTGTCAGCACTCCGATCCCAACACTCGCGCAAATCCCGATCCCTAGTGATAGCGTCAAGAATCCGGTCGGTCCTGAAAGTACGCATCCCAATAGCACAACGCCCAGGCCCAAGAGTGCACCCATAGACGCGATAACTCTTGGTACCCGAGGCGCCCGAACGGGTTCCCCAGAACCCTGTCGCAGGATCTCCCGTTCAAGCTCGTCCATCACCGGATCCGTCCGAGACGACTCAGAATCCGCAAACGCAGCTTCGTCTAACTGTCCCGACACCGCTCTCTTACCCTTCAAGATCGCCGTCCGTGCGCGACACGGAATGCTGCGGCCGCCCTAAGAAGCAGGATCATGATGCAGACACGAAGTCAAGCAGTCGACCGCGAGCGAAGCAAGCAGTCAACAAGAACAGAGGGCGGCGAAGCTACAGCTCTCACTCGCCTCCAGCGTTTCAGCAATGAAAGACCATGGTACGCCAGCACCGGATAATAAAGCACCGTATCGACAACGTCGTGGACCCAGAACCAAGAGGCTTCGGTCTTCAAGTATGAGAAACAGCACACCGCGATGCGTGCGTAGTTGACGGCGGAGACGAACAGTACTGTAGTCGCCACAGCCCGATAGGCGTGCAATAGGCGTCCACGATACATCGCCCCGAGCGGCGCGGAGAAGAGCACAAGATCCAAATAGGTGCAGTCATCGCCAAAAGAAACGTAGCGATCGCGTAAGAGCACGGCGTATCCATGCGAAGGGACCGGAAGTGGAATCTCTGGGGTCGTTAGCGCGAACACGGGTCTCAGCGCCCACATCCAGGCGTGCACCAGGCAATCAAGTGGAAGCCGCTGCCAAAACGCCTCCACTGCGGCATGATACGTCGTCACAGTGACAGCGACACATATATCAACACGGCAAACCTTCATCAGACCTCGCAACCGGCGACACCTCTGGAGTTCCGACGTAGACACTGTATCGCAGTGGCTGTTACGGGCGCACCATCAGGTAGCCACAGGTGGTACATGTCCCCACGCCTGCAACAACCATGAAGAACGAGCGGGCCAGAAGCGACACGTATGTAGAAGCGCCCGAAGCAGTAACGAGAGAACGGGAGCATGCGAACATATAGCGAGAGGCCCTCGGGCCCAGCGACTGATTGACATACTGCACGGAAGACGGGAGGCGCATCGTCGAGCCGCGAGAGGTGCCGATAACGCGTGGCAGCGAGTACAACAGTCACGAAGACCGATGGCGCGCAGAGCAGCGTCGCAAAGAGTAGCATCGGACTCCTGTCTAGTGGCGATGGCGAGAACGCCAGAGCACGAAGAAACCTAACAGTGCACAGAGCGCGGTGAAGCCGATGGGGTGGTGAACTCGACCTAAACAAGAGGTGCTTACGAAATCCTCGAAGGTCGCAACACCGCTGACTCCATTCGAAAGACAGTATTCAAACTTGCAGCCCCAGAAAAGTGTGGGTGCAGCGCTGGGTGCGAGGCCCCAGTCTCCCTGACGCTGGCGGCGGTGGCGGGTCCCGAGCATCTTGACGCTGTTGCTGTACCCCGGCGCCGTTCGGTGATCCGACCTTACCCCGTCCCCCCCGCGCTTTCACCCGCGAAACTGGCCGGTTTCGTCTCGCGGCCGATGAGGGTTGGAGCGTAGGCTCGCGGTCTGTGACCGGGGGATCAAAGAAGTGCCGACAGACTAACGTGTTCGCGCACTGGTCAGCCGGCTCCCCACAAAGATGAGAGCGAGGCTACCGCCATGCTCGCGCAGTTGAAAGCATACGAGTGTCGAGTTGTGGGTGATCCGGGTCAGTTCTTCCCGCCGTGCTGCCCGTCGTGCCAGCAGGCGAACGCTTTGCGCGTTCGTGAGCTTCGTCGCCGGGGGTTTTGGTTCGTGGTGTCGAAGGAGGTAGGGCGTTTCGCATCCTTCGTCCTGCGCCTGAATTGCTCGATCTGTGAGGTTCGCTTCACGGTGCTCCCCGAGTTTGCCCTGCCAAACAAGCGCTACGTGCTCTCGGAGGTGGCCACGACGAGCGAGCGCTACCAGCTCGATGCGACCGCAACCTACGAGTCGGCGACTCGCGTCGACGGTTGCCCGGTCTTTTACGACGCCGATGGGTCGTCGCGCCCGCGCTCGACGGTACACCGGTGGATTGGCTTCCTCGGGTCGCTGGTGCTGCCCCTGGGCAACGCCACAGCCGCGCAGAAGAAGTGGCGCGTCAGCTCCTGGGATCGTCCTCTTGCTCAGTTCCGATCACCCGGGTCGTCGGTTCGTCGGCGGATTCGGCTGCGAGGGTGGTTCGGGACAGGTCCTCGGCCACCTTGCGCACCCGCAGGTCGGCTCGGCGCAGCCGCTCGAAACAGAAATCGATGAGCTTCGAGGCGCGCTCCACGCGATCCGCGAGATCGTCGACGTCCAGCTCGGTGTCGGACTCGATCTCGGCTAGAATCCGGTCGATGACGCCGGACGCCTCCCGATAGCTTTGCGGCTCCTCCGGATGCCCATGGCTCGCCTTCTTGCCGCTCACTCCACGCCCCCGTCCCGCCTCATCCCAATCGAGGCGCCGCGAAACCCCAGCGCCCCGAAACCCCTGCGCCGCGAAACCACAGCGCCCCGCCCGCACCGGCCGCCCACGCCCTCGGCAACGCCGACCGCCGAGAGCTTCGCGCGAAGCCTCGTCGCCCGCAAGCACCTGACGCCGGATCAGCCGTCGTGAGAGTCGGCGGGCGTGCGGCGATCAGACCGTGGCCGGGCGACCGGCGATCGTGAGCTGGTCGTCCACCACGTCGACGTCCAAGGTCGTTCCCGCCGCAAAGTCGCCGCGAATGAGAGCGCGACCGATGCGCGTTTCGAGCTCCCGTTGCAGAAACCGCTTGAGGGGGCGCGCGCCATAGACCGGGTCGAAACCACTCGCGGCGATGAAGTGCCGCGCGCGGCTACTGAGTTCGACCTCGATCCTGCGATCCGCGAGCCGTTGCCGCAGATCCTGGAGCAACAGGTCGACGATCTGACTGATCTCTTCGAGTGTGAGCGGCTTGAACAGCACCGTCTCATCGACTCGATTCAAGAACTCGGGGCGGAAGTGCCGGCGCAGTTCGCTGAGCACTTGCTCGCGCGCGTCCGCCCGAATCTCGCCGCCACTCGTGATTCCGTCGAGCAGTCGCTGCGAGCCAATGTTCGAGGTCATGATGAGGACGGTGTTCTTGAAGTCGACCGTCCGCCCCTGTGAGTCCGTGACTCGACCGTCGTCGAGGATCTGCAGAAGAACGTTGAACACGTCCGGGTGCGCCTTCTCGATCTCATCGAACAAGACCACCGAGTAGGGCTTGCGCCGCACCGCTTCGGTGAGTTGGCCCCCCTCTTCGTAGCCGATGTAGCCGGGTGGCGCCCCAATGAGGCGTGAGACGTTGTGCTTCTCCATGTACTCGCTCATGTCGACGCGCACGATGTTCTGCTCGCTGTCGAAGAGCGACTCGGCAAGGGCTTTCGCGAGTTCGGTCTTGCCGACTCCAGTCGGTCCGAGAAAGATGAAGGACCCGATCGGGCGCCGCGGATCCTTGATGCCGGCACGCGCGCGCAGCACGGCGTCGGCGACCAAGCGCACTGCTTCATCCTGGCCAATCACACGCTCGTGGAGGATTTGGTCGAGGCGCAACAGTTTGTCTCGCTCTCCCTCCATGAGGCGCGTCACCGGAATGCCGGTCCAACGACCGACGATCTCGGCAATCTCCTCTTCCGTGACTTCTTCGCGCAAGAGGCGCGACTCCCCTTGCTCGTGGATCCGCGCCTCCTCTTCCTTGAGCTTCTTCTCGAGTGCCGGCAAAGTGCCGTAGTTCAGCTCTGCTGCGCGGTTGAGGTCGTAGGCTTGCTGCGCTTGCTCGATCTCGTGCCGAACACGTTCGAGTTCCCGGCGCAGTTCCTTGACGCGGCCAATCGCTTCCTTCTCGACCAGCCACTGCGCCTTCATCGCGTCGCTCCGCGAGCGTTGCTCGGCCAGCTCCTTGCGCAACCCCTCGAGGCGCTCCTGGCTCGGACGATCCTTTTCCTTCTTGAGCGCCGCTTCCTCGATCTCGAGTTGCATGACGCGCCGCGTCACCGCGTCGAGTTCGGCCGGCATCGAGTCGATCTCCGTGCGCACGGTGGCGCAGGCTTCGTCGACCAGGTCGATCGCCTTGTCGGGCAAGAAGCGGTCCGTGATGTAGCGGTGGGACAAAGTCGCGGCCGAGACCAGAGCCGCGTCGTGGATCTGCACCCCATGGTAGGCCGCAAAGCGCTCTTTCAGACCGCGAAGGATGGAGATCGTATCCTCGACCGATGGGGCATCGACCACAATGGGCTGAAAACGTCGTTCGAGCGCGGCGTCCTTCTCGATGTGCTTGCGGTACTCGTCGAGCGTGGTGGCACCGATGCAGTGGAGTTCACCCCGCGCGAGCATCGGCTTCAACAAGTTGCCGGCGTCGGTGGAGCCCTCGGTCTTGCCGGCGCCGACGATGGTATGCACTTCGTCGATGAACAAGAGGATCCGACCGTCGCTCTCCTTGATCTCGGTGAGCACCGCCTTCAATCGTTCTTCGAAGTCGCCGCGATACTTGGCTCCCGCCAACAGCGCCCCCATGTCGAGCGAGAAGATCGAACGGTCCTTGAGCCACTCGGGAACGTCGCCGCGGACGATGCGTTGGGCGAGGCCCTCGACGATCGCCGTCTTCCCGACTCCCGGCTCTCCGATCAGAACCGGGTTGTTCTTCGTCTTGCGCGAGAGGATCCGAATCGTGCGCCGAATCTCCTCGTCGCGGCCGATCACGGGATCGAGTTCGCCAGACTTGGCCCGCGCGACCAAATCGGTGCCGTACTTCTCCAGGGCCTCGTACGAAGTCTCTGGCGTGGCGCTGGTCACCCGTTGATTCCCGCGCACCTCGGCGAGGGCTTGGTTCAACTTGTCCCGGGTGACGCCGAGTTCCTTCAGAGCGGTGCCGGCGACGGTCTTTGTCCCTTCGTCGACCAGGGCCAGGAGCCAATGCTCGACCGATAGGTAGGCGTCCTTGAGGGACTGAGCGGCTGCCTCGGCGCGGCTGTGCAGTTCCTGGAACCGCCGGGAGACGTAGATCTTGCCCGGCTGGACGCCTGGGCCGGACACCTGTGGGCGGCGGCGGAGTTCCGACTCGAGCCGATCCCGAAGCACCTCGGGACGGACTCCCAACTTTGACAACAGACGCGGGACCAACCCCTGGGACTGCTCCAGGAGCGCCAGCAAGACGTGCTCGCCGTCGACCTCCTGGTGGCCGTACCGGAGAGCCTTCGTCTGCGCCGCCTGCATGGCTTCGCGCGACTTCTCGGTCATTCGTTCCGGATCCATGCGAACCTCCTGCCTCGGTGTGGGCACGGTCTAGCAATCCGCGCTCCACCAGCACAAGGTGTTATCCGACAAACACTTGAAAGTTCTCGGCTCGCCCGTGGACCGCCAAAATGGCAGAGCGCGCACCAGCCTTGGGGAGGATGGCGCGAAGCTTGGGTGGGCACCGCACGCCAATTTGACACTCGCGCGCCTGCGGCGCGAGCGCCGGCGGCTCAAAGCTCGAACTCGCCCTGCACGGCCTCTCGGGAGTCTCGACTGACGCTGTCGCCGGCCGGATCCTCGTCGGACGCCGGTCGAGCCGGCGCTCGCAAGCGCCGTTTCGCAGCGCTCGCCGCAGGCCGCTCCGGCATCGCGGTGAGTCCGGTGCCCTGGGCCAGCGCCTCGAACTCCCCGTCCGCGAGTCGCACGACGATCCGTTGGTCGGGGTGCACCTGTTCCACACTCTTGAGCGACTCACCGCCCGGGGTGCGCAACCAAGCGTAGCCGCGCGCGAGCACTCGCCGGGGGTCGGCCGACTCGACGCGCAGCTTCTGGCGCTCGGCGCGATCCGTCGCGCGGCGAAGCGCTTCCCGGGCGCGGGCCGGAAGCCGTTCGAGCCAACGCCCCAAGCGCTCGCGCCGGCGCTCGATGATCCGACGACCACGATCGTTCAACTGCTGCGCCCGCGAGTAGCAACGCTGGCGCTCGCGCTCGAGGAACCGGCCCGCGTGCACATGCAACCGTTGAGCCCGAGCACGCCCCAGCGAGAACGCCCGCTCCAGTCCCAATTGCAGCGAACGGGCGAGCAGCAACGCGACACGGGAGCGACGTTCGCGTTCGCGACGCAGGCGCTCACGCGGAACCTCGACGACCAGGCGGGCCGCCTCCCGCAACTGCTGCTCTTCCGCCCGCGCTAGCGCGACGAGCGTCTGGGCGACAGCCGTGGGCGTCTTCTCGGCGTGGGCCAACGCATCGAGCACCGACCGATCTCGGTGGTGCCCGATCCCGATCACCACCTTGAGGGGGTGCTGCGCCACGGCGAGAGCGAGCGCCAGCGAGTCGAAACCCAGAAGGTCGGTCTTCGACCCGCCGCCGCGGACGATGACGAGAGCGTCATAATCCTGGGCGTGAGCCTCGAAGAAGCGCAGCGCACGAAGTACGTCCTCCTCGGTGCGGGCCCCCTGGACGTGGCAATCGTACGAATCGACCTCGAAGGCGAACCGCGAGCGCTCGAGTTCGTTGACGAAATCGTTGTAGGCGTCGCTGTCGTAGCTCGTGATCAGGCCGATCCGCAGGGTCGGCCGGGGAAACGGCTTCGTCCGGTTGGCGTCGAGCCACCCGCGGCGCCGAACCTCGGCAAGGATCTGCTCTTGCCGCCGAGCGATCTCACCCAAGGTGTAGTACGGGTCGAGATCTTCGATGACGACCTGGTACGTGCCCGCGGCGGGATAGAGGTCGACTCGCACGAGCACTCGGACGCGCAAGCCATCTTGGAGTTCGATGGGGTCGGCAGCACTGCGGAGTCGCTGGGCGACCCGCTCTTGGGCGCTGGCGAACAGGACCGCGGTCACGACCCCGGACGGGCGATCCTCATCCTCGTTGCGGTCGGCGAGTTGGAAGTAGACGTGCTTCTTGTGCCGGTTGCGATCGAACCCGTGGATCTCACCGACCAGCCACAGCGGCTCGGGAAAAGCCTCGTTCAGGACCTCGCGCACGGCCCGGTTGAGCCAGACCACCGTGCACGCGGGCGCGGCCTCGGGCGTCGCCGGGTCACGGCTCTCGGCGGTCACCCGCTGGCCAGGACTCGCCGCGTCGACCTCCGGCAACTCGACTGCAGCAACGAGCGGATCGGGGTCCGTGTCCGGGGTCGACCCGGCATCGCCTTCCCCCATGAGGGTCGCCGCCTCGGGCGAGATCACGAAACCGTGCTCGCGCAGACACCGAAACACCGCGCGGGCGTGCTTCGGAGGGACGCTCCAATACTTCCCCTCCGCGTTCCACCGACGACCCGGGAGTTCGCGCACGACGTCGACGAGACGCTTGTCGTACGGGAACAGGATCCGCAACTCTTGGCGCTCCGAGTCGAGATCGAGCAATCGCACGCTGCCGCCCCTTCGCTGAGACCTCCGCCGGCAAAGCGGCCGTCCGAACCCATCGGCCCGGGCGCGACGCGCCCCGAAGCGGGAGCATGCCAGAGGTGCGGGGCGTCTGGCAATGACCGCCGGGGCCCGGAGCCTGCGGTCACCCGCGAGAGCTTCCCGGACCGGCCCGCGCGCCGCCGAATCTGGCGGCCGTACTGCACCCCGGCCTTGCGGCGCCCGAAAGTAGACAGAGAGTCCGGGCAGGCCGGGACTCCGGGAACCAGGAAGTGCACTCATGACCCCTTCGACCGCGGGCGACGCCACGGCCGACCCTACCTCGCACCTCGCGGACCTCGAGTTGCCGGAACGTATCCTCGTGGTCGAGGACGACCCGGGAATTCGGAAACTCCTGCAATCGACGTTTCGCAGCGTTCCCGAGGTGATCGAGGCGGAGAACGGGCACCAGGCGCTATCGATCCTCCAGGATCGCAAGCCGGCGTTCATGGTCACGGACCTGAACATGCCAGGGATGGGCGGGCTCGAACTCCTGCGCCGCGCACGGAGCTGTCTCGCCGGCGCTTCGATTCCGATCCTGGTGCTCACCGCGGGCGGCGAGGAGCGAATCCTTCTCGAAGCCTTCCATAGCGGCGCCGACGACTTCATGAAGAAGCCGTTCTCGATGTCCGAGCTTCGCACGCGGGTGTCGGCCATTCACGTTCGCCAACGCCGGGCGCGGGACGTGAATCCGCTCACCCAGTTGCCGGGCAACACCGCCATCAAGCGCGAGATCGAGCTCCGACTGCGCTCGGTCGATGACTTCGCGGTGGCCTACTTCGACCTCGATCACTTCAAAGAATTCAACGACACGCAAGGATTCGACCGAGGCGACGAAGCCATCTTCGTCATCGGTGAGCTCCTGAGCAGGTACTCGCGGAGTCTCCCACCCGGTGAGTCGTTCGTCGGCCACGTCGGAGGCGATGACTTCGTCATGATACTCCCTGACGCCCACATCCAAGACATGGCGGACTTCGTCCACAAGGGCTTTGAAACTGCGGTCGCCGGCATGTATACCGCCGAGGAGTTGGCGCGCGGCGCGATTCGCACCGTGAACCGCAAGGGAGAGGACGAAGACGTCCCGCTGCTCTCGGTTTCCATTGGGGTGGTGGTGACCTCACGCCAGGGCATGCGCGACCTCCGCAAGATCGCGCACGTCGCCGCGGAGGTGAAGAAGGTCGCCAAAGGCATCCCGGGCAACAGCCTCTTCGTGGACAGAAGGAAGTATGACCCAAGCCAAGCGAAGGGCGCTGATCACGGTCTCACAGAAGGAGGGGATCACTGACTTCGCTGCCGGCCTGACCCGGCTCGGCTTCGAAATCGTCTCGACCGGCGGCACCGCCCGGGCGCTGCGGCAAGCTGGGCTCTCCGTCACGGATGTGAGCGAGTGCACCGGGTTTCCCGAGATTCTGGGCGGGCGCGTCAAAACCCTGCACCCGCACATCCATGCGGCGATTCTCGCGCGCCTCGACGTGGGGTCCGATCGCGCGACCCTCGACCACCACCAGCTCACGCCCTTCGAACTGGTCGTCGTCAACTTGTATCCCTTCGCCCAACGCGTTGCCTCTGACGTCGACTTCGCCGAAGCGATCGAAGAAATCGACATCGGCGGCCCCACCCTGATACGGGCGGCCGCGAAGAACCACCTTCACGTGGCGGTCGTGGTGGATCCCGAGCAGTACCCGGCGGTGCTGGAAGAACTCGAGCGCGGACGTGCAGCCCCGTTGTCGCCGGCGACCCGCAAGCGGCTCGCGGTCGAGGCCTTTCGACGCACGGCCGCGTACGACGCCGCGATCTCCAACTGGTTCGGCGAGCAACTGGACGGGCCTGGGCTGCCCGCCGTGCGGACCGAACAATGGCAGCGAATCGGCGAACTGCGGTACGGTGAGAACCCGCACCAACGCGCCGCGTGGTACGTCCGCGACGATTCGGGCGCCTTCTCCCTCGCGAAGTCGCAGCGACACGAAGGCAAGGCGATCTCCTACAACAACCTGCTCGACGTGGCGGCCGCAGCGGAATGCGCACAAGCCCTCGTGCACCCGGGTGCAGCCATCATCAAGCACTGCATCCCTTGTGGCGCGGCCGAGCACGAGAACCTCGTCGTGGCCTTCGAGCGAGCCCTGGCCGGAGATCCGCTCTCAGCCTTCGGCGGCATTCTGGCCGTCAACCGACCCTGTTCGCGCGAACTCGCGGCCCGGGTCGCTACTTCGGAGTTGTTCTTCGAAGTCATCCACGCGCCGACCTTCGAAGCAGGCGCGATGGAGAGCATCCGCGACGGTGTGAAGTGGGGACGAAGTTGTCGGTTCCTGGTCGGCGGATCGAGCCACGCCGGGATCGCGCGCCCGCTGGAGCTTCGATCGCTCCCGGGAGCCCTGCTGCTGCAAGAACGCGATGTCCCGGTGGCCTCCCGCGCTGACTTTCGGGTCGTGACGCGCAGCGAGCCCACGCCGGACGAATGGACCGACCTGCTGTTCGCGTGGCGGGTCATTCCGTTCGTGCGCTCGAACGCCATTGTCCTCGCGCGCGCGGCCGCGCTGGTCGGAGTCGGCTCGGGGCAGCCCAGTCGCGTCGACGCAGTGCATCTCGCGTGTCGTAAAGCAGGCGCTCACGCGCAGGGGTCAGTGCTGGCATCCGACGCTTTCTTTCCGTTCGCGGACGGGGTCGAGGCTGCGGCCGCGGCGGGAGTGCGCGCCATCATCCAACCGGGTGGATCCGTGCGCGACGAGGCGGTCGTGGAAGCGGCCGACCGGGCGGGGCTCACCATGGTCATGACTGGCGAGCGCCACTTTCGGCATTGAGTCGGGTGGTCTGTCGCCAATCTCGTGGCTGCGGCAGAGCCGCGGCCGTTTCACCTGCCGACGACAGCCTCGAGAGCCTTCTCGAGGCGCCTCCCCGCGAAGCAGGGTCCTCGACGCCCCCACAAAAAAGCGCGGCTCTGCCTGTCACCGCCTGGCAGGCCGCGCGATACTGCGGGTCGAGGAGAAATGACCATGAGGTTCGATCGATCGACCCTGCAAGCAATGATCCGGGCAGTGCGTGCGACCTGCGTGATCGTGACCTTGGTCTTCGCCACCAGCTTGTTCGTGCCCGGCCTCGGTTGGCGCAGCTACTTCGAAGATCGCTTGGGCCGGGAGAACTGGCTCAACCTCGTAATAGGCTGGACGTTACTCGCTTGGTTGGCGCACCACCTGCGCGCAAACGCGCTGCAGAGCCAGGTCAGCTACCTCGCCCGCTTGCTGCAGCGAATCAGCCCCGATCTGAAGAAGCGGGAGGCAGTCAAGATCCTCGTTCGAGCGCTGAGTTCGGATGATGAATCGGTTGTGGACACCGCGCACCGAGAACTGAAACGGATCACTCGCGCCGAACTCGGCCGCAGTCCGGAAGAGTGGCAGCGGTGGCTAGAGCAAGAAGAGCGGGAAACCCGCAGATCCTGAGGAGTTGGCCCAACGGGGCGATTGCCGGTCGGCGGGTCCGACGGGGTGGCGTTGCCGCCAGCGCTCCTCGCAGGTACGAACATTGCCGGATCTCGGGGGTCAGGAGCTGGCCCGCCCCAGATTCGTCGGGTCGGCCACGGATGAGCCCTTCGGCAGCCGTCGATTTGGGACCCGACGCGACTCCCCCGCGAACGCCCATGGTATCATCGCAGCCTCTCGATCGACTCGGCCGGCCACTTGCCGAACCGACGAGCGTTCATCGACCGACCCGTGCTGGAAGGCAACTCGATTGGACTCACCGGAGCACGCACCGCTTCCCGACGAACGATCCTCGCCCCTTCTGGCCCACCCGCCTGGCCCGCGCCCGGACTTGGCACCACCCGCACCCGAGTGTCCGCCCTCCGCCGGCACGGCCATCACCGCTGCACCGACTCCGAGAAAGGGGCTACGCCACAGCCTGCTCTTCGAAGTGGTCATGGTGTGCACGCTGGCGCTCGGGTTGGCGTTCGTCCTACGGACTTTCATCGCCCAGGCCTACGAGATCCGAGGCGACTCCATGCAGCCGACCTTCGTCGACGGCGAGCGAGTCATGATCTCCAAGTTGAGCCCCACGGTCGACGCGATCGACCACGGTGAAATCGTGATCTTCGCTGATCCCCAGAATGCAACCCGGGACCTCATCAAGCGCGTGATCGGCTTGCCCGGGGACACGGTGACCGTCGACGAAGACGAGGTCCGCGTGAACGGCGTCCTCATCCACGAGGATTACGTCTTGCGTGCGGGAGCGCGGAGCATCCACCGCGAGCGGACTCTTGGCGCGGGCGAGCTCTACGTGCTCGGCGACAACCGCGGGAACAGCAAGGACAGCCGCGACTTCGGCCCGATCAGCCAGTCATCCGTCAAGGGCAAGGTGGTTCTCCGGCTGTGGCCGCTCAATCACATTCGCACCTTCCCCTAGCCGCCCAAGAATGACTTCGACATCTTGCCGTCGATTTGGGTCAGATTCGGCCGATCCGGAAAGCTCGGAACCGGTCGCCCGAGAAGATGGAGTAACCCAACGAACCCACTCGCACCCTGGGTGGCCTCGTTGTGTCCGTGACTCACGAAGCCGGGCGAGCACCGTTCCGGGCGTGCTCGTCGTCGTGGAGTTCGATCCAATGAAACTGGCCGGAAGCAGGCTTCCGGCCAGGTGGAAATGGCGGGGCGGTCACAGGGTGGCGCGCCCCGGTCGTCGGTCTCTTGGCGTAGCGTAGGCGCAGGGTTCAGACGCGAGTCGAAGTCCGTTCCTCGCCCTTGCCGCTCAGCATTGGGTTCAGAGTGAGATTCAGCATGCCAATGGCGTCACTGATGTTGACGCTCCCATCGCCATTGAAGTCCGCGTTGGCAAGACTGTGGGAGGCGGACGGGTCGCCAAACAGCGCGTGCAGGAGCATCTTGCCATCCCCGGCGGTGACTTGTCCGTCCCCATCCATGTCGCCCGCAGGGGGCACCGCTGGGGCAGCATTCGCGAGTTCGAAGATGTGGGTCGCATCGCTGACGTTGACGCTTCCATCCCCGTTGACGTCGGCGCGGCTCATGTCGACCGGCGCGGCACCGCCGTGAAACAGGTAGGCGAGCAATGCCTTTGCATCTCCTGCCGTCATCTGTCCGTCACCATCGATGTCCCCGAGCACGCCCGCGGGCGGCGTAGCGACAGGAGTGGTCGGTGGCAGCGAGGCCGCCAGGGCCGAAGACGCTCGTGTGGTGTTGGCGTTCGCGACCAGCGGACCGGAAGTCGCCTTGGCAGGACTCGCGAAATCGGAACCTGATCGTGCCAACGCTCCCGGCTGGTGGCCCGCGCGAGACGAACTCCCCTTCGCGCCGGCCGTCGTCCCTCTCGCAGCCAGCAACTGGGAGGACAGCGAGAGCTGCGGACCCTGTGCGCCGTGGATACTGGGCATCCCGGTCGCTCCTTTCTGATTCTCGGCCCTCTCGACCGACCGTAAGCAAGCCCAATGCCAAGAGCGTCGTGCGGCGTGGGCGGCCGCACGCGCCGACCGACGAGGCCGCTTTCGCCGGACTCGGCGAAACCCGCCGGCGATGCTAGTCTTCCTGGGGGTGACACCGCGGCCACCGCCCAGTCTCCGCGCGGAAAGCGGTACCTCTTTGAGCCAGACGACTCCGACCACCGGCTCCCATCAGCGCCCAGGAGCCCCCCAGCGATCCGGCTATGAAGAGGTCCGCATCGACACGCTGCGGCTCGACTCCGTGCTCCCGTTTCGTCTGTTCACCCGCATCGAGGGTGAGTTCATCGTCTACCGACGCGAGAACTCGCCGTTCACCCAGACTCAGCGGCAGGCGCTCCTCGAGAACGGCATCGACGTTCTCTACATCGCGAGCAATCAGATCGATGCGTACTGGACCTACCTCGGCGAGGCGGTGCAGGCGATCGTCGACACCAAGAGTGGTGCCCCGGAAGAGCGAGCGTCCAAGTTCTACTTCTCCGTCCAGAAGCTCTCGGAAAAGATCTACGCCACTCCGTTCTCCGAAGAGAGCGTCGAGGCCACCCACAACTTGGTCGCTCAGAATCTCAAGTTCGTGGGCGACGGCAAGCAGGGTCTCCACCTCTTGATGCGCAACATGGAGCAGCGCTCACAGCTGTACACGCACAGCGTACACGTCTGCCAGTACGGATTGGCGCTGTGCCGCGAACTTGGGATCTCCGCTCAGTCGGACCTCGAAGCCATGGGGATGGGCTTCTTCCTCCAGGACGTCGGCATGCTCGAGATTCCCCAGCACTTGGTGTACAAGTCGGGTCCACTGTCGTTCGAGGAGTGGGCGCAAGTCAAGCGCCACCCCGCGCTCGGAATCGAGTCGCTCGAGCGGGTGATGGACCTGCCACACCTCACTCGCTCGATCGTCGCCTCGCACCACGAGCGCTTGGACGGCACCGGCTATCCCCAGGGGTTGAGTGGCAAGGAAGTCTCTCCCGAGATCCGCATCGCGGGGATCGTCGACACCTTCTGCTCGCTCACGAGTTCCCGGCCGTTCCGCGACGCGTGCGCCACCTACGACGCGCTGAGCACCATGGCCGCCGACCTCGACCAACTCTACGACCGCACCATCTTCACGGCGTTCGTCAAACTCCTCGGCGCGTGAACGTTCGCGGCGACGGCCTCGAACGGCTCCTCAGTCGGCGGCCTCGGCTTCACCCAAAAGGGTCAAGTACAGGATCGCACGATCGGTTGGCACCCCGAGCAGACTCGCGACCTCGTCGTCGAAGAAGCCGCCGATGCCGCTGACTCCGACGCCCAAGCTCAGCGCGGCGAGGTTCAGCCACTCACCGATCAAGCCCGCCTCGAGGTGCAGTTCGCGATAAGCCCGGTTCCCCAGCAGCACCACCGAGTTCGGCAGATCGGCCACGTGAACGATCACGGCCGCGGCGTCCCGAGCGAGGTCCTGCTGGAGGCAAATGCGATGCACGATGCTCGCGAACTTGCCTGCGCGCGCCAACGCCAGCCGGTGGGTGCGCGGAGAGTAGCGATACACCCCCGGCTCCAACCCCGTCACCCGCAGCGCGACGACGTGCGTCTCGATCAGGTCGGCCACTGCGAGCCACCCGCGTTCCTGAGGCGCGTAGCCATAATGAAGGATCTCCTCGACTTGCCGGCGCGGTAGTGGGCCGCCGGCGAGAACTCGCGTCGAGCGCCGTCGGGCAATGACCGCACCGACCCCCTGTTCGAGCTCGACCCGCCGGCCTGCGCACGGTTCGGCGGTGACACTCGGGCTCTCCAGCAGTCGCGGTATGGTGATCGGCTTCGGCCGTTCGATCGTCGATCCGTGGTGCAGCGCCTGGAGCAGCGACTCCCCTGGACGCCGGGCAGTGCCCTCATCTTTGGATCGATGCAGCGCGAGCCGTGTAAAGGACTCGTCCGCGACGTCGCCTTCGAGCAACGGCACGACCGCCATCGCACACTCCTGGAGTGGATCCAGGAACAGCAGCTGGTTCACGACGTCATCGGCGAAGCAACTCAACGGCACCGGTGTCAGTTGCTCCTCTGAGGCATAGGCACACAGGTTGCCCAATACGTGGCCGGTGTCGAGGAGGATTCGGCGATAGGCTCGATCGTGGTAGCGAAACGAAGAGCGTTGCAGAACCGCCGTCAAGATCAGCATGGCTCGCGCCCGCTGCGCCGCAGGATGCCCGAAGCATGCCGCGCTCAGCTCGTCGAGTAACTCGCCGTCGAATACTGGGGTCAAACGGTTGTGCGCAACCGAGAAGTTGTGGAGACCGTCCTCGAGGCCCTCGACGCCCTCGGTCACCAGGTAGATCTCCGTCGGATAGAGGCCACCGGCCGACGGCGCCGCTCGAAAGAGCGTCAGTCCGTCCGGGTGCTTGACGAACCCCGTTACCCCGTTGGTGAAGTACAGCAGCCGCGCCAGGCGCGGCAGTAGACTCCCTGGTGGCGTGAGCTCGAGTCGCGGCGCCGCCTGCTCTGCGAACGGGAAGCCGGGGAACGGAAGATGCGGCTGGAGGTCGATCGAACGGTCGCTCTGAAAGTCCTTGTACAGAGCAGGCTGCTGACCCATCGGGGGTAAGCGCCGCACGGACTCCTCCGTATACTTGGTCTCGAGGTGGTAGCGCTCTGCAAGGGAAATGTCGCCCGGCACGTCGAACCGACTCCTTCACACGATTCTGTCAACCGCCTCCGTCACGCGCCAACTCCGGGTTTCCTCACCGCAAGCGACTTCGAGACGCCCCACGACCGCCGCCGATAGCTGGCGCCGATCGTCGGTACGGACTCTGACCCAAACTCGTCGGGATGAGAAGTGAATTCTGTCGGCAACGCAATCGGCGCACTTCGGAGTTCGCTGAGGCCACACGCCCCTTCCTGCGATCCCGAAAGCCAGACTCACTCCGCCGCAGGCGTGGGCTCGCGGCGCGCGCGAATCGCAACGACGGTGACATCGTCCTTGAATGGTTGGCCGTGGGTGAAGCTCCTGACCTCGTCGAGGAGTCGTACGACCAGATCGCTCGCCGGCAGGCCAGCGTTAGCTCGGAAGAGTTCCTTCATCCGTTCCTTGCCCAACATCACTCCGTCTGGCGAGTTCACCTCCCATACCCCGTCGGTGGTGAGCAGCAAGACGTCGCCCGGCTCGAGCGCAGCGACTTCGCCAGTTCCGAACAGGTTTCCCGGGAAGATGCCCACGGGCATGCCGGTCGACGGGAGTTCCTCGACCACCCGGGTCGCCGCGCGATACACTAGCGGCGAGTCGTGCCCGGCGTTCACGAACCGCAGCGTTCCGAGACGGTTGTCGAGCGTCGCGATGAACAGCGTCATGAAGCGGTCCATCTCCATGTCCTGCTCGAGTTGGTCGTTGACCCGACCGATGACGTGGGCGAGATCGTTGGTCTCGGCCAAGGTAGCACGAAGGCTCGCGCGTGCCGCGGCCATGAGTAGCGCAGCACCGATACCGTGGCCCGAGACATCGCCGACGACGATCGACAACGCTCCGTCGCGCGTGATGAAATCGAAGTAGTCTCCACCGGTCTCGTCACAAGACTCATTGCTCCAGCCAATGTCGAGCCACGGCAACGCCGGCGCACGCGAAGGATACAGGTTGAGCTGAATGTCCCGGGCGATCGACAAGCTCTGGCGGTAGCGCTCCTTCTCGAGTGAGTCCGCATGCAACAGGGCATTGGCGAGACTCGTGGCCGCCAAGCCACTGATGGTCATGAGCAGGTCTCGGTCGAGTTCGGAAAAGTGCGACTCCTCGTGCGCTGGGTTCACGAGGTTGATCACCCCGAGGTGGCGGTTGCGAGAAACCAGCGGAATGCAGAGGTAGCAGCCCACTTGCACCTCGAGCCCTTCGACTCGGTATTCGGAGCTGGCGCTGAAGTCGAGAATGAGAGCGGGCTCCCCGGTCTCGGCAACGCGCTCGAAGACGATTCGCCCTTGCTGATCCTTGAAGCGCCGAGCCATCTCGAGCGGCAGTCCCCACTCGATTCCGCTACGGAACTTGCCGTCATCGACCAAGATGATCGAACCCACCTGGGCGTTGACCACGTACAGGCAGATCTCCATCAGCTTGGCGAGTAGCACGTCGAGATCGAGGGTGCCGATCAGCTCCCCCACCTCGTTGATCGTCCCCAGCTTGGCTTGGTAGACGTCCAACTCCTCCGCTACCGCCTGGCTCGCGAGGAGCCGCGAGAGCGCCGTCGCCGCATTCTGGCGCAAGAGGTCGACCGTCTCCTCATCGGCCTCGCGCGGTACGGCGTGCAGCGCGACCCAGGCCGGTTTGCGGCCCGCCAACGGCAGCGCCCACGCACCATAGGTCGGAAGGCTCATGCCCTCGACGAGGAAATCGACCGGGGCCGCAGCGCTGCACGTGTTGAGTAGTCGCAGCGACGCTGCGGGAACCCGCGGAGGCGTCAGTCGTCCGCTCCAAGCGGGGTAGCGCGAACAGTGCAGCAGATTGCCACCCTCACCGTCGCCAACGATCAGCGAGAAGTCGGCTTCGCCGAGCACTGACTCGAGCAACTCTCCCAGGGCACCCACGAACTCCGCATGACCACCCGCTCCATAGAGCGTTGGCAGGCGCGACAGCAGTCTCAGGGCGGCGCTTGGCGTGGCGAGGGGGGCCGACATTGCCTACTGATCCTTCTCGATTCCAGACCGCTCCGAGGCTGGCAGATTCTCGTCGAGTTGAAAGACCGCGGCGCTGTCCTCGTCGCGGAACTCCAGCTTCCAGCGCCTTCCGTCCGATTCGATCCGGTAGAGCAAACCTGCGTCCACCCCACTCGCGAGCCCCTGGTCGATGAGCGCGGCGTCGCGAAGCTCCCACAGGTTGCGGGCGAACCGCCCATGTCGTCCGCGAAACTCGGACTGCGCGGTCGCGACCCGCGCCTCGATCACGTGCAACCGACGCAAGCGTTCGGCTTCTTGGCCCTGCCGAACCGCCACGACAGCACCCAATCCCAGGAAGGGGAAGATGCCGCAGGAGCTCTCGAAGCAGAACTCTACTCCGTCACTACCGGGAGCGACGGCGAACACCATGTTGCCGAGGAGTTTCTGCCCACCCTTCTCGATCTGCGCCCAAGGCAGGCTCCCGAGCGCGGGGAGATCGAAGAGCTGCCCGACGCTTGCCTGTAGCCCACGCTGAGCTTCCGCGACCTTGGCCACTTGGTTCTGATCGATCCGGAACGCGGTCGCATCCGCGTATCCGAGCCAAGTCGCGCGTCCCCCGTAACGCTTCCCGAGGTTCGCTGCAGCCGGGTGGTTGCCGGTCGTCGAAGCGATACTGCGCCACTTGTCGAACGCTTTCGCGCTCGAGGCCACGACCCACTCTTGACTACCCGCGGCGATGGTCGGCGCGAACGAGGGATCGAGGCCGGGAACCGTCAAGCACTTGAAGCCGTCGGGGCCGGTCTTCCACTGGAGAGTCATGCCCACGCCGGCGGAGAGTTTCTGTAGACACGCCATGAACCGGGCCGCATCACGCATCGGAATCCGGACGACACTCCCGAGGCCGACGGGCGACGCCGAGTCGTCGAATCCGTAGCTGCTCCAGCCAGATCCAATCGAGCCGAGCAGATCTTGCTCGAGGCTGAATCCGAGCTGTTGCTCGATCATGTTCGCCTGCGCCCCGACCTCGGGCGGTAGGTTGAGTCGCAGGTCTTGCCACAGCGCCCGCAAGTCGATCCCGAACATCATGAAACTCAGAGAGGCGTCCGGCACCGCGCGGATGCTCTTCTCGGTCAGTCGCTCGCCGTCGAACAGCTTCAGCAGGCCCTTGTGTGGCGCTGGGGTATGCACGTAGAGCGAGTCCATGAACCGCTCTCCATCACCCTTGAAGGCGTATGTGAACCCCTTCAGATTGCCGACGCCGAGCGCCTGCGCCAGCGCAGGGTCCGGTAGTGAGGTCAGCGCGTGTCTGAGGTCCACGGTCATGAACACGTCGGGATCCAGGCTCGCGCAGTAGTTCCAGCCGCTCTGGAAGGGCCCAATCGTCGCCGTGCCACGCGCGCCCGCGGCGACCTGAACGAGCATCTCCGGGTCGGTGCTCAGCCCCCAGAAGCCGGCCACTGTGCCCTGGTACCACCCACCGCCGCCACCCTCGATCGCGAATTGCTCCAGGGCCAAGCTTCCGTGCTCGGAGGCGCCCATGGATGCGGCTCCCAAGCCAGCCTTCAGCCAAGCCGTGAGGGCGGGGCCCGCTTGCGGATCGGTCAAGAGGACGAAAGAGGGCTCGACATCGGTTTGCGGATTTCCATACACGCCGATGACCATGGGGCCATCGAAGCCAGTGAGGATGGGTTTGCCCCCGCGTACGCACTGCTGTTCGACCCAGTGGCGGGCTGGGTTATCGGCCTCCAGTCGCGACAGCACTTGACCCGCCCAGTCGGCGAGAGTCTTGTTCGGAGACTTCATGTAGAACACGCCGAGGGGTGACCCAGGCAAGCAACCGATTTCGCGCGGCATCGACACCGAACGGGCCGGGGCCGTGGAACGAAGGGCGCTCGCGGGCTTGGTGCAAGACCAAGATGACAACGTCGCGCCGATCGCCAAGAATCCGAGGACCATGCACCAGATTGGTCGCAGCTTTGTCTTTCGAACGAGCGCCATCAGCGATTTCTCCCGTGGAAGCGGTTGAAGGGTGTCCCGACCCGGGCACGCGGTCGAGTTGCCAGCAAGAACGAGGGTACGTCGCGCCCGTGTCTCGGGTGTCCGTCCCGATCCTGACGATCGTGTCTTCCCCACTCAAGATAGCATCCGGTGGCGTTCTGCCCACTCGGGCGTGACTCGAGTACGAGCTCAGCATACGTTCCGACTTGCGGCTGGAGTGCCTCGAGCTGCGACTCGGTCGGCACTTTACCGAGGTTCCGCTTCGCTGAGCCGCAGCCTGATTTGCACAAAGTTTCTTCCGTCCGCGTGCCGAAGACACCTGGGATACCGACGGGTTCGCCTCGCTCGCCGTCCGGATGATCCCCAGCGGCTCGTTCTTCGAGCCCGGTGACGGAGTCAAGACGCCCCGCGACGCGGCCGGGTGTGTCGGCGACTCGTGCTGGCCGGCGAAGTGGTCAGCGACGGAGCGATGACCGCGTGCATCATCGAGGTTCCAGGTCGGGGATACGGAACCTCCGAAGGGCTGAGCATGAGCGATCTGCAAAGGGCCGAGACAGCCGCAGGCGCGGTTCAAGGACGCGTTCACCGAGTCGGCGCCGGGGAGATCCGCGAGACTCGCCAAGGCGAGGTCGTGGTCTTCTCGACCCACGGACGTTGCAGCACCGAGTTGCTGGAGGCGCTGGAGCACTTGGTCGAACGCTGTGTGCGCGACGCCGGCCTAGACTTCCGAGCGCTGCAGGATCCGGGGCCCGAGATGCTCCCAGTCCTGCGTCGACTCAACCAGCGCTTCGCAGCCAAGAAGCGGGTGCTCCTGCTCTACTCGCCGCCCTCCCGGTTGCTCGACCTGCTCCGACTGCGCAACGCCCTCGGGGACTTCAACGTGTATCAGCCGGACAGCGGAATCAAAAGGCGGGCCGAAAACCCCGCCTCGGGCCCAGCGACGCCCCCGCAGACACCGGCCACTGCTCCTGAGACCATCGTCTCCTTTACTCACGACTTGGATCGCACGCGCGAACTGGAGAGCAGCCTCGACATCGCGGGCCGCAGAGCGGGACGCATGCTCCACAAGTGGCAACCGGAGTTCCCGCCGTACGACGTCAGCGCCACCTACCTGCCCAACGACAAGGTCGGAGGCGACTTCTTTCAGCTCCTACCCCTGGCAGAGACCCGACTCGGAATCGCCATCGGCGACGTCGCGGGCCACGGGCTCGAGGCTGCGCTGCTCATGGGGATGGTACGCAAGGTGCTCGAGATCCGCGCCTCGGATGACCCGTCTCTCGCACCCGAGGAAGTCCTCAACCAAGTCAACGTGGACCTATATCCGGATCTCGATCGATTCACCTTCATCACGGCTCTCTACGGAGTCCTGGATCGCGACACGGGAACCTTCCGCTACGGCCGCGCTGGCCACAACTACCCGCTCCTCGTGTCCCGCCGCCTGCGCAAAGCGCGCGAGCTACCCGGTGCGGGGATCGCGTTCGGCATCGACAGCGGCTCCATGTTCAAGCAAGCGCTCTCCCCGCAGACTGTCACCATGGAGCCCGGTGACCTGCTCGTGTTCTACACCGACGGTGTGATCGAGGCGGCCCATCCCCGCCGCGGTCAGCTCGGCCTGGAGCGACTCATGATGTTCCTCGACGGCATCGACCTGGATCTCCCTGCGGCGGACATCAAGGAACTCATCCTTGCCGAACTTCGCTCGTTCATCGACGGGGCGCCCCTCAGCGACGATCTCACCCTGATCTGCGTCAAACGACCTCTGAGCGCCGCGTCCGCTTTCGACGCTCCTTAGGAGTCGCCCAAGAACAACTTCACCCTCTCGCTCGTCGCTTCGGACCATCTTCGACCGATCCGAAAACCTCGAAATCCTCACCGGAACCAAGCTACGCCGCCGGTTCCGAGCTTTCCGGATCGGCCGAATCTGACCCATATCGACGGCAAGATGTCGAAGTTACTCTTGGGCGACTCCTTAGACCCAAATCGACCGCACTCACCGGCGCCCTCTCGCAGGAAGTTCCGCTTCCACGCCGAGCCCATAGCGCCGAGCTAGTACGCTCCGAAGCCTTCTCGACGTGCCAGCGCGCGGCTCTCGTTTGCCCGCTCCGCACTGGCAGGGGTATGCTTCCCAGTAGATCCATGTCGATCACGCGCACACGGACGTCACCTCGTTGAAGTCGTGTCCGCGTGGCTTCGCGAGGACCAGCCGAACGGGATTCCGTGCTCAAGGGTCATACTAGCAACATTCCCCTTAGCAACATCTTCCAGACGCTCAGCTTGAACCAGCAGGGCGGGTTGCTGTCCGTACAACATGGAAAGCAAGAGCGACGCATCGGCATCGTCGGATCTGGCATTACCTTGCTGACGGATCGTCCGTACGAGTCCAAACCCCTGCGCGACGCCCTCGCCCGACTTCGCATTCTCTCCGAGAGCGAATACAAGAACGTCTTCAGCACCAGCACTCGTGAGGTCTGTCCGGGCGACTTCCTCCTCAGCCGCCATGTTCTGTCACACGACCAAGTTCGTGGCCCGCTGCGCGAACAGTTGCTCGAGCTCGTCTACGAGTTGCTGTCTTGGAATGACGCGTCCTACCAGTTCGAGGTGCGCGAGCTCACTGACGATGCCTTGCTTTTCCGCGACCCGGAAGCCATGCGGTCGCTCGTGTTCCCGATCAATTCCGTACTGATGGACGTGGCCCGCCGCGACGACGAGTGGCAGCGAATCCGAGAGGTGCTGCCGCTGCCGACTCAGATCTACCGTACCCACCGCCACCTCGAGACGCTCGGAGCGGTGCCGGAGACCGAGGTCCCCGCGGAGAGAGTGGCAACCCTGCTTGGTCTGCTCGAGACCGAATCGACGGTCGAGGAGCTGTTCGAGCAGTCCGGCCTCACGACCTTCGCCTTGCACAGTGCCCTGCGGGTGTTGGTGACTCAGGGGTTCGTCCAACCCCTGAGCCTCGAAGAGAAGAAGGGGCTCTCGGAGCGCATGCGGCAGCAGTTCCAGCTGCCCCGACTCATGCGGATCTACGAGAGCATCCTGGAGGAAGACCCGAATGAGTTCGAGGTGCGCAAGAAGTTGCTGCTCCTTCTCGAACGGCGCAAGGCGCCAATCGAAGAGCTACTCCCGCACCTCAAGCATTTGGCCAGGTCCGCGTGCGAGCTCAACGACGTCGTAGTGGCGCGGGGCTACCTCGAGCGCATTCTGGCGGTCGAGCCGAACGACCTGACCGCCATCGAAGAGTCGCTCCGCATCGAAACTCGCGAGACGAGCAGTCGCGACGTCAGCCGCCTCCTCCAAACCTATGCGGGGATCATACGCTCCAAGCGCGCCTACGAGCGCGGGGCCGAGTTCTTCGCGTCACTCGGTACGACGGCTCACGAACCGGGGCGGGCGCTCGTCGAAGCCGCGCAGATGTATCTGTTGTCCGGCAACGCCGAACGGGCTGTGGCTAGCTTCGTGGCCGCGGCCGAGGCATTCCTTGCAGCCAAGCGTTTCGGGCCATTGGCCAAGGTCGTCGAGAAGCTCGATTCGCTGGACCCCAAGGCAGCCGCGCGCTGGCGCAAGCACATTCCCACCGGTGAGCAAGGTAGCCTGCGGCGCCGCCGGCGGCGCCTCCGCAAGGCCTTCCTGCTGACCGGACTGTTGGTTTCGGTTACCGGCGGCGCATACGCCGTGTACGAATGGGATGCGCGCGAGTCGTACGCCGAGGCGCTGCAAGCGGCAAGAACTTCTGCCATCCAAGGCGACTTGGATGGTGCCTACCGCGTGCTTCTCGACTGTCAGAAGCAGCACCCGTTGAGCCTCGCGGTTCGCAAGGCGGAAGGCGACTTCGCGGCCCTGCCGCGGGCGCTCTCGGGCTCGGTCGTGAGCCCCTCGGAGAACCCTACATCCGCTACCCTTCCCGCGAACGGGGCAGCGGTGATCCCGGACTTCGACGCAGCGGGCTTCGCCACCACCGGAACGCTTCTCTTGAGTCGCGGCGACTACGCGGCGGCCCTCGCTCACTACCGTTCGGTGCCGGACGAGCGTTTGACCCCTTCGTTGTCGCAGCAGGTCGAGGAACGCTGTCGATTCCTCGAAGGCTACTTGCAAGCCGCGCTCCGCCTCTACGAGGAGGGGCTCGCGGCGGAACGTGACGGTCGACTGGAGGCCGCCTCGCTCACTTACCAGCGGCTGTTGGCCGAGTATCCCAACAGTTCCGCCGCGGCCGAAGTGCGACTACCGCTGCTCGTCGATGTGTTGCCCGAGGATGCAAGCGTACGCGTCGGTGGTCGGTCCATCGCGGGCCCGCCGTATCAGTTGCGAGTCTTGCCTCGGGAGCTGCCGACGTTGACGGTCGAGAGAACGGGCTACGTGAGCGACAGCGTAGTGCTCGACCCGACCCGCGCTCCGAGGGTCAGGATCCAGCTGCAGCGAGACGTCGCGTGGACACTGGCCCTCCCGGCTCCGGCCGAGGCCCGCCCGCTCGTGATCGACACGAAGGTGTTCGTGGGTACGCGCTCCGGACAAGTCCTGGCCATCGACCCCGCGAAGGGGACGCAGTTGTGGAGCTATCGTCTCGAAGACATTGGCGACGTCCTCGGTGACATCCAAGCGTTCGGGCAGGACCTCGTCTTCGCCGGCACCGATCGCTCGCTGTATCGGGTGCGCATGGACGACGGCACCCTCGTCGCACGCATTCCGTTCCCTGCCGGCGCCGGGTTCTGCCGGAGACCCTCGACGCCGCCCGACGCGTTGGGTCGCGTGTTCATGGTCACCAACGAGGGGCGGGTCTTGGCGGCCGACTTGCAGGCCAAGGCGTTCGCGTGGAACCGCGAACTCGGTGGGCGCGGCGAACTTGCCCCGACCCTCGGCAAGGACCGGGTGTTCGTGGCTACTCGCGACGGGCGGGTCGAGGCTCTCGATCCCAACGATGGAAAGCCGCGGTGGCGCATCGTCGCTCCGGCCCCGGTCTCGGCTGGCCCCACTCTGGTTGGCGACGCAGTCTGGATCGCGGACGGCGACCGGAACGTCCGTGCCGTCGACCCAGAGACCGGCGACACGCGGTGGACGCGAGCGATCCCGGGCGAGGTCTCCGGCTTCCTCTTGGGCACCGACCGTACCTTCTGCGTGACTCGCGACGGCCGTGCGCATGCCCTTCGCAATCCGGATGGTCAGGTCCTGTGGTCGAGCGATGACCTCGGAGCCGACCTGACCCTCGCGGGGGTCTACGGCAACGAATTGATCACTTCGCGTGGCGCCGAACTCGTCGCCATCAATCCGCGTTCCGGGAAGCCGCGCTGGGCCCACCGACTCGAGGGCCCCTTGGCCTGCGAGCCGGTGGCGCACGGCGACCGCCTGGTGTTGTCGGTTCTCAATGGCACGCTCCACCTGATTCGACTCGATCCACGGGAGAAGCAATGACGCCTCGTCCCAGGCCCAGCGTGCGTATTTGCCCCCCACGAGGGGCCATCGTACTCTTCGAGGCAGGCTGTTCGCCCCTGCCGGACTTGCAGCTCTCGCCGACCAGATAGGACTCGATCGTGGGTTTCTTCTCAGCCCTCTTTGCCCGGAGAAAGACGCGCAAACGCCCGGCGGTCGAGGACTTGCTAGGCATGACCGAGCGTCAGACTCTCTCCACTTGCCACCGACTCCTGGGACAGGACGACTCCGAGTACGCACTCGGCCTCCTGCGCAAAGCCACGGAGCTCCATCCCAACTCGAGCGAGCTCCGCGGACTGCGGCGCAAGGTCGAGCGGTCGCTGGCGCAACCCTTGATTCAACAGGCCCTAGCCCTGCACGAGCAAGGCCCCAGCGCTGCGACGTGTCTCCACCTCGTCGAGCTGTACACTCGCATCGGCGAAGTCAAGGAAGCCATCGAGTACGGCAACCACGCGATCCAGCTCGAGCCGGACTCGGCCCTCGGATATCGCATGGTGACCGAACTCCACCTGCAGGACTTCAAGGCCACCGGCGACTCGATCGCGGGCATGAATGCGCTGCGCTATGCGGTCAAGGCCCACAACCTCGCACCCCGGGACTCCCGCGTGCTGCTCGATCTCACGGAGATTTTCCTGCTGCTGCGCGCACCGCTCGCCGCTCGGCGCTTCCTCAATCCCGTGCTCCAAGCCTTCCCGGATGAGGCACGGGTTCGCGAGCTCTCGGATCGCGTCTCCCAACTGCCGCCGGAGAACACGACCCAAATCCAGGAACTGTTCCTGACCTACGAGCGCGAAGTTCTCGGAGCCGCGCGCGACGAGCACCCGGAAGTCTCGTTGGACCGCGAGGTCATCCAGGATGTCGTGAGTGCGGCGGCTCGGCTCACAAGCCTGCTGGGATTCTACCTGATCGACGGCCACCGGCAGGTCATTGCCGGGTTCAACCATGGCCAGTGGTCCGAGTCCGAGCTCGGCAACTGCTTTGGGTTGCTGGTCGACGTCGCGGCTCAGAACAGCGAACGTATGGACCTCGGCACCTTCGAGTCGATAACGGTCAAGCAAGACAATGTGAACCTGGTGGTTGCCTCGTTGGGCAGTGGCCTCAGCGCCTTCATCTTCGGAAGCCCGGAGACCAAGAACGAGGAAATGGAGAACATTCTCCACGACATTCACGAACGCTTGCGACTCTCCCCGGTAGGAGGTGGTCGTTGAAGGATCTACTCGAGCAGATCAACGACATCCCGGGCGTACTCGGAAGCATGGTGATCACTCGTGACGGCATCCTGGCCGTGGCCTGCATGGGACAAGACCTGCGCGAAGACGCGGTGGCGGCGCTCTCGTCGTCCATCGCCATGACCTTGCGACGGTCGCTGGAGCCAACGAGCCTCGCCAACGACCCCTCGGAGATCCTGCTGACGGCATCCCGCGGGAGACTGCTGTACCTCGACCTCGGCGACGCCTACTTGGTGGTGGTCACACGCCCCAACCTGCGCCTCGACACCGACATGGTCGAGATCCGCGGCGTGGCCAAGAAGATTCGCGATCGTTGCGTGATGAAACTAGCTCCCTGAGAACTCGAACAGCACAGATCGACACGAAGTAGCAACATGACGAGTCACGGACCAAACAACCGAGTGGAGAACAGCGAGTAATGGTTCAGATCAATTTCTCCCTCAAAGAGGTGAATTGCAAAGTCGTCTACTATGGGCCCGGCCTGAGCGGAAAGACCACCAACTTGGAGGTCGTGCACGCAAAGGCTCCAGTGGCAAGCGTGGGGGAACTGACCTCCATCGCCACGGAAGGAGATCGCACACTCTTCTTCGACTTCCTGCCCTTGAACTTGGGTCAGGTCGCCGGGATGAAAACCAAGTTCCAGATCTACACCGTTCCGGGTCAAGTCTACTACAACTCGACGCGCAAGCTGGTGCTGCAGGGAACCGACGGCATCGTGTTCGTCGCCGATTCCAAGCGCGGCAAGATGGAAGAGAACCTCGAGGCGCTCCAGAACCTCAAGGAGAACCTCATCGAGTACGGGATGGACATCGCGACGACGCCGCTCGTGATCCAGTACAACAAGCGTGACCTTCCCGATGTACACACGATCGAGGAACTCGAGAAGGCGCTCAATCCTTGGGGCGCCCCCTACTTCGAGGCTGTCGCGCGCGACGGAACCGGGGTCTTCCCGACCCTCAAGAAGCTCGCCTCGTTGGTCCTCGAGTCGCTGAACCAACAGCATAGCGGTGGCTCGGCGCCGGCACCGGCGGCACGCGTCGCTGGCGGTGCGACGCGTTCGCCGGGCGGGCGAACGCAGGGGGCGACCGGCTCGGCGGGGGCAACCGCGGTGGCGGAGCCGCCAGTGCGGGTAGCCGCGCCCCCGCAACAGCGGCACGCAATGGCAGCTCAGGCCCCACCGCAGGCCATGGGTCAACGGCACGGTGCGGTCACGGCTCGCGGTGTGCCGGCGCAGGAGATCATTCGCCCACGATCGGAGCCAGCGCCCAAGAAGGGGCGCGCGGGGCTGGTCGTCGTCGGCTTGATCGTGGTCCTGGGTGCGGCCGGCGGGCTTGCGTACTTCTCGGGTCTCTTGGATCGCTTCTTGGGCTAAAACCGAAATTCGAAAGGAGGCTCACCATCGTTACCGATAGTGACCACCTAAGAGAGAAACGCCTCGTCTTCTACCAGGACGACATCGACCGGATCAACAAGGTGCTCAACGAGTTCCTCAAGTTGTCCGACTCGAAGTGCAACATTCTGATCGACAAAGAAGGTCACATGGTGACCAAGGCCGGAACTACGGGTGACATCGACCTGCAGTCCGTCTCCGCCTTGATCGCGGGGTCGTACGCGGCCACGCGCGAGATGGCACGCCTGCTCGGCGAGGACGAGTTCTCGGTCTTGTTCCACCAGGGGAAGAAGGACAGCATCCAGCTCACCCTGGTGGGGAACCGAACCCTGCTCGCGACCGTCTTCGACGAGCGCACGACCATCGGTATGGTGCGCCTGTACGCGAAGGAAGCGAGCGAGAAGCTGAACGTGATCTTCAAGGACATCAACGAACGTGCACCCCGATCCGAAGACCTCGGCGATGACTTCGCCGAGTCGGCCAAAGGTGCGCTCGACTTCTTTTTCGTCGAAGAGTAGCCCGCGTCTCTCCCTCCAACCTTGGAGGGCGAGGCGCGCGCCTCTGCTCGCGCCTCCCGCAAGAACGGAAGTTCCTCGCCGTCACACCCGCAGAGCGACCGCCTTTCAGGCGCGTTCGCTCGAGGGTGGGGAGGAACTCGATTTGGGCAGACCTGGACCGGACCCCGAGCGGGCCAAGTAGCGGTCGGCGTCTTCTCGCAAGTCGAGGAGCAAGTTGCGGGCGTCGAGTTGGTGATCGCCGACGTCCGCGAGCAACCAGGCCATCTCCCCGAGAAACTTCAGTAGGCCGAACGAGAGCACGAGGACCAGCAGCCAACCCAGCTCCGCCAAGGCGAGGTACTCCCAGCGAGCGATCAAGCCCTCGCGGTAGAGGAAACCCGTCAGTCCCGCACCCACCAGCACGAGGGCAAACAGCACGTACGCGACCAGCAGCAGAAAACGCGATAGCGCACGCAGCTTGCGAAAGCGCGTCACGGCACCGGGGTGGTAGTTGCGAACGCGGTCGAGACCAGTGCCGAACTGCACCGCGTACGGCACGCTGTCCCGCTTGAGCGACCGGTCGCGATCGAGCTGCTCGAGCAAGGCTATGCGCTGGTCTTGCTCCTGGCGCCACCGGTCACGCGCCTCGCGCTCCTCGGGCGCCACCAGCTCCACCTTGACACCGCACGCCGGGCACTTGATCTTCTTGCCCAGGTACTCGTCCTGCGCGCTCACGATCTGCTTGCAGTTCGGGCAAGTGGTCCGAATAGCCAAGGATGAGCTCCTCCCCGTCCCTGATCGATCGTGTTGCCGCGCTTGATCTGGGCGCAGTCCGGCACGAACAAAAAACGCCCGCGAAAGCCGGGAGGGCCTTCGCGGGCGTGTCACAATCGGGGTCCACTGCCCCTACTCGCGCATCGTCGCTTTCGCGATCTTTCCGCGCGAAGCCGCCGACACTTTGACGATCTCCGGGTTCTCGTGACCGTACATCGAATCCAGTAGATCGAGCATGCTCTGATCTGCCTGCCCACCCGCGCCCCGGTTGATGTCGCCAAGAGCGATCAGCGCGGCCTTCAGCAAGTCCTGGCTGACCGACTGATCCTGACAAATGCGGACCAGCGACGGCGTTGCTCGCTGGGTGCGCAGGGCACCGAGCGCACGCGAGGCCGCAATCCGCACTTCATCCGCCCGATTCTCGAGCACCGACACGAGCGCGCCCTCCGCCGTAGTCAGGTCGAACGCGGTGTCGCGACCCGCCAAGAACAGCAACGCCTCGGCCGCACGCGCGGCGATCTGATCGCCACGACCGCGCTCGTTGGTGTCGCCGCTGAAGAGCGGCAGCACGATGTCGTCGCGCAACCGGACGGCGTCAATGCCTCGGTTGATCACTTGCACGTTGCGGGCCTCATCGAGGTACACGGTCTGGTTGGCCGTGTACTGCTCGTCGCTGGACAAGACGAGGATGGGAATGTCCTTCGTACGGAAATCCGCGCGCAGGCGATTGATCACCTCCGCCGTACCGAGCGTCAGCATACCCGTGGGGCTCTTCCCACCCGCCATGCCCGCGGCCACGATGATCAGGTCTTCTGGCGGAAAACTCTTGGCCCGCTCGACACCGTCCCAACCCGTGCGCTCCGTGAACGACAGGACGCCGGACTTGCGCAACGTCCCGGCAATGAGAAGAGAGTCGTCCTCGTTCGGAACGATCAGCAAGGCAACGCGGATTCCAGCCTCGGTCAGCCCTTCGCACAAGTTCTGAACGACGAGCTGGGAGTCTTCCTGCGTCACCGCTACCGGGTTCATGCGCGAAGCCGTCTCGGCCGCCGCAAAGCGAACGCCGCGATGCTCGTAAGACAACGCCCGCTGGACCTCTGCCGGCAGTTGCGCCTCACGGTTCCCCAACGTCACAGCGTCACGCAAGGTCTGCAGGACTTCGACCGCGACCTCGCCGCGACGCTCGTCGAGCGCGCGAGAAAGCGCCCCAAGGAGAATCTCCACGGGCTGACTGGCCGGGAACTGATAGCGAATGCGATTCATGTCGAGCTCTTGCGCGCGCAGCTCCGTCAACTTGGACTCGTCTTCCTGGCCCGCCGCGACCCGGCTGGCCAAGAGATCGCGTACGCCTTGAAACTCGGCGTACTGGGCGAACTTGCTGCAAGCGTTGAGGACCCGCGCCGGGGCCGCCCCGCTATCGAGGGTCATGGCAACGGCCAGCAGTTGCTCGGCTCGCAGTTCGTTCAAGCGCCACGCGGCCACGTCTTGGTACGTGAGCACGCCGTCCTGGAGCGTCCAGATCAACGGGTCGTGATAGGTTCGCGTCATGTACGTCGTGTCGCGGAAGTAGCGCCCCGCCTCGGCGACCAAGAGGTCGTAGGCGGTCGACTTGCGCGCCATCATGTCGCCGTCGAGCGCTTCGAGCGCGGCATCCGCCGCGCCCTTCACCACGAGGTCGTCCGTCGTCGCGGAGAGCCAGCTCAGGCTCGGGATCGCCGCGTCGTTGCCGATCTTCTTGAGGCTCGCAATGACTCCGAGGAGCACCGAGCTCTCCGTGTGGTGCAGCGCCTGACACAGGGGCAGGACCGCATCGTCCGAGATCTTGGTGATCGCCGAGATCGCGCTCACGCGCGTGTCGATCTCGGGCGCGCTCAGGCGCTCGACCAAGCCGGGCAGCAGGTACACCCCGTGCATGCTGACGCCCTTCATGATCGCGCGAGTCCGCTCCATGAAGTCGGTGCTACCAAAGTAGCTGGCGAGAACTTCGCGGACCGCGTCCGCATCCCGCTCCCGCCGCCGCGTCTCGACCGCGCTCAAGCGAATCAGCGTCGAGATCTGCCCTTCGATCGTCTGGCCACCCTTACGGGCCATCTCGAGCGCCTTCTCCAGCCCAATCCGCTCGAGCCAGGTGTAGGCTTCTTCGGCCCCGATATCGAGCAGCAGTGCCTGCTCCATCTTCTTCTCGGCTTCATCGAGGCGCCGCTGTTCGTAGAGCGAGAGGCCCTCGTCCAACAATGCCGCCACGTCGCCGCGCAACTGAGCGTCCGCCAAGGGCAGCGAGGTGACCCCCCCGCTCAAGAACGCCAGGACCAACAGCACCTTCACCGCCCCGTGTCCGTGTCCCGTACTCAAACGCATGCTTGCATCCCTTTCCGGGGTTCGTGTTCCCGCCGCAAGGGAAAACCCTTACCCAAGTCCATTCTACTACCCAACTTGCTACCCGTGACTCGTTTTGAGAAGGCTCTGACGGAACGGCGGCCCGTCAGATCTCGAAAGCACCAGGAAACCGACGCGCCGTTCCTCCTCCGGCCGGAGAAATGTCGAGTGACTCGTCACGCAAGGCTAAGAAAAACGACTCCGGCAATGCGGAAACTACCTCGCAACCGACCCCGCAATCAACACCGAGGGGCCCACGGCGAACCCCTCCACCCATGACAGCGTCGGCGACATCGCGGCTTCGTCAGAACCCAGTGGCTACGCTCCTGGCGGTCGTTCGTCGCTTTTCGCGCCTGACTACACAACCGAAACAGGACGGTCCGCTCTGACGCAAGAGCGATTGAAAATGAAGTGGGGCGATTATATCAAGGGGCCTAAAGCCGTCAACAAGCCGGCGTTCCGCAGGCACCTCCAGCAACGATCGGCCGCCGCGATGAGTCGTTTGGGCAACGGCATTTATCTCGACGCCGCAGCCGGCATCGCCGGCGACATGATGTTGGCCGCACTGCTCGACCTGGGGCTCCCAGAATCCGCCGTGCTCGGCCCGCTCCGGGCAAGCCTGCCCCCGTTTTCGTGGACCCTGCACCGGGTCCGGACCCGTGGCCTAGCGGCGTCTCGACTCGAGGTCGCGCCCCTCGAAACCGACCCACCGGCCCGCACCCTGACGGAGATCGAGCGAATCATCGCCGAAGGCACCTGGCCGGCCGAGGTCAAACAGACGGCGACCCGGGTGTTTCGACTCCTGGGAGAGGCGGAGGCCCGGGTTCACGGCATCGGGCTGGACCGCATTCACTTCCACGAGGTCGGCGCCCTGGACTCGTTGGTCGACGTCATTGGCACCGTCCTCGCGGTCCACCTGCTGGCGCCGAGTTCGCTGACCGTGAGCAGCCTGCCGCTCGGCTCCGGGACCGTCCGCACCGACCACGGCCTCTACCCGGTGCCGGCCCCGGCCACTCTGGAGCTCATGACCGGCGTCCCCACGCATCCCCTGCCGGTCGCGCGCGAAGTGTCGACGCCCACCGGCGTCGCCCTTGCGCGGGTTCTCGCCGACGGATTCGGCCCCGCACCCGCGGGCCAGATCGTGGCCATCGGGTACGGCGCCGGCACTCGCGAAGCCGCGGCCAACGAACTTCCGAACGTCCTGCGCGCTTGGAGTTACACGCCGGCCCTCGCGGGCCACGGTTGCCAGCAGATCCTGGTCCTCGAGTCCAACTTGGACCACGTCAGCGGCGAGGACGCCGGGCACCTGGTGGAATCGCTCATGGCCGCCGGCGCGCTCGACGCATTCCTGATCCCGACCATCCAGAAGAAGTCGCGACCGGGCCTGCTCGTCACGGCGCTCGCCGAGGCCGACTCGGTGGACCGGCTGGAGCGCGTGATCTTCGAGTTGAGCGGCACCCTCGGCGTGCGGCGACGGGTTTGCGAGCGTCGGGCGCTCGTGCGCAGCGTCGAAACCGTGGACCTGGATGGCACGCCGGTCCGCGTGAAGTGCGCCTACCTGGACGGAGTCCGGCTCGACGCGCGACCCGAGTTCGAAGACCTGAAACGGCTATCGGCCGCGACGCAGGAGCCGATTCGGCGCCTGCGCGAGCGCGTCGTCCGCGCGCTGCCCCCGGAGCCCCGCGCGGGTGCCTGACCGCGGCGCCTGGATCGAGAGCCGCCGCGAAGGCCGTCGAAGTTGCCCGCCGGAGCGGCCAGCCCCTTGGGGGTCGCGGCCCGGGGATGCATAATCCAAGCCATGAGTTTCACCGACGCTCCAGCGAATAATGACGACCCTGATCCGTTGACCTGGAGCGACGACGAAGTCGCCGACCAGCAAGACAAGCTCCTGGTTCAGGCGGCGCTCGGGGGTGACGCAGAGGCCTTCGGGCAGCTCTTCGAGCGCTACCGCGAGCGGATCTTCCGGGTGTTGTGCGGGGTCGTTCGGCATCGCGAAGATGCCCTCGAAGCCACTCAGGACGTGTTCGTGAAGATCTACCGCGCGCTACCCCGATTCGATCCGGCAGGGCGATTCTTCACTTGGGCCTATCGCATCGCCGTGAACCAGGGCATCGACCGGCTACGCAGTCGCAAGACGCGCAAGGAACACTCTCTCGACGGGGTCGACCGGCTGGACCCGACCGAGCCACTGCACGGGCGAGCGCCGCTCGGGCCACCGGCCGAGCTCGAGCGGCGGGAGGTCATGGAGCGATTGGAGGCCGCGCTGGCCGGGCTGTCGAGCGATCAACGCACCGTGTTCCTGCTCTACTCGTTCGAGGGGTTGAGCTACAGCGAGATCGCGGAGGTCACGGAAGTGCCGATCGGCACGGTGATGTCGCGGCTGTTCTACGCGCGGCGGAAGCTGCGGGAGGAACTGCCCGCCGAGTGGGACCCGGGCGGCCGCGAGGCCCGGTGAGAAGCGATCGTCGACAGGTTCGAGAGCACGGAGCACGGGTCGCGGCGGGAACGGGAGCCATGAGAGACGAGTTACTGAACCCGGCGGACACCGAGTGTGCGACGATCCGACGCCTCATGCTCACGGCGCAGGAGCGCGACCTCAGCGACTTCGAGGCGGCGCGCGTCGAGCGCCACGTCAACGAGTGTCGCGCCTGCACGGAGATCCTCGAGGGAACGGGCGACGCCACACCGAGCGAAGCGCCGGGGCAGCGGTTCGTGCCGACTCCCAGCGAGGAGGAGTGGGCACGGGTGAAGGCGGGAATCTGGAGCGACCTGGGGCTCGACCGCGGGATGTCGCATGCACGCCCAAGGACGACGGTTGCCCGACCGAGCGCCGGCAATGGGGCAAGCGTGCCGCGCGCCGTGGCGGGCGGTGAACCCGCGCCGCCGGCAAGTCTCCCGCGCACTCGGCTCGTCGCGCGACTCTGGCGCTTCGTCGGCCCGGCGGCGGCGGGGCTGGCCATCGGCTGGCTCATGTTCCATCAGCCCTCCTCGAAAACACCGGGTGGCGACCCCGGCGGCGACCCCTCGTCGGTCCCCACGGCGATCGCGGCCGAGATTCTGGAACTCGGCGACGGCCAGGACTTCGTGATCCTGACCGGCGACGATGAGGACGGGGTTGTGATCCTCATGACGACTTCGGGTTGATCCCGACCACCCGAATGGAAAGGATGGGCTTGTCGTCACCCCCTGTGGGAACCGACGACGACGCAGGCTCGAACCGGTGAGGATTCCAAATGAAGCGAGCGTTGACGGCGAAACTCCTTGTCGGGTCCATCGTGGGGTTGGTGGTTTCTCAGTTCCTCGCTCCCGTGGTGCCGCCCGTTGCCACAGCCCAAGATGCGCCGGCGCCGGCCAAGAACGAGTTCACGCTCTATCACGTCGTCGGTGCGGCCGCTGAGGAGATCAGCGTCCCGCCCGCGCTCGAGTCGCTGCGCAAGTCACTGGTCTCGAAGACCAACCGCAAAGCCTTCCAACTGTTGGGCACGCCCGCGAGCCTCACGCTATCGGTCGGCAAGTCGGCCACGGTGCCGATCCCGAACAAACTCGGCAAGATCCAGCTCACGCTCGACGCCGAGGGTAAGATCGAAGTGGTGATGTTCGGCGCCGACGACAAGCGCCAAGGTGCCATCGCATCGCGCGTGTTCCCGGTGGTGTGGCTGAACGACAAGATCAAGACCCAGAAGGGCGACTACATCTTGGTCCTCGATCGGAAGAAGGACGAGTCCTAGCAGGCGGTCGCAGAACCGCTGTCGACCGGCGAATTGGCGGTATCACGAGGTCGGCTCGACGCCCAGTTGCCGGGCTTCCTCTTCGGTGTCGATGTCGAATGCGAGCCCCTGCAGATCGACGATGGGAATCCTCACGCTCGCCTCCGGATGCCGCTCCAGGTAGCGCGACTTCACCGCCATACGGGTGAGGATGGCCTCGAGTTCCGTCACGGCCAACGCACCCTCGCGAAACGCTCGCGCGGCCGCCCACCCATGTCGCACCACGGAGTACGTGAAGGTGGGCGGGCGAAGCGCTAGCAGCTCCAGCCCATCCTGAAACCACAAGTGAGGGAGTAGCTGGGCGATCATGAAGCGTCGGCGAAAACGGATGCTGCGGTTGCGAGAGCGATAGGCGACTCGGGCGAGGCGATAGAGAAACCGCAGGCGCAAGCCGGCTGGACGCACCACCGCGAAGTGCCCAGGAAGCATCGTCACGATCGCCTCGGGTCCGACCCGCAGTCGGTAACCCGGCTTCCAAGCGAAGGCCCCGAGACCGACCCGGTCTTCGGGGACGCGCACGCCCGGACACCAGATGCTGCTCCCCGGATCCTCGCGGTAGAGCGCGATCAACTGCACGAGTTCTTCGTGGGTCGGGAGGACATCGCAGGTAATGAACGCCACCGGCGCCCCCGGGTGCTCGGCTTGCACGGTCTCGATGGCGAGCCGCACGTTGCCGTCGAACGACACGTCGGTATCGATCACCGGCACCCTCGTCGACGGACCGCGGTAGACCCGGGCAGGCCCAGCGATCAGGATCGGTCCGAACGCGCCACACCCTTCGAGTCGCTCGACGAGCCGGGAGATCAGGGTGCGGCCGCCGATGCGTAGCGTCGCGCCTTTGTAGCCCGCCACCGGGCGATGGTCGGTGGCTGCTCGGCGCGGCAGGCGTGTCGGCCGCGCGTCCGCGCCCGCGAGAATCACCAGGGGAATGGGCGCGGGCGCTGGCCGGAAACTCGCCACGGAAATCGATTCGGAACTATCGGAACCAGCGAAACTCTTCATGAGGACCGATTGTCGTCCACGTTCCCGTGTCCCACAAGGCGCTACGCTCCGGAGGACGACGAAACCGTGGCGAGCGCCCCTGCCGAAGTCCGCCGAGGCGAGCCGATACAGAAGGCATGACTCCCTACCGCATCGCTCTCCTTGGACTGGGCACGGTCGGCACCGAGGTAGCTCACCTGGTGGACGCCGTGAACCAGCGCCGGTCAACGCACGGCGGCGCGCCGCTGGCGATCGTCGGGATCGGGGTCCGGGATCGCTCGAAGCCGCGAAGGTTGCCGGTAGGCACCGATCCGAGGATCGTGACGACCGACCTCATGAGTCTAGCCACACGACCCGACGTCGACCTCGTGGTCGAACTGATCGGGGGGGTGGATCCGGCCGCCGTGCTGATCGAGGCCGCTCTGGGGGCCGATAAGGACGTCGTCACGGCCAACAAGGCACTGCTCGCCGAGCGCGGGGAAGCCCTCTTTGCGCTGGCCGCGCGGCGTAAACGCCAACTCCTGTGCGAGGCCGCGGTCGCCGGGGCGGTCCCAATCCTCCACGTGTTGCGCGACTCCCTGCCTGCCGGTCAGGTTCAGCGACTCACCGCCATCCTCAACGGCACCTCGAACTACGTCCTCGACCAACTCGGGGCGGGGATGCTGACGGCCGAAGCGATCGACTGCGCGCGCCGCGCCGGTTTCGCCGAAGCTGACCCCACGCTCGATCTCGACGGCACGGACGCTGCGCACAAGCTGGCCCTGCTGGCACGGATCCTGACCGGACGCCGCGTCGACTTCCGCCGCGTCGCGCGCCGAGGTATCGTCGGCCTGGCTCACGTCGATCTCGCGTTCGGTGCCCGGCGCCGGTGGCAGCTGCGACTCATCGCGCGCTTCGAGAACCTCTCCGAGGGCAGAGCGGCGCTCGGCGTGTACCCCGCTTGGGTGCGCGACGACACGCCCTTCGCCAGCGTGCGAAACGAACAGAACGCCGTGCTCGTCTGCGGGCAACCGTTCGGAACGCTGTTCTTCAGCGGCAAGGGCGCAGGGGGCGGGCCAACCGCGAGCAGCGTCTTGGCCGACATCTTCCGCGCCGCGCGGGGCGAGGGCACGGTGAGCCAAGCGTCCGGCGATCTCGAGATCGAAGACCCGGAGGCGGTTGCCGCGCGTTACTCCGTTCGCTTCGAAGTTCCGGATCGACCCGGCATTCTCGGGCGCATCGCGAGCACGCTCGGTCGCCACGACGTCAGTATCGCCGCGGTGGAGCAACCCGACACGACGCCCCGCGCGGTCGCGCACGTGCACCTCCTCACACACTCGGTTGCTCGACCGCGCCTCGACGCTGCGCTGGCCGAGGTCGCGCTGGATCCGATGTTCGGGCCCACGTCGGGGGTCGGCTCGACGCAGCGCGACCAACCGGTGTGCGTACGCGTCGAGGACGCCGAAGGAGAGGGCGCATGACGGGCCTGATCGAACGTTGGCGCGCGTGGCTCCCGGTCACCCAACGCACCCCGGTGATCTCGCTCGAGGAGGGCGGCACACCGCTCATTCGCTGTCCAGGTCTCGAGCGCATCGTGGGGAATGAGCGGCAGGTGTTCGTCAAGTACGAGGGAGCCAACCCCACGGGCTCGTTCAAGGACCGTGGAATGACCTTGGCGATCTCGAAAGCCTTGGAAGAAGGTTGCTCCGGGATCCTGTGCGCGTCCACGGGCAACACTTCGGCCTCGGCCGCCGCCTATGCGGCGCGCGCCCAGATCCCGTGCTTCGTCGTGCTCCCCGCGGGCCAGGTGGCCTCGGGCAAGTTGGCCCAAGCGGTAGTGCACGGAGCGCGGATCATCCCGATCGAAGGCAACTTCGACACGGCCCTGGAACTGGTTCTCGAAGTCGCTGGGAACCGGCGTCTGACGCTGGTCAACTCGCTCAACCCGTATCGGATCCAGGGGCAGAAGACGGTCGCCTTCGAGATCGCGGAAGCGCTGGGACGCTGTCCGGATGCGCACTTCCTGCCGGTCGGCAACGCCGGCAACATCACGGCGACGTGGCTCGGCTATCGCGAACTCGCCGCACACCCAACGGGCGGCACGTCCCCCCGCATGATGGGCTACCAGGCCAGCGGCGCGGCGCCGATCGTACGGGGCGCGCCGGTGCCAAACCCGGAAACACTGGCCACTGCGATCCGCATCGGCAACCCCGCCTCTTGGACCGGAGCCACTGAAGCTGCCGCCGCCTCGCACGGCGTGATCGAAGCCGTCACCGACGAGCAGATTCTGGGCGCCTACCTCCACCTGGCTCGCGTCGAGGGCGTCTTCTGCGAACCGTCGTCGGCCGCCGGCGTCGCCGGACTCCTCGAGCGCGCGCGGACGGGCGACCTACCGGTGCCGCCGGGCGGTATCATCGTGTGCACGCTCACGGGGAATGGCCTCAAGGCGCCCGAAACGGCAATGGCGGGAGCCAGCTTGGGGGACGCGATCCCGGCCACGCTCGCCGCGCTCCAATCCCGCATGGACGACCCCAATTGAACACTCGGACGTCAGTGCGGGCGCGCGCTCGGGTCAGCGGACCCGAGAAGCGAGGAATAGACGGGTGGATGAGATGAGTCGCAAGTTCCTGGTCTCCGCGCCGGCCTCGACGTCCAACCTCGGCCCTGGCTTCGACACCTTGGGGCTGGCCGTCGAACTCGGGCTCGAGCTTCACTTCGAACTCGATCACCCGGCCGGCTTCGGCGTCACACTCGTTGGCGAAGGACACGACATCTTGCCCTCGGACGAGCGCAACGGTGTCCTCAAGGTGGCGCGCGAGATCGCCGGCGCCGCAGTCGATCGCACGCGCTGGCGCATCACCAGCAACATCCCCGTCGCCCGCGGGCTCGGATCTTCCGCCGCAGCGCGCGCTGCCGGCCTCGCCGCGGGCTACTTGCTCCGCGACGGTCGGTTGCCACCGCGTCATGCGGTGTTCCAACGCGTGGCGCGCGACGAGAACCACCCAGACAACGCCGCGGCCACCGTGTTCGGCGGCTTTCGCGTTTCGGGTCGCGATCGCATGGGCAATTGGGAAACCTGGCCCGGGATCATCGCGGACTGGCAGGTTCGCCTCCTGGTCGTGGTCCCCGATGTCCCCGTGTCCACGCAGCAGGCGCGGTCGCTGCTCCCGCAGACCTATGCGCGGGCCGCTGCCGTTCGCAACCTCCAGTGCCTCTCGACCTTGCTGTCCGGACTGGCGCGCGGCGACTGGGATGCCGTCCGTCGCGGTTGTCGTGACCAACTCCACGAACCCTATCGCCTGCCGTTGGTTCCCGGCCTCGCTGAGACCCTGGATCACCTGCGCGCGAGTCCGGCCACCGGTGGTGCGTACCTGAGTGGCGCGGGGCCGACACTGATGGCATTCTTGCTCGACCCGGCCCGCGCGCAGGACGTCGGCCAAGACTGCGTCGCGCTGCTCGCGAACCATGGCACCGGCGCCACCACCAAGGTCATTGGACTACAGTCCAGCGGCCTGCTCGGCGAAGAGTTGGTGCCATGAGCGAGGGGCCGGTTTGGGTGCAGAAGTACGGCGGTTCGAGCGTCGCTACGCCGGATCTCATGCGAGGTGCGGCGGCCCGCATCGCCCGGGTGCGCGAGCGGGGATATCGCCTCGTGGTCGTCGTCTCGGCCATGGGCGACACGACCGATCACCTCCTGGCGCTCGCCCACTCGATCTCGCGGCATCCTCAGCGACGCGAGTTGGACGTACTGCTCTCTGCCGGCGAACTGCAGTCCATGGCCCTGCTCGTCATGGCGCTCCACGAAATCGGCGTCCCGGCGATCTCGTTCACCGGCCAACAAGTCGGCATCTACACGGACCGATGCCACTCGGCCGCGCGCATTCAGCGTATCGACGGCGCACGCATTCGCGAACAGCTCGCGCGCGAGCGCGTCGTCGTCGTCGCCGGCTTCCAAGGCGTGACCGAGGACGAGCACATCACGACGCTGGGTCGCGGCGGCTCCGACACCAGTGCGGTCGCCCTCGCGGCGGCCCTCGGCGCAGCCGAGTGCGAGGTGCTCACCGACGTCGAGGCCGTCTTCACCAGCGATCCACGCGTGGTCCCGAGTGCACGTCGCATCGATCGCATTTCCTACGACGAGATGCTGGAGATGGCCAACCACGGCGCCCGCGTGATGCACGGGCGAGCCGTCGACCTCGCACGACGCTACTCGGTTCCGCTCGTCGTCGGCTCGGCGACTCGAGAGCAGCCCGGCACCCGCATCGTGGCCAGTGAAAGAGGAGCAGCGATGGAGTCAGTGGTGGTTCGCGCGGTGACCCAGGATCCCGCTGTGGTCAAGATCTCCGTCTTGCAAGTCCCGGATCAGCCGGGCATCGCCGCCAAGCTTTTCACGATCCTCGGCGAGCAGGGCGTCAATATTCGGCTGATCGTCCAGGCGCAAAGCCATCACGGCGTCAACGACATCACTTTCATCGTTCCCAGCGAAAGCTCGATCCCCGACGAGGTTCTGGAACGCGCGGTCGCGGCCGTCGGCGGGGCGAGCTACCTCGTGGACGATCAGATCGGGTTGCTCTCGGTCATCGGCGAGGGCATCAACCAAGAACCTGGCGTTGCCGGGCGCATCTTCTCGATCCTGGCCGACGAGGGCATCAACATCGACGTCATCACGTCATCGAATCTGTACATCTCGTGTGTCGTACCCAAAGCGAAACTCAATCGAGGAACCCAGGCCTTGCACGCCGGGCTCATCACCGTGGGCTAGCCCGCAGCCGCGCACTCACGAAGCAACTCCGAAGCTCAGCGACGCAACGACTCAGGCCCCGTGCGGGCGTCGGTCCCGCAAGACGGGCCGACCCCAGAAAGTAGAGGCGATGACCGAAACCTCGACCGCCCCGATCCGCTCCGAGGTGTGGAACCGCGATCGCAAGATCTACGTGGGGCTATTCCTGTTCCTGAGCACCATCATCTGCCTGTTGGCGATGGTGTTGGACGATACCGCCAACAAGGCGCACGGGTACGAACGGGAGGTGCTACTCCAAGAGTTCGCCTTCCAGGTGAACATCCCGGAGGAGGCACTGTACTACGACGCCGCCACTTTGGAGCAAGTCAGCGCGGTGCGGCGGGACAGCCTGGAGCGCCTTGGCATCGACTCCGTGCGACCTTACTTCCAGCTGCGGCACCCTCGCGAACGCTTGCTGTTCGACGACCGCGGTGTGCCGATCGAGAGAGTTCCGCTCAGCGACGTGACCTCGCTGGTGCCGCTGTCGCTCGAACACAGCTGGATCCGCGAGTCGTTTCGCGCCTGTGCGATTCTATTCTCGGAGATGGAGTGCGGGGACGGCATCGGCGCCTTCCTCAAGGAGAACCCGGCGGTGTTCGACGAGCGCGTACGCCCGCACATGCTGCGATTGTTGGAATGTCGTCACCCGTGGCCGCGGCGCGGGGCGAGCCTGGTGCTCTACTCGATGGGAGATCGAGACGAAGCGCTGAAGGCGGTGTTCGAGAAACTCCTCGAGGACGGTCAGTGGCTGAACGAGGATGACCACGACCACATCCGCTCCCTGCTCGCGCGCGGTTGGCCGCTGACGAAGTAGTCGACCCACCCACCGTTGGCGGCGGCGCGTCGAGCGCGGGCGTCGGTACTGCCGCGTCGTGAGGGGTTCGCGTACGCAAACCGCTGCGCCGTGCGGAGCGGCGACCTCTCCCGACTCGCGGTGGCGCCGGTCCCACCGCGCCGTCCGCCCAGCTCCCATCGCGCGCGCCCCGTAGCTCCGCGGCTTCCCGCGCACCCCGTCGAGTGGTACGCTTGGCGCACACTGCCAAGGTCGATTCCCGACGAGCCAACCGTTCGCGGCCAACCGTTCGCGGCCAACCCTTCGCAGGACGGCACCGGGCACTCACGTGGCCGGGCCGGGAGCGCAGTTCGAGCAGCCGCCACGGAAAATCAGGAGCGAGAGGGTCCGTTACCAGCATGACACTCGCCGGGAATCAGGCTCCGCGCGCCGCGGAGATCGAGGCCAAGACGCGCCAAGCGACCGAACCCGAGGCCTCGCGCCTGGATCGGATTCGGGACATTCTCTTCGGGGATCGGTCCCGGGTTCTCGAGGAGCGATTCGATACCTTGCGCAGCCAGATGGTACTGCACCTGGCCAAGCTGGAGCGCACCATCGAAGAGCGCACCGCGCAGCTCGACCAAAACGGGGTCGTGCGAGTTCGCGGAGTCGAGGAGCGACTGCAGAGCGAAACCGAGGCGCGCACCGCGGCGCTCGCCGCGCACACGCAAGTCTCCCAACACCTCCAGCAGGAGTTCCGCCAACAGGCTGAGCGCATCGACCGCATGGAGCGTGCCGGCGTGGCCGCCGCAGCCGCAGCCCAAGCGCAGTTGGCCCAGTCGGCGGCGCAAGGGGAAGCCCGTGTGGCGGCCGAGGCCGAGGAACGAAAGCGCGCGCAGGCGGACCTCGCTCGGGTCCTCGAGCAGAGTGCGAGCGATCAGCGGCTGGCACTCGAGCGCCTGGCCGCCGAAGGCTACGCCGCGGACGAGGCGATTCGTGCCGAAGCCGCGCACGTGGAGCGCGCGCTCGCGGAAGTGACCGGTGGCCTGGCCAAGTGGGGCCAACGCCTCGAGGGGCTCGAACAGACTTTGGCGGCAGCCGAAGCCCAGTGGGAGGCTCGCGTGGTCTCGCTCGAGGACGCGCTCGCCGAACGGATGCAGGAAGTCGAGCAACGGCTGGCCGCGAGCATCGACCGGCTCGGGCACACGCTCGAAGCGCGTCTGTCGTCGGTGGCCGCGGCCAAAGCGGATCGCGCGGCCGTCGCCACTGCCCTACGCGGACTCGCGGAGGTGTTCGATGCGAGCGCTAACGACGTGCCCGCTCCGAAATCCCGCAACCCGCGATGATCGAGCCGCGCGTACCCCCGGAACGTCCGACCAACGGCCGCGGTCCCCACTCGCCGGCGGCCGACGACGAAGACCTCGCCCTGGGAGAGCTGCGAGCGCTGTTGCTCGCGCCCGAACAGGAGCGGATCGAGCAACTCCGGCAACGGCTCGACGACCCCGACCAGCGCGCTCGCGAACTGGCCGCGACCCTGCCGGATGCCGTCGAGCTCAGCATCCGCGACGATCACCGACTCTCGCAGGCGCTCGCGCCAACCGTCGAAGACACGCTTCACATCTCGGTGAAGAAGGATCCCCAAGGGCTGGTCGACGCGCTATCTCCGGTCATGATGCCAGCCATTCGGAAGTCCATCGCGGACACCATCAAGTCGATGGTACAAGCCCTCAACGAAACCCTCGAACGCAGCCTGTCCGCGCAAGGGCTGCGCTGGCGCCTCGAAGCGCTGCGCACCGGGCGCCCGTTCGCCGAGGTCGTCATGCTCCGGAGCCTTCGGTTCCGCGTCGAGCAAGTGTATCTGATGCATCGACGCACCGGCCTCCTCCTGCATCACGAGGCAATACCAGGGCTCGACGTCGAAAGCCCGGATCTCGTCTCGGGTATGCTGACCGCCATTCAGGACTTCGTGCGCGACTCGTTCGGAGCCCGCGACAGCGAGACCCTGGACGCGCTCGAAGTCGGTGACCACACCGTGTGGATCGAGGCGGGACCGCACGCGCTTCTCGCGGCCGTGATCCGCGGCAGCGCGCCGCGCACGTTGCGCGACGAATTGCAGGCGACGCTCGCGGCCGTGCACCGAGAGTGGGGCGAGGCCCTCGCCGAGTTCCGCGGCGACGACGCCCCGTTCGCGGCCACTGGCGCGAGGCTTCGCGACTGCCTGCTCGAGGCTCGTGCCGAGTCGACCGCGGCGAAGCGTCGCCGGCTCTCGCCGGCGCTCGTCATCGCCGTAGCCGTCGTATCGATCCTTGTCGTTTCCTGGAGCTACGCGACCTGGCGCCAAGCACAGCGGATCTCCGCCCTACGGGAACGACTCGACGCGACCCCGGGAGTGGTGGTGCTCGACCTCTCGCAAAAGGATGGCAAGTACTGGATCCGCGGGCTGCGAGACCCGTACGCGAGCCGCGCCGAGGACGCACTCATCGCGCTGGGGCTGCAACCCGCAGACTTCAGCATCGATCTGCGCGCGTATGCCTCGCTCGACCCGGGCCTCACGCTCGCGCGTGCCCGCGCGGTGCTCGCTCCTCCGGCATCGGTCGAACTCACGCTCGTGGGCGGGCGCCTGCAGGCCCACGGAGCCGCGCCACACGCGTGGATCGAGCGCGCGCGCGTGCAAGCAACGGCACTGCCCTACGTCGACTCCCTGGAGGTATCCGATCTCGCCGACCTGGACTTGCAAGCCCTCGAGGCCCGTGCGCGCGCGGTCGAAGCGACGATCATCGACGACCTGCCGGCGCTCGTACCCACCCTTGCCGACAGCGGAACTGCCGGACAGGCGCCCCCTTTGCAGATCCGGGATCTCGTCGTCCGGCTGATCGCACTCGCCGAGGAAGCGTACGCGTTGGATCAACGGACCGAAGTACGCCTCACCGTCACCGAAGGCACTCCGCACGCGCTGCAAACACAGCGTTGGACGCATGAGATCCAGCGCTTGTGCCGGCTCGAGGAACGTGGGTCGAGCGGACTCGAGGTGCGGGCCTCGGTGCGCGCGCTCGCGGCGGACTCCGATGCCCCCGTTACCCGGAGACTCATCGTCGCAATCCAGTTTCACGCGCAGCGCAACCCGCGAGTCGACGAGCCATGATCCAACGCAAGGTGTGCCTGATGGGCGCGTACGCGGTGGGCAAGACCAGCCTGGTGAGTCGATTCGTTCACTCGCTCTTCGCCGACAAGTATCAGACCACGATCGGTGTCAAGATCGACCGCAAGACCCTGCGGCTCGAGGCCACAGAGGTTTCGCTGGTCGTTTGGGATCTCGCCGGCGAGGATCGTTTCCACCGAGTCGAAGCGTCGTACACGCGCGGCGCCAGCGGACTGCTGCTGGTCGCCGACGGCTGTCGGGCAGAGACCGTCGACCGGGCCCTCGAGTTGGACGACCGGGCGCGCGGCGTGGTCGGAGAAGTGCCTCGGATCCTGGCGTTGAACAAGGCCGACCTCGCCGCGGAGTGGGAGGTCGGCGAAGAGCAGCTGCAGGTCGTGGCCGCTCGCGAGTTGCCGATCGTGCGGACGAGCGCGAAGGTCGGCGACGGCGTCGAACTCGCGTTTCGCGAACTCGCTCGCCGGATGCTCGAGTTCGATCCTGCCTGACCGAGCGAAGGGTGATCGCTCGCGACCCGGCGACGGGAACGCCTGGCGTGGAGGTGTCATGAACGAACGTGAATCGCTCGTGCCCATCGTCGAAGCGCTCCACCTCTGTGTGTGGGAACGCTGCGGGCCCGGGCAGTTCAGGGCGCTCGGCCGCAAGCCGGCAGCCCTCGTGGCCGCTTTCCCGGAGCTGAGCGCAACCGTCGTCGACCTAGGTACACTGTCCCCCGTCCTCGCGCACTTCCTCGACGAGGCCGAAGCTCATTGGCGCTCCGGCGCACCCCACGCCATCTCGTCGGGCCCCTGGTCCGACGCAACCGCCAACGGTCCACCGTTACCGCTCGAAACGATCGCCATCAACTGCGCCGGGGTCGCCTACCTGGTCATCCAAATCTTGGGTACGCCCCATGCCGAGCTCACGCGCATCCTCCAGTCCGCGCGGGAAGGGAGCCTCGCCTACGAGCACCTCGAGAAGACCGAACGCGCTCTGCGCGCGAGCGAAGCGCGTTTTCGCGAGCTCTCGAACGAACTCGAGCGCCGTGTGCGCGAGCGCACCGCCGAACTCCGCAGCGAGATCGAGCAGCACCTCCACACTCAGGAGCAACTCCTCCGCCACCAAGAGGACCTGCGGACGTTGACCGACGAACTGCTGCTGGCCGAGGAGCGCGAGCGCCGCCGTCTCGCCGCGGGCCTCCACGACGAGGTCGGACAAACCCTCGCCGTGGCGAAGATCCGGCTCGGTGCGCTGATGGAAGCGATCGCCGACGCGGACCGACGCGGCGAGGTCGAGGCGATTCGTAGCCTCCTGGACGATTCGATCCAGCACACGCGCAGCCTGACCTTCGAGTTGGTGTCACCGCTTCTCCACGAGGCCGGGCTCGTTTCGGCACTGGCGAGCCTGGCGGAACAGATCGAGCGACAGCATGCGATCCGTGTCCGGTTCGAAGACGACGGCGCCGACAAGCCGCTGCCCAACAACACGTCGGTTCTGGTCTATCGGGCGGTGCGAGAACTTCTGCACAACGTCGTGAAACATGCGCACGCCACCGCCATCGAGATGAAGTCGGCTCGCGTCGGCGCACTCCTGGCGCTGTCGCTTCGCGACAACGGTCAGGGTTTCGAAGTCCCTGTCGGTCACCGGCGAAGCGCGACCGGCGGCTTCGGGCTGTTCAACGTACGCGAGCGACTCGAGCACCTCGGAGGGCGTGTCGACATCGAGTCGACCCGCGGGGCCGGCACGACCGTAACGCTCCACGTACCGATCGTCGGTGGGAACCCCGTGACGGCTTCGTGAAGACCTCGGGCACGTGCGCTTCGAGTCAGGACTCGGAGGCGCGTCCTCCCGCCAACCTAGCCACGTTGCCGAGTGCGTCGCAGGAGACCCTGGCGCGTGAGAACCCACCTCGAGTCGCGCCCGTGGATTCAAGCTGCCGACCCTGCTAGACTCGGACTCGAATCCAGCGCATTCGAGCGCATTCACGAACGCCGCCGACGAGCGCCTTGCGCGCTCATTGGGGTGAAGCGATCGCGGCTTCGCCGCAGTCGCGAGGGGGCTTTGCGAAAACTCCCTTCAAGAAAGCACCGCCAAGCACATCCCAGAGAGCTCGGTGAGACCATGGCAGTACGAGTCCTACTCGCTGACGACCATCAGATCGTTCGCGACGGCCTCCGCAGTCTGCTCGTGAACAACCTGGGGATGAACGTCGTGGCCGAAGCTGCCGACGGCAGGACCGCGGTACTCCGCTCCCGGGAAGTCATGCCGGAACTGGTCATCATCGATGTCGGGCTCCCCGAGCTCAACGGCGCGGACGCCACGGTGCAGATCTTGACCCACTGCCCCAACGCCCGCGTCATCGCGCTGTCGATGCATGCGGATTCCCAACACGTCGGCCGCATGCTCCAAGCCGGTGCGCGCGGTTATGTGCTCAAGGACTGCGCGTTCGAGGAGCTGGCCAAGGCGATCGAGGAAGTGCGTGCGCACCGTCTCTACCTCAGTCCTGGGGTAACCAGCGTCGTCGTTGACGACTACGTGCGCAAGCTCAACCGCACTGACGCCGAGAAGACCACGGCCGCGGGTCAGCTCACCGCGAAGGAGCGCGAGGTGCTCCAGCTGGTCGCCGAGGGCAAGTCCACCAAGGAAGTGGCCACGCGGTTGTCGGTGAGCGTCAAGACGATCGAGACCCACCGCCAGAACATCATGAACAAGCTCAACGTCCGCAGCGTGGCCGAACTCACCAAGTTCGCCATTCGAGAGGGCTTGACTTCGCTCGAGTGATCGCCTACCTCAGCGGGCGACGATGGCGCCGCCCTTCCCAGACGTCACCCTTGCCGGGACTCGCCGCGAGGACTCACATCGGGGTATCCCCCCGTGGTGCTCTCGTACGGCCCGAGCGTGCCAAGAAATGGCCGGCCGGGTGTTGCGAGCCGAGGTTCTTCGTAGCCACAAATCGCATTGATCGTTGCGTGAACATGGGCTATCTGCGACCGGCGTCGCGGTCACTCGACGGAGCACGACCCTGTACCGGACGACCCTGTACCGGACGACCCTGTACCAGGCGACCTGTACCAGGAGGCGACCTGGCCCGCGACAGAGCAAGCCGCGCGAGTTCGTTGCCGAGCTGCACGGCCCGGCATGATTCGAGTTCAAACAGTTCGCAGGTTCACAGAGTTCGCCATGTGGGTTGGGATGGTCCGAAGCGACTTGCGCAGCACTGCGCGCTTGCGCTTCGGGCTCGCGATGGACGCGCCGCGCTCACGCGCAGTGCGCACACCACCGAAGAGAGGAACGAAGGAAAATGGTCAGAGAAGTGGGGATCGGCCGCGTTGCGCTGCTGGTCGGATTCGCGTTGCTTCCGCAACTCGCGCTTGCGCAAGACGAGGTGACCCTCAAGGACGGTAGCGTCTTGCGGGGAACGATCAAGGGTATGGACGGCGGAGTCCTCAAGATCGAGAACGCGGCGGCGGGTACGGGCGCGCTGATGGTCAAGTTGTCCGAAGTCCAGTCGCTGCGCAGCGACGCCGACCACACGTTCCAACTCAAAGACGGCAGCCTGTTGATCGGCAAGCCGAGCATGACCGACGGCCAGAAGATACTCGTCCAAACCGCCGCGAGTGGTAGCGTCCCCTTCTCCCCAGGTGACGTCGTGGCCGTCAACCCCCCCGCCAAGAAGGCGATCACTCACACCGGCAATATCGGCGTGACCGCCCGGGTCACGGACGGGAACACGCGCACCAAGTCAGCCTCGGGGATCGCCGACTACGAAGCACGCACCGAGTCCTCGCGTCTGACCATCCACGGCGACGTGAACTACGCCGAGACCGAGGGTGAAGTCAGCGCGCGCACGAACCAGGCGTCGATCAAGTACGACTACTTCATCAATCGTCGATGGTTCTGCTACGTCAACGCGGGCGCCTACGGGGATGAGTTCGCGAGCCTGAACCTCCGGACGACCTTGGGCGCGGGTACGGGTTACCAGTTCTTCGACCCCGGTCTCGACGGTGGCGTCATCGGCTTCTACGAGGAGATCGGCATTTCCTACTTCGACGAGGATCTCGAGCCGGTCGCCGGGCAACCCGATCCGGACGACAACTACGCCGCGGGACGCGTCGCTGGCAAGTTCGACTGGGCGGTCGTGAAGGACCGGCTGGCCTTCTTCCACCGACACGAGGTGTTCTTCGGGTTCGAAGATGAAGACGACGTGTACGTAGACACCCAACAAGGAATCCGCGCCACGCTGGTCGGCAACTTCTACGCCACCGCTCAAGTCAACTTCAAGTGGGACAACACCCCCGCCTCGGGCGCGCAGCGGAGCGACACCGAGTATCTGTTTGGACTCGGTTGGGGCTTCAACTACTAGCCGACGGCACGATCCACAGCTCGCGAAACACGACGGAGCGCAGGAGCGTCGAACGCCTTGGGGCGATCGCGATCCTGCGCTCCGCTACGTTCCGATCCCACGTTCGGTTTCGTTCCGGCGGCCGCATCTCAGCCGCGCCATCGCGCCAAGTGCTTCGCCGGCACCCCGAGCAGATGACCGAACAGACAGACCTGGTTGAGAGCCGTCGTTCGCAGGACGCCTCGTTCGAGCCAGCGCCGCGCCGAGGTCACGACGACCTCCGGCACCACCACCACTCGCCCATGACGCCGTAGCCGTCGGACGAGTTCGTAGTCTTCCATCACGGCAAGATCGGGATATCCCCCGACGGCCTCGAAGGCCGCGCGCCGAAAGAACAACGCCTGATCTCCGTACGGTAGATCGAGGTAGCGCGAGCGCCAGTCCACGAGACGTTCGATCCACCGAAACGGAGGACGGTCGGAGGCAATGCGCAGAGTGAAGGCCCCCAGCGCGACTTGTTCATTGGCGAGGGTCTCGCCGACGGCCCGCGCAAAACCGGCGGGCACGATGGTGTCGGCGTGGACACACAGCAGGTACTCGCCGCGCGCCATCGCCGCGGCCGCGTTCATCTGTCGCGCGCGCCCGGCCTCCGCGAAGACGATCGTCGCGCCGTGGCGCTCCGCGACTTCGCACGTGCGATCGCGACTGCCGCCGTCGGCGACGATGATCTCGGCCAAGCCCGCCCCCGAGAGAGCGCGCAGACAATCCTCGAGAGACCGCTCTTCGTTGCGTGCCGGAATGATGGCCGAGATCCGCGCCCCGCAACCGTTGTTTGTACTGGCCTGCAACAACCCCTCCACGCGCGCTGCGTTGTTTCGCCGCCGGACCTGCAGGTATGCTCCCGCTTTCGCGGGGAGTCACCCGCGGCAAACCTCGAACCGCGCAAGGTCCCCAGCATGTTCGCATTGATCGGCCTCACCGCCGTACTCGCTGCTGTCGCGTCCGTGGTGATCGGCGCCGGCGGCGCCTACGGGGCATATCGTACCTCGTCGCTCGGACGAGCTCGACGGCGGGCCCTGGCTCAGGTGCGCCCGATCGCCCGTGCCAACCGTCGCTGTCGACACTTCCTCGAGCGCCTCCGGCGAGGGGTCGCGAAAGCCGTGGCGCGCTTCGGGCGATCGCGGCGCCAGCGCCTCATCGCGGAGACTCCGATCGAGGAGCTCCGCGGTCAAGGCGTTGGTTCGATCCGTTGGGGAGCGCTGGAGACGGCGGGAGTTCGGACCCTGGGGGATCTCGCAGACTGGCCGCCAGAGCGTCTCACGAGAATCGACGGGGTGGGCGCCAAGTCGGCCGAGTCGCTTCACGAGAAGGCCGCTCAGTTGCGAACGCGACTGGCGCAGGCGCCGCTGCCGCCGCCGGCACCAGCGCTCGACGAGCCGGGCGCGCGGGAGCTCGCGCGGCGAGCACTCCGTTCGGGACTCGCTCGGCGTGAACTCGGAGACGTGGCCGTGCGACTTCAGGTCGCTCACCAGACCCTCGAAGACCAAGGGCGCGAGGTGAAGCGCGCCACCGGAGTGTGGGCCTGGGTGCGGAGCTGGTGGCAACCGCGACGCCGCGAGGATGGAGTTGCCCTGGCCTCGAACCTCGAACGTAGCGCCGAGGCCACAGCGCGCTCCGGCGTGCTCGAAGACTTCGCCACGCGCGAGCGCCGAGCCCGGGCCGCGGTGAAGCGAACGTGGAGCCCGGCGGAGTTGGTGCGGGACTACCAGGGACAGCTCCCGGCAGTGGCCGCCACCATGGACGAGGCCGTGCGCGCTGCGGTGCCGCTCGAACTCGATCGCCCGGAGATCGGCGCGGTCGGACGCGCCGGGCTCACCGCCGACGACCTGGCGTCCATCCAAAGCACCGCGCTCCACTCCCACACCATGAGCATCGGCCTGCGCCGCTATCAAGAGTTCGGAACGAAGTTCGTCCTCACTCAGCGCCGCACCGTCCTCGGGGACGAAATGGGACTCGGCAAGACGGTACAAGCTCTGGCGGCCATGGCGCAGATCTGGGCCCTCCAGGGCAAGTCTCACTTCGTGGTCGTAGCCCCTGCCGGAATCATGATCAACTGGTGCCGCGAGATCGAGGACAAGTCGTTCCTGCGAGCGCGCCTGGCCCACGGCGCGGCGCGCGATCAAACCGTTCGGGACTGGCTCAGCGGGGGTGGCGTGCTCGTCACCTCCTACGCAACCCTGCGCAGCTTCGACCTCGACAACCACCTGCAGGACGCCGATCAGACGCTCGACCTGCTCGTCGCGGACGAAGCCCACTACGTCAAGAACCCCGAAGCGCAGCGTTCACTCGCCCTCGCACGCCTGGTGGCTCGGGCGGACCGCGTATGCCTCATGACGGGAACTCCCATGGAGAATCACCCGCGGGAGTTCGCGCGCCTGGTCGATCTGATTCGCCCGGGAGAACTGAGCCTGAGCGAAGACGAGCTGGACCTCGCCCACTCGGGCAGCGTCGCGAGCCGCTTTCAGAGAGACGTCGCCGGAATCTACCTTCGTCGCAACCAAGAGGACGTTCTCCACGAGCTGCCTCCGTTGATCGAGGTCGACGACTGGGTGCAACTGTCCGGCCCGGAGGACCGCGAGTATCGAAGCGCGGTCGAGGCTGGCAACTTCATGGGCATGCGCCAGGCAGTGACGCTGGGCGTGGACGGCGACCTGTCTACGAAGCTCGAGCGACTGGGCGAGATCCTCGCCGAGCATCGCGAAGCCGGGCGCAAGGTGCTCGTGTTCTCGTTCTTCATCCGCGTGCTCGAGCGCGTGGCCGAGCTCACCCCCCACGTCGGCCTGATCCGCGGCAGTGTGAGTCAAGCCGACCGCGCCGAAATGATCGATTCCTTTCGGGAGGCGGCGGGACACCAAGTGTTGCTCGCGCAGATCACGGCCGCGGGTCACGGCCTCAACCTGCAGATGGCCTCTGCGGTGATCCTGATGGAGCCGCAGCTCACGCCAGGGGCCGAGGCGCAGGCCATCGCGAGGGCCCACCGGATGGGGCAAACCCAGCGCGTGCTCGTGCACCGGTTGCTCGCCGCCGACACGGTCGATGAACGGTTGGTGGCGGTGCTGCATCAAAAGGCCGAGCTGTTCGACGACTACGCACGTCACAGCCTGGCCAAGGACCGTAACCCAGAAGCGACCGAGACCCAGGTGATCCGCAAGATCATCCAACTCGAGCAGGATCGCGTGCGCTCGACTTGAGCGCGCTGCAGCCGCTCGTTCTCGGGGTCGATCGGTCGACCCCACGCGCACGACCCGTACGCGGAGCTACCCGCCGCGCGCAGCCGGCTCGGCTCGCGTCCACCACTGCAGACCTGCCCCGGCTACGATCGTTGCGATCGACGCCACGCGGTAGACCCAGATCGGCCGCGTCCCCCACCAGGTCGCGAGCCACTCGGTGGAGCGCGCGCGCAACAGCGCGAGACCATTGACCAAGGAGACCACGCCCAACCCGCCGAGTGCCGTTCCCGCCCAGCCCGCGACGCGAAAGGCCTCGAGACACAGCGTTCCGCCGCCCGCGGTGAGGATGAGCAGTGCGACCCAACGCAGCTTGCGGCGCAGCGAGCGCTCGAGCCGCCGCCGCGCGGAGTCGGGGCGCACGAGACCCCAAATGCCGGCAACGATCCAAGTCCAGCCAACTCCCGCGAGCAACCCGTCCATCAGCGTCCCCAAACCCGGATCCTCCTGTTTCTCCTACCCGTCCTCCGTGACATGGCCCGAGGCGCGTGCTCGGAGGCGCGCCGTTTCACCCGCGGAGGCGCGTCCCCGGTTCGCCCCGGTGTCGAGCCCCCCCGATCGACCACAGGCGCGGGCAAGCCCCAGTTCGCGATTGGCGCTATGAGCCGGGCGAGCCGGTCTGCGGTGCGGCCCACCGGGCCCTGCCGTCGGCGCCCCGTTGCCCAACCGCCCCGGCGGCGAAAGCCGGTGGCGTCGCTCCGACGGCGCGGCTATCCTGCCCCGTTTCGCGTCGCTTCGAAAGCTCGCGGCCAGACGACTCCGAAGGCCGGAGTCGAGCCCGAAGTCCGGGCGAGGCCACGACCCCTCGAGTTCGGAGGAACTCGCGACGTACCGGGAACCACGGTGCGCCGAGCTACCCGAACCGTCCCAATACCTGAAAGGACGCACATGCGTTCCATCGCGCTCGCGCTACTCTTCGGCCTCGGATTGGCTTTCACCACCGGTTGCACGTCCGAGAGTTCGCCGACGAAGCCGTCGACCAGCGACAAGCCGGACATGACCAAGCCGGACATGACCAAGCCGGACATGACCAAGCCGGACATGACCAAGCCCGATATGACCAAGCCCGACATGCCGGCGAATGCCGACGACGTCAAGAAGGAAGCGGCAGGCATGGACAAGTCGGGCCTGCAGAAGGCGATCGACAACACCAAATCGATGATCGAAGCGAAAGAGAAGCAAGCCAACGACCTGCTGGCGAAGATCAAGGAGTTCTCGCCCGCCGACGCGCTCACCGACAAGGTGAAGACCGTCATGGCCGAGAAGGACCGCCTCCTCGAAGAGGTCAACAAGCTGCGGGCAAACCTCGAAGTCTACATGAGCGAGTTGACCAAGCGCGGCTAAGAAATCCCCCGGTGCGGGACCCCGGCGACCGTGGGCGCTTCATCTACGGTCGCCGGGAGTTCGCGCGAGGTACGCATGCAACCCTTCGAGTTCAGCTTCCTCGTGGCAGCCAACGTGCTCGCTTTCGGGATGATGGGGTGGGACAAGTGGCAGGCCCGACGGGGGCGCGAACGCGTCCCCGAGCGCGTGCTTCTCGCCTTCGCGCTCCCCGGCGGCGGAGTCGGCGCCTGGGCCGCGCTCTTCGTGTTCCGGCACAAGTCGAGCAAGCGAAGCTTTCAGTTTCCCCTCGCCGTCGTGTCGGCGTTGGGCCTGGCCGGTTGGTGGTGGTGGATTTCACAACGGTGAACAGGGAAACGCCTTGAACGACCCAGCCCCGCGCGCTGCACCCGGTGAACTCGGGACTGCCGACACGCAGTTGAGCTATCAATTCTCTCGGTGGAAGCTCGCGCTCATGGCGGCTGCCGGTGTGTTCGTCGTGACGGGGCTCGTCCTGCGTTTGGTCTCCGGGGGTCCCGACGCTCCCCCCACGCGCGTCCCGCAGAGCGCCGGAACCCTGCCGATCCCGCCAGGGTCTGGTCCGGAGCAATCCTTCGCTCCCGGGAGCAGCACCGCTCCCATCTTGCCGCCGCCAAATCCGGCCCCGCAGGTCGACCTCGCCCCGGAGCGAGACTCCTGGTCGCCCGCATTCCTGCGTGGGGGCTTCGGCTTCTTCATGGGGTTCTGTATCGGCTACGCCACGCGCATGTTCGTCCGCATGGCCGCCGTCGTGGTTGGGATCAACCTCCTCCTCCTCGCGTGGTTCTCGTATCTCGGGTGGGTGGATGTACGCTGGGACGCAATGCAGACCCAACTCGATGCGTGGTTCGCTGGGCTCCGAGACGACTTCGGAAGCTTCCAGACCTTCCTCGCGGGTAGCTTGCCATCCGCCGCACTCGGTGGGCTCGGGCTCTTTACCGGCCTCAAACGGAACTGACCCGCCGGAACCCCGATAAACCTCGAGCCCCCTCCGGTCGCCCAGCACCGAGCGGCGCGGCACCCGGCGATCCCGGGGCCCGGAGAACCCGCTTTCAGCTCCTCCGCAGCCGCCGGGCTCGACGTGAACTCCGCTCGCTCCGGACCGCCCGGGCCCGGAGCGATCCGCCCCTCCGGCTGACGCTTCAGCAGCGCGCCTCACCGGCCGAAACAGAAGGGGTGTACCTTCTCGGAAGGAGCTGTATTGGCCGCGGTGAGTCCGAACCAACCCATTCATACGCCATGGAGCAACCCGTACTCGCCCGAGCGCGCCCACTTCAGTGAAGCGTCGCGACCCCCGCAGCGTCGGCGGAGTAGGAGTTCGCGCAAGCGACGTCGACTCATGCGGCTCGGGATCCGGACGCTCGTCGTCGTCGCGATCGCGATCTTGATCCTCGTCCTCTGGGAGGGGATCGCCTTCTCCGCGGAAGAGTCCAAGCGAGGTGCTTTCGCCTGGGAACTCGGAGGGGCTGGACCAAACGCGAGAGCGACACCCGCAACGCCGCCGGCCTCGAAAGCACCTGAGGCAGCGCCGGTCGCTGCTCCAGCCCCGATGCCCGCCGTAACCCCGTTGCTCGCAACCCCAGCCGCCGCGGCGCGCCCCTTGATGCCAAGCGCCCCGACGCCGACGTTCGGCGAGTGGCTGCAGCAGCTCATCGCCGAGGACCAGAACCGCTCGGCGGCGACCAACCCGGCCACGAGCCCGCCCGCGGGGGGGAGCCCAAGCGACGGCCCGGCCACCGGTCCAACGGCCCCGGCGGATTCGGTATCGAATCGAGCAACCGCCCCGAGCCCAGAGCCGCGAAATCCGAACACCGCGGCGCAAACACCCCAGCCGGCGCCCGCGCAGGGGCCACCGCCGAGGCCGCGGCCCGACGGCGCTTCAACGGCTACCCAGCCCGCGATCGCTCCGCCGGAGATCCTCGGCGTACAAACTGCGCCGAGTGGTTGGGATCAGGATCCCGCCAACCAACGGCGCCTCGCCGAACTCAGTGACGAGGCGTTGTCGTTCACTTCGACCCTCGACCTCATCATCGCTCTCGAGGCCGAGTTCCAGAACCTACCCGGTGACGAGGTTCGCGAAGAGCCCGCCATCCTGCGCTCCGACCTCTACCACCGGATCATCGAACTCTCGGTGCAGGTCGGCTTCACTGACAACCCACGCGACAACCTCGACGCAATCCGCACCTACCTGCGGTCGTCGCTGCGCGTCGAGGCGGTTCTGCCCACCCAGCCCGATCTCGACCTGATCCGCGCCGCCAAGATTCTGCGGGCGCATCGCGCGAGCGATGTCGGCTGGGCGCTGCTCGCTCTGTGTTTCGCGGAGCGTCTCAACTCGTACTTGGACCTCGAAGCCATCGAGGCCGGCGGACTCCTCGCCCTACGGTATCGCTCGGGCGCGCACCGCTACGTACTCGCGCCACTCCAGCCCGAGAAGCTGCTCACCGAGCAGGAGTTCCTCACGCTCGCGCGAGGAACCCAGGCCGGCGTCGACGAAATTCGTCTGCTCACCCGCAAACAGTTCTGGGGGCGAGTGTTCGGTGACGTCGGCGCAGCACTCCTCGAGCGCGAAGGCGAAGTGGCCCACGCAGCGCAGTGGCTCGACCGCGGCCTGAACCTGTTCCGCGAGCAACCGTTCGCGCACATCGCTCAGGCCCGCATCCTGACGCAACGCAACGACCTACCGAGTGCGCTCGAGGCCCTCGACCGCGCCGTTACCATCGACCGACACAATGCGCCCGCGCGCCTGCAACGCGCCGAAGTGCTCACGATGCTCGGTGAGGACGACCGACTCATCGAAGACCTACGGTGGCTCTCGCACGACGGCAAGAACGCTCGCTCAGCGCTCCAACTCGTGCGCCTGTTGCTCCGTCACTCGGAGTTCGTCGCCGCCCGCAAGGAAGTCGAACGGCTTCGCGAGTTCGAGCTGCCCCCGTCCCTCGCCGCCGACTTCGCGATGGCGGAGAAGGAAGTCGCCGCCACGCCCTGGGTCGAGGTCCTCATGACCGCCAAGCAAGACGCCGAACGCTTCGAAGCCGTCGATCGACTCCGCAGCCACGCCATCCCGTTGGTCCACCGCGCACTCGCCGACACCCTCGACGACAACAACCTCCGCCTCGCGCAGTACGCAGCTCGCACCCTTCGCGAAATGACCGGCCTCGAACTGCCCCCGATCCGCGACCGCTGGCTCAGCGCTCTCGGATTGCAGACGAAGTAGAGCGTAACCCAGGGTTCCAGGATTCCACGCGTGCACCTGCTCGTCGGCGCGGACCGCGTACGAGAGCGCCCTCCCTGCTCTCCTACCTCCGGCCATTCACCGCCGCGACGCATCCCGCGAGACCCATCGTCCCTCTAACGCCCAGGCACGCCTGGGAACGCGGACAGTCTGTCCGCATCAGATCCTCGGGGAAATGACGGACCGTACCCATCCTCGAGAGCGACGGATCGGGTTGGTTCACCGGCGCTCGGCCGGAACCTGTAGCCTGGCCCCGGGGGCGAGCTGAAACGAGTCGACGTGTCCCATCGCCGCGTACTCCTGGCCGACCCGAGCGTGAACGTGCAAGGCGGTTCCGTGATGCGTCAGGACTCCTTCTCGTCCCGGCGCAAAGAAGCCGATCAAGCGCACGGGCTGCGGCTGCCCGAGCGGCACCGACCACCGATCGGGTTCGGCACCCGGCTGCGTCGCACCTCCGTGCGGGCAAGAGCCGCGCACGACGTGCAACTCCAGACTCGTAGCATGACCTTCGAGCACGAACGGGACGGGAGTCGAATCGGCGGCATCGGCCCCGGCCACTTGATCCAAGATCGTGGTCTCGAGGCCGGCCTGATCCACCGCGGCGACCAGCCTGACATCTCGCCAGGCTGCGACGTACGCCACAGTCAGCAGAGTGGCCATCGCACCGGACTCGGCGACCACGAGTTGCTCGGCCGCGCCGCGGGCAACCCAGGGTACGCCGTCGTCGATGAGAATCTCGCCGTCGAGGCCCGCCAAGGCGCCGACGCCATACCACCCGGGCTGGCTGAACTCGGTGAGCGCCACGCGGGGTTCGGTCTTGCCGTCGCGCATTACGTCACGCATGCCGCCAAACATCTGGAGCTGCGGCGGACTTGGGCCAGCGCAGGCACTCCAGAAGAGAACACCGGCAACCCCGATGGCACGCGCGACTCGTTCGCAGCGAGTCTGCGCACGACGTGTACGAAGCATGATGGGCCTGACTCTCTGCTCGGGGCTCCGCGCCCCCGCCAACACTCCGGTCACGCGCCTCCGCGTCGCACCTCGTAGCGCAGTTCGACCACGCCACTCTTGTAGGCTTTGACCTCCGCGAGATGCAAGGCGACGTCTCGGTCGAGGCGCTCGAAGAACGAGATGCCGTCGCCGATCAGGACCGGCAAAATCGAATAGGACACCTCATCGGCCAGCCCGAGACGCACACACTCCGCGGCGACCACGCCGCCGCCGACGATCCAGATGCTACGGAACGCGGGTCGCAGGCGAACATTCACGATCTGCGCCAGGTCGCCCGAGCAGAACTCGATGGTGTCTCGGGATCGCGGTAACTCTCGCGTCGTGAGGACGAAGACTGGCTTGTCGCCATACGCCCAACCCAACCCTTGGCTTTCGAATCGAAGCGCGGTCTCATAAGTCCGGGATCCCATGACATAGCAGTCGATCGTCTTCAGAAACGTCTCCGTGACCTCTGGGTCCAGCGGGTGCCCGTCGGCGAAGTCGTCTGCGGTCTCCATCCAGTCGACGCTGCCGTCCCTGCGAGCAATGAACCCGTCGAGACTTGCGGCCATGTGGATCGTCACGCGCGACGGTCGGTTCGCCAAGGCGTTGCGTGAGTCGTGCATCATGCCCGGCTCGGGCGTAGCGTCGCGACCCGCGGCCTCGCAACCGCGCTCCGTGCGATCCACGTGCACTTCCATCGTCTTGATCATGTGCACCTTGGCCAGGGCGCCCCGCGACCCTCGCATGGCATCGGGCTCGAGCCCGAATGGCTCGAAGCCAACCGACCTGTACAGCGACTCCGCCGCGACGTTACCGTGGGTGACGGTGAGCGTAATGACCCGGACCTCGGGGCAACGGGCAACGTGCGCCAGCGCCGTGTCCACCAACAACCGACCAACACCCGCCGATCGCGCCGTCGGCTTCACATACATCCCAATCAGAACGGCCTTGTGACGCGTCTTGGGTTTCCTCGAGAACTCGAGCGCGACCGCGCCGACCAGCTCACTGTCGCGAAAGGCCCCGAACGCTGCGGTGGTCCCGGCTGGATCCGCAATGCGCTTGATCCACCAAGACTCAGGCTCTGCGGCTCGTTCCTCGAGCGTAGACGTGAAAGCGTCCGGCGCGCTCGCGTAAGCCTCGAGCATGAGCGCCCGGTACAGCGCCACATCGTGGGTGGTGAGGAGGGATACGCGCGTGGACTGCCGACTCGCCTTCATGCGCGAGGGTCCGGGTAGGAGTATTCGCAAAGCCTAGTTCTCGTCGGGGCTGCCATAACACCCTCCTCTCTCGCAGGCAGGATTGTAAGCGAGGGGGAGAATCAACGCACCCATCGCACCCAGCCGGTACGGGCGCTGCTGACTCGAAGACCCGGAAGCGGCGGGCGACCTCGGGCCTCCAACCCCCAAAGGATGAGCATCGACCCCGTCGGGAAGGCGGCATGGTGCGGCGCTCCCCGCGCAGGCTCGCGGTCGAGTCGCGATGCCGGCGCTTGACGAGGCGCCGACACGGCGGTAATTTCCCCGACTAGCGCGACGAGTCCGACGCGCCACTTCCGTGGGTCCACCGCACCGGACCCCTCGAGGGAGCAAAGGGGAACTCGATTCCTCCGGATCGCGAGCGGTGTGACGAACCTCCTCGGACCTCGAGGCAGGCGGCGGGCACCGCGGTCGTGTGCACCTCGTCCCTCGGGGGCCGGGTCGCCAGGTGGTGCGGTCTGCGCGACGCGGCACTGCCGAGAGGCCGACGCAACATGACCGACCAGAAAGCCTTCAAGCGCCGCGTCCGCGAGCGCATGACCAAGACCGGCGAGTCCTACACCACCGCGCGCCGCCAGCTACTTCCCGCAGGATCCAACGAGATCGCGTCCATGGACGCTCGACGTGCGCGCGCTTTCCCGGGCCTGCTGCCCGGTTGTTCCCACTTCGGTGGAATCCACAGCGACACCGCGATCCTCTGCAACGCATTCAACCAAGCCGGAATCGTGTCGCCGCATGACGGCAAACCCTTCAGCGAAGCGATGCTCTTTGGCCTCTGCGGAGGCATCGGCTTCATGTACTTCGTGTTCGAGTACAAAGGTCACCATCCGATTCTCTCCTTCGTGGCGCGCAACTGGTCCCTCCCCGATGAGTTCGCCGACGGCGCGCTCGATCGCACTGGCGTGAAGTCCACGCGCAAGACGTCCGGCACCGCCGCCCCCGCCAAGAAAGCGCTCGACCAGGTGCTCGCGAACGGACGGACGGCGATCTGCACCGTGGATCCCGTGCGCCTGCCCTACCTCGGCCTGCCGCAAGCGTATGCTGGCAATGCCGCGGAACTCATCGGGGTCGTTGGCGTCGATGGCGATTCGGCGTGGATCGACGACCGCTGCTTCGAGCCCAGCGAGTTGAGCCTGGCTGAACTCGCGGCGGCCCGCGCGTCGTACAAGAAGGCGAAGCACCGCTTGGTCGCCATCGACGGTCAGGATCGTTCCTACGATCTCGCGGTGGGCATCACCGAGGCCCTCGACGCCACCGTTCGGTCGTTTCACGAGGCACGCTTCAAAGGCTACGCCAGCAACTTCGGCTTCGCCGGCCTCGAGAAGTGGCGCACGATGCTGGTCGACACCAAAGACCCGAAGTCGTGGCGCAAAGTGTTTGCCACCCGCGAGCACGCGTTCATCGCTCTGCAGCGGACCTACGAGTGCATCCACTACCAGGTCACCCCGCCCGCCGGCGGACGCCCGCTGTATGCGGACTTCCTCGAAGAAGCGGCCGAGGTCACGGGCAAGAGCGCCCTCGCCGAGGCGGCAGACGCGCTGCGCAAGTCCGCTGTCTTGTGGGATGAGATCGGCGCGCTCGCGCTCCCCGACGACGACCCCACGCGCGCCCGCGCGCGTGAGATCATGGACTGCATCGACGACACCCTCCGCGAACAAGGCTCACGCGCGGGCAACACGGTCGCGACCCTGAGAGCCGAGCTCGAAGAGCTGCCGAAGTCGAGTCGCATCGAGCCCGCCGACGCATTCGCGGTGTTCGATGCGATGGCAGAGAGGGTCGCTGCGATCATCGAGATCGAGCGACGGGCGCTGGAGTTGTTGGCGTAGTCGCGATCACCGGGCCAAGCGGAGAAGCGCCGCGCCGGCGATCGCAAAACTTATGATGCGGGTTCGGGCGGTGGATCCGGGGTAGCCATGCTCATGCGTGACTGTCAGAATCGCGGCGCCGCCGGATGGAGATTGGCTGTGGGGCTTCCGAGTCGCCGGCTGGTTTCAGTTCGGTGGGCCTGGGATCCCGGAGCATCTTCGACGGTCCGCCACGGTTCCCAGGGTTTCGGTTCCTGAACGTGCCGCGAGTGATGTGGCCACCCACACCTAAGGAGTCGCCCAAGAATGACTTCACCCTCTGGCTCGTCGCTTCGGGCCATCTTCGACCGATCCGAGAACCTCGAAATCCTCACCGGAACTAAAGCTACGCCTCCGGTTCCGAGCTTTCCGGATCGGCCGAATCGGACCCAAATCGACGGCAAGATGTCGAAGTGATTCTTGGACGACTCCTAACCGAACGAAGGGCAGACATGTTGGATCGAAGGGTATGCCGGCGCCTCTTCACGGCGGCTCTCGGATCGTGCTTGGCCAGTCTCGTCGGATGCGCGTCACTCGGTTCGCCAGCCGCGACGCCGCCGTGGTACCAAATCGGCGAAGTTCACCGCCGCGTCAGCACGGATTCGAGCGAGGCCCAGCTCTGGTTCGACCGCGGCCTCGCGTTGACCTACGGTTTCAATCACGAGGAAGCGATTCGCTGTTTCGAGCACGCCGCGGCTGCAGATCCAGCCTGCGCGATGGCCTATTGGGGCAAGGCCTATGCCCTGGGCCCCCACTACAACAACCCGGTGTGTGAGCCGCTGGTCGCGACGGCGGCGGTCGCCGCGTTGGCACAAGCCCGCCAACACCTTGCTCGTTGCAGTGACGTGGAGCGCGACCTGATCGCGGCGCTGCTCTTCCGGTACGAAGGCGAAATCGGCGCGGATCGCGCAGCGCTCGACTTAGCCTATGCGAACGCGATGCGCCAAGTGTTGCACTCTCACCCGGACGACGCGGACGTCGCAGCGCTCACCGGAGAGGCACTGCTCCAACTTCGTCCGTGGAAGCTGTGGAGCCCACAGGGTGAAGCGGCACCGGAGACACCGGAGATCGTGGCGCTACTCGAGGATTCTCTCGCTCGCTGGCCGAACCACCCAGCGCTTTGTCACCTGTACATCCACACGGTCGAAGCTTCCCCCAACCCGGAGCGTGCCCTCGCCGTGGCCGAGCGCCTCGAGAACTTGGTGCCTGGAGCCGGTCACCTCGTCCACATGCCCAGCCACATCTATACTTGGACCGGGCGCTACGCCGACGTGATTCGCGTCAACGAACAGGCCGTCGCGATGGATCGCGCTTTCGTCGAGCACGCAGGCCGCCACAACTTCTTCACGTTCTACCGCCTCCACAACCTCCACTTCATCGCCTACGGCGCGATGTTCGATGGACGACGCGAGCTCGCGATGTCCGCAGCACGGGAGGTCGTCGCCGAGATTCCGGCCGAACTACTCGTCGAGATGGCGGACTTCCTCGACATCTTCGTCGCCACTCCGTACCACGTGATGGTTCGTTTCGGCATGTGGAACGAGATCCTCGCCGAACCCGAGCCGGCCCCAGAGCTGCTCGCGGCCCGAACCGTGTGGCACTACGCGCGCGGAGTCGCGTTCGCCTCGCTCGGAAACGTCGCGGCCGCTGAAACCGAGTACCAGGCGTTCCTCCGCGCGCAAGCCGCTGTCCCCGCCACTCGCATGCTGTTCCAGAACCCGGTATCGCTCGTTCTGCAAGTGGCGGAAGTGTTCCTCGCGGGCGAGATCGAGTATCGCCGCGGGAACTACGATCGCGCGTTCCAGCTTCTGCGCGAGGCCGTCGCCCGCGACGAGCGCATGAACTACGACGAACCGTGGGGGTGGATGGAACCGACGCGTCACGCACTCGGCGCGCTACTCATCGAGCGTGGGCACCTCACGGAGGCTGAGACAGTCTACCGCGAGGACCTGGAGCGCTATCCCGAGAACGGCTGGTCGCTCCACGGACTCGCGGAGTGCCTGCGCCGTACCGGGCGCACCGCCGAGGCCGCGGCCATGCAGACCCGATTCGAGCGGGCGTGGGAGCGAGCGGATGTCGTCATTCCGGGATCTTGCTACTGCAGAACGATTTGAGGCGAGGTTCGTAGGTAGGCGGCTCCCACGCCGGCCCAACGGGAACGGACCGCAGACCGACCGCCAACGAGGTAGCGAACGCGAACACATCCTTGAAGACGCTGGCTCCCAAGATCCGGTCACGGTACCGCAGGTGCAACCGCCACTCGGCGCATGCGCTCAGCCCTCGGGGGCGAACAGAGCCACGCAGTTGCCCTCGCTGTCCTCGAACTCGGCCACCCGCCCGTACCCCGGCACCGCCGTGAGCGGGTACAGTTCCCGCCCCCCCGCCGCGACCGCCCGGCCGAGCGCCGCCGCCACGTCGGCCACCCGGAAGTACACCCGCACGCCCTGGCGGCCGGGGACGTAGCTTTCGCCGCGGGCCAGCGCCCCGGACGCCCCACCGGCCGCGGGGTCGGCCGGGAACAGGGCCATGTCGTTGCCGTCGATGGCGACCCGCTCGAAGTCGCACCCGAACACCGCCCGGTAGAAGGCGACGGCACGGTCGAGGTCCACTACCGGCACCTCGAAGTAGCACACTGGGTTGACCGCTTTCGGCTCCACGCTGCGATGCCCTCCGCCGCCCAACGCTCCGCCGGCCAGTGACGGCCCGAGGGCCGTCCGCTGCAGCGGCTGGTTGGGCAATTCCATCCTTCATGCAGACCGATCGAGCGGCCTCACGGCGATGTTGTCGCGGTACCTACCGCCCGGACGTCGGTCTCCTCGAAAGTCACGAGGGCCTCTGACACTCCAGGCTCGGACGAAATCGAACCTACCGACGGAACCCAAGTCGAGGTGGTAGCGGTGGCGTCGGCTGAAACGCGCTGCCGCGCGTCCTCCTCCCTCGTTCGGCTCAACGCCTTGCCGATTCAGCGGCTTGCCGAAGGCGGGCCCGCTGCATCGGTTTGATGAACGCAACCCGAACGCTCCGAGTCGACGACCGGGCAGCGAGTGTGCTCGTGCGCCCATCGCTGCGGTTCAGCGGCAGGCACGCAGCGGGCCGTCCAGTCCAACCAGTATGTCAGGCCAACCGCGTGGCGCCAATGCTACCGCTTCTTCCCCCCGACACCGGGCACTGCCGCGACTTGTTTCATCCATGCCGCGATCTGGCGGTCGTCGAGTTCGTCCACGGACTCGAGCTCCACACCCCGCGTCGACTTGCCCATCGCCACCGGCGTCACCGGGGGTACCGGATCGAGCGCCGCTCCGTTCACGAACATGAGCTTTATGTGGCCGGAGAATCCACCGCAGCAGAAGCACCAGCCGTCGCCGACCCCATAGTACGACATGCCCCACTTCACCGAACGCTGCAGGCCGGGAAGCGTCTTGGCTGCTAGAGCATCGATGCGCTCCGCGATGCCGCGCTGCGGCTGGGGCAAGCTGGCGATGTAGGCAAAGACCGGTTCGTCGCCTACTGCAGCCTTCGCGGGGCTTGCTTTGCCGGCCACCATGGACTCTGGCAACGTCATGCTAGCCTTGCTTCGTGCCGTCATGCGCTTGGCCGGTTTCCGGACTACGGGCTTGGAAGTCTTGTCCTTCTTGCGTGCGGGCATAGCAGTCTCCTGTGCCTGAAACTGTGGGCCTACTCACGTTTCTGTCCGCCGAACGCTCGGGTTCAGACGGCGGGCCGTGCAGCGGACCGTGCGCTGCAACCGGTTGCTTCAACACGCTCCAATCTGGAGCGGTTGACCCAACCCTGAGCCCTCACAGCGATCCGAGGTCTCGAGCTGCGAGCCGTTGACCGAGGGCAACGATCGACAGCTTCACCGTCATGTCGGGCAGCGCTCCGCTTTCCAGACGACCACGTCGATCCGTCGAGCAAAGTGGAGGGTGATCGGGTCGCCCTCGATCGAAAGGCCGTGAGATGAGAGATAGGTGTTTTCAGCAATCTCGGCCTCCGCCTGTTGCAGCGGCCACGGAGCGTGGTGGACCTCGTTGCGCCAGATCACGCCGTCGGAGGACTGGGCGTATAGGCAATAACGCTCCGTGAGCCAGTGGTCGAGCGTGCCCTTCTTGCTCTCATATGCCGCGGACGTCGGTCGGTAGTGTGCTCGCAGGGATGGCAGTCCCTTGGGTCGAGCCGCGGTGTAGCGAATACCGTCACCGACGGCATCGACCACGATTCGCGCGTTGAAGTACGGCAGGTGAAAGAACCTTCTGGCTGCCCAAACGGCCAACGGGTTCGTAGCGTCCAGGCTCAGGAACCAAACGCCCGCCTTCCCATCATGCTCGACATACAAGCGGACGTTCAACTCGGGGAAAGCGGAAACCCACGGTAGATCGGGCAGGGGCCGCCGCATGACCCCCGTCATTCGAAACGGAACGAGGCCAACCCACGACGTGCCGTCAAACTCCTGCACGCGCAACGGCGCCGGTACGAGCGGCTGAAGGTCCGCTGCCTTGACCGGCCAGTGGGCAAACAGCAAGTCTCGCCAGCTCTGCCGCCAGGACCAGGGAGAGGTTGGCAACTTCCAGGGTCGGTGAGTCAGTCGATTGAGAGAGCTGTGTTTCATTCCGCCTGCTCTACGCCCGCCTTTCAGCGGCGGCTCCGGATGCTTGCATGCGCCGCCATCGGCTGCAAGCCGATGTTCGCTCGACGCTTGGGGTTGATCGAAAGAACGAGAAGCCCGACCGCGCGCAGCGACAAAAGGATCGACTGGTCTCGCGAGGAAGGCGTCGACTTCATCAAGCGGCACCATCATCCAGGCGATGTCGGCAACGAAGTCGACGAACGAGAGGAACTCGGACATCACAGGAACCTAACGCTCAGCGTCCGCGGCGGCGGGCGGCGCACCCGCTGCATGCTGCTATTCGGCGCCGCGTCTTCTCGTCGTCACACTGTCACACATCCTCGGCAGTCACGACCACCGCGAAGGGGACATCGATTGTCTCGAAGTGCTTCTGGCCGCAGCGCACTTTGTCCGCTTCCGTAATTGCGGGCAAGCGCCGGTCCCGGCCGGCCGGTGCGTCGAACTCGATGCATGGGATTGAGTGGTTGGCCCGTCGCTTCGTGGCGCATTCTCTTGCTGTCTGACACTGCTGTCTAGTCCCGCGCTGGAACGTAAGGGTGCGGGCAACACGGTGTCGAGTGGGCTGCGAATGCCGGGCCAGCGGCGCTCGAGGAGTGGGGTCCTGGCAAACTCGGGTGGCTGGGAACACCCACTGCCGGGGGCTAGTCGGTCGAGACTCCGCTGACCCTGCGGTCGAGGGCGGCGGGCAGTTCGACGTGACCGGCGCTGGCTGCGAGATCCCGCCGATGTTGGGCGGGCACGGCGTTCAAGTGGTTCTCGAGGATCGAAACGATGCCGGTGGGAAGCAGGGCACGGTGCTCTCGCGCGATGGGGTCTGCCGCGTTCTGAGCGAGTTGCAGCCCGAACTCGCGCGCCCCGCGGGCGCCCCGCGTCGGGCGCTCCGCCGCGCCGAGCACGCGCCCGGTCCGCGTCAGTCCCGCGTCCGGCGCCCGACCGGCCCCCCCCGCCTTTGGCCCTGAGACCAACACAGCCTGGGCCCGGCTCGTACCTGTCCGGCCTGTTCCGGCGTTTCTGGGGCTCCAGCGCGCGGGTTCGCGGGGATCCCACCGTTGTCTCTCCCGGGTTCGCCCGGTAAGTTCATGGCATGGCTCTGGTCCCGGGAGGGGTGACGCGGAAGTCTCTCCCTCCCTGTGGCTTGTGAAATCACCCTTCGAGGAGGTTGCGCCTGGCGACGCGGAGGCCATCGGCCACCCGTCACAGAGCAGTTGGGGTGCGTTTTCGCACGCCTTCGCGGTCGCTCGCGCTCTGCCAGCGCCGCGCAGTGGGGTTTGTTGGCCCGAGGGAAGGGTTCATTCGATGCGTCACTTGTCTCCTCGTCTCGCATGCGTTTCGGCCGTGGTACTCACGATCTGCCCGGCGGACCGTCCTTGCGCCGCCCAGGGTGGGGCGTTCCAAGCTGCCGTGCTCCAGGGACTCGAACTCTCGAGCGCCCGGATCCAACCGCTCGTGTTCGCCGAGAATCCCGTGAGCGGCGTCCTCCACACGACGGTGTCACCCGCAGAGGGTGTCTTCTGGACGCTCGAGCTCGAGCGGCACTCCCTGCGATCGGATCGATTCGCCGTGTGGGTCGACGACGGCAGCCACCTGACGCGGGTTCCCGCACCGCCGATCGTCACGTGGAAGGGCCGCGTGCTCGAAACGGGTGACGCGGTGCGCGCCAGTTTCGACGGCACCGCCATGCGCGCGATCATTTTTGGCGCCGCCAACAGCTGGACGGTGCAGCCCGTTTCGGACGCTGGGGTCGTGAGTCCGACACCGTCGCTCCACGCTCTGTACGACGCGGGTGACATTGCGGTCCCGCAGTACGAGTGCGGCGTTGTCAACGACTTCACGATCGGTGGCGACCCGGGTGAAGGCGGAGCGCAACCCTTCGGCACCGGACTGAAGATTTGCGACCTCGCGGTCGACGCCGACTTCGACTTCTACGTGGACAACGGCCAGAGCGTGGGCGCGACCGTGCAGAACATCGAGACGGTCATGAACGCGGTGGAGAACGTCTACGAGGCGTCGGTCAGCATTACCTACGAGCTGACCACGGTCGTCGTCCGAACGACGGCCGGCACACCCTACACGACCTCCAATGCGGGCGCGCTGCTCGGTCAGTTCGCGTCGGTGTGGAACAGTGCGCCGTTCACTAACATCCGCGGCGACCTCTCGCACCTGTTCACGGGCCGCAATCTTTCGGGGTCGACGATCGGCATCGCCTCGCTGAGCGTGGTCTGCAGCGCCGACAATCAGTACGGACTTTCCGAGACCAGCTTCTCCACCAACTTCAACTCCCGCGTGGCGCTCACTGCACACGAACTCGGACACAACTGGAGCGCACCACACTGCAACGGAATCAACCCCTGTCGCATCATGTGCTCGGGCCTCGGCGGGTGTAACGGCATCAACCCGCTGTCCTTTGCGCCAGTGCCGGCCGCCCAGATCGCGGCCTTCCGCGACTCTCGAACCTGCCTCAGCGACCTGGCGTTGCCGCTCACGCTCCCCTTCCAAGACGAGTTCGAGAACAACAACGTCGCGACGTCCAATTGGGTGTACGTACAAGGCGCGTTCGTGAGCACCGCGGCCATCGGCGAGCCCAGCGGCACCCGTTCGTTGAATCTGGACTCAGCGGGCCCCGAGGACTATCGCGACGACGAAGTTCGAAGCAACTTCATTGCCCTCGGCGGAGTCTTCCAGCCCACGCTCACCTACCAGACCGAACACGTGGGCGTGGAAGCGGGCGAGCAACTCGTAGTCGAGTACTGGGCCAGCAATCGGGTGTGGGTGGAGCTGAATCGCATCACCTCGAACGGCGTGGATCAGACCGCCTTCGTTCTGCACTCCCACAATCTGACCGGCACTGCCCTTCACAACGAGTTCCGGATTCGCTTTCGAACCGAGGGTGACGGCCTATCGGATGACTGGTTCATCGACAGCGTGAACGTGACCGAAGGGATCTTCATTCCCGACCCGCCCAGCATCTCCTCGGTGTCGCCGGCGATCTCCAACATCGAGGGCGGAATCACGGTGAGCGTGCTCGGCGACGACCTAGCCCCCGAGGCCATCGTCACCGTGGGCTCGATCCCACTGATCAGCCAAACGTTCGTGAACGCGACGCAGATCGTCGGCGTCATCCCTCCCACCCTCAGCGGCGGGTTCGAGGATGTGACCGTCACGCAGAGCTCGGGTACGTCCACGCTGACTAACGGCTTCCGCTACGTGGACGACAAGATCATTGTGGAAAGCAAGGACGTCGTTCCCGGCCAAGCCAACGTCAACATCAACGTGACCATGGACAATGAGTCCCCCATCGCCGGCTATTCCTACGGACTGGAGGTGAACCCGGCGGCACTGCAGATCGCGGACGTCACCCTGAATGGAACCCTCGCGGCCAACTCGTGGTTCGTTTACACGAGCATCGACAACAGTGCCGCCGGCGGCTGGTTCGTCATCGGCGTGGTATTCGATCAGAACATCCAAGTGGTGATCCCGCCCGGAACCAATCAGTTGATCACGCGGTTCGCGGTCGACGTCGACGCGAGCGTAACCCCGGGCGAACTGCTCGAGCTGCAAGTTCGGGATGATCTCAGCGACCCGGTCGTGGATCTGACCTTCGGGCTCTCGGACGGCTCGGCGTTGCGCCCCGCCCGTATCAGCGGGTTCCTTTCGGCCGTCGCGGGGGCCTCGTTCGTACGCGGCGACGCCAACGCCACCGGGTCGGTCGACATCTCCGACGCGGTGCTGACTCTCGGCTATCTCTTCGCAGGTGACAGCGTCTCGTGCCTGGACGCACTCGACGTCGCCGACGATGGGCAAGTCAACATCGGCGACGCGATCTCGCTGTTGAGCTACCTGTTCAGCGGTGGCACGGCGCCCGCAGCGCCGTTCCCGGCGGCGGGTATCGACCCGACACCGGATGCGATCGATTGCGTGCCGGCACCGTAGCGAGTCGACGATTCGGGGCGGCGCGCCAGGCGGCGCTGCCCCGACAGACGACGGCTGTGGAAGGGTTCGAGTCGGCGACGACGGTTCCTGCACCGAAAGGAAGCGCAATGGGGCGCAGTCGAGCTTTCACCTATCTGGCGCTCGTGGTCTTGGGCCTAGGGCTCAGCACTTCCATACTGGCGATTCAGCAACGGGTCGATCTGGAGTGGCTGTGCCGTGGGGCCGAGCACATCGTCATCGGTACGGTCACGGACGTGCGCGGCTACCGGGGCCAGTGGCCCGGAGTCGGCGAGGTGATCTTCAGCGACGTGACCATCGAGCCGAGTGCGGAGTGGAAGGGAAGCGTGCCACGGGGTGTGCCGCTGGTGCTGCAGGTGCCCGGCGGCCTCGCTCCCGACGGCGTCGAGATGCGGGTCTCCGAGGCTCCCCGCTTCACGAAGGGCGAGAAGGTGCTCGTGTTCGTCCACACCTTCCTCGACCGCCTGTGGGTCCGCGGTTGGGAACAGGGTAAGTACACCATCTTCGTCGAACGCGTCGCGGGATCCGCGAGCCAGCCAATCTCGGAGGACATCCTGACCCACGCTCTGAAGCGGAAGGTCGACGCAATCCTCGCCGCCCAGGCCATTGAGCCCGGCGAGAAGAAAGCGGGTGACCGATGAGCCCCCCCAGAAAGCTTGCCTACCTGGCCCTGGTCATGCTGGCCTTCATCTTCGAAGGCGAGTTCTCGCGATCGTTCGTGCTCGAGGGCCCCGACTGGCCGACTGGCATCGCCGGATTCCGCGTGAATCCGACGTTCCCCGTGGCCACGGGCGGGACTGCTGCCCAGCAGGTCGAGGCGATTCGCTGTGCTGCGTCGGCATGGCGCAACCAAGGCACGACGAACTTCAACTTCAACTATCTGGGCCAGACCGTAACCACCACCGTCAACACCGGCGACAACAACAATGCGGTGTTCTATACCGCCCAGAACTCGGGGGACGCGGCCGCCGCCACCACGTTCTATTCGTTCGTCGGCAGCAACTTCGTCGGGTTCGACATGGTCTTCTGGGGCGCAAACTCGTTCCAAACGTTCACCTGGAACGGGGTCGGCGATTCAGTGGGCAATCAAACCGACATCATCGGAATCGGCGTTCACGAGTTCGGACACGCGCTCGGACTCGGTCACACGACGGCGAACGGCGCGACCATGGAGGCGAGCTTCTCAGGTACCGGCATGCCGCTGCGGACGCTGCACACCGACGACATCGCCGGGGTGCAATCACTTTATGGGGTCAACGCCTCGATCAGCGACAATCCCGCAATCAACAGCGTCACGCCGCCCGATGGTCCGGTCGGTGGCGGCAACGAAGTGATCATCACCGGAGCCAACTTCACGTGGACGGGCAACACCAGTTTGTCCATTGGCGGAGTCGGGCTACCGAGCAGTCAGTTTTCGGTCGATAGTTGCTCGACCCTGCGCATTCCGAGCATGCCCGCGCACGCCGCCGGGCCGGTCTCGATCAGCATTTCGAATGCGTTGGGTTCGGTGACTCTGACGAGCGCCTACTTTTACGGCAACGCGGCGCCCGTGATCCAGCAGGTCACGCCGAACGCCGGCACCGCCGGAGGCGGCACGCCAGTGCAGATCATCGGGACGAACTTCTCACCGGACGCGACCGTCTTCTTCGGAGTCACACCGCTCACGAACGCGCAGTTCGTCAACAGCTCCCTCATCACCGGGTTGACGCCGGCCGGAGCTCCCGGTCCGATCGATGTCCTCGTCGCCCAGGCGGCCGGCTCGTCGACCCTCACGAACGGTTTCACCTACACCAACAACGTGCTGCGCATCGAGAACGCGACGGTCACTGCGGGAGCTACCGGCGTGGTCGTACGCGCGCTCGCGGACCACAATCAACCGCTCGCGGGGTTCTCCTTTGGCGTGGACATGGATGCGAACCTCATCACCCCCACGGCGGTCACGCTGGCGGGGACCTCGGCGCAAGGTGCAGGGTTTTTCGACGGCGCCATCGATCCGGGTCCGGAGCCCGGCGGCTGGGTCACCGTCGGCGTGGTCTTCGACCTGTTCAGCGTGAACACCATACCGGCCGCGAACAACGATCCCATCGCGCGGATCGAGTTGTCGATCAGTCCGTTTGCGCAGTCCGGCTTCCCACTGATCCTCCAGGTCACGGACGCCGTCGGCGCGGTACCGGTCGACGTTTGCTTCGTGCCGCCCACCGGCCTTTGTTTCGCGCCGGACACGGTGCCCGGCATCCTGCAGGTCGTCGAAGGGAGCCTGTTCATCCGCGGCGACAGCAACGGCGACCTCGCGTTCAACATCGCCGATCCGGTGTCGTGCCTGTCGTATTTGTTCAGCATGGGACCCGCGGACTGCCTGGATGCTTTGGACTGTAACGATGACGGGACGGTCAACATCGCCGACGCCGTGTTCAGCCTGTCGAACCTCTTCCAGATGGGGCCCAATCCGCCCGCTCCGTTCCCGAATCCGGGGATCGACCCGACCTTGGATCTGCTCGACTGCAACTTCTGACCCGCTCGGCTGGCGGGTGAGACTCCCGGGAACCGAGTGCGCGAGCCGAGCGTCTGTCCCTCTGGAGCGAGGCCCCTTGCAAGGTCTCGGAAGGAGGGCTGGGGATGATGGAGGATGCCGTGCAGCATGCCGATGACGAAGGTCGCCGGGCGGAACCCCCGATCGTCGCGGCCAAGGAGCGAATCGCCCGACGCAACGCTGCTGCGGGACGTGGAATCGGTGACGACGCGATCCTCGGTGCCCCAGCACCGCGGCCGGGTCCGCTCGCCGACGCTGTCGGCGGCCGACTTCCCCCGGGCCAACACCTGGTTTCAGGCTTTCCGGTACTCGACCTCGGTGTGCAACCGCGAGTCACTCCCGAGCGCTGGAAACTGCAGGTCGTCGGATCGGTCCCGGCGCGGGAGTTCGACTGGGACTCCTTTCTCGCGCTGCCGCAGACCCAGTTCGTCACCGACCTTCACTGCGTGACGACATGGTCGATCTTCGATTCCACGGTCCAAGGAGTTCGGTTCGTCGACCTGCTACCGCTCCTCGAGGTCGACTCGGGGTGCACCCACGTCACCTTCCACAGCTACGATGACTACACCACCAACGTGCCGATCGAGGCGCTGTTGCGAGCCGACTCCGCGCTCATCCACTCCTGGAATGGAAAGCCCCTCACTCGGGAACACGGCGCCCCCGTTCGTGCCTGGATCCCGCGGCTCTACGCGTGGAAGAGTGCCAAGTGGATCCGCAAGATCGAGTTCATGACCGCGGACCGCCCTGGCTTCTGGGAAGTCCGCGGCTACCACGATCACGCGGATCCGTGGCTGGAGCAGCGATTCTCGGGTCGCTGAGCGCGCCGAGTGCACGGCCGGGTTCGGTCGCCCGCTGCTGCCACTGGGGTTCCCTCATCGAATCACGGTCGGCGCCGTTGCGCCCGAGCGCCTACTCAGGCGCTCGGTGAACGACCACTTGGGCGAACGGGATCACCCAACGGTGCTCGTTACAGGCGTCGACCAAGATCCGCGAAACCGCGCGCTGGAGCACGAGGTACTTGCCCGCGCTGGTCCCACCGAGATCGACGAGAACGTCATAGTCGAGGGATGATGCGCCAGCCGCTTTGAACTCGACCACGACCCGGCGGACTTCGGTCTCATCGACAAGCTTGGCGAGTTCGGTCGTGAGTTTGGCCTGCATCAGCCTCGGGACTTCCGTGGTGCACACCGCCTGGTGTGCGTAGTCGATGCCGAAGGTGACCTTGAGGCGATACCCCCCCGAGAGATTGCGCGGGCTCGCGTCGAGAAAGGCGCGCGTCGGGTAGGTCTGCACAGCACCCCCCGGTACTCCGACCTGAACCGAGTCCGGGCTTTGGTGCAACACCTGCCCGAACGTGGAGTCACCCAAGAGCACCCAGTCGCCCTGCCGGCTCGGGAACCACACCTCGTTATCTCCCAGCGGTCGCGAATGGAAGCCTGCGAGGTTCTGAACCGGAATCCGGTACTCTCCGCCAGTGAGATCGGGATTGCGGAGCACGGTGTAGATCTTGAGCGCATCGACTCGCCAAGGAAGCCCCTCGAAAACCACGCGCTCCCCCTCGCGAACGGTTCCCAGGTTGAGCAACGTCCGCACCTGTTCGAAGAACTGGGGCAGCATATTGACGCTCGCCCAACCGGCCCCGACCAGGAAGATCAACACGATCACGAGAAGCACCCAGTCGCTCACCGTGAACAGCACCATGAGCATCACCAGGAGCGCGATCAAGACGGACAGCACGTGCAGCACGACCCCGGCGAGACGCGAGTAGAACGACGGCCGGCGACGAAAGATCAACTTGAGCGCGCGGTGACGTGCGAATCGCAGGATCAGCAAGGCGGCGAAGAAACTGGACCCGGCCAGCAACAGGTTGAGCCCGCGGGAGCGAAAGAACCCGTTGAAGAAGCTCCCGGTCGATTCGATGAGGGACTTGCGCTCCCCGAGTTTCTGTTCGAGTTCGAGACCGGCAATCCGGCGGCTGGCGTCGTAGGTCTCCTCGCGCTCCCGCCACGAAGCACGCTCCTGCCGGAGTCGCTCGGCGAGCGCCGACGTCGGATCGACGCCGGGGATCAGGCGATCGAGGTTCTGAAGCGCCCGACGAGCTTGGGCGAGGCGTTGTTCGTACAGGGCGACCTGGCTTCGTAGCTGCTCGATCTGGCGTGGCTCGGCGGTCACTTCCTTGAGTTGCTGTACGAGCGGGCGCAGGAGCGTCGTGAGTTCGTTGCGCAGATCGAACGCCTCTTCGCTGGGATCGAGGAGTTGTCCCAAGTCGACCTGTGCAGATAGGCTCGTGAACTTCGCTCGCTGCGCGGCCAGCTCCTGGCGGAGGCGTGCCACCTCGGCGGTCAGGGGCTCTCGACGCGCGGTCCGCCCGGCCTGGTCGAGCGCGAGTTCGGCCTCTCGGAGCTCGTTCTCCTTCGCCGCGATCGCCTCCGACATGGTCTCGAGCGCTCGCTGCGGCGAGTCCTTCTCGACGGGAGTCGGCAGCGGCGGCGGCACGACCTCTTGGGCGTGCAGAGACCGCGGGAGCTGCAGGACCAGGCAAAGCGCAGCGAGTGCGAACTGACAAACCGGACGGGTAGCGACCGAGCGCAACATGGAGTCTCCTCTGAGCGAAGCCGACGACGCGTGGGCAAGGGCGAGAATAGGATCCGGCGCTGGGCAGTTCCAGGAGAAAGCCCCGACGCGGCGTGCGCCTCCAAGCTGGGCCGGCCGCTCGTGACGGGGTTCTGCTGCCTTGACGAACCCGATCTCGAGGGAGATCATGCCTTTCCCTCCTTCGAATCTCGATCCTGCCGGAGTACGCCCATGCTTGCTACCCGACTTCCTGGCCAATTCATCGTCGTGGCGATTGCGTTGCTCGCGAGCGGGAGCATCGACGCCGCTGGCCTTCGACCGCTCCCGCCCGGCGACCTCACCCCTGCGCAGCAGCGCTCGTTGGATGACCTCGTCGCGAGCCCTGACTACTTCTCACCAGCCATGCGTCTCCGGGAGCAAGCCAACGAGGGCGTGTTCCACGCGCTCGAAGCGCTCTCGACGAACAAGGACAAGGAAGTTCGCGGTCGTGCTGGCTACGCGCTGGTACTGATCGCGAGCAAGGAAACTCTCGGGGCCGCCATCCGCATCGCTCTGACCGACAAGGAGGTTCGGGTGCGAGAGACGATTGCAACCGGCCTGATGTCGCGGGAAATCGCGGAGCTCATGACCGAAGCTGGCCTTCTCGAAGAGTGTAAGAAGGGCCTCGCGGACAAGAAGCTCGAGGTTCGGTTGGCATTCGCACTGATCCTGCAGATCAACCACGACCCCTCGGGCATTGCCGTCCTCGAGAAGGGGCTTGCGCACCGCGACCATCACTGGCAGGAGACGTCGGCCGAGGCGCTGGCCGAGCTCGGAAACGACGCGGGCGGTGCGATCCTGATCAAGATGCTCAACTACGACGACAAGAACCACCCCTTGATTCGCGCCAACCCTGAAGCGCGAGCCGATCAAGCGGCCCTCGCTAGCCTCCTGGAGACCATCAACGACGAGCGGGTCCGAGTTTGCGGCCACCTCGCGAAGCTCCGGCATCGCCAGGCCCTGCCGGTGCTCGAGAAACTCACTCGGTCGCAGGTGGCGCGCGTCGCCGAGGCGGCGAAAGTCGCCATCGAGGCCATCGGCAAGGAGAGCCCGTAGTCCGCTGGCGGATCGGATCACGCCCGGCCCACTCGCGCTCGTAGACCGGTCGAACCGTCGCGACAGCTGCCGGCGCGCGGGAGGCCCGGGCCTCCACCTGCCAGGGCGGCTCCGGAGCCTGACGCCGAGGCCGTCGCGCGGCTTTCTGCATGGGCTGGGCTCGCGCCGGACCGCTCCTAAGTCCTTTCAAAGAAACGACGAGTGCTCGTTTCGTGAAAATCTGGACACAGTCGCCAGTTTTTCACACGGGTGCAGCGGACGCGGCTTCGCCGAGGCCGCGAGGGGGCTTTCGAGAGCCCGCTCGAGATGAACCTAGGCACGAAGCAAGCGCGCACGCGCTTGATCTGGGACTAGATCAGGGACAGGCGAGGAAGCGGGCGCAGCCGGTCACGCCGGGAGTGGGGTCGGTCCCACAGTTTGGAGACGGCGGGGGCAGAGGCGGCTCCGCGGCGAACAAGACACCGAGTACGCGCACCGGGTCGCTGATGTCGAAGGTGTCATCGTCGTTGGCATCACACGCGGATCGGCAGCCAGGGGCGGCGAGTCCGCTGAAGAGAACGCCGAGTTGCGTCACGACATCGGCAATGTCCAGCGAGCCGTCGCCGTTACAGTCGCCGCGGCGGAACGGAGCACTGACCGGCGCGGTGAACGGAGTCTCGAGACTCCAGAGTGGGCCGGCTGGCGAGCCGCCGAAGTTGCGCACGCCGGGGGACGGTCCGAGTGGATGGTTCGAAGAGTCCGCGACTGCATCCGCCGCACCCTCGTCGAAGTGATAGAGTGCGACGGTAGCGGCGTCGGACAGGAAGGGCGCAGCAGCGGGGGTGAAGGGCGCGCCGTAGCGCAGCGTGTCGGAGATGCGCAGATCATCGATCCAGCCCGCAAACGATGGGTAGGCGGGCCCGGCGTCGTGCTTTTCGGCGGCGATCACGATGAAGGGATCGCTGTTCAGGCACGGCCCGCCGCAGAAGTCGCCCGGCACCCCGTCGTCCGGATAAGAGATGTCGCCGTCAGGGCCGTCGACTTGCGCCTCGACTACGCCATCCACGAACACCCACAGGAAGCCGTCGACGCGCCGCCGCTGGACCGCGATGTGATGCCACGAGCCGTCGCGAACATCGGTGGCACCCGACAAAGTGAACGCCTCACCGGTGGGCCCCATGACCCCGAACTGTACGAGCCCAGCACCCAGCGAGATCCCGTAGTTGCGAGGCTGGTTGTAGCGGTCGCGGTCGATCACGATATTGCCATTGATCCACGCGTTGGTCGGACCGCTTCCACTGGCTGACGCCAGATTCTCGGCGGCGAACGCACGCAACCAGAACTCGATGGTGAAGTCGGTCGCCCCCACGTCCGCTGGCGGGCCTGGGACGGTAGTACTCGGGTCATCGATACGGATCTTGACCCGATCGATGTCACCCACGCCGTTGCCAAAGAAGCGCAGCGAAGTTCCCGAAGTCTGCGCGCAAGTCGGCGGCACCGACAGCAGGACCCAACCCACGCCCACCACTGCCGGCAAGAGCCGCAGGGACCGCGAACGAAACCGTGAAGCGTCGCGACGACATCGTGACTCGCGGCTCGGACGCACGGTTTTCCTCCCTCTCGTTCCAGCGACCGTCGATCTTGACCCGGAACGACGATCCGAGCCGCACGGAAGGATCTCGGGTCGAGCCCCGTTCGGGTCTAACCGTGCGGCCACTCGGCGTGCAGCCCCGAAAGGGAGTCGCGAACGCACCGAGACGACCGTCGATCAGGGCATTCGATCCTCTTGAAAGGCCGCGCGCAGCGACGGATCGATCACACACTCGTAGCCACGCAGACTCGCCAAGCGGGTGCCGTCGGCGCCGACGAAGTCCATGTCGGCCAGCGCAGCGTGCTCGCCGGAGCGCGTCACACGGGCAACGATCTTCACCCGAGTGGGGAAGCTCTTCACGTACTGTCGATACTCACGAAACGCACACGGGAGGGAGCCGTGCCCCCGCTGATCGAGACACCACAAGATCATCATCTGGAAAGCGGCGTCGAGGAGCAGAGGGTCCGCGATCCAGCGGGGACGGAGCGGCTCGCTCGACCACTCCCGCGGCGGCGGGGCCGCCCTCGCCACGGCGATGATACCGTCCGGCGAACATCCTTCGATCTCCGCCAGCGCGTGGAAGTGAGGCCCGTGGAAGAGCAAGCGCTCGTAGATGTCGCCCCAGGCGGGCGCACCGTGGGTCGCGCTGGGCGCGGTCAGCGCATCGTCGACGCCAGCGCGCTGCGGCGTAGCGGTGAGCAACACCGTCGCACGCGCGTGAAGCATGTCTTCGCTCGGGGCGCGTCCCCCACGCAGTTCGACCACGACGGTGAAGCAGTCACCCGAGCGCTCGGCCGGAGCGGCATGGACGCGCAGCCGAACCCCATCGGCGGACTCGAAGGCGACGCCCTTCAGAACCCGCAGCTCGTCCATACCGTGCAAGACGAGGCCGGGATTCGAGTGCAAGGCGCCGTGGGCAAGCCACTCGACCATCAGGGCTACCGGCAGTACCGGGCGACCATCGAGTCGATGGTCCTGAAGGGCTGGGAAGCGAGCGACATCGACCTCGCGTTCGAACACCAGCGGTAAAGCGCTCGGTGCCATGCGCAGCGGGGTGCTCGCGGCGCTCGCGGCGAGCCCCTTGGAAGCAGGCTGCGGAGTGGGACCGATGAGCACCACCTCGACGGGTCGATCCGCGACGCAACCGAGTTCGGCGAGCAAGTGCCGCGCCCCGACCTCGAGCGGGATCAGACCGACCCCTTCGCGGGCGAAGACGCGCGCGAGTTCGGGACCGACCATGCCGCCGTCCCACGGTCCCCAATTGAGCGAGAGCACACGGCACGTCGGGTGAAGCCGCGCCCAACGCTGGGCCAGCTTGTTCAGCACCTCGTTCGCCATGGCGTAGTCGACCTGCCCCACTCGCCCGTAGCGCGCCGTAGACGACGAGAAGAACACCGCGAAGCGCAGCGCCGCGGGATCGACCGCCGCGAGCAGGGCTTCGGCCCCACCGACCTTGGTGGCAAAGACCCGGTCGAAGGCCGCTTGCGTCTTGTCGTCGATTCGTTGATCCGCAAGCACGCCGGCGCCGTGCACGAAACCCCGTATCGGCCCAACCGAACGCTCCACCTCTTGGAGGGCCGCGCGCAGCGCAGCGGGGTCGGCAACATCGACCGGCATGTAGATCACTCGCGAGCCCGCGTCCGTCATGCGCGCCATCGCCGACCGCATGGCGCGCGCACCGGTGATGCGCTCCCAAGCCTGCTGCACCCCGCGTGGATTCCGCTCGGCGAGCGGTAGCTGCTCGAGGAGCGCACGCTTGATCGCGCCGTCGGTCGCGAGCGACGCGAGCCACTCCGGTTCCGGGGTGGGGTGCGGGCTACGTCCCAAGAGTACCAGCGTCGGACTCGCATGACGCGCGAGGGCGAGCGCGCACTCCGCGGTCACGCCGCGTGCGCCGCCCGTGACGACGATGACATCGCCCGGCTCGATCGGCACGTCACTCCCGTCGGCGGGGTCGATCGTCGCCTCGACGGCCTGGAGCTGAACGCGTCCAGCCCGCGTGAGCCCGACTTCGTCCGGCCCCGAGATGAGCGCCTCTTCGACGATCGCGCGCGCGACCACGTCCAAGTCATCGAGTTCGGTGGCCACATCGAGGGCTTTGGCGGATACCTCCGGCCACTCGCGCGCGACCGTCTTCGCCAGACCGGCGAGACCGCCCGATCGCGGATCGTGCACCGGATCGGCACTGGCAAAGCCGAAGCTCCCGTCCACGCGCGAAACGGTGACCAGGGTCGACGCGGCAACGCCGCCCGCGGCGCGCAGACTCGAGCCGGCTCGCTGCACGAGGAACAATGCGTCGCGCAGGAACTCCACGGCCACCGGCTCGCGCGGAGTGAGCACGATGAGTCCCGCGAGCCGAGTCGGTGGTACCAAGTCGGCGTCGGACACTTGCACGATGCGCGCGTGGTGCCCGAGTTCCTCGAAGCGCGCCGCCACCCGACGAGCGAGCCCGTCGGCGGCGTCGGTGATCCAGAAAGTCGACTCCCGCGGGATCTCCAGGGCGCGTCGAGCCGCGACCCGCCCGAGCCCGACAGCGGTCACGACGATTCTCTCGAGCCTCGGCGACGCCGCCGCGGGGACGGCAGCAGCCGACATCGATCCGTGCTCGCCGTTCGCCGGGATCGACTCGTTGCGCTTCGTGTCTGGAGTCGTCTTCACCGGCCGCGGCGGAGAAGCACTCGTGGACTCGGCCTTCACCGGCCCCACGAGGAACCCGACGATCTCGCGGAGAGTCCCGAGTCGACCGAGGTGCTCGGGCTGCGCCACCGGGGCTTCCGGAAGACGTTCCTGGAGTGCGGCGAAGATCTCGACCCGCTTGATCGAGTCGATGCCCAGGTCCGAATCGAGGTGCATGTCCAAATGCAGCATCTCGACGGGATAGCCGGTCTTCTCGGCCACCACCGCCAACAGCGCGTTGGTGGCTCCATCGGGGGTGTTGGTACCGCTCGTGGCGGACTGCATCGGCCCGGCTTCCGCAGCGCGCGGGCGGGTCAGCTCCACAGCCTCGGCGAGGTGCTGCACTGGGATCTGCACCTCGACCACCCCGAGCACCGCCGCGACCTCGCGGAGGGTTCGCAGGGTTCCCATGCGATCCGCGGCGATCGCCGGCGATCCGGGAAGCCGGTCCTGCAGCGCCGACAAGATCTCGACTCGCTTGATCGAGTCGATGCCGAGGTCGGCGTCGAGCTCCATGTCGAGGTTCAGCATCTCTTCCGGATAGCCCGTCTTCTCGGCCACCACCCGCAGCAGCGTGTGCGCGACGTCGTCGGCGACTTGTCGCTGCGGGGAAGCGAGGCCGGCATCCGACAACGCCGGTCCGGTCGTCGCCGACGCCGTGGCCAGAGTTGCTCGCGCCCCAGTGGGCTCTGCCGTCAACGCCGACGCCACCTCGCGCAAAGTACGAAGCGCCCCCATGCGATCCGCGGCGATCGCCGGCGATCCGGGAAGCCGGTCCTGCAGCGCCGACAAGATCTCGACTCGCTTGATCGAGTCAATGCCGAGATCGGCATCGAGTTCCATGTCGAGGTTCAGCATCTCTTCCGGATAGCCCGTCTTCTCGGCCACCACCCGCAGCAGGGTGTGGGCGACGTCGTCGGCGACTTGTCGCTGCGGGGAAGCGAGGCCGGCATCCGACAACGCCGGTCCGGTCGTCGCCGACGCCGTGGCCAGAGTTGCTCGCGCGCCAGTGGGCTCTGCCGTCAGCGCCGACGCCACCTCGCGCAAAGTACGAAGCGCCCCCATGCGATCCGCGGCGATCGCCGGCGCTCCGGGAAGCCGATCCTGCAGCGCCGACAAGATCTCCACCCGCTTGATCGAGTCGATCCCGAGATCGGCATCGAGTTCCATGTCGAGGTTCAGCATCTCTTCCGGATAGCCCGTCTTCTCGGCCACGACGTGAAGGAGCGCACGCGCCACCTCGGGTGACGCGAACTGCACCGGCGGGCGCTCGGCGGAGGCATCCGCGGTGGTCCTGGGGACGAGTGCCGGGCGTGGCGGCGGCGCGACCGACGGCGCTGCGGCGACGGTCGCTCGCGGCACCGGGTGCTCGCTCGCGCGCGTGGCGACTTCGGCAGCTCTGCTCGGTTGAAGCGACGGCGCGGGGGCCGCGGCGGAGGTCGACTCGGCCCCGAACAGGCGCTGCTGCTGCAGCACCAACTCATGGAAGGTGCTGAGTGCAAGGGCCTGGCCCTCGAGGAACTGCTGATGCAAGCGCGCGGTTTGCTCCTGCATGCGCTGGAGCGCAACGAGACTCTCCTGCGTCACCTGGAACGCTGCGCCCAGGAGGCCGGGTGACGTCGGGCGCGGCATTGCGGAACGATCTCCCGACGAACTCGAAGACGGTGCGATCAAGGCTTCACTCCTTGCCAAAAGCTGCGCGTCCATCGGGGCCTGGGCGAGCGTTGCCCGACGAACTCCGGAAGCGAGGGTGGGTTCGGGTGCCGGCGCGATCGACGCCGAAGACGCAGTGCCGACGGCCGGCTCGAGTCCTGCTCGACGGAGCCCGCCGAGTTCGTTCGCCGCCCCGCTCGCGGTGGTCCGAGCGGCCATCGTGCTCCCGGACTCGCTGCGGGCCATGCGATCGCGTTCGCCGACCGTTTGCGCCGCGCCAACGGCTGGCGCGGGGAACGTTGCGGGTGCATCCGCGGGCGAGCTACTGCCAACGCGCGGGCTGACGACCGCGCTTCCGCGCGGTGGCCGCGGCGGCTCCGGCCGACTGCGAGGATCGACGTGGTTCGCGCCGCTGATCGGCACGGTGAGTACCGGCCTCGTGCTGGTCTCCCGCACGGGTGGTGCGTGCCCGGCCTGCCAAGCGGTCAGGGTGACGGGCTCGCCGAGCGCGGCCAACTGCGCGAGACAGCGGGCGAGGTCTTCGATGCCGCTCGCGGGGACCGCGGCGCCCGGGGTCAGCGCCGGTCGTCCGGCAGTGGCCGCCCGACGGCCACCCGAAGCATCGAGCGCGATCGCCGTGTGCACGCGATCGCCGAGGATCGCACCAACCAGCGCGGTCAAGCGCGAGCCCGGCCCGACTTCGAGGAAGCGGCGAACACCGGCCGCGACCATGCTCTCGATCTGGCGCACGAACTCGACCGGCTCCGCGAGTTGCCCCGCGAGCAGCTCCCGGGCCTCACGTTCTCCCTCCGGATAAACGGCGCCCGTAGTATTGGCGTAGACCGGCAAGGTCGCCGGGCGAAAGCGTACCTTCTGCAGCACTCTGCCGAACGGCCGACGCGCATCGGCCACCAGCGGGCTGTGGAAGGCCGCGGCCACGGGGAGCGGAGTGTGCCGAATCTGCAACCGAGTGAGCGCTTCCCGTGCACGGTCGATCTGCGCCGACCGCCCCGACAGCACCGCCTGCCGCGGCGCGTTGCGGTTGGCGATCACCAAATCCAGTCCCTCATCGCTCAACAGTCGCTCGAGTAAGTGCAGCGGCGCCTCGACCGCGAGCATGGCGCCGCGTTCCCCAGATCCCTCGGACATCATGCGTCCGCGGAAGTTCGACAACGAATGGAGTGCGCTCTCCGTGATGCGCCCGGCCACGAACAAGGCCGGGAGTTCGCCATAGCTGTGACCGCCGGTCGCGCTCACCTTCACGCCGAAGGACTCGAGCACGCGCCAAGCCCCGAGCGAAACGGCGCCGATCGCGGGTTGTGCGACCCGTGTGTCGCGGAGCGCAACCGCCTGCGCCGCGCGCTCCGCATCGTCGAAGGCGTGCGGCGGGTAGATCCGATCCGTCAGACACTCGCCGGAGGTATCGTCGTGCCAGAAGGCTGCGTTCGCGGCGTCCAACACCGCCTGGAACTCCGGGAACTGGCAGGCGAGATCGCGGAGCATGCCGGGATACTGGGCGCCTTGTCCTGGGAACAGCAACGCCAGCGATCCGTCCGGCACGCCGCACCCATAGTACACCCCGTCCGGAGTCTGCCACGCTCGGTCGGCCCCACGCTGGCCGAGCATGTGCAGCGCGGAGGCCACGCGTTTCCCGACGTCCGGGTCGTGCTCGGTCACGACCATCAAGAGTCGGCAGCGATCCGCTGCGCTAAACTGCTCGCGCGAGCTCGCAGCGAGCGCCGCGAACTCGGGCCACGATGGCTCCGACCGAACCGACGCGAGCTTGCTGCGCAGTTCTTCCTCGGTCGCCGCGCTCAGCGCGAGGATCTGCACGCGTCCGTCCCAATCGACACCTGGCTTCGAGCTGCCGTACTCCTCGAGAACGCAGTGGAAGTTGCTGCCGCCGAATCCGAACGAGCTGACGCCGGCGCGTCGGGGGTGCTGAGGCCGGGCGACCCACGGCCGCGCCTCGGCATTCACGTAGAACGGCGTGGTGCCCGGCAGCACCTTCTCGTTGGGTCGCTCGACCTTGATCGTGGGCGGCAGCACTTTGTGGTGCAGCGCGAGCGCGGCCTTGATCAAACCCGCGGCCCCGGCCGCGGCCTTGGTGTGACCGATCTGCGACTTGACCGACCCGAGCGCGCACCACGTCCCCTCTGCTCGGCGCTCGCGAAACACCTCGTTCAGGGCCGTCACTTCGATCGAATCCCCGACCACGGTGCCGGTCCCGTGCGCCTCGATCAGCTCGATCGAGTCGGGTGCCACGTCGGCTTGGCGATAAGCGTTGCGCAACGCCTTCGCCTGTCCCGGCGCGCTCGGCGCATAGATCGCATTGCCGCGGCCGTCGCTCGATGAACCGATGCCGCGCACGACGGCATAGATGCGATCTTCATCGCGTTCGGCATCCTCGAGCCGCTTGAGGACCAGTAGCCCGAGCCCCTCACCGATGATCGTGCCGTCGGCATTGCGATCGAAGGGCTTGGCGTTACCGGATCGCGAGAGTGCTGGCGTCTTGCTGAAGCACATGTACATGAAGATGTCGTTGAAGGTGTCGACACCGCCCGTGATCACCATGTCGCTGCGGCCCGCGTCGAGTTCGAGCGCCGCCAGGTGCAGCGCGCTCAGGGAACTCGCGCAAGCGGCGTCCACCACGCAGTTGGTGCCACCGAGATCCAAGCGACTCGCGATGCGGCCGGCGACGACGTTCCCGAGCAATCCAGGAAACGAGTTCTCCTGCCAACCGACATACGAGTCGGAGATGCCCTTCACGACTTGCTCGGCGGTTTCCGGCTCGACCCCCGCCTCGGCGAGCGCACGACGCCAGATCGGGTGACCCAAACGCGCGCCGAGCGGGATCACCAACTCGAGGGTCCCGGTGACGCCGATGATCACGGAGGTTCGCTGTCGATCGAACGCGCGCCCGGACTTGCCGTAGCCAGCGTCGTCGAGTGCGCGCTGAGCCGCCACCAGGGCGAGCAACTGCGACGTGTCGGTGGCCTCGATGTCTTTCGGAGCGATGCCGTACTCGAGCGGATTGAACGCGACCGGGTCGATGAAGCCTCCGCGCCGGGCATACGTGCGATCCGGCGACTTCGGGTCGTCATCGAAGTAGTCGTCGGGACGCCAATGGGTTGCCGGGATCTCAGTGATGGCGTCCACGCGGTTCTTGATGTTCGCCCAGTACTTCTCGAGTCCGTCCGCCTTCGGAAACAGACACGAGATCCCGACGATGGCGAGTGGGCTGGAAGACGTTCGACGTTTCATCGTTATCGCTCGCAATTGACTGGCCCGGAGGCCAGAAGTTTCAGGGTTGGATCCCGGACGTCTCGGGCGTCGCGTGCCGCACAGAGTCGATCATCCGCTCGTCCATCGTCCGCCGACGGCAGCTAGCATCGCATCGTTCATGGGGTCGCGTGCTCCAGGATCACCTCGGGTTCCGTGGGCGTCACGTGAGCGGCTTCGGGCGGCACCGACACTCCCTGGCTGCGGAGACTCGCGATGCGCTGGCACACGGCGGCACCATAGAGCAAGTTCAAAGCGACTGTGGACACGCGGCGCGCAGCAACCGGCTCGAGGAACGAGCCGCGCACCCACTCGTTGAATGCGCCCATCCCCGGCCCACACCAGACTTGGTAGTCGATCTTGCGATCGGCCACACCAGCGTTGGCCCAGTTCGAGGCCTTGCCGAGATACCAGCGAAACACGAGCGCCATGCGGTGCTTGGGTTCGCGCTCGGCCCGTTCGATCTGCGACGGGTCGCGGTGTTCGAAGAAGCGCTTGGTGTGGGCCCAGACTTCGTCGATAGAGGCCCGCAAGATCGTCTTCTCGAGCGACGCGCGCTCCGTCGCCGGAAGTTCCTCGAGGCTCCCGTAGGCGCGATAGAGGTCGTACAGCTTCTGCGCCCGCGGCGCGAACAACGTGCCGCGCTTGAGCACTTGGACCCTCACGCCCATCTCGAACATGTCCGCGGCGGGCGCCATGGCGGTATCCGCCTGCTCGGCCTCGGCGAGCATCGCGCGCACCAAGTCCGACGTGCCAGCCTCCTGACAAGCTTGGTGGATCGAACCGACCACGACGTAAGCGGCGCCCATTCCGAACGCAGCGGCTGCAGCAGCGGGCGTGGCGATTCCCCCAGCGGCGCCGACTCGGAGAGCGGCGCTGTAGCCATGCATGGATTGCATCCGGTCGCGCAACGCGATCAAGGTGGGCACGAGCGCGAGCGCCGGCCGGTTGTCCGTGTGCCCACCGGAATCGGCCTCCGCCGTGATGTCCTGAGCGAGCGGGACTCGTTGCGCCATGCGCGCCTGCGACTCCGTGATGAACCCCTCGGCGACGAGTTCGGCGAGGAACTTCTCCGGGGGCGGAGCCATGAAACGCGCCGCGACCTCTACGCGCGACACCTTGGCGAGGACGCGGTTGGGGGTCACGATGCGCCCGTCGGCATCCTCGTGGATGCCGGCAACTCGGTAGCGGACGATCGGCAGCGTGAGTCCCAGATACGCAGACGCCTCCACCAAGCGGATCCCGCGATCGAGGTAGAGGGCCGCGATCTCGGCCTCGAGGTGCGGCTCGTTGGGGCTATGGATCAGATTCATGCCGAAGGCCCGGCCATTGAGCGTCGTCTGCAATTCGTCGATCGCGGCACGCACGCGCTCGACGGCGAGCCCTGCGGCTCCGAACACGCCGAGCATGCCGACGCGCGCCATCTCGCGAGCGATCGCGACCGAGCCGATGCCGTTCGCCATCGCACCCGATACATACGCAAAGCGAAGCCCGTGGTCAGCGCAGAAACTCGGATCGCCGAGACGCGAGAGCGAGAGTGGGGCGGCATAGCCCAGGAGGGGCAGAGTCTCGGGCTTCGCTGTGGCACCGCTACCGAGCGCGGCGCACCCGTCTTGCGCGACCGCGGGCCCATCGTCGGTGCCGACGATGAACACCGGGTGCGAAACCCGGCGGAGCGCTGGCCCGAGTCCGATGGCGAGTGCTTGCAGCGCTTCGGCCCCGGGCGACCATACTCCGAGCGCGCTGCCGACCGCGCCGGCGCACCCAGTGGTTCGCGTCAGTCCCGAACCGGGCCGCGCAACACTGGCGGCATTCGAAGAGCCGAACGAAGCTTGCGTCACGCGGCAACCACCCCTGCGAAGTCTCTCTGTCGAGGTCTATACGCGGACCCCGCGTCGCGTCGTAAGCCCCGAGAAAAGCAGGGTATGGTACCGACCCAGGGGGGCATGTACAGACTTTCTCCCGGCGGCGAGCGCCCGCCGACGAGCCCGGGGATTCGGAGGGGCCCTTCTGGCTGTCACGAAGCCCGGAGCGGTCGTGGTCCGGTCCGCCGCCAGCCGGGAGCCCCCGCCCCACCACGCATGACCACAGCTCTGACGCGAAGCCTCATGCCTCGCAACGGGGCCTGGACTCGTTTGTCGCGGGGGCTTCCCCAAAGCCCCCTCGCGCCCCCGCCAAAGCCGCGCTCGCGTCAACCGCCTCGAGCGCTCGTCATTCGCTCGCAGCACAAGCACCCGTTGGAGGGATTCCTGGCTGAGCTCGTTTAGGGGCATGCGTCAAACGCGAACGGGAGTTGCTCGCGGAAGCGCCTGCTCGGGAATCTGGCTCGGCTTGACCAACGCGGTGCTTGAGCACGTCGGATCCCCTGGGTATCCTCGCCGGCTCGAGTGGAGTGCCCGGCCCCGGAGCTAAGGAGTCGCCCAAGAATAACTTCGACATCTTGCCGTCGATTTGGGTCGGATTCGGCCATCCGGAAAGCTCGGAACCGGAGGCGTAGCCTTAGTTCCGGTGAGGATTTCGAGGTTTTCGGATCGGCCGAAGATGGCCCGAAGCGACGAGCAAGAGGGTGAAGTTATTCTTGGGCGACTCCTAAACTCCTCGACACAGTTCCGCCGCTTACGCGAAGACGATCGACTCCCTCCGTTTCCTCAACGCCGTAAGGAGCGTCATGACCCAATCCAGTGGCCCATGGCCGGGCCGGTTCGTGTGGCACGACCTCATGACCAAGGATGCCAAGACCGCCCAAACGTTCTACAGTTCGCTGTTCGATTGGCGCATCGATGAGCGCCCAATGGGGCCGCATATCTATCACATGATTTTCTGCGGCCCGGGGCCCATCGGGGGCATCGTCCAAGAACCGGCAATCCCGATGTCGCATTGGATGCCGTACGTTGCGGTCGAAGACGTCGACGCGACGGCCAAGAAGGTCACCCAACTCGGCGGCAAGACCTGCGTTCCTCCGACGGACATTCCGCAGACCGGCCGCTTTGCAGTGATCGAAGATCCGCAGGGCGCCTACTTGTCGATCTACAAGGGTCTGCCCGAGTCGCAGGGAGCCGACCCGGACAACCCGGTTCCGGGACGGATCTGCTGGAACGAGGTGTACGCGCACGACGCCGACGCTGCGCAAACCTTCTACTCCGCAGTGTTCGGCTGGACCGCGAACAAGAAGGACATGGGCCCGGCAGGCTTTTACCATGTGCAGATGAAGGGTGACAAACAGGCCGGCGGCCTCATGAAGCACCCGATGCCCGGAGCACCGCCTTGCTGGGTCGTCTACTTCTTCGTCGAAGACCTCCCCACCGCCACGAATCGAGCCAAGGACCTCGGCGCGACCGCGATGATGGAGAACGTCCCGATCCCCGAAGTAGGCGCGTTCTCCATGCTGACCGACCCGACCGGCGCGCTCTTCGCGCTGTTCTCCGTAGCCCCAGGCAGCCAACCCTGCTGATCCGCGGATCTGCGGATCCGACATCCTCGGGGGCATCGCGCGGCATCGTTGGACGCAGCGCGATGCCCCCCGCTCGGTTCGCATACCGGAACCACCCGCCACGGATCCTCGTCGCGAGTCGCTCCCGCGGAGTGAAGGCCGCCTCGGACTACAGCGGGTACTCCTCCTGGGGAATCGGCTCCGGCTCGGCCTCTTGGTAC
>JBFWWP010000026.1:0-33477 GCA_050246115.1 Planctomycetota bacterium
GACCCGGTTCATTCCTGGAGGTCGAACTCGAACCTCAACGCGCGCCAGTCGCCGTTGATTCGGAGCAGGTTCCGCAGGGTCGCGACTCCGAACCGCTCGCCCACTGCACAGCGAACCTGCACGGCAGTGACGAACTCGACGGGGCGGGTGAGCATGGAGTGAACGCCGTCGGCCGGGCCCGGGCGGGCCACTTCGCCGACGACCACCTCCAGCAAGCGCAAGTTCCGGCCGTCGGCGGCCGCGAGGAACTCATGCCAGGCTCGGTCGAAACCGGCTCGGCCTTCCATTTTGAGCATCGACGCGAACGCTGGGCGGTAGTGTTCGTCGATTTCCGCGGGTGTGAGGAGACACTTCGCGACGCCTTCCGAATCGCCGGCCAGGAGGCGCTCGAAGAGGGCGTTGCCGAGCAACCGAAGTGGCTCGACGAATGAGTCCCCGCTGGGCTCCGCGACGCTGAAACGATCCACGAGTTCGGCGAGTACCGGGGAGGGGTGGCGCGCCGGAGCCGAGTCCGGGGTTCGGGCGCGCTCGGCCGGCGGCTCCGCCTCGATGGGTGCGCCGGAGACGGAGTCCGGGGTTCCGCGGCAACCGCTCAACATGACTCCGCCGAGGAGCATCCAACAACACCACTTCGCCATCGACATGACTCCTTTCCCGTGCTCGTAATGACAGGCTCGTCATGAGATGCAGCGACCGCCGACGGCACGCGTGAGACCGGCACGGCATGCCGTTTACTTGGGGCCAGCCTATCGGTAGCTGCGCAGGAAGATGGCGTTCAGGAACAGCGGGGTGGTACCGCGCCAGAACAGCCGAAAGTTGGGATCCCCCGCAAAGAGGATCACCCTGCCCCGCCCCAGATCCTGCTCTGCCAGATAGACACGCTGCTTGAGCTTGTCCAAGTTGTCCTCGGAGATGTAGCCGCTCGCAGCGGGGTCTTCGGTGAACGCGGCGACGTCCCCGCCCCGACCGCGCACCGCGAACGATTCCGTCGAATCCATGAAGACGTGCATCACCGGCGGTAGACCAAACGTCAACGGGTGCTCGATATCGAGATCGACCCGCAGAATGTTGCCCGGTACCTGCCGTTCTCGGCTGCGCTCGTCCAAGTCCTTGAGTTTCAGCCGCTCGGGTTCCTTTTCGTTCTCCTTCTTGTCGGCTTCCGCTCGCGCCTTCGTGGCCTGCGAGCTGATCGACGCCAAGGCTGCCCCCTCCTGAGTGAGCGCGAAGGCGGCGCCGCCGATACCGATCAACACCCCACCTTGGCGCACCCACGCGGTGAGTCGGTCGACGACCCGTTCGTCCAGCCGAGAGCGCAGCCCATTTCCATCCGGAAACACGAGGACGTCATAGCGATCGAGTTCGAGACTGCCCAGGGCGTCGAGTCCGAAGGCCGTGAACGGGAGTTCGAGCTCACGTTCGAACAGCGACCAGATGCCGCCGAACGCCGAACTCGAGATCCCGCTCCCCGAGGCCACGGCAATGCGTACCGGCCGGAGCATCTCGATGCGGCTCGACCCCAAGTCCACGCCAACCTCGGTCCAGCCGCTGGCGACTGGGATGAACTCGACGTGGAATCGTCGCGCTGTGGCACGAACTGCGTCGTGAAGAGTCGCATTCTGAGGCTCGACGAAGACCACGAGTGCCCCCCGGGGGACCCGCCGACCCTCGATCTCGACTTCATCGGGGAGCAGATGCACCGACACGCCCTGGCGCTGTAGGTCGACCAATGCGCGCACCGACGGTACGCCGACCCACGGCAGCAGGTAGGCATACCGAGCGGCGGCGACGTCGCCGACGGGCGGCGGCGACACGGCCGCGACCCGCTCGCGGTCGACGGCCACCGCACTCTCGACGACCAACGCGTCGACCCCCATCGCGAACGGGAGCGACCAGGCCGAAACGTCGTAGAACCGGTTCACCGTGACCTTGGCTTCGGGCTCGAGCAACGCTTGGACCAGTCGTCCCGCAGGCTGCGCAACGGGTACCAAGTAGGTCCCGGCGGGCAGCTTGACCGCGTCTCGCTGACTCCCATCGAAGCTGCGCGCCGGAGCGGCAATGGCGTCTGCGAGGGTTCGATCGACCTCGATACCTTGGCGGACGAGGAGATCGATCAGCATCCGTTGCCGGTACCAGTCCGTGATCGGTGGAAACGCGTACTCGACGACTCCGCGCGCGTGAGCTCCGGCCAGCGCGCTGACTCGAAACTCGTGAAAGGAGCGCTGGAGTTCTTCCTTCCGGTCGGCGACGCACTCGAGCGTCGCGAACGATGTCACGAAGTGGTGGTGCAGACGTTCGGTGAGAGTCAGTACGTGCCCGGATCGTTGTCGGTACCGCAACCCCGCGCTCGGCCCTCCGGCCTGTTCGTACGTCATGCCGATCGCACCGTGGAAGCTCGGCCAAGTATCGCCATAGCCGGGATAGAACAAATCGAAGGACTCGGCAGAGTAGTACCGCCAACCCCAGCGGTCGAAGGCTTCGGCGTTCGCGCGCCCGAAGGCCTTGCCCCAGCGCACCGTGTGGTCCGGGAGGTTCGAGTTGATGGGATCCTCGGCCGGAAAGAAGAAGTACGAGGTCTCCGGCGACATCTCGTGGAAGTCGACGTGGACCAGCGGCTGCCAATCGAGATAGTGCGCGATCCGAGCCTGCGTCTCGACCTGGCTCTGCCATGCCCAATCCCGGTTCAGATCGAAGTAGTAGTGATTGGTCCGGCCCCCGGGCCAAGGTTCGTCGTGCTCACGGGCCTCGGGATCCGGGTTTCCCTTGGGCGCGGCCACGGAGTGGTACCAGCTCACGTAGCGCTCGCGTCCATCGGGGTTGAGCAGCGGATCGAGCACGACCACGGCGTGATCCAAGATCCGCTGAGTCGTCGCGTCGGTGCCGTCGGCGAGTTGGTAGATCACCTGTAGAGCAGCCTCTGTAGCTGACGCCTCGTTCCCGTGCACGTTGTAGCTCAACCAGACGATCGCGGGTTGGGTTTCGATCACGTTGGCGAGATCCGCACCGATCCGGCGCGGGTCGGCCAGTCGACGCTGACGCTCGCGTACCGCGTTGACGTCACGGAGTCGGTCCGGACGCCCGCACACCAGATAGACCAGCTCGCGCCCCTCCGCCGATCGCCCGTACTCGACGAGGAGTACACGGTCCGACCCCTGCGCGACGTGACGACAGTACGCCAGTACGTCCCGATGCGCCGTGAAGCGCTCGCCCAACGAGATGCCGAAGAAGTCCGTCGGGGACTGCACCCGGCCCGCGAAAGTTGTTGTATCCCGGTATGGGAAGTCAGCGGCATCCACCGCCGAGGCCACGAGAAAGAGCGAGAACAGGCAGATGCCAGCCCGGCGCATGATTCCTCCCTGTTGGCGAAAGTGACTCGGCCGCGTCACCGGATCGATCGCACGAACTCGCTGAACACCGCGGCTTCGGGCCGGTATAGCGCCTGCCGCGCGCCTCTCCCAGCGATTCATGCCCCAACGCGCGTACGACCTCCGTACCGATACCCCGCGGATTCGCGCATGCGGTCGGGTTTCTCCCCCGTTCGACGCTCTGCGTCAGCGCCGCCCGTGAGGGTGCCGCGAGAGGAGGACCGACCCGTGCGCTACCCAACCGAGCGTCCTTCTGCTAAATGCTTCGGGGCCAAACCAAGTGCTCGCGTCGAATCCACGCAACCCGAGGAATCCATGAGCCCCATCGGTCCCGAGCTCCGACAACTTGCACGTTTGGCCACGCCGGTCATCGTCACCCAGGTGGGGTCGATGATGTTGGGACTCGTGGACCTCGCGATGGTCGGCCGGCTAGGGACCGAGGCGTTGTCCGCCGTCGCCCTCGGGGATCTCTGGATCTTCGGCACGCTCATCGCCGGTATCGCGCTGGTCATGGGAATCGACCCGATCGTCTCGCAAGCACACGGCGCCGGTCGCGGGCACCTCGCGGGCCTCGCACTGCAACGCTGCATCGTGCTCTCGGTGCTTTCGACCATTCCCTTGTACTTCCTCTGGCAGCGAACGGACGCGGCTCTCATCTTCCTCCAGCAGTCGCCGAGCATCGCGTCCGCCGCCCAGGACTACGCCTCGGTCCAGATCTTCAGCGCGGCCCCGTTCCTCGTTTTCGTCGGCTTGCGCCACTACCTCCAAGGCCGTGGCATCATGATGGTGCCGCTGTTCATCATTGCGATCGCGAACCTCGCCAACGTGTTGTTCAACTATGCGCTGATCTACGGTCACTTTGGCTGCCCGGCCCTCGGCGTTCAGGGTGCGGGGATCGCGACGGGTCTCACTCGCGTGTTCATGGCGGTCGCGCTCGCCGTGGTGATCTACCGCTGGCGTCTCCACGAAGGCGCGTGGCAGCCCTGGTCGCGAGAATCGTTTCTCCCGGCCGGGCTGTGGCAGGTGCTCAAGCATGGCCTACCGATCGCCGCGATGTACTCGCTCGAGGTCTGGGCATTCACCCTCGCAGGCCTGCTCGCGGGCCGCCTGGAGCCGCAGGAACTCAACGTCGCCTCACACACGATCGTGTTGAAGCTGGCCTCGTTCTCGTTCATGTTTCCGCTAGGGGTATCGATCGCCGCCTCTACGCGTGTGGGCAACCTACTGGGTGCGCGCCGCATGGACGAAGCCCAGCACTCGGCCATGGTCGCCCTCGCATTCGGCGCAGCGCTCATGAGCGGGTTCGCGGTCATCTTCGTCCTCTTCCGTGGGCAACTACCCGGCCTCTTCACGGACGCGTCGGAGGTCGAGGTGATCGCGCTCGCTGCCAGCGTCCTACCGATTGCTGCGGCGTTTCAGCTCTTCGATGGAACCCAGGCGGTGGCCGCGGGCATTCTCCGCGGGATGGGGCAAACCCTGCCGGCCGCTGTGTTCAACCTCGTGGCGTTCTACCTCATCGGTTTCCCGGTGGCTTTGTGGCTGTCCTTTCCCGAAGTGTTCGCCGGCGAATGGCCCCACGGCCACCGGGGCATGAGGCTCGAGGGTATCTGGTGGGGACTCTGCTCGGGGCTGGCCGCGGTCGCGCTGCTCGAGGTCTTGTGGATTTGGAAACGCGGGCCCAGCAAGGTGCAACGGCTCGCGGTGGACTGAGGAGTCGCCCAAGAATAACTTCACCCTCTTGCTCGTCGCTTCGGGCCATCTTCGACCGATCCTAAAACCTCGAAATCCTCACCGAAACTAAGGCTGCGCCTCCGGTTTCGAGCTTTCCGGATCGGCCGAATCTGACCCAAATCGACGGCAAGATGTCGAAGTTGTTCTTGGGCGACTCCTGAGGTCGTTCGGTTCACACCGCGACCGGTTTCGAGTAGGATCCGCGCCCCTTCGAATTGGAACGCGCCGCTCGCGGCGCTGAGTCAGGAGGTCCACCGTGTCCTTGCGCGTCGTGTCCGCCGCTATCCTCGCCTTGCTCGGCACCGGTTGCCAAATGACGCCCACGACGAACTCGACACCCGCCGTCGTGTCGCAGGAACTCGACTCCGCCAAGCGCGAGATGCTGTTGAGCAAGATCAAGGGCCTCGAAGGAACTTGGGACGTATCGGTGGGAGGAGTCCCGGGAGGCAGCATCGAATTCCGGGTCAGCTCCAACGGGTCCGCGGTCCGCGAGATCATGTTCCCCGGAACCGATCACGAGATGACGAACATGTACCACCTCGACGGCAACTCGCTCGTCGTGACGCACTACTGCGGCGCCGGTAACCAGCCGAAGATGCGTGCCAACGGCCTGATCGAGGACAAGATCGCCTTCGCCATGGACTCGGTGGGTGACCTGAAGTCACGAACCGAGACCTACATGGGGGAGCTCACGCTCGAGTTCGTGGCCGACCACCAGGTGATCGAGCACTGGCGCAGCTTCACGGACGGCAAGCCGAATCCCGAGCACGAGATGCACATGCAACTCTCGCGGCGGCTGCCCGCTGGGAACGACCCGACCGGAGGCTGAGACGCGAGCGGCCCCGAGGGCAAGCGCGGCTTGCGTTCGCTTTGGCGCGGTCCGTCAGAGCGAATCGAAGAACGCGATCACCCAGAGCGCGACGACCGCCAGGGCACCACCCGCGAGGATCGCCAGGACGATCTTCATCCAGCTCCAAGGACGCTGCCCTTGCACTTCGCCGGTAGCCGCGTTGACGACGACGTTGTAGCTCTTGTCGTGGTAGCGGTAGACGAGCAGCCACAGGGGCAGCAACAGGTGCTTGAAGGTGACCGCGTCGTGGCGGGTGTCGACCGACAAGACGTTCTGTGTATCACCCCCAATCCGCTGTTTCACCTCGACCAGAATGGCTTGGGCAATCCGCTGCTTCGCGGTCTCGAAACCAGCATCCACTTCGACGTCGTAAGTGCGGGCCAGATAGCCCGCCAGCACCTGCTGGGTGTAGGGCAAACACTGGCTGAGCGGCCACGGCTCGAGCGCGCGGACGAGGTGGGTGGGCAGACCATGGGAAGCATCGACCAGAACGTCGTCGAAGAACCGCTGAAAGGCCCCGCTGGCAGGATACCAACGGGTACGGCGCTCACGGCGCTGGTTCTTGCCGCTTCCGACGGTGACGTAGTAATACTCACCGCGCTGGCCAACGTAGTGCGTGAAGGTGAGACTGTCGTAGGTCCAATACGGTAGATACACCCCGCTGAAGCGCCCATCGACCCCACGCCGCTTGAACTCGTTGGGGGCAAACCACCGACTCTTCACCCAAGCGCGAAGGTTCGCCTGAGCACGATCCCGCGGCACTTGGAACGGGAGCACTGCGTCGACGGGGATGCGTTCCTGCGCTTGGTGCGCGGCGTCGATCTGGATCGGGGACCCGCAGTACGAGCAGGAAGTGCTGACCAGAGTCCCCGTGAAGATCACGGTGCCACCGCAGGCCTCGCAGCGGATTTCCTTCTCCGCAACGCCCGACGCCGCCTTTGGCCCGGCCGACTCGACACGCCGGGCCTTGCGCAGCTCCACGAGACGATCGAAGGTCGTCGCCAGATCCCGCTCTTGGATCTTGGCGTCTTCAGCGAGTTCGATCTGTTTCACGTAGCCGCAATAAGGACACTTCAGGCCTTGCTGCCCGATGTGGAACTCGAGGTCGGCACCGCATCCCTCGCAGGGGAACATCCGTCCCTTGCCCTGGTCCACGGTCTCCCCTGCGGTCTCGGTTCGTCCGGCTCCCGAGACCTCTTTCGGCGCGTGTCGTTCACCCACCATCGACGGCCCATCCTCCACCGTGATCGCCTCCAGTCCGGGCCGTTGGTGACCCTTGGGAACTCACTCGCCGCGCTAGGCTGGCGGCGGCGGGGGCGGAGGCGGAGGTGGAGCGGACGCCGCGAACAGCGCAGCGACTTGCGGAACTTGCCCGGCGGCGGTCCACCCCGCGAGCCCCGGGCTCCACACCAGGGTGCTCGCCGAGAGTCGACCCGCGCGGATCAACTCGACGAGTTGCTCGGCTCCGAACGGACCCAAAGTCTGCCCGCGCTCGGCGACGTGAACGGCCAAACTCGGTGGCGGCGGCGGTGCGCCGACGCCACCACCCATGGGTGCGCCGAAACCGCGGGCCATCTGATTCGCCATGGCGAAGCCCATGCCGAGCCCCATCCCGTCGGCAGCCCCCCCGCCGGCGGGGTTGCGCGCCGCGTCCAGCATCGCGGTGCCGAGTTGGTACTGCTGATACTTGGCGAGGTCACCGATCACGCCCATGCTCGAGCGCGTGTCGAGCGCCTTCTCGACTTCCTCCGGGAGCGAGATGTTGACGATGAACAGCGACGGGATGTCGAGCCCATACTCGTCGTCCACGCGTTCGAGCACCCTCCTCCGCAGGTCATCGGACAGCTCTCGATAGTTCGCGGCGAGGTCGAGGGCAGCGATCTTGGACGACCCGAGAAGGTCGGCAAACGCGCTGGTGATCACCGAACGCATCAACTCGCCGACCTCCTCGGCCTCGAACACGCCGTCGGTGCCAACCAGTTCGTTGATCAAGGCGCGGGGATCGGCGGCCTTCATGGTGTAGGTCCCGAAAGCGCGCAAGCGAATCGGGCCGAAATCGGCGTCGCGCAGCATGATTGGATTCGGTGTCCCCCACTTCAGATCCGTGATCTGGCGGGTGCTGACGAAGTACACCTCCGACTTGAACGGGCTGTCGAACCCGTACTTCCACCCTTGCAGCGTGCTCAGGATCGGCAGGTTGTTGGTGGTCAGCGTGTAGGTGCCCGGCTCGAACACGTCCGCGAGCTTGCCTTGGTGCACGAAGACCGCGACCTGCCCCGGTCGCACGATGAGCTGGGCGCCATTCTTGATCTGGTTGTGGTAGCGCGGGAATCGCCAAACGAGAGTGTGTCGGGTGTCGTCGATCCACTCGACGATGTCGACCAGTTCATTGCGCAGCTTCTCGAAAAGTCCCATCGCTCACACTCCTCCGAGTTGACGCTCCCTTGAGTTGCCCAGCGCAACGGTTCGACTGCCCGAGGGGGGGGCGCCCCCCGGGCCCGGACTGACGGCAAATTGTAGGCCGACCCACGGCGAAGGTCCAACCCGCTCGTGAGCCGGGCGGCGACCGCCGACTTGTCGAGCGGCGCGACTCCGCGCCACCCTCGTGACTTCCTTCTTCGACCCGAGTACAGAGGATCCACAGCCCCTGTGCGCCGAGTCACCCACGGGCCACCGCGGTACTCCGCGTGGGCCCAAGCGGAGCAGCGCGGATCGCGCCATCGATCGAGTACGAGCCCGATCGCCCGCGCCCTGCCGTCGGTCGTGCCGGTCGCGGACGCCAAGTGCCTGGCGATTCGCGCGATCCGGGCCGCGGGGCCCTAGGGAGAGGAGCAGGTTGGACCGGGCACTCTTGCGCCAGCTACGACGACTCGTCCCCGCCGAGCGGGTGCTGACGGACGTTGGGGAACGATCGCTCTACGACTCGGACGGGCTTGGGCTGCACCGCGCGCAACCCGACGGTGTGGTCATTGCCGTCACAGCTCGTGAGGTCCAGCAGGTTGTCGCACTCCTCCACCGTGCGGGCAGGCCCTTCGTGCCACGCGGCGCCGGGACCGGGCTCTCCGGCGGAGCCGTCCCCCTGCACGGCGCGTGGGTCATCGACGTCAACCGAATGCGCAGCATCGTGCGCATCGAGCCACGCGATCGCTACGCCGTGGTCGAGCCGGGCGTGGTCAATCTCGACCTCGATCGCGCGGCGGCGCGCCATGGCCTTCGATTCGCTCCAGACCCATCGAGCCAGAAGGCCTGTACCCTGGGCGGCAACATTGCCGAGAACTCCGGGGGTCCTCACTGCTTCTTGCACGGCATGACCACTCGTCACGTGTTGGGTCTGACGGTCGTGCTGCCGAACGGTGAATGGCTGCGCGTCGGCGGACCCCCTGGGACCGCGATCGACGACGATTGGCGAGGCCTGTTCGTGGGCTCCGAGGGCACCTTCGGCATCACGGTCGAGGCGGTCGTGGCGCTGATCCCTCGCCCCGAGGAAGTGCGTACCTGCCTCGCGGCATTCACAAGCCTGCGGGCAGCTTGTGACGCGGTCGCGCGGGTCATCCGTGCCGGACTGCGTCCCGCGGCGCTCGAGATCCTCGACCAGCTCACGATCCGCGCCGTCGAAGCCTCGGTCTATCGCGCGGGCTACCCCCAGGAAGCCGAAGCCGTGTTGCTCATCGACCAGGAGGGAATCGACGCCGAAGTCACCGAGGAAGCCGCAATCATCGAGCAGACCTGCCGCGACCTCGGTGCACTCTCGTACGAGGTCGCGGCGAGCGAGGCGGAACGAGCGCGCCTGTGGATGGGTCGCAAAGGAGCCTTCGGAGCCATGGGGCGCATCGACCGTGATTTGTACGTCCTCGACGGCGTGGTGCCCCGGCGCCATCTCGCGGAGGTCGTCGAGCGAGTGCAGGAGATCGGGGCGCGTCACCGCGTGACCCTGTCCAATGTGTTTCATGCCGGTGACGGCAATCTGCACCCGAACATCTCGTTCGACGCGCGCAACCCGGAGGTGACCGCGCGGGTGCTGGCCGCCGGGCGCGAGATCCTCGAGCTGTGCGTGGCCGTTGGCGGAACCCTCTCGGGGGAGCACGGAATCGGCCTCGAGAAGCGCGAGTTCATGCCTCTCGTCTTCAGCGACGATGACCTCGGGACTCAGGTTGCAATACGCGACGCCGTCGACCCGGGGCGCCTCGCGAACCCGGGCAAGATCTTCCCCAGCGGACGGGGTTGCGTGGAGGCAGGCCATCGAACTCGCGACCACGAAGCGCAAGCGCGGCGCGTGCTCGACCCGTAGCGGGCGCACTCCGGATAGGCTGCGAAGAAGCGCGTGTTGACCGGCGCGGAGAGGTGGACTCCGGAGGGGAGAGGCGGACAGGCTGTCCGCGATCCCAGGGCGTGCCAGGGCGTGGGTTGTGCGGTGGTTCTGTGGATGCGCCGCGGCGACGACTGGGCGGAAGGTTCGTACGGTCCCCGCCGGCGCTCACGGCCCGCTGTCACGGGTCACCCTTTTGCTCTGCCTCCCTCTTTCACGCCTCGACAAACCTCAGCCCCGCGCTCCACCGGAAAGGCCGGCGCCGCCGCTCGGATTACCCTGGGTCAGCGTTCTTCCGGTCAGTGTTCTTCCGGTCAGTGTTCTTCCCGCGAAGCGGCGCCGATGGGCGCTGGGCGCTCGAGAAAGCGGCGCGAATGGCGACCTATGGCACTATCACTTCGACCGAAACGTCAGCCATCGGAGGTGCTAGGCTACCCATGCGTTCTAGCTCAAGCGACACCGCTGCGGGTATGCTCTCAATCGCGAGTATTGACCATTGTCGAGTTGGAGCGTCAGCCGTGACGCGAGCCGAGACATCCAAGACTTGGTCTTGCACAACGCGCGTGCCGACAAGAATGAGCATGCGCCATGGGCGCGCGTATGCGCCGACGAGTCCCGCCTTGCTGCATTCCACCGTTATGTTGACGCCTTCCAACGTTAGCCCTACCAGGAACGACTTCGTCTCGAAGTCCTCGGTGTGTGTCACCACTCTGTGGACCTCAAGGCGGATTCACAGCGAGGACAGGAGGGTGGTTGAGTCGAGAATGCCTATCCGTTCTTGCTCTCCGAGGGTGAAATCTCCAGAATGGCGCCACGGGAGGGGGGTAGGTAACCCACCGCAGTGTACCTGCGGCGAGGCCTCCGGTCGCTCGTTATCTCGGCACATACCAGAGTGAGAAGAGGGGCCGCGTGCTCGCTGCCGCCTCGCGGCCGCGTTCTAGCTAGCTAAGCTAAGCTAGCACCTTGAGCTGCGGCCAGGAGCGGGGCAGTCAAACCGAGTTGAGGGGAGTTGCACTACGTTCACTCGGAGGCCCGGGGCGTGTTTGCGGCTGCCGACATAGGCGGTGCAGTTGTTGTGTGAGGTCGAGGAGCGTTGATCCGGTTCATGCGAGAGGAGAGTGGGGCGTGTCTGGAGTCCTTCGGATGAGTGTGCGGTTCGTTTCTCAGGCAGTTCTCGCGGCGTTGCTACTTGGAGCGTGTCTTCACTGGATGGCCGATGCTGGTCCGTGTCCCACCGCACCTTATGGACCGTCGAGTTTCGGTGACGCACAGTGGAACGGCGACATCAATGGCGACTGTAGTCTCGACATCGGGGACGCGATTGCACTCCTGGGGTACCTGTTTAGCGGGGGACCACCTCCGGCGGCCTTCGCGGGAGGCTCCGGTCTGACGCCGACGGAGATATCGGTGGTCCAGGAACTGGGACAGCACATGACAGTTGTATTCCTGCCTGACGGCCAAGGTGGAACGGTGAAAACCATTCGCTTCTCAGGCGTGAACCTACAGGTCGTGAATGGGCTCGGAGCGACGAATGGTTATCCGACAGATGATGCGTCAGAAGACCCGATGCTGACGCAGACCAATGGCCTGGGCAACTTGATTGTGGGCTACAACGAACTCGACCCCATGAATGCAAATGACCGGACAGGATCCCACAGCATTGTGTGTGGCTATCGCAATGACTATGCGAGCTTCGGCGGGCTGGTCGCAGGTCGCGAGAACGATGTCACCGGCAGCTGTGCGACGGTTAGTGGTGGCAAGCGAGGGGTGGCAAGCGGCACCAACGCGTCTGTTACGGGGGGCTTCCTGAATGTCGCCAGCGGGGGCGAGTCGTGTGTTTCGGGCGGACGTGAGAATCAGGCTACCACGGACGTGACCAGCGTGTCTGGAGGGCGGAACAACGTTGCGAGTGCCTTCTGGTCCTCTGTGTCCGGAGGATTGGACAATCATGCGAGCGGCGAGTACTCGTCCGTGTGCGGAGGACGTCTCAATGACGCGTCGGGGTCAATATCGACCATCCTCGGGGGACAAGACAACATGGCAACCGCAACCGACTCGTGCGTTTCCGGCGGCGCCGGAAACGTTGCGTCCGGTGGGCAGTCTGCGGTCTCTGGAGGGAGCGGCAATGTTGCGTCCGGTGTTCAATCGTCGGTTACTGGTGGCGGTCAAAACGTCGCCAGTGGTACACAGTCGAGTGTCGCAGGTGGCCAGGCCAATCAGGCTGTGAGTCGTTTCTGTAGTGCTGTGGGGGGCATTCAGAACGTCGCAGGTCTCGTGGGCCAAGTCGACGCGCTTGTCTATGCCACGGTCAGCGGTGGCGAGTCCAACCTAGCCTCTGGTCAATCGAGCAGCGTGAGCGGAGGTCGCTTCGGCGACGCAACTGGTGCACGTTCGTCTATCAGCGGTGGTAACGATGGCCTCGCCAGCGGCGAGTACTCCTCGGTTCAGGGAGGGGATGGCTGTATTGCAAGTGGTGGGGTCGCCTCGGTTTCCGGCGGGTTCCAGAATGAAGCTCAAGGCGGATCCTCGTCGGTCTTGGGAGGCCGAAGTAACCAAGCGGGCGCCAACTTCTCTTGCATCTCGGGCGGCGAGAACAACCAGGCGACCGGACTGTTCGCGGCGGTGAGTGGTGGGAGCTTCGGAACGGCCAGTGGCAACTGGGCAAGCGTTTGCGGTGGCAACAGTAACAGCGCGACAGGTGTCCATTGCGCGGTGCTCGGCGGGGACGGAAACACCGCTGGCTCAGGCACGTCTACAGTGAGCGGGGGATTCAACAACCAAGCGCTCGGAGGGGCGTCATCGGTCAGTGGCGGACAGAATCACACAGTAAGCGGCGATTATGACTGGCAAGGGGGCGGGCTATTCCAGGACAACTGACAGTAGCAGGGGAGATTATCTGGGGCTGTCTCGTTTGATCTGAAATCGAGTTGAACGGGACAGCCCCAAGCTTGGGCTCTTGGGAGTGTTTGGCGGACGACTGGGATCTTGTAGCCCGTTAACAGAGAAAGCACCTGGCGCACCGGCGACCTGGGCCGTCTGAGGTGCTCCCCAAATCCTGATCCACGTGCTATGAGAGTCTCGACCGGCCTGGCCATCCCCCCAAGTTAGGTCCAGTTGTAGGTTGCCCCTTGGACCATCTCAGGGGCCCCAAGGAAGAGTGCGGTCTCGAGGAGACTCTCGTCAAGGGACTCCGCGACGACCCCGCCTTCGCGTCGGAGTGTCTCGAGGTAGCCATGGAGGGCAGCGACTAGGTGTGGCGCGAACGGGATGTGCGCGGGCAGATGCGGACAGGCTGTCCGCGCTCCCAGGGCGTGCCTGGGCGTTGAATGGGCGGTGGCTCTGCGGATGCGTCGCGTTGGTGAATGGGCGGATGGTGAAGAGGAGTAGGAGACGGGATTGCTCGCTCATGCGTTCAGAACGCTCACCAGCGAAGCGGGTGGCTTGGTGGCGGAGAAGATGGAGGCGGGCGGGCCCCTGAGCCGCCAGAAAGTCCTGGACCTGCTCTAACAGCTCGGGGCGCGGGGTCCGTTCAAGGGTCAGACGATCTCCACGGGCGACGGTCATGCCGGACGTGATGGTGGAGTCGGAGAAGGCGCTGCGAAACTTCGGGATTCCCCGTGGGTGGACCGCTACTATGCCTCGGCTCGTACCGAACTGGAACTACTGCTGTCGAGAGGGGCTTCGATGAGGAACTGCTGCTGGCTATCCGCGCTCGCCTGGACTCTGGTCGCTGGTTGCAGCACCGTGCAGACCACGACCCACATTTACTACGGGGACTTCGGGCCGCAGGTTGACGAGATGGTGTGCGTGCTGACGCCGACCGCCGGCAACCAGGCGGCTGGCACGGTCGTCTTCAAGCAGGACCAAGGCTTCGTCAAAGTGATCGCCAACGTGAGCGGGCTCACCCCGGGTAAGCACGGCTTTCATGTTCACCACCTCGGGGACACGCGGGCCGTGGACGGTATGGCGACCGGGGGGCACTTCGACCCGAAGGGCCATCCCCACGGCGGCCCGGGCTCGGCGCGCCGCCACGCCGGAGACCTGGGCAACCTCGAGGCTGACGCCACGGGGACGGCTCACCTCGAGTGGGACGACTACGCCCTGCAACTCAATGGGCCGGAGACCATCCTCGGGCGCTCGATCATCGTGCACGCAGGCGAGGATGACCTCATGTCCCAGCCCACCGGCAACGCGGGCGCGCGCGTGGCCCAAGGCGTGATCGGCATTGCGAAGCTCCGTGCCCCTGAGGAACCCCACGCGCATTGAGAGTTCGCGCACCTTAGCTTCGGTTCCACGCGCGCGGCCGGTGGCGTCGAGAGGTCAGGGGTTCTCGGGTGGCAACTCCTGGAGCTTGACGTCGATCGCAACCGTGCTCTTGCCGCGAAGTAGGGTTACGCGAATGGTGTCGCCCACGCTGTGGTCCGCCAGCACGTTCTGCAGATCCCGCGTCGAGTTGGTCGGGACGCCGTCGATGTCCAGAATGACGTCGGCCTGTCCGTTGTTCTTGTAGTACGAACGAATGCCAGCGCCGTCGGCGGCGCCCCCCGGAAGTACGTCCACCACGAACAGCCCGTCACCGCCGATTTGTCGACGCGCGGGGACGATCACCACGCCGAGGCCTGGCATGCGGGGTTCGCCGAACGCGATGATCTCGGGCACCACCTGGGCCACACGATCCACGGGAATGGCGAAGCCGATGCCCGCATAGGCGCCCGACGGACTGTAGATCGCGGTATTCACCCCGATCAGGCGCCCGACACTGTCGAGCAACGGTCCGCCCGAGTTGCCCGGGTTGATCGCCGCATCGGTCTGGATGACGTCCTTGATCGGCGTCCGCTGAAGAGACTGGATCTCGCGGTTCAACGCGCTGATGACACCCGTCGTGAGCGTTTGGTCGAGACCAAATGGATTGCCGATCGCCAGCACCTTCTGCCCGACCTGCAGGTCGTCCGAGGTGCCAAGAGGAATGGGCTTCACCCCATTCGCCGGCAGCTCCGCCAGACGCAGCACCGCGAGGTCCGTGGCGGGCGCGATGCCGACCAGGAGGGCGGCTCGCTTGGTGACGTCGCCAGCAAGGGTGACCTCGGCGACCGGCCGGTTGTTGCGCGCGAGACTGAGCGCCGGCACGATCACGTGGAAGTTCGTGACAATGTGTCCTTGATCATCCCACAGGAAGCCCGTTCCCGTCCCCAGTGGTACCTCGAGCGCGCGACCGGTCCAGGTCCGTCGTTCCCCGTAGGTCGTGATGTTCACCGTGGAAGCCGACGCGACGCGAAACAGCTGGATCGTCTCCTGCTCGTCGGTGTGGAGGGGGCCGCGCGGGGTGACCGCGCGGGTCACGACCGTGTCCGCCGCGGTCCGACCCCAGCTCGGGCCGCTGAGCCATGAGCTGCCCCAAAAGAGGAGGCCGAGTCCGCCCATGACCGCGACCAGGGAGTTGATCGCGTGGAGGCACCGGCCCGCCGAACGGCGCGCGTCGTCACGATCGCCGACGTGGGCGCGCTCGCGCGCACACGGCATCGGTCGGCACGCGTGCGAGGGCGGCATCGGACTGCGTGCGGCCCGCTGAAGCGGTGTATTCTCGGGGCTCGAAGACGCGCCCCGGTCGGGCCGATGAGTGTCCCTGCGAGGGCTGCGAGGCGGGATCGCGAGCATAGGCTTTGACATGGGTTGGCTCCTCTTCTCTGTCGAACGGGCCCCGCCGCCACCGACCGGGCGTTCGTTCTATCGGGGTCTATACGGTGCGTAGTTTAGCAAGTTTCCGGCCACTTCGAGGCGGCCGGAAGGCTACCAAATCCACACTCCAGGTGTCACGCTACGCCGCGACCGCTGCGCTGAACCCGAAACCACCAACAGAAGGAAGAGTCGTCGTGGAGGAGTGGTCGGCCACGTCCTCGGAAGCGGTCCGTGAGGCCCTACGCAAAGCGAACCTTGCTCGCCTGCGCGTGATCCCGCGTGGAATGGGCACGCGGCCGATCAGTGGACCGTTCGCGCACGGCGCCGAACCGACGATCGCATTGCGAACGACCGGGCTCGACGCCCTCGAGAGCATCGACGCCGAGGAACTCGTCATGACCGCGCAGGCCGGCGCGTCACTGACTGCGGTAGCCGCAGCCCTCGAGCCCCACGGCCTGTTCTTGCCACCGCTTCTCGATCCGCGCCAGCCCGGGACTCTCGGTGGACTCTTCAGCGACCCGCGCGAGTCCCCGCTCCAACCGCGGCTCGGCGCCGTGCGCGACCACGTCCTCGGAATCGAAGCCGTGCGGGGCGACGGCGTGGCGTTCCGCGCGGGCGGTCGCGTCGTGAAGAACGTGACCGGCTACGACATCACCCGCTTCCTCTGTGGAGCCCGCGGCGAGTGGGCGGTCATCACCCGCATCCACTGGCGCCTCCTGCACCGGCCGGCTGTGACGCAACGAATGCGCTTCGCCGTCGACACCGCGCGCGCCCTGTGGGACGGACTCGACGCGCTGCGGCGCTCTTCGTGCGAGCCGTTGGCGGTGACCTTGACCACGCCTGCGAACGTGGCTGCGCCCGGCGCGACCTCGACCATCGTCGAAGTGCTCGAGGCGGGAACGAACGTGACGTACCGCGCACGGCTCGAGCGAGCGCGAAGAGCGGCAGTGAACGCTGGCTGGGGGGTCGTGGAAACGGAACCGTTGAGCAACGCCGGCCACCCTGCCATCGACTCTGCGATGCCCACCACGCCCGCGTCGCGGGCCCGCCCGGTTACGCCGACGGCAACGACCCACTCACCTGCGCTCGACCTGCGAATCCGGCTCCCTTACAGCGCGTGGTCGCGCTTCCTCGCCGATCGCCCACCGGGACTCTTGTGGCAGGCCGTCTATCCCTTCGCCCACTTCGGCCTGGCCCGCCTGGCGCGCACCGACGTGTGGCCCGGCGAACCGCTCCGCGCACTTCGTGCGCGCGTGGCCGCCCTCGGCGGCAGCATCGCCCTGGAGACCATCCCGACCGATTGTCCACTCGACGCCGACCCCTGGGGCCGAGGTCCGTCGTGCGGGGCGACCGAGCAGGAATCGCTCCAACGGATCACACACGCCCTGCGCAGGGCGTGGGATAGCCGCGGTGTGCTCGCCTGCAGCGTCGATCGGAGTCGCGCGTGAAGAGCGATGACTTGGCGAGCCTCCCGACCCTGAACGACTGCGTGCACTGCGGTCTGTGCCTCCCGGCGTGCCCCACGTACTTCGCCACTGGCCGCGAGGCCGAGTCTCCCCGTGGCCGAATCGCTGCGCTGCGTGCCATTGCGGAAGGTCGTACCGCGCTGACCCCCGGTCTGGCAACCGGCCTCGACGACTGCTTGGTTTGCCGTGCGTGCGAGAGCCATTGCCCCTCGGGTATCTCCATGGAAGCGATGATCACCGGCTACCGCGAGCGGTTCACGCCCACCCGCGCTGCTCGCGAAGTCGGCGCGCCTCCGCTGTCGTGGCGCGCGCGGCTGGGTCGCTGGCTCGAACGCGTGGTTCTGCTCCATGTGTTCCCGATGCCGGTCCGAGTTCGGCTCGCCGCGAGAATGATCGCTTGGATCGCGCCGGTGTTACGGAGGCTTCCAGGGCTGGTTGCACGACTCGACCTGCCGGCCGCACACCGACTCCGGCGGCCGGCCCGAATTCCCGAGGAGTGGGTCCGCGGACTCTCGTCGCCGAGCGCAGCTCCGCACGCGAGCGGAGCTCCCGAGCCACGCGGAACGGTCGCGCTCCTCCGAGGCTGCGTGACCGATGTTTGGTTTCGCGAGGAGCTCCTCGCGACCGCTCGCGTGCTGCGCCACAACGGCTACGAGGTGTCCATCGCGGGCCCCGCATGCTGCGGCGCACTCCACCACCATGCGGGACTGGGTCGAACCGCGGACGAACTCACCGAGCGGGCCGTGAGTCAGTTGATCGCGACCGGGGCTGAGCACGTGGTCATCGAGTCCGCTGGCTGTGCACCCGCGCTCTGTGAGCCGCGCGGCACTGCGACCCGGAGCGCCGAGAGCCTCGCCGCTCGGGTCATCGATCCGCTCGGGTTGCTCGATCGCGGAGGTTGGCGCCGGCCTCGCCGTCAGCTTCCCGGTCGCTGGGTGGTCGCCCCCCCCTGTCATCACCGCCATGGACCGCTCAGCGACGAAGGCGTCCGTCGAGTGTTGCAGGACACCCTCGAAGAGGGTTACATGGAGCTACCGCCACCGGAACTCTGCTGCGGTGCGGCCGGTTTCTTCTCGGTCCGGCGGCCGCAGTTGTCGCGCCAAATCGGTCACGCTGCTCGCGCACGCTTCGACGCCAGCGGCGCGACCGGAGTGCTCACCGGGAACCCGGGATGTCTGCTGCGCTGGGAGGCGTTGCTCGCGTCCCGGGGAGTGCCGACGCTCCACCCCGTGATGGCACTCGACCGCGCGTACCAACTCGGCGGAGACTACGACGGCGCGCGCGATTCGTGCTGACGCACGTGCGTCACCCCAACCTGGATCCTGGGAGGCCCTGAGATGTCCGTCACTCCCGTCGCCCTGCCGGCAGAACCTTCCGAAGCCGCCGCAAGGCTGCGCGCGCTGTCGCTGACTCAGCCGGTGCTCGTCTTCAAGAAGAGTCCGATCTGCCCCGTCAGCCACCACGCGGAGGCCCAACTCCGGCAGTGGATCGCAGCGCTACCGCAAGGTCTCGAAGTGTTCGTCGCTGAGATCGATGTCATCGCCGAGCGCACCCTCGCACGCGGCCTCACGGCAGCGCTCGACGTCCGACACGAGTCCCCGCAGGCGCTGTGGTTCGCTGCCGGCGCACTCGCCTGGCACGGCAGTCACGACCGACTCACGGTCGAACGCTTCGACTCCCTCCTTGCTGGCGGTTGTCATGAGTAGCGCCCTCCCGCCCAACCTTCGCGACCTGTGGCTGCGCGCCGTTTGCCGTCCGGGTGAGACCGAGGCGCGGCAGAGCTGCCTCGTCGAACTCTCGGAGTACACCGGCCTGCCGCTCGAAGTGGTCGAGCGTCGCTGCGAGGGAGCCGTCGAGGAACAGCGCAGCCAGTGGTACGAGAACGATCGTAGCACCCCGAATGCCTTGATCGAGTTCTACAACGACTGCGACGCCTACATCTTCGAGCTGCTTTGGTGGCACGCCCTCCAGCAAGGCGACGCCCCGGGCTGGAACGCGCGACTGCTGACCCTGGCCCGGGAATACGGTGTGAAGCGCTATCTGGACTTCGGAGCTGGCATCGGCACGAACGGTATCCTGCTTGCCGGCGACGGGATCGAAGTCACGCTCGCCGACATCTCAGATGTGATGCAGCGCTTTGCGCGCTGGCGCCTCGAACGTCGGCAGATCCGTGCAAGCTTCATCGACTTGAAAGTGACTGCTCTCGAACGCGAACACTACGACATGATCTCGGCCGTCGACGTGCTCGAGCACGTTCCCGATCCCATCGAAACCTTGGAGCAACTCACCGAGGCGCTCGCCCCGGGCGGCCTGCTGGTGTTCGACTTGATCGCGTCGGCGCACGACGCGAACCGACCGTTCCACCTCTTGCGCAGCAAGTATCCCATTCGCTCCCGCATCCGTAGCCTCGGCTACACGCACGTCGAGTCGTTCCAGAAGTACCTCGTGTACCGCAAGACCCGTCGCTCCCCCCTCTCGAATCGGTTGGTCGGCAGCTGGGATCGACTGCGCTGGCGCACCTATTACTTGCTGCAGGGACAGTGGCCGCGAACTCGTCGTTGAGAGCCAAGGGCCCGCTGGCCCATCGCCGGGGTTCGGAGCGCCTCAGGCTTCCTGGCGCTCGAGGTAGGAACACACCGTGTCGACGAGGTGCGTACGGTCGATCGGTTTCTCGAGACAGTCGTCGAAGCCGTTCTCGAAACACACCCGTCGAATGTCCATTTCGGTACTCGCGGTGATGGCAACGATCTTGCCCGCGTAGCCGCGGGCTCGAAGGCGGCGCGTGACCTCGCTACCCAGGAGGCCCGGGAGGTTCAGGTCCATGAGGATGACGTCGTAGTCCTCGCCCCGCATGGCGGCGGTCTCGATCCTCTCGAGTGCGACTTGCCCGTCCTCTTCGGTGGTTACCGAGAGCCCTGCACGCTGGAGTACGGCAACGATGAGTTCGCGGTTCACGGGCGTGTCTTCGACCAGCAGAATGCGTGGCGGCAATCCATCCATCGACCGGGCCGCAGGCGGGTCCGACGGGGACGGCGCGGTCGGATCCACCAAGGCTACCTCGCCCAGCGGCCCGGTCCGCACACGGCACCGGAATGCGCTCCCACGGCAGGGGCGGCTGCGCGCCTGGATGTCGCCTCCGAGACGCTGCGCCAACTCGCGGGCGATGGGCAGGCCGAGACCGGTTCCGCCGTAACGTCTCGAGATCCCAGCATCTCCCTGGCGAAACGGTGTGAACAGACGCGCTTGCTGTTCCTCGGTGATCCCGATCCCCGAATCGATCACGGTGCAGTCGAGGATTCCATCTTCGGGGTCGAGGTCCGGTCCCATACCGCCTCCAAGCTGCCCGGCGGTCGCGAAGTGGACGAGCACCAGCACCGAGCCATGGTCCGAAAACTTGATCGCGTTGTTCACCAGGTTCACGAGGATCTGGCGAAGCCGCAACGAGTCCGTGCGAATCACCTCGGGCACCGGCGTGAGGTAGATGATCTCGAGCTGCAGCCCCTTGCTCGACGCCATGTGGTGCAAGAGGTCGCGCACTTGACCGAGAAGATCGACCAGCGACACTTCGGCCCACTCGACGTCGAGGCAACCGGCCTGCATCTTCGAGTAGTCGAGCAGATCGTTGATCAGACTCAACATGTAGGCGCCTTGCGCCCGCACGGTTTCGGCAGCGGCACGGATCGTAGCGGGCGCCTGGATCTCGTCGAGATCCTCGACGATCAAGTCGACGTAGCCGAGGACGGCGGTCAGCGGGGTTCGTAGCTCGTGGCTGACCTTGCTGACGAAGTTGCTTGTCGCCCGTTGCGCGCGTTCGGCTTCCTCTCGGGCGGAAGCGAGGGCGGCCCGCTTCTGCTGCAACTGTCGGCGGAGCCGCAGGCGGTCCTCGCAGCGTCGGATCGCGGCGTAGAGCTTCTCCGGCGAGACTTGGTCCTTCCGGAAGACGTCGAGGGCGCCGGACTTGAAGGCCCGTGCGGTCAGGTCGACGTCAGCGTGCTCCGTCAGGATGACCACCGCGGGAGCATCGAAGGTCATGTCGGAGAGCGCCCACAGCAACTCCACCGCGTCCAAGTCGCGAAGGTCGTTGTCGACCAGCAACAGGTCCGGGAGTTCGAGCTTGCAGAGCGAAAGGCACTCGCGTCCGGTATGCGCCTCGAGAACCTCGAAGTCCTGGTCCGCGAGTTCGGGAGTCCGACTCAACCAGTGACGGACGCGCTGGCGCTCCTCGGAGGAACCAGCTACGACGAGAACGCGCATTGCGATGTTCCTTCAGGGTCGTAACCAACAAGCGAATCGTTGGGTTCGTGGACCCGACCCCGTGCGGGTCCAGCTCTCCCCTCGTTACCGTGGAGTATCGGTTGGCAAGCCCCGGCGAGTTGATCGAAACACCGACGAAGGAACGGTTTGTGACTCGAGGATCGGGGTCATTGGCCGACAAACAATCGCGAGAAGCCCGTCCGGGAACGACTTGGATCACGGTGGGCCGACGCGAGTCAGGGACGTGAAGCAAGCGCGCCACACGTTGGTTTCGGGGTCAACCCGGTGACAAGGGCGCGAACGCACTGAGGTCGCGCAGCGGAGTCCCGTGGATGATCTCGTGGGCCAAGGACTCGGCAGTGATGGGGGCCAGGGTGATTCCCATCTTGTAGTGCCCCATCGCGACCCACAATCCGGGGAGACCGGGGACGGCTCCGAGGTATGGGCACAAGCTCCGGGATGACGGGCGCAGTCCCACCCAGGCTTCGACGAGTTCGGAGTCGCGGAGGAGCGGCCAGAACTCGGTCGCGCCGTCGCGAAGCTGGCGAATCGACAACTCGTCGGCCTCGGCTTCGAAATGAGACTGGTGTTCGGTCGTGGCACCCACGGCCACGTGACTCGCGTCCCGCGGCATGACATAGATGGACCTCGAGCGTACCACGGCGCGACATCGCAGCGGCCGCACGCGGAGCAGCAGCGCCACGCCCTTGGCGGGGGTCACCGGCGCGGCTCGGGCGAGTCGCTCGTCGAATGCGGGCTGGCAGGCTCCGGCTGCCGCCAAAACATGCCGGCTCACTCGGCGCCTGTCGCCTTGACGCACACCGATGACGCGATCGTGCTCGATCAGCAGTCCATCCACCGGCGCGCCGCACTCGACCTCGACCCCGGCTCGAACACATGCCTCGTGCAACGCGGCGAGCAGACTCCGTGGTTCCACTTGCGCCGTCGCAGCGCACCAGAGGCCACCGTGGGGCGCGACGACTCCGGGAGCAACGGCGGCGATGGCGTCCGGCGTGATCACTGACTGCACGGGCGACGGCGCCCAAGAGAGACGGCTCGGAGCGCGCTCGACCTCTCGTCGCGCTTCGACAGCGCGACCCGGAGACCCGAAGATCTCGAGGCGACCGCATCGATTGAACTCGGTGGCACGGCCGCTCACCGCCTCCACCTCGCGGCAGAACGCCTCGAAGCGCGCAAGGCTCTCTCGCTGGAGGGCTGGAACCGGACCATCGCGCAAGACACTCGCCGGGATCAGGGACCCCAGCGCTGCCCCGCTGGCGCCGGCACCGGGACGCTTTGCTTCCAAGAGGAGTACCCTCTGCCCGCCCTGAGCCAACCGCCAGGAACAGGCGAGGCCGATCACTCCCGCGCCGACGACGATCACGTCCGGCATGGTCACCGCGCCACCATCTCTCGCCGTGAGCGCCGCAGCGATCGCGACCGGGGCGCGGTCACTTCGCGGGCCCCAGGAGTGCCCGATAGTGACGCGCTCGATCGGGTCGAGCCCAGTCCTCGTACAGCAACGCCAGCTTCTCCAGGGTATCGCGCGTGGCCGGGTGCGCCTCGCCCAGGAGGGTCGTGAGCCGCTCGCAAGCCGCCAGCAAGAGCCCCTCGGCTTCATCGAAGCGCCCCATGATGCGGAGCAGGTTGCCGTAGTCGCGCCGGAAGATGTGGGTACTGTTGTTCGCCTCACCGAGCGTGTTTGCGGCGACGGCGATCGTTCTCCGGTACAGGTCCTCGGCTTCGCGGAACTTCGCCGCGCGCTCTTCCGGGCGCGCCCGTCCCTGCTCTACCAGTACGCCCGCCAGGTGATTCTGGGTCGTGATCGTGTGATCGTGATCCGGGAGCAAGCGCTCGACCTGACTGGCCAAGACTTGGCGATAGACGGCCTCGGCTTCATCCAGCCGCCCCTGGAGTTGATAGTTCCAGCCCAAGTTCCGCCGTAGCAGCAAAGTGTTGAACCCGTGGAGCCCCTCTCCCTCCAAACTTTCGAACCCCTTGACCGCGATCTCGAAGTAGCGCTCCGCCTCACCGAGTTGCTTGCGCGCCTGCAACAGGCGCGCGATGTTGTGGGCGATCGCAAAGGTGTCGCGGTCATTCGGCAACCGGCGCTCACGAATGGCGTACGCTCGCTCCAACAGAACCGCGGCCTCGTCGAGGCGGTCCTGCTGCCTGAGACACACTCCGAGATCGTTCAGCAGGTCTCCGGCTTCGACCGAGTCGCTGCCATAACGCCGCTCGTACTCGGGAATGAGCGCCTCGTAGTGCTCCTGCGCCTGTGCGAGCAAGTTGGTGCGCAAGTAGAACTCGGGGATCTTGCGGCGCGCGGCGAGCAACATGTCGGCGTCATCCTGGGAGACCGACTCGGGCGCAACCGTGCGCGCCACTTGCTCGACGAGCCCGAACTGAGCCGCGGCTTGCGTGTACTCCCCGAGATTGGTGTAGCACTGCCCCAGGAGCGAGTGGACGTGAACGGCGAGCACGGGGCGATCGCCGAAGACCGTGTCCACGTCTTTTGCCGCCTCGTCCAGGACCTCGTGAAAGCTCACGTTCTGGCTCCCCTGAACGCGCTTCGTGAGCCAGCTCTCGAGGAACCCCCGGATGGATTTCGCCTTGTCGGCCTCGTGGTCCGCGAGCCGCCGCGCATCTTCCGCGCGCACGTAAAAGACGCTGACCCAGACCAGCGCACCGACCAGCGTCACCAACATGAGCGTCGCCCCGACGACCCAGGAGCGATGCCGTCTCAAGAACTTCCGCACGCGATAAGTGGTTCCCGGCGGCCCGGCGAGCACGGGCTCATCGCGCAGGTAACGCTCGAGATCAGCCGCGAACTCGGACACACTGCTGTAGCGCTGCGCGGGGTCGCGCTCCAAAGCCCGAAGCGTGATCCAGTCGAGTTCGCCCCGCAGTTGGCGCGCGAGCGTGGTGCGATCGGTGTTGCGCCGTGCGGCCTCCTGGGTCGAAGTTGCCGCGGGCAGCCTTTCGAGGCGGGTACTCGGCCTCGGCGGGTCTTCCTCGCGCAACACTCGCGCGAGCTCGAACGAGTCGCGCCGTCCCTGAGTGCCGCGGCCAAACGGGGTGTCGCCGACCAGAAGCTCGTAGAGGAGGACCCCCAGCGAGTACACGTCGGAACGGGTATCGATCGCCCCGCCGGAGAAGGTCGCTTGCTCGGGACTCATGTAATCCAGGGTGCCGACGATCATGCCAGCGCTCGTGTGCAAGCTACGCTCGATCGCGTCCTCGCCGGTGGCTTTGGCGATTCCGAAGTCGATCACCTTCGGAACGGGTCGTCCATCCTGTTCGGCCACGAGTACGTTGGACGGCTTGATATCGCGGTGGATCACACCCTTCTGGTGGGCGTGCTGAATCGCTTCACACACCCCAAGGAAAAGCCGCACCCGGTCGTCGGTGGCAAGTCGCTCATCATCGCAGTAACGGGCGATGGTGCGTCCGGCCACGTACTCCATGACGAAGTACGGGCGTCCATCGCGCGTGGCCCCAGCCTCGTACACCCGCGCGATGTTGGGGTGATTCATGCGCGCGAGGACTTGCCGCTCCGCGTTGAAGCGACTCACCACCTCGCGCGTGTCCATGCCAACCTTGATGAGCTTGATCGCGACTTCGCGTTGCACGGGTTGGAGCTGCTCGGCGAGATACACCGAACCCATGCCGCCCTCGCCCAACACCCGGAGAATCCGGTAGGGACCCAGGTCGTCGCCCACCCGCAGCCATCGGATGGGGTCGTCGACCCCAGTCGGCTCGAGCGCAGTCCAAGTCGCCGTCGGATCCGACGCGCGCGACCGTTCCGCGGGAGTCGGAGGCAGTGCGACCGTGGGATCGTTACCGCGGGAGCGGTCGGGCGCCTGCTGCAGCGCAACGGGGATTGCCCCCGATCCGTCCCGGCGGCCGATCTCCTCGCCCAGGGCCAGCACCAGGTCGATGTGACTCCGAAGGTCGCGGTCCTGTGCGCAACAACGGTCCAGGTACCGGGAACGTTCGTCCCCAGTGAGGGAGGCCGCCGTGCGAACGAGCGTCTCCACCCGTTGCCATCGGCCCTCGATCATGCCGCCACCTCCCCGAACTTCTTGCGAGCGTCCGCTCACGACCCTCGTGGCCGCAGTACCGGCCGTCGGCCCCAGTTCCCACGATCGCCCCAGACCTCGGAAGTCTCAGCGGCGTCAGCCGTTGAACCACGACAACCGGTGCGCGACCGAACTGCGGCAAAGAACTCACGAAACCGGGCACGCAGCGGCCCGAAGACAGCGCCCTCAGTCCCAGCACGAGCAGACGTTCTGCGAGTCGCGCGCAGGCGTGCGCTTCCGGGCCGGGACGACGCCGCCCCTGGCCACAGCGGCCTCCCGGCTTCACGAAGGATTCGGGCGTGGGGCGGCGCGTCGATCAGCCGGCCACACCCACCTTCTATCATCCCGAGTCGGCCGTCCGGTACAATCCCAACCGAAGCCCGCGGTCCCCTCGACTCCGCGGTGCAACCAAAGGTCCCGTCCGCGAATGCTCCCCAATACTGGGAGTGCATGGACGCACGGGCTCGCCAGGACAGAAGGATCCGCATGGTTCGCGCGCTGCCGTTGCCCCGCCCGGGTTCGTTCACTCCCGATGACTTCATCCCCACGCCGCTACCGACGCGCTCTCGGAACTCGGTAGTGCAACCGCTGCCGATGAGCGCCGCGGAGGCGCGCGCACGGGGCTGGGACGAGGTCGATGTCGTATTCGTCACCGGAGACGCATACGTGGATCACCCGAGTTTCGCCATGGCGCTACTCGGCCGCGTCCTCGAAGCCACGGGATTCCGGGTCGGAATCGTCTCGCAGCCATCCTGGCAAGACTGCGAACCGTGGCGGGAGTTCGGTCGACCGAGACTGTTCTTCGCGATCAGCGCCGGGAACATGGACTCGATGATCAACCACTACACCGCCAACCGCAAGGTCCGGAACGACGACGCCTACTCGCCGGGCGGCCAAACCGGGCGGCGACCGGACCGTGCCACCCTCGCTTATTGCCAGCGCGCGCGCGAGGCCTTCAAGGGAGTCCCGATCATCGCTGGCGGCGTCGAAGCGAGTCTGCGTCGACTCGCCCACTACGACTACTGGAGCGACACCGTCCGCCGTTCGATCTTGCTCGATGCGAAGGCGGACTTGATCGCCTACGGCATGGGCGAATCGATCGTCGTGGAGATCGCGCAGCGGCTCGCGGCCGGTCAGACGGTGCGCGACCTCCGCGACATGCGCGGCGTGGTCTACGCGCTCGGGGCCCGCGAATCCATCGAAGATTCCGCTGGGCTCGTGGAGCTACCTTCCTACGAAGCCGTGAAAGCCGATCCCCACGCGTTCGCCGAGGCTACCCGGCTCATCCACTTGAACACGAACGCCTACAACGCCCATACGCTCGTGCAGTGGCACGATCGGCAGGCGGTGGTCTGCAACCCACCGCGGTTGCCCGAGTCGCGCCGGGCCATGGATTTCTACTACGGTCTACCCTTCACCCGCAAGCAACACCCCAGCTACACGCAACCGATACCGGCGCACCAAGTCGTGAAGGACTCCGTGACGATCATGCGCGGCTGCTTCGGGGGTTGCACGTACTGCTCGATCACGACTCACCAAGGTCGTGTGATCCAGTCACGAAGCAAAGAGTCGATCGTGCAGGAGGTTGCCGCACTGGGCGTCGACCCCGAGTTCAAAGGGGTCGTCAGCGATCTCGGGGGACCGACCGCCAACATGTACAAGATGCGCTGCACGAAGCCGGACATCGAGGCGCGCTGCAAGCGGCTCTCGTGCGTGCAGCCGAAGATCTGCCCACTCCTGGGAACCGATCACGATGAGCTGATCGAAGTCATGCGCGCCGCCCGCGCGCAGCAAGGCATCCGCAAGGTCTTCGTGGCGAGTGGGGTGCGCATGGATCTCGCCCGTCGTTCGCCCGCGTACATGGCCGAGTTGACACGCCACCACGTCGGCGGCCACCTCAAGGTGGCTCAGGAGCACACCGACCCAGAGACCCTGGAGCTGATGAAGCGTCCCGCCCCAGAGACTTTCGAGGACTTCGCTCGCCAGTTCGCGAAGCAATCGAAAGACGCCGGGAAGGAACAGTACTTGGTGCCGTACTTCATCGCGTCGCACCCAGGCTCCGACACGGGCGCGATGATCGATTTGGCCGTGTTCCTGAAGCGCAACGGCTATCGTCCCGAGCAGGTTCAGGACTTCATCCCGGCGCCGTTCGACATCGCGGCGTGCATGTATCACACCGGACTCGATCCGTTCACGAAGAAGCCGGTGGCCGTAGCGAAGAAGATGCGGGACCGCAAGACTCAGCGCGCGCTCATGCAGTTCTTCAAGCCCGAGAACTACTTTGCCGTCCGCGAGGCGCTGCTCGAGGCCGGTCGCAGCGATCTGATCGGGGATGGCTGCGACGCGCTGATTCCGGCCCGCCCGCCCCAAGCGGCCCTCGATGCCAGAGCGCGCCGGGCCGAGAAGGAACTCGCGGGTGAGGATCACGTCCACTCCTCGCGCCGGCTCCCGACCGTTGGTTACAGACCCGGGCGGGGCGGAGCCCGATGTCGCCCGCGTGAGTGACGCGCTGCGTCTCGAGGCTGCCATCCGCGCTGCCTGGGAACCGCTCGTGGGGCAGCGCCGTTCGCATCGACGACGCGCCCCCGGGGACTTTCGACCCGAATCAAGCGCATGCCGCGCGCTTCGGGCCTAGATTTTCTCCAAGGGGGCTTTCGAACGCTGCTTCGCGAGCGTTTGCGACTCGAGCAACGAGAGGAACTGCGACGAGCATGAGTTCAGCCGTGCAACCGAACGACAACCCGAGCTCGCATCCGAAGTCAGCACCCGACCGCGGCGACGACTTCGACGCCTGGCGCGCCATGCCAACCCGTGTGGAGGTTCTGATTCTCGGCGGCGGCCCGGCCGGTCTCGAAGCAGCGCTGGCCTTGCGCGCTCGAGGACTGGACGTGCACGTGTTCGAAGCCGGGAAGATCGGGGCAAGCTTGCGGCGCTGGGGGCACATACGCATGTTCTCGCCCTGGGAGATGAACACGTCGATCGTAGGCCGCGAGATCTCGGCGTGCAGCACCTCGGCAATCGGTGCCCACGACTGCCCAACTGGGGCCGAGTTCGTGGACCACTACCTCGAGCCACTAGCCGCCAGTGAGTTGCTGCGTGGGCGGATCCACGAACAGACGCGCGCGCTTGGGGCCACCCGGCGTGGCGTGCTGAAGTCCGAGCTGATTGGCGCACCCGAGCGCCGCCAGCGGCCGTTTCGGGTGGTGTGGCGGTTCACGCCTGCGGGCGGACGACCGACCGAGGGCTATACCGAGAGTCGATTCTTGATCGATGCGACCGGAGTGGCCGACCATCCCAACCCGACCGGCGACGGCGGGGTGCCCGCGCCAGGCGAGGAACAGTTCGCCGCACGCATTCGTCGCGACCTCTCCGCGCTGAACCCCGCCGCGGGTGAGCGCCTCGGCCGCCGCGTGCTGATCGTTGGCGGCGGCTACTCGGCAGCGACCGCGGGCGTCTGCTTGACCGAGTCGCTCCGCTCGGTGCCCGGCTCCGAAGTGCACTGGGCGTTCCGCGGGAGTCGGTTTCCCATTGCCGCCATCGACAACGACCCGCTCGCCGAGCGGCGCGCATTGACCGAACGTGCGCACGCCATCGCCTCGGACCCACCCGACGGCATGACCATTCACGCCGGCGTCTCGGTCGAGCGATTCGAACCGCGCCCGGACGGCATAGCCGTGGTCTTGCGTCGAGATGACGGATCGAGTCGCGTCGTCGAGGTCGACGATGTATTGTCGCTCACCGGCTATCGACCGGACCTACACCTGCTCAGCGAACTCCAGGTTCACCACTGTTATGCGACGGACGGCATCATGAGGGTCGCGGCGCACCTCCTCGGGGGGGCCGGCGGAGGCAGCGGCGACTGTTTGACCGTGTCGAGCGGCGGTCTGGACACCCTGCGCAGTCCAGAGGCGGACCTCTTCGTCTTGGGGAGCAAGTCGTATGGCCGCTCGTCGCAATACCTGCTGCGGACCGGCATCGAGCAGGCGGAGCAGGTAGCAGACGAGGTGCTGCGCCTCTCCGGAACGGCCGGAAAGCCGTCGCTGCGGGTATGAGCGCCATGAACTCGACGTCCCCTGACACCGAAGGTACCGCTTCCTGTCCGGCCCCCGAGTCGGCGCCGCTCCTTCCAACGGGTGAGTTGGACGTCCTCTGGTTCCAGGTCGGCGGAACCCTGTGCAACTTGTCGTGCACGCACTGTTTCATCTCGTGCTCGCCCACCAATCGCTCGCTCCCGCTGATGCACCCCGAAGAACTCGAACCGGCACTGCGGGAGGCTGAACGACTGGGAGTGCGCGAGTATTACCTAACGGGTGGGGAACCGTTCATCGCGAAGGATCTCGAGGCCATCGTCGCGAGAATCCTGCGCCAGGGGCCGGTCAGTGTACTCACGAATGGCACTCTGATCACCGAGGAACGCGCGCGTGCCTTCGCGGCCATCCGCGACGCCACCCGCTACTCGCTCGAGTTCCGGGTGTCGCTCGACGGGTGCACGGCTGCGGACAACGACGCGATCCGTGGACGGGGCACCTTCGAGCGCGCACTCCGCGGTATCGAGCGGCTGGTCAGCGCGGGCTTCTTGCCGATCTTGACGGCAGCGCAAGTCTGGGACCCCAGCCGCGACCAAGAGGTCCTCGCGGGCTTCGTGGCGGAGCTCGAGCGACGCGGCTACCGGCGTCCACGCATCAAGCTCCTCCCGCGGCTCAAGATCGGCGCGGAGGAGAGTCGCGCCGGCGGCTACGCCCCGGACGAGCGCATCACCGCCGACATGATGGAGGGCTTCGACTCGTCGCTGCTCCAGTGCTTCAGCAGCCGGATGGTATCGTCTCGCGGCGTGCACGTGTGCCCGATCCTAGTCGACGATCCGCGGGGTTTTCTCGGCGGCAGCCTCACGGACTCGCTGCGACCGTTCCCGCTGGCCGCCAACGCCTGCTTCACCTGTTGGCAGTACGGCAGCATCTGCTCGAACGTGTCGAGTGGCGGTCGACTCGGGCAGGCAACATGATCGTACGCCTGAGCCGCAATGCCTCCCGCCGATCTCGGAGGCCGGCTTCCCATCGGAATCGAGTCATCGGTGGTCGCTGAACCCCTCGGTCGTGTGGCCTTGTTTGGCGGGGTCTACTCGAACTACTACGCTTTGGTGGCCGCGATCGCGGACGCCCGCTCGCGCGGTGCCGAGCGTCTGTACTGTCTCGGCGATCTGGGCGCCTTCGGACCCCACCCGGATCGCGTGTTCCCCGTACTGATCGAGCACCGAGTAACGACCATCCAGGGGAACTACGATCACTCCCTCGGCCACCGCAAGCAAGACTGCGCGTGCGGCTACACCGATCCCAAAGACAACCACTTCGCGCGTTTGTCGTACGAGTACACCTACGCGCACACGGCGGATCGTTGGAAGGATTGGCTACGTGATCTTCCGCCGTCGTTGACCATCCGCGTCGGTGAGGAGCAGGTCCTTCTCTGCCACGGGTCCCCGCGTCGTACGAACGAGTTCCTCTGGGAGTCGACCACACCGGACCCGTTCCTGCGCCGCTTGTTCCGGCAGCACCCCGAGCGAGCCATCGCCTGCACCCACACGGGCATCCACTGGCAACGCGAGGTCGACGATCGGCTCATGGTCAACGTCGGTGTCCTCGGACGACCGGAGAACAACGGTTCGACGAAGGTGGGATACTGCCTACTCGACGCAGATCCGAGCCGCGCTTCCGGTTTGCGTGCGGAGTATGTAGACCTCGCGTACGACCACACGCAACTGGCCGAAGAGATGCGTGCGGAGCGGCTGCCCGAAGAGTTCGTGGAGACCATTCTCACGGGCTGGTGGACGAGCTGCCTCGAGATCCTCCCGGCGAAGGAACGCGCGGCCGGGCAACGCTAGCGCGTTGTCAGGCAACGCTGGCCGAGGCGGGTTCAGCGGGCTGGTTGGGCGACGCTATCGGTCGTCTGCACGGTGTCGGGCCACAGGATTCTCTGTACGGAGTCTTGGACCTCGCGCACGGTGAAGGGCCGAATGAGATAGCCGTGGCAGCCGCGACGGAGGTGGCGCACGATGTGATCGACATCCTCGATGTCCGTCGTCATGAGCATGCGTGTCTGGCGCCCGACCCCGACCCCGAGTTCTTGCTCGTGTTCACGCATCTCGCGCAGCACGTCGATTCCGCCCCAACCTTGGGTGGATACGTCGACACAGACGAGATCGTAGGGCTGGGATGCGGCGTACGCGGTCTGGAACTGTCGCAGCCCTTGCCCCGCTTCGGGAACACAGTCACAGCTCCCGAGTTCGGCCAGCGCTTGCTTGAGGACCCGGCGGCTCGCTCCCTGAGCTTCGATGATGAGAGTGCGCATGCGTTCTCCTGCTCCCCAAACTCGGCTTCCTACCGAAGTCTTCCATCCGCTCGCCAGACTGACCAACGGAACCACGACCGCCACTCCAGGGAGCACCGCGACCGCTCGTTCCAAGTCGAGACGGGCGCGGTCGATCCGCGACTCTTCGAGGGCTGGCTCAGGAGTCGCCCCAGAATGACTTCGACATCTTGCCGTCGATTTCGGTCAGATTCGGCCGATCGGGAAAGCTCGGAACCGGAGGCGTAGCCTTAGTTCCGGTCAGGACTTCGAGGTTTTCGGATCGGTCGAAGATGGCCCGAAGCGACGAGCAAGAGGGTGAAGTTGTTCTGGGGCGACTCCTCAGAGCTTGGGGAGCGGGAACTCGAAACGACGTCGTGAGGTGGTGACGACCAAGAGCGTGTCCGCATCACGGGCGATCATGCGCGCCGCGAACGGCGCGGCGGGGTCGGGTTGTGCGAGCGCGGTCGCCGGCACTTCGACGGAGTTCTGCGTGCTCGCGGCGCGGGCGAGGCGCTCGTCCGTACCCCGGGCCCGGGCTTCGAGCGTCGCTTCCCGTCGACGGAGACGATCGAGTTCGTCGCCGCTCGCGTGTGTGCTCTGTCGCCGCACGAGGGCGAGTTCGCGCTGGATGCTGACCCGTTCGTCCAGCAGCTTCAAGTAAGCGCGATCCTCCAGCAGGAGGCGTGCGCGATCTTGGTCGGCGTCCAGGAGGGTGAGTCGCCAGCTCCGGGGAGACTGCGCGGTTTCGAGGTTCCCGATCGGGGCGGTCGAACCGGTCTCGGTGGCTCGCGGGAAGGTGTAGGTCTGGAGTCGCCAAGGGCCGCTTTCGAAAGCCGCGCTTCGAAGCGGATCGAATCGGCCTTCGACGAGTAGCGCCCCCCACCGGATTTGGAGCGCACCGATCGCGACGTCTCCGCGCTCGACGCCGGAAACCGAGACGCGAACCTCTTCCGGGGCCGAGAAGTCGGCGCGCTCGACAGGAAGCGAGTAGCTCGTGTTGGCGCCGACCGAACGGAGCTCGAGTCGCAGTTCGCCGTTCGCCTCGACGGCCAAAGAGAGCGAGTACTCACCGACCGGTACGATCTCGGTGCCCCACAGGACCGGCAGCGGGACGCGCAACGTCGCGTCGCGAGGAATGGGAGTCGAACCGGCCACCGACAAGTCGGGTGGGTCCGACCAACCCGAGGTCGAAGCAAGGGTGGCGACGAACTCCGCACCTGCCAACTGCACGCGCGACACCGAGACAGCACGCTCGGGCGGGCTCTGGACAGCGACGACGACGCACGCGATGAGCGACAATCCGCCGACCACGCCGAGGCGCCGCAGGTCGGGTCCGGTCCGGTTCACGCAAGTCACCGCCTTCTCGCGAGCAGAGCACCATGCCAAGGTTACGATAGGGCCAATATCG
>JBFWWP010000026.1:33577-39081 GCA_050246115.1 Planctomycetota bacterium
TAGATCTCCGCGGCGTCGCGCAGGTAGTGCCGCTGACGAAGCGCCACCGGGATGTTCCCGCGCTCGAGCGCCTTCGCAATCCGGGGCCACGCCCCGAGCGCATGCCAAAGGCGCTCCTGGTCGCGGCGATAGACCCGAATCCGTTTCTGGAAGATCGGGCCGAGAAGCTGCAGGAATGGTTCGAAAGGCAGCGCGCCTCGCGGCACGCCCGTCTGTTCGACCTCCAGCGCTTTCGGCAGGATGAGTGGCGCAAAGAGTGCCGCGAGGCCGAGACTGTGCGTGACCTCGAGGCCGTCCCGAACCATCTGATCGAGGCGCCTCAAGCAATCGTCGAGCAACGCTTTGCCCGACCGGGCCGACCGTTGCCGGAAGGTGGCGACCAAATCCGGCAGTAGCAGTTTCAAGAAGCCGAACTCGTGCAGTGTGTCGAAGTACTCGCGCGCATGGCCGCTCGCCAGATCCTTGTAGAGTTCTTCGATCATGCGGGCTTCGTTGGCCTTGAGGATCTCGTCTCGCTCCGAAACCAGCGCGCGCCGGGTCTGCTCCTCGATCGAAAAGGACAGGCGGGTCGTGTGGCGAATCGCGCGCATCATGCGGACCGGATCTTCTCGAAACGAGAAGACCGGGTCTTGGATCGTCCGCACCAGCCCGGCACGCAGATCTTCGACCCCACCCACGTAGTCGATCACCGAGAAGTCGCCGATGTTGTAGAAAAGGCCGTTGATCGTCAGGTCGCGGCGGGTCGCGTCTTCCTCGGCGGTCCCATAGACGTTGTCGCGGCGAATCAACTCACCGTCGCGCACGATCCCGTCGGATTCGGAGGAACTCCGAAAGGTCGCGACCTCGATGATCTTCCCATCGGGGTAGTGCAGATGCGCCAGGCGGAAGCGACGTCCGATGATGCGGCAGTTGCGAAACAGCTTCTTGACCTGGCGCGGACGAGCGTCGGTCGCGATGTCGAAGTCCTTGGGACGACGCCCCAACATCAGGTCGCGCACGCCCCCGCCAACGAGGTAGGCCGCGAATCCGGATTGATGCAGGCGGTAGAGGATCTTCAGGGCATCGGGGTCGATGTCCCGTCGCGAGACCCCGTGATCGACCCGCTCCACGATTCTCGGCTTGCCCCCGGCGACGGGGAAGCGGTCGGGAGTGGCCTTCGCGTCGGGCTTGGACATGGCCCCCAATGTTCGGAGTTGCGGTTCGACACTCGAAAGAAGACACAGGGCAACGGCCGCCCCGAACGGGATCTCGGAAGCCAGACGGTCCCGCCGAGCCCGGGCGCATTCCCAAGCAGCGACGTCGTCGAGCGGCACGCGGGCGGCGAAGCTCGCCGCGTCGCCGGGCCGGCGCCGGGGTGCTCCCCCTGAGGAGTCGCCCAAGGATAACTTCACCCTCTTGCTCGTCGCTTCGGGCCATCTTCGACCGATCCGAAAACCTCGAAATCCTCACCGGAACCAAGGCTACGCCTCCGGTTCCGAGTTTTTTGGATCGGCCGAATCTGACCCAAATCGACGGCAAGATGTCGAAGTTGTTCTTGGGCGACTCCTTAGGGCCGCGAATCCTACTCTCCGGCCCTTCGGCGCTCAATCGAAGAAGCGTGCGAAACGGCCGACGATCGCAGCCGGGCGTGCTCGCCGGGCCAGGATCGATGAGGTGGCGGCGTTCGTGTGGCGGCGCTGGCGACTGGGGCCTGAAGGTGGCGACGACTCCAGCCGGGAAGTCAGTGTGGGCGGTTCGCCCCAGAGATCGGACTCGAACCGACGAGAAAGCTCCACCAAACATTCGCGACCGGGGACGACTCCCTCACATAGAGCGCGCGACTACCACCCACGCGGGCGAGTTCGTCGAAGCTCGGGACGCGATCGAATTCGGCCTCGCGTAGGATCCCCAGCACTTGCACTCGATACGCGTCGGGAGACGAATGCGCGGCCTCGCAGAGCGAGATCATGCCGGAGACACGCTCGTAGGCGGGCGGGGCGTCGCCGAACACCACCAGCACCCGTTCCACGCCGCTCCCCCACTCGAAGGATCCGAAACGAAAAGCCTCGAACAAAGCCCGGTCAACGCCCTCGGGAACGTCGCCACCTTCTTCGCACCGCCAGCGAGAGAGAGACGCCAGGAAGGCATCCGGGTCCGGCGTGAGCGACTGACGATCGACCACCTCGTCGCGAAATCCGATCCAACCCCAGGTTCGGTGACTGCCGGGCCCGGAGAGCAAGGGCACCACGGACTCGAGAACCGTGACGGTCTCGCGGACTTCGGCGGACATGCTCTCGGAGAGATCCACCAAGAAGACGGTGGCGCGGGATTGCTGGGCCGACACCTCCGCCGAGGCGACCCAGGCCCCGACGTCGGCGGACCAGGCCGCGCGCGGCCCGCCATCTCGGTGCCACTGCTGCCAGCGGCCGGCGATGCGGGCACCAGGGTGAGCGTCGGCGGGCGCGGAGCCGGGTCGCGGGCCGAGGTGCTGGAACTCCCCCGTGGCTGGATCCGCGGCCAACCGGTCTCGCGCGCGCACACGGAAGACCTCGGGACCGTTTCGGAGGACTGCCAGCCAACCCGCCGCGCGGTCGAGTGGATCCGCCGGGGGAGCCTCGAGAAAGGCCCACATCTGAGGGCCCGTCAGCGACGGCGGGTCTACAGCGGCCCAGTCGTGTTGAGGTTCCTCGACGTTGGACCGAGCGCCCGACGCCGCTGCGGCCTCGGGCGGCGCGAGGTGGACCGAGTCGGCGGTCGACAACGGGACCTCGGAGGTCTTGGTGGTGGAGTCGACGGCGGGCGCCGGCTGGGTTGGGGAGGTCGCTGCCGGGGCGGCGCCCGCCGACACCGCTCCGGAACGGCGTTCGCCATCCCCGACGTCTCGACCCGAGTCGTTCGCAACGTGGGTGGCGTCTGGGAGGATGGCTGACTCCACCGGCGGGTCCACGGTCGACGGCAACCCCGGGCTCGAGGCGGCAGCGATCTCTGCCCCGTTGGGTGCGACGGGCGCCAGCGTGGATGCCGCAGGCGCCGATCGTGCGACCAGATAGCCGAGAAGCACCGTATTGAGGAGCCCCAAGCCCAGCGCCAACCCGACGACCAGATAGATCCCCTCTCGCGGTCGCAGGATCACTTCCTGCCCGCACCGACAGCGGTACTGAATGGTCATCCCGTCGCAGGTCCTCCGGTCCAAGTCGTCCACCGATGGCGTGGAGGCGCGATCGGCAAGCCTTGGACATTCTAACCGACGAGCCCGTTCTTTCCTCCCTACTCATCGGGAGTTGGGGCGCGGCCGACGCCAGCGCGGATCGGCAGTCTCGCGCTCGGCACCGCAAAGGAGACGGCGGTCGTCGACGGACGTCGCGGACGGGATGAAGGGAAGGGCTGTCCGCTCAGAGGCGCCCACAGCTGGACTGGCGACGGCCCCGGGGACCTCGGGGCGACTCAGAGCCGCGGCGGTCAGTACCTGCGTACGACCCCGACCACGACGCCTCGGACTTCCAGTTGATCCGTGTAGATCGGTGCGAGCGTCTCGTTCGCCGGCTGCAGGCGGTAGCGGAGGCCACCGGGGGTCTTCTCTCGGTAGAGCTTCTTCAAGGTCGCTTCGTTGTCCGGCAGGACTGCCACGACCGTTTCGCCGTCCGCGGCGTGCGAGCGCCGTTCGACGATGACGAGGTCACCGTCGCGAATTCCCTCATCGATCATCGACTCACCCTGGACACGGAGGGCGTAGTGCTCTCGTCCCATCGGGATGAGGTCGGTGAGATCGAGGGTGTATGGATCTTCGATCGCCTCAATGGGACCGCCCGCTGCGATCCGTCCGAGAACCTGCAACTGAGGTCCAGCGACGGGCGCCGAGTCGGACTCGAGGAACAAAGGGTCGAGCATCTCGAGCGCGCGAGCCAGATGCGGTTCGCGGCGAATGGCTCCCTTCTTCTCGAGTTGCCTCATGTGATCGTGGACGGTGACCTTCGAGACGCCGAAGTTCTGGGCGATCTCCTCGAGGGTGGGATACACGCCTCGCATGCGCTTGAAGTGCTTGAGGAACTCGAGGATGTTCAGCTGTCGCTCGGTATAGAAGGTCACGGGCGTTCGTCCTCTGAAGGGTTGATTCGCGTGATGCACTGGGACGTCATCGCCTGACGACGGCGAGGTGACTCTCAGAGACTCACTTCGGGAACAGTGAAGGCCCGAACCGATTTCGGGGCGACCGCGTGGTCTTCGCGGGATTCTCGGGTCAGGGTCAGACCGCGAACCACGCGAGCGCCGCAAGCGCTGCGAACGCGACCCATACGAGCCCTTCGCGGGTCTCCAGCGCGGCAGCACCGAGTCGGAGTCGGACGTCCTGTCCGAGCGAGCCCACGCCGAGGGCCGCGGCCGGCCTCAGCCAATCCCAGCCACGGTCGGCCGACTCCTGGGCGCCGCTCTGCCAACCGGCTGTACGACGCGACGAGGCCCGACCGGCGCCGGAACCGGCATCGATACCGGTGGCCAGCGAAACCCAAAGTCGAGGCAGCCGTGGCTCGTTGGGTTGGGGCGCGTCGAGCAACGGGGACGCCAACGCAGGCGACGTGAGGAGCGCGGCGCCGCCACGGACCGGCTCGACAGGAAGTGAAGCAGCGAGCTCTTGGACGCTGGGCCGGGGGAGAAGCGGCGAGTCGTGGAGCTGGGAGACGGAGTCGAGCCTGCCGGCTTGCGGATCGGGGGCGGTCAGCACACGGCCGATGGGGTCGCAAGGCTGCGGAAGGCTCTCGGACTCGAAGATGTCCAGCTGACGAAGCGGGACCCGATACGAAACCCCGCCGTGAGTGCCAGTGCCTCGATCTCCGACCCGCCCGCCCGAACCCGCTCCGCGGCGCGACGCCGAGCGGCTCCGGTCGCGACGCGGCGACCCGGTTGCTCGACTCCCGGGAGTGCGAGTGCGAGTCGACTTGCCCGATAGGTCAGCGGCGAGGGGGGCAGCCGCGACGTCGACACGATTGCCGACTTCGCTACATTCCTCGATGACCACTCGGTCACCAGCGATCGAGTCGACCTTGGCGGACCGACGCCGCGAGCCTCGCTGCGTCTCGCGACCGGTCCGAGCGTCTAACGAGACTTCGGAGCCCGACACGTCCGAGGGGGTGCCCACCGCCGCAGTTCGCTCAGCAGCAATCCGATCGGCACCAGTCCGTCCTGCCGCTCGGCGAGCAATCGTCGCCGCACGGGCCAAGACATCGCTCGCTCCAGCCGTCGGATCGAGACGTTCGGGCAGTGAGTCTTTTTGCACCCAACTCATGTCGCTGTTCCTTCTAGCCTCACGAAGCCCAGCACGCCTATGCGGCAAGGCCTCGCAAGCGCGGGCGAGGGACGACGAGACTTGAGAGTCGACCGAGGCGACCCCGCGACCCACCAACGATCGTTGATGAGTCCGAGGGCGGCAGAGCCTGGCCGAGCGGCGCGGCGCGGAGTAGTATGCCGGAAGGTCGGGTGGCGTACCACACTACCGTTGACCTTCTTTTTCTGGCTCCCGGCGCCCCAGGCTC
>JBFWWP010000026.1:39181-87100 GCA_050246115.1 Planctomycetota bacterium
TCGTTGATGAGTCCGAGGGCGGCAGAGCCTGGCCGAGCGGCGCGGCGCGGAGTAGTATGCCGGAAGGTCGGGTGGCGTACCACACTACCGTTGACCTTCTTTTTCTGGCTCCCGGCGCCCCAGGCTCCCGGCGCCCCAGGCTCCCGGCGCCCCAGGCTCGAGGCGTCCCAGATTCGAGGCGCCCCAGGCTCCCGGCGAGTTCCCCGGTGCACTGCGTGCACCCATTGCTGGGTCCACCGGTGCTTGGGTTTCTCGCCACGGGCCTCGGCCGCCCGGCGCGCGCCCGGAGCTTAGATACGACGGCGGAGTTCGCTGCCGCCGTAGCTTGTTGACTCCAGTTCGCGCGCCAGGCTGTGGCTTGGCCGACCGTTGAACCAGCCGCCGCGTCCGGGCGAGGCGACTGGCCCGGAAAAGGCGATGGTCGGGGGGGGTGGCCAAGTTGGGGTGCCGGAGGTCAGGTCGGGCCGTCGCTCGGCGATCATGCTCCTGTCGCTCGGTTGTTCCGCTGTTAGCTCTGACGCTGTCAGTGCTTCCGCGTGTCGGTTCTCAGTCCGTCGCTAGTTCGGGCCGTCGCCGGTTTAGGCCTGGCACCAGTTTGGGCCTGTCGCTTTGTGTAGGCCTGGCGCCTGCTTGGCGGTCTCCGGCGTTGACGGTTTCGGGCCGTCGGTCGAGGTCACAACGAAAGCGAACGGTACCCTAACAAAAGCAGAACATCAACGGTTTTCTTTTGGATCCCCGAAACAGGATTCCGGGGATTTGGTTCTCAGGGGGAGCCCGGTCGCGGGGCGCTGTGCGCGCGACCCGTCGAGCGGTTCGGCACCCGTGGAAGCCACGTCGGCTCTTTCGGCACCTTGGAGAGGTTCAGCATGGGTCTCACACGATCCGCTTACGTCGTCGGCGGAGCGATCTCGCCTTTCATCGGCAAGTTTCACCCGGACTTCATCTGGAAGGGGCACCCCGACTTCGGCAAGCGCGACAATCCGTCGCTCGAGATGCACTTGCACGACATCACCGTGAACACCCTGAAAGCGACCGGTGTTGCCGCGGAGCAGATCGACCGCGGCGTCGTCGGGAACTTCGTCGGAGAGCTCTTCAGCCAGCAGGGGCACCTCGGTGCGCTCGCCGTCGCGGGTCACCCGGGCTTGGCCTACAAGCCGTTCCACCGCGTCGAGGGCGCGTGTGCTTCGGGCGGCCTCGCCGTGCTGGCGGCAGCGGACGCGATCGCGGCCGGCGCCGACCTGATCCTGGTGCTCGGAGCCGAGGTGCAAACCACCGTCAACGCCAAGGTGGGCGCGGACTATCTGGCACGCGCCTCGCACTACGAGTCGGAACGTTCGCTGGACCCATTCACCTTTCCGTGCCTCTTCGCGCGACGCATGAAAGCGTACTTCGACCGCCACGGAGGCGATCCCAGCGACCTGGCGCCCATCGTCGTGAAGGCCTACGCGAACGCGGCGCGCAACCCGAAGGCGCACATGCGACACGTCGCGATGGGGTTGGACCAGGCCGCCCGCGCCTCGGACAAGAACCCGCTCTTTCTCGAGAACGAGGACTTCCGCGAGGTACTCAAGATCAGTGATTGTTCGCAAGTCTCCGATGGCGCTGCGGGTCTCGTTCTCGCCTCCGCCGAAGGGCTGGCCAAGATCGGCAGAAAACCGAAGGACTGCGTGGAACTGGTTGCCTACGGCCACGCCACCGGTCCGCTCGGCCAGGTGAAGGACCTGACCACCCTCGATGTCACCGCAACGGCGGTCCAGCGCGCGTTCCGGAGTGCCGGGTGGGATGCCGCTAGCGTCGACGTCGCCGAAGTGCACGACTGTTTCAGCATTACCGAGGCCCTGATGTACGAGGCCATGGGACTCTGTGCGGTCGGCGAAGGCGTTCGCTTCGGCGCCGAGGGACACACGGCGATCGACGGGAAGATCCCCGTGAACACCGGCGGTGGCCTCATGGCGTTCGGGCATCCCGTGGGCGCGACCGGCGTGAAGCAGGTGCTCGAAATCCAACGTCAGCTCACCGGCCAATGCGGGGACTATCAGATCGGCGGCTCACCGCGCCGGGGTGCGTGCGTGAACATGGGCGGCGACGATCGCACCGCCGTGGTGACCTTGTTGCGGTACGCCGGGTAGCGCGGCGCCGGGGACGACCGAGCGCGCACGGGCACGAGCGAGAATGGAAGACTCGGCGACGTCCATGGCGTCGGTGGATGGCCCCCCATCGGGCGGGTAGACTGCGATCCCATGAACCGCAAGATCATCGCAGCTGTAGTCCTCGCCAGCGTCCTCGCCCTGTGCTTCTTGGCGTTCGTCCGACAGTCGGGTGGCGACGGCGAAGCCGACCGTGAGCGGGACCGAACTCCCGTCGAGCGCACCCATGGGGATCCAAGCGACGATCCCGCGTTGCACGGCGACTCCACCGACGAAGGCCCGAGCGACCCGGGGACGACGATCGCGATCGTTCACGGGGACACCGACCGCCAGAATGACCCGTCGCCGCCCCTCACGACCGATCCCGAGCCGCCGGCCGAGTACTTCGTCGAAGGCTTGGTCGTCACCGAGGACGGCCTGCAACTGTCGGGCGCGGAGGTGCTGGTCTACGAGTTCCGCGAAGCTCAATTCACGAAGCAGGCACTCGAACTGTTCCAACGGCTCAACGAAGACGTTCCGCCGCTCGCTGCCGGTCGCACCGATACCTCCGGTTACTTTCGAATTCCGCTGACGGACGGCGGCAAGTTCCATGTGATCGTGACGTTCCCGAACCGAGCGTCGGGCGCCAACGGCCCAGTCATCCTCAGCCGGCAGGAGCCCAGTAACTACCTGCTGTTCACTTTGCCACCCGAGGTCGTGATCGAGGGCATCGTGCTGGCACGAGGCGGCCGTAGCCTCGCCGGAGTGCCGATCTGCCTCGTGGAAAAAGGGACCAGTGCCGCGCCCGCGTTCCGCAGCCACCAAACGACCTCGGGGTCCGACGGGCGCTTTCGCCTCGCTGGCCTCGAACCCCGTAGCTACATCCTCATGGCGAAACCCGACGGCGCACCAGGGCGCCTCATTCAACAGGTCGAGGCGCCGAGCCGCGAAGTCGTGGTCCGCGTCGACGACCTTCAGGAGCTGACCGGGTTCGTCCGCGACGCGAACACGAACCGGCCGGTCGCCGGCGCCTTGGTCACGGCAGTGAACCCCATCTCGTTTGCGCAGACCACGAGCGACGAGTCCGGCGCGTTCACACTCGAGCTCTCCGGTGAGGACGTCGACGTGATGGTCACCCACGCCGACTATCTGCTCCTGGAGATGCGCGTCGGATTGGTCGGGGCGAGGACCGAGGCCAACTTCCCGTTGCAGAGCGGCACCGCGGTCCGCGGACGCGTGGTGAAGAACGATGGTTCGCCGGTCCCGGGCGCACTGGTCGGCGTACTGCGCCGGGCCTGGCTACGGGGCGACGTGCGCACGACTCGCGCCGACGCGAACGGCGAGTTCTCCGTAACGACTCAGGGCGGGGGCACGGACTTGATCCTCGCAAAAGTACCGGGCTGGGTGCCGACGATTTCGGTCTCGGGCGCGTTGCCCGTCGGTGCCGTGCGCGACCTCGTGCTGCAGCCGTCGACCGACATCACCGGCGTGATCTACGCCCGCGGTCGCCCGGTGGCTGGCGCGTGGGTGCGCTTGCATGTCGCGTCGGTCGACGATCGGCTCGGCCAAGCAGTCTACTGGCTGCGCGGAAGCATCGAGGGTTGGAGCGGACCCGACGGCTCGTTCGAGTTGCGTGATGTGGTGCCCTACGTGAGCTACCAGATCGAGGTGCGTCACCCCGATCACCCCGACACGTGGCACCGTGTCGGCAGCCTACCGACTCCTCCGCTCGAGATCGTCCTGACCGAGGGCAGCCAGGTCGAGATCGTGCTGACGACGCCCGACGGGCGGCCCCCCAGTTCGGCGGTGATCGTGGCGCAGTGGCCGGGCAGCGTACCCATTCGACGGGGGCGCAACGGCAACCTCGAGGGCGGCAGTCGCTTCATTGCCGGCTCGGACGGAGTGGCGGTACTCCGCAATGTGCCGGTAGGCCAAGTCGTTCTCTTCGTCGTGGCTCCGATGTTCGTCGAGGAACGCATCGAGCTCGACGTGACGAGCGACGAGCTCTTCACCCACGAACTCCAACTGCGACCGAGCGGGCGCATCGACGTCCACGTGCTCACCGGCGATGGCGAGCCCGTGGCGGCCGCCGAAGTCCGACTCATGACCAGCGGCGCAGAGCGTCCCGAAGGATTCGAGCGCCGCGGGCGGACCGGGATCGAAGGCGAGTTCAGCTTTACGGGCATCCCGCCCGGCAGCTACCAAGTGTTGGTGACCAGCGGCACGAGCGGGCAGACGCGACCCGTATCGGTGACCGCAACCGAGCCGACCGAGATCGAGATCCGGCTCAACGACGCCTGAGCCGCAAGCGAGCGGGTTCGCGCGACGTGAGCGCTCCCCGGGCCCAATCCGGCTCGCTGGAAGCTTGCCGCGCGGACACGGTCGGCGGTACTATCCGCGGCCTTCGACTCGTGGCCTCGAATCGCGCCCAACTACGGCGCCTGTCCGGCTGCGGCGCCGACTCGGTGGCTCCTGCGTTCGTTGCTCCAGCACCTGGGAAAGAACCCGACTCTAAGATGCGTCAGATACTCTGCAACCGTGGGGGGGCCGTCGTTGCCCGCATGCCCCGCCCCACCGTGGCGCCCGGGCAGGTACTGGTACGGACGCAGTTCTCCCTCGTGAGTGTCGGCACCGAGATCGCGCCACTGCGCTCGATCACGTCGGAACTCGTCGCGCACCCCATCGAGAACGCCGGCGCCTACGCCAGCCTGGCGCGTCGCTATCTGGGCAAGGCCATCAAGGATCCTCGCAAAGCGTTTCACCGCGCGGCCGGCATCGTGCGCCGCGAACTCGGGCGGATGAACCCGGTGCGCCCGCGCGCTGGGCGAGCGGCCGCGCCGGTACGCCTTGGCGAGGTCGCGTGGGAACGAGCGAACGCGACCCAGTTCAACGTCGAGGACGGGCGCATGGAACTCGTGACGGATGCATCCGCCGCGAGCTATCAAGTGCTCACGCAGCCGATCCCGATTCCTGGCGATCGGTGCGCAGCGTTCGAGCTGGGTGGGGAACTGCTCAGCGGCCGCCTCGCGGTCGGACTTCTCGACGCGAGCCGCGAGCGCTGGATCGGGCAGCACACGCTGGAACCCGGGCGTCTCGACGACCGGTTGATCTTCGATCCAGGCGACTCCGAGCAAGTGACCTTGGTGATCGCGAACGCCGGTGGCACGCAGCCGTCGCGCTTGGTGCTCGAGCGCTTCGAGGTGCAGCTGCTGCCACGCAGCGAGGCTCAGAACGACCTCGGCGACCAGGGCTGGAACGTAGGTTACTCACTCGCCGGCACCGTGGTCGAAGTGGCACCCGAGGTCACGGACTTGGCTCCGGGCGATCGGGTTGCGTGCGCCGGTGCCAACTACGCCCACCATGCCGAGTACGTGTGCGTACCGCGCAACCTCCTCTGCCGTGTGCCCGTGGGCTGCACGGTGCGAGATGCAGCCACGGCCACCGTTGGCGCCATCGCGCTTCAGGGCGTGCGGCGCGCCGGCGCTCAACTGGGTGAAGTCGTGTGCGTGCTTGGACTCGGCCTGATCGGTCAGATCACGGTCCAGTTGCTGCATGCGAGCGGCTGCCGCGTCCTCGGGATGGACCTGGACCCGAAGCGCGTCGATCGAGCGCTGGCCCTCGGACTCGCGGCCGGGGCCACCGACGCCGAGCAACTGCGCCGCATGACCCTCGACTTCACGGGCGGCCATGGCGCGGATCGGACGCTCATCACGGCGGCGACACGTTCGAACCAGGTGATCAACCAAGCAATGGAAGTGACGCGCCGACGGGGAACGGTCGTCATCGTCGGCGATGTCGGGCTGGCGGTCGAACGTGCGGAGTTCTACCGCAAGGAGATCGACCTGCTCATGAGCACATCGTACGGGCCCGGACGCTACGATGCGCACTACGAAGAGGACGGCGCAGACTACCCCTACGCCTACGTGCGCTGGACGCTGAACCGCAACATGCAGGCGTATCTGCAGCTGATCGCAGAGGAACGGCTGCGCCTGGAGCCGCTGATCGATCGTGTCATCATGCTCGAGGACGCACCCGCGGCGTACCGCGAACTGGCGCGCGGGGGCGACGCGCTGCCGCTCGGGGTCCTGTTTCGGTATCCCGACGAGGCCGGGCGCGAGGAAGCCGCAGCACCTCGCATCGAACTGCGAGGGCACCGCCCCACCCCAACCGGCCCAGCGCGCTACGCATTGATCGGCGTGGGCGCCTTCGCTCAAGGAATGCTCGTGCCCCAGATGGAACGGCGTCGCGATCGCTTCTTTCTGCGGGGCGTCGTGAGTCGCGACGCCGCGCGCGGCGGCAACTTCGCACGCGAGCGGCGCCTGGCCGTCCACGCAACCGACCTCGACTCCGTACTCGACGACCCCGAGTTCGATCTCATGGTCATCGCCACGCGCCATCGTGAGCATGCTCCGCAAGTGGCGCGCTGCCTCGAGGCGGGCAAGCATGTTTTCGTCGAGAAACCGCTCGCGGTCACCTGGGAGCAGCTTGCGCTGGTCGAGTCCACCTACGCCGCGCTGACCACTCCACCGCTCTTGATGGTCGGGTTCAATCGACGCTTCTCCCCCGCGCTCCAGCAACTCACGACGCTGCTCCGCGAACGACGGACGCCGCTGGTCATCCACTACCGACTCCACGGCGGTTACATCCCGCCCGACAGTTGGATTCAAGGGCCCGTGGGCGGCGGCCGCAACCTCGGTGAAGCGTGCCACATGTACGACGTGTTCCGATCGCTGGTCGGGACGCCGGTGCGCTCGATCCAGGCCGAGGCGATCGACCCGGGTTCGCTCCCGTACCTGCGGAGCGACAACTTCTCGGCGACCTTGGGCTACGAGGACGGGAGTCTCGCGACGCTGACTTACACCGCGCTCGGGCCGAAGCAAGGGCTCGCGAAGGAACGCGTCGAGGTGTTCTGTGACGGCGAGGCCTATCTCGTCGACGACTACAAGCGACTCGTTCGGGGCAGTGACGGTGCGGTCCTCTGGCAAGCCTCGGACGCCGACAAAGGTCACTTCGAGGAGCTGAGTCGCTTCGGGGACGCGATCGCTACAGGCAGCAGCGCGCCCATTCCGCCGGCGGAGATCTTCGAAACCACGGCGGTCGCGCTCCGCATCGAGGATCTGCTGCACGGACATGGCGCAAACGACCGCGACGGAGGCGCCGTCTAGTCTCGAATCAAGCGCGAACTAGAGTTGCTGGTGAATGCGCTTGATTTGGGCCTAGGCGCACGGGATGCAAACGCAGGAGACAGGGAGACCGACTTGATTCGCAAGCTCGATCCGAGCTACCTGTATCTCGACCTCGCGGCGGACCAGCGAGGGACGTTCGCCGACCCCAAGCTCAGTTCGTGCACGGAGCGTCACCGCCACCGCATCGAGTTGCAGTCGACGGAGAACGGTCGCTTCGATCCTTTCGCGGTGATCGCAAGCACGGCACCGGATGGCGTCGTGTTGGCGCTTGCTTGGGGAATCCCGACACGCTTGCACCTCCGAGTAGCCCGGTTTGCACTCACTCGAGGGCTGCCGGTGTGGTTCTGTTGGCCACGCGAGGGCTGCGTCGAAGCCGTCGATGATGAGCGCCTGCGCAGCTTTCGGCGCCATTGGTGGGCGGCCCAAGTTTGCAAGAACGCGCGCCGCATGGGCCGGGCTGTGCGCAACCGAGTGCGGCGACTCGGACGTCGAGGGGGCGCGACCAGCATTGCGGCAACTGCAGCGAGCCCGGACCTCACGGAGATCGAGGCTGCGCTAGCAGCGACTCTCGAGGCCGCGAGTCCGGTGCCCTTTGCCGATGCCGGCAATCCTGGGCACGGCGTGTACTTGCGCACCGACTTCTGGGCGCCCATCGATGCCGGCGGGAGCTACGGCCACACGTGCTACGTGGCCAAGTGGCTGGCGGCAACCAGCGCCGGCCTGACGTGCTTCATGCCGCACCGCTACTCACTGTTGGACGAACTCGGCCTGCGACAAGTGGTCCTCGAGTCGCCGTTTCGGGAATGGCCCGAGATCCACATCGTGCAGGCCACCCATGCAGCCCGTCGCATGCTCAAGGCCGCATTCGAAGCCTTGCGGCCGGGCTACATCTTCGAGCGTCTGTGCCTCGGCAACTTCGCGGGCGCACGGCTGAGCCAAGAGCTGGGGATCCCCTACATCGTCGAGTACAACGGTTCCGAGATCTCCATGAAGCGCAGCTTCGCCGGTGCCGGCTACGAGTACGAGGCCCTCTACCTGCGGGCCGAGCAGGCAGCGTTCCTCCAGGCCACGTTGATCACCGTGGTGTCGGAGCCCATCAAAGAGGATCTCGTGGCCCGCGGCATCGCACCCGAGAAGATCCTGGTGAACCCGAACGGCGCCGACCCGGAGGCCTACGCACCGCTCGCCGACGCGGATCGTGCCGTCCTGCGTCGGCAACTGGGTTTCGCGCCCGAGCAGCAGGTGATCGGGTTCACCGGCACCTTCGGCGGTTGGCACGGCATCGACGTGCTCGCCGACGCACTGGCGCCGGTGTGCGAGCGGGTACCCACTGCGCGGTTCCTGCTCATCGGCGACGGCAACTATCGCCACTTGGTCGATCAAGCCATCGAACGACACCGCCTCGAGGACCGCGTGCGGGTCACCGGTCGGGTCGCACAGCAAGAGGGGGCGCGCTTGCTCCAGGCTTGCGACGTGTTCGTCTCGCCGCACAACGCTCACATGGTCGACCGGCGCTTCTTCGGTTCTCCCACCAAGATCTTCGAGTACATGGCGCTCGCGCGCGGCATCGTGGCCACTGACTTGGAGCAGATCGGTCAGGTGCTAGCCCCGGCGCTACGCGCGGAGGAAGTCGCCGCGCCAGCGTGCGCGGGCACGCCGGCGGTGATCACGAGCGAGCGTTCCTTGCTCTGCGCTCCTGGCGATCGCGAGGCTTTCGTGGCAGGCACTTGCTACTTGGCCTCGCACCCGGACGTCAGCGCTGCGCTCGGGCGCAACGCGCGGCGCGCGATCCTCGAGGTGTTCGGGTGGGAGCAGCATGTGGATCGCATCTGGCGAGCGGCGCGAGGGGAATCGGTCGACACGCTCACGGCCGAGTGCTTGACGACCTACCGCGGACAAGGTGGCGTCGACGCCGTGGCCGCGGACGCGGCGATCCCGGAACGAGTGCTCGCCGGTGTGGTGGCCACCGGCACTCGGGTCGCGAACTCGAGCCCGCTGGGCGGCGCGCACGAGTCGACCGCGGTGGCGGCGATCGCGACCCACGATGAGTACAAGGATGAGACCCAGCGGCAGTGGAATCGCGATCCCTGTGGATCCCACTACGCCCGCGAGCATTCACCGGAGACGCTCGGCTGGTACCGCGAGGTCGAGGAGTATCGGTATGGTACTTATGGTCCGTGGATGCCGGAGGTCATGGAGTTCGCCGACCACGCCAACGAAGACGTGCTCGAGATCGGCGGCGGACTCGGCACCGACCTGGCGCAGTTCGCGGCGCACGGCGCCCGCGTGACGGACATCGATCTCTCCGCCGGCCACCTCGCCCATGCGCAGCGCAACTTTGCGCTTCGTGGACTCACCGGCCGCTTCGTGCACCACGACGCGGAGGATCTGCCGTTCGCGCCTGCGAGCTTCGATCTCGTTTACTCCAACGGCGTCATCCATCACACCCCGAACACGCGGCGCGTCGTGGACGAGATCTTCCGCGTGCTACGCCCAGGGGGTCGCGCCGTACTCATGGTCTACGCGGAGAACTCGCTCCACTACTGGCGCAATCTGTTCTACGACCTCGGCTTCAAAGCGGGCGAACTCACCGAGGCCTCGATGGGTGAGATCATGTCGCGGCACGTCGAGATCAGCCAGGGGGACCAGAAGCCGCTGGTGAAGGTGTACACGCGCGCCCGGTTGCGGGCGCTACTCCAGCGTTTCGAGGACGTTCGCATCGTCCAACGTCAACTCCTCCCGAGCGAGCGCCCACGTGGATTGCGCTGGCTTCCGGCGGATCGATTGGCACCCGTCCTCGGCTGGAATCTCATCGCCAAGGCGCGCAAGCCACGAGGCCAGTGAACATGAGCGGATGGATCCGACGCTGCTTCGATCGGCTACGCGGTGCGCGCTCGGGCTTCGCCGCAGAGTCGGCACCCGAAGTCCCCGAGGTGGAAGACTTCGCGACAGCGCTGGCGCGCGCGGACCTCGGCTTCGAGCAGTGGTGGGACCGCGCGCGCGCGCCGGAGTGCCACCTGTTGTACACCGATCGGGCGAGCTCGCCGGACGTCATCGCCACCCTGAGACAGCAGCAACCCGAGGCTTGCGCGCGCACAGTCGAGGACGCCCAGCGCCTGCTGCGGCATGAGTTCCAGCTGCTAGGGAGTCCGACGTTCGTGCCGATCGACCCCGAGCGGCCGCGCGGCGGCCCATCGCTGGCTCGTGATTACCAGCCCATCGACTGGACGCTCGACCCGGTGCGGGGTCTGCGCTTTCCGCGCGACGTCCATCACCGCGAGTGGAACCTGTACGCCATGCGACCTGGCCTCGCCGACATCAAGCTGCCGTGGGAGCTCGCGCGGTGTCAGCACTGGCCCGTGTTGGCACAAGCCTATCTGATCACGGGCGCACCCGCCTTCGCCGAAGAGATCGCGCAACAGCTCCGCGACTTCGAGGCCGCCAACCCGGTCGGCTACGGCATTCATTGGACCTGCACGATGGATGTGGCACTGCGCGCGGCGAACTGGGCGATCGCGCTGCGACTGCTGCGTGGCGCCCCCGAGAGTGACTTCGCGCCCGACCATTGGCAGTGCGCCTTTGCTGCGCTGTTCGCTCACGGGTGCTTCATACGGGCCAACCTCGAGAACCACTACGAAGTGACGAGCAATCACTACCTCAGCAACCTCGTCGGGTTGTACTTCGTCGGACGCACTTTCGCGCACCTCGAACCGGGACGGCAATGGTCCGCGTTCGCGCGCCAGGGTTTGGAGCACGAGATCGACGTGCAGGTCCTCGCCGACGGTGCCGATTTCGAGTCGTCGGTACCTTACCACCGCTTGGTCGCGGAGCTGTTCCTGGGCGGTGCTCGACTTGCTGACGTCGAGGGCGCGGCCTTGACGGATCACTACCGCGCACGACTCAGCGCCATGATCGACTACCTCGCAGCGATCCTCCGCCCGGACGGACTCATGCCGCAAATCGGAGATGCGGACGACGGTCGGCTGCACATCCTCACGGACTACGGCACTTGGCGGCCGCAAGACCCGCGCCACCTGTTCGGACCTGCGGGCGCAACCCTGAAGACCGATCGTTGGCGGGCCTACGAGAGCCCCGCCTGCTCGTGGGAGCGCGCGTGGTGGGGCTTCCCGCCCGCGGAGTCGGCCGACGACGCCCCTCAGGTTGCGCCGGCGATCCTCCCCGGGAGTGCCCGGCACTTCGAGCACGCAGGGATTGCGGTGTTTCGCGACGCGGGTCACTACTTGGCGGTGACCCATGGCAAGGTCGGTACCCAAGGATTCGGCAACCACAAACACAACGACCTACTCTCGTTCGAGCTCCACCTCGACGGTCACGCCGTGATCGTGGATCCCGGCAGCCACGTCTACACGGGTGACCCGGACTCGCGGAATCGCTATCGCGGTACCGGTTTCCACAACACCTTGTGCATCGATGCCGTCGAGCAGAACGAGCTGCGTCCCGACTGGTTGTTTCGCCTGATGGAAACGGCGCACCCCGAGACCCTCACTTTCAGCGTGACTGACGAGGTCGTCGAGTACTGCGGACGACATCGCGGCTATGAGCGCCTGCCGTTGCCCGTGCGACACGAGCGGGTGCTACGCTTCCTGCGCGGTCCCGGGGTCCTGTTGATCCTCGACCGGTTGCTGGGCGCGGGTTCACATCGGTTGGCCTGGCACTTCCACGCCGCTCCGGGAGTGCACTTGTCTCGCCCTACGGCTCGTCGGGTACAGTTCCAAGGCGCGGGCCGCCCCCTCGTGCTCGAGCACCCCGCGGAGTTGGCCGGTGATCCGCGAACGAGCGAGTACTCGCCCTCCTACGGAGTTCGCGTACCGTGCTTTGCCGTGGACCTCGAGACCAACGCCGCACGCTCGGCGGAGACTCACTGGGGCTTTGTCATCGCGGACCTGGAATGGCTGGCGCGAGAAGGGCATGTCGTCGAAGATCACTACTCGGACATGTTGGCCTCGCTGAGCACTGCCGCCCGTTGACGACGATCTCGACCCCGCATCGAACGCGGCCGGCAACGACGACCACCCAAGGAATGCGGATCCAAGGATCCCAAACGGGGAAGACCCTGCGCTCCACATGAAAGTCCTGTGTCTCTCCCACTCGAGTCGACCTTTCTTCGAGGCGCGCTGCACCGTCAACGCATTCGAGCACCGCTTCGGCGGCCCCCCACCGACGGCGGTGCCACCGCTCGCGCAGTTCGCCGGGGTCGAGAGCGCCGTACCCTACCGTGGCGCGCTCACGCTTTGGGAACTCGAGGGCGCAGCGGAGACCTTCAGGTTCCGCTTCCTGCGCTGCTACGACCCCCTCTACAAGGTTCAGTCGGCCGTGTTCGATCGGGATCGGCTCCTCGTGTACGGAGCGGATCGACTCGAAGTTCTCGACTCGGGATTTCGGCTACGCACCACGATCCGCGACCCATGGATGGTGGGCGGGCATACGGTGTTCCTGGACCCGCACGGCCATGCGTGGGTCAGTTGTTCGCCGGCGAACGCGGCGCTGCGCATCGACCTCGAACGCGGTGCGGTGGTCGAGCGCCTGCGCATGCCAGAACGCTATGGTCGCCACTATGAGCTCGTGCCGGAATCCGACCTGCACGCGCACTACATTCCTACCGACTTGCAGGAGACGCACCTGAACTGTGTGTACCCGGTCGGACCGAAGCTCCTCGTGACCCTGCTGCGTCAAGGTGCCCTTGGGGAGTTCGACGAGCACCGCAACTACCGCGAGATCGCTCGTGGCTTTCGCGGTTGCCATGGCGGCAAACTCGAGCCCGACACCGGCGAGCTGATGCTCGCCGACAGTCCCACCGGCATCGTATGGTTCCTCGATCGCGAGGACGGGCGGGTGCGCGGTCGCCTGGATCTGCAGTGTCGGTGGCTCCACGACGCGCACCCACTGGGTGGCGGACATTTCGTCGCCACGATCGCTGACTCGAACTGCGTGCGGGTCGTGTCCCGCGCCGGCGAGGTGCGCTGCGAGCTCGATGGCGCGCCGTTCGGCAAGTCCGTCATGTTCGCCACGGTGTGCGATCTCGACGCTTCGTGGCGCAAGGTCTTGCCGAGCGCCGTCCGTCGGCGGCCAGCGACCGCACCCCCACCCGAGCTGGGCGTCGAACTGCGACCCAGTATCGTCACCTCCGCCTGGACCGTCGTTACCGAGGTCGGCGCGGAGTGCGTGCCGGTCGTGCGCAGTCGAGTCCCCGTGCGGCATGAGTACTTGTGGATGAGCGATTCGGTTTCACTGGAGGCCGGAGTGTACGAGCTGGAGGCCGAACTCGAGGTGACGCAAGGAGGAGTCATGATCGGACTCCTCGACAACGAGCGCGAGAGTTGGATCGAGACGCTCGTCTTCGACGGAGTCACGCCGCACGGGCAAACGAGCTTGACCGTCGCCGCAACCACCCAGGGGCGAATCGTGCTGGCGGCGAACAATCCACTCCACTCGCTGTGCGTCGAAGTTCGGGTCGCGCGGGTGTCGCTGCGAAAGCACACGCCGGCTGCGGAGCCGGCGGCGCCGGCCGCCGCGGAAGACCCGGCGGGCGCTGATCGTCGACCGGAGGCAGAGTAACATGTGCGGCATCGTTGGCGCCTACCAGCCGGGAAGCCGTGGAGTGTCTTCGCTCGACGTCGTGGCGCGCATGCGCGACCAGATGCTCCACCGCGGCCCGGACGGCGCGGGGCTCTGGCGCGATCCGCAGCAGACCTGTGCGTTCGGGCACCGGCGACTGTCCATCATCGATCTCTCCGACGCGGCCGCGCAGCCCATGGCGAACGCTGACGCGAGCGTGATCCTCGTCTTCAACGGCGAGATCTACAATCACGCCGCGCTCCGCGAGCAACTGTCGGCCCTCGGGAAGTACACCTGGCAAACCGACCACTCCGACACCGAGGTGCTGCTCCACGTCTACGAAGAGTGGGGGCTCGCCGGCATTGAGCGTTTGATCGGCATGTTCGCCTTCGCGATTTTCGATCGTCGCGATCCCGCGCGCCCCGCCCTGCACCTCGTTCGAGATCGGGTCGGCGTCAAACCGCTCTACATCACGCGCACGAGCCACGGCGAGTGGCTGTTCGCCTCGGAGATCCGCGCCTTGCTCGCGCACCCGGAGGTGCCGCGGGAGATGGACCCGGTCGCCTTCTGGCACTACCTGACCTTCATCGTCGCACCGGCACCCCTCACGATGTTCCGGGGCGTGTTCAAGGTTCCGGCTGGCCATGGGGTCACGATCGATCATTTGGGCCAAGCCAGGGCGTGGCGCTACTGGGATTGCGTCGTCGACCCGAGTTCACGCTGGCGTGAGCGAGATCTATCGATCGCGGACGCGACGCAGGAGTTGACACGGCTACTGCGACAGTCGATCGCACGGCGGATGGTCGCTGACGTACCTTTCGGAGTGTTGCTCTCGGGAGGGGTCGACTCGAGTCTCAACGTGGCGCTCATGAGCGAACTCATGACCCGCCCGGTGAGCACCTTCACCATCGGCTACGAGGGTGAGGAAGAGACCAACGAGTACCGTTTCGCGCGCCAGATTGCGGCGCGGTACGGCACCGATCACCACGAGAGCATCATCGATCGTCCCAAGGTCCAGGAGTTCCTGCCGCAATTGGTCCGTCTCCAGGACGAGCCCATCGCCGACAACGTGTGCATCCCCCTTTACTTCCTCGCCGAGAGCGTGCGCCGCGGTGGCTGCACGGTGGTGCAGGTTGGCGAGGGCGCCGACGAGAACTTCCTCGGCTATTGGTGGTGCCAACACTACTTGGAGAAGTACCAACAGGTTTATCAGCCCGCTCGACGGGGTGTGGGCGGCTGGCGCCAGCTACGTGACCGACTGCTCGCGAAGCACCGTCCGATGTCGCAGGAGGACCTCGAGACTCGTCGGCGGGCCGAACGTGGCGCCCCGTTGTTCTGGGGAGGCGCGGTGTGCTGGTGGGGTGACCTCCGCGCGCAGCTCACTCCCAGCACGCAGCCCTTTCGCGGCGCCGTCGAGTGCCCGATTGCCGGCCTGCTCCCCGAAGCTCACCAGGGCCTCGAGAGTGGTGCGATCGTAGCGCGGCACTTGGAGGAACTGGGCTCGCGCCTCCCGGAGCCCGCAGTGTTGCATCAGATCCCGTACCTCGAGATGAAGCTGCGCCTGCCCGAGCATCTCCTCATGCGCGTCGACAAGTTGACCATGGCTCACTCCGTCGAAGCGCGAGTGCCGTTTCTCGATCACGAATTGGTCGAGTTCGCCATGCGACTCCCGGCCTCCTACAAGCTCCGCGATGGCGTCGGCAAGTGGCTGCTCAAGCGGGCGGCCGAAGCCTACCTCCCCACCGAGCTGGTGTATCGCAAGAAGCAGGGCTTTGGAGCTCCGATGGAGACTTGGTTCCGCAACGAAGACTTCGCCAAGCGCTGCTTCGCCGCCCTCGATCGCTCGCGCTTGGCGCGTGAGGGGTACTTCGACGCGGGCTACGTCCGCGGCATGCTCGACCGTCAGGTGAGCGGTGCGGGTGGCTACAGTTTCCACCTGTGGACGGTACTCAACGCCGTGCTCTGGCACGAGTCCTGGATCGAGGGACGTGAGGACTGTTTCTGACGCCTGGGTTGGTCGCTACTGCGAGTCGCTCGCCCCGCGAAAGACCGATTCAGGGGTGTTCACACACAACTCCGGCAGTTCGCCTTGCGCCTCGCGGACCGGGTCCGTAGATTCCCCCCGAACGACTGCCATGGGAAGGCCGTGGAACGATGCAACAGTGGGCTCGCCGTTTGGGTTTGGTGCTGGGATGGGCTTGGTTGTCGACCGGTTGCTGCGGCAACCTGGAGAAGCCCACGGACCCCAACGGGGCAGCGGGACGCGGCGCCGACGTGTCGACGCGGCCCGTGACCGAGCCCGGAGCGGCAACGGGCGTTGCAGTCCGCCGCGCCGCCGATGCACGGGAGCAGCGTCTGCGCAACCTCAGGCAGCTCACGTTCGGCGGTGAGAACGCGGAGGCTTACTTCTCCGCCGATGGCAAACGGCTGATCTTCCAATCCACCCGCCCACCGTACGACTGCGATCAAATCTTCACCATGAACGTCGATGGCAGCGATGTGCGATTGGTGTCGCCCGGTATTGGGCGCACCACGTGCGCTTACTTCTACTACCCGCACGACGATCGCATCCTCTTCTCATCCACCCATGAGGCCGGGGCGACGTGCCCACCGCCGCCGGACCGAAGCCGCGGCTACGTGTGGCCGATCTATGACAGCTACGACGTTTGGGCTGGCAACCCGGATGGCAGCAACCTCGTGAATCTGACGCAGAATCCGGGGTATGACGCCGAGGCGACCATGGCGCAGGACGGGAGCCGAATCGTCTTCACGTCGACCCGTGACGGGGATCTCGAGATCTACACCATGGCGCCCGACGGTTCGGATGTGCGGCGCTTGACCACGACCCCTGGCTATGACGGCGGCGCATTCTTCTCGGCGGACGGCAAGAAGATCATTTACCGTGCGCACCACCCGGAGGGCGCAAACCTCGAGGAGTACCGAGCGTTGCTCGCGGCAGGGCTAGTCCGGCCGTCGCAGATGGAGATCTTCATCATGAATGCGGACGGATCCGATGCCCGCGCCTTGACCGACAACGGATACGCCAACTTCGCCCCCTTCATGCACCCCGACGGCAAGCGCGTGCTCTTCGCTTCGAACCTCGGCAGTCAAGGGGGGCGCGAGTTCGACATCTACATGGTGAACGTCGACGGCACTGGCTTGGAGCAGATCACCTATGCCGAACAGTTCGACGGCTTCCCCATGTTCTCGGCAGATGGGCGCCAGCTGGTGTTTTGCTCCAATCGCTTCAACGGCAAGCCCGGGGATACCAACGTGTTCATCGCGGACTGGGTGGATTGACCCGCGCCACTCGCCGCCCGCGATGCGGACGCGGGATGAAGCCCTGTGGCGGTTCCCGCATCATCCGGGTGGGCTGCTCGCTCTGGTTGCTCTGGCTCGTCGGCTGCCGCAGCACTCCGGACTTCTCGAACCCGACCTTTCAAGTTGCCCGTAACACTTCTCCGGCTCCCGTGCACGTCATCGATGCCGGCGAGCCCGAACCGGGCCTGGCCTTCGAGACCCTGAAGAGATGGATTTCGCCGAGTCGGCTCGCCTTCGCCGTCGCTCCCTTCACGACGGACGAGGGCCCCGACGGGATCGGCGAGGCGCTCTCCGTCGCCATCGCTCGCCAGCTCGCGCAAACGCCGTTCACCACGACTTGGCACGGCGACGCGCCCTCGCTGGGAAACGCCGACGCCAGCTCACCGGCGCCAGTGTTCGTGCCCGCGACGCCGAACTCGTCGACGGCGAGGCTGCGAATCGGCGTGACCGGTGTGGTCCGAGTCGGCGCACGAGAGGTCGTGGACTCCGGGGAGCCGCGCACCGAGGCGCACCTCGACGCGGTCGTGCAATTCTTCGGCCTGACGAGGCGCGGGCAAGCCGAGGCCCTCGGCGAGAAGCGCCTGGCGCTGTCGACCTTCGTAACGCAGGAACAAGTCCGGGACGCGGCGGCCCGCGAGAGTGCCGCCATCTACGTTCTGATTCGCGGTGTGGTGAGCCGGCTCCTGCGCGACGCAGAGCTCGAAGGGCAGCTCCTCCGCTTTGCAATCCTCGAGCGCGACTCCTGAACTTCGGGAGCAGCGACCCCGAGAGGAATCGCGCCGCCAACGACAGTCAATCGCCGCCGTCTGACCTAGGTCACGCGCTCCACTTCGCCCCTGCAGCCTCAGTGAGCTTCGCGGTCGCGAGCCACCGACCGCGCGCGTGGGAAATGCGGCGGGTCACGGTCACTTACCCACCCGCCCGCTTGACGGTCCACCCGTGCTGCTCGAGTTCCTTCATGACGACGACGCAAAAGTCGCCCTGGATCTCGATCGTCCCGTCCTTGACCGTACCGCCGGTCCCACACCGCTTCTTGAGCTGGGTCCCGAATACCGCCAGGTCATCCCCTTCGAGCGGCACCCCGGTGATCACCGTGACTCCCTTGCCCTTGCGACCCTTGGTCTCGAGGCGCACGCGCACGACTCCGTCGCGAGGTATCGCCGGTGACGCCCCACCCGCTCGCGGGGTCGCGCGGCTCTTGGACTTGCTGCACCGACAATCCGCGGCCGCCCGGCCGCAGTCCGGGCACAGCCGCCCAACGCCGCTCGAATAGACGAGACGCCCACGATCGGTCATCACTTGACCGGCGAGTAGGTCCCGCCGTTCTCCTCCGCGAGCTTCTTCAGGAAGTCCACCAGGTCCGCGGTCGTGGGGTTGTCGTCGTCGTCCTTTCCGGGAGGCGGTGGCGACGTACCCGGAGGATAGCTGCCTTCGCCTTCGAACCCGAGAGTGAAGATCTTCACCTTCGCCACCCGGTTGCGCTTGCGGGTGTCCTCGAGGATCGCCGCCATCAGATCCTTGGACTTCTTGCCCTGGCGAGTGGGATGACCGTCGGACAGCAAGAAAATCGTGTCGACCGCGGTGTCCTCGAACGCGAGCCGCATGGCATCATCGGTGGGGGTGAGGCCATCTGCTTTCAGGTTGCGAACGAACTCGGCGGCCTTCTTCTTCCATTGTGCCGTCGCGGGCACGGCCGTGGGGTTGAACGACTTTGTGCTCCAGCCGTAGGCGATGACGTTGAAGTGGGCATGCTCGGGCAGATCCACAATGGCTTTCTCCAGTTGGAACTTGAGGCGCGCGAGTCGCTCCTTGGTTCGATGCTCTGGGCCTTCGCCGACCTGCGCCGCATCGGCGTCCCACATTCGCATCGAGCCGGAGACATCGACGACGAATACGACGCGATCGCTCAGCACTTCGACATCGAAGAACTTCGGTTGCTTGAAGCCCTTGGGCTTGGTTCGGTCGACACCACTGCGGCCCGTTTCTTTGCCGACACTTCGCGGGTCGAACGTCGCTCCTTGCTCGTCCCAGAACCGACGCCAGTCGGCGATGCTTTCCATGTCGTTGCCGGTGAGAGACAAGAGCGCATCGCGAATCTGATAGGACTCGGTGCTCGCGTTGTAGCCCACCTTGTCGAGGAGGTCGATCAGGGCGGGGATCGCGAGCTTCGACCGACGCTCGACGAGCACCGGCACTGACGTTCGATACAAGAAGTACTGGCCAGACTCGACGGCCTTGACGAGCCAGCCCTCGCTGGTCGGGTCGTTCATCTTCTGCGCCGCCGCGAGCACGATCACGAGAATGCGCTCGTCCAGGTTCTTGCCCTTGAACAGCTTGTCGAAGGTCTTGGCGCAGCGCTCGGACCCCAGGGCCACGAAGGCGTCGACCGACGCCTCGTTGATTTCCTGAATGGGCACTCGGGTGAGCGTGTCGACGATCAGCGCCACGGCCTTTTCATCTTCACTGGCGCCGAGGTGTCCGAGAATGTTGCGGATCTCCTCGTAGTTCTTGGCCTTCTCCGCCGCCTGAATCGCGGCTCGGGCCTTGGGTAGATTCGCTGCGTTGGCGACCGGAACGAGCGAGATCCAAGACAGCACGACCAACGCGCCGGCCAGTCCGAAGTCGAGTCTCATGGGTGGGGCCTCTCTCTATAGGGCGACGCACGCGTTCTGGGGCGACACCTGCCGCGCTCGTGCCAGCGCTCCCCGATACTCTAACAATTACAGCGCGTTGCCGGCCGGATTTCGAGAGTCTTGACGGGCCAACTCCGTCGACGGACGCTTGCGTCGATGCGACCACGGTCAGCGACTGGTCGGGGAACCGGGTCGCGACCCCAACACGGGTGCTGGCCGTGCGTAGCCGGTCGCGGTATCCTCTGGCCGCGACCGGTCCCGCACGACGTGCAACCGGACGTGCAAACGGACGATAGCGTCCCGCGCGGCGCCAATGAGGCGTGGCGGCGTTCTTTCCGGCGGGTGTCGCTCAGCTCCGCATGGCGCGCGACCCCTCGACCTGCCCAGCCCGGAGGCTTCTGGAGAACCGTTGCTGATTTTGATCTCCCCAGCCAAGACCCTGGACTTCGAACACGAGAGTCCAACGCGTACGTGGACCGAGCCCGACCAACTCGTCGAGTCGGCTCGTCTCGTCGAGCATCTTCGTGGCTACTCGCCCCCGGAACTCGGCGAGCTGATGCAGATCAGCCCCAAACTGGCCGAGCTCAACGTGCGGCGGTTCGAAGAGTGGCGAACACCCTTCACGCCGGCGAACGCCAAGCAAGCCGTGTTTGCGTTTCAGGGCGACGTCTACCAAGGGCTGCGGGCCGACACCCTCTCGGGGAGCGACCTGAAGTGGGCGCAGAACCACCTTCGCATCCTCTCGGGGCTGTACGGCCTGTTGCGTCCGCTCGACCTCATTCAGCCTTACCGCCTCGAGATGGGCACCCCCCTCGAGACCGATCGCGGGCGCTCGCTGTACGCCTACTGGGGCGACCAAATCACGGATGCCGTAGCTGCCGCGATGCGGGCCGTGCGCACCCGAATCTGCGTGAACCTCGCCTCACAGGAGTACTTCAAAGCGATTCGGCCGGAGCGTTTGCCGGGTGATGTCGTGACCCCGATCTTCAAGGAGCGTTCCGGTGGAAAGCTGCGGGTGATGGCGCTGTTTGCGAAACGTGCCCGCGGCACGATGACCCGAGCTATCGTCCGTCATCGCTGGCGGGACGCCGCCGATCTGCGGGGCTTCGGTGACGACCGGTACCAGTTGCTCCCCGAAGAGTCGACCGACACGACGCTGGTGTTCGCGCGCGAACACTCCCCCCGAAAGGGCTGACCGAGCGCGCCCCGCGCCGGGCCCCGGAGCGTCCCGAGCGGGCCGCACTTGCAAGCCACCCCTTTTCATTGGTGAGCGCGCCGCTACCATTGCCCGGGTCTGGGCAAAACCGCCGTCGACCTGTCGAGATCGCGAGATCTCGGACGGCCCATATCAAGCGCACTCACGAGCAACTCTGGCGCGCACCTCGCGGCCCCCAGCCGAAGGCCGGTGTCTTCGGGTGGAGTTCCACGCGCCTTGACCCTCGCCCGAAGGGTTCGCGGCCCGCCGTTCGCAGCGCGGGTCCGCGGTTTCTCCCGGGCGGGCTCGTCGTGTCGAACGATCGGGCCACTCCGAATCGAGGGGGGGCGGGCCCAAGCACGCTTCGAGAAAGTGAGATCGAGGCTTTGGAGCGATCCCTGCTGTCCGGGCTTTCGTGGTTCCTCGTCCTGGCGTTCGGGCTCGGCCCGGCGTTCGGCACGGAGGGTTCGTTCGTGCCCGGCGAGATCCTCGTGTGTCCGAACGCCGCGGCGCACGCCCCTTCGACTGAGCCGTACGCCACGTTCCTGGTCGCCAACGACCTCCGCGTCCTCGAGGTCGACGCCGTGTCGGGCGTGCTTCGTATCGCCGTGCCCGTGGGGCGAGAGAACGACTTCTGCGCGCGGTTCGCCGCGCGCGACGACGTCGCCTACGCCGAGTTGAACGGTACCGGCCGAGGCGGTTCCGTTCCCAATGACACTCACTTCGGCGATCAGTGGCACCTCAGTAACCCTCTCGTGATCGGCGCCGACGTCTCCGCACCCGGCGCTTGGGACATCACGACCGGCAGTGCGACGATCGTCGTGGCGCTCCTCGACACCGGCATCGACACCAATCACCCGGAGTTCGCGGGACGTATCGATCCCAACGGGATGGATTTCGTGAACACCGACGCAGACCCCGAAGCCGATCACCCTCACGGAAGTTGGGTCGCCGGTTGCCTGGCCGCGAACGCCAACAACTCATTCGGAGTGAGCGGCGTGGATTGGCAATGCCGTATCCTCCCGGTCAAAGTCCTCGACGCAAGCAACAGCGGGACGACGATGGACCTCGCTCAGGGGCTGAACTACGTTGCGACCCAGGCCGATGTGCGGGTCGTCTCTCTCAGCCTGGTCGACTTCCCGCGAGGATTCACCATCAACAACGCCCTGCAGAACGTGAGAAACGCCGGCAAGATCGTGCTCGCGTGCGCCGGCAACGGCGGGCTCGGCAACGCCGATGTCAGCTACCCGGGCGCCTCGCCTCTCACCATCTCCGTGGGTGCAACCACGTTCCTCGACCAACGGGCGTCGTTCTCCGCCACTGGCAGCGCATTGGACTTCGTGGCTCCCGGGGAGGACATCGTGACGGTTCGTCATGGATCGTCGTCCAACAACACGCAGACCGTAGACGGCTGCTCGTTCGCCACACCCATCGTAACGGGAGTGGTCAGCTTGCTGCTCGCACGGGCTGAGGTGTTGGGTGTGACCCTGGACCAAGCCGCCGTGTACGCACTGCTCGTCGCCGGGGCCGACGATCAGGTGGGGCCGGCGAACGAAGACAGTCCTGGCCGGGACGATTTCTACGGCCACGGGCGCGTGAATGCCCTGGCCTCGTTGCTCGCTCTCGGGCCGCCACCGACTCCGTTCGTGCGCGGCGACGTGAACGAAGACGGCGTCTTGAATCTCGTCGATGTCGTCGTGTTCCTCGGCGGCCTGTTCAGCGGCACGCCGTTGATTCCCCTTTGCCAGGAAGCCGCCGAGACCAACGGCGACTCGCTCATCGACCTGAGCGACGTGATCCGCTTGCTCGACCGGCTCTTCGTTGGCGGCTCGCCGCTGCCGCCGCCGGTGGGTTGCGGGCCCGACCCTGAGCCTTCGACGTCCCTGGGCTGCACCAGTTTCTCCGCCTGCCCCTGAACCACCCTGCCCGAACACGCGGATCGGCCCAACCGCACCCGACTGCACTCTTGTTCCCTACTCTTGTTCCCTGCTGCTCCCTCTTGTTCCCTGCTGCTCCCAATGTGGAGCGGCGCGCACCCCGGTCTCGAGACCGAGCGTTCTACTTCCCGCGAGAAATCACCCTTGCCATCATGAAACCAGTCGGTATAGTAAACCACATGGTTTCACAGAACTCCACACCCCTCGACCGAGTGTTCCATGCCCTCGCGCACCCCGCCCGGCGTGCCATCGTGACGCGCCTGGCCGCGGGCGAACGGAATCTGACGGAGCTCGCCGCGCCCCTGGAAATGACGTTTCCCGCCGCTTCCAAGCACGTGCGCGTGCTGGAGAACGCCCAATTGGTGCGGCGACGGGTTTCCGGGCGCCAGCACCTTTGCCGTCTGGAGGCCGCACCCCTCGCGGAAGTCACGGCCTGGACCGAGCAGTTCCGCGCGGTCTGGGAGCAACGATTCGAGGCCCTCGACAGGCTCTTGGAAGAGATGAAAGGCGAGACACCTCCGCCCTCCGACCCGGACTGACTTCGGGAGACGTCGTCTCGTCGGCACCTCTCGAGTCGAACTCACCGTGTTCCTGACCCCCGAGCGAGCAACCTTCGTCCCCTTTGACACCAACCCTTGCCCCAGGAGGCACCCCATGAACGCACCGACGCTCCAGGTAAGCACTCCGTCCGACACCGAGATCGTCATGACTCGGGCCTTCCAGGCGCCGCGCCCTCTCGTCTGGGAGGCCATGACCAGCCCCGCCAAACTCCCGCTGTGGTTGTTCTCGCCTCCCGGTTGGACCATGACGACGTGTGAGGGGGAGCCTCGACTCGGCGGCGGCTATCGCTGGGGGTGGAGTGACGAACACGGGCAGTCCGTCATGCTCATCCACGGCGTGTTCTTGGAAGTGGAACCGCCTGCCCGAATCGTCCACACCGAGATCATGGAGATGGGGCAGTGTGGACCCGTGGGTCAGCTCGTCGCGAAGACCGAGTTGACCGAGCGCAGCGGCACCACCCAGATGCGCATGACCCTCACGTTCGAGACCAAGGAAGCCCGCGACGGGGCGCTCGCTTGGGGTATGGAGACCGGAATGGAGGCCGGCTACCGCACGCTGGATGCCATGCTCGCCGGCGACGCGTAAGCCTCGGCGATCGGCGTACCTCCTCATCATCTAGGCCCGAAGGCAGCGCGGCATGCGCTTGCTTCGGGCCTAGTTTCCGTCAGGAGGTCTTTCGAAAGCCCTCGCGACCGCGCCGAAGCCGCGATCGCCTCACGCACCCATAGCGCCAAGCGCGAACTCGAGTTGCTCGTGACTGCGCTTGCTTCGAGACTCCGGAGGTGCGCCGCGATTTCTGGGGCCGCGTGACCCGAATTCAGGTACTGGCCGTCCTCGCGGGCTTCGGCGCGGTCGCGAGGAGGACCCCGCATCGCCCCCCTCCCCAAAGTCGTAACCCACGGCTTGCAGACCACCTACCAGGCGACTGGCGACGCGGCGTCGGGTCGGCCGACCGCTTGCAACGCCATCGGAGGGCCCCCGCGAAGTTCTGCAGAAAGCCGGACGGATGACGGCGGGAGTCGCATCCATCTCTCTGGGAGCCCGTCAGTGGAGACGAAAGCGAACCGTGACCCAGACCCGAGTCGGCTTCGGCCATGACGATGCCGAGTTCGCTGCGCGCGCCGCGCGGGGAGACCGGGCGGCCCTCGCGGCGCTGTGGGAGCAACACCGCGGCTGGATCGCCGCGCTTCTGGTCGCGTACCGGCCGCGCGGGCACGAGCTCGACGACCTGATGCAAGAAGTCGCGCTCGTTCTCACGCAGCGGATCGGCGATCTGAAGGAGCCGGCCGCAATCCGAGGTTGGCTGCGGACCGTGGCGCACAACGTGGCCCGCGGCGCCGCCCGACGACCGATTCCACGACCGACACCGGCGCTACCGGACGCCCCCGATCCGCTCGGCGAACAGCGGCTGCACACCGTACCCGAGGCACGCGAAGAGTCCGACCGGGCCTTGCGGGTGATGGAATCACTGCCGACGGACCTGCGCGAAGCCCTCGCCCTGCGCTGTCTTCAGGGTTGGGGCCAGGCCGAGATCGCGCGTTTCCTGGGCGTTCCCGAAACGACCGTCGAGACGCGGCTCGCGCGCGCGCGGCGGATCCTCCGGGAACGGCTCGATCCGACCCGCGACGGCCGTATGGGCAAACCGATCGCGTCACCCTAGATCGTGAGGATGGGAAATGGACCACTCGGAAGATCCGGAGGAGATCCTACTCGGCCGCGTGCTGGATCGAGCGGCCGGCCCCGACGACTGGCGGGCACTCGAGCTGGCCGCGGCGCGAGACTCCACCCTGTGGCGGCGGCTCGCCAGCACCGCGCTCGCGGAGAATGAGCTGCTCCGTGCAACGCGGGAGCCGTTGGCCCGCGCGTCGCAGACGGCACTGCCGCCAGTCGCGAATCGTGTCGCCGGACGCGCAACCGCGGCGACACGCGCGGCGCTGGGGTGGGCTGCCGCGCTCATCCTTGCCGTGGCCTGGAGCTGGAGCGCCCTGGGAACGAAGGCGCCGGCGGATTCCCGAGTTCCGGATTCCAGCGTCGTCACGATGTCCCCGGAGCAGGCCCTCGACTCCTACCGAGCGGCCGGCACCCGCGACGGTTGGCTCGTCGCGGAACTGCCGCGAGTCATGCTGGCGACCGAGGTCGAGGCCGACGGGAGTGCGGTCGAAGTCTTTGCACTCCGGCGGTTCGTGGAACGAGCCCACGTCGATCAACTGTACCAATTGGGCTTCGACGACGGCGGCCAGTTGAAGCCGGTGTCGGTCGGTTTGCCAGCGCTCGACGTCAGCTCGCTGTGAGCGACTTTCGATCATGAGTACGAGTACGAACAACAGGATCCGCCCTTTGGGAGAAGAGGTTTCCATGCGTTGGTTGATGTTCTTCGTAGTCGCGGTGAGCTCGACGACGAGCCTTGCCTGGGCCAACGACCCATTTGAATGGAGTTCGTTCAAGCTCGATACGACCCAGAGCCCCGTCGGGGTCGATCCGGGCGCGCTCGAGCTCTGCGAGTCGGATCACACGGTGATCGTTGTCGAGTCCGGCGGCGGCGTCACCGTCCTGCAAGACGGCCAACCCGTTCCAGCCGAGAGAATCCAACGTGACGGCAGCCGGATCACGATTCGGAGCGAAACGGGCGAGAAGGTCACGGACATCGTCGTGGCCGGCGATCGCGTCGACGCCATCGCTGCCATCGACCCGCGAGCACCGACCCGGGCCACGAAACACAAGCGCGTGGGCATCACCATGGTGCCAGTTGACGCGTCACTCTGCGCCCACCTCGATCTCGACCCAGATCGGGTCATCATGATCGGGGAGGTGCATGAAGGGCTGCCGGCGAGTCGCGCCGGCCTGCAGCAGTACGACATCATCACGCAGGTGAACGACGCCGCCTCAGTCGACCTCCAGACCGTCCAAGCAGCCGTTCAGGCAACACCCGCTGGCGGGGAACTGCGGCTGACGATCCTGCGACGCGGAGTAGCCCAGACGGCGCGGGTGGGCGTCGAAGAGGTGGAACTCGTGGATCGGCCCGCGGAGGCTCCCCCCGCCGCCGGCGACTGGGCGCGTTTCCTCGGCACTCGCCTCTATGCTACGAGCCCTCGGGCGGCGTCCACGGAGGGGGCACTGCTCGCGAGAACGATCGAGGGGTTGCGGGTGCTCGAACGGGCGGAGGCCGGCGATCCCCGCCAGACGATTTTCGCCCTCGAACTCGAGGCTCGGGCAGCTGCCGAACGGGAGGCAGCACGCCAGGAGCGAGCGACCGCAGCCGAAGCCGTGGCCGTGGCACAACGAGGAACGAGCATGAAACGAGTCGAAGAACGCCTGGAGCGGCTGGAACAGATGCTCGAGCAACTCCTCAAAGAGCGCGCCGGAGGTGGCCGCTAACCCCTCGAGGCAAGCGCATTCAGAAGCTCCAACGGGCGCCTGGCGCAACCCGTTGATGCTGGATGGCGAACGTTGTGGGTGAAGGGGTCGCGGCTCGGCCGCAGCCACGACGGGGGTTTCGAGAAAGCCCCGGAGAAGAATTCGAGACCCAAGTCAAGCGCGCCAAAGCGCTTGACTTGGGTCGAGAATCGCCACGGCCCGGAAACGCGGCCTAGTCTCGCCCAACTTCCTCCGGCAGAATCCTCGCTCGTTCCGGATCTCAAAGCCGAAGTGAGGAGCCAGTCCATGCCAGAGGTTGCGTACCGTGTCCTTCACCTTGTCGGAATCGCCCTGACTCTCATGGCGATCGGCGGGGTCGTGGTGTCCCACCTCGGGGGTACGCCGACCCCGAAGGGCCGCAAGTTCGCGGCAATCATGCACGGGGTCGGTCTGTTGATCGTCCTAGTCGCCGGGTTCGGCCTGCTCGCCAAGATGAAGCTCGGCTTCCCGATCTACATCCTGCTCAAGCTGGTCATTTGGATGGCGCTCGGCGCAATCACCTCGGCCATCCTGCGCGCACCTCGACTGGCGATCGCCTGCTGGTGGGCGACCGCCGCGCTGGTCACGGCCGCGGGGGTCCTGGTGTGGACCAAACCCTTCGAATAGAAGTCCCGCGGCTGACGATCGCCGTCCGCCTCGGTTACCGCGAGCCAGGCTGCTTGACCACTCGCAGGTAGGGCTTCAAGGTTTTCCAGCCCTGCGGAAAGCGCTTCTTGGCTTCTTCGTCCGACACCGCGGGGGCAATGATCACGTCGTCCCCCTGTTGCCAGTTCACGGGGGTCGCTACCGAGTGCTGCGTGGTCAATTGCAGCGAGTCCAGCACGCGGAGGACCTCGGGGAAGTTCCGGCCCGTACTCGCGGGGTAGGTCAAGGTGAGACGCACTTTCTTGTTCGGGTCGATCACGAACACCGACCGTACCGTGAAGGTGTCGTTCGCGTTCGGGTGGATCATTTCGTAGAGATCGGCCACTGCCCGATTCGAGTCGGCGATCATCGGGAAGTTGACGGCCCGTCCTTGAGTTTCCTCGATGTCCTTCGCCCACTTCACGTGATCATCGAGACCGTCGACGCTGAGCCCGATGATTCGGCATTTGCGCTTCGCGAACTCGTCCCGCAAGCGCGCCGCCTCACCGAGTTCGGTCGTGCACACCGGAGTGAAGTCTCTCGGGTGCGAGAACAAAACGGCCCAATGATCACCGATCCACTCATGAAAGTGGATCACGCCCTCGGTCGTCTCGGCCGTGAAGTCCGGTGCGGTGTCGCCTAGCTGAATGGACATCTCTCGGTTCCCTCCTGGGTAAGTCGATTGCGTTCCCCTCCCCCGAACGACGTCGAAGGAGAGCGGAACGCAGCGGTAGAATCGTAGTCTCGGCCCGGCCGACTCTCAACCCCACTCCCCCGCCCCACGCGCGCCGAACGGTGCAGCGCCGCCGGCAAAACCAGCCCGTCCGCTTGGCGACCTCCAGCGGTCGTGGTAAGAGGGTTGGTCGCTTCACTTGCACGGCCCGCGACGCGCCGCAGCAACTGGGCTCGCCTTTGGCTCGTTGCGCCAAGCGCGAACTGGAGTTGCTCGTGAATGCGCTTGTTTTGGGACTGGCCAACGTACCTTACACCTCGAGGAGGAGTGAACATGGCGGCCGACAACGGAGCCAAGTCCATGGAAGAGCTCGTGAGCCTGTGCAAACGCCGGGGCTTCATCTACCCGGCGAGCGAGATCTACGGGGGCATCAACGGCTTCTGGGACTACGGTCCGCTCGGCGTGCAGCTCAAGAACAATCTGCGCGACGACTGGTGGCGGTCGATGACCTTGCGCCCACCCAAAGGGCCGGACGGCCGCCCCGTGCAGATCGTCGGCCTCGATTCGTCGATCATCCAGAACCCCAAGGTCTGGGAAGCCAGCGGCCACGTCGGCGGCTTCAGCGATCCGATGCAGACTTGTCGCCAGTGCAAGAAGCTGTTTCGCGCGGACCATGTGCCCGACCTGTTGCGCGAGAGCGAGTGGGTGCCATCGCTGCTCGGCGCCTTCGGGGCGGAGTCGGACGAGTCCTTCACCATTGATGTGGAGCAAGCGGTCCGTTGGGCCCGCAAGCATGGGCGCAAGCTCGCCGCCGGGCTCGCGCTCGTGCGCAAGACCGACGAAATGCGAGCGGTCCTCACGGAGCGCTCGGAGGTTGGGCCGCTTTCGAAGTCGGCGCTCATCGCAGCGGTCGGAGTCGAGCCCGGCAGTGCCGGTCCGTACTATCCCTGCCCCGGGTGCGGCGGAGATCTCACCGAACCTCGTGAGTTCAACCTCATGTTCGAGACCCACGCTGGAGCCGTCAAGGACGACGCCAGCAAGGTGTACCTCCGCCCCGAGACCGCCCAGGGCATCTTCATCAACTTCAAGAACGTCGTCGACACCATGCGAGTGAAGGTGCCCTTTGGCATCGCACAGGTGGGCAAGGCCTTCCGCAACGAGGTCACGCCGAGGAACTTCGTTTTCCGCAGTCGCGAGTTCGAGCAAATGGAGATGGAGTGGTTCTGCCACGCCTCGGAGGCCGGGCTGTGGATGGACTTCTGGAAGCAAGTGCGCATGGATTGGTGGCTGTCGGTTGGAGCCAGCCGCGAGAACCTGATCTTCCGCCAGCACGACGCCGACGAGCTCTCGCACTACGCGAAGAACGGCGTCGGCACCTGGGACATTGAGTACCGTTGGCCGTTCACCGCACCGCGCACGGGCGAACTCGAGGGAATCAGTCACCGCTCGAACTTCGACCTCTCGCAGCACGACCAACACTCGAGCGCCAAGCTGGTGTACTTCGACGACGCACGCAGTGAGCGCTACTTGCCGGACGTGATCGAGCCGGCAGCCGGCTTGACCCGAGGGGTGCTCCTCCTGCTGTGCGAAGCATTCACACCCGACCCTGCGCGCCCGAGCCAGGTGTTCATGAAGTTCCATCCGAGAATGGCGCCGATCAAGGCGGCTGTCTATCCGCTCGTGAACAAGGATGGAATGCCGGAGGTTGCGGAGAAGCTACATGCGGAGCTGACCGAGCGCTTCGGACACCTCGGGATCATCGAGTACGACGCCAAACAGAACATTGGCAAGCGCTATGCGCGCATGGATGAAGTGGGCTGTCCGTTCTGCTTCACCGTCGACGGCGATACGCTGAGCGACCAAGCGGTCACGGTGCGCGATCGCGACACGACCGAGCAGCATCGTCTCGCCCTGTCGCAGGTCGGGGACTTCTTGGCGCAGAAACTCGCGCATTAGGAGTCACACGCGGCGGACGTCGCGACGCAGCAACCCTTCGCTGGACTCGTGGAAACGACGTCCCTCGAGCCATGCCGCCACCCCCTCGTAGTCCGGGTGCTTGGGGTTGATCTGGTTGTAGATGTAGTTCAAGCCGTGCGAACGGGCTTCGTCCTCCAGGCGATCCAGGATGAACGTCCCGACCCCCTTGCCCTCTTGGTCGGCCGGCACCGCGAGGAGGATCTCGCCGTCGCCCCAGGTGATGTCCATCCAGCCGTAGCCGAGGATCTCGCCGTTCTCCTCGACCCGCCACCATTCACCGGGGAGAACCTCACCGTCGGCGAAGGGACCTAAGTCGAAAACACCAGCCGGAGCACCGCCGACGATCCGCCGCTTCGACTCGTCCCAACAGGCCGGACTCTCCTTCTTCCACTCCATGTGCTCACTCTGCCTTTCCGCGTGTCGTGTAGCAGGCCAAAGGTCGCTCGTCCAGCCGAGGCGGTGCGGCAGAGTCGATCGCGCACGTCACCGGGCCAACTTCTGCCTCGCGCGACTGTCTAAGGAGTCGCCCAAGAATGACTTCGACATCTTGCCGTCGATTTGGGTCCGATTCGGCCGATCCGGAAAGGTTGGAACCGGAGGCGTAGCCTTAGTTCCGGTGAGGATTTCGAGGTTTTCGGATCGGTCGAAGATGGCCCGAAGCGACGAACAAGAGGGTGAAGTTATTCTTGGGCGACTCCCAAGTCCTGCGCGCGTTGCTATCATGCCGAACAGCCTGCAGGAGCGGATCTCCTCTTCCGAGATTTCTCAGGAATCGGAAGGCCGTCGGACGCGGAATCGTGCGCAGCCGTACGGCGCGAAGGCGCTGAAGCCACTCGTTAGGAGACCGCAGGGATGATCACGGAGGATGGAGTTTCGCCGGTCCCGCTTCGCGTTCGACGGGCGGTGGTCGGCTTGGCGTTCCTGGGCGCGGCGATGGCGCACCCCGCTGCGGCCGGTCCGCAGCCCCCGCACGAGAACCTCCACGCGACCCTATGGGTGCAGAGTTCCGCCGAGTGGCGAGCGCTGGCCCTCCAAGCCTACCATTGCGCGGAGCGAGCGCTCGACGAGGCGCTCGCCGATCCGGCGTGGACCGCAGCACTCGAACAGCGGGAGCCGTACGCGGAGCTGCCCCCCGCAGTGATCGTCGACATCGATGAAACGGTCCTCGACAACAGCTACTACGAAGCCCAGCTGATCCGCGACCAAGGCTCATACGACGCAGCGACCTGGGATCCGTGGGTTCTCGCCGAGTGTGCGACCGCGGTACCCGGTGCGGTCGAGTTCCTGAAACACGCCCAAGAGCGAGGCGTGACCGTGTTCTACGTGAGCAATCGCAAGAACCACCTGCAAGCGGCAACTCGCAAGAACTTGGCAAGCCTCGGCTTTCCACTCGCCACCGAACTCGACACCGTGTTCACGCGCACGGACACCCGCGACAAGGGTCCGCGACGTGCGGCCATCGCAAAACGCTACCGGATCCTACTCCTCGTGGGCGACAACAACGATGACTTCGCCTCCGACTTCGAGGACCAGACCGCGGCCCAGCGTCGAACCCTGACCCAGCACTACGCAGATCGCTGGGGCCGGCAGTGGATCGCCATCCCGAACCCGACGTATGGATCGTGGGAAGGGGCCATCGTCGACTATGCGTTCGACGTACCCATGGACCAGATCCTCGCCAAGAAGTACGCCGAACTCATCTTCGAGCCTGGCGAAGACCAGGCCGCACGCACCGTCCACCGACACCTCGGAGTCGAGCTGCGCATCGACGAGACGCGATTCTGGCAAGCGCCCTTGCCCACCAAGACCGCGCATGGTTTCCGGGTCGCCGCCGTGGACGCGAACTCACCGGCGGCGTCCGCGGGTGTGATCGCGGGAGACATCCTGCTCGAGTGGAACGGACGCCCGATCCGTTCGGTCGTCGAACTCGCCGCTTGGGTGACGACGGCCCCGCCCCCCGCCGAGTTGCGGTGCCTCCGACGCTCCGTCGACGAGCGCGGAGCCGAAACCTGGCGACCGATCGAACTCGAACTGACGCGCCCTGGACCTCAGCGTGCGGAGTTCTAGGCTTCAAGCACGCGCGTGACTTCGGCGCGAGTTGGTGGGTGAAACGGGTGCGGCTTCGCCGCAGCCACGCGGGGGCTTTGAGAAAGGCCCCCTCCGATCGGGTCTAGTCCCCGATCCAACGCAATACGCGCTTGATCGGGACTCCATTCGGTGGTTGACCGCGGCAGGGCTGGCGCTACGATCACGCGCCGCGGATTCGGTTCGAGTTCCTCGGTTCCGTCGTCCACTCGTCGCGCAGCGCAGTCCCTCGAGTTCCAACCCCTACGGATCCGCAATGACAACCGACAAAGCGCCTCTCGCCATCGACGCGCGCGCCCTGGTGAAGGTCTTCGGTGCGATTCGTGCCGTCGACGGCCTCGATCTCGCGGTCCCAGCCGGATGGTGCCAGGGACTCCTGGGTCCCAATGGCGCGGGGAAGACCACTACGGTGAACATCCTCGTTGGCCTGACCCGGGACTTCGATGGCGATGTCAGGATTCTCGGCAGCTCCTGGCGCGACCACAGCACGACGATCCGCGAGAACATCGGGGTTCAGCTCCAAGAGACGCGTTTGGTCGACAAGCTCACCTGCTTCGAGATTCTGCGGGTGTTTCGCAGCTTCTACCGTGAAGGGCGCACTCCGGATGAAGTACTCGACATCGTCGGGCTGCTGGAGAAGCGTAGAGCTCGGTACATGGACCTCTCCGGGGGGCAGAAGCAACGCCTCGCCCTGGGCTGCGCCTTGGTGAATCGACCGCGAGTGCTGTTCTTGGACGAACCCACGACCGGACTCGACCCACAAGCGCGGCGCCGAGTGTGGGAGATCATCGCCGAGTTTCGCAACGCGGGGGGTACGGTGCTGCTCACGACGCACTACATGGACGAGGCCGAACAGCTGTGTGACCATATCGTCATCGTCGACCACGGTCGGAGCATCGCCCACGGCAGCCCGCGACAGATCATCGAGTCCTTGGGGGCCGAGAGTCTGATCGAGTTCTCGTTGGCGAACAACGGCTCCGCGGCCAGGATCGACGACGCCGAGTTCTTGGCTCTGCCGGGGGTGACCCGCGTGCGCGCGAACGGGGAACGCACCACGCTCCACGTCGCTGCCGCACACCAATCGGTCCCCGCCCTCGTGGCCGCCGTCAAGGAGCGCGGCTTGACGCTCGGCGACCTGCGCACCCATCGACCCACCCTCGAGGACGTGTTCATGACCCTGACGGGAAGGCACTTGCGCGATGGGTAGAACACACGAAGTCCTCGAGTTGACGCGGATCCGCGTGTTGTCGTTCGTGCGCGAGCCGGAGGCGGTGTTTTGGGTACTCGTCTTTCCGCTGGTTTTGGCCATGATCCTGGGATGGGCCTTTCAGGATCGGGGCCCTTCGACCGAGCGGGTCGGCGTGTACGTCGGCACGTCCGATCCGACGATCACGGCCGCCGAGATCCTCGGGCAGCTCGAGCACGCCGAGGGGCTCCAGGTCGAGCTCATTCAAGACCTCGCCGACGCGGATAAGCAACTGCGCTTCGGCCGCATCGCGTGCCTCATTCTGCCCGAGTCGCCGCCGGTCCTGCGCTGCGACCCGCAACGCCCCGAGGCGGAGCTCGCACGACTCCGCTGCGAACGCGCCTTGTTCGTCTCCAACGAGGAACGACAGCGGCTGAAGATCGAATCTCGCACTGAGAACGGTTCCCGCTACATCGACTGGTTGTTCCCTGGGCTCCTGGGAATGAACCTCATGGGCAGCGGGATCTGGGGGATCGGCTTCACGATCGCGGACATCCGCCAGAAGAAGCTGCTGCGTCGTTTCCTGGTGACGCCCATGCGCAAGAGCTCCTTCCTGTTGTCCTTCGTTCTCTCACGCGCGGTGTTCCTCGTCGGCGAGGTCAGCGTACTCGTCGCCTTCGCCGCGTTCGTCCTCGGAGTGCCACTCAACGGCACCCTACTGGGACTCGCGTTCCTCTGTGCGCTCGGGACGCTCATGTTCGCGGCGCTCGGCGTCCTCATCGCGTCGCGCGCGCAGACGCTCGAGGGGGTCTCGGGCCTCATGAACCTGTGCATGGTGCCCATGTGGCTCTTCTCCGGCGTGTTCTTCTCCTCCGAGCGCTTTCCGGAAGCGGCCCAAGGGGCCATCCGACTGCTACCGCTCACCGCCGTGAACGACGCGCTGCGAAGCCTCATGCTGGAGGCCGCACCGCTGTCATCTCTCGGGTTCGAGATCACCGTCCAAGCGGCTTGGCTGGTCGTGTGCTTTGCCGTCGGCATCTGGATCTTCCGCTGGGAGTAATCCACGAAGCCACGGTCACGCACCGCCCGAGAGGCGCGGGCGGGTCGCGTCCGGCGCGAGCCATCCCCGTTGCGGTCAGGGACAACCGCTGCGCGAAGGGTTACAGTCGAGGGCGTCGGCGGTCAAATCCAAGCCGCAAGCGCCGAAGGGAGCCGCGGGTGCCGCCCCCGACGCGAACAGGTACGCCAGCAGTACGATGGGATCGACGAGGTTGACTCCGCCGTCGTCGTTCACGTCCAGAGCGTCGCGGCAGAGGTGGCGCCGTCCGCCGAAGATGGCTTCGAGAAGAAGCACGGCGTCGACCACGCCGAGCGCCCCGTCCCCACTGGCGTCACCCCGGCGCAACGAAGCGTTGCACTCGTCCGGAATGTCGTCGCCATCGAGATCCGCGCTGACCCCGCTGAGCAAGTCTTGCGCGTCGGGAACCCCATTCCCGTTGCAGTCGCTGATCGCCGGCAGACGTTCGAGGGTCAGGAGCTGATTCACCGGCAGGTTGACCCACGAGTTCTGGTCACCCCCGGGCCAGGTCACCGTGACCGAATCGATGACCGTCGCGGTGGCCAACCCGAAATGCTGGATCAGTTCGGAGGATCCCATGAAGCCCACGCCCGCCTGGACATGTTGGGTTTGGACCACGCCACCAGCGGCCAAGTCGATGGTGGCGCCGATGGCATGGTGATTCGGGCTCGAACCCACGAGCCGCACCCGAGCCCACCTGGGGCCGCTCGCGGCATTGTTGATGAAGAGTTTGGTGGGAGAAACGAAGTTCTGCTCCAGCAGATCCAGGTCTCCATCCCCGTCCACGTCCGCCAACGCCGTGCACAGCGTACCGCCCGTGGCGGTGAACCCCATCGGCACACCGTCCTCGATCCAGGGAGGGGTGGTCGACTGTCGGTACAGGAAGTTGCGGCCGTACCAGTTGCCGACGAATAGCTCGAGGCGAGCGTCATTGTCCACGTCGACGAAGTGCGTACCCCAACCGGTCCAGTACGCCGCAACCCCCAACACAGCAGCCACGTTCGAGAAGGTGCCATTGGCGTTGTTCTTCAGGAGCGGGTTACCCTGCGGTGTGTTGGTCACGTAGAGATCGAGAAAGCCGTTGCGGTCGAAATCACCCACGGCCACGCCCATCGAGTTGATGTGCACGTCGGCGCCGGATCCCGCGGAGACCTCGACGAAGGCCCCGGCGTCGTTGCGCCAGAGCCGGTTGCCGACGCTGCCGCCGTGGTCGTTGGACAGATAGAGGTCGACATCCCCGTCGCGGTCGTAGTCGAAGAACACGCCCTGGAATCCGAAGTGGGCGTCGTCGACCTGCTGCGCTGCGGCCTCGTCGACGAAGGTGCCGTTGCCCAAGTTGCGATACAGCCGGTTCGGGTAGTTCGCGGCGCCCGGTCCGCCGAACTGCCCGGTGCGGTTGACCATGTACAAGTCCAACCAACCGTCACCATCGTAGTCCCCCCACGCGCACCCCGCGCCAGGACCGACATCGGCCACACCGGCCGGACCCGCAACATCGGTGAAGTGAAAGGAACCGTCATTGCGAAGCAGTAGATTGGCCCCCAACCAGTTGGAGATGTAGAGGTCGAGGTCACCGTCGCCGTCATAGTCCGCGGCTGCGATGCCCGACGCGAAGGGGGTCGGAGTACCCGCAGCGCCGCGCGACACGAAGTAGCCGGTTCCATCGTTCTCGAACAACCGGATCTGGCCGTTCGCTGCCCCCACGAGGACCACGTCGGCATCGAGGTCGCCGTCGAGATCCGCGAAAGCAACGCCAGCGCCAAACTGAGCCGGACCAGCGCTGCTCGGCGTCGAGTAGTTGAGACCGCGGATCACCGCTTCCTCGGTGAAGGGCGCTTGAGCGAAGACAGCCGCCGACGACGCAACGACACACGCCAGCGCGAACGGCCGCGCCCACCGAATGCGTGCCATCTACCGACCCTCCTCGAAGGAGTACGCGCAGCTACCCGTCGCGAATCGAACTCGCACGATCCGGCGTCGGGCGTTCGCGCACCTGCTACGGTCGAACCCATGCTTTGGTCAAACGTGAAACGAGCCCAGGGAGGATGATACCGACCCGCGGTGGGCGCGCAAGCCGGTGGTAGCGGGCCCATAGGCACGTGCCGCTGCGAGCCGGCGCGCTTCGGCCGAAATCGGACCCGCGCGCCCCTCACGGAAGGCGAACCCGCTGCCTACCGTGGGAGTACCGGGCGGCTTGGCCGTCGCCAGTTGCCAGCAACTCGGGGGTCGCTCAGACCTTCTCGGCCATGCGCTCGGCGAGGAGCTTCTCGAGCGAAACGATGGCTTTGGCAAACCCGTCGATGCCCTCAGCAAGCTTGTCGGTCGCCATGGGGTCCGCGGCGTGCATGGCGCGGAAGGACTTCTCGTCGATCGCGATGCGCGACACGCGAGCCTGCTTCGCTTGCGCAGGGTCGAGCTTGCGCTCCAGCTCGCCGTGAGTGTTGCGAAGTTCGTCGAGCAGGTTGGGGGCGATGGTCAGGAGATCGCACCCTGCGAGTTCCGTGATCTCGCCGAGATTCCGGAAGCTCGCTCCCATGACCTCGGTGTGATGGTCGAAGTGCTTGAAGTACTCATAGATCGTGCGCACGGAAACGACGCCTGGATCCTCGGCGGGCGGGTAGCTGCTCCTGCCGGTCGACTTCTTGTACCAGTCGAGGATGCGGCCGACGAACGGCGAGATGAGCGTGACTTTGGCTTCGGCGCAAGCGACGGCCTGGTGCAGACCGAAAAGGAGGGTGAGGTTGCAGTGGATACCCTCCTTCTCGAGTTGCTGGGCGGCACGGATACCTTCCCAAGTCGAGGCGATCTTGATCAGGATGCGCTCACGATCCACTCCGGCATCGGCATAGAACTGGATCAACTGGCGTGCCTTGTCGACGGTACGCTGGGTGTCGAAAGAAAGGCGCGCGTCGACCTCGGTCGAAACTCGACCGGACACGACGTCGAGAATGCGCTTGCCGAATTCGACCGACAGCCGATCGATGGCCCGCGCCACGACCGCGCCCACGTGCCCCCCGACTTCCCGCTCCGAGTCGCGGAGAGCGGCCTCGACCAAATCGCGATACTCGTCCATGGCGGCGGCCGCCATGATCAACGATGGGTTGGTCGTCGCGTCGCGCGGTCGGAACTTCTCGATCGATCGAATGTCTCCGGTATCCGCGACGATCACGGTCATTCGCGCAAGTTGGTCGTAGTAGGACTGGCTCATTTCAACTCCTGCCCCCGGCGTTGGCCCGGTCGTCCGAACAGTGCGCCTGCCCGGGCTTTCCTGGCACCTCGGCCCTGATGATCCGGGATGATCGATGCTCCGGCATGCCGGGGCTTCCCTTCATCCTGACACGATTGGGCCGGGAGCGCCACCTCGGGCAGCCGGCGGGCTTACGGCGATAGGCGTGCCTCCACCCCTCGCGGCCACGCCTGAATCACTGCCTGGACGAACGTCGCCAGCGGGATCGCGAAGAACACACCCCACACCCCCCACAGCCCTCCAAAGATGATCACGGCGACGATGATCGCGAGGGGGTGCAGTTTGTTCATCTCGCCGAACAGCAGTGGCACGAGGAGGTTGCCGTCGAGGGCCTGAATCACGAGATAGGCGATGACGACCTTGACGAACTCGGCCCCGGCCCCCCACTGCGAATAGGCGACGAGCACGACGGGAAAGGTCACGAGCGTCGCCCCGAGGTACGGGATCACCACCGACAGGCCGACGGACAGGCCCAGAAGCGGGGCATAGTCGAGCCCGAACAGCCGGAACACGAGGAACGACGTGCCTCCTACGATGAGGATCTCCCACACTTTGCCGCGGATGTAGTTCCCGATCTGCTGATCGACCTCGCGCCAAACCCGCCGAGTGAGCGAGCTCTCCTCGGGGACGAAGCGACTGAACCAAGCCAAGATCGCTTCCTTGTCCTTGACCATGAAGAACACGAGGATCGGGATCAAGATCGTGTACAAGACAATGACCACGGCGCCGCGAAACGTGTCGAGCACTTGCTTCCCGAGCCCCTTCGTCTTGTCGCCGATCTCGGCGAGCAAGTTCCCCTTCAGCGTCATCAACCATTGCTCGAACTGCGGCTCCGGGGCGAAGTCGTAGCGCTTGACGAGGTCGCGCAGCGCGGTCTCCACCTTGCCAAGCATGGTGGGCAACTCGCCCGGAATCTGACCGATCTGGCGGGACAGAATCGGCAGAAGGACGAGGAGCACGAGCAGGAACAACGCCAAGAACAAGACGTAGAAGATGAGCACGGTGGGAAGGCGCGGAAGGCCCCGTCTCTGGAGAGGCACGACAGCGCTGTCGAGCAAGTAGGCAAGGATCATGCTCAGGAACACGGGTGCGAGGATCTTGCCGAGGTAGCCGATGGTCAGGACCACGAGTGCGATGGTCAGCACCAGCACCTGGACCTGGGGATCCCCGAGGTGGCGGAGCAGCCACCGGCGAATGAGCCCGAATCCGTTACGTTCCTTGGGTCCGCGTTCGTCTTCCAATCGATCCTCGCCGGTGAGAGTATTGGTGCAGGCTCGACGCGGGGCTTCCCGCGCACACCGACGTCGCTGGCCTCGCGCCGTTTCACGTCGACCGACGCCTCCCGGTGTGGCCGACCCAGGTCCGCCGCTTATGGAGTTTGGCGGGCCGCGTTCGATCGGCGCAGCACAGTAACGGCTCTGGCCGGGTCCGGGAAGTCTTCACATCGACCACGCAGGGCCCCGGCACAACGAGGAGGAAGCATGACGCCCGTCGTCGACGAGTATTACTACCGGACCGGGTGAACGAGCTGCCAACGCGCCCAGGAGTTCTTGGGCACCGTCGCGATCCGAAAGCGGGTCGACGCGAAGAAGGAAGCCAGGGGCCCGGAAGAGGCACTGGCCCTACTTCGCACTGCGGATCGCGTGCTCGCGGTCCGCGGAAAACGAGTGGTCGAGTTCGATTGGCGACGAGCGTCACCGACCGACGAAGAACTCCTCGCCGCGGTGATCGGCCCGTCGGGCAAACTCCGCGCTCCCACGCTCGTGGCGCAGAGAACGGTTCTGGTGGGGTTTCATTTGGAGACCTACGCCGAGTGGTTCACCTCGCGCCAGGGTTAGCCCGGCCGTAATGGAAGGCGGTGGACCCGGGAGTGCCGTTTCGCCCCGCGCAGCCACCCCAGCGCCCAGGCCGCCCCCCCTTGCCCGGCTTGCACCGCGAGCGCGCCCGCGACCGGTCACCCTGGAGGCAGAGGCCGCCAGTCACCTCAGCGTGAGCCGGAGCTTGGGCGGCGGAACGCCCTCCGCGCGGCGTCCACGTCGGGGCGCAACGCGCATCCGTGCAGGTGATCGTTGACCAAGCCCATGGCCTGCATGAACGCGTAGATCCCCGTCGGTCCGACGAACTTCCAACCTCGCCGTTTCAGATCGCGGCTCAGCGCGACCGCCTCGGGCGTGGTGGTTCGGGTGGTGAGGATGGCCTTGGTGAGCTTGCGGGCCGGCGCTTGTGGCTTCGATTCGAACTGCCAGAAGTAGGCCGCCAGGGACCCGAACTCCGCGACCAACTCGAGCGCGCGGCGGGCATTCCCGATCGTGGACTCGATCTTGCCCCGATGCCGCACGATGCCCGGGTCGAGGAGAAGCCGCTCGACTCGACGATCATCGAAACGGGCAACACGCTCGTAGTCGAAGTCGTGGAACACTTCGCGGAACCGCTCCCGCTTGCGGAGAATCGTCAACCAGGAGAGGCCGGCCTGGAAACCCTCGAGGCACACCTTCTCGAAGAGGCGCTGATCGGTGGCCTCCGGTCGCCCCCACTCTTCGTCGTGGTAACGCTGGTAGACGGGGTCGGCAACGCACCACCAACAGCGAGCGGTACCGTCGACCACCACCAGACCTTCCACAGGCTCGCGACTCATGCGGGCTACCCTCTCACTTCGTCGGCGCGCTCGCGGGTCGACCGTCGTGGAGCCGAACCGTGTACGCGCGGAGCGAGTGTTATAGGGCGAGCACGGAGAAATGCCGAGCCCCAGGTCAGGGGGAGACCTGGGGCTCGCGCACAGAGGTAGGGCGGGCGAACCGACCGAACCCTCGCGGCCAGAGCGAGGGCCAGGGGAGTCGGAACAACCCAGGGGCAGGCGCACCTCCTTGGGGGCACAGGCACCAAGCCCTTCGATCAGGCCAGGGGGTGGAAGACTAGCCATCCGTCGTCAAGAGACCGTGAATAATGCGTAAGACTGCGGTCCCGGAGACGGAGCCGGCCTTTCATGGTGGATTTGCGCTCACTTCACGCGGAGACCGCATCCTGGAAGGCAACTTGGAGAGCAAGAGCAAGAGCAAGACAACAACACGAGGAGAACCGCGGGCACCAGCCAACGGGACGGGAGAGTGTCCACTCTCGAGGCGAACTCACTGCCGTGGCGGGTGGCGGACCCACCGAGAAAAGAGATCCCATGCCGACTCGAGCAATGGTACTGACCCTTGGAGAAACCTTGTTTCCGGCCGAGCAGTACCGAGACGCCCTGTGCCAACACGTCGCGAACGATCTGGCCGGCCGACTGCGGCTCGATGCGGAGGGACTCTTCTGGGCGCTGCGCGAGGTCGGAGGCCCTCGGATCGACGAGGAGCCCCAACGGTTCCTCGCCGAGTTCGTTCGGCAAGAGCGCCTGCCCGAAGCGGAGGTTAGCCGTCTGTACCAAACGATCTGCGAGCACGATCCCGAAGGCCTCCAACTGTACCCATCCGCCCGCAAGTTCCTCGAACATGCCCGTGGGAAATGGCAGCTCGCGCTGATCGTTCATGGTCACGGCGTGGTTCAGCGCCGGAAGATTCGCGCCCTGGGCTTGGTCGACCAATTCGACTTCGTCGTCTGCCTCGCCGACCACGGCGAGATCTGGCAGAACTCGGCCCACCTGCCGTATCTCGCCATCCTCCGGCGGTTCGCCCTGCGACCGGCCAACGTACTCGCTGTAAGCTGCAACGCTCGCCGCGACTTCCCCGGCCCACGCGGGATCGGGATCCCCTGCGCCCGCGTCCGTCACCCCGGGCGTGCGCTCACCGGCGCCGGCGAACTGCTGATCGACGTCGACTCACTGCTCGAGATCTTCGAACAGCCCGTCGTGATGGCGTCCGGCCAATGCAGCGTCTCCGAACTCATCGGGCGGTAGCACGCGGCGGACCCGAGCGGACAGCCAAGACGCCAGCAACTCGCGCCAACGCTCGGCTCCTGCGGGACACGCCGGGGCACCTTGGGCTTGCTTCCAGGGTAGCCGGTTCCCTACCATCACCCGGTCGAGGAGCATTTCCCGCGCCGAGCCAGGAGGTCGACCCATGTCCGTTTCGAACCGTAAGATCACAATGCCGTCGCGCTCCGAAGCTCTCCCGGGCCGCAGCACGCCGATGCCGATCACGAACCAGCACTACGTGCTCGGGGCACCTCTGCGCGCGCCATTCCCCGACGGCTACGAACGAGCCATCTTCGCGCTGGGGTGCTTCTGGGGCGCGGAGCGTCGTTTGTGGCAATGCGAAGGGGTGTTCTCGACCGCGGTCGGGTACGTCGCGGGGTACACTCCCCACCCGACGTATGAAGAAGTGTGCAGTGGCCAAACCGGTCACGCCGAAGCGGTGCTCGTGGTGTTCGATCCCCACCAAACGTCGTTCGAACAGTTGCTTCGGGTCTTCTGGGAGAACCATGACCCCACGCAAGGAATGCGCCAGGGCAACGACGTCGGCACTCAGTACCGGTCCGGGATCTACCCAACCTCCCGCATGCAGGAACTCGCCGCCGAGCGCTCGCGAGCGAGCTTTCAAGCCGCCCTCACGCAAGCCGGCCACGGCACGATCACAACCGAGATCACGGCACCCGGGGAGTTCTACTACGCGGAGGACTACCACCAGCAGTACCTGGCCAAGAACCCCGCCGGCTACTGCGGCCTCGGAGGAACCGGCGTGAGTTGCCCGACCGGGTTGACCCCGGACTCGAAGCAAGCGCACTGACGAGTTCGTCGAACGAGCGCTCGTCCATGAAACTGCAGGTCGCCAAGCCACACGTCTCGCCGTCAACAACCTCGTTGATTGTGAGCCGAAGATCTTCTGGTCTTGCAGGAACCGATCCCCGCAGCTGAAGAGAGCCGTGCTTGAAGTCAGAGCACCCAGGTCTCCTTCAGGACCGGCCGATGTGACCGCCGGGAGTGACAGCCCGCCGTCACCGGAGACAGGACGTCCTTGCAGCGGGAGCGAAGGCCATGCGCAGTCTTCCGGCACACACTCCGGACGCGGTGGAAGGCCGTGTCAACAGAGGGGCATGGATTCAGAGCAACTCTTTGCGGGGCGCGATGTTTGAAGGAGCCGTTGGCATTCGATGCGCGACCGCTTCCACTCGCACTAACCGGTTTCCTGAGTTCCCGAGTCTCCGCGAGGCCGCGAGGAGTCGCGGAGGGGTGAAATGCATGCTCTCAGAGAGTTGACGCGACAACGTCTTACTTCATTCAGCGCAGAGGTACAGTACGTATCCATGGTAGGCGCGTCCGAGGGCTTCTTCCACCTGGGCAACATCCCTGCCTTCAGGTAGTCGAAACTCAGCATTCCCAAAGAAATATATCTGCAGGAGTGGAACGCGTTGGCCGGGCTTCAGGGAATCTGAAGAGTCACAAGGGATCGTCAACACTTGTGACCACGGATCCTTCTCATCGCGGGTTGCATTGAGTCTGGTACAGACTCCTCCTAGGACTCGGACTTCCGCCAGGACCCCGGAGGACTCCAGGGTGGCAACTCCCAGCTCCTTGGAGTCGACCCACGTCGTGCCGCGGCTCGAGAGACTCCCACCGTGCCAGACCTGCGCATCCAGTGTGAGCCGAGCCCCGGAAGGGTCCCAATCTAGCAAGAACGTGTGCCCGGAGACCCCCAACAGATTTGCGAGGTGGCGTACTTCTGGATGCTCAAACATTTCTTGCCGACCGACGACCGTCGGGCCGCTCGTTGCCGCGGCACGTGTGTCCCGAAACAGGAACGACGAACTCAAACACAGAACACCAGCAACCACAAGGACAGTTCTGCCATGCTTGTACGTCACCCGTTCGCCTTTCGTGCAGCAGTACCACCTCAGTCTCAGAACATTGGGTCAACAAGGGTCAAAGGGCGGAGGACCAGAGGGGCCGAGGAGGATGTGAGGCGCATCCGGCTCGGGGACCAGTGGTCCGGAAGGACGGTCCGAGGTTTGCGGACACCCCCGCCATCGTCACTGCCTTGCCTGTGACATGTGACATAGGATTCGCCAATGTACCTTCCAGGCTGGGTCCGGGAAACCGAGAAAAGGACAAGGTGCTCCTCGCGTCCCGCATCGCCGAGAAGCGCCAGTTCGAGTCCGACCACGAACGAGCCCGTCGACGCTACATCGCAGGCCACACTCGCACGGTCTTCCCGCCAGGCACCTATGGATACCGAGTCTTGCTCGGGGTGCGCGTCGGAAGGGACGGTGCTGCCGCTTGATCCCTCAACTCTGGGCCGGGTGAATGGTGAACTTGGGACTCGAGGACCTCAGCCTCTTCGGGTTGGAGGCCCCCGAAGCACCTTCGTGCCCAGACCGGCCCGGAACGCCGGGTTCCTCCCGCGTCAGATGCGACGAGCAGCTCGAGCCCAACTCAACCAGGTATCGGGCGATCGCGGTTGCGGTTCCTCCCGTTTGGCACCGTCGAGTTCGTTGACGTAAGCGCTCGCTTGTTGGAGCTTTGCAGCGCCGCTGTCGCCGTTCCCCCCCACTCGCCCACCACGCTGCGTCTTCAAGCAAGATGCTACTGCAAACGCCAAGATCGGCTCGAATGTTCACGCTGCGACGTCGGGGGCCCGGACGACCATCGATCATGAACGAGGTTCGCGCGTTGATCGTTCGCTTTGCGAACGAGAATCCAACCTGGGGTTACACGCGAATCATGGGAGCGTTGAGTAACCTCGGTCACGTTGTTGGGCGGACCCCGCTGGGAGAACACGTTCCCTTGCAGGAAGCTCTCTCTAGACCCTCTTCAAGAACTCCTCGAAGGGTTCTTCAAGAATGGTCAGGCCTTCCGCATCTTTGTAGAGGACAAGCGTTTTCGGCCCTTGGAAAAACGACCAACGCCGCTTCTCGAGAAACTGGACGTCGCGGACGGCGGCCGGTCCTGCAGGGTCGAGCAGCTGCAGTAACTCTCCCGACGTTAGCCGCAGGTCCCGGAGTACGTCGGGCGTCAAGTCTGAGTACGCCAAGTCTCGACTCCGTAGAACAAGCGCTCCCGCGCCAATCACAGCCACCCATGTCGCACACACCATGATACGCTGGATTGTGACCAATCGACCACGCCTTTCCCAGTTGTTCGGTGGGGTGGCATAAACGTTGAGGCACTCCATTCACCAACGAAAGTCGAGCTTTGCCGAGCCACTGTCACCGTTTCTCCCGACTCTTCGAGCACGACGTCACCCGGCAGAATGGCCAGGGCCCACTCCGACCCAGCTTGCCCCTGTTTCACACCCTGACGAACCTCCGCTCAACGGGCCACCCGGAAATGCCGGCGCCGCCGCTTGGACTACCCTGGGTCAGTGTTCTTCTGGGTCAGTGTTCTTCCCACTTCTCTCCGTACAGCGACATCTCCAACGGGTCCAGCACCTCGACGATCCACTGTCGCCACTCGTTCATTCGCCGTGGTTTCCAAGTGACCTTGCAACCTAGGCCAGTAACTCCCGAGGTAGATGACCCCGTTAGGGCTGATGCGGAATTGCAGCTCGTGGCCGGCGTCAGCCTTCAGGACGACCGGGGCAGCCGGCTTCTGAGGCCCAAACCCTGGCACACAGTCCGCCAAGATAGCTTGCAATCTTCTCATTTGATCTTCGTCACGAAGTGCGACGCTCCGATCGCGAAGAACTAACCGAAGTTCTACAAACGGCGATCCGGCGAATGGGTTTCTAGGCCAAGCCACGCAACGGCCGCCAACGCTACGGCCACGACAACGGTCCAGCTCGCGATCTTCGTTCTGCCGGCAAGCAAAGGCACCTCCGAACGCAATCCAGAACGTAAGTTGAACAAACCCGAAATCGACTGCTACAGTGCCTGCAGGTCGTTGATCTCGAGCGGCCAGGTCAATCGCTCGCGGGCCCAGAACGAGTCCGGAATGCCTCGCGGGACCAACGGGCATCTCACCCGGTTCGAACCCTGAACCCGAACTTCGCGACCCAGGACAAGGTGCTGCTCGCGTCCCGCATCGCCGAGAAGCGCCAGTTCGAGTCCGACCACGAGCGAGCCCGTCGGCGCTACATCGCGGGACACACTCGCACGGCCTTCCCGCCGGGCACCTATGGATACCGAGTCTTGCTCGGGGTGCGCGTCGGAAGGGACGGTGCTGCCGCCTGATCCCTCACCTCTGGGCCTGGTGAATGGTGGACTTGGGACTCGAGGACCTGAGCCTCTTTCAGGTGGAGACCCCCGAAGCACCTTCGTGGTCAGACCGGCACGAAACGCCGGGTTCCTCCCGTCTCAGTTGCGATGAGCAGCTCGAGCCCAGCTCAAGCAAGTGTCGGGCGATCGCGGTTGCGGTTCATCCCCGTCTAGCACCGTCGAGTTCGTTGACGTAAGCATTGGCTTGTTGGAGCTTTGCCGCGCCGCTGCCACCGTTTCTCCAGTTTCTCCAGAGTGGATTTCTGACTAGAGGCAGCCCTGCTTAGCTTCCCCGAGCCGGATCGACCGGTGTGCATGGATGACCTGCGCGCCGGTCGGGTCGTCAGCCGTCGCGTTACCGCAACCGTTGCATCGGCGAGTTCTCCTGAAGGAGCTGGACCTGACTGAAGGTGCCCTCCGCCCGCGTGCCGAAGATCCAACGCGCGATGCAGGGCAACGGCTCGCCGCCACCCGAGTTCGAGAGCGACGATGAACGGACGTACTTCCTGATCCGTCTGCCGGTCCACGAGCGCGCTGAGCGGGGGGGCCCCGCAAGGTGGCGCCGCAAGGCACCGGCCGATCCCTCATGAAGACACCTGGGCGCCAAAGACATGTGACTGTCCTGTGAACTCGGGCTACAATCTCGATCCGCCATGGCCTGTAGGGGGGCTTGTCGATTTGCACCGAGGAGAAACGTGCACGGCTTCATCGCCAACACCGACTACGATTGGTACGAGTTTCTTCGTCATCGCCCGGACCTCGACGAGGTGAACTTCTGGGCCCCGTCGGGCAGGGCAGTGATGCGCTCGATCCAGCCGGGAGAGCCGTTCTTCTTCCGCCTCAAGAAACCGCACTACCGGATCGCCGGCTTCGGCTACTTCGTGCATGCGTCAACAGTCCCGCTTTCGCTCGCCTGGGAAGCGTTCGAAGACAAGAACGGAGCCGCCGATCTACCGAGCATGCGCGGGCGCGTCCTGCAGTACCGGGCCAAGGCTGTGGCCGCGGGGCAGGACCCGAGCATCGGCTGCCGAATGATCACGTCCCCGATCTTCTTTCCCCCGGACCTGTGGGTAGATTCACCGCGTGACTGGAAGGCCAATGTCGTCGTAGGTGCAACCTACGACCTGACCGCCGGCGAAGGCCAGAGGATCTGGAGGTCTTGCCTAGACCGCTCACGAGCGATGCTCCCCCAAGCCGTCGGACCCAGCGACGATACTTCCGCGCGCTACGGAACGCCGACCATTCAACAAACAAGACTCGGTCAGGGATCCTTCCGAATCGCGGTCGCAGACGCCTACAATAGAAGCTGCGCAGTGACCACGGAGCACTCCCTACCGGTCCTCGAGGCGGCTCACATTCGGCAGTACTCAGACGGGGGCTCGCATCAGGTATCGAACGGCCTGCTCCTCCGCGCCGATCTCCATCGTCTCTTTGATCGTGGCTATGTCACCGTGGACCCCGACTACCGCTTCCACGTGAGTCAGCGACTGCGGGACGAGTGGCACAACGGTCGCGTCTACTACGAACTCGACGGGAGGGAAATCTTGCGTCCAGACCGAGCCGCCGACTGGCCCGATCGCACGGCTCTCGAGCACCACTGCCAGAGGGTGTTCTTGCAGTGAGACCTCCGGTCGAGTCCCGAGTAGCCACTCATCAGCCACGACCGACGAAGAGAGCAAGGGCGCCGCAGCCTGAGGCTCGGCGCTTGCGCCACCACCGCTAGGGCGTTCCAACTAAGGAAGGTGGGCGGTTCGTCGCCGCTCGCCAGGAGCAGGAGCTGCCGCCGAGCTCACGCTTGGTCAATCTTAGCTTGGGCTTCATGAATCAGATTGAGCAACGGTGACAGCGACGCGCTATCCTAGTTGCCGTTGCATGAAGCCACATTTGAGGCTGAGCGCCAACAGCCGAGGGGCTCTCGGGTAACAGCCTGGAGGCTGTGAACGCCGTCAAAGCGACACATTCGCACTATTCTGAATGATTTGACC
>JBFWWP010000027.1:0-79178 GCA_050246115.1 Planctomycetota bacterium
TCGGGCGCTGGGTCAGGGTCAGCAGGCGCGGGAAGCGTTCCAGAGCGCTCTGGAGATTGCGCAGCGTCTGGCGGAGTTGGAACCGGATCGCTCGGACTACCAGCGTGATCTCTCTGTCTCCTACAACAAGATGGGAGACCTGTATCGGGCGCTGGGTCAGGGTCAGCAGGCGCGGGAGTACTATGAGAAAGACCTGGAGATTGCGCAGCGTCTGGCGGAGTTGGAACCGGATCGCTCGGACTACCAGCGTGATCTGGCGCTCTCCCTCTACCAGGTCGGGACACTGGCTGGAGACGAGACCGCCTTGTCGAAGGCCCGCAGGATTCTCGTTCATTTGAGAGATTCTGGCGCGCTCGAAGCGGAGTACTTCGACTTGTGCAGCGCACTGGAGGAGGCAGCGCGGCAGAACGGATTGCCTGACGACTCTGAGTGACAACTCCTCCCCAGGTTCCCCACGGACTGAGGCTTTCGGCTGCGACGCCCTGGGCGTCGCAGCGCGGGGGTGCTCGAGCACGCCTCCATCCCCGTCACAACTCCGCGACCTCCTTGGCGTAGAGCACCGACCACTCGGCGACCTCCTGCACGAAGTCGTGCGCGACCCGCTCGCTCAGGCGCAGCACCTCGGCGCTCCACGCGCCGGGGTCGTGGGTGGGGTCGGCGCTTGCGGTCGCGATGCGCTGGGCCAAGCGATCGGCCTCGGCCCAACGGCCGCCCGGCGTGGCCTTGGGATCGCGCCCTCGCAGAATGGTGCGCATGACGGCGGAGCGCTCGGCGAGGCGACCGCACTCGGACTGGAAGCGGATGCCGTGGAGACTGGCGATCGCCGCGGGAAGGAGAGCGGCGAGAAACACCAGCCACGGCGCGGCCGCAGCGACGCGGTGCGACCACGGGTCGGGCAGGACGTGGAAGACCTCGGCCACGAGGATCAGGAGGTCCAGCGCCACGAAAACGATGACACCGAGGCTGAGGGCGCGCGCGAGGAAGTCCGTGGCGGACTCGAGCCGGCTCATCGTGTGAGCGGTCTTGTCGTGGTAGTTGGCCTGTTCGTTCACCCAGCGGTCTCGGATCAGCGAAACCGTCTCGGAGGGTTCCGGGCGCAGGATCATGACGTCGTGGTCTTGGGCAACAGAGCTGTGGGGCCGACGCGCGGTGTCGATCGATCGCGGGGAGACCGAACGCACGATGGCCTCGAAGAGCCAGTCCACCGCGCTTTGCCTCACCACGCGCGATGCGTACTGCGGGGGGGCTGCGGCGGGCGGTCGGAAGCTGCCGGTGCGGGGGAGGTAGTTCATCGCTCGGAGACGCTCGGCAAGATAGCGGGTGTCGACGGCTCGGTCGTTCCAACCGTCGGCGTTCGCGTGGTGGGTGTTTCGCTGCATGAAGACCACGATCGCGAGTTTGGCCCCCGCGAGCAGGAGAAGCGTTGGGAGGAGCCACGGCGGGCCGCCAGACGAAGATGTGTGGGGAGCGGGAGGCGCGGCCGCCTCTGTCCCCGTGGAGTCCGGCGTAGCGGGATTCTCCACGGAGTGTTCGTCGCCGTCTCGCAGCGCCACCTTCACACCCTCGAGCGTGTCGCTGTGGCTCTTGCCCAGGATGACGAGGCTCAGCGCTGCGAGCAGCACCGCGCCCACCGCGAGAAGGTAGTTGAGCAGGAACGCGCCGCGGTAGAGACCCTGGTAGTGGCGAGAAAGCTCCGTTGCGCGCCTGCGGTAGATGGCGAACGGTGCCAATGGCGGGTCGCTCTGCGGAGCTGGAAGATCCCGCGGCTCGAGCTGGCGGCTGAACCACCTCCACAGTTTCTCCCGGAGGTTGGACCGCTGATGGGGCCGGGAACCCGGCTCGGCGAAGTACTCGTCCAGGAGTCGCTTCGCGTGATCCTTCTTCGACCGGTGACCTCCGGTTCGCGGTTGGGCGGCTCGCGGTTGGGCCCCCGCGACGATCTGCACCACCCAGCTGCCCAGGGTCTCGAACGGGTCGCCCGTGGGACTGGCGCCGGGCGCCAGCGCGGATGCCATGTCGTCGGTCGGTTCCAAGGGGGTGACCGTGCCGTTCCGCGAGTCGATGAAGATGACCGGCAGGTCCAGCTCGAGCGCCGCGCGCACGGTCTCGAGGGTGCCGCCCGCCTTGGTCTCAGCCTCGGGGTCGGTGAGGGCGACGAGTACGTCGGCGTGCCGGAGCAACACGGCGGACTGCGCTCGGTAGGCTCGGCTCCGACGGTTTCGTGCCGCGACGGTGTCGGGATGGGGTTTGTCGTGCGTCCCATCGAGCTCGACGATGTAGGAACACGCGGCCGCGGTCCGGTCGAAGGCATCGTGGTGGTCGCGGAGCCTGCTCTCGCGGTAGACCGCAGTGGAGAACGGGAGCACCGCGGCGATCTCGCGCTCGACCCGATCCCCGCGCCCGGCGAGGAACGTGTCCGCGGCGAGCTGATCGGCGCCTTCGGCGAGGCCGGTGACCAGGCGGAGCTGCGGCGTCTGCGGGGAGTAGTACGAGGAGTGACGGGTCCTGCCGGTTTCGGGCGACGGTGGGGTCGCCGCAACCCCGGCGAGCTGTTCCTCGATGACGCCGAAGACCCGAGCCAGGGTCTGCCCGAGAACGGCGATGTTCTCCGGCGCCGGGGGCATCGACCCGACCGACGCGTCATCGTCCGACGGGGCCGCCCAGCGACGGCCTGCGAACGCCAGTCGGAGCACGAGTCGCGGGCGAGGGACGGCCAACGACTCTCGAGAATCAGCAGTCAAGGAACACCTCCCCATCCGTCTCGGGCCTCCCCGAACACGGACTCACTATCCTCGCTGTGTCCGCTCGATGGAAGGGAGGAAGGGATGTGCGCAAAGCAGCACAGTCCGCGGGGCATCGAGCCAGACCTCGTACCCACGCTGCTGGAGCTTGGATCGAATCTCGACCGCTGCGGCCACGTCGGCGCCCGCGTGGCTGAGAAAGAGGCGCTTTGCATTCCCCGACGTCACGTCGAACCCCCTTCGATCCCCTCGCGGGTCGGTGGAACAAATCGGGGTAGGGTCGCGGCGCAACTCGCAAGGAGGGTGAGTCAGAACCACGCGACTCGCGGCTAACGAGGCGTCCAGTCGTCGCCGTATACATCGATGAAGGCCGGGGCGATCACCGGTGCGTCGGCCGGTGCGAGTTGCATCGCGAAGCCCAAGCTTCCTGATCCGGCGGGGTCGCGGCCGTTCACTCCCGAGTGACCTTGCCAGCGGCCGATGGCGACCAGTTCCCACTCCACGAAGCGGTGGGTTTCGAGGTCGTACGTCGCGCGGCCGAGGATGCGCGTGTCGACTGCGCGCGGTGTCAGTGCTCCCTTTGGCCTCCAGTCGTTGTCGCCCATCCGCCAGGTCTCATCACCGCGGGCGTGTCCGACCCCGGAGATCAGGACGTCGACTCGGCGGCCTTGCACGCGTCGCACTTCGCTCCACAGGTTCGAGCCGGCAACTTCTTCTTCGGCGAACGGCAGGCATTGGCCGTGGACGTTGTCGTTGAGGTGGTAGGCGACGACTCGGTGGACCAGACGCGCGGGCCAGGCGACGCGAACCCCGGGTTCGATCTTGTCGGGGAGCAATTGCCGGGCTTCTGAGGCCGAGAACCAGACGTGATCGCGGTTGCTCCGTGGTGCGCGCGGCTCCGGCGCGGTCGGGTCGGCCGGCAGGTCCCGGGTCCAGGATCGGAGGATCAGTCCCTGATGCGGCGCCGAACGCTCCCAGCGCTGGGCTCGAGTGAGCTCGTCCGTCGGCACGACGCTGCGAGTCGCGGGGTCGAGTTGCCGCCACCGCGCGAGTCCGCGCTCGAGGGTCGCGAGCACCGCGGTGGGGTCGAGCGAGTTGATCGAGTCGAGGAACTCGCCGGCCGCGGACAGCACATAGATTCCTTGGCGGGTGCCGCCGGACTCGCGGTAGTGACCGCGATCGGCCGCGCGTTGGAACACGCGACACTCGGGGTCGTCGCCGCGTTGGAGGCGCCAGACTTCGTCGGTTGCGGGAACGAAAGCACGAGCTGCGGCGATCAAGCGGGGCTCTGACCAGACGGACCGTCGGCCGGTGACGCCGTTGTTTCAAGTGCAGCCGAGCGGGTGTCCGTTCATGACCCAGAGCAGAACCGGCTTGTCGTCCCGTCCCCCTTGCTGCAGGCCTTCGCCGAAGCTCGCGAGCCACGGGATCTGCAACCAGCGCTCCTCGTCGGCAGTTGGAATGACCGCCCGCTGCCATCGCTCGAGTTCGTCCAACGTGAGCGCGGGGATGTCGGCGAGCCGATCGCCTGCCGGCCTCGTCGCCGGCTGGTCGGTGTCGTCCAGCGGACCCGCAAGCAGGAGCAAGAGCCAAGTCCATAGCGGCAGCCGCATCGCAAGATCTCCCTTCCGGGCCCGTTCCTCGCGGTGTACGAACCGAGCGCCGTGGGCACAATACAATTTACACCCGCGGGCGTCCATCGCATGCTGGCTTTGGTTTGACGGTGAGCGCGTCTTGACCGAGGCCCGCAGGATGTGGGCGAGGACGGATGACCGACGAGATGGACCGCTTTCAAGCACTCGACTGGCTGATCTTGCTCGCTTACGTCGTTTTCACGTTGATGGTCGGTGTCTGGCAGCGAAAGCGCGCGAGCCAGAGTATCGACGAGTACTTCCTCTCGGGCCGTACCCTGCCGTGGTGGCTCGCCGGTACGTCGATGGTGGCGACGAGTTTCGCTGCCGATACGCCGCTGTTCGTCGCCGGTGTCGTGCGCGAGCACGGGATCTGGAAGAACTGGGTCTGGTGGTGCTTCGCAGTCAGCGGCCTGCTCGGTGTCTTCTTGTTCGCGCGCTGGTGGCGCCGTGGCGGGGTCATGACCAAGGCCGAACTCGCCGAACTCCGCTACGGTGCGGACGCTGGCCTGCTTCGCGGCTTCCTCGGCGGCGTGCACGCCTTCATCATCAATCCCTGGACGATGTGTTGGGTCATGTTGGCCGCGCGCAAGATTGCGCGCGTACTGTTCGGCTTGGAGGAGGACGAGGAGTACCTCGCCATTCTCGGAGCCGCTGGCTTGTGCGTCATCTACTCGCTGCTCGGCGGCTTTCGCGGGGTCGTGCTGACGGACTTCATGCAGTTCACGATCGCTGCCATCGGCGCGATCGCGCTCGCCTTGGTGTCGTGGTCGGAAGTCGGCGGGAAGGCAGCCCTCGAGCAAGCGCAAGCCGCGGGGGGCGTGATCACCGACGCCACGCTGAGATTCGTGCCGCCGGTCGGAGTCGAGCAGTTCTGGACGGTTCCGCTCGCGGCGTTCGCCGTCTATCTGGGAGTGAGTTGGTGGGCGAGCGAGAACGTCGACGGTGGAGCGGCGGCCATCCAGCGCATCAGCGCGAGCCGTAACCCGCGTCACGGCGTCTACTCGCTGCTCTGGTTCAACGTCTTGCACTACTGTCTGAGGTCGTGGCCGTGGATCATCGTTGGGTTGTGTTCGCTGTTGGTGCTGCCGGCACTGGAGGTGAGCGCGCCCGTGGGAGGGCAGGTCAAGCGTATCGATGCGACGCAGGTGGAGATCGTCGCGGATGGCGGCGAACGGCATGCCGTATCGCTCCGCGTCCCGGCTTCCGCGGAGGACTGGCAGCCACGGCTCCTCGTCGCGCCCGAGTCGCGGGTGGCTGCGGGTGCGGTGCTGGCACGTACCGACGCCGAGTCTGCTTACGTCGTCATGATGCAGCGATACCTACCGGTGGGCCTGTTCGGCCTGGTCGTGGTGTCCCTGCTCGCCGCGTTCATGTCCACCATCGATACCCACGTCAACTTGGCGTCTTCGTTCTTCGTGAACGACATCTACGCGCGCTTCTTGCGCCCTCGGGCGAGCCCCGAACACTACGTTGTGGTGTCACGTGTGGCGGGCTTGGTCGTCATGAGCGGCGCGGCGATCGTGGCGTTGTGGGTCGAGTCGATCCGAGAGATGTTCCTGCTGTTCCTCGCATTCCTCGGTGGCGTCGGGCCCGTGTACCTGCTGCGTTGGCTGTGGTGGCGGGTGCGCGCCGGGACCGAGATCGCCGCCATGATGGCATCCATGATCACGTCCGTGACGTTGACCTTTCTGGCTTCGTGGCGCTCCGCAACCGGGATCCCCTTGTGGCCGGATACGGTTCTTTCACCCGCGGGGGTGTTGTCCGAGGAGGGGCGCCTGGCGCTGGTCGCCGTCGTATCGTGCGCCGTTGCGTTGGTCCAGATCGTCGTGGCGCGGCGACCGGATCCGGTTTCCTTGGTGCCGTTCTACCGTCGCGTGCGACCTCTGGGAGCGTGGGGGCCGGTCGCCGCGCTTTGTCCAGACGTACGAGAGCGTGAGTCACTGCGCGGAGCACTGGTCAGCGTTGCCGGCGGGCTAGCCTTGATCTACGGTCTGTTGTTCGGCATCGGGGAGTGGATCTTGGGTACCCCGGGCGGACCCATCAACTGGGGGATGGGAGCCGCGCTGGTGGGCGCCGTCGTGGTTGCGAACGGCCTGCGTCGCATGTGGGAGGAGGGCGACGATGCGTCCGGAGTCGACCGGTAGCGACGCAGCGCTGGAACTCGTGCCGCGTCCGGCGCGGATCGAGCGCCTCGGCGGTTGGATGGACCTCGAGCCGACGGTGCAAACGCTCGACGCCGAGGCCGCGGAAGCCCGCGGGCATCTCACGTCCCGGGCCGTAGGTGTCCCACTTCGGCCGGTGGCGGAGGGGGGTGGCATTCGGCTCCGCGTCGATCCAGAACTCACGCGTGAACTCGGCGCCGAAGGCTATCGCTTGACGGTTGACGATCACGGGGTCGCGCTCGTCGGTGCCCACGCCGCGGGGCTGCACTACGGCGTCGAGACCCTGGCCGCGTTGATCGACACGCACCCGCCGTCGCGCCTACCGCGACTCGTCATCGAGGACCGCCCGCGATACTCCTGGCGCGGTATGCACCTCGACGTGGGTCGGCACTTCTTCGACGTCGATTTCGTTCGCAAGTACATCGACCTCCTCGCGCTCCACAAGCTCAACCGCTTTCACTGGCATCTCACCGAGGACCAAGGGTGGAGGCTGGCGATTGCAGGGCGTCCGCGACTGACGACGGTCGGCGCCTTCCGGAGCGAGGATGGAGCGTCGGTCGGCGGGTACTACACTGCCGCGCAGGTGCGCGCGGTCGTCGAGTACGCGCGCGCGCGTCATGTGGTCGTGGTCCCGGAGATCGAGATGCCCGGGCACGCCATGGCCGCGCTCGCGAGCTACCCGGAGCTCTCTTGCACCGGCGGGCCGTTCGCGGTCGCGACCGAGTGGGGAGTCTTCGACGACGTGTTCTGTGCTGGCAATGACGCGACGTTCGCGTTCCTGTTCGAGGTGCTCGACGAGGTCTTGGCGCTGTTTCCGAGCGAGTTCATCCACATCGGGGGCGACGAGTGTCCCAAGGTGCGTTGGCGACAGTGCGCAAGCTGTCAGGCGCGGATGCGGGCCGAGGGACTGCGCAACGAGGATGAACTCCAGAGCTGGTTCTTGCGACGCGTTGGCCGTCATCTCGCAGAACGGGGCCGGCGCATGATCGGGTGGGATGAGATTCTCGAAGGGGGGCTGGCTCCAGGCGCCGCCGTCATGTCGTGGCGCGGAACCGCAGGCGGCGTGGCCGCAGCACGGGCCGGTCACGACGTGGTCATGTCGCCGACCTCGCACTGCTACTTCGACTACAAGCAGGTCGACTCGTCCGAGGAGCCCGGAGCTCACGGCGTGATTCCACTGGCTACGGTCTATACCTTCGACCCTACGCCACCCGAGCTGAGCGTGACCGAGGCTCGGCACGTGCTCGGCGGCCAAGGCAACGTTTGGACCGAACGGATGCGCAGCGGCGCGGAAGTCGAGACCATGACGATCCCGCGCATCTGCGCCCTGGCGGAGACGCTGTGGTCACCGCCGGAAGCCCGGCACTACGACGACTTTCGCACGCGCCTCACCGGTCACGTCGCGCGCCTGGTGCGCCGGGGCTATCGATCGCGAGGGCTCGAGTGAGACGCCGATTGCTCGAGGTTTGCGTGGACTCCCTTGCGGGGGCGCGCGTTGCCCAATCGGCGGGGGCTGACCGCATCGAGTTGTGCGCGGCCTTGGAACTCGATGGGCTCTCGCCCGGCGCGGATCTGTTGCGTGCGGTGGTCGCGGAAGTCGACCTACCGGTCATGGTCATGGTCCGACCGCGACCCGGGGGGTTCTGTTACACGGCGGACGAACTCGCGCTGATGGAACGGGAGATCCGTGCCCTGCGCGACTCGGGGATCCAGGGAGTCGTCGCGGGAACGTTGCGCGAGGACGGACGGATCGACGAGCCGAGTCTTCGGCGCTTGCGCGATGCAGCGGGCAGCTTGGACTTCACCTTCCATCGCGCGTTCGACGTGAGCCTGGCGGCGTGCGTGGCCTCGCGAGCGGACGCGACCAGGCCGCTCCGCGACGCGTTCGGCGCGCTGCTCGATGGGCTGGTCGCGGCTGGCGTGGGGCGGGTGCTCACCTCGGGCGGCGCACCGAGCGTCGCTGCGGGTCTCGGGGTGTTGCGAGAACTCCTCGCCATGCGCGCGGAGGCGATCACGGTGATGCCCGGCGGAGGAGTCGACGAACGGAGCCTGCCGGAGTTGTTGGCCTTGGGCGCGCGCGAAGTGCACGCCAGTGCATCGGTCGCGGTCGCGGGGAAGCGCGTGACGAGCGCAGACCGGGTCGCTGCGTTCGTGCGCATCCTGAACGGAAGTTCCTAGCGCCGCCGGATTCACGTGCCGCGCGGGCCGCGGTCTCGGGTCTGCCGAGCTGCTCCGGCTGTGTAAAGGTCTTGCGGCTCGGCGAGATCGACGCGCGCACAGCGTCCCGGTTCGCGTGCGTCGATCGGCGAACCCCATCGAACTCGGCTGCGGCCTGCGATGCCTTCGGCACGGTGAAGGTGAATTCGCTGGCTTCGCGCCGCTCGAGCAGCGTAGATGGGCCGGCGACTGCGGCGCCAGAAACGAGATCGCAACGGCGCGCGGCGACCCGCGGTCGCTGCGAGATGCGGCGCAGCGGTGCCGGCGCGTTGCAGCGCCGGTCCGGCGAAATGCGAACGAAGGGAGCGCGAGTGGACCTCGATGTCAACGGACGGCGGGTTGCGGTCGACGTCGACCCAACCATGCCGCTGCTCTGGGTGTTGCGAGAGACCCTGGGGCTCACCGGAGCCAAGTTCGGCTGTGGCATGGCGCAGTGCGGCGCGTGTACCGTGCACCTGGACGGGCGCGCGGTGCGTTCGTGCGTGACTCCGGTCGCTGCGGTTCGTGGGCGGAAGATCACCACCGTCGAGGGGTTGAACGATCCGATCGGCACGGCGGTGAAGCAGGCGTGGATCGAACTCGAAGTACCTCAATGCGGGTACTGTCAGACGGGACAGATCATGAGCGCGACGGTGCTCTTGCGTGAGCGCGCGACGCCGAGCGATGCCGACATCGATGCGGCCATGGCGGGCAACGCCTGTCGCTGCGCGACGTATGTGCGCATTCGATCGGCCATCCACCGCGCCGCTGGCCTGGCCCGGGAAGGGGGGCGCTGATGCCGCTCGAGCTCAATCGACGAGACTTCATGCGCGCGTCGGCGGCGAGCGCCGGCGGCTTGCTGCTCGCGTTCTCCTGGCCGCAACTCGACCGTGTGGCCGCAGCTTCGATGCGCGCTGCCGACGCTGACCCACTCTTTGCACCGAACGCGTTCGTTCGCATTGCGCCGGATGGGCAGATCACCGTGATCATCAACAAGGCGGAGATGGGACAAGGCGTGTGCACGTCTTTGTCCATGTTGCTCGCCGAGGAGTTGGACGCGGAGTGGGCGCGCGTGGGGTTCGAGTTCGCGCCAGCGGAAGCCGCCTACGCACATCCCGGTTTCGGCATTCAGATGACCGGTGGGAGCACGAGTATCGCTGGCATGGCCGAACCCATGCGCAAGGCCGGCGCCGCGGCCCGCGCCATGCTCGTCGCGGCGGCGGCGCAGCGCTGGGGCGTAGACGCCGCAGCCTGTGAGACCCGCTCCAGTCGGGTCCGCCACCCGGCGAGCGGACGTGAACTCCCCTACGGCGAGTTGGCGAATGCGGCCGCGGCGCTCGCGCTACCGGCTTCGGTCACGCTCAAGGAGGTCGGGGACTTCCGCCTGATCGGTACCGCGGTCGCACGCCTCGACACCCCAGCAAAGGTGCAGGGAACGGCCGAGTTCAGCATCGACGTGCGGCGCCCGGGGATGCTCACCGCGGTCGTGGCGCACCCGCCGACGTTCGGCGGACGGGCGCGTTCGGTCGACTCGACGGCGGCGCTCGCGGTGCGTGGCGTCCAGCGCGTGGTCGAAGTGTCTTCTGGGGTGGCTGTGATCGCCACGGGGTTCTGGGCCGCGAAGCGTGGCCGCGACTTGCTGAAGATCGATTGGGATCTCGGACCGAATGCACACACGGCCACCGACGCGCTGCGCGCCCACTATCGTGAGTTGTCGCGAACGCCGGGGCTGATGGCGCGTCGGGAGGGCGATGCCGTGGACGCTCTGCGCTCGGCGGCGACCGTGCTCTCAGCGGACTACGAATTGCCCTACTTGGCTCATGCGCCGATGGAGCCCCTCAACTGTGTCGTCGATCTGCGCCCCGACTCCTGTGAGGTCTGGGCGGGCACGCAGTTCCAGACCGTCGACCAGGCAGCGGTCGCTCGCGTCGTTGGACTGTCGCCGACCCAAGTCCGGCTCCACACGACCTTCATGGGTGGCGGGTTCGGACGGCGCGCCAATCCCGCGTCGGACTACCTCGTGGAGGCCGCCGAGATCGCGCGCGCGGCGGGGGCTCCACTCCAGCTCATCTGGACGCGCGAGGATGACATGCGCAGCGGCTTCTATCGACCGATGTGGCACAACCACATGCTTGCCGGGATCGATGCGACCGGCAAGCTGAACGCATGGCGGCAGGTGATCGTGGGGCAGTCGATTCTGGCAGGGACCCCGTTCGAGCCCTTCTTCGTCAAGGATGGGATCGACGGCACCTCGGTCGAGGGGGCTGCCGATATGGTCTACTCCATCCCGAACCTGCAGGTCGAGCTGCACACGACCCACGATGGAATTCCGACTCTGTGGTGGCGTTCCGTCGGGCACTCCCACACGGCATTCGCCGTCGAGTGCTTCTTGGACGAGATCGCTCACGCAACCGGGCAGGATCCCTACCGGCTGCGCCGCAAGCTGTTGGCGGAGCATCCGCGTCACCTCGGGGTGTTGGACCGAGCCGCGGAAGCGGCGGGTTGGGGACAGCCGTTGGCACCGGGGCGCGCGCGTGGCATCGCCGTCCACCACTCGTTCGGAAGCTATGTAGCGCAGGTGGCCGAGGTGTCCCTGGTGAACGGACGACCGCGGGTGCATCGCGTGACGTGCGCGATCGATTGTGGGTGGGTCGTCAATCCCGACACCATCGTGGCGCAGATCGAGGGCGCGGTTGGCTTCGCGTTGACTGCGGTGCTCCATGGGGCCATCACGCTGCGCGACGGCCGGGTCGAACAAGGCAACTTCAACGACTACAAGCTGCTTCGGGTGCACGAGATGCCTGCAGTCGACGTGCACATCGTGCCGCGGTCCGAGGCACCGTCGGGCGTCGGGGAGCCAGGCGTGCCGCCGCTGGCTCCGGCCGTCTGCAACGCGCTCTTCGCATTGACGCAGCGGCGTATTCGGCGTCTACCCATTCGAAGCGAGGATCTCGTCGCATGAACCATCCGTCGTTTGTGCGCGCCGCGGGGCGCTGGTTCTTGATGCTGAGCGTTGGCGCACTGCTCGCGCTCCTGAGTGCTCGATGCGGAGGTCCTCCTCACCGCGGTATTGCCCCCGCGCAGGACCCCGCGAAGGCCGCGGCGGCTTGGTCGGTCGTCTACGAAGTGTTGCAGCACCCCCGATGCGTAAACTGCCACCCCGCAGGAGACACGCCGCTGCAGGGGGATGCGAGCTTGCCGCATGCGCAGAACGTGCAGCGGGGAAGCGATGGGCAAGGCCTGTTCGCGCTGCGTTGCTCGGACTGTCATCAGGACGTGAACCTGTCCGGCGCGCATCTGCCTCCGGGGGCCCCGCATTGGCAGCTCCCGCCGCCAGACATGCCTCTCGTATTCCAGGGCCGCAGTTCAGCGGAGCTTTGCCGCCAACTGATGGACCCGGCGCAGAACGGCGGGCGCACGCTCGAGCAGCTCTACGAACACATGGCCCACGACCCGCTCGTCCTCTGGGGCTGGAGCCCGGGTGACGGACGCGAGCCCATCGCGCTTCCTCACGCCGAGTTCTTGGCCGCTTTGCGCTCGTGGATCGATCACGGTTGTGGCTGTCCCACGGACTAAGGAGTCGCCGAAGATAACTTCACCCTCTTGCTCGTCGCTTCGGGCCATCTTCGACCGATCCGAAAACCTCGAAGTCCTCACCGGACGGATCGGCCGAATCTGACCCAAATCGACGGCAAGATGTCGAAGTTGTTCTTGGGCGACTCCCAAGGTGGCGATCGACCGCGTCAGGAAGTGAGAGGCACGTGTTCGACGCGTACCTCGGTGTTCGTCAAGTCGAGGAGGGCGAGGGTAATCGGCAGACCGAAGCGCCGGGGACCGGCGCTGCCCGGGTTCAGGTAGAACACGCCCCGGCGCTGTTCGATCTTGGGCTCGTGGGTGTGGCCGAAGATCACGACCGAGATCCCCGCCGCCTCGGGCGCCAGGTCCAGGTCTTCCTGCCGGTGCACCATGTGAACGAGGTGGGCACCGAGTTCGATCGTGTCGCACCGCGGCAGTTCCGCCGCCCAGTCCCCGCGGTCGCAGTTGCCGCGTACGGCGTGGAGGGGGGCGAGTTCGCGGAGGGCCGCAAGAACCTCGGGTCGACACACATCCCCTGCGTGCAGCACGACCTCGACTTCGCGCAAGGCAGCAACCGCTTCGGGGCGGAGCAAGTCGTGGGTGTCCGAGATCACGCCGACGCGCACCAGGGTTCCTTCGTCGCTGGAGGGATGGGTGGGCAACGATGCTCCAGGGGTTTATCATCCCATTGCATACTTGTCAGGGGGTGATTGTCCGGGGTGACTCGCTCGCCGTCTCACCGAGGGGCGATCCCGGGCCTGCGCTTCGAACTCCGGTCACTTGGCCCGCGGGGATCACCACCGGCTCGCATCTTCCGGACCCCGCGTAGGGTTGCTGATCCGCGAGGGTCGGCCCCCCAGTCCTGAGAGCAATGCATGTCCTGGAGCGCAAGGAGAGCGGACCGTTGAATCGTCCCCTGGAGAATCCATGGCTCGTGGCAGTGTGGCCAGGCATGGGCAGCGTCGCGCTCGCCGCCGGTCACTACCTATGCGAGCAGCTGGGCGCGGAACGCGTGACCGACCTGGCCGTGGAGGCTTTCTTCGACGCGGACAAAATCGACATCGATATGGGCCTCGTGAGCATGGCGACCCCGCCGCAGCACGCGGTCCATGTTTGGCGTGATCCACGCCGCCGCCGAGACCTCGTGGTGCTGAACGCCGAGGCCCAGCCCAACGCGCGCGGGCTCGACCTGTGCCGCACGGTGCTCGACGAACTGATGCCGTTCGGTTTGGCGCGCGTTTGTACGTTCGCGGCGATGGGTACCCAACAGCGGCCCGACGAGCCCGCGCGCGTGTTTGCGGTGGCGAACGACCGACAGCTCGTCGACGAGCTCCGGCGCTACCCGGTCGAGTTGCTCGAGAAGGGGCAGATCACCGGGCTGAACGGGCTCCTGCTCGCAGCCTCCGCCGAACGGAAGATTCCCGCGTTCTGCCTGTTGGGGGAGATGCCGTTCTTGGCTGGAGGCCTTCCCAATCCGCGCGCCTCGATGCGCGTGCTCGAGGTGTTCTCGCAGATCGCTGACTTACCGCTCGACCTGAACCCACTCGGGGAGCGCGCCCGGGCGGCACAACAGGAACTGCTGCGATTGCTCGAGCAGATGACGCTCGCAGCGCAGCAGATCGCGCAGCAACCTGCCGCCGGGACCGAGACCGAGAAGGACACCTTCACGATTCCCGACTTCTTCGATTTCGAGGATGAGGTACCCGGACTGGGCAGAGACGACCGCGAGCGGATCGAGCAGTTGTTCCGAGCGTCGGAGAGGGATCGTTCTCAGGTGCTCCGGCTGAAGGCGGAACTCGACCGTCTCGGGGTGTTCTCGCAGTTCGAGAATCGCTTCCTGGATTTGTTCAAGCGCGGCGAGTAGCGCGCCGGAGAGGAGAGTCCGCGTGGGAGCGCCGCGACCCGAACTCGTTCGCGAGTGGCTCGAGTTCGCCATCGAAACCGCGCAGCTGGGCGGCACGTTCACGCTGGGTTTGTTTCGCACCGGGGCGACCGTCGAGTCCAAGTCCAACCACACGCCGGTGACGGCGGCCGATCGGGGTGCCGAGGAACGGATGCGGGCCCGCATCGAGGCCCACTATCCGAGCCACGGCATCGTGGGTGAGGAGTACGGGGAGAAGCGGGGCGAGGGCCCGGCCCGCTGGTTCCTCGACCCGATCGACGGCACGGTTTCTTTCATTCACGGTGTCCCGCTGTACAGCACCCTCGTGGGCTTGGAGTGGGAAGGAAGCATGCTGGCTGGAGTCATCCACCTGCCAGCGCTCGGCGAGACCGTGTATGCGGCGCGCGGGCTCGGGTGCTACGCGAACGGACGTCGTGTGCGCGTCTCTACGGTCAAGCGTCTCGAGGACGCGTGTCTGTTGTCGTCCGACGGAGCCTCGTTTGCACGCTACGGGCGTGAGGCGGACTTCCACCGGCTTCGGGCTCGCTGCCGGGTCGATCGTACCTGGGGCGACGCCTATGGCTACGCGATGGTCGCGACCGGGCGCGCCGAGATCATGGTCGATGCCGCGGTCGCGCCGTGGGACGTGGCCGCGGTGCTGCCGATCATCGAGGAGGCCGGTGGCCATTTCCACGATTGGGACGGGCGTGTCTCGCATCAGGTTTCCCACTCGTTGGCCACCAACGCCGCGATCCACGCCGAGGTGGTGAGGGCCTTGGCGGGGGAGTGAGTTACGGCGAACGCGGTCGTGTGCGCCCGGCGCTCACCGAAAGCTCCCGGGAATGAATTGTGAACCTGGGCAGCAGGTGATATTCCGAACCTCGGGCGTCGCGGGCGACCTCCCCAGCACACACCGCTGAGCACGCTCGCCGTGGGCGTCGAACGAGGGGCGCTGTTCGCCCCGCGAGAACGCGCGCGAGACACAACGAGGAGAGACTATGAAACGCATGCTCGATCTGCGACGGACCGTGGCCCCCTGGTCGATCGTCCTGGCGCTCGCCTCGGTGCCGCTCGGCGCCGCGGAACTCGGGAGCGCGGCGCCCGCAATCCAAGTCAGCCAGTGGATTCAGGGAGGGGCGCCGGACCTCGTCGCTGGGCAGGCGCGCATGGTCTATTTCTGGAGTACGACGGACCGCCCGAGTCGCGAGGCGCTGGTGCCACTCGCGGCGCTCGAGAAGGAGCTGCGACCGCGTCTCCAAGTCGTTGCCATCAGTGACCAGGAGCCCGGACCGGTGCGGCTGTACCTCGAGAAGTTCGTCAAGGGCATCGAATTCGCCGTCGCGATCGACGATGCCAAGAAGACCTTCAAGGGCTACGTCGAGGGCTTTGGCGCCACCCAGGAGCCGGTGGCCTTCGTCGTCGATGGGGCGAGCCGGGTCGTCTGGTTCGGGGACCCCGAGGCAGCGCCCGAGGTCGTTCGCAAGGTGCTCGACGGCAGTTTCGAAGCCGCGGCCGCTCAGGCGCGATCCGAGTATCAGAAACAGTCTCAGGCGCTCCTCTCCGAGTATTTCAACGGGGTCATGACGGGCGCCCCAGCGGCGCAGGTCGAGCAGACGGTGGCGAAGATCTTCGCGACCGGAAAGAACTTCCCGGAGTGCCTGACCGCGTTGGCTCGCGGGATCTTGATCGTGCCCGGGCTGAAGGAGCGCGACTTCGCTACCGGGTTGCGCGCGGCCGCTCAGGCGCGCGACGCGCTGGGGCCGAAGGATTTTGATGCCAATATCTACTACGCCAAGATCCTCATCGAGTTGGGGCGGTTCACGGAGGCGGGCCAGGTCTTGAACGCCATGCAGGCGGTCGAGTTCACGAGCGACCAGCGACGGACGGTATTGGCGGACATCGCCCGGTGCCGCGAGGCTGGCAAACCCGCGACGGCCCCGGCCGGCGGCGCCGAAGAGAAGCTCGGAGGGGACGGAAAGTCCGGCGCGCCCGCGCCACGGGGAACGGGCCCTACCTCCAAGCCCAGCGGCGGGTAGCCGCGGCCGAAGGAGGCGATCCGCGCCCGGAGCACGCGAGGCCGCGGACTCCCGGCTGAGGCCGTAACTCGACCCGGCCTGCTGGCTTCCGGGTGGGTGCGGGGCGGACGATCACCGCCGCGACCGGTGCATTCCCGCGCGAGAGGTTCTGGCCTTTTTGGCGGGCTGCCTAGGCAGTCCGGCGACCCTGCTATAATCGGGCCTGCGCGGATCGGTACAACCCCAGCGATCGGCTTCGGACGGGTGAAACAACGGCGATCCCCGAGGAACTGCCCGTCGGACCGCTTCCCGCGGGGTCATGAACACGAGAACGGAAACGGAGACGCTCCATGCCTCGGGCCACCTGGGTCTTGCTGATCGCCACCACTGTGGGCCTTGCGATCGGTCGTGGGGACGTTCTGGCCCAGACCGTAACCCTCCGCTTGCAAGCGGTCTCGCCGTCCGTGGCTCCTGGAGGCACCTTGCAGCTGGACGTGTTCCTCGACAACCCGTCGGGCTCGCCCATTGGCGGCTACCAGATCGCGGTCGCCTACCCTGCCAACCTGTTCGAGCTATCGGCGCCGCCGACGCTGATCCCCACCCAGTCCGTGCTCGGCAGCGTCTTCAGCTGGAACGCTCCCCTTCCCTTCGGCCTAGGGTTCGGAAGCTGCCCGCTGTGGGACGACGGAGCCGACCTGGACGTGATCGCCGCCATCGGCGTCGGTGGCCCGTTCACCGGCACCTCCGGCCACTTGTTTCGGTTGGAGTTCCAGTGCATCGGCGTGAGTGGCGACACCGGGTTGCTGCGGGTGAGCAACACCGACGTGGCGTGCACGGATTGGGCCGGGAGCTTCGCGGTCAACCCGCAGGGGGGGCAGGTAGCGACCCAACGCCAGAACGAGAGCGTCGTCGTCACCAGTTTGGCGCCGGTCACGAACGTCACGTGCTTCATCGAGACCGTGTCCGACAACGTGCAGCTCAACTGGTCCAATGGGGACGTCTATGACGAACTCCGCATTTATCGAGGAAGTACGGGGCAGTTGCTGACCACCTTGGTGGGGACGGCCACTTCCTTCGTCGATGCGCTGCCACCGCCGAGCCCTGAGAGCTACTTCTTGGTCGGTGTGGTGGCGTCGGTCGAGGCCCCTTGGGTCGGTTGCCTGCCAGCGCCCTTGGTGATCGTTCCCCCGGTCACGAACCTCGTGTGCGTGCCGAGCGCTGGTGTGGTGAACCTGACTTGGACCAACGCGGCGGCCTACAGTCAGATCGAGGTCTATCGCAATGGTGCGCTCGTGGGGACCTTGAGCGGGACCACGACGGCGTTCGATGACACGGGTGCCGGGGCCACCGGCATCGTCTCGTACTTCGTGATCGGCTACGACGGCGTCCATCAGTCTCCCGGCGCGAACTGCCTCGTCAATCTGGACGGCGTTAGTTTCGTTCGCGGTGACGCGAATGGCGACCTGGCCGTAAACGTGAGCGACGTACAGGCGAGTCTGAGCTACATCTTCGGCCTCCCGAACAACGTCAGTTGCGCGAAGGCCGCGGACTTCACCGACGACGGCACCGTCGCACTGAACGACCCGGTCCAGTTGCTCACGTTCCTCTTCAGCGGCGGGGCTCCGCCCGTCGCCCCTTTCCCTCTGCCGGGTGTGGATCCCACTCCCGACGCGGTGCCCTGCTCCTGAACGGGCGCAATCGGTCCGAGGATCGACGTTCGCCTGCGATGTGAGGAGAAAATGCCCGTCGCCGGACGTACGCGAGCTCGCAGGAGTGCCCGGGCCCGAAGCGCCATCGTCTCGCGAAGGGGGCCGGAGAACACACTCCAGGGCTCTTGCGCGTGGCTGCGACTTCTGGAACCATTCGGGCATGAACAACTCAATTCCCAGGTCCTTCGGTCCGGTCGTCGGCGGGGCTCCGTCTCCGGGCCGCGTCGTCGTCGTTCTTGGCCTCCTCCTCCTCTTTGCGGCCTCCTGGACGAGCTACTACACGGTGCCCGCCGAGTCCGCTGGGGTCGTGCTTCGGTTTGGCCGTTTCATTCAGACCGTGTCTCCGGGTCTACACTTCAAGTTGCCGTTCGGGGTCGATCGCGTGACGCTGGTCCAGGTCCGGCGGCAGCAGAAGCAAGAGTTCGGCTTTGGTACCCACGGGGCCACGAATCCTTCGCAGCACACCGACCCCGCGGAACAGTTGCACGAGAAGTCCATGGTCACGGGCGACCTCAACGCTGCGTCCGTGGAGTGGGTCGTGCAGTTTCGCATCGAGCGACCGGAGCTGTACCTGTTCCGTGTGCGCAACGCGGACTACACCCTGCGCGATGCTTCGGAGAGTGTCATGCGCGAGGTCGTGGGGGATCGAACCGTCGATGAAGTGATCACCGTGGGGCGCCAGGAGATCGAGGTCGAATGCCTCCAGAAGTTGCAAGCGGTGGTCGCGAGCTACGAGATGGGGATTCGCATCGATCAAGTGCAGCTCAAGAATGTCAACCCGCCGGAGCGCGTTCAGGCCTCCTTCAACGAGGTCAACCAGTCCCAGCAGGAGCGGGAACGCGCGATCAACATCGCGAACGGCGAGTACAACAAGTCGATCCCCCGGGCCCGCGGTCAGGCCGCCCAGAAGATCAGCGCTGCGGAAGGCTATGCCACTCGGCGCATCAACGAGGCCGAGGGAGATGTCGCAGCCTTTAGCGCGCTGTTCGCCGAGTACATCAAGGCCCCTGAGGTCACGCGACTACGGATCTACCTCGAGACCATGGCGAGCATTCTGCCCGCCGTGCGGAACAAGGTGATTCTGGATGAAGATGCCGCCGGTGTGCTACCGCTGCTCAATCTCGGCGAGAACCTGCCGGTTGGAAAGGCCTCGCGATGAAGCTCCCGGTGAAGATCCTGCTCGGCCTCGTTGCCGTCGGTGCTTTGGTGTTGGTTGGAGCGGCGTCGGGACTGTTCTACACGGTCGCCGAGACGGAACAGGTGATCGTCACTCAGTTCGGCAAACCCGTGGGCGAGCCGATCACCGAAGCCGGCCTGCACTTCAAACTGCCGTTCGTGCAGGACGTCAATCGAATCGACAAGCGGATCCTCGAGTGGGACGGTCTGCGCACCGAGATGCCCACGAAGGACAAACTCTACATCTCGGTCGACACTTACGGGCGCTGGCGCATCACGGAGCCGCTCGAGTACTTCCGTCGTTTGCGGGACGAACGCAGCGCGCAGTCCCGGCTCGAGGACATTCTGGGGAGCGAAACGCGCAACGCAGTGGCCAAGCATGATTTGATCGAGATCATCCGGACTACCAAGGAACGCCAACCGACCCGGAGCGGGACGCTCGAGGAACTGGCGGATAGCTCGGACTCGATCGGCGTGCTCCACGAGATCACCAAAGGACGTCAGAAGATCGAGCAAGAGATCCTAGTGGCCGCCAAGGCCAAGCTCGCGGAGATCGGCATCGACCTGCTCGATATTCGGTTCAAGCGCATCAACTACAACCCCAGCGTCGTCGAGAAGATCTACGAGCGCATGATCTCGGAGCGGCAGCAGATCGCGTCGCTGTTTCGGTCCGAGGGGGAGGGCGAGGCGGCCAAGATCCTCGGCAAGAAGGAGCGCGACCTCGAGCAGATCGAGTCCGAGTCCTACAAGGCGGTGCAGCAACTGCAAGGCGCTGCCGACGCCAGGGCGACCGAGATCTATGCTGCGGCCTACAATCAAAGCGCGGCGGCGCGCGAACTCTACGAATTCATCGAGACCATGGAAACCTACAAGGCCGTCATCGGCGCCGACACCACGATTGTCGTGTCCACGAAGAGCGACCTGTTCCGCTTTCTCAAGCAGGCCACGGCGGGCGCCGGGAAGTGACGCGCCCCACCCTTGGGGACGCGGCCTGGTAGCACGCTCAGCGCCGCGTCCACGATTCTGTCCCATCGTCTTCTCCGCCCAACGCACCAACGTGACGCATCCGCACGAGCCCACGCCCTTCCGCAAGCCCGGGCGCGCCCTGGGAGCGCGGACAGCTTGTCCGCATCTTGGCCTCGCGCCACGGAACGTCCGCGTTCCACCCGGGCCCCACGCCTACCATCACTGCTCGTGAATGCGCATGATTGGAGTCTAGGTCCTAGGTCCTAGGTCTAAGGCCTAGGACTCCCGCAAAGCCGCCGACGCCGCCGGGCCCAACGAGTTGCGTGCGGCCACCAGTACCGCCTCGTGTCGGCCTTCCACGAGCCAACCCTCCTCGGCGTGAAGGACGCGAAGTCCCGCGACACGCCCCCACTCGAGGAGCTCCCCTTCGTCGAGTAGGTGAACGGACGGGCGGGGGTGACGCTCTCGATTGCGCACGGTCGGATGGACCACGATCAGTCGTCCCGACTCCGAGAGGTTCTCGGCGAGGTGAAGCAGGAGCGGACGGCCGGCTACCGGTGGGTCGGCCAAGGAAGCCGAGCGCGGCGCGAGATAGTGAAAGGAGAGGATCACGTCCCAAGGGCCTGCGAGCCCCGCGAGCGTGTCGGGCGACTCGAGGTCGCCGCAGATCGTGCGGATGGAAACGCCCCGGAGCTGCGCTTCGCGGAGCGCGAGCGCGATCGCGACCTGCGAGACGTCGACGAGCGTGACATCGAGTCCGCGCTCCGCGAGCCAGAGGGAGTGCCGCCCGGTGCCGCCAGCGACGTCGAGTGCGCGGGCCGGCGGCGCCGGCAGATGGTCTGACAGCGAAGTCAGAATGCGGGAGGGCTCACGGGGGAAGAACCCGCGCTCGGCATGCCGTTGGTTCCAGCGCTCTCGCTCCGCGTCTGACATCGGTTAGACTTCCCTCATGGAGCCCGACGACACCCTGTGCTTCTGTTTCCACATTCCCCGCCTGAAGGTGGTGAACTACCTCAAGCGCGAACGGCCGCGTCGTGCTTCGCAGATCTCCGATTGCTTCGGCGCTGGATCTGCTTGTGGTTGGTGCATTCCCTATCTGGTACGTCTCCACGACGAGATCGTGGGCGACGCTGCGATTCGAAGCGGCGACATCACCCCAGCGGACTATGAGGCCCTACGCAAGCGGTATCTGCGCGACCTCAAGGAAGGAGTCCGCGAGAAGAACCGGATGGAGGGTCTGGAGGCGCGCCCGGCGGCCGACCCGTTGGGCGACTTCGATGACTTGGATGACTCGGACGACTTGGACGACGCTGGCGCCGAGGCAGACGGAACCGTCGCCGAGGAAGCTCCCGACGATGCCGGCGACGGCGAGTCCGGGTCGTGAGACCGACCCGCGCGGGTCAACCGCACCCGAGCGCGTCGGGCGTGGGGTCGGTGTCCGCGGTCGGGAAGGGTGCTGGCGGAGGCGGGCCGGCCGCGAACAAGTAGCTCAGGAGCGCCACGCCGTCGACGAGGTTCAGGGTTCCGGAGTCGTCGACGTCGGCCGCGTCGAGGCACGTCAGGCCGGGCGTCAAGAAGAGGTGCTGCAACAGCACGATGACGTCCTGAAGGTTCAATCCGCCGCTGTCGTTCGTGTCGCCGCGCACGAACGGAACGCCGACGGTGCAAGCAACCGGGATCGCGCCACTCGTCGTGTTGAGCCCCTGCACCCTGTAGGTCTTGCGGCCGGGCGGGGCGCCGACGTCTATGTAGCTCACGGCATCGCCCGGCAGGCTCGCGATGAGCGTGTGATCCCGGTGAACGCGAAGCTCCGCGAACGGCGACGGGACCGCCCAGCTCAGTTCCACGTTGCTCTGCACTTCGAAGCACACGAGCTGGGTCACCGGCGGATCGGCGGCGAGGGCCGCCGCCGCGAGCAACGCGCCGGCGTTCAGGCGCCCCCAACCCATGTGCGGGTCCCAACCCGGAGTGTCTTCCGTGGGCAGGCCGACCAGGTCGTCACTGGTTTGCTCGAGCAGCGCTCGCACCTGGGTCGCCGGTAGCGTAGGAACGAGCGAGAGCAGCAGAGCGACGGCCCCCGCCACGTGTGGGCACGCGGCCGAAGTGCCCGAGAACGCGACGTAGTCCCCGGGGCCGAAACCCAGCGAGCCCGGCAAGTCGGTCGTCCATGAGATCGGACCGGGTGCCACGAGATCGATCTCCGGTCCGAAGTTGCTACCCCACCAGTTCTGGCCGTCGCAGCTCGTGAAGCTCTTGCGCTCGTCGCACGGACTCGTCGCCCCGACCGCGATCACTTCCGGGTAGGCCGCTGGATACGCGACCGCAGAGTTGGAGTTGCCGGTCGCGAAGAGCACCACGCAGCCCAGTCCGCCGCGTCCGGTGGTCTGCGCATAGGCGATGGCGTTCTGTTCCAGAGTGCTCGGGGGCGAACCTCCCCAGGAGCTGCTCAACACATCGGCTCCGTGGTCGGCGCTCCACGTGATGGCATCCACGACCCACGAAGTCTGCGTCCAGAAGGATGCATAACCCACCCGCACCGGGAGGATGCTCGAGCGCCAGCTCACTCCCGTCACGCCGAGGCCATTGTCGCCGGCGGCCGCTGCGATACCGGCGCACGTGGTGCCATGGGGATCGATGTCGAGTGCATTGCCAGCCAGGCCCGCGGGAGACGGTTGATCGGTAGAGTCGTGTCCCGGGAGCAGGTTGGGGGCGAGGTCTGGGTGGTCCACGTCTACGCCCTCGTCGATCAGCGCGATCACGATGTCGGGCGAGCCGGTCGTCCACTGCCATGCGGCGAGCGCTTCGATGTCGACGCCCGGGATCCCATTCTGGCCGAGATTGCGAAGGGTCCATTGCGAGCCGAAGAGCGGGTCGTCGGGAACTCCGAACGGCGTCAACTGGAGCAGGAAGTTCGGTTGCGCCGCACGAACGCCGGGGAGCCGCGCGACCGCTCGGGCCAAGTCGAAAGCGCTCGCCGCCGCTCCGTGGAACCCGAACAAGGTCGTGCGGTGCAGGCTGGGGAAGTCGCGCAATCGGTCGAGGCGAACGCCTGCCAGCCCCGCGCGCGAAAGTTCGGGGTCGGCGTGCAGTGCCTCCGAGAACGTGGCGGGATCGAGAGTCGAGTCGAACTCCACCAGGATCTCGGGCAGAGGGATGAGCACGGCGTCGCCATAGCGAAAGACTGGGGCGGCGAACTCCAGATCAGCGCGGAGCCGCAGGCGTTCGCACAAGCGGAGGATCTCGGCTTCGGTCTGTCCCGCGGGCAGCGCCAACCACCACAGCCGCGCGCAGTCGGTGGCGGTTGGCTCGGTCGTCGAGTCGGCCCAGGACTCCTCGGCGACCGCCGCGCGCAGTGCGGGCTCGGGATCTGCCAAATCCCCCCGGACCCGCAGCGCGACGCGGCTCGGATCCAGGGACAGGCGAACGGCCTCGGACCCGTAGTCGTACGTCCACGACGGGAGTGCCTCGGCATCGACTGGACAGGCCGCGATGCCCAGGAGAAGGCTCCAGCTCAGGGAGCGCACCCACGCGAAGCGGAGAGCGCCGGGGCCCGGAAGGCGGCCGGCGCGAGGCGAGGCTAGCGGTTGCGTCATGGCCCCCATTTTACGGCGGGAAGCGACGCGGTGTAGTCCGGCTTGTCGCGAATCACGAGGGCCTGGCCGTCGCGTGGGCCGTAGGCCGGGTTACGGGCCCTCCGGCGCCAGTCGCCCCGCATACGGCGCCGGCCGGGGGCGGGAGATCAGCGGGCGGGAGATGGGGGGCTCGGCGCCAGGCCCTTGGCGGGCAAGCGCCTCCATCGAAGTACGCGACGGAACCAGGGCCTCACGAGTCGCTGCGACCGGGCTCCTGTGCGTGCGACGGACGGGCTGGGGCGCTCCCGAGACGGGCGATGCGACAAGGTGGCTCGAGGAACTACCGAGCCAGTCGCTCTTCGAGCACCTTGATCTTGCGGTCGAGTTCGTCGATCTGGATCTTCAGCTCGACGATGCGGTGCGGGTAGCGCGCGAGCGTCGTCGACTTGTCAGTGGCCTTGTCCTTGAGCTGTACGTTCATCTTCTCGGCAAGGTGCGCCAGTTCGGTGTGGAGCGCCTCCCGTTCCAAATGCAGTTCGTCGAGGTGCTGGCGCCAGCGCCGCTGTTCCTCGACGCGCTTCTTCTTGCCGAAGCCGAAGATGGCAACCCCCTTTCGGCGAACCAGACCGTGCCCTCGCCTCGAGCGAGCTGGGTCGTCGCCTTGTGCCGTTGATTCGTTGCCGCGAGGCTCCACTCCGAAGCGCCCACGGGCACGGGGAAGCTAACGCCGAGGCACTCCCGAGCGCAAGCGCGCCGGGCACTCGGTCGAGGAATCCCGCGCCTTCGAGCGCTGCGGGTGGGCGTCCGGGAGTTCGAACTTGGTGGCGCGAGTGCGGGGGACGCGTGAGGGAGAGTGGAAAACCGGAGCTCGAGCGGACCCTAGGGGGGACTAGGTCATGGGGTAGGGAAGAGAAAGGGTGGGCACTCTCGGGGAGGTCCGCCTTGCTCCGGTTTGGTTCGGAGTGCGGAGCAAGCCGAGGTCCCAGTCGTCGCGACTCGCCGAGGGTTCGTCGAAAGTCCCGCCCCAGCTGTGAGATGACGCCGCTTCAGTCCGGCGGCCGGGTCAGCCGCGCGGGGGGGTACCAACGTCCGGCGCCGGACGATCGTCCGGCGGCGGACGGCGGGGTGAGCTCGCGCCTTGTCGCTGCCCGAACTCAACGACGTCAAGCTCAACGACGTCAAAGCTCAGCGACGTCAAAGCTCAGCGACGGCGCGCACCCGAAGGAACCCGGTCAATGGTGGTCTGGGTGTGAGGAGGCGCGTGCGAATCGGGCTCGAGGTTCGTCGCTCCGGTCGTCGGCCAACAGCGCCGGCAAGAGCCGCAGCAGGTTGCGCCCCGGGCAGCTGGTGAACTCGAGACCAGCGGTCTTCTTCAAGCCTTGGTGAGTGTGGACGGTGCTCGCGGATAGAGAGTACTTCGCCCGCAGCGACCCAATGAGGCGCTTGAGGGCAGCGAGCTGCGCCCTCGGGGGCTCGCTCTCATCGAAGTTCCCGATCAGGGCGATGCCGACATTGCCCTCGTTGGCGCTTGGGCTACCCGCATGGGCACCTTGGAAACGCACCGGGCGACCTTCCCAAACGCCGCCGTTCGGGTCGATCAGATAGTGGTACGCGAGGTCGGCCCAGCCCTTGTGCTTCTGGTGCGACTTCTGCAGGCGGAGGAGGTACGCCTTGACGTCCGTTGCACTCGTGAGCGTCGGGACGTTGGGCTCACCGGTGTGATGGATCGTGATCCGCTTCACCTTGCCCATCTGCTTCACGTTGTCGCCGGTCGACTTCGCACCCCACGTCGGCCGCGCATGGATGCTGACGAGTTGCGCTACCGGTGTCGTCGTTTCGCGGGGGCGTTCGGGAGTTGGCTTTACCGGTGTCGGCATCGGCTCCGGCTCGGGCACCGGCGGCAGAATGCGGTTGCGCCAGCGAGCGTACTCGGGCCACGACGTGGATCCGGCGAGTTCACGGTAGAACTTTGCTTCCGGAGATCCGTCGCGTTCGTGCAGTAGCGCCAGGAGGGAGGCGCTGCGACTTCGGGTCGGTCCGTCGGGCATGTATTGGATCGCGATCTCCAAGTGCCGGCGAGCTCGGTCGAACTCGCCGAGTTGGAGACACGAGTCAGCCAGTAGCAACTCGACGTCGGCCGTTTCGGGAGTGCCGACGAGCAACGTACGCGCTCGCTCGAGGCCGACCACCGCGGCTTCGTGCCGACCCTCCGCCAGGTCGCAACGGGCGAGCCCCAGGAAACCCTGACCCCGAACGCGCGCTGCGTGAAGCGGTTCGGTGGCCCGTTGGAAGTGGGAGCGGGCGCCGGCTAAGTCTTCGTTCTGGAGAGCGGTGTAGCCTCTCTCGAGAGTGATGTGCCGAGCCGTTCCGCGGCCTCCGGTCGTGTTGCACCCGGCGGTCCACGTGCACGCGAGCCCGAGCAGGGCCAGGCCAAATCCAGAGCGATGGAGCAGTACTCGGATGCCCCCGGCCGGTCGTGCCGAGCGCCGCCAACCGGCGGGCGCAAGTTCTCGACCCCCCAAAGTGGTTCCTCCCCTATGACCGTCCGGTGCGAAACCGTACGGCGTTGACCGAGCGGCGTACTCGGGCGACCCGGGCTTTGACCCGGCGATCGAACCGCGGAGTCTAACAGAACCCGGTCGGGTGGGGAACGAGACGGTCAGAACATCTGTGTGGAGCTCGGCGCCCCGACGGGCCCTTTCTCGGGTGGATGTCGTGTTCAGTGAATGTTAGGGTCCTTGCGGCCGGTGGGGACGGCGCCGCGTCACGGTTGTCCGACAGTTTGGCGAGGGGGGAGGCCTGGCGATGATCGAACACTCTTCGACGGTGACGGTGGCCCTCGAGTCCATCCGCCGGCAGCTGATCGAGTCCGATGAGATTCGCGAGGTGCGCACGGTTCCGGCCCGGGCGGCGCGCCCGGCGACTCGCGTTCCCGACCTCGAGGCGCGGTTGCTCGAGCACCTACGCGACCAGGGCACGTGGCCGCTGTGGACCCACCAGGTGGCGGCGATCGAAGCGGCCCTTCGCGGCGAGCACGTCGTCATTGCCTCGTCGACCGCCAGTGGGAAGACGCTCTGTTACAACCTTCCGGTCTTCGACTCGATCCTACGGCGTGCGAATACGTATGCGCTGTACCTGTTCCCGACCAAAGCGCTCGCGCAAGACCAGATGCGCAGCGTGAACGAGCTGATCGAAGCGCTGGGCATCGCTGCGGAGGCCGGAGTGTACGATGGCGACACCGAGCCCGTCCTACGAAAGCGGCTGCGCAAGAACGGTAGGCTGATCCTGACGAATCCGGACATGCTGCACGCCGCGATCTTGCCGCATCACGGGGGTTGGGCCGGACTGTTTGCGAACCTCCAGTACGTCATCGTCGATGAGTTGCACACGCTCCGCGGGATCTTCGGTTCGCACGTGGGCAACGTGTTGCGACGCCTCCGCAGGATCGCGCGCCACTACGGGTCGAACCCGACCTTCATTGCCGCGTCGGCGACCATTGCCAATCCCGGAGCCCATGCCAGCCAGCTCCTTGGTTTGCCGGTGCGGGTCGTCGAGGATGACGGCGCCCCCCGAGGCAACAAGACCTTCGTGCTTTGGAACCCGCCGCTGTTTCGACGCGATGATGGAAGCTCGTTTCGCAAAGGGGCACCGTCGGCGGCAGTACGGATCCTCCCCGAGCTCATTCGCAACGGGGTCAAGACGATCTGCTTCGGGCGCAGCCGTAACACCGTTGAGCTCATTCTCCGCTACATTCGTGAGCGGAATCGGCATCGCACCGGCTACGAGCAGATCGGTGCGAGCGTCGAAGCCTATCGCGGCGGCTATCTTCCCAGCGAGCGACGCGCGATCGAGTCACGCCTCTTCTCCGGGGAACTCGGCGGAGTGGTCTCGACCAGCGCACTCGAACTCGGCATCGATATCGGCGGGCTCGATGGGTGCGTCATCGCCGGCTGGCCGGGCAGCGTTTGCTCCTTCCTGCAGCAGGCGGGTCGGGCTGGGCGTCGGCGCGACGACTCGGTGGTGTTCTTGATCGCCGGGCAGGAGCCCGTGGATCAGTACTTCATGCGGCACCCCGAGGCGCTCTTCGAACGCAACCCCGAGAACGCCGTCTCCGAGTGGAGCAATCCCTACATCTTGGTGCGACACTTGGTCTGCGCCGCCTATGAGTTGCCCTTGAGTGAGCGCGACGAGGATCTCTTCGGCGAGGATCTGGTGCCGATGCTGCGATTGCTCGAAGAAGAGAAGAAGCTCCGCGGCGGCGGTGACTTCTGGTACATGGTCGGCGAAGGCTATCCAGCAGCCGATGTGAAGCTGAGAACGGCCACGGACGAGAACTTCACCATCTTCGAGATCGGTGAGCAGAAGGTGGTCGGAGAGCTCGACTACGTGGCCGCGATGCTCTCGCTCTATGAGCAGGCCATCTACATTCATCGCACCGAGACCTTCATCGTCGAGGAGATGGACTGGAAGAACCAGTTGGTGAAGATCCGACGCACCGAGACGGGCTACTATACGCAGGCACTCTGCCAGAAGCGCGTCACCGTACGTGAGGTCTGGGAGGAACGACCCGTGCAAGGAGGGGAACTGCAGCTCGCCGAGGTCGACGTCGTCACCCACATCACCGGATTCAAGAAGGTGCGTTTTCACACGCTCGAGAACATCGGTTACGGCAAGATCGAGCTGCCGCCCCTGGAGTTGGACACGGTCTCCCTGGTGCTCGATCTCTCGGCCGAGACGTTGCGCGCGGCGGATCCGTACGGCCCCGACTTTCTCCGTTCGGGACTCCACGGGATCGCACGGGTCTTTCGCGAGATGCTGTCGATTCGATCCATGTGTGATCCCGCCGACTTGGATACGTTCGTCGATGGCGCGCGGATCTACGTGTACGATCTCTACCCGGGAGGCATCGGTTACTCGGAAGTCGGTTTCGAGCACTATCGAGCGGTGCTCGAAGAGACTCTCGAGGCCGTGCGCGAGTGCCCGTGTGACGCCGGCTGTCCATCGTGTGTGCTCCCGGGCAGCACGCGCGTCGAGTCCTACATGGAGCCCGCCATTCTCGAGTATCCCTACCCGAAGGAAGCGACTCGCTTCTTGCTCCACATCCTCCTCGGGCTCGAAGCGTATCCACCGCAGTTGCAGCCGGTAGCGCTTTCCCCGAGCGCGCCGTCGGTGGAGCCGATCCGGCGCCTCGACCCCAGGGTCGAGCGCAAGGTTCGCAAGGCTGCGCGGCGGCCCGAATGACATCGCAACGGCAGTCGTTGCGCCGGCGACTCGAGCGCGTCCGGCAGGCTCTCCGCGGCGACGCGCTTCGAACCGAGGCGCCGCACGCGTCGGGCGGCAGTTCGACGGTCGACGCTCGTACCCTCGACGTGGACGAAGTCCTGCATCCAGCAGAAGTCACGGCCGATCACTTCGCGCCGGGATTCGCGGGGTTCGTCGCCGCAGCGGGCGTCTCGGGTGCCCGCCTCGCGAGCGCAGAGTCGGCCCGACTCGGCGGCGACTCGGATGCGTTGTACTTCGACTTGGAGACGACCGGGCTCGGCTTGCGTGCTCGGATCTTCCTCACCGGCTGCTTGTGCTGGGAGGGGGGTGGGCTTCGCCTCCAGCAGGAGTTCGCGACGGACTTGGCGCAGGAGCGCGAGGTCCTCTCCCGACTTCGCGAGCGCATGGTGCGTCGTCCCCGCCTCATCACCTACAACGGTCGCTCGTTCGACGTGCCGCTGCTACGCCGTCGCTTGGCGTTTCACTCGTTGGAGCCGTTGCCGCCCGAACTCGTCGTCGAGGATCTCTTGCACCGGACCCGCCGGGCCCATGGAAAGGGGCTTCCCAATTGCCGGCTGAGCACCGTCGAGCGGCTACTCATCGGAAAGCTCCGGGAGGGCAAGGACATCTGTGGAGCCGAGGCGCCGCTGCGATTCCAAGACTTCTTGGCGACCGGGCGCCGCGAACTCCTGGACCCCATCGTCTATCACAACCGAATCGATCTCACGACGCTGGTGGCGCTCCGTTGGCTGCTGGACCGCGATGCGGAGGACAAGTCCCCAACCCAGGATTCCCTGGGGATGGACTCCTGACGGGTGCTGCGCCCCGGTACCATGCTGGCGGGTTGGACCGATGACGTCGGGAGGGAGCCATGAAGTCAGTCGAGGCGGGGAGCTTCTTGATTGCTGGGCCTGGTCTGCAGGACCCCAACTTCTGCCGAGCCGTGGTGCTGCTCTGCGACCACAACGAAGACGGGTCACTGGGTTTGATCGTCAATCGGCCCCTGCGAACGCGACTCGCCGAGGTGTTCCCCGAGCTTTCGGGCGAGTCGCAGTTGGGTTATCTGCACAGCGGTGGTCCGGTCGAGACCCAGCGGGTCATGGCACTTCGACGAAGTGGGCAGGGGCACGAGACCGACCACAACGTCGTCGAACAGCTGAAGCTGGTCGTCGCGGTGGACGAACTCGTCACGGAACTGACCCTCGATTCAGGGTCGTTTCACGACGTTCGCTTCTTCGTCGGCTATGCGGGCTGGGGGCGCGGCCAACTAGCGAACGAGCTGAAGGAAGGTGCCTGGATCACGCGCCCCGCCACGTCCGCACTCGTGTTCGACGTGCCGCCCGCACAGATCTGGTCGCGCGCGTTGCGCGAACTCGGTGGCTACTACGCACTCCTCGCCGAGATGCCCCTCGATCCCGACCTGAACTGACGTGCCGCCCGACCCACCGCCGTCTTCCGCATTGATCCGTCGTTGCTGCAACCTCACGACCCCCGCACCCCTCTAGTCCTCGCGCGCTCGGGGAGCGCGGACAGGCTGATTGCGCTCCGGGCGGTACTCTTGTCTCCGAGAGCGGCGCCAGATTGCGGCTCACAGCCTGTCCGCGATCGAAGCAGGTTTACTCGACGGAGATCCAGCTACGCTCGATCACGAGCTTCTCGGACGGGCGGCCGCCGGCGCTTCCGCGCTGCTCGAACGCATCGAGCGTCTCGAGGCCTTCCACGACCTGACCGAACACCGAGTAGCCACCCGAGTAGGTCGTTTCGTCGGTTGCAGGGTTCTTCGTGACCTTCGGGTCGAGCGATGGATACGGTTTGAACATCAAGAAGAACTGACTGCCGTCGCTGTTCCCGCCTCCGGAGTTCGCCGTCGAAGCCACCCCCTTGCGGTCGTGCTTGGTTTTCTCCGAGATCTCGAGCCCCAAGCGGTACGCCGGTCCGCCGCGCCCAGAACCGAACGGGCACCCACCCTGAGCCATGAACCCGGGGATCACTCGGTGGAAGGTGAGTCCATCATAGAAGCCCAGGAGCGACAGGAACATGAAGTGAGTGACGTGCTTGGGCGCGAGCACAGGGTCGAGCTGGATCTTCACGCTGCCGTGGTTGGTTTGGAGATGCCAGTAGTAGGTCGCGCCGGGGGTGAAGACCACACTGGGAGGGGGGCCCGGAACCAGAGGCTTCCACCCGTCGCGGGATCGGTCGAGCTTGCCGGCCGCTTCGAGTTCGCCGATGTGTTTGTGGAGCGCACGGACGGCGGGATCCGCGGCGGCCTTGTCCGGCTTTGCTTCTTCTTTCTTGGGGCCGGTCTCGGGACGGGGCTTGGGCTGCGTCTCTTGCGCGACCGCCAACTGCAGGGTGAGGGCGGTGAGGATCGCACCGAGCACCGTGAGGGAGGTTCGTTGGGTCATGCTGCTCTTCTCTCTTCCGTTGGGCTTGCCGGGCTGGCGCGCTCGCGGGCAGAGGGGCCGGCCCGCTCTCGCAACACGCGAACGAACGAGCCGGGGAGCCTATTCATCGATGAGCCGGCTTTCAACCCCGAGCGCGCCGTCGACGGCCTGCAAGCAGGTCTGGCTCGCCGAGGCAACGGAGGTTCACCACCGACAGGACTTCGTCTCCGAGCGTGCCGCGATAACGCGAACCAGGCCCAAACCAAACGCTTCTGCGCTCGGTTTGGGCCTGGTCTCGTACCGCAAGGGCGTCTACGGGCAGGACGCGAACGTCGTGCAGGTCAGGATACTGGGCGTCATGTCGGTGCCGCACAGCGGGAAAGGCGGCGCCGGCTGGGTTCCTGCGATGCCGAAGATCCCGTTGAGCAGGACCGGGACGTCCGCGACGTTGATCTGACCGTCGTCGTTCACGTCGGCCGCGTCCTGGCACGGAAGGTTCGTGTTGATCCCGAAAATGAAGTTGAGGATCCGCGAAACGTCGGAGATCTCTACCTGGCCATTGTCGTTGGCATCGCCGCGCCGCAGCTGGGTTCCACCGCCCGCGAGGCTGATCTCGTAGATCGCATTCGTGTCGTTGCCGACGATGTACTCCGCAGGAGAGCCGCCGCTACCGGTCGCGGTCCAGGCCACGCCGTTCACGAACGCGGACGACGTCGTGGAGTCCAACGGGATCGAGGTAACCACGGTGCCGTCGGTGATGATGCGGACGATTTGGTTCACATGGCTAGCACTCGAAGGAGCCGCGGGTACGTCCAGCGCAACCAAGTTGGCGTCGCTCACCACCGCCACGCCGTTCCCGAAGCCCGAGCCGCTCCCCAGACCCAGTTGCGCGAAGGTGATCACGTTCCCCGTGGTACTGCCGTTCGGATTGAACTCGAAGTAAACGTCCTCGGTGATGTCGGCAGCCCAGAACGTGTTCGTCAGCGCCGCGTAGCCGAAGTCGCCGATTACGCCGCCCGCCGGTGAGTTGACGGTCGAAGCCGGCGCGATCGTGTTACCGAGCAGGTCGGTTTCTTGCAGCCGACGGCTCGAGTCCATCCAGAACAACGTGTCGGTCGTCGAGTTCCAAGCGAGACCCGTGGTGGTGCAAGGCTGGTTCGCGGCCGGGCCACAGTCGTCGAAGGGAGTCGCAATCGTGTTGACCAGTACGAGTTCCTTGGTGTAGCGGTGGGTTACTCCCGAGTCGAGGTCCACGACATAGACGAGGCCCGCGTCGTCCGCCGGGTCGCCACCCACGAAACTGGGGGACTCGACCACGGTGATCGCCAAGGCGTCCTCACCGTTGTGCGGCGTCACGTTCACCAAGCGGCCGACGCCCACGAGCACGTTGCACTGGCGGTTGTCGACCAGGAAGGCCGTGGCATTCACGGTCGTGGCCTCGAGTTCGTAGACGTACTCACCGTCCGGGACCATGGTGTCGACGAAGCTGTGGGCACCAGGAGTCGTGTCCGCACCGGTCAGGATTGCCACGGACACAGGAGCCGCGAGGGAGCCTGCCTCGGACCGCAGGACCTCGATCGACATGTAAGGCCCGGGATTCGACCAAGTCAGCGTGACGTCGTTGTTTTCGTCGGCGGTGCAGGTGAGGTTCGTCACGGTGGGGCTGTAGATCACGGTCGGGCTGCCGGTCGCGACGCGGACCTCGACCAGCTGATTCGAAGTGATGTCGAGGAAGAACTCGACCGCTGGACCGTCCGGGATCCCGTCCGGCGGAGCGGACGTGTCGGTGCCGCTGTTGGGTGTGTACGCGACACCCGTGACGTAACCTCCGAGCGAGTTGTCACCGTCGAGGCCGAAGTTCCGTCCCACTTCGGCACCCAGCGGCGTAACTCGCATCACCTGCGTGGCCCGCAACGCAACCGGTAGGCCGGTCGGCACATCGAAGAGCACGGGGTCCACCGCCGAACCTTCGGCAACCGTGAGCCCGGTGCCGAACACGCCGCCACCGAACCCGGTTTGACCGGGACTCGAGAAGCTGTTTCCGGTCAACGCGCCCATGTTGTTGAACTCGAAGCAGACATCGTTCTCGTAGTCGACGGCCCAGAAGGTGTCCGTGGTGGCGGAGTACGTCAGGTCGCCAATGTCGCCGCCGGCTGGGGAAGTGATGGGGAACGACGCGACGAGTCCACCGCTGTTGGTGGCCTTGACGAGCTGCTGTCCCGCCCCGTCGTCGACAATGTAGTACAACGCATCTTCGGTAGGGTGCCACTCGATCCCCGTGTAGAACCCGGCCCCGACGGGTCCGAAGAAGAACTGCGGAGGGAGCCCGATGTTCGACTTGGTGTAGCGGTACGTGATGCCGCTGAAAAGGTCCACCACCAAGACGAGCCCCGCGTCCTCGTTCACCGTGATCCCAAAGGGGAACTCCCCGGCGTGCGGGGTCGCCGATTGGAAGCAGCCGCCGAACGGGTTCACGCTAGCCGTGCACACCGCTCCGCTGGCCTGGCTCGACACACCGGTCCCGCAGAGGGTGAGCGCGAGGCCGAGGACGCCAAGCGCGCGGCATGTCGGGAGTTTCGGCAGACGGACTCGTTCAGCCATGGTCGGATCCTTCATGAAAAGGGGGCCGTTGTTACTAGGCTCAAATCCTGCGCATTCACGAATGCCGCCAACGAGCGCCTGGCATTCCGAGCCGAAGGCGACCGCTTTCGGGTGTTGCGATCGCGGCTTCGCCGCGGTCGCGAGGGGCTTTCGAAGCGCGGCATGCGCTCGATTCGGGACTAGGGCTAGGTCGGGTGGTTGTCATCCGCACCGGATCCTCGCACCGCAATGTGTGATCGTAACGAGTTCTTCGCTCACCGTCCGGGAACGTCGAAGTGCCGGGCCCCCAGGTCGGAGTCGGTCTCGCGGCACGGAGCACCCGGGGATTCGCTGGAGGACGATTCGCTGAGCACTGATCCGACCCCGAACCGGCTCGTCCTGGGTGGCGTGAGTTTCCGCAGTACCCCGACAAACGCAATTCGTGGCCGAGCAGTGCAAAGCACGGTCCGAGTATAGCGACCCCCGGCGGAGTGTCAACGAACCGGGCACTTCTCAGCAGCCTTTCCCGGGCGCTGAACTTCTTTCTGAACAAGGACTTGAGGCACCCCGGAGGGGTTTGTGTCGAGGCCCGGGGTCCGGTGCTCTCGGACCGCGGTGAGTCAAGGCGCGGGGTGAAATCCCCGGGCCACTTCCTTCAGGTACTTCCCGACGGTGAGGCGGGCCCGATGGAGGGCGTCGTTCACCGCCTGTTGCGTGATGTGAAGTTCCTCCGCGATCTCCACTTGGGGCATGGATTCGCGATAGTACAGCCGGACGATCTCCCGTTGGCGATCGGTGAGCAAGTGCTCGTTGTCGAGGAGCGCCCGGGTGAGCTGCATTCCCAGGTACAGACGCTGCAGGTCTTCCTGATCCACGCGTCCGCGCTCGGGGCTCGGAAGCAGGTCCTCAATGACCGAGCAGATCTCGAGACAACCGTCGTACAAGGGGCACACGGAACACACCGGCCCTGGGCGGAGCTCGGGGTGAGAAGTCGCTGGCTGGACACCCGTCATCGGGAACTCCCCAAGGCGCTCCCCATGACCTCGACGGAGGTCATGGGGAGCCGGTTACGGCCGCACGCGGAGCCCAATGTCGCAGACTCCACTGGGTCGTTGCCCTCACTCGAGGGGCCACGGCAACGAGTCGAACTCAGATGCAGGGGCCCAGTACGTCTGCAGTCGGATCCAGGCCCACTCCGGGGAACGGGTAGCGCGGGATCTGGCCCCCGGAGAACAGGTACGACAGCAAAGAGATGGCGTCGGCCACGTTGATCTGCCCATCGTCGTTCACGTCCGAAGAGTCGGGGCAAGTCGGCGGTGCGCCGCCCGAGAACAGGAACGCGAGGGTGAAGATCGCGTCCGCGAGATCGACCGCGCTGTTGCGGTTCGAGTCACCCCGCAGAAAGGTCACGCCCGGAGCGGCCACGGTGACCGATCCGTGCGAGAGGAACGGGTTGACGGAGAAACCACCGTCGATCGAAATGATGTTGTCGAGCGGATTGCCGACGGGATAGAGGTCATCGCGAAACGTCAGCGGACGCGTGGTGCCAACGGAGATCCCGATCGGCACGTCGTACTTCATGAAGAGGAGGGGCATGCGCTGGCCTGCGGGGAGCACACGTCCCTCGATCGGTACCTCGAAATCGATGATCAGGGCGACGTAGAACCGCGAGCCAGGGCCCGGCGGAGGCGTGTCGCTGCCCATGAAGATGAACTCGGGATCGAGGGGATCGATGAACGTGTTGGCGAGCGTCGCTTCGTTGAACGTGGTGACTGCGTTGTCGAACTCGACGACGATCTGAAAACCCGCGATGTCGTTGGTGCTCGTGACGAGGATCGGGTGGAGCACGTCCTGCTGCGCCCCGAACACGGTGATGGCCGGCATCTCGAAGATGTTCGTCGGCGCCAGCGCTTGCACGAAGTTGGTCTTGGTCTCGACCGTGGTTCCGCCGGGGCCGGTCGCCGTCAGCGTGACCGTGTAATTGCCCGCCATGGCATACGTGTGGGACGGGTTCGTGGCGGTGCTGCTCGTGCCATCCCCGAAGTGCCAGAAGTAGCTGTCGACGACGCCGACGGTCGTGTTGGTGAACTGAACCGTCAGGTTGATCTCACCCGTCGTCGGGGTTGCGGTGAAGTCGGGAGCGGGCGGGGGTACGTTGTTGCGCAAGTAGACTCCGCCAGCGTCCACGTAGGTGAGCCAAGAGAAGGAGGTCGAGTCGACGGCCACGACGGGCTGGCTCGCGGAGGTCGTTCCGGGAGTCGCAACCACCGCCCCGAGGAACATGCCGTTCGGGCCCTGGTTGAACCAGATCTGACCGGACTTCTCATAAGCTACCGCGACCACGCCAACCGCGTTCGAAGAAACCGACGGCCGGCCGGTGACACCGGAGTCGATGACTTGGGCGGGTTGGAAGGTTCCAGCTTGGTTGTTGGTGTAGTAGAGATCGCCGCCGAAGACGAAGACGGCGTGCACTACGGACCCGCTGGCCGCGAGGTCGAGGAACGTCGGGAACCCCATCAGCGAGGCCAGGGTCGACTCCGGCCCGAGGACGGTGCCGTTGTACGTGCGGTAGAGGATGTCGGTCCCTCGCGTGTAGCCGACATAGGTCGTCGACCCGATCGCGGCGGTGGCCGGTGCTGTCCCTTCGCCGACGTTGACCGGGGCCGTGAATCCACGGCGCAACGTGATCTGCGAGGGGCCACTCGCGGGAATGGACTCCCAAGTGAAGTCCGGGGAGGGACCACCCTGCGTCACGTCGACACCGGCTTCGGCGTCCGCCGTCAGCGTCAGGTTCAGCGGGCTTCCGAAGACTCCGCCGTTGTTGTTCACCGTCAGGATATCGCTGCCGACGGCTCCCGGTAGGCCGCCCGGTTGCTCGAAGACGACCTGCGCGTTTCCTGGGATTGCGCTCACAATGCGCGGGTGGCTGCTCGCCTCCGGATTGTTCGACAAGTTGAAGGCCGATTGAAAGAGGCCCAGTGAGGACGCAAAGAAGACGTCCCCCTGACGCTGGAAGACGACGAGAACGTTGTCCACCGGGTCCAAGGTCATGTGCGGCTGATCGTTCCCGGCCGTATCGGGGCTCACCAGCAGGGGTGAACCGAACTGTCCCCATAAGGAGCCGGTGAGGGTCGTTGAGACGCAGAGCACCAGTACACCAAGGCCCTTGGTCATTTTCACTCCTCGATCGTTTTCTTGATCCGCGGCACTCGCAACTCCGAGACCGGTGCCCGAGCATCCCGGAGAGGACCCTCGAGTTCGGCGCAATCCGCGACGCGACACACACTTCGCCTGAGGTCGAGGCGGCTCCACAAACCCCACTAGCCGGCCCGAAAGTCGCCACTTGCCGGCCCGAAAGTCGACTGCCTGCCGGTGATTCGACTTCGCGCACGGGCGACGCGAATCGCCCGTCGCCCCATTTTGTACCCGGGCCGTCACGCGGTTCAGCGAGAGTTCGGTGTGAGCCGGCGCTACGCGCCGAGAACTCATGCTGGCCGGTGCGGGCCTAGACTCTTCGCCAGAGCCAGGCTGCGGGTTCCGTGTGAGCCAAAGTACGCTGGTATTCAGAGACCCCAAGTCGGCGGTATCCTATCACCTCCCACGAAGGCTGCCAACGCCAACTCGCTCGGGGGGCCTTGCCGCGGCGTCGTGATCGAGGACGGTCGCAGGACCCACCCGGTTCGCGGCTCGGGAACGCAAACTCAGTCGCGGAGCGGTCTCCGCGGAACCGATCGACCTTTCTCGCGAACGGGGGGCCAGTGTCTGCACTGCCGGATTTCGACGCGCTCTGGAACTACCAGGACCCAAGCGGAACCGAAGCCGCTTTCAGGGCCATTCTGGACCAATCCGACATCGCGCTCTCGCCCGCTTACCGAGCGGAACTGCTGACCCAAGTGGCGCGGACGCACAGCCTGCGGGGGCAGATGGATCAGGCCCATGAACTGCTCGCGCAGGTCGCCACCATCCTGACGACCGACGATCCTGCGCTGCGCTGCGCCCGCGTGCGCTATCTGCTCGAGTTGGGCCGGACGCTGAACTCGGCCGGGGATCGTGAGGCCTCTCGGCCGCTCTTCCTCGAGGCCTGGCATCGGGCGACGGAGCTCGAAGCGGAGTTTCACGCCGTGGACGCGTTACACATGCTCGCTATCGTTTCGGCACCGACAGATCAGGTTACCTGGGCGCTGCGAGCCCTCGAGATCGCGCGACGGGCGCAGGACCCCCGGGCACGGCGGTGGGAGGGGCCGCTCACCAACAACTTGGCCTGGAGTTATCACGATCGCGGGGAGTTCGCGAAGGCGCTCACGGCCTTCGAGTCGGCGTATGCGTTTTGGCTGGAGACCGGGCGCGAACAGCCGATCCGAGTGGCTCGGTGGAGCGTGGCACGCGCCTTGCGTTCTCTCGGTCGAGCTGCGGAGGCGCTCGCGATCCAGCAGGAACTGTTGGCGGCAGGAGATGCGACCGGGTTCGTCCATGAGGAACTCGGGGAGTGCCTGCTCGCCTTGGGCCGGGACCAAGAGGCCGTTCCCCACTTTGCCCGAGCCGCGGAAGCGCTCGGACAAGACCCGGGGTTTCTCCGCCGCGAGCCCGATCGCGTAGACCGTCTGCGTCGCCTCGGCGGCGTCAGTGGCTGATGCCGACGTCGTTCGCAGTCCACTTTGTTGACGACGGCGACCGCCAATGGGCGTATGATGTTGCGAATGCGCAACCGCCGAAGCCGGTGCGTGACCGTTCGCGGCGGGAGAGAGAGTCGTTGTCGTAGACGCGCGGAGAGACCCGGAATCTCGGGACTCGAGCGGCCTCCTTGCTGGACCCGATGGAGAAGATACTCGTGAAATCCACAGCACAAGGAATGGTTACCGGGGTTCGAGACGTCCGTGCGATCGTGGGGACGTTCATCCTCTGTTTCGTGTTCGGCGCAAGCGGCCCGGCCTCGGTATGGGCGATCGACTTCAACCCAGAGATCCTGATCTCCGATGCTGTCGGCGCCTTGGGAGAGCCCGACGTGACGCTCGACCTCGGCGGCAACGTGCTCGTGCCCTTCGTTCTGGATGGCGACATCTGGATGAACACGGGACCTGCCTTCAGTGGGCCCGGGTTTCCGGCGGCCACCGGTGTCGGGGACCGCAGCCGGCCGCGGATTCACACCAACACGAGCGGGGTTTCGACGATCGTTTACAGGCTTGCGGACATGGTGCTCGCAGTCACCAACCCGGGCGGCCCATTCGGGTCGCCGATCCTGCTGGGCGCGGCGCCGGCTCACGACGCCGAGGTGTCCGGGGCCGGCGCAGTGGTGCATGTCGTGTGGGCATTCGACCACCCGGTTCAAGGTTCGCAAGTCCTCCTCTCGGAGAACCTCGGCGCGCCGATCGTGGTTGGACTGGGCGAGCGCCCCTGCGTCGCGACGGATGCCGCCGGCAACGCTCACGTTGCCTACGAGCGGCTCGGCAACATTCATTATCGCGCGCGCATCGGCGGCGTCCTGCAGATGGAGCGCGTGGTCGCCGCCCATCCTGCGTCCGAGTCGAACGTCAGCCTCGGCTTGGACACGCTCGGCGTTCCCCACTTCGTGTTCCAGCGGGACAATGACGTCTTCTTTACCCGCAGCGATGGTGCCGGTGGGTTCTTCAATCCGCTCAACGTGTCCAACAGTGCTGCGCTGTCCACCGAGCCCCGGATCCTGGTGGTCGGACCGTCGACGGTGCAGATCTTGTACTCTCAGGACAACGACATCTGGACCTCTGCCGGCGTAGGGACGTTCCTGTTGCCGCCGGAACGAGTGACGGACTCTGCAAGTGATCCCGAGACCGAACTGCAGGTGGCAAGCGATGGACTCGGATTCACGCACGTCGTGTATCGACGGGGGAACCAGCTCCTCTATCGCAACGCGGTGGTGCCACCGGCGGCCGATTTCACCGGGTCACCGACGCAGGGTGAAGTGCCGCTCGAGGTCGCGTTCACCGAGTCCAGCCAGGGGTTGATCACCGACTGGTTCTGGGACTTCGGTGACGGCTCCACGAGCACCGAACCGAATCCGGTCCATACCTATCAGGCGCCGGGCGCCTACGCAGTAACGCTGACCGTCACCGGATTGGGTGGCGCCGATAGCTTGGTGCGGACCGACTTCGTCATGGCGGCACCGCCGACCAACCTCCTGACCGTCGATTCGATCGTCGTCTTTCAGGGCGAGACCAACGTGCACCTGCCCATCTTGGCCACGCACCCCAATCCCATGCAGGGCTTCCAGATCGCGCTCACTTGGGATCCGACGCGGTTCGACATCTACGGCTTCGAGTTCACCGGGACCGACATGGAAATCCTCTTCCCCGAGTTCGTGGGGCACGTGCTCTCCACGGTGCCGGCCGATCCCTATCTGACCGTTGGGGTTCTGATCGACTCGTCGCCACCGTTCGATGGACGCGTCTTGCTGCCAGGTACCAACCATAGACTGATCAACGTGCTTCTCGACGTGCTCCCCGCAGCCTCGACCGTTGGACCGGGGGTGATCGAGCTCCGCAACGGTTTGGGAACGCCGCCGATCCTCAATGGCTTCGTCGTGTCCGCCATGACCACGTTGCCGTTTCTCACGGCTGGCCAGATCGACATTCTGCCGGGCTCGCCGCAACCGCCGGTGTTCCGGCGCGGAGACGTGGACGCGAGCGGCACCGCCGCGCTACCGGACGTGATCATCATCTTGAACTACCTGTTCGCGAACGGCTTCTCGCCGTCCTGTTTCGATGCGGCGGATGCGAATGACGACGGCAACATCGATATCGCCGATCCGATCACTTTGCTCGGCTACCTGTTCGCCCAAGCGGCAGTGATTCCATACCCGTTCCCTGCGGTCGGCCTCGACCCCACGCCCGATAGCCTACCCGCGTGCCCGTGAAGCGGATGCGGGATCGGGACCACTAGACGTCGACGAGCATTCCCATCGATGCGTCGCACGCTGCATGGGTTCGAGCACCCATTCAGCGTCGCGACGCATCCTGCAAGCCCACGACCCTTCAAGCGCCCGGCACGCCCTGGGAGCGCGGACAGCCTGTCCGCATCGCTCAGCGCCGTGGCCCGCCCGCGAACCACCACGCCACCATCGCCATCGCCCCAAACCGTGCGCGCACTCATTCAGCATCGCGACGCATCCTGCAAGCCCACGACCCTTCAAGCGCCCGGCACGCCCTGGGAGCGCGGACAGCCTGTCCGCATCGCTCAGCGCCGTGGCCCGCCCGCGAACCACCACGCCACCATCGCCATCGCCCCAAACCGTGCGCGCACCCATTCAGCATCGCGACGCATCCTGCGAGCCCACGACGCTTCAAGCGCCCGGCACGCCCTGGGAGCGCGGACAGCCTGTCCGCATCCGCCCTCGCGCGCACGGAACGCACCTCGAACCCAGCGTGGCGCGCGCTCCATGGGGTGCTGCAACGAGCAACTGAACTAGGACCATAGGACCATAGGACTAGGGTTGCGACGCGGAGTCCTGCGTACCGGGCATGGTGTAACGAACTCGGCCCAGTGGCGCGAGCGCCTCGATGTCGTGCCGCCTCGGCCCAACCCTCGTCTCGTAGAGGAAATGCCAGGCGAGGTTGCGCGGGAGCATTCGCTTCCACCACTTGCCCTTGTGGTAGGGCCAGCTGCGCACGACCTGCAGCCCGTGAACGTCCAGCAGATCGCGCCACTCGGAATGGGTGGCGAAACGATCGATCGGTTGGTGATGGTCAGGTCCGCCCCCGCCGCGGATGGCACGCCAGATCGAGCCGGAATAGAACAGATTCGGGAGCAGCACCCAGGCTCTCCCCGCCGGTACCAGGACGCGCCGCATCTCCGTCAACCCCGCAGTCAAGTTGGCGAAGTGTTCGAGATTGCCGAGATTCAGGACCACGTCGAAACTCGCGTCGGCGAAAGGTAGTTCACTGCCGTCGGCTTGGCACAGCCGCGCCGTGCGCACGCGCCCCCGGGCTCGGCCAAGGGCTTCGCGGGACAGGTCGAGTCCAAAGCTCGCGGCCCCGGTCGCCTCCGCGGCGACGAGTGCTCCGCCGAGGCCGCACGCGATGTCGAGGAGACGTTGTCCGGGTGCCGGGCGCGCCAGCGTAGTGACCCACCGGTACAAGGCCGGTCGATCTTCGAACGGTGAGGCACGGTAGAGTGCGTCGTACGCATGGCCGTGCGCACGCGCGCCGCCGCGCGTCTCGCGTGCTGGGGAGTCGGCGCCGATCGGTTCCAAAGGTTCCATCCCTGCCCACACGAATGCCCGCCTGCGGCGCGGGAACGTCCAGCCAACCCGTTCGCAGCCGTCGAAACCCACTCGCCGGATTCACCAACTTCGCGGGGGACGATACTCGGGGCCTCGGGTGTAACGGGGTTGGCGATCGGGATCCAACCCCCGCCGTCGGAGTTCGCCGCGTTCCCACAGCTTGGCGTCCTTCAGGAACACGTACAGGGCACCCAGCGCGGCGATGATGAAACCCGCGAACCCATCCCGATAGCCGCGCTTCACCCAGTACATCTTACAGAACTTGAACGGCGGACCGAACACCAGTCGCGGCAGGAGCCAGCGTCGTTTCGACTCGCGTCCACGGGCCGCGATGTCGGTGAAGAAGTCGATCACCTCGAGGTGATGGCGCAGATCGCGGTAAGTGTAATGCAGGATGTCACCGAAGCGGGCCTCCACGGGCCCGTTCGCGTTCACGTGGTCATGGGGATTCGTGCCGCCCCAACGCGCCCGGCGTCGATCGAAGAGCCGCAGCTTGCGATCGGGGTACCAGCCGCCGTGCAGGATCCAGCGGCCCAAGTGCCAAGTTCGGCGTGGGAACGAGAAGCCTGCGCACGTCGGCTCCGTGGCGAGTGCGGCTTCGATCTCCGCACGCATTTCGGGAGTGACTCGTTCGTCGGCATCGATCGAGAGCACCCAATCGGTAGGGGCGAGGTCTACGGCACGGTTCTTCTGCTCCACGTGGCCGGGCCAGTCGGTGACGACCACGTGCTCGGTGAACTCGCGCGCAATCGCGACGGTGCGATCGGTCGATTGCGAGTCGACGACCACGATGTTCGGCACCCAGGAGACGGACTCGAGGCACTCCCGAATGTTCTTCTCTTCGTTGAAGGTGATCACCGTCACGGTTAGCGGCGTCACGGGAACTCCTCGGCCATCGCGCCCGCAGGTTCCACGAAGAACTCGGGCTCCCAAGTCACTTGGGGCGTCAAGCCAGCGACCCCTCGCAACTGGTGGAAGATCCGCATCGACTCGATCTCTTCCGCGCCGAGTTCGTAGTGAATGACGTCGGTGACGTAGCGCAAGGCGCGGTCCGGCTCGAGGATGCCCGGTTGCTCGCGACAGAAGTGCTCGACCAGTCGCTGCCGATGAGCGAGACCGTTGCGCGCGGCGCGACGGATCGACGGTAGTGCCGCGGCCCCTCGGTCGCCGCGTCCGAGCCACACCGCGAACACGAAGGGGAGGTGGGTTTCGTGCCACCAGATCTCCCCCAGATCGTCGCGTTCGAACTCGCCGCGATCGTTCGCCAACGCGCGATCCCCGATCAGGAGCACAGCGTCGAGTCGAGGTCCGCCTTGACCTCTTCGCCGCAAGGGGGCGAGCGTTGGCGTGATCGGGACGCAGCGGGGCAGCCGTCCGAGTCGACGGTGAAACAGGACTTGCAGGAGTTCCACCGAAGAGTTGCTCGACAGATCGACTCCGATGGTCTCGATCTCACTCCAGGGGGTGCTGCGAAACAACAAGATCGACTCCACGGCGCCCCGACAGGCGATGCACAGGCCGGCCGCGATGCGATAGTCGCTGGCGCGGCAGGCCTCGACCTGGGGCACCAGTGCGATGTCCAAGTCGCGGCTTCTCAGATCCTGCGCCAGGAAGCTCGGTACTTCGAAGCGCACCTCGCCCAAGGCAGGGTCGCGATCGAGACCGTCGACCAGGGGTAACGCGTTCAGGTAGCGGATCGCTCCGACGCGCGGCTTCAAGCGCGGCCTGCCCGGTGCCCGTACTCGAGCAAGGCGCGCGTGGGTCGCCGCAGAACCGCGAGGCGCGCACGCCGTCGGGCCGTGCGGAGGAAGTCTCGCAGTCCGGTCGAGTCACCGCGGAAGTACTCGTTCAAGAACGTGAGGCTGTTGCGCGAAGGCCGCCGCCAGGACTCGGCGGTGCAGGCCTTGAGGTAGGATCGGACCAGCCGCTGCAGATTCTCGAGCGCGCTGTTGCCACCGCCGGTTCGACGCGCGTTGCCGGGGTCGAGGTCGATCAGCGTGATGCGGGGACCTGTCGGACTCAGGCGCCAGAGGATGTTCTTGAGGTTGAGGTCCCCGTGGAGGAACCCAGCGCCGTGGAAACGGCGTAGCTCGCGAGCGGCCGCCCGGAGGACTTCGCGCTGGGTGGCGGAGTCCGGACCATCGGGCGCGACCAGCGCTGCGCCGTCGCGGGCGTCGGGTTCATACGCCGACAAGAGCTCCACACGCGAGAAGCCACGGTGCACCGGTGTCAGCGCGATCGCCAGGATCCTTGCGACGGAGGCGCCTGCCGAGCGGGCCTCCTCGGTCACCGATAGCTCCTCGAAGAATCGCCGCGTGCCGGTGTGCAGATCGTGGAGCAAGGGCTCCATCAAGCCACCTCGCAGGCAGCGCTTCCACACGACAGGTCCCATCGATTCGAGGTCGTAGACGGGGTGACTGCGCCGCCCCTGGACTGCCGAGGTCGGACCTCGGCGGGGCGTACCGTCGAGAAAGCCCAAACGGTCGAGTTCGGGGAGCAAGGAGGTCAGGCAGTATACCGTGCGCGCGAGGCACGGCGCGGAGGCGCCGACCGCGCCGTGGATCCCGAACCCCGGCGGCAGCGTGGGAACGCTCTGCAAGTCCGTCCCTTCGCAGGCGACGCGTCCAAAAAAGTGGTCGGGCTGAGAGGATTCGAACCTCCGACACCCACACCCCCAGCGTGGTGCGCTAACCAGACTGCGCTACAGCCCGACCGATGTTCGAGAAACGAGATCGTATTCCGCCAGCGTCTGGGGTCAAGGACTTCTCACCCCAGGGACCGTGGGCCGGCCGGCGCGCTACGATGTCCACCTGTCCCGGACCGTACCGCGAACTCGCACTCGCGGACGGCCAGCGCCCCGGGCAAGGGGGGCGCTCAGGCTTGCTTTTCCGGCGTGTTGGGAAGCGCCGGGGCCTGGGCCGGGCGCTCGAGCTTGCGCGTCTTGAGGCTGACCTCGGGCACCTGCCGCGGCGGCACGATCACGCCCCCCGACATGGTGAAGCGAATGGCTTCGTCGGTGGAAACGTCGAGCTGGATGAGCTGCGAGCGCGGCACGATGACCGTGTAGCCGGTGACCGGCGTCGGGCTCGACGGGATGAACACCGTCACCACCTCATCGCCCGCTGCCTCGGCCACCTGCCGAAACCCGCGACTGGTCACGAAGCCGAGCGACCAAACCCCCACGCGCGGGTACTCGATGGCGACAGCCGCTTCGTACTGCAGCTGCTTCTTCTCGGCGAAGAAGAACTCGGTCACCTGCTTGGCGTAGGGGTAGATCACCTTGATCACGGGGACGCGCTGGATCCAGCGTTCGAGGGCCTTCCAGATCTGCCGGCCCAAGTACCCCTTGAAGATGAAGCCGACGGCGAGCACCAACGTCACCGCGATCGCGAACCCGATCCACCACGGGACGTGTTCGTCGACCAACGTCGAAAAGGCGACGTCGCCGGGCAGACTTGGGTCCACCTTCTCGTCGAGCTGCCAGTCCTGCTTGTTGAGCTGCCCCTTCCAGTACCACTCCTTGGAGCCTTCCCAAGTGAGAACTTGGCGAAGCCCGTGGTTGATGGGGGAGGAGATGCTGTCGCGCAGGAAGGTCCAGCAAAAGGTCAGGATGAACAAGGTCAAGACGGTGGGAAGCAGCGCCGCCAGTCCAGAGAAGAAGGCGGCCTTGTACTTGTCGCGCAGTCTGTGGGTCATGTCCATTCTCTTCGTCCGAGGGGCGCCGAACCTGCGACCGGGTGCCGCGGGCACGCCGATTCGTCTTTCCTCTTTTCGGCATTCGGGCGGATTACTATAACGGGCGTTGCCGCGTTGGCCTCCGAAAGTGGGTTCGGCACCGGAGCGGAGCTTCGGTGCGGCCTCGGGTTTTCTTGCGGGGCGTCCGCTTCTGCCGGGGAGGCTGCGACCGGCCGGGGGGAATCACAGCCCGCGCCGACGGCGGGACCTCCGCACCGTCCGCGCGCCCCCGCGGAGGGCCGCTGGCGTTCCCGCCGTCGCGGGAACGAGCGCGACGCCGGCAACCGCAACACGAGGAGACCGCACCATGCGGATCGTTTCCGGAATCCAGGCCACCGGCGCGCTGCACTTGGGCCGTTACTTCGGGGCGGTCAAGCAGTTCCTGGAACTGCAGGGGCAGGGACAGAGCTACGTTTTCATCGCGGACTACCACTCCCTGACGAGTGTCCGCGACCCCGATCAGCTCAGTCGCTACACCCAGCGCATCGCCCTCGAGTACTTGGCGCTCGGCCTCGATCCCGAACGGGTCGCCGTGTTTCGCCAGAGCGATGTCCCCGCCGTGTGCGAACTCGCGTGGATCTTGTCCACCGTCACTCCCATGGGGTTGCTCCATCGGTGCCATTCCTACAAGGACAAGACCGCGCAGGGGATCGCGCCCGACCATGGGCTGTTCGCGTACCCCGTGCTGATGGCGGCGGACATTCTCATCTACGGAGGCGAAGTGGTGCCGGTCGGTCAGGACCAAAAGCAGCACGTCGAGGTGACGCGCGACATCGCCATTCGGTTCAATCAGATCTACGGCGAGGTCCTGACGATACCCGAGCCCCGCATCCACGAGGCCACGGCCAAAGTCCCCGGCGTGGACGGGCGCAAGATGAGCAGTTCGTATGGCAACCAGATTCGCATCTTCGATGCCGAGAAGACCATTCGGAAGCAGATGATGGGGATCGTCACCGACTCGCTCGGGGTCGAGGACGTGAAGGAGCCCGAGGGCAACACGATCTTCGAACTCTTCCGACTCATGGGCACCGGCGCGCAAACCGAGGACCTCGCGGCGCGCTATCGCGCCGGCGGGATGGGGTACGGCCATGCCAAGCAGGCGCTGTTCGAGGCCTTTCTCTCCTACTTCGGGAAGGCGCGAACTCGGTTCGAAGAACTCCTCGGCGATCCGAGCCCGGTCGAAGCGGTTTTGGCCGCCGGTGCCGCGAAAGCCAGGATAACGGCCGAAGAGACCTTGGTCAGAGTCCGCGACGCCGTGGGCCTGTCCCGCAGACTGTGGGACTGACCCGGTAGCGGCGCCCACAACTGCGTGGCGCGCCGCCGCGGTGCGCCGTGACCGACCGCGCTCGGGTCGGTCGCTCAACCCCCGCGAATCGCCGGGAACCGTTCACACAACGCGCCGACTTCGGTGGCAATGCGGCTCCCCAATGTCGTGTTGGTCGGGTCTCTGAGGACGGCGCAGATCCAACCACCGATCTGGTCCATCTGTTCGACCCCCATTCCCCGACTGGTGACGGTCGGCGCCCCGATTCGGAGCCCACTCGGACGTCGCGGTGGGTTGGGGTCGAACGGGATCATGTTCATGTTGACGACGATGCGAGCCCGCGCCAAGGCGGCTTCCGCCACGTCCCCGGTCAGGTCGAGGCTTCGCAGATCGACCAGCATGAGGTGATTCTCGGTTCCGCCGGACACGATTCGCAGGCCCTCCTTCCCGAGCACCTGCGCGAGGCGCTGCGAGTTGGCCACGACTTGCCGCCCGTAAGCTTTGAACTCGTCGGTCATCGCCTCTTTGAAGCAGACCGCGCGCGCAGCCACCATGTGCATGAGCGGCCCGCCCTGCTGGCCCGGAAACACCGCGGAGTCGATCTTCTTCGCGTGCTCCTTGCGACAAAGGATCAACCCAGCCCGCGGGCCTCGCAGGGTCTTGTGGGTGGTACTGGTGACGACGTCGGCATGCGGCACGGGACTTGGGTGTGTCCCCGCAGCCACCAAGCCGGCAATGTGGGCCATGTCCACCATCAACTTGGCTCCGACCTCCCGTGCGATTGCAGCGAAGGCAGCGAAATCGATGATCCGTGAGTAGGCGCTCGCACCGGCGACGATCAAGTGAGGTCGGAACTCTCGTGCCAAGGTGGCCACGTGTTCCATGTCGATCCGCTCGGTGGCCTTGGACAGCGGGTAGTGGGCGAACTGGTAGACTTTGGAAGTGAAGCTTACGCTCGCGCCGTGCGAGAGGTGTCCGCCGTGGGCGAGGTCCATGGCGAGTACGCGATCGCCCGGCGACAACAGCGCCGCATAGGCCGCAATGTTCGCTTGCGATCCCGAGTGCGGCTGTACGTTCGCGTGTTCGGCACCGAAGAGTTGGCATGCACGGTCCCGCGCCAGGTCTTCGGCGACGTCGACGAACTCGCACCCACCGTAGTAGCGCTTGTGCGGATAGCCTTCGGCATACTTGTTGGTCAGAACCGACCCCTGAGCCGCTCTCAATGCTGGGCTCACGAGGTTCTCGCTCGCAATGAGATTGATCTCGCTGTTCTGGCGAACGATCTCGTGCTCAATGGCCTGGGCGATCTCGGGGTCGAGCTGTCGGAGAGCGTTCACCGGGTACCTTTCCTTCGGGTCGTTTCTTCGGGTCGTCGGACGAGTTGCGCGGGCGAATCGAGACGGGCATTGTCGCCCGCAGCGACCCCGGTTCGGGCCCAGCGTTCCCGGCGGTGCTCCGGGTGTCACCGACGGGGTGCCATCGACGAGCCGGCTCCGCGAGGTCCGACAGCGTCGTCGCATCGCACTTCTCGGATCGCTGACTTCGGGCCTCTGGGTTTTCCGGGCTGGGCCTCCGGACGCCGTTTGGGATTCTCGGGGGTCGCCCGACGGCCGACAAGGGGAATCTCCACCGCGAGCGCGGTGGGGTTCGCACGACACTGCGGATGCCCCCGGAAGGCCTGACCCTCCCTGCCGACGCAAGCGGTCGATCCCCGGTCGCCTCTCGTTGGGTCATGCGTGCGAAGTGAGCTGCCAGCGCGGGGATTCGCGCGGGCTCTCCTGATTTTCCGACGACACCTTCCGGGTAACACCACGCCCGACGCGGGCGCGACGGATGCGGGGTTTGCTCCGGGGGGTACGGTCCTCGAATCGCGCCGTGGGTTCTGCGCGGCACGACCGTAGCTCGCGCGCGCGCCATGGGTTGCGAAGCCGCGGGGGACCCTCTCGCCCAGTCGATGACCCACCCCCTGCGCGGGCGTCCGGGTCAGCCTCAGCCCGTCCGCAACGCGGTCGGGGCCGCGAACCGAATCGGCCCCACGACCGCGCACCGAGTCGTGATCGGCTTGCCCCACAAGTCTGCACAGTCAGTTGCCGATCAAACCCCTACGGCGTGGGACCTTCGGTCCCGCACGGAATCCAATGCCCTGGGAAGCGGGCTATCGAGGGGGACTCGGTCGAGGATTCTATGCGACACCTGATCACCGGCGGAGCGGGGTTCATTGGGAGTTACCTGGCCGAGGCACTCCTCGAGCGAGGCGATCAAGTCCATGTGATCGACAACCTGTCCACCGGGTCCATCGACAACATCGAACGCATTCGCCACCATCCCTGCTTCTCGTACACCATCGACACCATCACCCACGAGCCGCTCCTCGCCGAACTCATCGACCGGGCGGATCACGTTCACCATCTCGCGGCGTCGGTGGGGGTACAGCTCATCATCAAGAGCCCCGTGCGCACGATCGAGACCAACACCTACGGGACCGAGTTGGTGCTCAAGCACGCAGCCAAGAAGTCGAAGCGTGTGTTCTTCGCGTCCACCAGCGAGGTGTACGGGAAGTCGCAGGCGTTTCCTTTCACCGAGGAGGGTGACATCGTCCTCGGCGCGCCGACCAAGGGGCGCTGGTCCTACGCCTGTTCGAAGGCGCTCGACGAGTTCCTGTGTTTGGCGTACTGGCACGAGCACAGTCTGCCCACGACCATCTTGCGCCTCTTCAACACAGTGGGTCCTCGCCAGGTCGGGCACTACGGGATGGTTCTTCCCACCTTCGTGCGCCAGGCGCTCGAGGGGCGCCCGCTCACCGTGTTCGGCAGCGGCCAACAGTCGCGGTGCTTCTCGGCGGTGCAGGACGTGGTCGCCGCTTGGGTTGCCCTGACCGAACTCGACGTTTCCGTGGGGCAGGTCTACAACATTGCCTCCGATCAAGAGATCTCGATCGGCGAACTCGCCGAACTCGTCAAGGAAACGACAGGTTCGACCTCGCCCATCATTCGCGTGCCGTACGACACGGCCTACGAAATGGGCTTCGAAGACATGGCCCGCCGCGTGCCCGATGTCACCCGTCTCCGGCAAGAGATCGGCTTCTCCCCGCGCACGCCCATCCGGACGATCGTCGAGGACGTGGTCGAGTACGAGCGGGCCCGCATGGCTCCGCACTCGCCGGCCCCCGTAGCCGAAGGCGTGCTGGCGCGACCCCGTCAAGGGCGAGTGCTTCCCATTACGCGCAACTGAGCGGCGTCCGCCAACACCGGATTCCTGCCCACGGTCTGCCCGCAGCCGCGCTCACCACGAGCCAGGCGGGATTGCCCTCGTCGGTCAGCAACCGCATACTCAGCGGCGGAGCGAAACGCACCGTCGGGGTTGCCGTTCGCTCTCGGGTCGACGGGGGAGGGCGGGAGCATGCGGGGCAGTCAGGCGGCGCGAGTGCGAGCCGAAGTGCACGGCAGAGCTTGGTCCTGGGGTGCGCTGTCCTGGGGTTTGCTCTGTGCCGTCGCCTTGTTTGCGGGCGCGGCGACGAGCTGTCGAGGGCCGGTCGCAAGAGTGGCCGAGGGGCATCCGCTCACAGCCAAGGTGCGGGCCGGACTTCGTGACGACTCGGGGACGACTTTCGATCACGCTCCGTTCACCGCGCTACTCCAAGCGCACGTTCGTGGGGCGCGCGTGGACTACGCGGCGCTCGCGCAGGACCGCGCCGCACTGAGTGCGTACCTCGAACGGCTCGCGCAGGCCGACGTTTCGACTTTGGGCCCGTCCGAGCAAACCGCGTTCTTCATCAACGCCTACAATGCCTACACGCTGGAGCTGATCCTCAACCACTACCCACTGGAGTCGATTCGCGACCTCGCGGACCCGTGGAAGCAGGAGATCTGCCGAGTGGCCGGCGAGCGGGTTTCCCTCGATTTCATCGAACACCAAGTGCTCCGCGTACCCGAGCTGCTCGGCGACCCCCGCGTGCACTTCGCGGTGAACTGCGCGTCGATCAGTTGTCCGCCACTCCAGGGGGAGGCCTTCGTCGGCGCCCGTGTCGAGCAGCAACTCGAGCACGCCGCCCACGCCACCTTGTCGGATCCGCGCTACGTCGCCGTCGACAAGTCCTGTGTGCGAGTCAGTCCCATCTTCGACTGGTTCGCCGCGGACTTCGTCGCCGCGAAGGGTTCGGTCGCGGCTTTCGTCAGCGGATACAGGCCGGACCTGACGCAACTCGCCGAGCAGGGGGATGCGGCCCTGTGCTACTTCGGGTATGACTGGCGTTTGAACGACATCGAACGTTGACCGCGGAGGCGAAGCCCGAGGATTCCGGGCCGATTCCCCCTGCGCTGACGAGAGGACCGCAACCGTGCCGTGGATAGCCGTCTGCCTGCTTTCTTGGGCCTTCCTCCAGCAACCGCCGGCGCCTCCCCCCAAAGGAGAGGCCACGAGCCGACCCGCGGATCGCGCAGAACCCGCGCCGGCAAGACCGGGGTTCGTGCCGGTGGGCACGGTTTGGTTCAACCCCGAGCACAAAGTGGTCGAGGCCGATGGGTACTTCAACTTGCGGGCAGGATTCGTCGAGTACTTGGCAGCCACGCCCGGAACGAAACGGCACGAGACCTTGGTTGCGCTCGAGTGCAGTCCCGAGCATCTGCAGGGCGCGTTGCTGTTGCTGGGGCTCGAGCCCGGAAAAGGACCGGAGACGGAGTTCGATCTGCGGCCGATCGAGGGGCCGCGAGTCATCATCCTGCTCCGTTGGAGCGAGACCACCGCCGATGGCACCGTGCGGGTCGTCGAGCGGCGTGCCGAGGACTGCCTGCTCAACGGTTTGGTCGACGACACCATGGACCGCGTGGGCTGGGTCTTCACTGGCTCGCGTTTCGTCCAGGATCCAGCGAGTTTCGCGGGGCCCGGCGGAGTCAAGCCCGCGGCACCAACCGAGCCCCCGCCGGGATCGTCGGACCCGCCCGCGGATTCAGCGGATTCAGCGGACGAAGCGGAGAAGCCCCGAGAGGTCTTCGGCGCGGCGGCGACAGGCGAGTTGGTCGCGACGTGTCACCGTCCCCTCGCCATCCTCGATCATCCGCTCGGGATCCCCTTCCCCGACGCTGACTACTACGCCTACCCCGACGTCTTGCCTCCGACCAGTCGTGAGAATCCGACGCGGGTCACGATGGTGTTTCGGTTGCCGCGCGAGCAGGAGATCGATCGTAGTGTTACCCTCATGAGAGTGCCCCCGCGCCCGGACACGCAACCGGCGACTGCGGACCCCAAGTCGGAAAGCAAAGGGGCGACCGGCGGCAAGCAGTGACCCGAGCTTGCGTCGTGCCGAGAAGAGTCGCCTCATTGAGCAAGGAGAAGGCCATGACGAGTCGCTTGCTGGTGGTCGTGCAGATTGCCGCGGTTTCGGGAGTGCTGCTGTCCGATTCGTGGTCTCGATCCGAGGCGGCCGACGTGCCCGGGGGACGGCTACGGGAACGCGTTGCGACTTCCATCGACCGCGGTTGCAACTGGCTGATCGATCATCAGAACCCCGACGGGTCCTACGGCCGTTTCCCCGATGTCGGCATCACCGCCTTCGCCATCGAGGCGCTGGCTCGGAGCCCGCGGGCATATCGCGAGCAGCACGGCCCCGCAATCTCGAAGGCCGTCGAGTACCTGCTGGCGAACCGCCACCCCGATGGCAGTATCTTCAACGAAGGGCAGGCCCTCCAGAACTACAAGACCTCCATGGCCATCCTGGCGCTCGTTGCGCTGGACTCCGGGCGCGCCGAGCCTCGATACGCGAAAGAGATCGAGGCGGCGAAACGCTACGTCATGGGTTTGCAGTGCTCCGAAGAGTCGACCCCGGCGCCGTTCGATGCGCAGCAGAACCCGGCGGCCTACGGCGGGATTGGATACGGGAGCAGTCGTAAGCCTGATCTCTCCAACACCCAGATCGCACTCGACGCTCTCCACGCGGTGGGACTCGCCGAAGACGCAGCGGTGCTCCAGCGTGCGAGACTGTTCCTCACCCGCTGTCAGAACGCCGCCCAGAACGACTTCCTGGACGGCAAGGAGCGGGTCTCGACCGGCGATGGCGGCTTCATCTACTCTCCGGATGAGTCCAAAGCAGGAGTCGTCCAGAACGCGGACGGCACGACCTCTTTTCGTTCCTACGGGTCCATGACCTATGCGGGGCTCAAGTCCTACATCTACGCCGGCCTCACCGCTGAGGATCCTCGAGTCCAGGCAGCCCTGGGGTGGATCTCCAACCACTTCACGGTCGACGAGAACCCCGGTATGGCCATCCCGGAGCATCCGGAGCGCGGCCAGATGGGCCTGTACTACTACTACGTCGTCATGGCGCGGACCTTCGAGGCGCTGGGCCAATCTTCCTTGAAAGACAAGGACGGTAAGGAGATCTTCTGGGCCAACCAGCTGGCCACCAAACTCCTGGCCCTGCAGGCGGAGGACGGCTCCTGGCAGAATCCCGTCGATCGTTGGTGGGAGTCGGACCAGACCTTGGTGACGGCCTACGCCATCCGTGCTTTGACCATCGCCTCCAAGTATCTGAAGGACTGAGGAATGCCCGACATCGCTCCCTTTCAGGGGTTGCGCTTCGACCCCAAGCGCTTGAACCCCGCGGCCGCAATTGCTCCGCCTTACGATGTGATCGATGCCGAGATGCACGCACGGTTGCTCGCGCACGACCCGTACAACGTCGTGCGGTGGACCCTCGGTGACGACCCGGCCAAGCCGTACGGCACGGAGGAGGAGTACCGACCGCGGGCGGCGATCGTGAAGGACTGGGTTCAGCGTGGGGTGCTGATCCGAGACTCGAAGCCGGCCTTCTACTCGTATGAGATGTCGTTCACCGCTCCCGGCGGGCAGCGGTCTCGATATCGAGGCATCCTGGTAGCCGTGGAGGTCGTTCCTTGGTCGGCGAAGAAAATCCTGCCGCACGAGGAGATTCGACCGAAGGTCGTCGACGATCGACTCAACCTTCTTCGGGCGACGCGCGTCAACATGGGCGTCGTGCAGCTGACCATCGATGGTCGCGATGGGCGGATGGGGCGGCTCGTGGACACGGCGCCGCGGGTGCCGTTGTTCGCGGGCGACGACTTCTTGGGTCAGCACCACCGGCTCGAGGCCATCGACGACGCGCGCGCCGTCGGGCAGCTCCAGGAACTGGTGGGCCCCTTGCAGGCCATCGTCGCGGACGGCCACCACCGCTACACGACGGCGATCAAGTACCGGGAAGAGACGAAGGACAGCATCGGGAGCGAGCGCGCGCTCGTGATGATCGGCGATCTGTTCCAGCCGGGGCTCCAGATCTACCCGACGCACCGCGTGCTGGTGGCCGAGGACGCGGAGCGTGCGCATGCCCTCAGCGAGCACTTGCGCGAATGTCTGAGCGATCGCGACGGCGACGCGTGGACCATCGAGTGGTCGAGCGGCGAGAGCGTTTCGGTCAAGTCGTCCCCGGACCTGGCGCACGATACTCTCTATCGGCGCCTGCAGGGCGCTCTCGCGGGGCAAACGGTCACCGTCGAGACCTACCACGATGCCCGTGCTGCGGAGCAGTCGCTGCGCGCCCACGGCCAGCGGGCACTCCTCTGTCGCATGCCGGCCGTCGGCAAGGACGAGTTTTGGGGACGGGCAGCCAACGGGGAGATCTTTCCGCCGAAGACGACCTTCTTCCTGCCCAAGATCTTCACCGGCATTGTGGCGCGCTCGCTCGACGCAGAACTCGCGTAGGCGGGGCGATCGTGGGGGACCGAACTCCCGGGAACCGAAAGGGGAGTTCGGCGTTGATCCATGGACGCCACGAAGGCGTAGCGCGCGCGGACGCAAAGGGGGTCCGCAGGAACGGGCTTGCATCCATTGGCGGCTGACGGTGGCGACTCTTAGGGGAGGTGGCCCGGGTTGTTGGGAGAGAAGTTCCAGATCGACAATCCCCAGGTTTTCCTCGCAGTACTGGGGATCCTCATTCTCATCATGACCGTGTTTCGGTTCGGCCGCGTGCGCGCACGCCGCAAGCTGCGCGCAGCGGAGTCTGCGAGTGCCCAACCTGCGCCGACAGCAGCGGAGGCCAAACGCGCCGCCGACGATCTCCAGCAGGTGCTCCTGCAGATTCACGATGTCGCCCGCGAGATCGAGGCCCGTTTGGATACCCGCATCCGTTTCGCCAAGCGCCTGATCGAAGAAGCCGAGAGCAAGCTGGATGAACTCGCAGCGCGCTTGGCCGAAGTGAGAGTCGACGAGGCCGTTCCGGTGCGCCGCGCGGCTCCCGTGGCGGCCGTTGCCGCCTACAAGGCCAACGAACTCCTGACCGTCGAAGCCACCGGCCCGACGAGTCGCCCCGAACCGCTGTCCGACACCGCGAGAGTCGCTCAACTCGCCGGCGAGGGCATGTCGGCCATCTCGATCGCGCGAGAACTCGGCCGGCCCATCGGTGAGGTCGAACTCATGCTGAGCCTCCACCGTCAGTCGCGCAGCGAAGATTCTCCTTGATCGCATGTCGGCCATTTCGTATAACCCCGGGCTCGAACGAATGGATCGCGCAACGACAACTATCGCGGGGTAGAGCAGCTGGCAGCTCGTCGGGCTCATAACCCGGAGGTCGGGGGTTCGAGTCCCCCCCCCGCTACCAAATTACTGAAAGCGCCGGCTTCACTTGGAGCCGGCGCTTTTTCTTTTGGCCATGACCGGCGAGTTGGGGGGGACTCGATCCCCCGACCACCGGGTTATGTCGTCTTTGGGTTCAACGGCTGAGGCCGTTGAGACCAGCCCAATGGTTTGCGCACGCGGCTTCCGCGAGGACGAAGGAGTGGACTGGCCGGAGGTCGGGGGTTCGAGTCCGCTACGTTGTTGACTCGTCGGCTGACGCCGACGAGGTGGGCCGCTACCAAATCACTGAAAGCGCCGGCTTCACTTGGAGCCGGCGCCGTCTCAACGGCGTCAGCCGTTGAACCCAACGACATCGCTTTTGGCCATGACCGGCGAGTTGTGGGGCTCGAACGCCAACGCTACCATTCAGACAAAGCGAACGCCCCGGGTTCTTGGCCTGGGGCGGCTTGCTTTCGGGGCTTAGGCGTCGCTATGCCACGCCCTAGTTTGGCACGGCCTGCCCGGCACTGACGCGGCCGACGACGTGTTGCTCGGCCTCGTGCCCGGCAGCTTCGTCGCGCGTGTCACCGGTGCGGAGGCCGCAGCCGGCATGACAACCTACCGGCCGGTCGCGCTGGTGAACACCTCGACGAGCGCCATGCCCGAGCTGGCCGCTTGGTGTGCGCCGCCGCGGGCACGAAGACGAAGCGCGAAGCCGCGGGGGGGGGCGGCGTGACTTCAACGCGGCGGAATCGCCGTGTCCTTGGCCAGCAGGTCGAGATAGGCCTTGTAGGCGTAGACGCGGTCGCGGCGCTTGCCCGTGATCTCGAGCAGCACGCCGGCCTTCTGCAGCGCATCGATCGCTTTCACGGCGGTCGGCTTGCTCGTCTGCAGGAGCTCGATGCTGAGCGGGAGGGTGACCGTTGGATGCGTGGGCAGAAGATCGAAGAGGCGCACTGCGATCAGCGTCGATTGCTTGCTCGCCGTGACCCGACGCCGGTCGTCGTTGACCTGCGTGAAGAGACCGCGCGCCGTGGCGACGCCGTCGTCGGCGGACTCGCGCACGCAATTCAGGAAGAACGCGGTCCAGCCTTCCCAGTCGCCGTCCACACGCACGGCGTTCAGGCGCTCGTAGTATTCCTGCCGGTGCCGCTTGAACCCGAGGCTCACGTAGAGGAGCGGCGACGACAGAAGCTTCCAGTGCTCGACCAACAGAGCGATCAGCAGGCGGCCGATGCGCCCGTTGCCGTCCAAGAACGGGTGTATGGTCTCGAACTGCACGTGCGCCAGGCCGGCCCTCACGAGCGGCGGCAACGGGTCGTTGCCGTGCAACCACTTCTCCAGAGCAGCGAGCGCGTCGGGCACGGCGTCCGGCGGCGGCGGGACGAAGCGTGCGTTGCCGGGGCGGGTGCCGCCGATCCAGTTCTGCGACGTGCGGACCATGCCCGGCTGCTTGTCGCTGCCGCGCACGCCCTTCATCAACCGCTTGTGGACGGCGCACAGCAGGCGCACGCAGACGGGAAGGCCCTTTGGGTTGGCGAGTTCCTTTCGCGCGTAGGTGATCGCGTCGACGTAGTTGCAGACATCCTCGACGTCGGCGGGGCGATCCGACCGCCGCGTCGCCTCGAAGAGCACGACGTCCTGGAGCGTGGCCTGGGTGCCTTCAATCTGCGACGAGACGACTGCCTCCTTGCGCACGAATCCGTAGAGGAACCAGTCCGGACTCGGCACCATTGCGCCAGCCACGTCGAGGCGCCCGATAGCGGCGGCGGCCTCGGCGTGGAGTTGGGCGAGCGCACCGTCGAGGACCAGCGGTGGCCTCGTCGGCGGCAGCGGCCGGGGGATGAAAGCCCGGACCTTCTCTCCCGCTACGTTGTTCGTGCTGTAGGTCCCGGTCGTTCGTGCCATCGCTGGTCAAGCTTCCTTTACCAAGGCCGTCCGCTAGTCAAGAAGTCTTTCCTAGCGCGCGACGCAAGTCAAGCAGGTCTAACTAGCGGACGGGGAATCGGAGCCCGGCCGTGATCTGCCTCGCGAGCCCGTACTCGCGTCTGGACCCGGCGGTGCGCGAGGCGCGGTTCGAAACTGCCTGCCGCGCGACGGCCTCCGGGTCATGACCTCTCTTGGGTTCAACGGCTGACGCCGTTGAGACCAGCCCAATGGTTTGCGCCCGCGGCTTCCCGAGTGGACGATGGAGTGGACTGGCCGGAGGTCGGGGGTTCGAGTCCGCTACGTTGTTGACTCGTCGGCTGGCGCCGACGAGATGGGCCGCTACCAAGATACTGAAAGGCGTTGGATTCGCTCGGAGCTGGCGCCGTCTCAACGGCGTCAGCCGTTGAACCAAGCACCATCGCTTTTGGCCATGACCGGCGAGTTAGGGGAGCAGCCCGGTCGCTTCCCGGTCATGTGCGAATCTGGATTCGGGGCGGGAGCGAACTCGGGTGGGAACCGAGCGGTGGTGCGGTGGCGCCGTGGGGGCGGGGGGACGAGCGTGAGTGCCGAGTGGGTCATCTTCCTGCACGCGGTCAGTACGTGGGCTATGGTGGGGCTGATCTGGTTCGTGCAGGTCGTTCACTATCCGTTGTATGCAACGGTGCATGAGGCTGCGTTCGTGTCGTACGTGGTGCGGCACAACCGACGGACGGGGTGGGTGGTTGGGCCGCTCATGCTGACGGAGGTTGGCACTGCGTTGGCCTTGTGCCGTGTGGAGCTCGGTTCGGTGTCACCCTACATGCCCTTGGCGGGGCTGGGGCTGTTGCTGCTGATTTGGGGTTCGACTGCGGGGCTGCAGGTTCCCTGTCACCGACGCCTCGAGAGGGGGTACGACTTGGCGACGATCCGGCGCTTGGTCGCGACCAACTGGGTCCGTACGATCGGCTGGACTGCGCGCGGGGGGCTCGCGGTTTGGATCCTGCAGGTCGGGGAGCGAGGATGATGCCGACGCGCGGGAACTCGCGCGCTTCCGGGGCTGAGTTCGGTCCGGTGCGGCGCCTGCATGTGGCCTTTGGCGATCAGCTCGATCCAAACTCGCCAGCGTTGCGGCGGCTCGATCGCGAGCGCGATGCCGTGTTGGTCATGGAGGTGGGCGAGGAGAGTACGCACGTGCCGGTGCACCGGCAACGCGTAGCGCTCTTTCTCGCGGCCATGCGCCACTTCGTCGCCGAACTCCGGGCCGGTGGAGTTCGGGTGCACCATGTCGCTGTCGACGATCCGGAGAACCAGCACACCTTCGACCGAGAATTCTGGCGGGCCGTCGAGGGGCTCCGCCCGGCTGAGGTTCAGGTCATTCACCCGGGCGAGTGGCGCGTGCTCGAGCACGTCGAGACTTGGCAGCGCGAGTTCGACGGGCCGTTCGAGCTTCTCGAAGACGATCACTTCCTGCTCTCGATCGCAGAGTTTCGACAGTGGGCGGCCGGACGTCGAGAGCTGGTCATGGAGCACTTCTACCGCATGATGCGGCGGCGACTGGGTGTGCTCATCGAGGCGGATGGAACGCCGAGCGGCGGCCAGTGGAACTTCGACAGCTCCAATCGCGAGCCGTTTCGCGGTTCGAAGGAGAGTCTGCCAGAACGACTGGCTTTCGAGCCCGACGAGATCACCTCAGAAGTGCTCGATCTCGTCGCCCGGCGCTTTCCGGCGAATCCCGGCGGCCTCGCGTCCTTCCAGTGGCCGGTGACTCGGGCGCAGGCGCTGGTCGCGCTCGAGAACTTCGTCGAACATCGACTCCCGAAGTTCGGTGGTTACCAAGACGCGATGGTCAGCGGACAGCCGTGGATGTTCCACTCGCTGTTGTCGCCGGCACTCAACCTGAAGCTACTCGATCCCCGGGAGGTGGTGCAACGGGCGGTCGCAGCCTACCAGGGCGGACACGCGCCGATCGAGAGCGTGGAGGGGTTCGTGCGCCAAGTGATCGGCTGGCGCGAGTTCATCCGCGGGATCTACTGGTCCGAAGGCCGCGACTACTGTGACCGCAACGCACTCGAGCAGCACGGCAGGCTCCCGGAGTTCTACTGGACCGGAGATACCGACATGCGTTGTCTCCGCGAGTGCGTGGGCGAGGTGCTGGCCAACGGCTTCGGACACCACATTCAGCGGCTGATGGTGACGGGCAACTACGCGCTGATGTCGGGGGTCGCGCCGCGCGAGATCAGCGACTGGTACCTGGGAATGTACGTGGACGCGATCGACTGGGTTACCCTCCCGAACACGTTGGGCATGGTCATGCACGCGGACGGAGGTCGCGTGGGGACCAAACCGTACGCGGCGTCCGGCAAGTACATCTCGCGCATGAGCGATTACTGCCGGGGCTGCCGTTATGATCCCGTGCAACGCGTCGGACCAAAGGCGTGCCCCCTCACCACGCTGTACTGGGACTTCCTCGACCGGAACCGCGAACGTTTCAGGGGCAACCGGCGAATGGGCTTCGCGATGAAGAACCTGGCGCGGATCTCCGAGCACGAATGGGTGCAGATCCGCGAGCAGGCCAGACGACTGCGGGAGCCAGACGGGGCCGCGGGTTGACGCCCGCCGCGCGCGCTCGCGCCATGGGTCGGGGAGCGCGGAGCAGCCCCGCGGCCGACCGAGTTCAGGGCTTCGGTGGCGGCACTTCGACCCAGAACCAGCCGCGCAGGTCGCCCTCGGCAAAGCCGGTGGCTCGATCCTCGGGGTACTCCTGCTGCAGCTTGCGACGGACATCGGGGGCGAGCGCGTCGGGCTGACCGTGGCATGCGAGGCACGGCGCGGCGAGTCGGATCGGGATCGTGACACCCAGGCGACCGTCCTTGGCGGCGATGGTCTGCGGCGCGTCGGGTTTGTCGTCGAGCAGCAAGCCGGTCCAGGGAGGGCCGGTGTTCGTGGGGTTCCTGAGCTTCCACGACGTGCGCCCGATGCGGAGTTCGTGCTCTCGCGAGACTGCGGCCGCGATGGTGGGGGCGGCGCTCTTACACACGTCGACCGCTTGCGCAGGGCCCCCGCGTTCGAGTTCGGCTTGCAGCTGCTCCATGAGTGCTGCGAAGAGCGCTTTCTGCGCGGTGATGGCCTGCTTCCGTTGCGCCTGTTGCTCTGGGGCGAGGTCCGCGTCGGCTACGCGCTGCCAGCCGCCTCCATGCTTCTGGAACGCGGGCAGATGTCGCTCCTTCGATGCGGCTCGGAGTTCGCGGAACAAGGAAGCGACTGGAGCCTCGAGGTTGGTAGCCAGCAGCTCATCGTACATGCGAATGTTACGGATCTCGGCGACCGCCGCGGCGTCGCAGCATTCCGCGAAGGTTGCGGGCAGAGTGATGGTTCGACCCTCCCAAGGATCGCCGGGGACGGGGAACTGCAGCCGCTCGAGGTGTGCGATGAGAGCGCTGGCGTGACGGCGCTCGGCGTGGACGATGTTGGAGAACGGGCGCTGGTCTCCATGGCGCGCGAGCACGGCCTCGTAGAAGGCGACTGCGTGCCGCTCATCCTCGAGGGCGGAGTACAGTGCCGCTCGCAGCTCGCTCGTGCCTTCGCGGGGAGCCGTCGTGGGTGGACTGGGCGATTGCGACGCGGCCAACGATGCCAGCAAGAGCAACGCTCCGAGGGGTACAGGTGCTTTGGCCACCGCGCGCATGTCGCATCTCCTCACATTCTTCCTCGCAGCATTCCGTGCCAGTACAGGCGCGGGAGTGCATACGCTTTCAGCGCGTACATGCTGTAGCGCTCCCGCCGCTGATCGAAAGGAAACGTTTCGCAGGGTTGCTTGGTGTAGTCGAACTCCGCCAGGATGAGGCGCCCGTAGCCGGTGACCAGCGGGCAGGAAGTGTAGCCATCGTAGGACGCGGACGGCCCACCGGTCCGTTGCGCCAACAGGTTCGCGACGACGGTCGGCGCTTGCTTCCGGATCGCGGCTCCCGTCTTCGAGGTCGGCAGGCTGCTACAGTCGCCGAGCGAGAACACATTGGGAAAGCGAACGTGCTGGAGGGTGTGCTTGTCGACTTCGACCCAACCCTGCGCGTCGGCCAACGGACTCTGCCGGATCACCGCCGGTGCGCCCATCGGTGGCGTCACGTGGATCATGTCGTAGCGGATGACGCTCTCCTCGCCGGAGCGCACGTGACGAAACAACGCCTCGCGTGACGATGCCCGCAGTTCCACGAGGTTCGACTCGTAGCGAACCTCGATGCCCCGATGTCGCACCACGTCCAGGAGCGCCTCGGCGTAGTGCGGCGAGCTGAAGATCGTTCCTTTGCCGTTGCAGAAGATCACGCGCGTTCGGTCGCGCACCTGCTCCCGCCGGAAGTAGTCCTCCGCCAGGTACATGATCTTCTGCGGTGCTCCGCCGCATTTCACGCCGCCGATGGGTTCGGTGAAGACTGCGGTGCCGCCTCGGAAGTCGCGGATCTGGTCCCAGGTGCTGTTCACGGTCTCATAGGAGTAGTTGCTGCAAACGCCTGTGCCGGGCTTGCCGACGGCCTCTCGCAGTCCCGGGATCGAGTCCCAGTCGATCTCGATGCCAATCGCGACGACGAGTTGGTCGTAGGAGATGCGGCGGCCGTTGGCCACGACGACGGTACTGCGTTCGGGCTCGAACTCGGCAACGGACTGGACGATCCAGTCGGCGCCGGCCGGAATGAAGTCGGCCTCGTTGCGCACCGAGTCTTCTCGCGGAAAGACCCCTCCGCCGACCAGGGTCCACAGGGGCTGGTAGTAGTGCTTGTCGGAGGGCTCGATGATGCCGATGGTCGGTGGGCGGGGCGCCTGGCTCAGTTGAGCGGCGACCGACAATCCCGCGGTCCCACCTCCGCAGATCAGCACCTCGTAGTGGTCCTTCATACGTCGCTACTCCTGGCCGGGGCGCGGGGGGTGGTTTCCTGGCTCGGTCCCAAGGCAGCTCCGAAACGCTGTGCGAACGCGAGCAGGAAGTCGAGACAACGACGGGTGTCGGGATCACGAAGCGCGGTCAGTGTCCGCCACATGCCGGCGGAGCCTCGAGGTTCTTTGCGAGTGCTCACGAGGGCTTGCCCGAGTCGGCCGATCAGGTCGACGGTGCTCGGGTGAAGCACGTCAGAACCCAAGAGCGCGCCGAGTGCGTCGAGCTGCGCCGCCGATGTGCGCTCGCCGAAGTAGAGCGCGGCCGCCAGACCATTGCGCAGCGCGCGGTCGAGATCTTGCCCCCGGTCAGCGGCTCGGGCGACTTCGTCGTCGACGATATCGGTGAGGGCAGCGACGGCCTGAGGCGCGGCCGCGAGGGCTTCAGCCAGCCGCGGCTGGAGTGCGCTGCTGTCGTTCGCTTGCCGTTCGATCGCGTCGAGCCGGCGTTCGATCGACTCGAGCTTCGTGAGGATCAAGACGTGGGTCTTCTTCGCGTCGATACCCAGTGGACTGTTCGGGCAGGCGATGGCGTCGACCCAGTGCTGGTGCGGGGAGGTGTCCATCAAGTCGCCCTCGCGGCGCAAGGCGGTGCCTCCGGGGTGATCGCGCGTACTGAGTTGCGCGCCGCGGTTCGTGGGTCGCCTTGCTCTCGTGCGTTCTTCACCGTGTTCCTCCCCCTGCTCCAGTCTCCTGGGTCCTGGACCGAGTTTCGCGTTTCACCCCGTTGACCCATCGCGCCTGGGTCGGGGTCTGCGCATTAGGGGCACGAACCGTCGAGATCGTTCCCGAGCTGCACGAAGTTGGGCCGAAGTTGCTCGAGGAGAGTACTTTAGCTCCCGACGGCGCCGGTGTGCCCGTCGCGATGTCTCGGCCACGCGTCGGGTTGCAGCGGCCCCCGCGTTCACCCAGCGGGGCTGCCCGTCGCGAGGATGATCGGGCGTTCTGCGGACCGGTGAGTGAAGATCAAGCCTCTTGCCGGCGCACAGCTGGCCTGGTTCAGTGTGCCGGTCGTGGCCCGGAACTCGCGTCCAGGGCAGAAGCGGCGCGGGCGGGCTGTGGTGCGTGAGCCGGGCCGAGGATCTTTGGCGGCGACCAGGATCGGCGCGCGAGGTTGTCCGAGGAGCTGACGGGGGGGCCAGTGACGCAGGGACGCTTGTGGGTTGGGACTTCGGGGTACTCCTACAAGGAGTGGAAGGGCGCGTTCTACCCGGAGAAGCTGCCGGCCAAGCGGTATCTCGAGTACTACGCCGAACGCTTGTCGACGGTCGAGATCAACAACACCTTCTACCGCTTTCCCGCAGCGAGTTTGCTCGAGGGTTGGCGAGATGGTACGCCGGTGAACTTTTGCTTCGCGGTGAAGGCGAACCAAGGGATCACGCACAAGGGGCGGCTCGACGGGGTCGAGACGCTGACGAGTGACTTCGTCGGCCGCTGCGAGGCACTCGGAGCGAAGTTGGGCCCCATTCTGTTTCAATTACCGCCCTACCTGCGGCGTGACGACGAGCGTTTGGCTCGCTTCGTCGGTTCTCTGCCGCCAGGGAGGCGGTACGCCATGGAATTTCGGCATGGGAGTTGGTTCGAGGAGCCGACGTTCCAGACGCTGCGCGATGCGGGTGTAGCCTTCTGTGTCTCCGAGGGCGACAAGCTCGACAGTCCGCGGCTGGCGACCGCGGGCTTCTGCTACGTGCGCCTGCGTCGAGAGACCTACTCCGCGGACGAGCTGCGCAACTGGCGGTCGTGGTTCACGGAACAGGCCGCGGTGGGACGTGATGTGTTTGCCTACCTCAAACACGACGACGCGGGAGTCTCTCCGGAGAACGCCCTGCAGCTCCTGCGGTGAAGCGCTAGCGCGGAGAAGCGACGAGCTGCGCCCCGATCGCGACCGCGCTCGCGGCGTCACTCGCGAAACCGTCGGCGCCGATCTCTCGCCACAACGAGTCCGTGCGTGCGAAGGCCGGTCCGCCGACGAGGATCTTCAAGGACTTCAGCTCGGGGATCGCGCGGAGGTCGCGGATGAGGTTCTCGGCGTCGCGGAGATACGGAGGTAGGTTGACGGCGAGGGCGAGCAAGTCGTGTGGCTCGGCGCTCAGGGTTTGCACGAGGTCTGCCGACGGCACGTTGCAGCCGAGGTAGGTCACCGACCACCCCTCCCACTCGAAGAAGTCGGCCACCATGCGGATGCCTACTGCGTGGTGATCGTCCTGGACCGTGGCTGCGAGAACCGAGGGGCCGCTCGCGCTCCCGGTGGTCTGCCCGCGAATCTCCGCCATGACCGCCTCGGTCACGGCCGTAGCTCGATGTTCTTCGGCGACGTTGATCTCTCCGGTAAGCCACAAGAGTCCGACTTCGCGCTGGGTCGGTGCCAGGATCTCGAGGTACACGTCGCGGATCGGAGTGCCGCCATCGAGGGCGGTGCGCACGATGGCCATGGCGCCGCGCCGATTCCCGGCGAGCACTCGCATGAGATACTCGGCGGCCAGGCGCCCCGTCGGGGACGAGTGCGGATCGATCCTGCCCGGGAGGGAGCCGTCGGTGGCGCGGAGGGCGTGGTCTGCTGCGTCCAGGAACGGGCGGACCGCGGTTACGGCGTCGGCGGGGAGGTAGTCGGTCAGCACCTTGTCGAGCGCCGCGAGCCCGATGCTCAGGTCGAGCGTCGGCAGGCCGCGGGTTGCGCGAGCGATTCGCGCGGCCACCATGATCTCGGTGAACACATCCGCCCGGCGGGTGTGGAGCGCGGCCGCGAGGTACTCGAGCCAGGCGGCGAACTGGCGTGCACAGTGCTCGAAGGAAACTCGTTCCGCGGCGTAGGCCGGGTCTGGGTTGGCGAGCACGGATTGCGTGGCATACGAGGACAACCCGATCTTCGAGGCCTCGATGACGCGCGCGGCGAAGCGGCAGGGATCTGGCTGTTCCGGGGTCACTGGGGACACCTCGAAATCCTATCGGTGAAGTTCTGTGCGCCGCGCCGGTCGCCCGTCCCGCCGAAGGCTTCGCCGGTGTGCCCACCACGGATTCAGGGGGGGCGGACCGAGGCCCACTCGGGTCGCGCGAGTTCTGGGATCATAGCCGAATCATAACCGCTGGCGGTGCCGGGACGGAAGGACAGTCGATTCGTCCGGAAGATCCTGCCCTCGAGCAGGGGGCGCGGGAAGGGCAAGGGGCTGAGAAGGGGAAGCACCCGGCGGCACTGGGGAGCGAGACGTCTCTGCATGTGCCGAAAAAGAAGGAAGCCGCGACCCACACCCAAGTCACGGCTTCCTCAGATTGGGTAGGTGCAGGCGGCGGGACTCACCGCCAGCACCGACAATCTAGGGGAGGGCCGTGAAGCCCAAAAAAATACGGTGAGAAGGTGTGAGCCTTGGCGGGATCGCTCTTCGCGGCCCGGTCGCGGAGGCAGGGCGGATTGCCGCATGCGGTCAGCGGACCTCGCTCACTGGAACTTCTTGGCGGGCCGGAATCCGGTCCACTCGAGCGGACTCAGCGCTCGGGGCTTCGGCCGATAGGCTTCGGTTTCGCGATAGGTGGTCGTCACGTGGTCGGCCACCGACCGATAACCTCCGCCGCGAACGACCATGTCCGACGTGTCTCGTTGCGGCGGCCCTTCGTCGTCGGTCTTGTCCTTGGTCGAATAGGGGCCGAACACCGTCGCGCAGTACTCGCGCACGTTGCCGGCCATGTTGAACAGGCCGAACGGGCTCTTGCCGTTGGGGAAGCTGTTCACGCGGGCGATCAACCAGTGACCGTCGGCACGGAAGCGGGGTTCGTTCAGCACGTCGAACTCGCGCACGGTGGTGAATCCCGAGTAGTTGGTGCGCAGCGGATCGAACTCGTTGCCCCAAGGGAACAGGTACGATTCAGGCCCCTTGGCGGCGTACTCCCACTCCGCCTCGAAGGGAAGCCGCATGCCGGCCCACTTGCAGTACGCGTCGGCTTCGATCCAGCTGATGAGGGTTACCGGGTAATCGGCCGCGAACTCGGTGTAGTAGCGGCGCAAGAACTCGCCCTTGGCTTGCCGGTCGAGGTCGGGATTCCAGAGTGCGAGTTGCTCGGCGGTCAACGTCTCGCGAAACAGCTCTTCCGTCGGTAGCGGCAGCTGATAAGCGTCGCGCTTCTCCAGCCAGTAGTTCGCCCACTGCCGATTGCTGATCTCATGCTTTGCGATGAGGTAGGTGGCGAGCGTGTGCTTCGACGTGGGGGTGGAGCCCGACTCGCCATCGCGTCCGAGCGTGAAGGTCGCTCCGGGGATTCGGACCAGGATCACGGAAGGGTCCTTGTCGAGCGAGTACTCGTGAGCTCCCTCGTCGTTCAGGCCCAGGTAGCTCACTCCCTGAGGTGGCTTCGGGAAGGCGATCAAGGTTCGTTCTGCCGTCGTGATGCGGCCGGTCGCCTTCTCCTTGGCCGTGATCCGGACGATGTTCTGCCCTTCGACGAGCCCGTCGATCGTGGCTTCCCAGCGTCCATTCTCGATCGCCACTTCTTGGGTGCCGACCGTGAGGGTGCACGGACTCGCGTCTTCGAGCGTGCCCCGCAACGTGATCGCGGCCACCGGAACGTGCTGCTTCTCTTGCGGCTCGAGCACGGTGACTACGGGATTCTGGGTGTCGACGAGGACGCTCGCGCGCACGGTGGCAGAGATGTCCAGGTCGTCGATCACCCGAACCGTCAGTTCGAGGGGGCCGTCTTGCGCTTCGACGGTTGCGTAGTAGCGACCGGACGCGACGACCGCGCCGACGCCGTTGACCGTGACTTCCTTCGCTGTGGAGCCCACCACTTCCACGACCACCTTCACCTGACGATCCGATACGGTGGAGTTCGCGAGGGGTTGCGCGATCCGCACCTGCGACTCGAGGGTTTGGCTCAGGCGCGCGCCCAGGTCCTTCTGTAGGGCGGAGGCCGTCGCCGTCTCCCTGATGCGCGACGAAGACCGAGCTGCCTGGTACGCAGATCGCGGATCCAGCTCCCGGAGGGTTCGCGCCGTCTCCAGATAGGCCGACGCCATCAGTGGGTCGATTTCCTGCGCGAGGTCGGGGTTGGCCGCGAGAGCGCGCTGCAAGCGGTCGATGGCGAGCTCCGTACGTCCTGCGTCGAGCGAGCTCTTCCCCTCGGCGAGGAGGCGCTGGGCTTCGGTCTGCGGCGAGGGCGGTGTCGGCGGGACGACGCTCGGCGTGGGGGTCGGAACACGCGGTTCGACGCGCGGCTCGATCGGCGGAACGACCGTACCGCTCGGCGCCGCGCTGTCCGGTCCAGGTGTTGTTCCCGGCGTTGGTGTGGGTACTGGTGTCGGTGTTACTGTCGGTGTTGGTGTTGATACGGACGTTGGCTGCACCGGCGCGTCGAGCTTGGGTTCGACGGGCGTCGTGATAGCCGGCGGCGGCGTAACGCGAGCGGTATCCGGCGGTGTGGTGTCCGGCTTGCGGTCCGGTTTGAACACCAACAAGCCGACGACCACCACGAGCAACAGCACGACCGCCACCATGATGACCTCGAGGCGTCGAGAGGCCGCCGGCGCGGGCGCTACCGTCGAGTCGCCGAGTCGCGGCGCTGGCGCTGGGAACGGCGTCGTCGGCGTGCTTTCTGTTGCCGGGCGACGCACCACCGACGAGTCCGAGATCTTCTGTGCGAGGCGCGGAGAAGTGCCGCGGGCCGTCTTTTCCATCGCGATCTTGATGGTCGCGAGCGTCTGTCCCGGCGGTGGGGAGAGGAGCGGCTCGCCGCGAGAGCCGAGGCCCGCCTCGGGGTCGACCAATGAGCCGGGACCGATGCCGCCCCACTGCTCGAGGGCGTGCACGACCTCGCCGGCGTTGCGATAGCGGTCCGACGCTTGCTTCTGCGTCATCTTGCGAAGGATCTCGACGAAGCCGGGCGCCAGGTCGCTGCGCTTCTCGCGAATGTCGGGGAACGGCTCGGTGCACGCTTTGCGCATGACCTCGGTGAAGCTGGAGCCCGAGATCGGATTCTGCCCGGTCAACAGATAGTAGGCCGTGGCGCCGAGGGCGTACACATCGCCCGGCGCGCCCACGGTCTTCACGTCTTCCCATTGCTCGGGGGGCATGTAGTTGGGGGTGCCCATCATGACCTGGGTCATCGTGACACCGTCGCCGTTGCCCTCGATGGCCTTCGCCAATCCGAGGTCGGCGACCTTCACCGCGCCCTTCTGCGAGATCAAGATGTTGTCGGGCTTCACGTCGCGGTGGACGACGCCGCTGCGATGCGCGGCGGCTAGGCCGTGGGCCGCGCCCAGCAGCACGCGAGCGGCTTCGGTCTGCGACAGCGGCCCCTTGCGCGCGACCCGCTCGGCCGCGGTCTCGCCCTCGACGTATTCCATGACGAGGTAGTGCACCCCGTGTTGCGCGTCGACGTCATAGACGCGAATCAGGTTCTCGTTGCTGATCGAGGCCGCAACCCGTGCTTCGCGTTCGAAGCGGGTGACCAGATCCCGATCGGCCTCGGCGAGGGATGGCCGTAGGCACTTCACGGCGACGTCGATGTCGAGATTGATGTGCTTGCCTCGGTAGACGGTGCCCATGCCTCCCTGGCCGAGGCGGCCATACAGGACGCACGGGTTCAGGACCTTGAAGCCCTCGACCTCGGGGACGTTCTTGAGGATCGGGTCGTCGTGGAGCTCGTTGACCATCGAGTTGCCATCCGTCGGAGTTCGGAGAAGGTTCGCTCGTCCAGGATCGGTTCAGGCAGTTTTCCCGTGCAACTATCGTGCGAGAAACCCGTGGTTGTGGGCCGCCGGAGTCACCGGTGAATCGCGGAGCATACCCGGCGTCGGGGCCCAAGTCGTTAGCAAACCGCAGCTTGCGCCCGAGACTCGCACTCACCGCCGGCGCCGCGGAGATCTCCTCGCCCCCCGCCCGCGCCGTCGCCGCACCGCTCGGCTCGGCCGAACGGAGTGTCAGAAAACGCCTCACGTGGCACGATCACGGACACTTTTCGAGTTTCGCCTGGCGACCGGTGTGGAAACGGAGCCAAACCGGGGCGCGCGGGCGGAGCCTCGGGAGCGACTTCCGTAAGGCCATTAGCTCCGACTATTTACGGGCTCATTGGGGTTCCGAACTGCCCGGGTTCCGAACTGCCCGCGATTCGCCCAAGTTGGCGTACAACGCCAGAAGTTCGATTCGAAACACGGCCACCGTGCTCTCTGGCTTTCGAACTTTCCCGAGGTTCGAACGAGTCGCGTACAGTACCTTGTGGTTCGAGGAACGAACGGATCCAGACCGATCCAGGTCGGGCACTGGAATCCCGCTTCGTGCTCCCTTGTCCTGGAACAGGACGTCACTGCTGTCGACCCGCAGCCGTTGGTCGCCCAGGCCTGGAAGCCGCGGACCCCAAAGCCATCGGGACCTCTCGACTCTTGGCGTTCGTTGGAGGTCGCGTGGGTGGTTCCGCCGCCAGCGAGAAAGGACCACCATCCGGATATCCAGGTCTGCCCAATCCGGTCCTCCGGATCCGGCCCGCGATATCCAACCCGTTACAAGATGTTGACCTGCGCACAACGCCAGCACACCAGCCGCGCGGCGCTATTCAGCGAGACCTGGCTCCGGGGCCTTGTGCGCGTGGCTTACACAGAACTGTTGAATTGGATAGTTAGGGAGACGAGATGGAAAGGAAACTAGCGCCCCACGAACTCAAGCTCTACAAGCGGTGCGGTGAAGTCCTCTACTACATCTGGGACCCCATCGGCGTTGCTGGCGCCCCTGGCGCCCGGGACGAATACGAGTCGTACTTGCCACAGGTCTTCAAGCTTCTTCGCGATGGAGAAGGGGAGAATCAGATTGTCGACTACCTTGTCAGTGTCGAGACCGACAGTATGGGATTGTCGCCCAACCGTGATAGGGCCAAGAACGCAGCAGCTGTTCTTCTGGAGTGGCGCGACTGGATTGCGGGCGAGGCTCCCTAACAAGCCGATGCAGACGGACGCCGCTTCGCGGCGCCGCTGATCGGCACGACGTTAGATTGGGCAGAGGAGAGCCATGGAAACAGCGCGTTGGATAGTGGCTGCTGTGGCGGGCGTTCTTTCGTTCTGCATCATCGCCGGCAACCCCATCGCCGGGTTGCTTGCTTCACGCCAAGGTCGAAACTACTCGTTCGTGCGTTCGTCGGCGCTGTTTGCGGCGTACTCGCGTGCGTGACCTGCCCTGCAGTCGGCCTGTCATGGTGGGTGCTGTTGCCGGTCGTGCTGGACCTGACCGCGCCCATGTTCGTGTTGATGGTGGTCACGGGGCGCATGTGGTCGGATCGGAGGCCACCTAACCGGCCGCAGTAGCTGACGGCCTTCGGCCGCGGCTGGGCGGCTCAACCGTTAGGCGGGGCGGAGAGAGTATGACACCGCAAGCCTTGCTGGACCGTCTGGTGGCCCTGTTCCCGGATTTCCGGGCGTACTGGGACGACTCGGGCAACTGCTTTCGTGATGACGACGGGTCGTACACCCTGCACGGCGTGTTCTCCGAGTTCACCGGCTTCTTCCGGGAGCGGCATGCGGCGCTACCCGGCGACCGGATCGCGGCCCTCGGCGCATTCGTGTCGGAGTGCATGGCCGCGGCCGACGACGGCCAACTCGACAACGCGGCGGCCACCTGCTTCGTCGAGAATGTTGCCGGCGAGTTATGCGACCGCGAGCTGTCGCCGCACCTGACTGGGGGGGCGAGGCGTTACTGGCAAGCTTGGGGCGGTCGTGCCCAGCCCGACGCTGCCGACCGCGGAGGCAGGTAGGCTCATCGAGGAGTCGCCCGCCTAACAAGCCGCTGCAGTCGACGAGCGGCGGGCACGCGCCTGGAGAAGGCGGTAGCATGGGGAGCGCCGCTCGCGGCTGAGCGGCGTGGCGTTGGGCGGACTTGACGCGATGAGTTGGGAGCCGATCACTTTGTCCGCGTTGCAGGCGATGCTCGCCCGCGACCTCGCGGAGTGCTCTGCGGAGCAGCAAGAGTTTTTTGGCCAGACGAGCATTTCCCCCAGCAAGTGGGGTCTGCGGCCTTGGGGCGATCTAGGGGGCGGGTTCTGGGTCGTGGCCGTTCACCTCGATCGGGTGCTCTGGTACAACGACATCGAAGATGGGTTCAACGTCTCGCGATTCGACGTGCAGGGTGAAATCCCTGCAGATGAATACTGGTGCAACCAGGACCCGCTTCGCTGGGCGTTACCGAGACTGCAAGCCGGGCTCGGTACTCGGCCAGGACCACCGGACCCGCTTTGAGGATTTAGAATGCCGCCCAACAGGCCGCTGCAGCCGACCGCCTTCGGCGCCGGCTGAGCGGCAAGACGTTAGGTGCGACTAAAGGAGAACGCGCATGGTCTTTGGCCTATTCAAGAAGAAGCCCGACAAGGGCAAGGTGGCATTGGAATTCATTCCTTATGTCCTTCAGGTGCAACTCACGCTGGGCGGGGGCGGTGCGGCAGCCATTGCCGCGGATCATTGGGCGCTTGGATACGTTTTTGGGTTTCACGATGGCGTACTCCAAGCGCTGGAGGTCAATGACCAAACCGAGTCAATGGCAATGATGGCGGTCAGCTACCTAAAGCTTTTCGGGGGCCCCGATACTGGGGCCAAGCTGTTCCGTCAGTGCCTCGATCTGCAGCGGAACCAAATGTTCATGAAGGGCGTTTTTGCCGGTGGTGGTGAGGCCGTCGCGTATCTTCGAGATCGAACCCCACCAATGGGCCTCGCACGCCACCTACAAGACAGGGTCAAGTAGCAGTGTCTTGCGCAGTCGCACCTAACAACGTGTTGCAGGCGACGCGCAGGAAGCCGCGCGCGCCTGAACACCAACGTTAGCTGCTAGGCGTCCGGGGAGTGAGCAGTGGCTTCATACGAGTTTGCTGTGGTCTCCAAATCTGAGGCTCGCCGCCAGCCATTCCCGTACGTCTACGTAGAAGACGACGGAACCTATCGAGACCTGGCGGAAGCGGAGAGGGAGTACCTGCAAGAGGCGTTTCACCCAGCGGACGGCGATCGTCCCTACGTGAAGTGGCGCTATGGGTCGAGAACGCCAACCGGTAGCCTCCAGGGATTCCTGAAGAGGTCGCGTTTGCCAAAGGGCATGAGACTTGGCGATCCGCGGCCGGCGAGACCGTGGTGGCGCTTCTGGTAGCGGCAGCTAACACGCCGTTGCAGCTGCCGCCGAGATGGTGCATCGTGAAAGCCGAACGCCGTCAGCGGCGCAGCTGAACGGCAAACCGTTAGGCGGATCTATGGTCTGACTGGGCGTAGTGCGATTTGGAAGAAGGAGGCACGTGCCATTGCCTGGTGTTGAGGCCGCGGTTGTGGATGCGGCCAAGATCCGCGACTATTTGATCTCGACTTCGCACCCTGTCGGCAGGTTCAAGTCCGCCTTCTTCATGGCTCTGGGCTACACTGCGGTAGAGTGGGCGACCCTTGCAAGGGCGCTTCGGATCCATGCCGCGGAGAACGAGGCGGTTGCCACCGAGATTAACGAGTACGGGCAGAAGTACGAGGTCCGTGGTAAGATCCAGGGCCCGAGCGGAAGGGCCGCGACCGTGGTCGCAGTTTGGATCGTGCTTCACGGTGAGGACTTTCCCCGCTTCGTGACGGCGTTCCCAGGAGCGAGACCATGAGATTCAACGAACTGCAAGTCGTAGTGCTGAACCGGGACCTTCCGGAGCGCGGGCTCCGAAGAGGCGATCTTGGAGCTGTCGTTCATGTCTACGAGCCAGATGGGCTCGAAGTTGAGTTCGTCAGCGCCTCCGGAAAGACGGAGGCCCTCGTGACCCTCAAGGAAGCGGACGTCCGAGCGGTTGGTGACCGCGACCTAATCGCAGTGAGGCCGCTCGATCGGTCTGCATGAGGTGAAGGAGCCGCCCAACCAGCCGCAGCAGCCAACCGGCTTTGCCGGCGGCTGAACGGCAGGGCGTTAGGCAGATGAACACTCAGCTACGGGCCCGCGCAAGCAGCGTCACCGCATGAGAGAGGACCAAGCGTGACACGAGGCTGGGATGCGGTGGGCGTCACCTCGGAGCCGCTGGCCGCGGCGCTCGCACGCTTGGCCCGGGGCGCGCCGACGGACCTTAGTGCACTGCTCCACGACGTTGAGCGTCATGTGGTCGTCGACGGGACGAACATCACTGCGCACTGCCACTGCCTCACGCTCGACGGCAACGGACGACCGCGAATAGAGGACCTCGTCGACGCGGTCGCCGAGCACGTCTTGGACTACGCGATTCCGAGGAGCGAGTACCATGCCGCTCGCGAGGAAGCAGGTTGCACGGGTTCGAGCCAGAAGGTGGTCAGGCTACACACGAAGGCTCGGAAGCTGTTCACGGACCTCGTCCAGAGCGGCGAAGGTGGCGAGCTACTCTTGTTCGCACTTGCAGAGAAGCTGCTTCGGCTCCCGCAGCTCATCTGCAAGATGAGCCTGAAGACCAACCCGCGCATGCACACTCACGGTGCTGATGGTCTTCACGCGGGCGTCGACGAACAGACCGGCAAGCTTCTTCTCTACTGGGGCGAATCCAAGATCTTCGGTGATGTCACCAGCGCTATTCGGGACTGCCTCAAGTCGCTGGCCCCGATGCTCCAGGACCATGAGGCCAGCAAACGCGACCTGCAGCTGCTGCAGCGACATCTCGACGTGGACAACGACAACCTCGAGAACGCGCTCAAGAAGTTCCTCAACCCCGATGATCCGGAATTCAACTCGCTTGAGTTCAGGGGGCTCTGTCTCGTGGGCTTCGACTGCGATGCGTACCCGAAGGGGCCGTCGAAGACCGAACTGAAGGCGGTCGTCTCTGCGATCACATCCACATTGCCGGGGTGGAAGCAGCACGTCGCCAAGCGGGTGACGGAGGAGAATATTGATGCCTTCTCGATGCACTTCCTCTTCGTTCCGTTTCCATCCGCGGACGAGTTTCGGAAGCTGTTCCGAGAGCACCTCGGCCTGAGTACGGAGGCGAAGGAGGACCTGCCCGAGGTGTCGGGGCCCCATCTGGCAACAGCGAAGCCGGTCGCTACGGCTACGCCGCCGGGTGCTCGTGCTAGTTCGGCGCCCAAGGGCTCCAGTCCGCGAACTGGAGAGCCGACCGCTAGACGATCGCGTTCGCCGAAGGCGAAGGGAACTCCTCGTGGCGCTCCGTGACCTCGGAGGCTGGCTGCTCGACGTTCCGGGCTTCCGCAAGCGCGCGGATAGCGTCGTCGTCGACGCAGCATGCGGCGAACTCGAGGTGGGGACTCGATTCGCCCGGCTCGACGAGTACCGAGCGCTCGAGCATGACTGGAGCTACTTGCTCCTGTGTGCGAGCGCGCTCTCGCACGCCGAGGACGGTCGATGCCAAGCGGTAGCGCTGCGCATCGCGCAGACCTGCTTGTGCGACGAGTCGGCAACAGACGTTCAGAGGGACTCTGCCGCACTCGTTCTCGACGCGCTCGCGAACCATCCCGCCATCGATCTGGCGGTGCGCAGAGAGTTGCTGCGACCATCCTTCGAGACACGTCTTCCCGGTGGTGCGCGTCTCGATTTCGACCGCCGTTCTCTCGAGCGGTCGATCGTGATCCAAGGCGACACCCCGCTGCGAGTGAACCGCTTCCAGAAGCAACTGTGGGACGAGATTCGAAACCAGGAATGGATGTCCGTGTCGGCGCCGACGTCCGCTGGCAAGTCCTTCATTCTGGCACGCTGGATCTGCGAGCTGATGCGGGCGTCAGAGGTCGCCACTGTCGTCTACCTCGTCCCAACGCGGGCACTCATCAGCCAGGTGGAGCGAGACCTTCGCGACCTGTTCGTGCGGGAGGGACTCGCGGACGTGTCCGTTTCTGCGCTGCCAATTCTGAAGGTGGACGAGTCGACGCCGCCGGTTCGACGCCGTGTTCTCGTATTCACGCAGGAGCGCCTTCACATCCTTCTGTCGTCGCACCCAGACCTCGCGGTTCGTGTGCTCATCGTGGACGAGGCGCACAAGGTTGGGGACCGGCAGCGTGGCGTGCTGCTGCAGGACGTCATCGAGCGGCTTGGGGAGGCGAACACTGAGCTGCGAGTACTCTTCGCAAGCCCGATGACCAGCAACCCAGAAGTACTGCTCGCCGATGCGGGGGACAACCTTGCCAAACGCGCCTTCGCGAACGATGACGTCACGGTCACGCAAAACCTGTTCTGGGTGGCTCAGAGGCCGCGCAAGCCGAAGATCTGGGACATCTCCTTGTGCGTGCGAGACGCGAGCATCTCGCTCGGCTCCGTCGCTCTCGGAGCTTCGCCGAGCCCCGAGAGCAAGCGGTTGTCGTTCATCGCGCATGCTGTTGCAGGGTCTTCCCACGGCAACATCGTCTACGTGAATGGCGCTGCGGACGCAGAGAAGATCGCAGGTCAGCTCTACGACCTCATCGGCGCTGACGTCGACGACTCTTCGAAGGATCTGCAGAAGCTCGTCGAGCTAGCGCAGCACGTCGTGCACAAGAACTTCCTCTTGGCGACCTACCTGCGGCGAGGCGTGGCCTTCCATTACGGCAACATGCCCTTGCTCATCCGCGAGGAGATCGAGCGCCTCTTCACCGCGGGCACGATCAAGTACCTCGTCTGCACGTCGACCCTGATCGAAGGGGTCAACATGTCGTGCCGCAACATCTTCATGCGCGGGCCGACGAAGGGCCGCGGTAACCCGTTGTCGGCGGAGGACTTCTGGAATCTCGCTGGACGCGCCGGCCGGTGGGGCAAAGAGTTCCAAGGGAACATCTTCTGCATCGACCCCGACCGGAAGGACCTGTGGGGACCCGACGGCCCACCGCGCGAGCGCGCGCGGCAGCCGATCCGACGCACGACTGACGACGTTCTTCGAGTGCCAGCCGAGCTCGTTCAGTTCATCAAGGACCGAGCGCCGCTGGACGCTGCCAGGAAGCGTCCCGAGTTCGAGTACGTGTTCTCGTATCTCGCAGGGATTCACGTCCGCTACGGAGGTCTGCTCGAGGCCCCGTGGGCGGGACGATACGAGGCGGACAGCCTTGATGGCCTGGCGGGCGCGGTGAGGGAGGCGGTCGAAGGTCTCGCGATCGAGCCTGACATCATCGCCCGGAATCCGGGCATCAGCCCGTTCGCGCTCCACGACCTGCTCAAATACTTCCGAGAGCGCGAAGGTGACGTCGAAGAACTGCTGCCCGCTGATCCTGCCAGCAACGACGCCGCCAAGGTCTACGCGGGCATCTTCGGCCGGCTTTGTAGACGGGCGTGCCCGAACCTCGGCCCCGAGGGCGGACGCGCCTTCATGCTCGCCCTGCTTGTCACGCGGTGGATGCGCGGATTCCCGCTTGCTCGCCTCATTCAGGACCGCATCGATTACGTCACGAAGAAGAGCAAGCCGGCTGACGAAGCCGTCGAGATCAGGACGGTGATGAACGAGGTGGAGCAGATCGCTCGCTTCGAGGCGCCCCGCGGGCTGAGCTGCTACTGCGACGTGCTTCGGCAGCACCTCCGCGAGATCGAGCGCGAAGACATCCTCGACCAGCTCCCTCTCTTCAATGTCTTCTTGGAGCTCGGCGTCAACCAGCAGACCCAGATCGCTTTGATCGGCATCGGCCTCTCGCGCACCTCGACCATCGCCGTCTCGGAACTCATCACGGCGGACTCGCTGACCGAGTCCCAGGTGCTCCAGTGGCTTGAGACCAACGGGGAGCTGTGGAGCCGCGCTTCGCTGCCCGCGTTGGTGAAGCGGGAGATCGAACGAGTGCTCGAGCAACACAAGGCGAGGACCGGCGCGAGGGACGCTACGGCATGATGAAAGGAGCGGTCTTGCGCCCTAGCGCGAGAGCTCAGCTACCCCTGTGCCCGGGTTGCACCCACCAACTGCCTAACCCCGTGCTGCACCTGACGGCGCTTCGCGCCGCAGGTGAGCACGTAGTCGTTAGCCACGCAGGACCGGTGGGCACGAAGCGGGCGGTATCCGGATCACGGAGCGTAGGGATTGCGAGTCGTACCGTTGAGTGGGAGAATGACTACATGGGCTCGAACGTCGACATCAAGAACCTATCTCCGGAAGAGCGGCTCACGCTGCTTGGCGATATCTGGGACAGCCTTGATCCGGAGGTTATTCCAGTCACCGAAGCTCAGCGTGCAGAGCTAGACCGCAGGCTGGATGAGTTCGAGCGGGATCGCAACCTAGGCATACCCTGGGAAGAAGTTCTTCGGCAGATCCGAAATCGGTCGAAGTGAGCCTCTTTGTCCGGCCTGCTGCCACCCTGGACAGTGTCGATCGCGGCAAGAGTTGTAGGCGACCCGCTCGTGATCGCAGGATGAACAATGCCAGACGTGGCCGTCGAGAGCGGCGGCTCGACAGTCGCAGATGCGTCGCGCTCGCGGGGCGCAGTGCGCTGCCGCGTGAGGAAACCTCCGAATCGCCTCCGCGACGGTCGGTCGCGGAGGCGAGGTCATACCGCGCCACCTTTCGTGGAGTCCGGCAGGAGATCGAGCGGATTGACGACAGAGCCGAGGTACTCCGAGGCGACGTGGAGATACACCGTGGTCGTGGTGAGATTCGAGTGACCAAGGATCCGCTGGATGCGGTCGAGATCGACACGGGACTTGAGGAGATGCGTCGAAAACGTATGGCGCAAGAGATGGGGGCAGACGCGCTTCGTGACTCCGGACGCCTGGGCCGCGCGGGCCACGATCGTCTGGATGGTCTCGCGGCCAAGGGGCCGTTCGGGCTGGACGCCGGGGAAAAAGCCACGGCGAATCCACACCTGCGGCTCGCCAGTAGTCGCGCAGGAGCCCGAGCAACCGCGGCGAGAGTGGCACCTCACGCTGCTTGGACCCTTTGCCGTGAATGCGGATCGTGCGCCGAGACGCATCGATGTCCTGAGTGCGCAGCGAGCGCAGCTCGGAGAGGCGGACCCCTGTCGAATAGAAGGTCGCGATGATCGCTCGGTGTTTCAGGTTCGTCGTCGCACCGAGTAGCGCCTCCACCTCCGCTCGACTGAGAAAGATCGGAAGCTTCTTCTCGCGCCGGGCGTAAGGAGTGAGATCAATCGGGAACGACGCCTGGAGCGTGATTCGGTTGAGGAACCGAAGCGCACACACGGTGTGGTTGAGAAGCGTAAAGGAACGCTTCCGAGCGACCGCGAGGTGGACCTGGTACCGCCTGATCTCCTCCGGCCCCAGGACGGACGGAAACTTCCCGAGGAACCTGGCGAACGCTGCGACGCACGCCACGTAGCAGCGCACCGTCCGATGCGAGTAGTTTCGAACCGTCCGCTGGCGAAGCTGAGTCATGGGTAGACTTCTTTCTGCTTCGTCTGTCGGAAAGATCGGGCGCGACATGGACCGCGGAAGGCGGCGATGGCATCATCGGAGACCGTGGGATCGGAAGTAGCGCGCAGCGCTTGAGTTCAACAAGCCGCTGCAGCCGATCGGCTTCGCCGGCGGCTGAGCGGCAAGACGTTGGGCAGACAACCTTGAGTAGCTTGGAAGAGCACTTCTACGAGATTGCGGCTCGCGAGGTCGCGGAGAAGCGCGTACTCGCAGGCCTGATGGCCAAGGCCTACAGCAAGGCGGACGGCGACGACAAGAAAGCCGTCGCGCGATACCTCCGAATGCGAGTCAAGCAACTAACTAGTTGCCGTTGCATGAAGCCACATTTGAGGCTGAGCGCCAACAGCCGAGGGGCTCTCGGGTAACAGCCTGGAGGCTGTGAACGCCGTCAAAGCGACACATTCGCACTATTCTGAATGATTTGACC
>JBFWWP010000028.1:0-26664 GCA_050246115.1 Planctomycetota bacterium
GCGCACCTCGCACGCGCGCGGGCGGCACCGTTGCAGGCCATCGTCGACGACTCGCTCACGCGCGTCGCTTCGCTCCGTGCGAACCGACGACGATCTCGCGAGCGCCACGCCCGATCGCGTCGTCGGACTGTCTGCGCCCGCAGACACCGCGGGCTTTTACAGGGAACTCACGGACAGGGCGCAGGCCCCTCGCATTCAACGCTCGCGATCGCGGACACGGCATGCCTTTCAGGCCTCAAACGATCGATTGTCGTTTCATCCCCCAGTTGCATGTAGACCCCGAGCTCAAGGAGGTGCGCTCCCCGCCCCTCGAGGGGCGGGGCGGGGGGGTGGGGTGTTGTCGAGGTCAGGCTCGAGTCCAAGCTACACGTTGCTCCAGAAAGGCGAACGACTCGAGCCCATCGAACGGGAGAAAGCGTAGCTGCCCGGGTGGAGATAGGAGAGCGCCTGGCTTGCGGAGAGCTGGGTCGCGAAGGACTCGAGCCGATCCCCGTTGCGCCCGCACCCGATCCTCCCGTATTCCGCAGGTGATCGGAAAACCTGTCACCCATGGTTCCGGAACGGCCTGAGGCCAGCCCCCCCGAGCCCCCCGCCGGTGGAAGGGTCTGGACTGGCGACCGCGGATCGGGAATGGTTCGTGGACCCGAGCGTGGTCGACCTCGACGAACGAAGGCGGAATGAAGCTGACCCCCGGCGCACCGGCGATGCTCGCGAGCGCGATGGCTTTCAGTGTGATGTCGCTCCTCGTGAAGCTGGCCGGGGAGCGCCTACCCGCGGCGGAGATCGTGTTCTTCCGCTCGGTGATCAGCCTCGTCTTGAGCTATGCACACCTTCGACGCACCCGTCGCTCGCCATGGGGTAGCCAGCACGGGCTCCTGCTCTTGCGCGGTGTGCTCGGGTTCCTGGCGCTCAGTTGCTTCTTCTATGCGATCACCGAACTCCCGCTCGCCGAGGTCACGGTGATCCATTACTTGAACCCCGTCTTCACCGGTGTCCTGGCCGCGATCTTCCTCCGCGAGCGGAGCGGTCGGTTGCTCGGCGTGTCTGTGGCGACGAGCCTTTTCGGGGTCATACTGGTCACCCAGCCTGCCGTCCTCTTCGGTCACGCGGCCGACCCGCTGCCCGGCTTGCCAACACTCGCGGCCCTCGGAGGAGCGGTCTTCGGCGCGGCGGCATACACCGTCGTCCGGCGACTCGCTGGCACGGAGCACCCCCTCGTCATCGTGTTCTACTTTCCGCTCGTTGCGGTTCCTGCATCGATTCCCGCGTTCGCGTCCGCTGCGGTCATGCCCAACGCCGTCGAGTGGCTCCTGCTCCTCGGAGTCGGGATCGCCACGCAAGTGGGACAGGTTGCTCTCACACGAGGGCTGCAACTCGAACCGGCGGGCCGAGCGACGGCGCTCTCCTACAGCCAAGTCATCTTCGCGACTCTCTGGGGTGGGCTCGTTTTCGGTGCGTGGCCGGGCCCGCTCGCGATCGGCGGCGGCGCCCTGGTGTTCGCGGGTACGCTGCTCGTGGCGTTTCGGCCGGCGACTTCGAAAGCCGATTGACGGAGTTCGGACTTCGCTCTTCGTCACACCCGTTCACGATATGACCGCGGCCGTGGAAGGCGTGCTTCTTTCAACACGACTCGTCTTCGAGTCTTGTCCGCGCAGCGGATGGGCAACCGATTCCGTCACCGACTTGCGGAACGAACCACTCAGACCCGGATCACATCCATGAACGACGAGACGCTGAAGACGGCGTGGCCGACCCCGGGCGGTCCGTAGCCCGGCGGCACCGGGAGACGGTGACGTTCATGGGTATCGCGCCAGACGCGCAACAGGCCTACGTGGTAGGGGAGCGGGGCGGGACCTTGGTCGGCCCCGAGCTGCGACAGAGGTTCCGGGCACCAGACCGTGAAGCGGGGCGCAACGCCTTGGGACATGAACCACTCGAGGCCAGCTCCGGTCGAAGCGAGCGCCTCGTCGACGGTGGCGAAGCCATGAGGGCGCGACATTTCGACGCCGGCGACGAAGTTCGGGATCACGTTCTCCGGGCCGAAGACGTCGCGTGCGTCGAGAATCCGCTTGAACCACTCGTCACGGCCGACGTACTCCGCTTTGCCCGGACAGATCTTCGTGAACAAGTCGGCGTCCCAGACCTCGAAGTTGGGATGGTAGATGCGCACACCCGCGTCTTTGAATCGGCGTAGATCGGCCACCGGCAGCGCCTGCGTCACGGCCTTGCCGATCCAACGACCGCTGAACTGGGCCTCGATGGCCTCCGCGTACTCGGCGTAGAACTCGGCTTCGCTCTTGCCTCGGAGGTGGCGCGTGATGCTACCCCCGGTCAACGTGTAGGCGCGCGCGGCTCCGTCGCTCTGAGCGATGATCGCCAGTGCCTCCAGTACTTCGTCGACCGGCTTGACGGTGCGGTAGGGTCGGCCTGCAGCGACTTGCTGACGATAGTTCTCGTTGATGTCGCAGAAGCGACACTCTTCCTTGAAGCCGAAGTACTGGCACTTGCGGTACACCGTCAGATAGATCAAGTAGCCCCACTCGATGGTCGGCGCTACTTCGTGGACGGGATGCCCGTTGGCGAGACTCTTCTGGTAATAGGCCGGTACCGGTAGGAGCTCTATCGTCGCGAGCAGCTCGTTCCCCAGACGCAGCTCGAGTCCCGAGGCGCCGACATCCACCCGGTAGGGTGAGGCCGGGTTCACCCGCGTCGACACCACCGTCGGTCGGTAACCGTCGGGTCCGCCGGAAAAGCGAATCTCCTCGGGTGCGCGCAGATTCTCGCCTTGTTGCATCGACTCGATGGGGACCATGTCGAAGCTGAAGATGAAATACGACTTGGTCTTGAAGTTCGCAGCGTAGCGCAGAGCGTCCAGAGTGAAACTCATCCCGAGCCGCAGCAAGTCCTCCTTGAGGATCGCTTCGCGCGGGAGATCGTCGTACTGGTTGGCGAGAGCCGCGAGCTCTCGGGCGCGTGACCGCGCGAGTTCGGTTTCCATCGACGGGAGTTTGGCCAGCGAATCTGGGTCGGTCAACGGCTGTTGCTCGCGGAAAGCGTTGAATCTGCCAGACCGCGAGGTTGCTCTGGCAGGCTTTGCCCGGCTTGGTACGATCCGACCCGACGGGCACGCACTGCGGAGCCGCGGAGTCGGTCCGTCGGGGAGCCGATCGCGAGCGCGAGACGCCGACTTCCCATCCGGGTTCGCAGCTCGGGTGCGGACGGCAGACGCGATCCCGGCGGAGTCGAGGGGCACGGGAGCGGACGTGAGACCGGTGGAGGAGAGACATGGAAAGGACGCTGTCATGAGTGCGCACGATCCACTCGCGGTTCCGGGGCGCGCTCCCGACTATCGGGGAAAGGTGCGCGACCTCTACGACCTGGGCGAGCGACTGTTGTTGGTGGCCTCGGATCGATTGTCGGCGTTCGATGTCGTGCTGCCGGACCCGATTCCGGACAAGGGCGCCATCCTGACGCGATTGACCGAACACTGGCTGCGCGTCCTGGGCGATCGCGCCCCCAATCACTTGATCTCGACCCGCGCGCAGGACTTGCCCGCACCTTTCCAGGAAGCCGCGCGCGCTTGGGGGCCGCGGTTCATGCTGGTGCACAAGCTCGAGATGTTGCCGGTCGAGTGCGTGGTTCGCGGCTACCTCGCGGGCAGTGGCTGGAAAGAGTACTGCGCGCGCGGGTCGGTGTGCGGGATCGAACTCCCGTCTGGGCTCGAGCTGTGCTCCGAACTGCCGGAACCGATCTTCACGCCGACGACCAAAGCGACCGAGGGGCACGACGAGCCCATTTCGCGCGCGCAAGCGGCGGCGATCGTAGGCGCGGCTCGCATTGACGAACTCGAGCGGCGTTCGCTCGAGATCTACCGCTTCGGGCGCGACTACGCGCGCGAGAGGGGCATCTTGCTGGCCGACACCAAGTTCGAGTTCGGGGTCCTGCCGGGCACCGACACGATCGTGCTCGCGGACGAAGTGCTCACCCCCGACTCGTCCCGGTTTTGGCCCGCGGATCGCTATCGGCCGGGCGCCAATCCGCCATCGTTCGACAAGCAGTTCGTCCGCGATCATCTCACGAGCATTGGTTGGGACCACAACCCGCCGGCACCACCCCTGCCCGCCGACGTAGTGGCCGGTACCAGCGCGCGTTACCGCGAGATCTATGAGCGGTTGACCGGGGTCCGTTGGTGAGCGCAATCCGCGCGGGGCGAGCCCGCTCCGATCGAAAGGAAAGACTTTGAGCGCAGAGGTGCTGATCGTCATGGGAAGCGACTCGGACTTCCCGGTCTTGAGCGAAACGGCCCGAGTCTTGGAGAGTTACGGGGTCGCGTTCGACCTGCGCGTGTGCTCCGCGCATCGCACACCCACCGAGGCGCGCGAACTCGCCGTCAACGCGCGTCGTAGCGGCGTCAAGGTCATCGTCGCGGCCGCGGGAATGGCTGCGCACCTCGCGGGAGCAATGGCGGCTCAGAGTACGTTGCCCGTAATCGGCGTTCCGCTCGAGGGCGGACTCCCGGGCGGCGTCGATGCGCTCTACTCGACGGTGATGATGCCGGGCGGGGTGCCGGTAGCCACCATGGCCGTCGGCAAGGCCGGTGCGCGCAACGCCGGTATCTTCACGGTGCAGATCCTCTCGCTCGCCAACCCCGGCCTCGCCCAGCGTCTCGACGAAGCACGGATCACCATGGCGCAAGAGGTCGCGGCCAAGAATCAAACGGTCCAGCACCGACTCGCCGAGCTTCGCCGAGAGTGGAAGTAGTCGCGACGCTAGCCCGCATTATTCGTGAGCGCTCGGCTGCGGAGGACCTAAGTCTCGCTCTGGCTTCGTCATTGCAGCGAATTCGATCCTCAATGACCAAACACAGGTCACCTCCGGTCGACTTCGCTGCTCTTCCTTGCCAGAGCAAGACCTAGGCCTCCTCGCATCAAGCTTCATGAATAATGCGGGCTAGGCTCGTAGCGCGGTGAACGGCGGGTGGACGATGCCGAACTCGGTGATCCAGCCCGCGATCAGGTCGTGCGGGGTCACATCGAACGCCGGGTTGCGCACGCGGATTCCGTCAGGGCGTGGGCCCAGAGCGGTCGGCGGCCAGACCTCGTCCGGGGAGCGCTCCTCGATGGGGATGCCATCGCCGCTCGCCGTGCCGAAGTCGAAGGTGGTGGACGGAGCAGCAATGTAGAACGGAACCCGGTGCCGGGCTGCAAGGCAGGCCACGCCGTAGGTGCCGATCTTGTTGGCCGAGTCGCCGTTCGCCGCGACGCGATCGGCGCCGGTGATCACCAAGTGGATCTCGCCGCGACCGAAGAAGTGCGCGGCCGCGTTGTCGCAGATCAGCGTAACGGGAACGCCCGCGCGCTCGAGTTCCCAAGCGGTGAGACGTGCCCCCTGGAGCAGGGGTCGCGTTTCATCGGCGATCACGGAGAAGCGCACGCCGTCGCGTTGCGCGCAGTAGAGCACCGACAACGCGGTCCCCATGCCGCCAGTCGCCAAGGCCCCGGCGTTGCAGTGGGTGAGCACCGTCATGCCGTCGCGGATCAAAGGCGCTCCCGCGGCGCCGATTCGCCGGCAGAGTTCGCGATCTTCCTCGTGGATGGCGCGCGCCTCGCGCAGCAGTTGATCGCGCAGTTCCGTGCCGGTTCCCGGTGGAGCCAGGGCGACCACCCGTGCCATGCGATCGACCATGTGGCCGAGGTTGACGGCGGTCGGTCGCGCGCCCCGCACGCGCGGGAACACCTCCGTCAAAATGCCGAGCACATCTTCACGGGACTCGACCCGGCGGGTCGCCAGGCAAATGGCGTAGGCCCCGGCGACCCCGATCGCTGGGGCGCCACGGACGGCGAGGCATTGAATGGCCGCGATCATCGCGTCCGGGTCCTCGACCCGTCGCTCCGCATAGCGCTGCGGCAGTTGGGTCTGGTCGATCAAGTGGACGTGTCCGTCGCGATCCCCGATCCACGAGAGCGTTTCGATCATGGGCCCCTTTCCGCAGTCGCGATGCGCGAATCGTGAGGGAGTTCGCAGCGTTTCGCAACCCCGGCGAACCGGCCTCGCGGTGTTCGCAACGCGCGCGCGGTTCGACGCCCGCTCGCGCGCACGTTCCGAACTCGTCCGACCTGCGATCCCACCCCGCGCGGCGCAGTCTCAGGGCGCCGCCCGCCGTCGCACGCTCCAGCCAGTGCCCTGGCGCACGATCTCCACGCCCCGCCCCGCCGTGCACAGCGTCTCGATGCCGAGGCGCTCGACGACCGCGCGCGTGGCTGCGGGCAGTCCACGCGCTGGCGTGGAGGCGACGAGCCGGCGCGGCCGCCCGCGAGCGAGCCAGCCCTCGAGTCCGAGAGTGATGCGACCGTGGTGCGGCAGCACGACCACGTCGGCCCCGGAGGGGAGCGCCCACTCAGCGATTCCGCGTGCCTCGAGATCGCCGGTGACGATCACGGTCAGGCCACGCGCGGTGAGCACGCCGGCAACCGAATCGTCGTTGATCGACACCGGCGCTGACCGCGTCGACGGCGGGTGCAAGACTCGCAGGGTCCAGTCGCCGACCCGGAAGGTCGTGCCCGCCGACGCGAGCTCCCGCGGTATCCGCCGCCGCTCGAGCCAATCCACGGTTGCCGCGCCGAGATCGTTCGCGCGAAATCGAGGGCCCAACACCACCCTTCCCACGCAGCCGCGTTCGACGAGCCCCCGAAGCGCATCGACGTGATCGAGGTGGGGATGGGAGAGCACCACGAGATCGATCGTGCTGCGTCCGATGCGCCGCAGTGCGGCCGCTATGTCGCGGGCTCCGCCCTCTTCGCGGTCCAGACTCCCCGCGTCATAGAGGATCACACCCCGAGGGCTCCAAGCGAGGATGGCCTGACCTCGTCCGACCGGCAGCATCTCGACCCCGAACGGTGGCGGTGGGGGTGAGGCGGCGAGGGCCGCGAGCGCAACACACCCGGCGGAGGCCCGCCAGCGACGGGGCCGGTGGGCCACGAGAGCCACCGCGAGGATCGCCAAAGTGATGGCCAAGGGCGGGGTCGGTGGCCAGGTCCACGGCGTCCCGGGCAGCGAGTCGAAGAAACCAGCCAGGCCTTCGAGCACCGTGACCACTGCGCGCGCTGCGAGATCCAACCCCCCGTCGAGAGCGCTCGGCGGCGTGACGGACGCCACCATCCCGAGCCCGAGGAGAAGAGCGATGCCGGGAACCATGACCAGGGTGAAGAGCGGCGCCGCGGGGACCACTTCTGGGGTCCACCACACGAGCACCGCGGAGGCGCCGGTCCAGGCTGCGACCGAAACGCGCACCGAGCGGAGGAGGCGTGATCCGAAGCGAGAGCGTAGGGGATCGAGCGCGCGCTCCGGCGCAGCGCCGAGCCAGCCGATGGCGAAGACCGCCGCGAAGGAGAGAACGAAAGCCGGCCGATCGGTCCCGTCACCGACGACGCAGCCCACGACCAACAGGGCGAGCGTAGTGCCGTGAAGGAGATGGCTCGGCCGGCCTCGGCCCGCAGCCAACGCAACGAGAAGGCCCAGTGCCGCCGCCCGTAGCACCGGCGGATCGCCCCCGACGAGCACCGCATACCCGGCCACCAGGACCGCAACGCCGACGGTCGCGGCTCCGGAGAGCCGGCGCAGCCGGCGCAGCGGGAGCAGCACCGCAGCCGCGAGAATGCCGACGTGCAACCCGCTGATCGCGATGAGATGGGATTGCCCGATGCGACGAAATCGCGATGGAGTGCGCGCGTCGAGGAATCCGCGCTCGCCGAGAAAGACCGCCGCGAGCCATCCCGCCGCCGGTTGCGAGAAGCGGACGGCCCACGCCTGACGCAGCCCACGGCGCACTCGATCGCCGAGCGCGAGCGACGCCCAGCCCGCGCGACGTAGCCAGCAGACATGATGCGGGCTGCGGACGATCAGGCACGGCGAGTCGCCCACGAACCGGCCAGTCACCTCGAGTTCGTCGCCGCGGGCCACATCGGGGTCGCCGGCGACGACCACGAGTACGCGCCGACTCGATCCCAGCGCCGACTCGACTTGGGCGTCGCGGTAGAGCTCGAATTCAAAGCGCACTCGCGGCGGCGCCCCCGGCAGCTCACCGTGGAGGCGCGTCGCGACGGCCCGGGGCGCGCTGACGACCCTTCCGCGAAGTTGGACCGGGGGGGTAGGGTCGTCCGTGACGTCGGCTGCAAGCATGGCCGTCGCTGCGGATGGTGGTGGCGCGTGGCCGGCCGCGAGCCCCAACAGGAACGGGAGTCCAAGGAGCAGCGCTTCCGCCGACCTGCGCGGAGCCGGTCGCCCCGAGATTCGTGGGACGACCACCGAGAGCAGGACGCCGATGGCGACGACCCACGACAGCGTCATCGGGTGCAATCCGGCGATCGGGGTCGCCTCGCGGGAGGCAATGGCCAATCCGCTCGCGAACGCGAGGCCCGCCGCCGCGAACGGGGCACGGCGTAGGCTCGCGTTCGCGTCGCTCTTCGACGAGGATAGGAACGAGGAGGTGCCCAGCGCCGGGGTCTTCGGTCGAGCTGCGCGCCGCGGGGAATCCGACGGCGATGGGGCCATCGCGAACCGCACCGATCCGGAGTCGCGCGCCTCGAGGCAGGGGCGACCACGATACCCGGTGCCGAGGCCCCCGCGAAACCGAATCTCGATCGCGGTGTTTCGAGGGGAGTTCCGGCAGGTCTCGCCGCAGTTCGCGAGATCGAATCTCGAGCGGTCACTGGTGCCGGTGGTTGACGCCGGCTGGGGTTGCGAGAGCCGTGTCGAGTCTGTCGTCGGTTCGATTGCAAACGGAAGCGGATCCACTCCATGTTCAAGAAGATCGCTGTCGCGCTGGGTGTCGTCGCGAGCCTCGGGTTGATTCTGTGGCTCGCTTTGGGGCGCGATCCGAGCGCACCGCTCGCATCGAGTGGAGAGGAAGTAGCAACCGGGGAAGTCGCCGCCTCCAGCCCATCCGCTGACGCGACGACGCCTGGAATCGAGGCGCCGACGATTGCGGTCGATGCGGTCGAGACCCATTTGGCGACCTTGGACCTCGGCGTCGGGCAGGCCGGCATCGAGGGTGTCGTCACTGGGGTCACGGGCGGCGTCGCTGCGGGGGCCGAGGTCTGCCTGTACCGGACCCACTTGGCGCCCGACCTCGAGGCCGACGAGGGATTGGCGCTTTGGCAGCTCTACATGGGGGATGATTCGGCGCGCGGATTCGGTCCGCCGTTCCTTTCCGGTGCCGCCGAGCGTCGCCCGATCCACCAACGCTACCGCGACATCTTGGAACGGGTGGCTCGCGTGACGACCGACGAGGCGGGGAACTATGCCTTTCGTGGGCTCGGCGCTGGCCGCTACGTGGTTGCGGCCCGCGCCGTGGACAGCCTCGACACGCCGTCGCGCCGGGTCTCCTATCTGGGTGATACCACCGAGGACGTCGACATCGCGCTCGCCGCGGGCGCAGAGGTGCAAGGCGTGGTCGTGGATCCACGCGGTGAAGCCGTAGCGGGTGCCGTGGTGACGGCCGACGGCCAACTCTGGCGGGTCGATCGCCCGCAGGACGCGTTCCTTTCGCTGTACGACCTGTTCGTCTACGTACTGAATCCGGTTCGGCGCGAAGTCGTCGCGACCGCGACCGGCACCTTCCGCATCGCGGGATTGCCGGCACTCGAGTACCGACTCACGGCCAGCGCGTCGCCGTGGGCCGATGGGTCGATCGTGCACTCGGTCACCGCGACGGAGCACGTCGAGGTGCCGCTGCGCGAGGCCGCGATGTTGGTGGGCGAAGTGGGCTCCGATCGCGGTCCGCTGGCTGGCGTCACGGTTCAGTTGACCCCGGCGGTCGACCTCGGGGGCGGCCGCGGCATCGAGAGTATGGTCGAGCGTTTCCTGGCAGTGCCGCTCGAAGCTACCAGCGATGGGGACGGCGTGTTTCGGTTCGAGCGCTTGGTGCCGGGGCGCTACGACCTCGCTGCGAGTGCTCCGGCGCACCAGAGCGAGATCGTACGCGCGCTCGACGCCAGTCCCGGTGAAGTGACCCAAGTCTCTGTTTCCTTGGAGGCCGGTGCGATCCTGGAAGGCGTGGTGCACGACCCGAGCGGTCGCCCGATCGCCGGGGCCGAGGTGCGACCGCGGCTCGAGACCGGGCGCCGCGGCGGGCCGGCGGACTTCATGGCCGGGATGCGCGGTGGTCGAGGCGCGCGAGGCGGCGACCTGGAGCGCACGGGCGCAGACGGGCGTTTCCGCTTCGATACGCTCGCTCCAGGGGAGTACACGTTGGATGTGCGTCACGACGAGTGGGTCCGCCAGAGCGTGCGAGCGAAGACGGGCGAAGCGGCGATCGAGGTGACGCTCGAGCCGGGCTTCGCAGCCCAGGGGTTGGTCGTCGACGAGTTCGACGCGCCGATCTCCGGCGCTCGAGTTCGAGTCGAGAAGTCGCGCGGCGTCTCGCAACGAGCCGTGACGGGTAGTGACGGAACGTTTCGATTGGCGGGACTCGAGGACGGCACCTATGCGCTGACCGTGCAAGGTCAGAATCGCCTGACGCTGCGCGATTCGATCGAGGCGATCGACGGGGATCTCGGAGTGATCGTGCTCCCGCCCGCGGTCACGCTCGCCGGCATCGTGTTCGATCCCAACGGGGCGCCGCTCGCGGGTGCGCGCGTGCAAGCGATCAAGCAATCGGGAGCCGGAGCGGACACCGACGTCGAGACCGGCACCGAAGGGCGGCGTGGGGGGAGGGGTGAGTCGGCGCAGTTCGTTCGGGTCCGCGGGGAGCGCGGGGCCGGCGCGGGCGGCCTCGGCTTCGGACGCCAGTCGGTGCGGGCGAGCGCTTGGACCAGCGCGGACGGCGCTTTCGTGATCCGCTTACCCGAAGCCGACGGAGACTGGCGGCTGACTGCGAGCCATCCAGGGCTGGAGTCGGCGACCATCGACTCGCTTCGCGTGGCCGGTGTCCCGGTGGACGGCCTCACTCTTCGGCTTGCGGTCGGTGCCTCGCTCTACGGGCAAGTGCTGGCCGTCGATGGGGTTCCCGTCGCCAATGCGAGCTTGTCGCTGCGGCCAACCGGGGAGGGGTTCGGCATGCCGACGATGACTCGAAGCGAGGTCGACGGAAGTTATCGCTTCCTGGGCGGGCTCAGCGCGGGAGAGTACGAGCTGCGTGCCCAGGCGAGCGGGTTCGCAGCAACCACCATCGGTGCCGTATCGCTGTCGGCCGGGCAAGCGACTTCGTTGAATGTCAGCCTCGAACGCGAACGGGTCATCCGTGGGATCGTCGTCGCCGACGCGGGGGGGGCCGTCGCCGGGGCGACCGTCATTGCGCGGGGCCCGGACGAACGCCTGCGCCCGGTAGTGTCCGATCCCGACGGTCGGTTCGAGATCGTTGGCCTCGGGGTCGCACAGCTCGAGGTCATCGTTCGGGCGGAGGGCTATCAAACCTGGCGCCGGAGTGATGTCGCCACCGATGTCGGGGAGTTGCGCGTAGTCCTCGAACCGTCCTACGCCTTGAGCGGCTGGGTGCTCGACGCCGAAACTCGGGAACCCGTCGCGGGGGCCAATCTCGTGGCGCGCAACCTCGATGCCGCGAATGCTCCGGAAGAGCCGACCGACCGCGCGGCGCGGGCGCCGGGTCTGCGGCTCGCCGCGCGCGGGGCGACCGGACGGGGTCGCTCGGCGGATGATGGTTCCTTCCGCTTGGACGAGCTCGCAGCCGGCACGTGGAGCTTGACCGTCGAGGCAGACGGCTTCGTCGGCACGCAACTCGAAGGCCTGCTGGTCCCAGGCGGCACCGTCGAAGTGTTACTCGACCCCGGCGCTCGGATTCGAGGTCGTGTGACCGATCGCGACGGCGCTCCGATTCAAGGTGCGCAGGTGCGAGTGACGACCCTCACCGCCGAACCCGAGGACGCGGCAACGACTCCTGCTTCTACGGCGCGTCCTCGTCCGCGAACCAACCGTCCGGTGGGGCGTGGAACGACCGATGAGAACGGCGCCTACGTGGTCTCCGGCATTCCGACCGGCCTCTTTCGGGTCCTCTTCGAGCACACGGAGTACGCGCCAGTTCAACGCGACGGCGTGCTGGTGGCTCCCGGCGCCGACAGTCCCGAGGTGGACGAAGTCATGCCGAACGGTGGCGTGATCACCGGACGTGCGCGGCTCGCGAGCGGGTCCACCGGGGTGCTCGTACTTCAAGGCGGTGAGCCGTCGGTGGTGCGCTATCACGACCTCGAGGACGGCTTCGAGTATCGTTTCGCCGGCCTTTCGCCGGGTTCGTACACCCTCCGATACCGCACGAGCATGCGCCGAGGGGATACGCTCTCCGAGATCCAGTTCGCGGTCGAAGGACAACGCACCCAACGCGTCGACCTCCCCGCTCCGTGACCGGCTGCGGGCAAGGACCCGCGACCCGATGCGAGCGACGACTCCGCAGTTTACCTTGTCTGGGGTATCGAACTCGGAGTAGAACCCATCGCGGGTTCGGCTCCGGAGCGGGAATCGTCGGATTTCACGGGACTTGCATTGATTTTCGGAGCCCGGAACACGACTTGCTTTGAGTATCGCTGCCAGCGGTCGACGCCTTCGTCCTCCGCAGCGCTTCCGGGGTACACTACCCACGGCACGAGAGCCTGGTCAGTACATCGCCGCGGTTTCGCGGGCGCCGGCCGGTTCGTTGACGAATGCTGCGGGCAGAGCTCGGCGGGGTAGGACTCGGAAGTCGCCTTGGGTACAAGTTCGTCTCTGAAACGAGAAAGTCTCGCGGTCGATTCGAGCGAGGCCTGACTGTGGCCCGCACGGTCCGCCTTGCCACAACACGAGGGATCACGGAGATCATGAAACCAAGCCATCGAAACCCACCTTGCCGTGCCACTGGACGACTCTGTCATCGGATCATGACCCCGTGGCCCGTGGCCGCGGCGTTCTTGGGGTTCCTGCTCCACGGCACCGTTACCGCGCAGGGCACTGCGCCGGTACCCCCAGAGAACACTTGCGCGGTACGGGCCGCGAAGATCATCGAGGCCAACCGCGCGCTTCCCGAAGACATCCGCGCCTTGCGCGGTGATGAGTTGACGGCAGTTCAGGCCCTGGTCGACGAGGCCATCGTGGACGGCAAAGCCGTGCTGCGCGACTGCCCCACGATTGCCGACCGCAACCGTGTGCTCTTCTCGCTCGCGCGCTTGATGGTGCTCAACAACCAGCGAGCTCTCACCGACGAGACCTTGAGCTACGAGAAGACCGGCCAGAAGGCTACGCTCGAGTGGAGCATCGCGTCCCGCAACCGCTACTTCGACGGCATCTTGGCGTTGCTCGGAAGCACGACGGCAACCGAGGGAGAGCCCGACCTCGCGGGTGACATCGACCGCTTGCGGGCCCAGTGTCATTGGTTCAAAGGGGCCTACACCGAAGCGGCGCAAAGCTACCGCAAGTGTATCGATCAGCACCCGACGGACCCGAACCCCGATCAGACCCTGTGTGCCCTCGTCAGTTCGTTGCTCAAGGAAGGGAACACCTTAGACCGCGATTCGAAGAGCTCGAAGGCCGCGTACGAGAAGACCGTCGAGCAGTGCGACAAGTTCGTCGAACGGTACCCGCGTTCGGATCTCCTCCCGCACATTCTGCACATGAAGTCGAAAGCGCTCATCGGGACCGGTCACATTCAACAAGCTCTCGAGCACTTCCAGAAGTACGACGCCCTACACCGCGAGGTCGTCGCCGGCGAACCCGTGCGCCTGGGTGCCCGGCCCCACGTCTTCTCGACCAGCGCCCGCTCCGATTTCGAGCTGTACCTGGACCAGGGGGACTTCTACATCGGATTCTTGAACTATGTCCTCGGCAACATCGAGGAAACCAAGAAGTACTACCGGCGCACCATCGACCAGCTCCAAGCGAAGAAGGAGCGCAATCAACTGCGCCCTGCCAGCGGCGTGTTTCTGAACCGCACGATCGAGGAACTCGACGTCGTCGAGCGGTTACAGGGGCAGCCCGCTCCCACGCTCGACCTCGGGGCGGGTTGGTTGGATGAGCCGTTGTCCCTGGCGAACGAGCGCGGCAACGTCGTGGTGATCTACTTCGCCAGCTTTGAGAATCCCCGTTACGAGCCGTTCGCAAAGATCCTCGAGAGCTACTACCAGAAGAACTGGCACGACGGGTTCCGGGCCGTGTGGGTGACCTGGCCCAAGGGTCGTAACGACCTGCCCGATCAGCGGACCAAGTTCCGGAACCAGCGACAAGGGATCGGGGTGACCTTCCCGGCGGGCTTCGACATGAGTGACGACTACACCGGCTCGCGCGCCTTCAAGGCCTCCGTCGGCGGGGGGTCGTTGGTCGCGATCGATCGCGCCGGGCGGGTGGCGTGGTACAAGATCGATCCGACGGAGCGCGATCTGCAGCTCGCGACCCATGTCTTCGATCGACTGCGAGCGGCGGACCGCAAGTAGCGACCGAACCGACGGTACGGCTTTCATCCTGGCGATTCCATCCTGGCGATTCGACCCCGGGGGGTCCAATCGCCAGGATTCGTTGGCGCCGATCGCTCCCCCGCGCCCCCGAACGGGGGAGCCCCCCCTTTCCTCTCCCCGGTGCCGACCTATAATCGAACTCGTCGGCGAGGCCATCACCCGCAGCCACCGGTCGTAACAAGGGGGGCCGACTGAAGGCCCTTCCACGCTGGCCCGCGCCATCGCGTGACGGGGCCGGTTTCGACACAACCCAGATCAGGGGGCGTTGCATGCCGCGAGCGAAGCGTGCCAAGTGGTTCGAGGTTCTGAGTCCGCGGGGGGCGTGGCTGGCGCCGGCCTTGTTGGCGGTTTTGTTTTGCGGCGAGTCCGTGATCGCGGCCGCGGGCTCGGCCGCGACGCTCAAGGACATGAAGAAGCTGCTCAAGCAAGCGATCGTCGGCGGCGATGAAGCCGGCCTGGTCGAGGCGTTGAAGCAGTTTGCCAAGCAGAAGGGACGAGCCGCAACCCAGGCGGTTCTCGAGACCGCGCAGGCGCTTCCCGAAGTCGATCAAAACTACTACTGGATCTTGCTCGAGAGCGTAACGGCGTTCCAAGGTTCGGAGGCGTTCTCGGAGATCGGGGACTTCGTCGTCCAGTATCGCAACAGCGCGATCTCTCGCGACGTCATGCATGCGCTCCAGAAGAACCGTTCCAAGTACGTCAATCGAGTGGTGCGGCGGGTGCTCTCGGAGTGCCCCCTCGATCTCCAGCTCATGGCGGTCGACCTCGCCGGCATGATTCGCGTGCGACGCACCGTCGACGTTCTCCTCCCGTTCCTGGCGCAGGAGGACGCGAAATCGAAGGACGGCCAACCCACTGAACTGAAAACCCGCCTCATCCACGCCCTGGAGGCGCTGACGCTCCAGCGTTTCGGCGACAATCTCCCGAACTGGCAGGGTTGGTGGAACGCGAACCGCCAGCGAGGACTGAAAATTTTGCGGGAGGAGGCCGAGCACTCAGAAGCCCGAACCGGCCTCGTGCAGCCGCTCGACCCCGTGCGCGATCGCGAGTTCATCGGACTCGAGGAGATTGCAGGCAAGGTTCTGGTGATCAAAGGCGTCATCGCTCGCAATGGCGTGAACACCAACTTCGATCACATGGAGGATGTCCTGGAGCGCCTCGGGCTGAGGCCGGACGTGTGGGAGAAGACTCGTTTGGAGGAAGACGACTGTCCGTCCCTCGCCCGCTACGCGGCCATCTTCGTGAACTGCACCCAGATCAACCCGTTTTGCCAGTCACCGGGACACACCGGGGGCGAAGCGGTCGGCAATCGACTTCGACGCTGCTTGGGCCCAGCGCCGCACGATGAGTTTCGCGGCAAGATGAAGGATCCGGCCCTGCAGCGGTTGCGGAAGTTCGTCGAACTCGGCGGGCAACTCTTTACCGAAGACTGGGCCCTGATCGAGGTCATCGAACCGCTGTGGAACGACATGGTTTCGCGGGGCGAATCGATGACCGACGAGGTGGTGCAGATCCGGGCCGCGCGCGGCCAAACCTCGCATCCGTTGCTGCGAGGGGTGTTCGTGCCGCCGATTCGCATCGAGAACTTCGATTGGGATCCCGAAAGCGACTTCGAGGATGAAGAGGACAAGGGCAAAGACTACAACCCGGGCATCGAGGACGACCCCGGGGACACCGACACCTCGCGCGGAAAGACCGGCGTCGGCGACCCGGCTCCAACGGAGGGCGAGGAGCCCAGTCTCGACGCGGACATCGAGCTGATCAAGCACCAGTGGAAGATCGACAACGAGAGCCCTTCGATTCGCGTCAACTCGCGTAAGGTGACGGTGCTCATCACGAGCGAGACGCTCAAGGAAAAGTACGGCGATCCCGCGGTAGCCGTGGCGTTCCCGGTCCGGGAGGGTCGCGTCGTCCATGTCTTGTCGCACTTCGGAAAGCAGAGCTCGAGCCGCGACGAGGCGACCCTCGAGAACTTCCTCGTAAACTTCCTGCTCGAGGTGCATGTGCGAGTCAAGAAGGCCAGCTCGCAGTAACTCGAGTTGGACCCGCGTCATCGCCGCCGCGGCGGACGCCCCTCACGACACGGGCCGCCGTTCGTGGGGGCGGCGTCCCGGGTGGGTAGGATGACGCTGGTTGACAACGAGGAGCCTGGACCTACCATGCCGCGCGGTGGTCCGTGCACGGGTTGCAGTCCTCGGTTTCGAATTCCCAGGGACACCCATTCGTTCGGTCGCGCGCCGACCAGGGTTCGTGGCGTGTGGTTCCGACTTCGACTCGTCGGCCATCCGAAACCGAGGCCTCGTTGCCTCGGCGGTGCGTCGTTTGTCTTCGCGAGCCGGCATGCCTTCGACCGGACCGCCTACCCGGTTCGGGCGTAACCCCGCGGTGCCGGGACCTTGCTTGATCCGGGCGGGCCGATCCAGGCTGGCGAGTGCCGGGCGAGTGCCGTTGGATCGCTGTGACACGGAAGTCGATCCTTGATCCCACCGCCGCGCTCGCTGGGCTCGTTCGTGTTGCTCTTCGCCTGGGTGGCGGTCTTCCCGATCGCGGTGGCGGCGCAAGAGGAGCCAGCCGTGCCAGCCGGGGGGCAAGGGCAGGCCCCGAGTTCGCAAACGGCCGCGACTCCTTCGGACTGGCTCGATCTGCTCGAGCTCTTCGATGCGGATGACACGCGCCTCGAGTTCGAGCGCAGCGGGGCCCGCGTGGGGCTGCTCCTCTTGGGCAACGCGCACGTTCGTACCTCGCAGTTCGAGTTGTGGGCCGACGGAATCGGCGTCTCGCGCTCGCAGACGGAGCCGGGGGCGGACCCCAGCTATCGTCTCGTGGCCGTGGGCGCGGTGATCCTCCTTCATCAGGAGCAGTCCTTCCGGGCGGAGACTCTGTTCTACGACCACACTCGACGCCGCGCCGCCATGACCCAGTTTCGCTTGCGCGTGGATGTGGAGTTCCTGTCGCGTCCCACGGGATTCGCTGGTGAGCTCCCCCGCGATGCCCGCGACGCCGAGGCGGCGTTGCTCGACGGTTGGTCGCAGGCTGCGGAGCGGACGAGCGCCGAAGCCGGCGGTGCGTCGACCAGCGACCTCGGGACCATGCCGGCGAGCGGCCCTCCCGGCCGGCCACGGTTGCCGCCATCGGGACGCCTGGTCGTGGCGGCGCGCGAACTCGAACTCGAGGACTTCGCCCAGTTCGAGGGCCGCGGAATCCAGGTGACGACGTGCGACTTCGGCGACCCGCACTGGGCGGTCGAAGCCGACCGCTTGACCGCGGAGCGATTCGTGACCCAGGACGAGCGGACCGCGCGGGAGACGTCTCACTACGAGGCGCAGTTGTCCAGTACGCGGTTGCGCCTCGGTCCGGTCACCATCCCGTTCCTGCCGTCCTTGGGCTGGGATACACGCTGGAACGATTCGATTCCGCTGCGCAGTGCGAGCTACTCGAACTCGTCCAACTTCGGGCAACGGGTCGACACCTTGTGGCGTGGTGACCTACTGCTGCCCCGCAGCTTGCGGTCCTGGATCGATCTGGGAATCCGTCTCGACAGCCTGAGCAAGCGGGGTACCGGCTACGGGGCGGAGGCACGGTGGGGTCTGCGACCGAGCCGCTGGAATCGGGCAGCGGGGGAAGGGTGGGGACCTTGGGGTCTCGACTTCTACGGGAGCGGGAACTTCTATGGCATTCACGATCGCGGCGTCGACGCCAACGATGTCGTGCCGGAGCATGAACAGCGCAACCGGGTACGCATTCACCAACGCGTGAGACTCCCCTGGGGCACCTGGGTCGACGCCGAGTACGCGGTCGAGCGGGACGCCAACTTCCTCGAAGAGTACTTCGAGTCCGAGCTTCGCGGCGAGAAAGTCCCCGAGAACCTGATCTACGTTCGTCATCCGATCTCCGAGTTGGCGACCGTGACCGCGCTCGCCAAGGTTCAGAAGGTCACCTTTCGCCGTGAAGTCGAGCGAGTGCCTGAACTCGCTTTCTTCTGGGTCGAGCAGCCCGTGGCCGAAACCGGCTTCGACCTCGACGTCACCGCCCGCGCGGCCGATCTCCGCTTCGAGCCGGCAAGCCTCGACGCGCTGCAGTCGCGCGAATTGCAGCGCGGCGATCTGCGCGCGACCCTGGCCCGCGCCGTCGGCAACACGCGTTGGGTCAAGGTGCGCCCGTTCTTCGAGGCGCGCTACACCGCGTGGGAGGAGGACGAGGTGCGGCTCAACGCAATCGAGCGGCTAGCCCTGGCCTCCGGCGCGTCCGCGCGCTGGCACTTGGCTCGCACCTTCGCCGCTGGATGGGGACCCTACACCTCGTTGCGGCACACGATCGACCCCGAAGTCCGCTACCGTGTGATCTTCGAGAACAACGTCGATCCCGCCGAGGTTTTTCGTTTCGACGCGACCGAGGACGTGCAGCGTTTCGAGAGTCTCACGGTCTCGTTGCGCTCCTTTCTTTTCGGCCGACGTCCCGGGCCCCGTGACGGTCCGAGCGTCGGCGAAGCCGGGGACGTGGAGTCGACGGCGTCGAGGACGGGCGCGGGCCCCGTGTTGCGTCGTGAGCCTGGCGACTTCACGCGGCAAGCGGGCTCGCCAGAGCCAGGGGGCGCGAGGTCGGTGCGTTGGATTCAACCTCCCGGAGCGGGGAGTACCCAGCAGCGCTTGATCGAAGGGGAGCTGTCGATCGAGTACTTCCCGGATCCGAACCGCGACAATGCGGGTGAGGCCTGGGGGCCCGCCCGCGGCCAACTGTTGCTCGAACTGGTGCCTTGGATCGGGTATTTCGCCGAAGCGCGCTATGATGTCGTCGGCGACGCACGCTTCGAGCAGTTCGACCACGGCCTGCAGCTGCGCAATGCGAGCGCCGCGGCTACCGTGGGTACGCGGTACCGGCGTCACCAGGGGAACTTCATTACTGCGAGCGGGCAGTGGTTCGCCTCGGATCGATACGAGTTCGACGCGTTCTACAGCTATGATCTGCGTCGCGAGGTGGGGGTCGACCAGTACTATTCGGTGGTGCGGAACTTCCACCGCTGGGCGGTGATGTTCACCCTCGAGATCGACGAAGGGGAGGACGACAACGTTTCGTTCTTCGTCCGGTTCGGTCCCCGGGAACTCTGGCGCGCGATTCGTGAGAACTAAGGAGTCGCCCAAGAATAACTTCGACATCTTGCCGTCGATTTGGGTCAGATTTGGCCGATCCAGAAAGCTCGAAACCGGAGGCGTAGCCTTAGTTCCGGTGAGGATTTCGAGGTTTTCGGATCGGTCGAGGATGGCCCGAAGCGACGAGCAAGAGGGTGAAGTTATTCTTGGGCGACTCCTAAACCTTCTGCGTCGGGAAGGACGCAATCGTTTGAAAGCCATCTACGCTGGAACTTTCGACCCGCCGCACCGCGGTCATCTCGACGTGATCCGACGCGGCCTGACGGTCGTCGATGAGCTCTTGGTCGCGGTCGCGATCAACCACGAGAAGCGTACCCTGTTCAGTGAGGCCGAACGAATCGCGCTGCTTCAGAAGTGCCTGGGTGGCGAGCCCCGCGTCCGCGTCCTCGCGCTGGAGGGGTTGGTCGTCGAACTCGCCCGCCGGGAGCAAGTGCAGTTCTTGCTGCGGGGGGTCCGAACCGTCGCGGACTTCGAGTCCGAGTCGTCCATGGCGTTGGCGAACCGTCAGATCTCGGGGGAACCGGGCATCGAGACCGTGTTCCTGCTTCCCGCAGCCGAGTTGAGCCACGTCTCATCGACTCGCGTGAAGGAGATCGCTCGCTTCGGCGGCGACGTCCACTCGCTGTTGCCGGCCGCCATCGCCCGCGAAGTCGTGGAGCGACTGCGCGCTCGCTAGGAGACGTTCAGGAATCCGCACCTCCCAGCCAAAGGAGATGGGCCGAGGGTGCCCGGCCAACGGGGTCAAGGTTGCCTGACACGACACTCGGTGCCAGGCCACTCGGGGTAGCCGGCGACGTCCGTCTGCGGCGGCAAGCTCGCTGCGTCACCGAGAAATCTCGGTTTCGCGAAGGGGCTGGATGGTTATACTGCGCCCACCTGCTCGGTTCCTGCGGACACGGTAGCCGCGGATCGACGACAGGGTCCCGGTATGGGTGTGCTGGGCCCACCGTGATCGTGACCGGGGGCCGTGGGGTGACAGGGCTAGCGATGACGGCGATGACAGGGCTTAAGCGCTGACAGGCTTGCAATGACGCGGCTTGCGGGGCTTGCGGGCGACGCGTAGAGAAGTGAGCGAATCATGTCGAGAACGACGATAGCGACGTCCCGCGCACCTCGGGCCATCGGTCCCTACTCCCAAGCCGTTGCGACCAACGACTGGATCTTCTGCTCCGGTCAGATTCCCCTGGACCCGGCGACCGGCAAGCTCGTGCCCGGCGACATCCAAGCCCAGACCCGTCGTTGTCTCGAGAACTTGAAGGCGGTGCTCGAGGCCGGCGGGGCGACGCTCGCCCAGGTCGTGAAGACCACCGTGTACCTTACCGATCTGGGTCAGTTCGCGGCCGTGAACGAAGCCTACGGGGAGTACTTCGGTAGCCAGCCGCCGGCACGAGCGACCGTGCAGGTGAGCGCGCTGCCCGCGGGTGCGACCGTCGAGATCGACGCCATTGCGCGACGTGGCGGATAGGACAGTTCGAGATGGGCGACTCCCACGAGAACATTCTCGAGATCGAAGATCTACGGACGTACTTCTACACCGACGACGGGATCGTGAAGGCCGTCGATGGCGTCAACTACGCGATTCGCCGCGGCGAGACGCTGGGCGTGGTCGGTGAGTCCGGGTGCGGCAAGTCGGTCACCTCCATGAGCGTTCTTCGGCTCATTCCCTCTCCCCCAGGACGCATCGCAGGCGGGCAGATCCGCTTCAAGGGCCGCGACCTCACGCGGGTGTCGGAGCGCGCCATGCGCAAGATTCGCGGCAAGGAGATCTCGGTCATCTTCCAAGAGCCGATGACCAGTCTGAATCCGGTTTACCGAATCGGCGACCAGATTGGCGAGGCCTTGGTGCTCCATGAACGCATGAGTCGCTCCCAGGCGCGAAAACGGACCATCGAACTGCTCGACCTGGTGGGGATTCCCGGTGCCGCGGCTCGCGTCGACGAGTACCCGCATCAAATGTCCGGCGGGATGAAGCAGCGGGTGATGATTGCGATGGCGTTGGCGTGCAATCCGTCGCTGCTGATTGCCGACGAGCCGACGACCGCCCTCGACGTCACGATCCAGGCCCAGATCCTCGACTTGCTGCGGAAGCTGCAGAAGGAGTTGGGGATGGCCATCTTGCTGATCACGCACGACCTCGGCGTGATCGCGGAGATGGCGCATCACGTGGCCGTGATGTATGCCGGCAAAGTCGTCGAGTATGCGCCCGTGGACGAGCTGTTCCTGCGGCCGAAACATCCGTACACCGTCGGGCTCTTCCGCTCTCTACCTCGGGTGGGACGTGAGCAAGAGAAACTCGACGTGATTCCCGGTAACGTGCCCAATCCGCTCGAGTTTCCCCAAGGCTGCAAGTTCTGGCCTCGGTGTGCGCACGCGGTGGACCGCTGCCGCGAGGTGGAACCCAAGCTCGAGGTGGTCGGCGACGATCACACCGCCGCTTGTCTGCGGATCGGCGAGATCGAAGAAGTTCACCCGTTGCTCAGGACTTGATGACGCCGGGTACGGCCCCAATCGAGCGCGGACGCGCTTGATTCGAGACTAGAACGAGCCACGTTCCATGATGCCACAAGCGACGCACGCGACGACTTCCGCGGCGAAACCGGGACCCGCCGATTCCGAACCGCCCCTGCTGGTCGTGAAGGACCTGGTGAAGCACTTCCCGATCCGCAAGGGTATCCTGGCGCGGACCGTCGGCCATGTACGCGCGGTGGACGGTGTGTCGTTCGAGCTGAGGCGGCAGGAGACCCTTGGCTTGGTGGGGGAGTCGGGTTGCGGAAAGACCACCGTCGGACGAACCTTGCTGCGCCTGATCGAACCCACTTCGGGAGAAGTGACCTTCGACGGTCACAAGGTGTTCTCGACCCGCGGGGAAGCCTTGCGCCGGTTGCGCCGCAAGATGCAGATCATCTTTCAGGATCCCTACGGTTCGCTCAACCCACGCATGACGGTTGGCGCCATCGTGGGCGAGGGACCTGCGATCCACCGACTGGGAAACAAGGCCGAGCGCCGCGAGCGGGTGGAGTACTTGCTCCAGCGCTGCGGACTAGACCCGGTGCACCACCTCCACCGCTACCCGCACGAGTTCTCCGGGGGGCAGAGACAGCGCATCGGCATCGCCCGCGCCCTGTCCCTGGAGCCAGAGTTCATCGTCTGCGACGAGGCCGTGAGCGCGCTCGACGTTTCGATCCAGGCGCAGGTGATCAACCTGCTGCGAGAGCTGCAGGACGAATTCCGTCTGTCGTACTTGTTCATCGCCCACGATCTGGCTGTGGTCGAACACATCAGCGATCGCGTGGCCGTCATGTACCTCGGAAAGATCGTCGAGACCGCCGCCGCCAAGGACCTCTACCGCAACCCGCGCCACCCCTACACCCGCGCCTTGCTGTCGGCGGTGCCAGAGCCTGACCCCACGCGCCGCAAGCAGCGGACGATCCTCCAGGGGGACGTGCCCACGCCGATCAATCCGCCGTCCGGTTGTCGCTTCCACACCCGCTGTCCTTCGTTCCTCGGGGAACGATGTACCCAGGCGTTGCCGCCCGAGTATCCCATCGAGCCCGGGCACACCTCGAGCTGTTACCTCGAAGCGCAACCATGAGCGTCGTCGTGACGGTTCCGCACTCTCGCCCCACCATCGTGGCGGGCATGCAAGACGCCGTCGCGGCGGTGGTCGCCTCCGAGCAACACGCAGGCGGCGGCATCCGCCGAGAGTTCGAACGCGCCCTGGGACGTCGCCTCGGCGTATCTCACGCCGTTGCCGTACAGAGTGGTCTGGCTGCGCTGCATCTCGCGCTCTTGGCCCTCGGAGTTCGCCGTGGGCAGCGGGTGCTCGTTCCCAGCTACGTGTGCGCCGCGTTGTTGCACGCGATCGACGCCGTGGGTGCGCGCCCGTTGGTGGCCGACGTCGACCCACGCACCTTCAACCTGGACGCGCTCCATGCGCGGCAAGCGCTCGCGCGCGAGCACGTCGTTGCCCAGGACGTCGCCTGCGCCATCGTCCCTCACCTGTTCGGCTACCCCGCTCCGCTGCACCTCTGGGACCTGGAGATCCCGGTCATCGAGGACTGCGCCATGGCTCTCGGGGCGAGCATTGGCAGCGAGGAGGTGGGAGTCTTCGGCGTGGTGTCGGTGTTCTCGTTCTACGCGACCAAGATGATCTCGACGGGGCAAGGCGGCCTGCTCGCGACCAATCAGCCGGCGGTGGGGGCGGAGGCGTTGGACCTGATCCAGTACGACAACCGCTCGTATTGGCGACCGTGTTGGAACTACCCCCTGCCGGACCTCGGCGCGGCGTTGGGGAAGGCCCAGCTACCCCACCTCGATGGGTTCCTGGAACGGCGTCGCGACCTCGCCGTTCGCTACCGCGATGCGCTGCGCGGGCTACCCGTGGGCTTTCAGGAGGTGTTCCCCGAAACCACGCCGGCGTGCTTTCGTTTCGTCGTGCTCCTCGAGGGGGCTGAGACGCGCGACCGGCTGCAGGCGGATCTGGCCGCGGCCGGAGTCGAGACCAAGTCACCCGTGTTTCGTCCGCTGCATGCCTACCTCGGTTTGCCAGCGAGTCACTTCCCGAACACGGAGCAGATCCAGGCGCGGGCGTTGAGCCTACCGATCTACCCCGCCCTGTCGGCCGCGGAGCAGGAGCACGTGATCGATCATCTTCGCAGGAGTTTGGAGTCATGACGGAGTTGCACGACGGAGCGGCCGCTTTCGGCCCCGGCCAGGGATCGACTCCCGGCGCGCTCTCCTCGCAAGAGGGGCCCCTCGGAACCTGTGCCTTCGTCACCTTCGGATGCAAGATCAACTTCTACGATACCCAAGCCGTGCGCGAACAGGTGCTCGACCTCGGTTACGCCGAGGTGCCTGCCGCGGACGGGGCCGACTTGTTGGTGGTGAACAGTTGCACAGTCACAGCGCGCGCAGGAGAGAAGTCAACGAGCGCCGTGCGGCGGCTGGCGCGCCGCAATCCCGGTGCGACCATCATCGTGACAGGCTGCATGACGGAGGCAGAGCGTCGCGACTTGGCCGAGATTCCGCGCGTGCTCCATGTGGTGGGGAACGAGGAGAAGGACCAGATCCCGGCGTTGCTCCAGGGGGCTGAGCGACGGGTCCGACGTGGGCGTGGCGGTCGTGACATCTTCCGGCTCAGAACTTCGCGGTTCGCCGGGCGCACCCGAGCGTTCCTCAAGGTGCACGACGGCTGCGACGAGTTCTGCAGCTACTGTATCATCCCGCTCCTGCGCGGCCGCTCGAAGAGTCGCGATTGCGACGAAGTCGTTGAGGAAGCGAGGCGTCTGGCGGACGCGGGGCACCGCGAACTGGTGCTGACCGGGATTCACCTTTCGCGTTATGGGCGCGACATCACCCCGCCGACGACGTTGGTCGAGTTGCTCGCCGCGCTGGTCGCGGTACCGGGCATCGAGCGGGTGCGTCTGTCATCGATTGGCGAAGGCGCGTTCACCGACGAGTTTCTCGACCTGTTCGCGACTCAGCCAGCACTGTGCCGGTTCTTTCACGTGCCGCTCCAGAGTGGATCCGATGCGGTGCTCACGCGGATGCGGCGCGACTACACCGTGCGCCAATACCTCGACGCCATTGGCCGGATTCGCGAGCGCTTGGATGACGCCCTGATCGCCACCGACTTGATGATCGGTTTCCCGGGCGAGACCGACGCGGAGTTCGAGGAGTCCCTCGATACCTGTCGGCAGGCGGCGTTTGCGAAGATGCACCTGTTTCCGTATAGCCTGCGGCCGCGTACGCTCGCGGCACGACTGCCAGGGCATCTCGGGCCTGACGTCAAGGATGCGCGTATGCAAGTCGCGCGTGGGCTCGAGGCCGATCTCGGTCGTCGGGCGCTCGCGAGCCGGATCGGTCGAACGGCGTCGGTCCTGGTCGAGGGCCGAAGGGCGGGGCACTACTACGGCACTTGTCGTGCGGGCTACCCGGTGAGGTTCCGAGCGACGGACGCCCCGGACCTTTGGAACCACGAACTGCGCGTGCGCATCTGCGCGGCCGACGCGGATGGGTTGTTGGGTAGCCTGGAGCCCGAAGGCGCTTCTCGCAGTGCAACGGAGGGCGCCCTTGAGTGAGGCCGAGGCGGCGGCGACCTGGGTGCGGGCGCACCTCGCTGGGCTTGCGCTTTGGGGCATACGGCACGTCGTCCATGCCGGCAACGGGTCCGCGTACGCGACCCAGGCGCCCATGGCCGTGGGCCGCAGCGATTCGCAGGTCGCTTCGGAGCCAGCAAGGGATGTCGTGCAGCCACCGGGAGGGTCGCGCGTTCCCGATGTGGCGCCGCGTGCGCTCCACGCCGACAAAGCGCGTGTGCTTGCCGAGGAGGCGGAACAGGTCGCAGGGTGCTCGAAGTGTCGTCTCGCCGCTACCCGCACGAAGACCGTGTATGGGGTCGGCGACCCTCATGCACGCTTGATGTTCGTTGGCGAGGCTCCAGGTCATGACGAGGATCAGCGCGGCGAGCCTTTCGTCGGTAAGGCGGGAGAGCTGCTGGACCGCATCATTGGCGCGCTCGGCATCGAGCGTCGCGACGTCTACATCGCGAACGTATTGAAGTGTAGGCCACCCGAGAACCGCGACCCACTCCCGGACGAGGTGGCTTGCTGCGCGCCGTTCCTCCATCGCCAGATCGAATGCGTGGCGCCGGCGATGATCGTGGCCCTCGGACGCCCTGCTGCGAACTTCCTGTTGGAGTCGACGGCACCGGTCGGGGAACTGCGGGGGAGGCGGCACTCCTACCGTGGGATTCCGGTCGTGGCGACCTACCACCCGGCGTACTTGTTGCGCAACCCAGACGCAAAGAAGCTCGTTTGGCAGGACCTGCAGGTCGTGATCCAAGAACTGGGCTTGCCCGGTCCACCCCGGCGCGAGTAAGAGCTGCCGCGAAGAGAACGTGACAAACACTTCGCCCGCGGCCCTGGCCCCTTGCCTGCGAGCGCCCAGCGCGAACTGGAGTTGCTCGTGAACCCGCTCGATCTTGGACGGGTCGCGCTAACTCGAAGAGGACTGGCGGCTTGGCGCTGTTGACAAAGGGCTCGACACTTCTATACTCCAGCCCTTTCCGCCCGGCGGTGTCGCAAGAT
>JBFWWP010000028.1:26764-50606 GCA_050246115.1 Planctomycetota bacterium
TGGGGTTGCCCAGTGGGGCGTGCTTGCGCGGAGTTGCTGGGGAGCCTCGCGCGGGGAGTCGGCCCGGTGGTCTCGATCGAAACTGGCCCGGTCGAACGTTTCGTCGAAACAGAACCATTTCATCGCAACGAGAGACAGAGTCGTCCCCCGCTCGTGGGGTTACAATCGCACCGAGTGACGCAGCAAGGTCCGCCTGACACAGACCCCGGGAAACGCGCTTTCCACGAGGGGCGTGCAACGGCGCGACGAAGAGCTGACGATGGAGCAAACCGGAGAGGGATCCGATGGCATTCCAGGCCGTTTGGAGCGTCGACGTCGGCAAGTCTTCCCTGAAGGCGGTCAAGGTCCAACGCGAGCGCAACAGCCTGGAGATCCTCGCGGTCGACAAGATCGACTACCCCGTCGAGGCGAGCGGCATCAACTCGATCCAGCACGCCAAAGACGCACTCGCCACCTTCTCCGCCCGTAACGAGATCAACTGTCCGATCGTCGCCTCGCACCCCGGGCATTCCGCCTTCAGCCGCTTCATCCAGCTGCCGCCGGTCGACGAGAAGAAGCTCGAGGAGATGATCGGCTACGAGGCGCAGCAGCAGATCCCGTTCCCGATCGACGAGGTCGTTTGGGACTATCATGTCTGCAGCGAGAACTCGACGGGATCCTCCGAGCGAGAAGTCGGGATCTTTGCGGTTCGCAAAGAAGTCGTGTCCGATTTCATGATCGACTACGAGTCGGCCGGGCTCCCGGTCGACATGATCTCGATCGGCTACCTCGGACTCCTGAACTACGTGATGTTCGACATTCGGCCGGACAAGCCGAGTGTGGTCATCGACATCGGATCGGATCACACCGACCTGCTGGTCGTCGATGGCCACCGGTTCTGGGTGCGCAACCTCGCGATCGCCGGCAACGACATCACGCAGACGCTGATGGACAAGTTCAAGCTGCAATTCGACGAAGCCGAGAAGCTGAAAGTCAGCGCCGCCAAATCGGATCAAGCCGTGAAGATCTTCGGGGTCATTCAGCCGATCCTCAAAGAACTGGTGAACGAGATCCACCGTTCGGTGGGCTTCTACAAGTCCCAGGCCGGCGACGTGAAGTTCGAAGACGTCTACCTGTTCGGCAACACGGCGCGCCTGCTCGGCATCCAGAAGTACCTGCAAGAGCAGCTTCGCTTCCGCGTCCATGTCGCCAAGGGTTTCAGCCGCATTCGCGTCAATCGGGAGTCGAACGTAGCACTGCTCCAGCACGACTTCCCATCGTTCGTGGCAGCCGTGGGCAACGCGATTCAAGGCTTGGGATCGGGTGAAGCCGACGTCAACCTGATGCCGCAGGAGCAGAAAGAGGCGCTCGAGTTTCGGCGGAAGCAGAAGCTGGTGCTCATCGCAGCCGCTTGTCTGTTCATCGTTCCGCTCGTGTGGTGGATCGTCTACGGCGCGCGGATCAACGCCGCCGAGAAGGCGAAGGCCCAAACCGCGAGCTTCGCGAACCTGAGCACTCTCGAGAGCCAAATCAAGAAGCTGGAGACGACCGCGGTCGAAGAGGTGTCGACTGCGTTCGAAGCGGTTCGTCGCACGGTCGCGCACCGGGAACTGCCGGCGGTCGGCCTATCCGTCCTCGCCGAGACCCTCGCGAAACTCCCCAATGCCCGGGTGGTTTCCGCGGAGGCGCAGGAGTCCGCGGTCGAGGTCGTCAAGGGCCAGGTAGCGGCGGAAATGGAGGACCTCAACCAGCAGAAGCTGTGGGTCCTTCACTACGAAGTCGAACTCGGTTGGCGTGACGCCGCTGGCAAGTACGCGCCGCTGAATGCTGCAGACAAGGCTGCTTTGGCGGATCCGAGCTCTTGCTTGGCATACAAGTTCACGGTGGTGGGAGCGGGTTACGCCAAGGCCGGCGGCGCGCAGGAGAACCAGGCTCACGTGAAACGCGAGATTCAAGACCCGTTGGAGCAGGCGCTCGTGGCACGCTTTGGCGAGCCGCCGTTTGCGGAGGCGACTTGGGTGCGGGGCGAGCCGGCCGATCTCGCGGATCCGTCTCGAATCTTCATGCAGCACCCGGGCTTCCAGGATCGTCAAAGCGGCGGACCGAAGACCGCCGTGACCCAGGGGACGTTCGAACCCTTCAAGTTGACCTGGTATCTGCAGGACCCGGGATCGGTACCGAAGCTCGAGGGCACCCCCGGGGAGTAGGGCTCGACGGTCGACGGTGGCGCGCACGTTCGAGTGATGAAGGCTGCGATTTCGAGGACAGATCATGAAGAACAATGTTTTCTGGGGAGTGCTCGGAGCGATCCTGGTGGTGTGGGCCGCGACCTTCTGGTTTCTCGGCTGGGCCGCCAAGGCCGAGTCCGACGAGAAGAACGCGGGTCTCGCCAGCGAAGTGCGCACCCTGGAGCGTCTCTCGAAAAAGACAGCGGCAGAGTTTCCTTCCGAGGAGCTGAAGGCACTCCGAGAGTCCGAACTCGCGCGCACTCGGAAGAGCTACGAGGATGCGCTCGGCTACATGCGGGAGCGCGACCAGAAGCTCGAGCACTTCCTGACGGATTCGCAGGAGCCGACGCTCGTCGAGTGGGAGGCCCGCTATCGGGACGCCTTCCGGGGGCTGGGCGACGAGTACCGCGCCTTCGCCGCGCTCCCTGCGGACGCCAAGCTACCGTTTCCAGAGAACACCGGCATCCAGAATCAGGCGAGCCTCCCGGAGTATCAAAAGCGCTTCTGGGGGCTCCAGGCCTTGGTGCGCTCGCTGATGAAGTTCCCGGGAAGCGCGATCGAGAACGTCGACTTCGATGACAAACCGAAGGAACTGGGACGCCTCGACAAGAATGAGTTTCACGACCGCAAGCAGTGGCGGTTGGACGCATCCATGGCTGCGGCCAATGTTCCCAAGCTGATCACCGACCTCCTCACGCACGACTTCGTGACCTTCGAGCTGCACCGACTGATCGTCACGAAGACGCAGCAGTCGCTGAAGGGGGACGTCGTCGAGGTGCAAGCGAAGGATGAGCCTTGGGCGGGCGAGCCACTGGTTCGGGTACGCCTGATCGTGAACGCGCTCGACTGGAAGTACGTCCCGCCCGAGTCCGGCGAGTAGTTGCGCAGTCGCAGAGTTTCTACGGTCGTCGCAGGAACGAAACGGAGCCACCTTTGCAGAACATCGACAAGATCTCCTTCGTCGTCGTCGCGGTCGTCGTTCTCGGCCTCTCCGCGTACGCCGTTGTTTTCAGCGGTGGCGACAACCACTCGGAGATCGGCAAGCACACCGAGACGATTCGCGCCAAGCAGAACGAGCAGGAAGTCCGGTCGCTGGGGCGTTCCATCCCGGACTTCAAGGGCGAGATTCGTAAGGACTTCGACTTGGCGGCTGCCCAGCCGTTCCCCGAGTGGAGCTTCTATCGGCGCCCCGCGCAGGTCAACTCACTCGCGACCGTGCTCGTGCGCGCTGCCGACCACGTCGCACCCATGCTCTCGCGGGTGGAGGTCGTGCGCGACCGCGAGTCCAAGAAAGCGGTTCACCGCGTCACGGGTCAGCTCGGAGAGTCGGCCCGGGTCAAGGGGCTGAAAGCCGCCCTCGAGTCTCGCTCCGAGGACGGGGACTGGCAGCACGCGGCCGACATCGACTCGCCTCGGCCCGGGGCTGAGTTCGACGTGGTGATCGAGGCCCCGGCCGGATTGCGCTACTCCTATCGGGTGCGCTCGGAGGCCGAGAGTGCGACCCCGTTGGCGCTGAGTCCGGAGCAAGCCGTTCTGTACTCGGTCGAGTCTCCGCCGCTGGTGATGCCGCCGAACTACTCGCTCGCGGCCGGAGGTGCCCAGACCGGCCGACCGGGAACCGGGGATAGCTGGGAACCCGCGCGCGCGAACCTCAAGATTCGCTACTACGACTACGCCACCGGGGAGATCAAGCAGAACCTGCAGTCCCTGGCCGGCCCCAACCTGGGGCAAGGACTCGAGACTCTCAAGGACGTGTTTCCCGAGACGCTGGGTCCGGGTTGGAAGCTCTACGACGTCAAGGAACAGGACAAGAGCCGAGTCATCGAACTACGAAACGTCGCGACTCGCGAGAAACTCACTCTCGTGAACAACGCGGCCGGCCCCGATCTCGAGGTCAAGGCGTGGGACAACCCGAATCGAACAGCGACGGGCCCGGAGGGGGCTGGTGCCGACGCGGAGCCGACGACGCCCAAGCCCGACACCCCGGCGCCGCCGACTCCGGCGCCGCGGCGCAAGAACCCGTTCGGCGACGACTGAGCTCGAAGGGCGCGATGCGCCCGGTTGCGCGGGAAGCGCGCCCGGGACCCGGGGTAACTGCGGGTTTACCGAACTGTGACAAAGCGCGGCTTTACTGAGTGGGCCACGGGGCCCTGGTTTCGCATGCCGGTGCACCCGTTCGCAATGCGGCGGAATAGCAAGAAGCGCAGGCTCGCAAGAGCGGCAGTGCCAGGACAACAACACAGTGGCAGGACCATCGGACCCCAGGCCCCTGCAGTCGCGAAATGAGCGCTCGGGTGAGTTTGGGGCCACGACACCAAAAGGGAGTACGGGAATGATGGATCGGGTCGTCCAGAGGGCCTCTACACCGTGGCTCGCGAACCCTTGTCGTCTCGTGATGCGTCTTCTGGGCCTCGGCCTTCCCGGCGTCAGGTCCTGCAGTCTGCGAAACTCTGGTTTGACATTGATCTCGCTGGGTTGCTTGCTGTTCGGAGCCGCGGGTTGCGGTACCACTTCGAGCGGTTCGGCCGGCTTCGTCGACTTGGACGCGGCTTCCCCGGCTGCGCCAGCGGCGTCCGCGGGCAGCGAGTTCCGCCCGGCGGCTGCCGGCGACCCTGACCCGCTGCCTCAAGACAAAGCCGACCAATTGCTTCGCGAACTGGAGCTCAAGGGGCAGGAGCGACTCGCCGCCTCCCGTGCGGCTACCGAGGCCGCCAAGAAACTCATGAATGATCTTCGCTTCTCGGACGCGGAGTCGCGCCTGCAAGAGGCGCTGCGCCTCGATCCCGAGAACGAGGCGGCGCGGCGCCTCTTGGACCAAGTGCTCTTTGTCCTCGGGGATCGCAGCGGCGAGGTGCGCGATTTCACGCGCGACCAACTGGAGCGCGAGCAAGTCGCTCGCAACCAGGCCAAGGTCGAACTCCAGCGGCTGTACCGCGACGGCGTCCTGAAAGCCGAAGCCGGTGAGTTCGAAGAGGCCAGCCGGATCTTCGATCGAGTCCTCGAGCAGATCGAGTGGTTCTACTTCAACGAGGATCTGTCGACCCTCGAGGCCGAAACCAAGGTCAAGCTCCGCGAGGCCCAGCAGCGCGCGAAAGAACAGGCGACCGAGGACCGGCGGCGCCAAGAGATGGCCGCTTCCGAGAGCAAGCAGGCGGAGTCTTCGCGCTCCCTCGAGTTCCTCCAGAACCGCATCCGCAACATGGTCGACCGAGTAGGCCGCGCCTTCGACGCCGGCCGCTATGACGATGCCATCCGTCTCTGTGAGCAGATCCTCGATGCGGATCGGGGGAACCCCGAGGCCACGCGTTTGCTGCGTCGCGCGAAAGAGCTCCGACACCTCCACGCGGTCACCCGCGTGGCGCACCGCACTCAGGACGAGTGGGAGCGCTCGTTCCTCAATGTGTACGAGAGCCAGATTCCTTACCAAGCCATCTTCAACTTCCCGAGCTCGGACCGTTGGAACGCCCTCAGCCGCAAGGTGTTGAGCGTCGAGGACCGTTTCCTGGGAACCGAGACCAGCGCGAGTCGTGACATCAAGGCTCGGCTGGCGTCGGAGAAGCTGACGATCGAGTTTCCTGGTGTTCCCCTCGAAGAAGTTCTCGACACCCTCCAGAGCATCTCGGGGATCAACTTCGTGCTCACGGCGGAGGCCCGGCAGGCGCTCGAGGACAGCGACCAGCCGGTTCGCCTCGCCGAGGTCCGAGACCTCCCGCTCGAGAACATTCTGCGACTGGTGCTTCAGGGGCGAGATCCCAATTTCTCCTATGTCGTGAAGAACTCGGCGGTGGTCGTCGGTCCGGCCGAGTCGGTCCGGGACGACGTCTATCTGGAGTTCTACGAGGTACAGGACATTACGAAGCGGCCGCCCCCGTTCCCGGCACCCGAGTTGGCGTTGAACGAGAACGAAGGCAGTGACGGCGGCGGCGGCGGTGGCGGAATCCTCAATTTCGGGGACGACGACGCGGGGACTTCGGACCCGACCGTGCCGATCGACATCGTCGTGGAGTTGCTCACGAAGACGCTTTGGGGTGAGGATGGTGCGCCGGAGGGCGAGAGCGTCGAGGGGCAAGGCGGGAAGCTCGTGGTTCGAACGACCATCGAGAACCACCGTAAGGTCGAGCGCCTACTCGACCAGCTGCGCAAGGGCACGGGAATGATGGTGACGGTCGAGACCCGGTTCGTCGACTTGCAGGACAACTTCCTGCAATCGGTCGGCATCGACTTCGGGAGTCCGTTCAGCTCGAACTTGCCCAACCCGATCAACGACATCGACGGCAACGGCACCCAGATCTCCCCGGGATACGAGTGGGTCGACCCGCAGGGCCAGTTCGACCTCCGCGGCGCCTCGTTCAACTCGTTCTCGTTGCCGCTCGGAAGTTCGGTGGCGCCGTTCCAGATCAGCGACCGCGGCGGCCTGGCGCTCCAGTACAACGTGCTCGACGTGTACGTGCTCGAGGCCATTCTCGAGGCCAGCGCCAAAACCCAAGAGAAGCGCAACCTGCAGGCGCCGCGAGTGACGGCATTCAACACGCAGACCGCGCACTCCCTGGTCATTGACCAGTCGGCGTACATCAAGGACGCGGAAGTCAACCAGACCGGCGTCATCCCGGTCATCAACCCGGTGATCGGCGTGTTGAACGCGGGCTCGATTTTGGAGATCCGCCCGACGGTGAGCTACGACCGCAAGTACGTGGTGCTGGAGATCCAGCCTACGCTCGCCGTGCGGCTACCGTCGCGCTTCCGGCGCTTGACGCTGGGCCTGACGAACCTCGAAGTCGAGTTTCCGGTACTCTCGGTGACCAAGATCAAGACCACCGTCACCGTCCCGGATGGCGGCACGGTGCTGGTCGGCGGACTGAAGCGTACGATCAACCAGGACCAACACGTCGGCGTCCCGATCATCAATCGCATTCCCTTCCTGAACCTGCTGTTCGGGCGCAAGGGAGATTCCCAGTTGCAGTCGAACTTGTTCGTGCTGATCAACGCGAAGATCACGATCATTCGCGACGAGGAGCGACGCCAGTTCAACTAGGCCTCGAGGTTCGCGAGAAGGCTGACCGCGTCGTCGTTTCGCGGTACACTGGCCCTGGTCATTCATGAAGCGTGGAGGCCTCCAGGCTTGGGTGACACGAGGCCGACCGGGCCCGAAGCCGCGTTGGCTTCGGGACGGGCATCCAGGCAGGTGGCTTCCGCCCCGATCGCTGACCGGGCCGGGAGTTCCTCGGTTGGTTCTCGCCAGCGCCCAGTGCGGCGAACGTCGTCGCTGACACGGGGCGCCCGTTTCCGCTACGATCCGCAGTCGCACTCGGCAGCAAACAAGGCTGGGCGCCGCTTTCGGTCGGACCGACCGCGCGGTGTGCCTTTCGCAGGGAAGTCGCAGTGAAAACACCATCCCCTCGACCCGATGGACAGGACCCGAGCGCACCGGTCGATTCCGCTGCCGCGGACGGTACCCGGTGTGTCTTCGTCCACGAGGCCCGTAGTGTCGGACCGTACTGCTGCTTGAGAGCCAGTGGTCGGTCGTCGCGCACGATCGGCGGGCGTCCTGGGCGACGTTCGCGCGTTGTGCTGTGGGCGCTCCCGTTGCTACTCGGGCTCGGGCTATTCGCAGCGCGCGCCGATGCGCAGCCGCTCGAGACCGGTGAGCTCACCCAGGAAGAGAGTTCCTTCCTCAGGCTCGTCATCGGACGCTACCAGCTGGCTGACCTCGGTCGCCGCTGGATCGACGACCGGTTGAAGAATGTCAGCGCGAGGTCTCGAGCCGACCTCGAGTTCTTTCGCGCGGACTGCCTGTTGGCCGAAGGCAAGAGTGACGAGTACACCGTCGAACTCGAGCGACTGAGGGGCAAGTTCCCTACGCATCCGAGGGCGAAAGCCGCCGAGCTCACGGTCCTGCAGTCGGTCATGTACAAAGTGCTGCAGCTTCACAACCAGGCGCTCGAAGGCGGGGACGATCGCCCGGCCCTGCTCGCGGAGCGTGACCGCGTGTACCGGAGCGAAGTGCGCGAGCCCCTCGATCGCGCGATCAAGGACCTCGAGAAAGAGCTCGAAGCCCTGGATGAAAAATCGGAGGCAGCCCAGGGCGCAAGCCCTCCGAACCCGGGCCTGGTCGAGGAACTCTTGGGGAAGAAGGCCGAGCTGGGCAAACGCCTGGACCAGTGGTCGCACTACCGAGTGACTTCCGCGAGAGTGTTTGCCGAGCGGCAGGGGGAAGGTTCCGAGGCTGCCACGAGGGCCTGGACGGACGTCCTCACTTTGGCCACGGACTTCGTCGAGAGTCGCTGGGAGAACTTCATTCTCGTTTGTGAATGTCAGTTGATTCGCGGAAGCGCGTTGGCCGAACTCGGCCAGGTCGAGGAAGCCGCGAACGAACTCGACCTCCTGGTGGAAATGCGTCCGCCTCTCGATCCGCCCTATCCGCCCGCGGTGGTGCAATTCATCCGCCAGCTGCGCCTCCAGGCGATCGAAGGAACCGCACGTGCGTGGAATCACGCGAACCAGCCCGAGAGGGCCGTGGCGCTCTTCGATCGGGTGGCGCAGAACTCGGACCCACAGTTCCCCTTGGCGACCGCGGCGGAGGACCCGGCCTTGATCGGCTTTGTCGTCGCGGCCCGTATCGAAGAGGCGATTGCTCGCACGGTAGTGGCGGAGGATTCCCGTGGAGTCCGCCAGTTCCAAGCGCTGATCACCCAGTGGAGCGACCCGAAGCAAGCGAACCCCACGGCGGCGATCGGCTATCTGCTCGACGTATCGCGGGGACTGAGCCGCCTGCTGGATCTCGGCGCCGGCGACCTGCCGCCGTCGCTCTATCGCCACGCCGGAACCGGGTACCAACTGCGGGGCCTCATGGATTCGGCGATCCTCACGTGGCGCCGGGGGCTGACGATCGCGTCCGCGCGTTCTGAGGAAGGCGCGCTTTGCGCCGACATGCTGAACCAGATGGGACAAACCTACTACCTGCTGGATCGAATCCCGGAAGCCGGATTCTGCTTCCTGGCCGTGAAGGAGATGTACGATACCAAGGCCACCGAGAAGGTGCGGGCGCTCGCGGCGCAGAACAGTTTCGCCGTGTTCGACAGGCTCGCGGCCCGCGGCCAGGCTTGGCAGGCGGAGGCCCAGGTCGCGAACGAGTGGTTTCGGAGCACCGCGCGGGGCGAGATCGGCCAGCTGCTGATCCTCGAGAAGGCCGCAGACGAAGAAGCGAAGGGCAACTACCCGCGAGCCCGGGAGTTGTTTCGCCAGATCGGCAAGGAAGTCGAAGGCAAGCGTTCGCGGCACTACGGCAATGCCGTGGCCTCCGCGGCCCGTTGTTTGTTCCTGCACCGCCGCGCCGAAGGCAAACCCCATGAAGGCGCCCAGGAGGCGTTGGCGGAGTTGAGTGCCGCGGCGCAGGAGGCCCGAGCCGCCGGGGACGCCGAGGCGCGCGCCGCCATTGCGTTCCAGACCGCTTCGATCCACTGGGATGAGGGCGCCCGAGATCGCGACAAAGCGCTCGCCGCGCTAGCCCCGTTCGCCACGGATCTCACCGGTAAGGGAGACGCTCGCGAGCTTGCGCTGTACCTATGGCTCGCGATCTTGCTCCCGGAAGACCCAGCGGGGGGGCCACCGAGTGCTGAGGATCTGCGGGCGGCGGACGCTACGTTCGCCATGCTCGCTCGCGACTTCCCCGACTCCTCCCGACTACCCGATGAGACCGCGCGAATGATCGAGGTCCACACGCAGTCGCCTCTCGAGCAGAGCCGCTCCAAGGCCGCCGACTACGCCGAGATGTTCACGCGATTCCCGAGCGTGAAACTCGCGGAGCTGACGCCGCCGAGTTTGTTGTTCCTGGCCGGTCCATTGGCGAACGGCGGTAAGACTGCGCTCGCGCGGACCTTGATGGAGTTGGCTCAGAAGCAGTTGGCGGACTCTCGGGATGTGGAACTCGACGTGAGTCTCACGTGGATGCTCGCGCGGGTGCTCATGGCCGAGAAGCAGTCGGCCGAGGCCGTTCGCGTGGTCGACGAACTTCTGGCGCGGCATGGCGACGACGTGCGCAGTGGTTCCGTCGAGGACTCGCCACGAGTCTATATGATCAAGGCCCGAGCGCTGTTGGTGATGCACGCGGAGCGGCCGACGGCGGCTTTGCTGCAGCAAGCGGAGGAAGCGTTGGGCGCGGGTCTGGGAATCTTCGACCAGCGTCGGATCTCAGCAAGATCTCAAGGACTTGCCCTTCCCGGGCTCGAGCGAGAGTACTGGGACGGTTGGCTGCAGTTGCTGAGGGTTTGGAAGGCCCAGGGCCGTAAAGAGGACGTGATCAAGCAGCTGCGAACGTTCGAGATCATGCGCACCAAGTTCCCCGACGAACTCGTGGACCCGTTCGAGCAGATCAAGAAGGAGTGTCAGTGATGAGCGGCTACCCGAACCTTGGCCACTACGCGAGCTCCCAGGGTCACCGGGGAGGAGCGTCTCTGTTCGTCCCTGGACTTCCGGTCCCGGGACGACCCGGGTATCTCCTCGCCGTCTTGTTGTTCGGCGCGTTGCTCGCCGCGCCGGCGTGGTGCGACACGATCATCAAGCGCGACGGAACCGCCCAGGAGTGTGAGCTCGAGGAAGCCACCTGGGAGAAGGTCTCCTTCAAGTTCCCGGGCGTCAGTCAAAAGCAAGACATGGCCGCGAGCGAGATCCAGGGTCTCGTTTGGAGTCAAGCCAACCGGGCCATCATCAACGGCGTCGGCCTGCTCGAGTCTGGCAAGTTCGAGGACGCCGAGGCGACGCTCAAGGGCGCCCTCAATGCCCAAGGCAAGTTCGGTGGCTACGTCTATTGGCTCCTCGCGCGGGCCCAGCTCGCGCTCGGCGCCCGCACGCCCGCGAAGTTCGGCGAGGCCATGATGACGGCCAAGGACTGCGCGTCGAAGTTCAAGGCCAAGAAGGACTTCTACGTGCCGCATTGTGCCGAGGTCCAGGGCCTTGCAGCCATCGCGGCGAAGGACTACGCCGAGGCGACGAAGGTGTTCCAGGACCTCGCGAGCGGCAGCTACGGCGCGCATTGGAAGTCCGCCGGCGACCTCGGGCAGGCCCGGACGTTGCTCGCCCAGGAGAAGTTCGAGGACGCCCGACGGAAGTTCAGCGAAATCGCCTCGGCGGCCGGCGTTTCGCCGAGCGTCCAGATGCAAGCGAACCTGGGCTATGCACAAGCTCAGTTCGGGATGGGCTCCAACGAAGCGGCGGCGAAGCACGTAAGGGAAAAAATCCTGGAGTCGAAGGCGAGCCCGCCGACGCTCGACGAGTACCGCACGCGAGCCTTCATTCTGTGGGGTGACGCTCAGGCCAAGGCGGGCGGAGAAGAGAACATGCATTACGCACTGGTCCGCTACTTTCGGGCCATTGCGATCGGCTGTCCGGACAGCGAACTGTTGGCGGAGGCGACCTACAAGGCGATGAAGGCCTGCGAGCAGCTGGGCTGGCAGGACAAGGCGCAACAGCTGAAGGTGGACCTCGGGCAGAAGTACCCGAAGTCACCGTGGAACCGCTAGCCCGCCTTATTCATGAAGCTTGATGCGAGGAGGCCTAAGTCTTGTTCTGGCAAGGAAGAGCAGCGAAGTCGACCGGAGGTGACCTGGGTTTGGTCATTGAGGATCGAATTCGCTGCAATGACGAAGCCAGAGCGAGACTTCGGTCCTCCGCAGCCGAGCGCTCACGAATCATGCGGGCTAGACACTTGGGACGAAAGAGAGAACTTCCGGTGACCGTTTTTTGGCGTAACCCTCCGCTCCTCTGGGCCGCTCTCGTCTTTCTGCTGGGTGCGTTCTTCTTGTCGCCCACTCCGGCCTTCGCCCAAGCGAAGGAAATCACCCTGCTCGACAACATCAAGGCGGCGGGCTCGATCGGCGTGATCATCATGCTGCTCTCGGTCGGCGGTGTGTCCCTGATCATCACCTTCGCCATGCAGATGCGACGGGACAACATGGTGCCGCCGGAGCTCCTCGGGCACGTCGAGAGTCTCTTCGAAGAAGAGGACTACGACGCCGCATTGGAAGTCGTCGAAGGTAACCCGTCGTTCCTTTCGACGGTGCTCGCGGCCGGCCTTCCCCGAATCGACCGCCCGTTCCACGAGATCGAGACCGCGATGGAGGAAGCGGGCGACCAAGAGGCGGCGAAGCTCCACCAGAAGGTCGGCTACTTGTCGTTGATCGCGAGCGTATCGCCCATGCTGGGGCTGCTGGGGACCGTGATGGGGATGGTGGGCGCCTTCAATACCATCGCGACCTCCCCGACTTCGCCGAAGCCGTCCGAGCTCGCCGGTGGCATTTCGCTCGCGCTCATGACCACCTGTATGGGCCTGATCGTCGCCATTCCGATGACCATTGCCTTCTTCATCTTCCGGAATCGCGTGACCAACGTGATCATCGAAGTCGGCAACGTCAGCACCGAGCTCATGGCGCGGTTCGACACACCCGAGAATCGCTAAACCAAACAGCCCAGTGCTAGGATTTCCGGGGAGGCGAAGCCATGGAGATGCACAAGTACGTGAAGCAGGACGCCGGCGTCGAAATGGACATGACGCCGATGATCGACATCGTGTTCCTGCTGATCATTTTCTTCATGATCGTGACCGAGCTGTCGAACCTCGATATCGAAGAACTGGTGCTGCCCGTAGCGTCGAGCGCGGATCTCCAGGTACCGGCTCCCGAGACGCGTGAGATCAAGATCAACGTGGTGATCGCACCGACCCAAGCGGGAGCCGAGAGCGGTGCCGGTTTGATCAAGATTTCGGGCCAGGCCTACAACAAGGCGGAGCTGATCGACAAGCTTCGTTTCGAGGCGGAGGCCTGGGGGAAGTACGAACCGAACCCGACGAAGCCGGACCAGCAGGACTCGTTGCTCGAAGTGCTCGTGCGGGCCGACCAAGGCGTGAACGCGGGACACATCCACGAAATCTACGAGGCCTGCAAGCAGGCCAAGATCTACCGCGTGAGAATCGCGGCCTTGAACCAGCGGCTCGAGAAGGCGTACGAGTAGGGAGAGGTGGAGCATGGCCAAGAAGCGTTCGCGCTACGAGTCGGATACGCGCAGCCCGCTCGACATGACTTCAATGATCGACGTCGTGTTCTTGCTGCTGATCTTCTTCATGTGTGCGACCAAGTTCAAGATCCCGGAAGGCCAGCTGCGGTCGTGGCTGCCGCGCGACCGAGGAAACGAGAGTACCTCGCCGGTCATCACCAAAGGGTGCCGCATCACGCTCACGGTCGAAGAGGGCACGGGGCGCATCCAGTGTTGGGCCGATGAGTTCTCGGTACCCGAGAGTTCGGAAATGGGAGAGTTCGAGCAGCATCGAGGGCTCCCCGGTCCCGATCTCGTGGCCCTCGAAGAACACATTCGCTTGCGCAAGGAGACCTACGTTGGCCTTGGCGACAAAGGGCTTCCCGTGGTGATCGACTTCTCCAAGGAGACGCCGTTCAAGTACGTCGTCGACGTGCTGGACATCTGCACTCGACTCGAGATCGCGGATCTTGGGTTCGCGCAGCCGGAGATCCCCCTCGAGTAGCGGCGTGGGTCGTGAGTGTCGCCCGATCTCCGAGGCTTCGGAGCAAAGTCTAGCGGCCTGAGGTTCGCGGCCCCTTGGACGCGCGGTTCGAAAAGGCGCACGAGTAGGGAAAGGTGGAGCATGGCTACGAAGCGTTCGCGTGACGGATCGGACACCCGCAGCTCGACCGACATGACCTCCATGATCGATGTCGTCTTCCTGCTCCTGATCTTCTTCATGTGTGCGACCCAGTTCAAGTTCCCGGAGGGCCAGCTCCGGTCGTGGCTGCCGCGGGAACGGGGAGTCGAGGATTTTCGGACGATCCAAGCCAGGGGTTGTCGCGTTGCCCTCGCGGTGGAAGACGGTACTGGGCGCGTCCAGTGTTGGGCCGACGAGTTCTCGGTACCCGAGAGTTCGGAAATGGGAGACTTCGAGCAGCATCGAGGGCTCCCCGGTCCCGACCTCGTCGCCCTCGAAGAGCACATTCGGCTCCGCAAGGAGGCTTATGTGGGTCTCGGCGACAAAGGGCTTCCCGTGGTGATCGACTTCTCCAAGGACACACCGTTCAAATACATCGTCGATGTGCTGGACATCTGCACTCGGCTCGAGATCGAGGATCTAGAGTTTGCGCAGCCGGAGCTGGCGCTCGAGTAGCGCCCCTTCCGGCCGTGAGTCAGGGGCCCTATAGGCCGCAGGTCCCCGACTGCGTCGTCCACGTGCCTCGGAAACGGGTCCAGGGACCGGGGCCGGCCTGGAGCACGAAGTTCCCCCGTGCAGGTGATGACTGCGCGATGACACGCAGAACCTATTGTTCCGTAGCGGAAAAAGGCCATCATGCTCCGGGTTCCGACGGGGCGGCGTTCGGTTCTGGTCGACGTGGCGCTCGGGCTCGCCTCGCACTTCCTGGGGCAGAGCTTCCGGGTAGGCCGGGTCCCAGAGATGCAAGGTTTCCGGCATCGTGGAATGCGGGCGCTACCGCGGGTCGCGCTGCGAGGGCAAGTCGAGGCGCTTTGGGCCGAGCCGGCACCCGAGAAGTGGGGCCGTGAGACGGCAATGCCTCCGAAGTGAGAAAGGTCTCTTGGATGGCTTCTGAGAGAGTAACGGCGAGTCTCGCGGCGGCATGCTTCCTGTCTGGCATGCTCCTCTTCGGCCCCATCGCTTGTTCGTCTTCGGACAAGTCGGGCTCGATGGCGGATGGCAAGTCCATGGAAATGGACAGCGCCGGCGCTGCCAAGGGAACGAACAACGAAAAGCCCATGACGGCGGGTACCGGACCCGGTGCCCAGGCCAGCGGCGGTGCCGAGCGGCTGCTCGACGATGCTCGCCAGGAGGTCGAAGTCCGGCGCCGGACCGCACAGCACTACCTCGAGCAGGGGGATCGTCGATTCGAGGAAGCCGACTACGGCCGCGCCGAGCGGATGTACCGGCTCGCCCTCGAGAACGATCCCACTCTGGACGCGGCGCGGGAGAAGCTCCAACAGTCGTTGATGGCGCTGGGTCGGCGAGACGGCGAGATCCGTGGAATCGTCGAAGAACTCGGCCAGCAGATTCGCGTCGGCAAGCAGCAGCAGCTCGCGGAGACTCGACGCCTGGTCCAGACGGGCAAGGAAGCCTTGGCCGCAGGGCGGGTCCGAGAGGCTCTGCGGGATCTCGGGCGCGCGCGCGAGCAACTGATTGCGTTCGACTTTGCGGAAGACGTCACGCAGTTGCGCAACGAGGCCACGGCTCTCTACGACCAAGCCCGCGACCAGCGTCTCGTCCTCGAGGAGGAAGACCGACTCCGCCGCGAACAGGCGGCCATTGATCAAGCCCGCGAGGAGACCCGGCTGGCCGATGAGCGACTCGACAAGAAGAAGGACAGCATTCTCGAGCGGGCCGAGGAGTCCATGGCTCGCCGGGAGTACGAGGCCGCGGTGCAGCTGTACGATGAGGCGCTCGCCATCGACAGCGCCAACAGCCATGCTCGGCGCCAGCGCCAGAAGGCGGCAGATCGCGCGCTGGCTCTGCGCGAGGTGCGGCTGATCGAGCGCAACCGCGAGGAGACGCGGAAGACTTTCGAGAACCTGAGTGAGTCGGCGGTACCGTACGACCAGCCCTTCGTGTTCTCGGACGACGAGAACTTCTGGCGCAATCAGGTTCGGCGTCGTGAGGACGACTTGCGGGCGGTGTCGCTCGACGAAACGTTCGAAGTTCAGCAAATCCGGAACGTGCTCGAGACCCAGACCGTCAGCTTCGACTTTTCGGGCGAGACGACTCTCGGCGACGCGATCGCGTTCTTGCGGGAGTACACGGGTCTCAACATCACTGTCGACCCCGAGATCGATACGGTGGAGCGCAAGGTCAAACTGCGACTCTCCGATACGAAGCTTCGGGAAGCACTCGACCTCCTGCTGAGCAATGTGGGCCTGGCGTACGCGTTCCAGGAGAACACGCTCTACATCACGGAGAAGGACAAGGCTTTCGGAAATCTGATCTTCGACGTGTACAACGTCACTGACGTTTTGAACAAGATCAAGAACTTCCCGGGCCCTTCGATTCGTGTGAAGTCTCCGGACGATGTCGACGATTCCGGCGGGGCGAACCCCTTCGGTGGCTTCTCCGACTCGGAGTCCGACGAAGAGACGCAGCTGGATCCGGAGGGTCTCGTCGATTTGATCAAAAAGTCGACCGGGGGCGACGAGCTGTGGGATGCCTCGAACTCCACGATCGAGCCGCACAACGCATCGATTCTGATCACCGCGACGCGCGAGCTGCACCTGGCCACGAAGGAGTTCTTGGACGACTTCCGCAAGGGCACCGATCTGTTCGTGATCGTGGAGGCGCGCTTCATCGATATCGTCGATGACTTCCTCGAAGACATCGGCATCGACACCCGCAACCTCGGCTTGCCGCCGGGCTCGGGTTTCGGCACCCCGTACGGCAGCCTGAACAGCTCGCGTAGCGGTGGCCTGGATCAGGGCTTCCAGAATCTGGGCAACCCGACGAACCCGAGCTTGATCATGGGCCTGGACCGGGTCGCTGGCCGGGTGCAGCATATTCTCGACGGATTCGTCGGCGGAGTGACCGGCACCCGCCTGACGTCGGCGCTTCGCGGACTCACCCTGCAGGCGACGTGGTTGGATCCGTTCCAGATCAATGCCATCGTTCGCGCGTCGGTCGAAGAGAGTCAGTCCCGGATCGTCACGGCGCCCCGGGTGACCGCCTCCAACGGGCAGCGCGTGTACGTGTCCGTAATCACGCAGCGCGCCTACATTCAGGACTACGAGCTGGTGTCCGGGGGAACCGGGCTGGTCGTGCAAGAAGTCGCCGACCCGGTCATCGGGACTTTCCAGGACGGCGTGATCTTGGACGTGCAGCCCGTGATTTCCGCCGACCGGAAGTACATTACTCTCGATGTCCGTCCGACGATCGCGAGCTTGGTGAACGGCGTGATTTCGACGGTTGAGATCAGTCTCGGCTCGATCACGCAAGCCGCGCAGCAGGTGGAGATCGACCTGCCCGAGATTTCTCTCCAGCAAGCATTCACTTCAGTTACCGTTCCCGACGGGGGCACGGTCTTGCTCGGTGGCTTCCGAGCGCTCGACGAGCAAAAGTACGAGTCTTACATTCCAGTGCTCGGCAAGATTCCGGTGATCAAGAATCTGTTTCGTCGCCAGGCCTATCTGCGCGAGCGCAGGAGCTTGTACATTCTCCTGACGGCCTCGGTGGTGGACCTGCGCGAAGAGGAGCGACGGCTCTACAACTGATCTGCAGCCCACGGACTGGCTCCGTGCCGGTTCGAACCCGAACCGGCAGTTCCGGAAGCTTGGATCTCGGGCGGGCCTTACGGGCCCGCCCGAGTTTCGTTTGGGCAGGGCACTCGGCTTCGTTTGGCAGGTCAAATCGGAGGGTTGGATCGATGGCGCGATCGGCACGAGCCCGTCGAGGGCTGGCGCAAGCCCCGCGGAGGTTCGAGCTCCGAGGTCGACGATGACGCCCTTGCGCGCGATCTTCTTCGATATCGATGGCACTCTCTTCTCGACCGACGAATTCGCGGCCAAGGCCCGCGCCGCCAGCGTCGAGGCGATGATCCGAGCCGGCCTCCGGCTCGAGCGCGAAGTGGTGCAGTCCGAGCTCGAAGAGGTCATCCGCGAGTTCTCGTCGAACCATGACGCGCACTTCGACAAGCTCCTACTCCGACTGCCTCGGCGCGTGTACAAGGGAGTCAACCCGGCCATGATCGTGGCGGCCGGGGTAGTCGCGTACCACGAGACCAAGACCCGAGAACTCGAACCCTACGAGGACGCTTACGAGGGCCTGCGCCGGCTGGCTGAAACGCCGGTAGTTCGGGGCATCATCACGGAAGGGCTGGCGATCAAACAGGCCGAGAAGCTCGTCCGCTTGCGCCTCGCGCCGTTCTTCACGCCGGCCGCGATCTTCATTTCGCACCAACTCGGGATCTCCAAGCCCAATCTCAAGCTCTACCAGCGCGCCTGCAGCGATCTCAACCTGAAGGCGGCGGAGTGCATGTACGTCGGCGACAATCCCGTGAACGACATCGACCCAGCCAACAAGGTCGGGATGGTCACGGTGCAGATCCTCCGTGGCTCGCGCTTTCGGGATCTCCCGGGAGAGACTCCGGCCCGGTACGTGATTCAGAACTACTGGGACCTGCTCGAGATCTTGCGTGAGGAGTTTCACCTGGCGATTCCCGAGACGCTGTGAGCCCGAGGCTCGGAGCGCCAAGCGCGAACCGGAGTTGCTCGTGAACGATTGGGTCCTGGATTCCGCCCCGGACGGTTGCGTCGTTGGGAGCCTCCTCGCATGAGCGCCGTGTCGTCCTTGGACCACCGAGCTGAGCTCTGGACGCGCGGGGGAGCCCTGGTGCTCCTCGGTTTGGTACTCGGGATCTACTGGCCGGCACCGAGTGGCGAGTTCGTCTTCGAGGACCGCGACCTCCTCGAGAGCGAACGATTGTGGGAGCACACTCGTTTCGCCAAGGCCTTGCCCCTTGCGCCGCAGATCGACCGTGAGTTGGGATGGGTGGCGCTCGCTCCGCTCGGGATCGACGCCTGGTTGACCGACCGCCTCGTCGAGCCCGCGGTGGGGGGCTTGCCGTCCCCCCGGGTGTTTCGCTTTCACAGCCTGTTGCTCCACGCGTGGAACGCGATTCTGTTGGCGCTCCTCGTGTGCCGAGTCGTGGGTCGCAGACCGGGTTGGCTGCCGTGGTTGGTCGCCGCTGGGTTCGCCGTCCACCCGGTGCAGACCGAAGCCGTAGTCGCCATCAGCGGCCGGCCGGACCTCCTCGCTTGCACCTTCTCCTTCATCGCGCTGCTGGTCCATCTCCGGAGTCGCCCGTCTTCTTGGCTTGGCACCGGGGTCGTCGCGGGAGCCACGCTACTCGCCGTTTTGCTGCGCGACTCGGCCGCCGTTCTTCCCGCGGCGATTCTGCTGCTCGATCGGCTGCGAACCGGTGGAAACAGCCCCGATGGTGTCAGCTCGATTTCCTGGCGAGCGCTGCTGTTTCCGGTTTTGGCGGTCGCGGCGGCGCTCCTGGTCGGACCCGGAAGTGGGCTCGACCGCCCGCCCGCGTCGCTGTCCCTCGCGGACACCTGGCTCACCCAAGCGCGGGCTCAGCTCCACTTCGTTGGCCTGCTGGCGTGGCCTTTCGGGCGCCTCAGCAACGACTACTCTTTCGACGTCTTTCCCGCTTCCGACGGGCCGCTCGCGCCGCTGTCGGGCGCAGTCGCGCTCGGGCTCTTCGGTCTCGCTGTCGCGGGGAGCATCATCGCCTGGCGTAGAGGTCATCGCTGTGTGCCGGCCGGCGTCGGCCTCTACCTGCTGGCATGCGCCGCAGTCGTCGTGACTGCGGGAGATTCCTCGCCCAGCGAGAGAAGCCTGTACGTGCCCGTCGCGGCTGCTGTCGCCACGGTCTTCGGTGGCGCGGCGTCCCTGGCGGCCCGGGTTCCCGTGGCTTTCGGGACCATCGTGCTCTCCACGCTGCTCGTGGGGGCGACCGTCGCCCACCAGCGAATCGACGATTGGCGAACTCCGTACGACCTGTGGAAGCGAACGGTTCGCCTGTATCCACGTTGCGCTCGGGCCCAGTGCGAACTCGGCGCGGCAGCCGTGCGCAAACAGCGAATCTCGGAGGCGGTGGAAGCGCTCGGCGTGGGCGTGGCGTTGTTCGCGACCGTCGAGCGGAGTCCGCGTCAGCAGGGGTACTATGTCCGGGCCCTGCGGCAGCGCGCGGAACTTCTCCTCACCTCGGAGACCCCCGCGGATCACGAACTCGCCGCCGAGCACTACCGGGCGCTGCTCCGCGAGCATGATCGCGGGGGCCTCGACGCCGGCGATCACGCGGTGATCCTGGGCGGGCTCTTGGTCGCGCTCGAGAAACTCGGAGGCGGTCCCACGGCCACCGCGGTCGCCGAGCAACTCAGCGCTCAGTCGGCGAACTCGCCGCAGAAGCTCGAAGCACTCCTCTACCTGGTGCGCGAACAACGCAAACGCCATCTCGAACTCGTCGCTCGGACGAAGGGAAGCGACGAGTCAAGGCAATCGGCTCTCGTGATCGACTCGCAGGAACGGGTTCTGGCGCCACTCGCGCGCGCCGAGCAGTGCGCCCAAACGGAGCGTCAGCGTGGGCTCGTGTGGTTCGAGCGGGGCCTCATGCACCAGGCGAGCGAAGAATGGGATCGCGCCCGCGACGCGTTTCGCGAGGCGAGTCGTTGCCTCCGACCCGAGGGCCGTTGGACGACGGCCGCCTACCTGGCAGCTGAGTGCAGCATGATGGCGGGGAATCTCGTAGCGGCCGCCGAGGAACTGCGCGGACTGCTGGCGGCGGATCCGGCACACCTCGCGGGATGGCTGTCGTTGGGCGATCTCGAGCAAGGACTCGGCAACTTGGAGGCCGCGGAGGAGGCGTACCGCCGCGTCCTCGTGAGTGCACCCGACAACGCGCGTGCACTCGAAGGGGTCAAGTCCGCGCGCGTGCGCCAGGCCCTGACATCCCCGCGGTCGGCGAGTCCGTCGGATGCGAACCGTGCATCGATCCTGCTGCAACTCGCCGAGCGGATGTTGGGGGAGCGGAAGTACGAGAAGGCGCTCGAAGCCCTGAAGAGTGCCGACGACAATGCGGACGGAGAGGCCCAAAGGGGTTTACGCGCCCAGATCCGCCTGCTCGCCGCGCGCGTGCAGGCCGAACGCCGGGATTGGTCAGCCGCCCGGGCCGCGTACGTGGCGTACTTCGAGGTGCTCCCGACCGCTTCGCGAGATCCCTCCGCCGTCATCGAGGCGGCGGCAGTCGAGCGCCAGCTCGGAGCGTCGCAACGCGGCTACGAGATTCTCGAGGAGCATTACACGGCGGGCGTCCGCCACAGGAGTCTCACCAAGAACCTCGGCGCGCTCGCCGTGGACCTCGAGCGGGCCGACCGCGCTCTCGCTTGGTACCGCCTAGCGCTGGCCGAGGCCGTTGATCCCGAGGACATGCAGCGACTCGAAGCCGTGATCGCGCGGCTGGAAGAACGGGTGCTGCACGAGCGATCGGAAGACGCGCCTCGCCAGCAGCCCGAGGAGCATCGCCCATGAGCTCAGGGCCAGTCTCCACGGTCGGGCCTGGGCGCAGCACCCGTGTCGGCAGCCAGGCTCTGTTCCTGATCGGCATCGCGACGCTCGTCCCGGAACTCGTGTGGGCCCGTCAGCTCGGCGAACTCGTGGGATCGGACCTCGAGGGAATCTCGACCACACTGTCGGCGTACCTGCTGGGATCGTCGATCGGTTTGTGGCTGGGATCGCGCAGCCGATTCCCGGCCCGGCATTGGGGCTGGCTCACGGTTGCGTCGTTCACTCTCGGGGCGATCTGGTGTGGTTGGTGGGCCGCGGAGTGGAGCGTCGGAGGAACCTTCTTGGCGTCCCCTTGGGGGCGAATGCTGCTCGCCGTCCCCATCGTTCCTTACGCGCTCACACTATCGGCGATGATTCCCTCTTGGTTCCGCGTGCCCTGGAATGCTGCCGAGGGGGCGGGACTTCGTGCTGGCGGGTGGATCGCAGCGCTCGATCTGGGGGCTGCGTTCGGGGCGATGGCCACACCGCTCGTGCTGCTGCCGTGGTTGGGGCCTGGCTGGACGCTCGTTGCGGTTCTCGGGGTGTTGCTTGCCGGTCAGTCGCTGAGCCCGCCGGGCGCGGGGCCTTCGTCGCGACCGAACGCGACCGTGGATCGTGCTCAGCCGCCGGCTGGATCGAGCGACGCGGGGGTTCGCCTGGCTCTCGCGGGACTCGCGGGTGGCGTCGGCTTGGCTCTTCAAGTCGTTTGGACCCGCTTGTTGGGGGAGATCTTGGGTACCAGCCTGGTGATTCTCGGTCTGGCCGCGGGCACCTTGCTGTTGGGTGGCGCGATCGGGAGTCGAGCCGCACCGGTGTGGCTGGCGACGATTCCCCGGGGCCGGCTCGTCTATCTGAGTTGGTGTGTATGGCTCGCGGCGCAGGGCGTGTCGGCGTGGGTGGTCGCGGCTGCACCCCACATCTACTTGTGGGCGATCGAGCGCATGCCGGAAGGCGAGAGTGCGTTGCCGATCAAGTTGGCGATCGTGGTCGCCGCTCTCTTGCCCGCAGGGATCGCGGCCGGCTTGTCCCTACCGGTGCTGCTCGCGGGTTGGGGAGATGCCCCGACGACATTGGCGCGCGACGCGGGACGCCTGCAGGCAGCGGGCCTCCTCGGAGGCACGTTCGGGGCGTTGGCGGTCGGTTTCTGGCTCGTCCCGCGCTTCGGCAGCGGCGCGACGGTGCTTTGCTGCGGTGGGCTCACTCTGGCGGGGGCAGGCTTGGCGCTCGCGCGCGTCGCCGAGGCGAGGAGTGCGCGCTCGAGGTTGGCCATCGCCGCCATAGCGATCGCCGGACTCACCGGCGTCGCTGCGTGCCGCCTGTGGCAACCGGCACTTCTCGGTGCTGGCGTCTTTCAGTGGTCGCGGGCGGACGTCACGGCCGGCGGCGCCCTCGCGGCTTGGCACAAGCGGGAGATCCTGTACTGCGGGGAGGGTCGGCTCGCGCGGGTCACGATCGAGCGAGCGTCAGACCTCAACGCGACTCTCCTGCGCGTCGGTGGGCGGGTCGAGGGGAGCGTCGCCATCGACCCCACGGAGCCAAGCCTGGCGCATCTGCCGACGGTCTCCCTGCTCGGCGTCTTGCCGACGCTGTTGCGCGGTGACGGCGCGCACACCTTGATCATTGGGGTCGGCGGCGGCACGACCGTGGCCACGGCGGTTCAGGCGGGCAACGGACCGATCACCGCCTTGGAGGTCGAGCCCGAGGTACTCTCGGCCTTGCGGTCTTCGGGCGGACGCGCGGGCTTCCCTTGGGAAACACGTCGTCTGTTTGCAGAGCCGCTTGCCGCCGACTCGGCGCCAAGCGACAGGGAATCCCCGGCCGCTTCGCCACCGGACGCCGCGCGCCGGTTGCCGACGTTCATTGCCGCCGACGCGCGGGCCTACTTGCACCGCACTCGCGAGCAGTGGGACGCCATCGTCTGTCAGCCGTCCGAGCCTTGGCTCCCCTGGTCCGCGCCGCTTTTCACGCGGGCCTTCTTTGAGCGGGTCCATTCCCGGCTGCGGCCGGACGGAGTCGCGATCCACTGGCTGCAGTTGTACCGGATCGACTTCCCCGAGTTCGGGGCGATTCTCCGTGGCTTCAGGGACGTCTTTCCGGAAGTCTTGGTCTTTCATCCGCATCCGGCCACCGGGGAAGTGGTGCTGGTCGGGGCGGCTACCCCAATCGACCCAGCCCTTTGGGTCGAGCGTTGGCAGTCGTCGCGCTTGTCGGAGGTGCGCGCCCGGGCGGGGTGGCCTGACGGGGTTCCGTGGCCGCTACTCGACACGGGTGGCGTGGATCGGTGGCTGGCGGGCGAGAGCTCAGAAGGCGGGGGGAGCCCCCCGGCGTCCCGGAACCTCCTCGAGCACCGGCTCGCGGCGATCTCGGATCGTGGCGTGAGCTACGCGGGCGAGATCCTGCGGTCGTTGGTCGAGGCCGGGAGTCCGCCCCGGAGCGACGAGCGCAAGCGGTGACCAAACACAGCCTTGACAGGGTTCGGAGGGGTTCCTAAGATCGCGCGCTTCGCTCGGCGAGGAGGCCTCCCGAGGCGACTCCGCGAGTCGAC
>JBFWWP010000028.1:50706-56146 GCA_050246115.1 Planctomycetota bacterium
AGGGGCGAATCCCCCGGGGCGACTCGTAGCACGCTTCGGTACAAGCGACACGGTTCCGCGTGCCTCGGCGCGCGTCCGTCAACGACAGCGGAAGCCAAACATGCAACGATACGCGGTACAGAAGAGCTTCATCCAGCACAAGGACCAGGTCGACCGGGACTGGTTCGTCGTCGACGCTTCCCAAGAGACCCTGGGACGCATGGCGACGCACATCGCGCGTCTCCTCATGGGGAAGCACAAGCCGACCTACACTCCGCACGTGGATTGCGGCGACTTCGTCGTCGTCACCCATGCCGCCAAGGTGAACGTAACTGGCAGGAAGTTGCAGCGTAAGCTTTATCACTTCCACACCGGTTTCATGGGCGGCCTATATGCGCACAACCTCGAATGGATGCTCGAGCACAAGCCCGACCAAGTCATTCGCTTGGCGGTCAAGCGCATGCTGCCGAAGTCGAAGCTCGCACGCCACATGCTGAGCAAGCTGAAGGTGTACGGTGGGCCCGAGCATGAGCACCAAGCGCAGCAACCACGGCCTATTTCCTTCGGCACGATGAGCTGAGTGCAACCCAGGACGACCTTCGTGGACCGAGCCGGTCCGGCGATGCAGCCGATGAAGATGAACAGGGGAACCAAACCTTGGTGAGCAAAGAGACCTACCAACTGGGTACCGGACGCCGCAAGACTTCGGTTGCGCGAGTGCGGGTTCGTCCGGGCACCGGACGGATCTTGGTGAATGGCAAACCGCTCAACGAGTACTTTCCGATCGAGCGGCACCAGCAAGCCGTCTTGGACCCACTGCGGGCTACCAAGACCCTCAAGAGCCTCGACGTTTGGGCTCAGACCCACGGCGGCGGCGTCAGCGGCCAAGTCGGAGCGATGGTCATGGGACTCGGTCGAGCCTTGCTGGCGACCAGCCCGGAGCACATCGAAGCCATGCGGGCCGGCAAGTTCCTGACCCGTGACTCCCGTATGACCGAGCGCAAGAAGTACGGGCGGAAGAAGGCGCGGAAGTCGTTCCAGTTCTCCAAGCGCTGATCCGAACCCTCTTGCATGCGAGCCTGGCCCGCGGGAGTCGTGTCTCTCGTGGGCCGGTTTCGTTTGTGGCCTGCCTCTGCTTCCTGAGTTTGACCCACGCCATTGCCCTCCAGAGTCGTCGACGCGAGCACCGCCCGTCGCGATCGTCAGGGTCATCCCAGGAGCGACTGCCGATGGGGCCCTCACCGCCTGAACGGGGACGAAGCGGACCCTGAACCGGCCCGGCCCAACCAACCCCGCTTCCCGGTGCCGTCGGTTCCTCCGCGGCGACGTTGCGCCCTCGAGAGTCGACGCAAGTCCTTCCGACCCTCGACCGATAACGCAAGGGGCGAGACGCTCGTCACCGTCGGAGAACTCCGCCACTGAAGGAAGTCCTGTCATGCCGCACCCAACACAGCCGGTCGTGGTCCGAATCATCCCGCAAGGTGACTTCCATTGGGTCCAGATCGAAGGCGCCATCTGCGACGCTGGTTCCGACACGGTTCGCGACGACGTGAGCCACGCCATGGAGAAGAGCCAAAGCCCGTTCCTGATCGATCTGCAGCGGGTGGACTACGTGTCGAGTGCCGGCGTCGGGGTTCTCGTCGGCCTCTTGAAGAAGGCTCGCCAACGGGGATCGACGCTGACGATCTGCGGGCTCAACAGCGATCTCCAGGAACTCTTCGCCCTGACCCAGCTCGACCGCGTGTTCACCATCGCGACCGACGCCGAGGCCTACGTGCGGTCGATCCCCGCGCGCTGATCCCATCCTGCTCCTGCGCAGTCTTCCCGCGCACCCGGTCGTCCCAGACGGCACGGCCGGCCGGAGTCTCGAGCTTCCCATCCCGAGTGCGCGACGCCCGACGGCTTCGGAGCCGTTTCCGACTCGCGACTCCGTCACCGCCAGCTTCCCGGCCGCCGGGATCTGTGGCCGTCCCAGGGGTCAAGCCAGGTAGGCGTGGCAACCGAAGATGTCCAACGAGACTCCCTCCACCTCGACGGCTGGCCAGCCGGGCGTCGAGTCGAAGATGAACTTCCAGAAGAGTTGGGTCCCCACGGACCCAGAAAGGGTCGGGATGAAGCAACGAGACACGGGAACTGCGGGAACTCGGGGAGCGCGACAGCTTGCTGGGTCGCTGATCACGGCCGCTGCTCTGATCGCAGTTGGGTGCAGTGGGTCGAGTTCGAGTTCCTCGACGAGTGTGGCCGGGACCGGACCGTCGATGTCGGCCGTGCACTTCGTCGACGTCGACGGCAACGGGGTCGACGAGGGAGACCTCTTGGTCGTCACCTTCGACGGCGCGGTGTACATCACCTCGACCGAGGCCACCGCCTTCGTCTTCGATTCAACGCTCGACACCTTGGGTACCGCGCCGACTCAGTCCCAAAGCGTGGCCGGGGCAACCCGCGTCGAGGTCGTGCTGGGTGCCGCCGCGAGCTTTCAGCCGGCAACCAGCCTCCTGAACGTGCGCTCGAGTTCCTCGCTGAACGTCCGCGGGACCAGCGGTTCGGCGGCGAGCACGGCCACTGCGTCCCTGGCGGTGCTCGATCGCACCGCAACCGCTCCGACCTTGGTGGCAGCCTACTACGATGACGTCGACCTCGACGGAACCATCAATGTGGGCGATACGGTGCTTTGCGAGTTCGACAAGCCGATCGCGATTGGCGGCACGGAGACGGTCGCTGGGAACTTCTCGGTGCCGGTGACCTCGGACTCCTTCGGCGCCGGGGCTTCACTCACGGCCTTCACCGCTGGCGCGGGCAATCGTTGCGCGCTGATCACCCTGGGCACTTCACCGGTGCTCACGGTCAGTGGGACCTTCGACGCCGGAACCACGACTGCCGGCAGTCCTTCAGGCATCGTCACGGCGACTCCCGGGATCACCGACGTGAACCTGGCGAACACCGCTACCGACGCGATCTCGGTCGATCTGGGCATCAAGACCAGTCGGCGCTTCCTTACCGGGCTCGAAGCATCGCTGTTCCCAGGGAATCTCGACGCGCTCACGCCGGATGTCGGTGCGAATGGCTTCTTCTCACCCGGCGGCGTGCATCATTTCGACGGATCGATGACGCTCGGCGGCAACACCGTGAACGTCGATCTGCTCTTCGTTGCGGACACCGACAACCATCGCGTCCTCATTTTCGACGGCAAGCCCAATGGCAACAACGCCAGCGCAGCAGTGGTGCTGGGACAAGCCGATCTCAACTCCAATCTCGCGAACCAAAGCAGCGCCTCCGCAGCCGACCCGACGGCCTCGACCCTCTGGTCACCCGCCGACGTTCACTTCGACGCCACCTCGAACCAACTCTATGTCAGCGACACCGGTAACCATCGAATCCTGGTGTTCGACGCTGTGGTGGACAACCTGGGGACCCTCGACTTGACCGACGGGGTGGCAGCCGATCGCGTGCTCGGCCAGCCCACGTTCACCTCCCGCCAAGCCAACCAGGGTGCGAACGCGCCCACGAGCCGGTCGCTCCGGTCGCCCAAGGGGATTCATGTCGACGACGGTCAAGTCGCCGTCGCGGACAGCGGGAACAACCGTGTGTTGGTGTGGAGCAGCATCCCCTCGGCGAGCAACGCCGCGGCCAGCACGGTCCTGGGACAGTCGAGTTTCGTTCTCGCCCTCGCCAACCAAGGTGGGGCGGCGAGCGCCAGTTCGCTCAGCGGTCCAGAGGATGTGTTCATCGATGCGGACTTCGACGCGAACGGCTCGAGCGGAGCCTTGCTGATCGCCGACACCGGCAATCACCGAGTCTTGGTCTTCGAAACCGCGAGTCCGGCCACTGGGGCCAGCGCGGACGTTGCTCTGGGACAAGCTAACCTGACGGCGACCACCGCCGCTACGACCGCCACCGGGTTGAACGGTCCGACCGGCGTCTATGGCGTGGCGGGTGGCACCGATCGCATCTATGTGGCCGACCGCTCGAATCACCGTGTGATGGTGTACTCCTTCGACGGCGCGGTCGGCGGCGACCTGACCAACGGCGAGTCGGGCGTAGCGATCGGGCAGGCCGACAACGTCACGGGCACGAGCAACCAGGGTGGCACGCCGTCGTTGAGTACGATGTCGTCGCCCTCCCGGGTTACGTTTGGAAGCGGCAGCATGGGTTCAGACTTGTTCGTCGCCGACACGGACAACCACCGTGTCCTCGACTACCTCGCGCTGCCCACCGCCAATGGCACGGCGGCCGACCTGTTCCAGGGTCAGACCATGGCGGCGAGTTCGGACGCGAACGGTCACCGCATGAACCAGCCGCAGGCTCTCGCGATCAGCGCTGGCATGCTCTTCGTCGCGGACACGCTCAATCACCGGTGCCTGATCTACAACACGATACCGACAGCCGGCGATCCGGCCCCCGACCTCTACGTCGGCCAGGCGAACGGTGACGACACGTTGGCCAACCAAGGTGGCACGGCGGCGCTCGGCACGCTGTCGGCACCGGGCGGCATCGCCACCGATGGTACCCGTCTGATCGTGGCGGACACGGGCAACAACCGCGTTTTGATCTTCAACACGATCCCGGTTGCTGACGGCACCGCGGCGGACCTCGTACTCGGCCAAGCGAACGGCACGACGAGCACGGCCAATGCCGGCGGTGTTTCGGGCGCGCGCATGTCAGCACCGACCGCGGTCTTCGTGTCCGGTACCCAGTTGTTCGTGTGTGATCGCGACAACCACCGTGTTCTGGTGTTCGACGACATTACGACGGTCGCCACGGGGGCGGCGGCAGACTGGGTCATCGGCCAAGACGATTTCGTGTCGAACCTGCCCAACCACGGGGGCGAAGTCGCCGCCGATCGTCTCGACAGCCCGGGCGGAGTGGCGGTCGTGGGGAGCGCGCTACTCGTGGCGGACACCGGCAACCACCGTGTGCTCGGCTGGTCCGCCGTGCCATCGAGCAACGGTACCGACGCGGACTTTGCCCTGGGTCAGGCGAACCTGCTGGCCAACGCCGCCTCGACCGGCACCAAGCGCATGAGTGGTCCGACCGGGATCGCCAGCGATGGTACCGGGTTGTTGATCGCGGACACCGACAACAACCGTGTGCTGTTCTACGCGACCGTGCCGACCACGACCAATGCCAGCCCGTCGAACATTTTGGGGCAGAGTGGATTCGGCTCGGGCACGGCCAATCAGGGCAGTGCCACGCCGAGCGCGTCGTCGCTTTCGTCGCCCATGGGGCTCTTCTTCGACGGTACCGATGGCTGGGTCGTGGACCAGAAGAACAGCCGCCTCGCTCGCTTCCGATAGTCCGCGGCCGAGCCCCGAGAATCACGAACGGCTCGCGGGCGAGTCGAACAGAACCACCGAACCGAGCCAGCCGTCATCCGGCTGGCTCGGTTCGTTTCGTTCCTCGGTCGTGTCGGGAGCGTGCGGGTCAGGAGTCCGAGCAAGACCCTACGAGTCGGGGACGAGCG
>JBFWWP010000028.1:56246-70502 GCA_050246115.1 Planctomycetota bacterium
GAGCGAGTCGTTTCAGAGAGAGTTGGTTTCAGAGAGAGTTGGTGCCAGAGGTGGGACTCGAACCCACACTCCCTTGCGGGAACCAGATTTTGAGTCTAGCGCGTCTGCCAATTTCGCCACTCTGGCTTGAGGTCCGACATTCTAGAGCCTAACGCGAGTTCGGCAACCCCTTTGGTGAGTCCGGAAACGGCTGCAAGGCTCGGGGTGGACCCAGCACTTCGATGCCTTGCACGACGCGGCGTAGTTCGATGGGCGAGAGCCGCCCGAAGGCGACGGCGGCGGGAGCCACCGACCGCTTCCGTGGGTGTGGAGGCTGCTCGCGCAACTTCGGGTCACGAGTACCCCGGCGCGGTGCCACGACCGGAGGTGGTGCCCCTCGCGGCTGCGGCGGGCGTGGAGGCAGCATCTGCGCAGCTTGCTGAATCAGAAGTCGCTGAAGCTCCGACCCCATGACCCGCGGCTCCTGTCGCCCGACGCCGATCCCCGGAGTCGCCGGTCGCACCGGCGGCGGCAGTGGCGGTGGCGGTGGCGGTGGTGGGGCAGTGCGTACCGCGCGGTCGTCGTCCTCTTCGAACTCCCATTCACCGTCGAAATCGTCGTCCGGCTCGGCCCGAGCCGGTTCCGAATCGACCCGAATCACCGGTCGAGGTTGGCTCGGAACCCGGGCGGTGGCTTCGCTCAGGACGCGCAGCAGCCAACGCAGAGCCGGGAAGATGACGAAGAAGGCGATCAGCAGCCAGAAGCGAACATCGTCGTTCACTCGTCGCGCTCCCGTTCGCCACCCGCGATCTCATCCCGCATTCTCGTATCGGCTTGCAGGTTCCGAAGTCGGTAGTAGTCCATGATGCCCAAGTTGCCCGACCGGAAGGCGTTCGCGATCGCCATCGGGATCTCGGCTTCGGCGAGGACGACCTTGGCCCGGTTGGCCGCGACCTCGGCGATCATCTCTTGTTCGCGCGCGACGGCCAGCGCCCGCTTCTGCTCCGCCATGGCCTGGGCCACTTGCTTGTCCGCCTCGGCCTGTTCGGCTTGAAGCTTGGCCCCGATGTTCTCGCCCACGTCGACATCGGCGATGTCGATCGAGACGATCTCGAATGCGGTTTCTGCGTCCAAGCCCTTCTCGAGAACCTTCAGCGAGATCTTGTCCGGGTTCGCCAATACGATCTTGTGGGTCTCCGATGAGCCGATCGTCGTCACGATGCCCTCGCCGACCCGGGCGATGATCGTCTCTTCGGTAGCGCCGCCGACCAGCCGGTCGAGGTTGGTCCGCACCGTCACCCGCGCCTTGGCTCGCAACTGAATCCCATCGCCCGCCACGGCGTCGACCGTCGCCCGACCTTTGGCTGGATCGGGGCAGTCGATGACCTTGGGCAGCACGCTCGTACGCACCGCGTCATACACGTCACGACCGGCGAGGTCGATGGCGGCGGCCTTGTCGAAGACCAGCGGGATATTGGCCTTGTTGGCGGCGATCAGCGCCTGCACCACGCGGCGCACGTTCCCCTTGGCGAGAAAGTGCGACTCCAGCAAGTCGACGTTCAGCACGAGGCCAGCCTTCGAAGCCATGATCAGAGACTCGATGATCATGCGCGCATTGACCTTCCGCAGCCACATGCCGACGAAGGCCTTCACGGATACTGGGCAACCCGAGAACAGGGCCTGGATGTACAGACGGCCGAAGCTGAGGAAGAAAATGAAACCCACGATGAGCAGCAAGACCAGGACGAAGATCGAACCGTAGATCAGTATCTCTGAAGTTTCTGCGAGCACCGGCATTCGAAAACCTCCAGCTTCGTCGAGCGAGCGTTGGTCGAGTGAGCCTCGGCGCGCGAGTGCTCACGTTGTGTAGTCGAGGCTCTCTCGAGCCGAACCTGGAACTTACTTGCGGCGCCGGGACAACGCAAGACGGCTATCGTCGAGTCCATGGTGGCGTCAGCACGAGGTCGCCGACAGGTTCAGGCCCTCCGTACCACGATCCGGTTCCCCGACGTCGACACCACGAGCACCGCGGCCCCGGCTTCGATGAAGGTCCCGTTGCTGACCACCTGAAACCGTTGCCCGTCGATCGTCGCGATCCCCGCGGGACGCAACGCCGAGGTTGCGTGCCCGACCTGTCCTATGATGCGAGTTGCAGCCTCGACGTCCCTGCCCGAGGAATCGGCGCCTCGTAGAGTCGTCCGGAGTTCGAGGCGACGCACCCCCCAGAAGAACGTCACGACGAGATAGGCAGCGGTGAACAAGACGAAGAAGACCCCGAGGAGCACGTAGCCGCTGGTGAACAAGGAATAGAGTGAGTAGGCGAGGCAGGCGACCGCGAAGAGACCGATGATGCCGGCGGAGGGAACGAAGAGTTCCAGGAGGAAGAGCCCCAGCGCCACCGCGTAGAGCAGGACCGCTGCGATGACACCGAGCGGATTCACGAGGGAGATCCGCTCGGTTCGGCGCCGCTCGGCAGCGGCCGAACCACGACGCGATTCCCCTCGACGTGTACGACTTCGACCGCAGTTCCCGCGGCAATGAACCCACCCTCCGCGACCACACTCAGGGTCTCGCTGCCGATCTCTACCTTACCGGCCGGCCGGCACGCAGCGACGACGATGCCCGAGCGGCCCAGCCAGGGCGAATCGGTTGGGTAGCCGAACGCATCGCTGGGGCGAGTCGTTGCCGCCTCCGTGAGGGACGTGGTGAGAATGAGGCCCGATGTCGCGCGCCCGTGGGCCTTGGGCAGATAGCTGAGCACCACGACGATCATGATCATCGAGGCCACCAAGGAACAGCAGACGACGAGGAGGTTCGTCCCCAGCTCTGCGAACTCGAACTCGCCGGTTCCCGGCGTGAGGGACAACACCAGACTCAGGACGAGCAGGGCCAACCCCAATACACCGGCCACCCCGAACCCAGGAAGCAGGAACACCTCGAGCGCCAGGAGCGCCAACGAAAGCATGAACAGCACCACTTCGACCCAACCGACGGAGTGATCGAAATAGCCGATCACGAAGAACAGTACGAAGCAAGCGAGCCCGACGATCCCCGGTAGTCCGAGCCCGGGCATCTTCAGCTCGAGCGCAAACCCCAGCACTCCGAGCACGATGAGCAGGAACTTGACGAAGCGGCTGTTCACGAAGCTCAGCGCACCCCAGTCGCGGTCGAGCCTCCCGGTGTCATCGAACTCGATGACTTCGCCGATCAAGTCGAGTCCCTCGAGGAGGGTGGCTCGGGTGGTATAGGTGCCCACGCTGAAGCCGTACTGATAGGCCTGTTCGTCGTTCATGGTCAGGAGTTTGCCGCGGCCGACGACGATCTCGCGTTGCACGATGGAGTTCTGGAACTGTGCCGACTGGGCCTCGAGTTCCTCCGCGCTGAGGTACAAGACCTCCGAATCGCCACGCTCCGTCACGCGCGTGATGCGCGACACCTGGATGTCCTTGGACACCATGGCCTCCGCGAGCACCCGCGGGTAGCCGCGCCGGGCGGCATACGTGGCGACCCGTGCCCGCACGACGGTTTGGATCTTCTCGGGAAGCGTCTCGAGGGTGAATCCGTGGATCGGCTCGATGTCGCCGAGGAGCGAGTTCTCGCCCATGGCGATCTTGCGACAAGCGACGGCCAGGAGCGCTCCGGCGGATATGCACTGCCGGTTGTTCGGGACGTAGGCCACCGTGAGTACGTTCGACTTGTCGAGCTCGAAGATGAACTCGGCTGCCTCCTCGGCGGCATCCAACCGCCCGCCCGGAGTATCGAACTCGAAGACGATGACCGTAGCACCGTCGTCTTGGATACCGCGCTCGACCACCTTGCGCAGGCGGCTCATGGAGTTGGCGTTGATCTCGCCGAGCACCGGGTAGATCAAGATCTTCTCCGGTGGTGGCGGCACGAACGACTCGGGAGCGCGCTCTTGCGCGAAGGTCGTGCCGGCGATCATCAACCAGGGGATCACGCGCGACCAGGCGCGGCGGCGCCACTCAGGCCGGCGACCGACCGGCGGGTGGCAGGTGTAGCTCGTGGTCGCGGCTGCCGTCAGACTCCCAGGCGACGATGTCGGGGGTATCACTCGAGACGAACTCCTTCGGGGCTACGGGAGAGGCCGAGCCCGGTGGCCGGGAGGCCGGGAGGCCGGGACCGGAGGTCAGCCACGTGACTCGGTCGTCAGTTTGACCCGGTTGTCAGTCGACCCGGTTGTCAGTCCGGTTGTCAGTCGACCCGGGCTCATTGTGTCGTCCCGATCCTCGAGTCGCAACCTCCGGAGTTCCACGGGACCTGCCGCTTGGACCGGTTCGTCGGTCCAGGCGAGGCACCAAAAGAAAAACCCGCGTCGTGACCGACGCGGGTTTCTTCACTTCAAAGAATGGAGGATAGGGGACTTGAACCCCTGACTTCGACACTGCCAGCGTCGCGCTCTCCCAACTGAGCTAATCCCCCTTTGAGTCCATGCGGACTGCGTTCCATGCGGACTGCAGTACCCCCGGACTATTCAGGAGCCGACCGCGCCCGTCAAGGAAAAATGCGGAGGCGGGGACGGTCTTGAATTTTTGTCTCGAACCCAGCACCCTCAAGCCCCACGTCATCGACCCTCGGCTTTCGTTGGAAAACCTTGCAGGATACGCATTTGCTGGGACAGTTGGAAATCGAAGCCAAGTGGCAGGACCGCTGGCGAGCCACCAGCAACGCACGCCAGGCGCCACCCACGGTCCAGGAGTCGTCGGGTTTCTACTGCCTGGACATGTTCCCCTATCCGTCCTTGGGGGGGCTCAGCGTCAACCAACTCCGGGGCATGCTGGTCACCGACGTGGTCGCCCGGTTTCAGGAGACCCAGGGACGAGCCGTGCTTCGCCCCATGGGTTGGGACTCGTTCGGGTTGTCGATCGAACAAGAGGCCCTGCGCCGCCAAAAGACTCCGCAGCAGGTCGTCGACGAGGGCGTCGAGGTCATGCGCAACCAGATGACGCGCCTGGGCCTGCGCATCGACTGGGCCCACGAGCTCAGCACTTCCGATCCCACGTTCTACCGTTGGACCCAGTGGCTCTTCCTGCGCATGCACGAGCGTGGACTCGCCTACCGGGATACCACCCGTATGAAGTGGTGCCCGCGGTGTCGTATGAACCTCGCCAACGAAGAGACCCAGGCCGGTCATTGCGTGCACTGCGAAACGGCCGTCGAGGAGCGGGACGTTCGCCAGTGGATGCTCAAGATCACGAGCTTCGCCGAGCGCCTTCACGAGGGGCTCAAAGACCTGGATTGGCCCGATCGGGTCAAGGCGATGCAGCGCAACTGGATCGGGCGGCGGGTTGGCTTCAAGCTGATCCTCAAGGCCTCGCACGAGTTCAGCGGCGAGTTCGAAGAGTTCTCGGTGTTCGTGCGGCGTCTCGAGTCCATACCGGCAGCAACCTTCGTGTTGCTCGCCCCCGAGCACCCGCTGATTCCAACCCTTTGCGACCCCCTCTACCAAGAGGAAGTGCTCGCGTATCGCGACCAGGCGGCGCGCAAGACCGAACGGGAGCGCATGGCGTCCGACCCCACGGGGCAACCCACGGGGGCGTTCGCGATCAATCCCATCACCCTGCGCGCCATGCCCATTTGGGTCAGCGACTACGTGCTTCCGCGCCTGCGCTTCGGGGCGATTCTCGGAGTTCCCGAGTCCGACGAGAAGCATGCCCGCTTCGGCGCCGAGCATCGAATCCCGAAGATCCAACCGCCTCGCAGCGCACCGCGGCGACGAGGGGAGCGCCGACGATCCCCGGATCCCCGTCGACACGCTCACCCGCAGGAGCGCGGCGACGGCCTCCGCAATCCGTTCGAGGAGCAGCTCGTGGGCGTGTCCGCGCCGGAGGCCCGACGCAGGATCCGCAAGATCCTCGAGTCGCGGGAGTTGATCGAGCCGTACGTCGACTACCACCTCCACGACTGGGTGTTCTCGCGTCAGCGCTACTGGGGTGAACCGCTACCGATCTTGTTCGATCCGGCAGGAGAGCCGCACCCCGTACAGGACTCCGAGCTCCCGGTGCGGGTTCCCGAACTCGACACCATCCCGATCGCCGAGGGCGGGCGCGGGCCACTCGACCAAGTGCCCGAGTTTCGCGACGCGCGTGGACCCGACGGCGAGTTCGGCTGGCGGCGAGAGACCGATACGATGCCGCAGTGGTTTGGATCGTGTTGGTACTACCTGCGGTACTTGAGCCCCCATGATGCGGAGCGCATGTTCGATCCGGAGCAGGCCACGAAGTGGCTGCCCGTGGACTTGTGCGTGGGGGGGATCGAGCATGCCATCCTGCACTTGCTCTACGTGCGCTTCGTCGCCTGCTTTCTGCGCGACTTGGGTGTCTCGGAGCACGAGGCCCCGTTCCGGCGTTTGTTCAATCAAGGGCGCATTTATCGCAAGACTCCCGCGGACGACGTGCGGAGGATTCCCATGCATCGCGGCGACCGCATCGAGGCCGCGCCGTTTCTCGACGCCCACGGCGCCGATGCGCTGCGCCTGCATTTGTTGTTCTTGGCCCCGACAGAGGAAGACGTCCTTTGGAGCGAAGCCGGACTCCGAGGTTGTCGCCGATTTCTCGAGCGCGCGCATCGGGTCGTCCTAGCGCGTCGTGATACGGGGAGGTTCGTCAGTCGGCGCGCGTTGGTCGAGAAGCATCGGCTGATTCGGCGCGTTTCGCGGGCCATTCAGAGCTTTCGTCTGAACAAGGCGGTCAGTGCCTTCATGGAGTTCGTGAAGTTCCTCCGTAGCCCCGACCTCAGCATGGAGGAAGTCGATCGCTCGACCCTGAAGACGTTCGCCATCCTGCTGTCGCCGTTTGCGCCGCACATGGCTTGTGAACTTTGGGAAGAACTTGGCGGCACCGACCGAGTCTTCGATCAGCCCTGGCCGGAGTTTTCGGCCGAGCTCCTCCGTCCGGTCGAGTTCGAGATCGGTATCCAGATCGACAACAGGGTCTGCGACCGTCTCGTCGTCGAAGGCTCACCACCGGTCGAGGACCTCATGGATCGCGTTTTGGCCCGGGACCGCGTTCGTGAGGTACTTCGGGGACGTCAACCCCGGCGCTGGATCCTGGTGCCCGACCGTCTGATCAACATCGTGGTCGAAGAGCCGACCCGCTAGGCCTGTCCGCATCTGCCCGGCGCCACGGAGCGTCCGCGTACGACCCGCGGGCCCCACACCTCCCACCGTGGCCGCCGCACGCGCCGTTGGTGGCACGCTGACCCGCATCGTACCCTTCTCCAGATTCGACTTCCGCGAGGGGCTGCTGCCCGGATCCGGGTCTCGTCCCGTCGTCCACGTGGCGGCTGAAGCCTCTCGGGTACGCAGCGGAAGTCGCTGCCCGGGCAACCGTCCGATAAAGGGCCGGTCGCTTCGGACCGATAGCAGGGAGAGTCAGGGGGCTCGCTTCCGAGCGCGGAAACGGGGAGCCCAACACGGAAGGGACGCGCATGCGACTTACGCTTCGTTGGTTCACCCTAGAGATGCTCAAAATCGCGCTGGTGGTGTCGCTCTTCGTGTGGATCCAGGGCCGAGTCGTGGACACCAAGTACGAGGTACTCGCCGACACCGGGAAGATCCGTCAACGTCAGGAGCAACAGTACCACCGTTTGGAGGCGCTCGAGGTCGATCGCGAGTCCTCCGGGACTGCGATGCTCGAGACCGCGCGGGAAGTGGAGGTGGTTCGCGACCGCCTGCGCGCAGGCGAAGCCCTGCTGGCCTCCGAACGCGAGAGCATCGTGCGGTTGCTCGATGATCGCACAGGAGAACTCCGATCTCTGATCGAGAGCGGGATCGTGCGAATCGAAGGCACGTCGCACACCGCCTACCGTCAAGCGTGCGCAACGGAAGAGAAGTTCGAGTCGCTCGCGAGCCGCATCGAGCGTCACCCTTCGTCCATGAAGCAGCGCATGATGTACCCGATCGTCCAGATGCGCGGAAACGGCACCGTCGGCAGTGGCGTGGTGATCGACTCGCGGCGGGTCGGCGACGATGGTTCCGCTCTGACCTACGTGTTGACCGCCTATCACGTCGTGGTCGAAATCCTCGACGCCCCGGGAGGAAGCCACATCGACAACCTGCGCTTCATGGATCCGAGCACCGATCAACTCCAAGAGGAGTCCCACCGAGCGACGATGGTGGCGCACAACGAGGCCGCCGACTTGGCGCTCCTCACCTTAGTCATCGACGAACCGTGGCCGTACGCGGCGAAGCTGGCGGATGTCTCGGAAGCCCGCGACCTGCAGATCTTCGACCGCGTCTATGCGGTGGGCTGCCCGCTCGGGAACAAGCCGCTGCCCACGACCGGGGAAATCTCGAGTCAGGACAAGATGGTGGGGGGGCAGAACTTCTGGATGATCAGCGCACCGACCTTCTTCGGCAACTCCGGCGGCGGGGTGTTCCTGGCGGAGACGGGGAAGTTGATCGGGATCAGCAGCATGATCTACACGTACGGCAAGCAACAGCCGATGGTCGTCCCCCACATGGGCCTGTTCGTATCGCTGGACGTGATCCGGGAATGGCTCACGGAGTCCGGTTACCCTCACCTCGTTGGATTTGCTCGCGCCGAGCCGGCGACGGCGGCGGTTCCCACGGACGATTGATCCCTCGAGAGCGGCGCGCCCGCGGGGGAGTCGACGCCGCCTGCGGCGATAACGAAACCGGCCCACCCAACCGGCCGAGACCTCCTCAGGCCCGAAGCGAGTTCGCGGCGGCGTCACCGCCCGCGGCACAGCCGTAACCACTCCGTCCGACGCCCGCCTTGGTCGGGGAGCGCCAAGCGCCCACTGGAGGCGCTTGGGAGCACCGTTGGCGTTCCGTGGCCAGCCTTTGACACGGCTTCCGGAAGCGACTACGCTGCCGCCGAGCTTTTTTTCGAACGGCGGCCCCCGATGGGTACCCCTGTTGGGTACGGCTGGCGGGGACGTTCCCCGGTGACCACGTTCCCCGGTGACTTCGGCTCGGCCGGACAGTCGGGGCCTTACGGTAGCCGACCTATGCTTCCCCTGAAGTTCGACTCGCCTGCGGAAGGACTCTCATGAACGTACCGAGCCTGCGGTTCCGGAGCCGCATTCGTTGGTCGGCCCCCTGTGCGGCCCTCCTGCTTCCTGTGACTCTGAGTGTGTCGTTGGCGCAGACGCCCCCGGCGCCGACGCCCCCGGCGAAGTCGCCCCCCACATCGGCGCCGGCGGCGCCCGAAGCGCCCAAGAGTAACCCTCAGGCCGTCGCCGTCGTGGATCGCTACCTCGAGGCGATCGGGGGCAAGGCAACCCAGAAAGCGATCACGGACAAGGTCACGAAGTTCGTGAACAAGAAGTTCACACCGACCGACGTGCAGGAGATGCGGATGTCGCGTTTCCTCAAACGTGAACTCAAGATTCGCGAGGAGTGGGAGTTGCCAGGACTCAGCCTGTCGAGCGACTCGAACGAGCCACTCTACTTCGTGCAGGTCTACAACGGGGAGAGTGCCTGGGTGAAGACCATGGGTGTCGTGCAAGCGCTCGAGGGCAAGACGCTTACCGTCTTCGTCTGGGACAAGTACATTGACGACTACTTCATGCAATGGGAGCAGGACGGCTACACGCTCGAGTCGCTGCCCGCTGCGGAGTTGCAGGGCAAGACCGTGGACGTGGTCGAAGCGGCCTCGTTCGCTGGTGGCCAGAAGGTGCGCTACTACTTCTCGCGAGAGGACGGGCTCCTCCTCAAGAAGGAGTGGACCGAGCCCACCGGACGCGGGCTGACCAAGAAGGAAGTTTTCTACACGGACTACTTGCGCGTGCGCTTCCGCAACGATCCCGACAAGTGGATCAAGATGGCCGCGAACGAGAAGATCTTCGAGGACAACGAGTTGGTCCTCGAGAAGGTATACTCCGAGATCGTGGTCAACGGTGGTCTCGATGACAAGATCTTCGAGCGGCCAGACGGTCCCACCTTTGGGGCCGGCAAGAAGGACGAGTCGGCGGCTCCGGCCCCCGCGCCCGGTACCACGACCCAGCCCGCACCCGGAGGCACCACCACCAAGCCCGCGGGGCAGTAGTTCGCGCCAGCAACGGAAAACGAAGACGGGATCAAAAGGCCCGAGGCAAGCGTGTACCGCGCTTGCCTCGGGCCTAGACTTTTTCTCAAAGGGGCGGTCGCAAAGCCCCTCTTGGCTGCAACACAGCCGCACCCACTTCACCCACTCGACTGCGCAGTGCTCGCCTTCGTTGCGGCTCGCCTTCGTTGCGCGGGTTACTCCGAAGTGTCGCTGGAGGTGGAGGTACCCGATCGGGCCGCGTGTCGTCGCTGCGTGTTCCGGATGTACGGCGGTGACTCGTGTCTGCGCTAGGATTGAGGCGGGGTGGTCCGCAGGGCGAGTTGCCCGCACGCGCCTGCGATGTCCAGTCCGCGGCTCACGCGAATCGTGACCGAGCCCGAGTACTCGTCTTCGACCTGGCGTTTGAACGTGCGCAGGCGCTCCGGAGGGGTGGGCGAGTACCGGGCACCTGGGTAGGGGTGAAACGGCAACAGGTTCACATGCCCGGCGCACTCCGAAGCGAAGCGAGCGAGCGCTCGAGCTTCGTCGGGCGAGTCATTCACGCCCACGAGGAGCACGTACTCGAGCGTGACTCTCCGGAGCCGATCACCAAGGCTTCGCAGGCACTCCCGCAAGGCACCCACCCCGAAACGCCGGTTCATGGGGACGATCTGCTCACGAGTTTCGTCACGGGCGGAGTGCAGGCTCAGCGCGAGTCGCACCTGCGGGAACTCGGCGCAGAGTTGCTCCATGCGCCGTGGGACACCGACGGTCGAGACGGTGATGCGGCGGGGGCTGAATGCGAAACCGGCAGGCTCGGTGAGAAGTCGCAGCGTTACGCTCAGCGAGTCGTAGTTGAACAGCGGCTCGCCCATGCCCATGAAGACCACCTGAGTTACCTCGCCTCGCGCCTCGCGCCGGAGGTCGTCACCGACGAGGAGCCACTGAGAGACCATCTCCGAGGGGCGCAGGTTGCGGCGGAAGCCACTCGCGGCGGTCGCGCAGAACGTACAGCCCGCCGGGCACCCCGCCTGCGACGACATGCACAACGTCCCCCGATCGTCGGCCGGAATCCAAACCGCCTCGACGATGGCCCCGTCACCGAGTTGCAGACGGTACTTGCGAGTTCCATCGCGGGAGACCTGGATCTCCGCGATCGACAGCACGTCGCGGAGGAGGGTGTTCGCGAGCCGGGTCCGGAGGTCACCCGGCAGGTTGGTCATCCGTTGAGGCGCCCCGCAACGACGGCCGAAGACGTGGTCGACGATCTGCGCGGCGCGGTAGCTCGGCTGGTTCGCGGCGATGAGCCAGTCGGCGACGGCGCGGCGCGCTTCGCTGGGCGGGAGGTCCAGGAGGTGCGGTGCCGGTGCTGCGCCCGCTGGCGAACCCGGCTCGCGAGGTTCCGGTTGGCTCCAATAGGACGGGGCCCGTTCGCCGACCGGTTCCGAGTTGACGGGCGTTGAGTTCACTACGGACTCGATCCTCTACTGACCGTGAAGGCAGGCGAAGCCTCGACCCACGCGTTCGAAAACGGGCAACGGGCCGCATTCCGAAGTCGTCGAGAGAATGGTGGCCCCGGACAACGGGCTGAAAACCGGCTCGGAGAGGCGTCAGGGGTTGGGACTGAGGAACCGTCAGCTGGGACGACTGACGGAGCAGACGTTTACCCTCCCCGAACCGGAATCTTGGTATCGGTCGAACACGAGTGCAGGTCGTCGAGTCGAACGCACTCCCGAGACCCTCAGGTCTCGAGATCCACCTCGCCTCGCGCCGGAATTGTGCCACACCGTTGTCGATGTGTCTCGGTGTTTCGTGCTTCGGGACCCAGCGCCAGCGGCTACTCCCTGGGGAGGACCGGGTGATAGAGGCGCGGGGCGAAGTCGAGCGCCTTCTCCTCACGGTCCGCGGTGAGCAGCAGGCTGACCCCCGCCTCGCCGACCGACTCGAAGTACTCGACCCGCAAGTCGTGCAATCCGGCCTCGAGTCGCACCGTGGCGCGATTGAAAGCGTTGTTGGCCCGGGTCCAGGCGTTCAGGATCTGCTTGCCGTCCACCCAGATACGAACCCCGTCGCTGGAGGTCACGAAGAAGGTGTACACGTCTGGCTCGTCGATCTGGAGCCAACCCGTCCAGCGTGCCGAAAAATGGTCGGCGGGGAGGCCCGACCCGGGCGAATCCCAACCCCACCGAAAGGACACATCGGCGTCGACCCGTCGCAGGGCAACTCGCTCGAGACGCTCGTCAGCAAAGTACGTGGCGCTCAGTCCTGGTCTTCGTCCCTCGGTTCGAGCCTGGCGTCGATTGAGGGCGGATCGCAGGTGCTGCACCTCGGTCCAGTTCGAGTCGGCGTCGAGGCGCTCGAGAAGGCCTCGCCCGAAGTTCTCGAGACCAGGCACGTTCGGTCGCGCTTCGATCAACGTTGTGGCGTCGGCGACGAGGTCCGCGGCTTCTTCGAGATGGAGTCGGGCGTTCAACACGTTCAGCTGGACGAGCGGATCGGTAGGCCAGACCTTCGCGGCCAACCGAAACTGCTGTACGGCTCCCGCGAAGTCTCCTCGACGCGCCGCCAACACCCCTTGGTTGATTCGTGCTTCGGCGAGATCGGGGGCGAGTTCGAGGGCCCGAGCGAACTCGGTTGCGGCCCCCGCGAGGTCCTTACGTTCGAGCAAGCTGAAACCATGGTTGTTGATCAGATGAGCCGCAGTCTGACGCGGGCTGAGCACCTGCACCAGGCTGTGCGAGCGCTCCCCCAGGCCGAAACGCTCTTGATACCAATCCTCGGAATGGGTCGCCCCTCCGAGCGTTGTCTCGAGGTTGATCGGCGGGCTTCCCGGGTAGCGAACGAAGGTGTGCCGCGGAGCGGCGACCGCGACCAGTGGCCAGCCCAGTCGCTCGCTGACGTCCAGCAAGACCAGAGACAAGCCGAGGCAGTAGCCTCGGCGTCGCTCCAGGATCGTGTCGGGAAACAGATTCTCGACACGCGTAAGGTCGAGATCGGCTTCGAACCCACGGTTCCGGAAGAAGAACTCGCGCAAGGCCGCGACCCGTGCTTCGGGTGAGTCGGAGCCCAACGCCCCCGCGAACTCCGCTGCGAAGTCGCGGGTCAGTCGGTCGACCGTGCGCTCATAGGACGTCGGGTCTCTGCCGGCCGCACCAACGAAGCGAGCGGCCAACTCGCGATACCCATAGTCGGCGCTTTTCACCCAAGCCACGAAGCCTGGATCGAGCACCGCGGCGGACTTGCGGCTCGGGTCCGAGTCGTCGGCGTAGAGGGGTGCCAGGACGATCGCTACGCACAACGCCGAGATGCAGCAGAGCCGGATGATCACGCAGACCTCACCTCTCGGTGTCGCTTGTCGCAGCGTCGGACCTCGAGCGCCATTGGAGAGCGAACGAACTCAAGAAAAAAGGGCAACCCACCGGTCCCGGCGGGTTGCCCAACGTCCTCCCGAAGGTCCTCGCAAACGAAGGCGACCGGAAGGGAATCCTCGGCTAGCTGCTCTTCAGGTCTTTCAGGAGCTCGCGGATCTGCTGCAGCTCCTTCTTGAGCTGATTGAGCTCGTAGCGGAGTTTTTCGACTTCGGTCTTCTCTTTGCCAGTCACATGCTTGAATTGACTGTCATCGAGAACACCAGCCGCGGCGGCGATGAACGTCGGCACGTGCTTGTCGTGTGCTGCGCAAGACAGGCCATTCTGGTGATCGAGGCTCTTGTCCGTATTGAACTGGTCGCGCAGGTTCCAAATCGCGGTGATCTGGTCCTTTTGCAACTTCCCCGAGTCCCGCAGTTGCTGGATCTTGACGAAGCACTCATCGAAGTAGTTCGAGTGACACGCCAGGACCGCCGTGCTCGCCGTGACACCAAACGCGAGGACCAAAGCGAGAACTTTACCTTTGCGCATAAGCCCGCTCCTTTCCGTACACGGCGGGTCTTTCCTCGGAACCCCACGGTCCCGGGTTGGACTCCGCCTACCCTCGAGGCAACTCCGCCGCGGGATCCTCCCGGGCCGAGTTCTTCCACAAACTCGGATTTCGAACGCCGCCACGTCCGCCCGACGGCGGACCCAGCGGCAACGTGCCGCACCCTTGCCGGGCATAGGACCGAGCACGGCCGCACCGCGGCCCGCTCGACTCAGCCCCGCTCGACTCAGCCCCAGCCGACTCGCGGGCGCCAACGGGCTGCATGGTACTTGCATCATCGGCCCTGAGCTACCAGCGCGACGAGCAAAAAACGGAAAGCTCCGGCGACGAGCAGGAGCCGGTCACCCGA
>JBFWWP010000028.1:70602-77916 GCA_050246115.1 Planctomycetota bacterium
CGACTCAGCCCCAGCCGACTCGCGGGCGCCAACGGGCTGCATGGTACTTGCATCATCGGCCCTGAGCTACCAGCGCGACGAGCAAAAAACGGAAAGCTCCGGCGACGAGCAGGAGCCGGTCACCCGACGAGGGGGCAGGCACGCTCGCGGCACGGGCGCACAGACCGTTTTCACGGTGGAGTGGTTCCCAGGAAGGGTGGGAAGCAATCGTCGACGGGCCCGGATTCGGTGGATCGGAGCCGGGTCGCTCTCACTCAGGACGAATGGCGAAATCCGCGATCCAACTCGATCACTCGGTCGCCGTCGTAGATGGCACGGTAGGAAGGGCTTGGCGGGCTAACGCCATTCCGTCGGGCTGAAATCCGACGAGTCGATTCGCGAATGACCCAGCGGGGCGCGGGAAGCGGCGTTCGAGTCTCCTCCCGGACCACACGGTCGATGTCAGCGGCTCGAACGGGCTCGAGGTGCTCGCTGCAGTACAGGCGTGCGCAATCTTCGGAGATCCAGGCGCTTTTGAGCTCCGTTTCCTTTCCGCAGTAGTCGCAGGTGCTCTTCACGTTCGAACGGGTTCGGATCGCCAGCATGAGGTCCGTGTGCAGCGGAGGCTCGCAGCCACTGCAGAACCATGGGCCGTGACCGTCCCCGCGCCGCCGGCGTGCGCGACCAAAACACCCGTCGCAGATTTCCAGGTCGAACTCCAGACAGAAGTACACCCAGTCCTTCTTCGACGGAAAGCTCTCGCACCGAAACACTCGCGGTACGAGCTGAGGCATGGCTCCCTTCCTTTCTCGGGCGCGGAACCTAGGGCAAATGCTGCTCCAGCGGCGCGATTCAATCTCTAAGTCGTTGCCCACAAAGCCCGAACGGCATTCAGTGAAGGTGCAGTGCGGATCCTCGGTGCTCGCGCACGACGCACGGCGCAAGCGGCGCGGGCTGATGCCAACACATACTCCACACGAATTCGGACAGATCCCGCCCACACTTCTCGTCACCCGCCTTGGGATCGACCCTATGACTCATGTAAGGCATTTAATTAGTGTAGTTTACAGCTTGTGGAAAACGTGTGGACAAGATGTTCGACTCGGTCGATAGCCGGCTTTGGTGCTGCGAATCCGAGCAACCGCCTGACAAAATCTCTCCGAGCGGATCCATGGAAACCCTGGGGCGAGACAGGCTCCCCCGGGTCCTCGTGAGCTCAGACTCCAGTGGACTCGGGGAGAGCTGCGCCGGGCTCGCCCTCGGCACTGTTCGGGAGCCCGAGTTTCTTGGACAGGTACTTCAACTGGTGGGGGGCGAGGTCCAACTCGCGCAGGAGGGCGTCCCTCTTCCCGCCCACTTCGCGTGCCACGCGCAGCAGGAGTGCCCTTTGGAAGGTCTCGACTTGCCGTTGGAAACTGAGACCCACGGGGATCGAGAAGGTTCGGGCGATGGGCTCGGCCCGGGTCTTCAGCCGAAGTCGAAGTTCGGCCGGGACTTGGTCCAGCTTGATCGCGTCGTCTGGAATCATGGTCAGCAACCCTCGGAGGGTGTGACGGAGTTCACCCACATTGCCTGGCCAATCGTAGCTCAGGAGCCGGCGCCGAAGCTCGGGCGAAAGGACGGGTCGATTCCGGCGGAGGGCCCGCGACTCGATCTGGAGGAAGTGGTCGAGGAAGAAACGCAGGTCCTCCCGGCGCTCACGCAGAGGCGGGATCGTGACGGTGATGCCACTGAGCTTGTAGAAGAGATCACCGCGAAACGCGTTGGACTTCACGAGAGCGCCGAGCGAGACCTGACTCGTTTGCAAGAATCTCACGTCGACCCGGTCGGGGGCGATGGCTCCCACCGGGAAAACCTCCCCGTCGTCCAGCACTCGCAGCAACGTCGCTTGCCCGGAGGCGTCCAGCCGATCGACCCCTTGGAGCAGGAAAGTGCCGCCGTCCGCCGCCTGAATGCGACCGGGTCGAGAACGCTCCGCACCGGTGAACGCGCCCTCGACATGGCCGAAGAGTTCACGCGCGAAAATCGAGCTGGGCACTGCGCCACAGTCCATGACTTGAAAGGCGCCGCGCAGCCGGTCCGAGCGTTCGTGGATGAGGCGGGCCAGTCGGCTCTTGCCGGTGCCACTCTCACCCTCGATGAGGAGCGGAGCCTTGGACTTGGCCAGGCGCGGCACCTGTGAGATCAGGGTCCGAATGGAGTCCGAGACCCCGAGGAATGGCTCGGCTGCGGCGACCATGTGGCTTGCCTCCTTCCCCATTGTTCCGTGCGTGGCCTCCCGGCCCGGCTTCCCGGGCCCGGCTGCACTCCCGTGCGTTCGTGCGTGCGTTCGTGCGTGCGTTCGTGCACCATCGCGCAGTGTAAACTCGTGGGGGATACCGGTTTCAAGAGAAAAATCGGAACCGCCTGGCGCCTCGGGGTCGGACGCAGCTACGATCCCCGAACTGCCAGCCGGCGAATGAGCCACCCGAGAACCCGCGAAAGACGAGGGTTGAAGGTGAGCGTACGTCGGCAGGACCCGCCTGATGAAGCCGCGGCGGCGCGCCGTGGGAATTACTCGGTCGAAACCTCTCAGGACCCCGTGAGGTCTCTCGCCCCCGGGGATCCGGCATGGCCGCCCCTGTTCCAGCGGGTGACGCCCAGTCCGGGGGTCTTGTACGTGCGCGGGACGGGCCTACCGCTTCGCAAGCCTGTCGTGGCGATCGTGGGCAGCCGAAGAGCGAGCCCTCTCGGCCGCCGCCAGGCCTATCGGCTCGGCCGCGAGCTCGCCGCGCTTGGCTTCGTCGTGGTGAGCGGGCTCGCTCGCGGAATCGACAGCGCCGCGTTGGAAGGGGCCCTCGCTACCGGCGTGGCGCACGGGACGGGGGCCTTCTTGGGCAACGGCTTCCCGGAGGTCTATCCGCCCGAAGCGCGTGACCTCGCCGAGCGGATCGTCTCCTCGGGCGGATTCGTGGCGACCGAGTACGCCCCCGGTTCGCCACCCCGCAAGCATCACTTTCCGTTTCGCAATCGCCTGATTTCCGGGATCGCGCTCGGGGTCGTGGTCGTCGAGGCGGCCCTCCGATCCGGCTCGCTCACGACCGTCGGCTGGGCGCTCGACCAGGGGTGCGAAGTCATGGCCTACCCCGGACCGGTGGAGGGCCCGCAGTACGAGGGTTGTCACCAGTTGCTCCGGGAAGGCGCGGCTTTGGTCACGGGTTCGCTCGACGTGCTCCGAGTCTTGGGTTTTCCGGACCCGACTCCCTGACTTCGAGGAAGCCCGGGGACGCGCGGGTCGTGTGCTCGACTCGGGAAGGGCCCGAGTCGGCGCCGGAATGTCGTAGACTAGCACGAGAGGGACGACCCGCGCCGGAAGCACGCGCATGCCGTCGAGCCTGTTCCCCGAGATGATCCAAGGCCGCTACCGTTACCTCGCCGACCTTGGCGAGGGCGGCATGGGTCGCGTCGTGAAAGTGGAAGACCTCTCCGAAGGCGTGGTGCGCGCGCTCAAGTGGGTCGACATCTCCCAGCCGATCACCGCGACCGAGCTCCGGCACCACCGTGAGTTTCAGATCCTCGCACAGTTTCGTCACCCTCATGTGCTTCGGGTCTACCACTACGGTGTGTGCCCAGATCTGGGTGGTCGGTTCTTCACTTGCGACTGCCTCGAAGGGCCCCCGCTCAGCGACGTCCTCGATCGCCTCACCCCGGACGTGCGTCTGCGGTCGCTGATCCAGCTCTTGCGAGCGCTATCCTTGATCCACGCGCAGGGCTGGGTCCACGGCGACATCAAACCCGAGAACCTCCTGCTGCGGCGCCCGCTCGGCGATGTGGATCCCGACTTCTGTCTGGTCGATTTCGGGCTGGCTCACCCCACACTCCGCCCGCCCGAGGAGAAGATCCTCGGAACGGTGTACTACATTCCGCCGGAACGAATCCTCGGTGCCCGCATGGATGCACGCGGCGACCTCTATTCCGTCGGGGTGTTGGCCTATCGCTACTTCACCGGTCGCCTGCCATTCTCGGCGCCGGACAAGATGACCGTACTCCAGGGACACTTGCGCGTGGCCCCCGAGCCGCCCAGCCGGTTTTGTGAGATCCAGCCAGGGATCGAACAACTGATTCTCTCGCTGCTGGCCAAGCGGCCGAGCGATCGCCCCGCCTCCAGCGAAGAGGTGTTGCACGCGCTTCACCGCGAGCTCGGCGAGCCGGAGGCCCCGGAGACGCCGCGCACGCTGCGCGCGTACCTGCACGCCGGGGACGAGTGCGGATGGGAAGACCCGCTCGGCGTGGTTCTCGGGGGAGTGATGCGACGCGCCGGTGCCGCCTCGCGAGAACTCGATGTCGCGCCGCCGACCGCGGGGCCAGTAGGGAACACCGAAACTACGATGCCGCTCTTGCCCCGCGAACGCGGATCCTCGCGCACGGGGTTGGTTCTCGTGCGGGGTTCGCACGCGGGCGACGTGGAGCAGTTTCGCGACCTCGCACAACGACGGATCGAGGGATTGGGGCTGCCGATCGTCACGATCTCGGCGGCGCGAACCCGAGCCCCCCTCGTCGATCTCGTGACGGGAGTTCTCGGCCACCTCGGGTCCGACGCCTTGCGCCAGGAACCGGTCCGCCGCTGGAACCAGCAACTGGCGCGCACGCAACCGGCCGAACTCGTCATCCGGTCCCTGGTCCATTGGTTGGCTGCGGTGGCGACCCTGCGACCGTGGGTGTTCATCCTGGACGAGATCGAGCAGTCTGGGCCGGCGATATGTCGGCTACTCACGTGCCTCGCGGAACGGGAACGCGAGAGCCCGGCCCTTCGCAATGTCACCTGGATCGCGTTTCAGCGCGCCGCACCCGGATTGACCGCCGCTCAGTGGTTGCAGTCGGAGCCGGCCAAGGTCTGGCAGCAGGACTTGGTCCTGCGTTCGCTCGATCCGGAGACCCTCGCCCGTTGGCTCGAACGCAGGCTCCCCGGGGCCGAGTTGTGTTACCCGCTCAAGTCGCTGCTCTCGGAGGAGTCCGAAGGGAGCCCCTGGTTGCTCCAGAAGGTGCTGCGGTCGTTGGTTCAAGGCGGGATCATCGGCAAAGGCTGGGACGGCTGGGTGGAGTCCCCGCAAGCGGCGGCCCTGACTTGTTCACCACTCGTGGAGGAAGCCCTCGTTCGGTTCAACACCACCCCTCCGGACGACCGCAAGGTGCTCGGTGGGCTCGCTGCGGCCGGCGGTACGGCGGACCTCGACTGGATTCGGCGGATCACCGAACTGGGTTCGCGCGAGTTGCTCGACTCGATCACCCGGCTGCGCGCCGACGGCTGGATCTCTCAGGAAGTCGGCGGCCAGCGGTTCCGGTTCGCGAATGCGTACTTCAAGAAGGCAGTGCGCCTCGCAGTGGGCGAACGCAACTGGCGCCTTCACAACGAGACCATGGTGCGACTCCTCCTCCAACGGGCGAACAGCAAGTTCGGGGTCAGGCCCGACCGGTTGGCGCAGCACTTGGTCGAAGCCGGTCGGGTCGAAGAAGCGCTACCGCACGCGCGCAGCGCAGCGCGCGAAGCATTGGCCGAGCGCCGGGATCTGGACGCGATCCGATGGCTCGACATGCTGCTGCGGTCGGGCTCGCTAACGGTCGTGGAGCGGGTGGAGTTCCTGGATCAGCTCGCGGAACTGCGCCAGGAGTGGGGGCCATCGGCAGACGTCGAACTGCTGCGACGCCAGGCCGTCGCCACCAGCGAAGAGGGCAACGATAGCCCGGCCGTGCGGGTCGCGCTCCAAGAAAAGCTGGCTCGCAGCGAGGGACTGCGCGGAGACTTCGCGCTCGCATTCCAACGGCTGAACGACGCTCTGCAGATGTTTCCGCGCGAGGATCGGGCCAGTCGGTGTCGCCGACTCTTCTTGCTGGTCATCGAACTGAACCTGTTCCGCGGCACTGCCGCGGAGCTCGATGAAGTTTGGCGCCTGGTCCAGGACTACCCGGCCGACCTGCCTACGGCGTTGGCTGGACAACAGGCGCTGCTCGGTGCGGAGTACCGCTTGGCGCGCGGGCAGCGGCGGCCGGGCCTCGACGAAATCCGCAAAGGACTGGGCCTCCTGGACGCGTGTCCGACCACGCTGGCCGCGGCCTGGAGCAACTTGTTGCTCGCGCGCCATCACGAACTCTCCGGGTTCGGACCGGAGGCCATCGGACTCTATCGACTGGCCGCATACCTGTTCCGCAGAGAGGGCGACGCCTTGCAGACCGGGCGGTGCCTACTGCGCTTGGGAGAACACCTCTTTCGACGCGGGGACGCGTCCGACGCCGAGGACTGCTTGCGCAAGGCCGACGCGTTGTTCGCGCGCGTCGGCGCCGTCGTCGAGCAACCACGGGTGGCCTGGGTGCGCGGTCTCCTCCTCGCTCGGAGCGGGTGGGTGGCCGAAGCCGCCCAACAGTTCACCGTGTGCCACGCTTGGTCGCGCCGGTACCCAGCGACCCAATGGGGCTGGGAGTGCACGCTCGCCGAGGCGGAGATCGACACGTGTCGGGGCCGCTTGGCCGAAGCGGCCGCGATCTTGGCCAAGGACGCCCATCCATCGCAAGCACCGCACCGCGACAACCCCGACCCCTGGGTGCGTTGGGCCGCAGTCGCGCAGGCCCATGCTCTCAAGAGCGGCCAGCCCGGGCGCGCCCTGCAGCTCAACATGGAGGCACTGCAGGAAGTCCGGGAGCGCGGCGACGTCGCCCACCAAGTGCCGTTGTGGTGGGCTCGCTGGCGACTACTCGGTCAGCTCGGCTGCCAGAACGAGGCGAACCAGTTGCGCCAGCGCATGCTGGCGCTCGGCGAACGCTACCCGGAGCTGGCACCGCACGTTGCTCGCAATCCACACGAAGTGAGCGAGAGTGATCTACTGCGGAGCCAGGACGAAGAAGAGATCGCCCGGCACTACTACGAGAAGGCCAAGTCGCTCCTGGTCGCTGAGGAGTGGACTCGCGCCGTGTTCCTGTTCGAGGAGGCCGAGTTTCATGCGAAGCGGGTTCGCGCTCAGCCGTTGACGACCTTGATCAGCGCCAGACTCGCCACGGTTCGCCATCGGGTGTTCGCCGCGGACGAGAAGGACACGGAGTCCACCCTGCAGCGTGGGTGGAAGACCTTGGAGTCACGGGGCATCGTTCTTGGGCGAGCCGAGCTGTTCACGATGTGGTCCCATGAACGCGAGTCGGAGGGAGACCCGGCGGGCGCCGCCCAGTTCCGGGTCGCGGCAGCCCAGCTTCTGGACGCCTGGTCCGCGCGGATTCCCCTGCCTCATGAACGCGACTTGCTTGGCGACTGGCTCGGGCTGGACCGCGGAGTCAGCGCACCCTCGACCCGCGACCGGGTGACTCCTTAGG